>JASGJO010000001.1:0-89528 GCA_049840715.1 Pseudorhodoferax sp.
CGCTCCAGCGCCCACATCGTGCAGTGCGCCAACCGCGTGATCGAGCCGGCCCGTGGCCGCATGAAGGAAGGCCAGCCCCTGCGCGTCGACCACGCCCGCCGTGCCGATCCCGACGGCGGAGCCTGGGCCGCGCGCGACCCGCTGGCGGGTGGCCGGGTCCAGGTTCTCGAAGTGCCGCCGCAGCCATTGCAAGAAGCCGCCGTGGCGCTGCAGGAGTTGCAGCGGCTGCATGCGCTGGTGGCCGATGCCGACGGGGCGGGCTGCTGGGGCCGTTTCGCCGCGATCGCGCGGCGCAAGGTGGACCTCGATGCCCTGGCAGCGCTGTGCCGCGCGCAGGGGGTGCCGGTGCAACTGCTGCACGACAGCCGGTCCGTCCGCCTGCACCAGACCCGCGAAGGCGCCACCCTGCGCGCCTTGTTGCAGGGTGCGCTGCGCCGCACTCCGCGCCGGCGCATGCAGATGCGGCCCGGCGCGCTGCGCCGCTGGTTCCGGCGCCGCTACGGCAGGCCGGTCGAAGCCTGGATCGACCACCCCTGGCGCGCCGCGCTGGCCCGCTTCATCCAGCAGGCAGAGGACGCCGGGGGCGGCTACCCCCTGCTCGCCGACGATGTCGCCGAAGCGCTGCACGAGCACGCCAGCGCGACGCAGGGCGAAGCCCCCGCCAACGCCCCGCTGACGCTGATGACCGCGCACCGCGCCAAAGGCATGGAGTTCGACCATGTGCTGATCGTCGACGGCGGCGGATGGCGCGATGGCAGCGACGACGAACGCCGGCTGTTCTACGTCGCCATGACGCGCGCCCGCCTGACGCTGACGCTGTGCGAACGCACGGCGGCGGGCCATCCCTTCGTGCGCGCCACCCATGGCCTGGCGCTGCGATCGCGCCCCAGCCCCATGGCCGCACTGCCGACCGGCTGGACGCGCGTCACCACGGCCAGCCCGGCCGACGTGGTGCTGTCCTGGCCGGCCCGCTTCGGCCCCGGCGCGCCGGTGCATGCGGCCACCGCCGCACTCGAGGTCGGCGCGCGACTCGACCTGCGCCGACGCAAAGACGGCCAGGACGGCTGGGAGCTCGCCGATGCCAGCGGCCAGACGGTGGGCTGCATGGCCAAACGCTTCGCGCCGCCGCCGGGCCGGCTCGTCCAGACACGCGTCGCCGCCATCCTCGCGCGGCGTGCCCGCCCGCCGGAAATGGCCAGCGTGCCGGACTGGGAAGTCGTGCTGCCGGAGTTCGAATGGGCCGCGGCAGACAACTGACGGGGCATTTGGCTACAATCGCGCCCCATGTCCGCCGCCGCCTGCTCCGCAATCCTGTCCATGCCGTCCGGCATGTGGGTGCGGGAAACCACGCCTTTCGGCGCGGTTGTGGCGGCCGACATCTCCACCAAAACCACGACCACCATTCAGGGCTGATCCAGCCTGGTTCGTCGTGCGCCCTTCCTGGCCGTCGACGCGCCAGGCGAGCAGTCCATCAGGCGCTGTTTGTTTTTACTTGAAAGGGCAATGTGATGAAGGTAGGTAATCTGGTCGGCCTCGTCGGCTGGCGCGGCATGGTCGGCTCGGTCCTGATCGACCGCATGCAGGCCGAAGGCGATTTCGAGCTGATCGAGCCGGTGTTCTTCTCGACCTCCAACGCGGGCGGCAAGGCGCCCGCGCAGGCCAGGAACGAGACCACCCTGCAGGACGCCTACGACATCGACGCGCTCAAGCGCTGCGACATCATCATCACGGCCCAGGGCGGCGACTACACCACCGAGGTCTTTCCCAAGCTGCGCGCCGCCGGCTGGAACGGCCACTGGATCGACGCCGCCTCCACGCTGCGCATGAAGGACGACGCGGTCATCGTGCTCGACCCGGTCAACCTGCCCGTGATGCAGCGCGCGCTGGCCAAGGGCGGCAGGAACTGGATCGGCGGCAACTGCACGGTGAGCTGCATGCTGATGGGCGTGGGCGCGCTCTACAAGGCCGGCCTGGTGGAGTGGATGAGCACCATGACCTACCAGGCGGCCTCGGGCGGCGGCGCGCAGCACATGCGCGAGCTGCTGACGCAGTTCGGCAGCATCCACGGCGAGGTGCGCGACCTGCTCAACGATCCCAAGTCGGCCATTCTCGAGATCGACCGCAAGGTGCTGGCCAAGCAGAAGGCCCTGCGTGCCGACGAAACCGCCAACTTCGGCGTGCCGCTGGGCGGCAGCCTGATTCCCTGGATCGACAAGGACCTGGGCCTGGGCAAGGCGCAGGACGACGCCGAATGGGGCATGTCCAAGGAAGAGTGGAAGGGCGGCGCCGAGACCAACAAGATCCTCGGCCAGGGCCCGTCCTTCGGCACCGGCATCACGCCGGTCGACGGCTTTTGCGTGCGCGTCGGCGCCATGCGCTGCCACAGCCAGGCGCTGACCTTCAAGCTCAAGAAGAACGTGCCGCTGGCCGACATCGAAGCCATGCTGGCCGCCGACAACGAGTGGGTGCGCGTGGTGCCGAACACGCGTGAAGACACGCTCAAGGGCCTGACCCCCGTGGCCACCACCGGCACCCTGAACATCCCGGTCGGCCGCATCCGCAAGCTGGCCATGGGCCCGGAGTACGTGGGCGCCTTCACCATCGGCGACCAGCTGCTGTGGGGCGCGGCCGAGCCGCTGCGCCGCACGCTGCGCGTGCTGCTGCAGGCCTGAACCGCAGCACGCCCTGGGACACGGCCCGCCCCCCGGCGGGCCGTTGTCGTCCGGCAACATTGCGGTGCAGCGAGAATGGCGGGCTCCAAAGCAGCGCCAGGTTCGAACCCGCTTCAGCTTGTCAGCCTAAAGCATTGCTGCTACCGTTCTTTTTAGAAACCAAGTCGGCCCGTCCATTTGCATGATCAAACGTTCCAATGCTGCTGAACAGGCTGATGACAAACCAAAGGTGACGCCGGCTTTGCAGGGTTGGAAGCGCAGCATGGTGGCCGCGGCCGCCACCGCGGCGCTGCTGGCACCACTGCAGCAGGCCCACGCGCTGACGCTGGGCCGGGCCACGGTGCAGTCCGCCCTCGGCGAACCGCTGCGTGCCGAGATCGAGCTGCCGGACATCACGGAAGAAGAGTCCCGCACGCTGCAGGCAGCGATCGCTACGCCGCAGGCCTTCCGCGCGGCCGGCCTGGAGTACAACGCCGCGCTGGGCACGGTGCGCATCGAACGGGCACGCCGGGCCGATGGCCGCGCCGTGCTGCGGCTCAGCAGCGACCGGCCGGTCAGCGACCCCTTCATCGACCTGATCCTGCAGGCCAGTTGGGCCTCGGGCCGGGCCGTGCGCGACTACACCTTGCTGCTGGACCCGCCGTCGCAGCGCCAGGCCGCCGCAGCACCAACGGCGCCGCAGCTGCCGCCCGCCGCGGCCACGCCGCCGCCTCCTGCGCCGGCGCCGGTGCCGGCCCCCAGCCCCGCCGCATCCGCACCGCCTGCTCCTGCGCCGTCAGCGCCACCGGCACCGCCTGCGCGTGCCGCGGCTTCCCCGCCCGCCGCGGCGCCCACGGCCCCTCTCGCGGGCACCACCGTGCGCCGCGGCGACACGGCCAGCGGCATCGCGTCCGCCAACCGGCCGCCCAACGTCTCGCTCGACCAGATGCTGGTCGCCATGCTGCGCGGCAACCCGAACGCGTTCATCGACGGCAACGTCAACCGCCTGCGCGCCGGCGCCGTGCTGGAGCTGCCCAGTGCCAGCCAGGCCGCCGCCATCCCTGCGGACGAGGCCACGCGCACCATCGCGGCCCAGTCGCGCGACTTCAATGCCTACCGCAGCCAGATGGCCGGCCAGGTGCCCTCGGTCCCGGGCGGCGCACAGCGTTCGGCCAGTGGCCGCGTGCAGGGCAAGGTCGACGACAACCGGCCCGCGGCGACGGCACCGGACCGCCTGACGCTCTCCAAGGGCGGCGTGCAAAGCCGTGCGCAGGACGAGAAGATCGCCCGCGAGAAGGCCGCAAAGGAAGCCTCCGAGCGCGTCGCGGAACTCTCGCGCAACATCGACGCGCTCAACAAGCTGGGCGCCGGCAGCGCCGCGTCGCCGGCCTCCGCGCCGGCTCCCGCTCCTGCGCCTGCACCAGCGCCGGCCCCGGAACCCGCAGCCTCGGCTCCCGCACCGGCACCGGCCCCCGCCCCCGAAGCTGCCGCTCCCGCGCCGGCCCCCATACCGGCGCCCCTACCGGAGCCCGCCGCATCCGCGCCAGCGGTCGAGCCCCCCCCCACCGACAAGGCCCTGCCCGCCCCCACGCCCTTGCCGACGGCGCAGGAAGAAGGCGGCCTGCTCGACAGCCTGCGCCACAACCCGCTGCTGCTGGCCGTGGTCGCGGCACTGATGGCCTTGCTGGCCGCGCTAGGCATCTACCGCGCACGCCAGCGCCGCCAGGCGGCCGAAGAGGAAAACCGCCTGCAGGAGCCCGTCGAGTCGTTCTTCGCCAGCAGCGGCGGCCAGCATGTGGACACCGCCGCCGAGAGCGAGGCCGCGGCCTCGGCCGTCTATTCGCCCAGCCAGTTCGACACCAGCAGCGAGGTCGATCCGGTGGCCGAGGCCGAGGTCTACCTGGCCTACGGCCGCGACCTGCAGGCCGAGGAGATCCTCAAGGAAGCCCTGCACACCGCGCCCGAGCGCGTGGCCATCCACGCCAAGCTGGCCGAGATCTACGCCAAGCGCCGCGACGCGCTCGCGTTGCAGGCCACGGCCGAGAAGGTGCATGCGCTGACCGGCGGCACCGGGCCCGAGTGGGAAGCCACCGCCGCGCTGGGCCGTGCACTGCAGCCCGCGCACCCGCTCTGGCGCGATGCCGCCGTGGCCGGCCTCGGCGCCGTAGCCGCTGCTGCCGCCGTCACCGGCGCTGCCGCAGCGCCGCCGCCGGCCGAAGCCGAGCCCGAGGACAGCGATGCCGCGCTGGAGCTGGACGCCACGCCCGCGCCGCCGGCACCCGCGCTGCAGCCCATGCCGGACATCAGCCTGGACCTCGGCGACGACGACGGCCTGGCCCCGCCGGCCGCGTCCGCGAAGCCCGCGCCCGACGCCGAGCCCCCGGCACCGCCCATGGCCGAGGCCATGGACCTCGACTTCGACGTGCAGAGCACCTACAAGGCACCGCTGGCGGCGCCCACGCCCGCACCGGCAGCCGACTCGGACCTGCTGCCCTTCGACCTGGGCTCGCTCTCGCTGGACCTGGGCGATGCCGCCAGCAAGGCCCCGGCCGCCGAGCCGCTCGCCGAGCCGGATGCCGACGACCCGCTCGCCACCAAGCTGGCCCTGGCAGAAGAGTTCCAGGCCATCGGCGACGACGACGGTGCGCGGGCGCTGGCCGAAGAGGTGCTGGCCGAGGCCACCGGGCCGCTCAAGGCCCAGGCCCAGCGCTTCCTGGCCGACCTCGGCTGAACGGCGCGCAGGCGGGGAGATCGATGGTGCGTCTGGCACTCGGGGTCAGCTATGCGGGCCAGGCCTACGACGGCTGGCAGAGCCAGCCTTCGGGCAACACCGTGCAGGACAAGCTCGAGGATGCGCTGCGCACCTTCGCGCAGCAGGACATCGGCACCATCTGCGCCGGCCGCACCGATGCCGGCGTGCACGGCCTCATGCAGGTCGTGCACTTCGACACCGCCATCCAGCGCGAGATGCATGCCTGGGTGCGCGGAACCAACAGCTACCTGCCCGGCGACATCGCCGTGCAATGGGCCCGTCCGGTCACGGAGCAGTTCCACGCGCGCGCCAGCGCCATCGGCAGGCGCTATGCCTACGTGCTCATGGAGTCGCCCGTGCGGCCCAGCGTGGAGCGCGGCCGCATCGGCTGGGTGCACCGCCCGCTGGACCAGGCCGCCATGCAGGCCGCTGCCCGATTGCTGCTGGGCGAGCACGACTTCACGTCGTTCCGCGCCGCGCAGTGCCAGGCGCGCACGCCGGTCAAGACCATGCGCCGCATCGACATCGCGCGGCGCGGCGCCTACTGGCGCTTCGAGTTCGAGGCCGATGCCTTCCTGCACCACATGATCCGCAACCTCATGGGCTGCCTGCTGGTCATCGGCAAGGGCGACCGGCCCGTGGCGTGGATGGCCGAGGTGCTGGCCGCGCGCAACCGCCGCGTGGCCGCGCCCACCTTCTCGCCCGACGGCCTGTACTTCCTGGGCCCGTGCTACGAAGACCATTGGGGCCTGCCGGAACGCACGGCTGCCTATGATTGGCTCCCCTGAGCGCGGCCCCGCCTGAAAGCGCTCCCACCGCGGCCCGACCCGGGCCAGAGGTTTTTCCCATGACCAGAACCCGCATCAAGATCTGCGGCATCACGCGCGAGCAGGACCTGGACGCCGCCGTCGCCGCCGGTGCCGACGCCGTCGGCTTCGTGCTCTACGCCAAGAGCCCGCGCCACGTCACGCCGCGCCGCGCGGCCGAGCTGGCGCGCCGGCTGCCACCCTTCGTCACGCCCGTGCTGCTGTTCGTCAACACGCCGCCCCAGGAGGTCGCCGCGGCCTGCGACCAGGTGCCCGGCGCCATGGTGCAGTTCCACGGCGACGAGACGCCCGCCCAGTGCCTGGCCGCCACCGCGCGGCCGGCCCGCCCCTTCCTGCGCGCGGCCCGCATTCCCCTGGATGAAAACGCAGATCCGTTCGACTTGGTAAGATTCGCGGCCGAATTCTCCCAAGCCCAGGCCATCCTGCTCGACGCCCATGTCGAGGGATACGGCGGCGGCGGCAAGGCATTCAATTGGTCACTCCTGCCAACAAGCGTCGACTCTCACCTCGTCTTGAGTGGTGGACTCACGCCTGCAAACGTGACCGATGGCATCTTGCAGGTGCGGCCACGCGCGCTGTCGCTGGCCGTTGACGTGAGTTCCGGCGTCGAAGCCTCCAAGGGCATCAAGGACGCCGACAAGATCAACCGCTTCGTCGCGGCCGTCCGCGCCGCCGACGCGCACTTTGCAAAGAATCTGTCATGACGACCCCCTACCAGCAGCCGGATGCCACGGGGCATTTCGGCCCCTACGGCGGCAGCTTCATCTCCGAGACGCTGACGCACGCCATCGCCGAACTGCGCGAGGCCTACGCGCGCTACCAGCACGATCCCGAATTCATCGCCGAATTCAAGAGCGAGCTGGCGCACTTCGTCGGCCGGCCCTCGCCCGTCTACCACGCCGCGCGCAGCAGCCGCGAGCATGGCGGCGCGCAGATCTTCCTCAAGCGCGAAGACCTCAACCACACCGGCGCGCACAAGATCAACAACGTGATCGGCCAGGCCATGCTGGCCAGGCGCATGGGCAAGCCGCGCGTGATCGCCGAGACCGGCGCCGGCCAGCACGGCGTGGCCACGGCCACGATCTGCGCGCGCTACGGCCTGGAGTGCGTGGTCTACATGGGCAGCGAGGATGTCAAGCGCCAAAGCCCCAACGTGTTCCGCATGAAGCTGCTGGGCGCCACCGTGGTGCCCGTGGACAGCGGCAGCAAGACGCTCAAGGACTCGCTCAACGAGGCCATGCGCGACTGGGTGGCCAACGTGGACAACACCTTCTACATCATCGGCACCGTGGCCGGCCCGCACCCCTACCCGATGATGGTGCGCGACTTCCAGAGCGTGATCGGCAACGAGTGCCTGGTGCAGATGCCCGAGATGCTGGCCGCCGCCGGCTGCGCGACCGAGCAGCCCGACGCCGTGCTGGCCTGCGTGGGCGGCGGCAGCAACGCCATCGGCATCTTCCATCCCTACATCGGCCATGCCGGCACGCGCCTGATCGGCGTGGAAGCCGCGGGCCAGGGCCTGGACAGCGGCAAGCACGCGGCCTCGCTGCAACGCGGCAGCCCCGGCGTGCTGCACGGCAACCGCACCTACCTGCTGCAGGACGAGAACGGCCAGGTGACCGAGACGCACAGCATCAGCGCGGGCCTGGACTACCCCGGCGTGGGCCCCGAGCATGCCTTCCTGCAGGACATCGGCCGTGCCGAGTACGTGGGCGTGACCGACACCGAGGCGCTGGAGGCTTTCCACTACCTGTGCCGCACCGAGGGCATCATCCCCGCGCTGGAATCCAGCCATGCCTTCGCCTACGCGCGCAAGCTGGCGCCGACCATGCGCCCCGACCAGAGCATCCTCGTGAACCTGTCCGGCCGCGGCGACAAGGACATCGGCACCGTGGCAGACCTGTCGGGCGAGGACTTCTACGACCGGCCTTCCATGCGCGGCCACGCCGTAAAAGGAGGCCAGGCATGAGCCGCATCCAAGCCACCTTCGCCAGGCTCAAGGCGGACGGCCGCAAGGCCCTGATCCCCTACGTCACGGCCGGCTTCCCGTACGCCGACGTCACGCCCGAACTCATGCACGCCATGGTCGCGGCCGGCGCCGACGTGATCGAGCTGGGCGTGCCGTTCAGCGACCCCATGGCCGACGGCCCGGTGATCCAGGCCGCCGGCGAGAAAGCCCTGGCGCTGGGCATCGGCATGGCCCAGGTGTTCGCGATGGTCAAGGCCTTCCGCGAGCAGGACCAGCAGACGCCCGTGGTGCTGATGGGCTACGCCAACCCGGTCGAACGCTACGAGCAGCGCTTCGGCGCCGACAGCTTCCCGCGCGACGCGGCGGCCGCCGGTGTCGACGGCGTGCTGGTCGTCGACTACCCGCCCGAGGAATGCGTGGACTTCGCCGCCCGCCTGCGCGCCAAGGGCATCGACCTGATCTTCCTGCTGGCGCCCACGTCCACCGACGCGCGCATGCGCCAGGTGGCCGAGGTCGCCAGCGGCTACGTCTACTACGTCTCGCTCAAGGGCGTGACGGGCGCCGGCACGCTGGACACCGCGGCCGTGGAGGCCATGCTGCCGCGCATCCGCCGCCATGTGCAGCTGCCCGTGGGCGTCGGCTTCGGCATCCGCGACGCCGCCTCGGCCCAGGCCGTGGGCCGCGTGGCCGACGCCGTGGTCATCGGCAGCAGGATCATCCAGCTGCTCGACGCGCAGCCGCGCGACCGGGTCGCCGGCACGGCGGCCGACTTCCTGCGCGGCATCCGTTCGGCGCTCGACGCATAATCCCCACCCCGTTCGTCCCACCGGAGTAGCCAATCCATGTCCTGGCTCGAAAAACTGCTTCCCGCCAAGATCCAGCCCAGCGACCCCGCCGAGCGCCGCCAGGTGCCCGAGGGCCTGTGGATCAAGTGCCCGAGCTGCGAGAGCGTGCTCTACAAGACGGATCTGGAAAAGAACCTGAACGTCTGCCCGACCTGCGGCCACCACCACCGCATCGGCTCGCGCGCGCGCCTGGACAGCTTCCTGGACCCCGAAGGCCGCTACGAGATCGGCCACGAGGTCCTGCCCATGGACCCGCTCAAGTTCAAGGACAGCCGCAAGTACCCCGAGCGGCTCAAGGAAGCGCTGGACAACACCGAGGAAACGGATGCGCTGGTCGTCATGGGCGGCGCGGTCCATGGGCTGAACGTGGTGGTGGCCTGCTTCGAGTTCGAGTTCATGGGCGGCAGCATGGGCAGCGTGGTGGGCGAGCGCTTCGTGCGCGGCGTGCACGCGGCCATCGACCAGAAGGTGCCCTTCATCTGCTTCACCGCCACCGGCGGTGCGCGCATGCAGGAGGGCCTGCTGTCGCTGATGCAGATGGCCAAGACCAATGCCTCGCTGACGCGCCTGGCCAAGAAGGGCCTGCCCTACATCAGCGTGCTGACCGACCCGACCATGGGCGGCGTGAGCGCCGGCTTCGCCTTCGTCGGCGACCTCGTCATCGCCGAACCCAAGGCGCTGATCGGCTTCGCCGGCCCGCGCGTGATCGAGTCCACCGTGCGCGTGACGCTGCCCGAGGGCTTCCAGCGCGCCGAGTTCCTGCAGCAAAAGGGCGCGGTCGACCTGATCTGCAACCGCAAGGACCTGCGCCGCACCATCGCCAGCACGCTGGCCATGCTGCAGCGCCAGCCGGCCGACGCGGTCAGCGCCAGCTGATCCGCTTTTCTACAGAACCATGCCGCCCAGCACGCCGCGCAAGGCGTGCTGGAGCACGATGGACGCCACCTGCAGCAGCACCAGCAGGATCAGCGGCGTGAGGTCCATGCCCCCCACCAGCGGCACCACGCGCCGCAGCGGCCGCAGCGGCGGCGCCACCAGCCGGCCCAGCACGTCGTAGAGCGGCGACTGCGCCTGCACCCAGGACAGGATGGCGTAGACGATCAACAGGCCCGTGAGGCCGTAGATCACGAGCCCGATCACGCCGAACACGGCCATGACCGGCACCACGGCGAGCGCCCCGCCCGTCACCAGCCACAGCAGGAAGTACTGCGCCAGCTTGAGCAGGAAGGCGCCGGCCAGGCTGGCCAGGTCCCAGCGCGCCACCGGGCGCAGCACCTTGCGCAGCGGCAGCACCAGCCAGTCCGTCAGCGCGAACACCAGGCTGCCGATCGGGTTGCCGAACGGGATGCGCTGGTGCTGCATGTACAGCCGCAGCAGGCAGGCGCTGCCCAGCAGCCCGGCGATGACTTCGAGCAGAAAGGCGGAGATTTGGTACAGCATGCAGTCGAATGAAAAGCGCATGGGATGATAGCGGCTGCACCATTGCTGCCAGCCCCTTGATTCCCTCGCCCCTGCCCCTGTTTCCGCTGTCCACCGTGCTGTACCCGGGCGGGCTGCTGCCGCTGCGCATCTTCGAGGTACGCTACCTCGACCTGATCGGCCAATGCCAGCGCGAGGGCAAGCCCTTCGGCGTGGTGGCCTTGCACCAGGGCAGCGAGGTGCGCCGCGCCGGCGCGCCGGCGGAGGAATTCCTGCAGGTCGGCACGCTGGCCCACGTGCGCCAGTTCGAACGGCCGCAGCCCGGCCTCATGAACATCGTCTGCGAAGGCGGCACGCGCTTTCGCATCCAGGCCGCGCGCCAGTTGCCCCATGGACTGTGGACGGCCGACGCGCAAGCCCTGCCCGACGACGCCCCCGTGGCCGTGCCCGAGGACCTGCGCCAGGTGGCCACGGCGCTCGAGCAGTTGCTGGACAGCTGGCGCGCGCGCGCGATCCCCGAAGACCAGTGGCCGCTGCGGGCGCCCTGGCGCTGGGACGACTGCGGCTGGCTGGCCAACCGCTGGTGCGAACTGCTGCCCTTGCCGCTGGCCGTGAAGCAGCAGCTCATGGAGCTGGACAACCCGCTGGTGCGGCTGGAGCTGGTGGGCGATCTGCTGGCGCGGCACGACAAGGCCTGATGCCGGCAGCGCGCGCTTCTTCCGCCGTGCTCGGCTGGCCCCGCGCCGTCAAGCGCGCCGTGGTGGTGGCCACGGACGTGCTGCTGTCGCTGGCGGCGACCTGGCTGGCTTTCACGCTGCGCCTGGACACGTTGCACTGGCCCGAGCAGGACCAGTGGGCCGTGTACACGGTGGCGCCGCTGCTGTCGGTGCCGGTGTTCGTGCGCTTCGGCCTGTACCGCGCCATCTTCCGCTACACGGGCGTGGCCACGCTGGTCGCCACGGCCCAGGCCATCGCGCTGTACGCGCTGATGCTGCTGGCTGCGCTGGCCGTGATGCAGAACGCGGGCCTGTCGGTGGTGCCGCGCAGCCTGGGCATCCTGCAGCCGCTGATCTTCCTGCTGCTGGTGCTGGCCAGCCGCACGCTCGCGCGCGCCTGGCTCGACGGGCGGGTGCAGCGCGTCCTGCGTGCCCCGCGTCGGCTCATGGTCTACGGCGCAGGCCAGGCCGGCGCGGAGGCCGCCGCCGCGCTGCTGAACGGCCGCCAGCCCTACCGGCTGCTCGGCTTCATCGACGACGACGCGGCCAAGGTCGGCCGCAGCATCCACGGCGTGCGCGTGTTCGCGCCGCGCGAACTGCCCACGCTGGTGGCGCGCCTGCGCGTGCAGGACATCCTGCTGGCCATTCCGAGCGCGGCCCGCGAGCGCCGCAACGAGATCCTCAAGGGCCTGCAGCCGCTGCCCGTGCACGTGCGCACGCTGCCCAGCCTGGCCGACCTGGCCAGCGGCCGCGTGAGCGTGCAGGACATCCACGAACTCGACATCGAGGACCTGCTGGGCCGCGAACCCGTGCCGCCGCGGCCCGAACTGCTGGCGCGCAACCTGGCCGGCCGCACGGTGCTGGTCACGGGCGCGGGCGGCAGCATCGGCGGCGAACTGTGCCGCCAGATCCTGCGCGAACGGCCGGCGCGGCTGGTGCTGCTGGACCACAGCGAGTTCGCGCTGTACAGCATCCATGCGGAACTGCAGGGCTTGGCGGCGCGGCTGGGCAGCAGCGTGGAACTGGTGCCCGTGCTGGGCAGCGTGGTGCACTATGCCCGGCTGGCGGCGCTGTTCCAGCGCTGGCAGCCCGCCACGGTCTACCATGCCGCGGCCTACAAACACGTGCCGCTGGTCGAGGACAACGCGGCCGAAGGCGTCATGAACAACGTGCTGGGCACGCTGAACCTCGCGCGCGCCGCCATGGCCGGCGGCGCCGAGCATTTCGTGCTGATCTCCACCGACAAGGCCGTGCGGCCGACGAACGTGATGGGTGCCAGCAAGCGCGTGGCCGAGCTGATCCTGCAGGCGCTGGCGGCGGCGCCGGTGGCCGCCTTCGACACGCCGCGCGACGCACCGCCCGTCGAACTGCGCAACGCGACGCGCTTCTCGATGGTGCGCTTCGGCAACGTGCTGGGCTCCAGCGGCAGCGTGGTGCCGCTGTTCCGAAGGCAGCTTGCGGCTGGCGGGCCGCTGACCGTCACGCATGCGGAGGTGACGCGTTACTTCATGACGCTTGCCGAGGCCGCGCAGCTGGTGCTGCAGGCCGGCGCGATGGCGCGTGGCGGGGATGTGTTCGTGCTGGACATGGGGCAGCCGGTGAAGATCATGGACCTGGCGCTGCGCATGGTGGATCTGTCGGGGCTGCGGGTGCGGGATGCGGAGCATCCGGATGGGGACATCGCGGTCACGGTCACGGGGCTGCGGCCGGGGGAGAAGCTGTATGAGGAGTTGCTGATCGGCGACAACCCGGAGGCCACAGAGCATCCGCGGATTCTGCGGGCGCAGGAGGAGTACATGGAATGGGATGCAGTACGAAGGCCGCTGCAGGAATTGACGGATGCGGCGCGCCGTGGTGACAACCGGTTCATCCATGAAGTTCTGAGACAGCTTGTGCCGGAGTTCGGCCCATCCGACGCACCGCAACAGCCAAGAATCTGAAAGCTAGAAGCGGTTGATCGCCAGCAGCACTCTGAGAATGGCCGAATCGACTCGACTCTGGCGAAACAAGTGCGGACCGAAGACCAGGCGCCACCGCTGCCAGGTATCCGTCTTGGCCCTGACCAAGGCCTCCGTCAGCGCACGCTGATCTGCAGAAAGGCGATCGCCAAAGCAATGCAGGAACTCAGCGGCCTGACACGAGACGCCAAAGACGCCCCCCTGCCTGCGAAAGAAGCGCACAAGCCTGCGGCGCAAATCCTCTGCGGGGCTCGTGGCGACCCCTACCGCGTTGCCACCGTGCTGGCGGTACTTCACGGTCGGTCTTTCGTCGTAACGCAGTTCGCCAAATGCCGCCGCCACCAGATAAACCCACCAGTCGTGCATGGCCATGCGGCGCGGCGGCGAAGACACCAGCAGTTGCCGGGCACCTCGGCTCAGCGCCAAGGTGCAGCCCGTGGCAATGTTCTCCACCAAGGCGTTTTCGAACGCGATCCGTACAGGGACGCGGGAGTACTTGATGTGCTCCAGACACTGGCTCACGTACTCCACCCGGGATGAATACACGGCGACGGACTCCACCCCAGGCCCGAGACACTCCACGGCCCAGGCCAGCTTCTGCGGAACCCAGCAATCGTCCTGGTCCGCGAAGAAATAGTATGAAAAATCGCCTCCCGCGCTGTGCAGCAGTTGCAGAAAGCTGGCAGCAGGCCCCAGCCTGTCCGATGTCGGCAGGACAGTGATGGGCAGCATCCGACCATGCTCCCGCACGATGTTGAGCGTCGCGTCAGACGAGCCATCATCACGGACAAACAGGTGGAAATCCTGGAAGCTCTGTTGCTGCAAACTCAGCAGAAACTCGCCAAGATACTCGGCACCGTTGTAGGTCGCCAACAAGATTGCTGCGGATGCTATGGTTCATCTCCCTGGGGGACCACGGCCCCAATGCCCCATGCCGACGCCGGCCTCATCGATCGGCTCGGCGGCACCAGCAGCGGATCCCCGCTGCGCCCAGGCCCAGCACGGCATAAGCGGCGACATGGGCCTGCGTCATCGCGTGCCCTGCGGAAGCATTCCACTGCAGCATGGTGTAGACACCCAACAGTGTGGCGCACCACGCCAGATTCAAGAACAGCATAGCCCTGAGCATCCCGAAGAGGATCAGTTCCTGGCTCAGCAATGCACACAGCCCGGCAAGCGGCACAGACCACAGCGCGGCTCGAAGCACCGCATGGGTCTCGGGTGGTGCCACGGACCCGCTGAACAAGCGAAACAGTGCCTCGGGGGCCGAGTAACACACGACAAGCCCGACCACCATGACCGAAAGCACGGCATACAAGCCGCGCGATGCGTGCATGCCCTGCGCCCGACGCTGCAGATGGATGGGCAGCACCAGCGCCAATGGCATCAGGAACAGATTTCGCCATTGGTTGGCAATGTTGTAGAGCGCGGCATCCGCCAGTCCACCGTGCGCGCCCACCAGGCCCATCGATACGAAGATGGCTGGGCCGATCAAAGCATTCCCGAGCATGAGTGGCCACGCACGAACAAAGAGTTCGCGCGCCTGGGAGAGCCATGCGGCACCTGGGTTCGCGCCATGGCCGCCGACCGCGTAGCAACTGCCGAGCAACATCAAGCATCCGACGAAAGCAGCCATGCCCCATGGCCCAAGCGTCCCGGCAAGCGCAATGCTTGCCCCCATCGTGATCGCGCCCACCACACCCAGGCGACGTAACGATGCCATGGCACCTGCTGCAAGCAAATGGCCAGACGCCAACCAGTAAGCGATGCCGCCAACCGTGTAGAGCCAGATGGCGAGCAATGCATCGGCCGGAAGCGCTGGCAACCCCCATCGGTCGGCAACGCCAAACCACAACACGCTTTGCACCAACACGATGACGCAGGCACTCACCCCCATGGAAAGGGTCAGTGCCGCGTAGAACGGTGCGCCCTTCCCCTGTCCAGTGCGCACCTGTCCGGCAGTGAGCAACTGCGACAACCCGGCACCAACCGCCCCCAGCAGGGCCAGCGACAAGGTCTGCGCCAGCGCCCACTGGCCCAAGGACTCCAGATCATGGTGCTGTCCGATCAGAATCGTAACGACCAGAGCGCTGCCACGCTGCAGTACGCCTACGAGCACAGACCATGCCGACAGGGAGCCGAGTACCTTGCGCATCAACCGCAATGACTCGTGTCTGCTTCGGCGGCACGGTAGAGCACCAGGGTCTGGGCCGTCACGACGTCCCGAGCATGCAGGCGTGCCGCGCGCATGCGTCCTGCAGCCCCCATCGCTGCGCGAAGTCCAGAATCGCCCAGCAACCGAGCCAGAACATGCGCCAAGGCAGTTCCCGAGCGCGGTGGCACGAGCAGCCCAGTGACATCGTTGTCCACGGCCTCCCGACAGCCGGGCACGTCGGTTGCCACGACCGGCAAACCACAGGCCATCGCCTCCAGCAGAAACTTCGGCAGGCCTTCCCGATATGACGGCAGGCATGCGACATGGCACTGCTGCAGCACCTGCACCATGTCTTCGCGGTGCCCCCACCACTCGACCACGCCTTCGTTCTGCCAGCGTGCCAATTGCTCGTGCGTCAGCGACGATGGGTTCGCCGGATCCGGCGCGCCGACCAACACGCAGCGCACATCGACCCGGCGCTCTTGCAGCAGGCGAGCCGCCTCGACGAACTCCACGACACCCTTGTCGCGCAGCATGCGTGCACCGAGCACGACCAGCGGCGTTCCAGGGGGCGGCTCGGCCGGCACGAACCGCTCCATGTCCACCCCCGCCCCACGGATCAATACCGCGTCGCAGGCTCGCACACTCCCGCCTTCCACGCTGGCCGCGAGATCCTCCTCGTTCTCGAACACGACCTTGCTGTTCGGCGGGTTCAGAAAGGTCCGCAATGCAAGCCTGACCAGCGCGCGCAGCAACAGCCCTCGCGTACCCTGCGCCGTGAACACATATCCCATGCCGACCGGCGCATTGACCAGCGCACGCACGCCAAGCCAGCTGGCCACCAGGCTTCCGTAAAGGATGGGCTTGAGCGCCACCTGGTGCACCAAGTCCGGCCGCTCAGCCCGGTACGCGCGCCAGACCTGCAGCAGCACGCCGATCTCGCGCAGCACATTGGTCCCACCGCGCTCCATGCGCAGCGGCAGAAGGCGGAAACCTTCGCGCTGCAGACGCTCCCGATGCTCCCCCATGCGCGTCAACACCAGCACCTCGTGGCCGGCGTGCTGCGCCGCCTTGGCACGTTCAAGGAAATGCGAGTAGAAGAACCAGTCCTCTGAAATGAAGTAGAGCAGTTTGGCCATCGGATCGGGAGGACAGATGCGCAGGCCGTGCATCAGGCACTGTCCACTAACATTGTGCGCCCTCTCCATGCACAGCCTCCATCCCATGATCGCCCCCGCCGCGCGGCCTGTCCTGCTCACAGGTGGCAACGGTTTCGTCGGACGCGCAGTCGCGGTGGCGTTGGGACAGCGAGGCATCGCCCATCGGCTGGCATTGCGCACGCCGGCCGTGGCGCCGGCCATCGGCGTCGCCCCGATAAGCGCCGAAGCCGATTGGTCGAACGCGGTGCGCGGCGTGCAAGCAGTCCTCCATCTCGCCGCGCGCGCCCACCTGTTGCGCGACCCCGCGACCGACCCGCTCTCCGCCTACCGCACCGTCAACACCGCCGGCACACTGCGCCTGGCCGAGCAGGCCGCCGCCGCCGGCGTGCGCCGCTTCGTCTTCGTCAGCACAGCCAAAGTCCATGGCGAAGCAACTGCACCCGGTGCGCTCCTTTCAGAAGCCGAGGTGCCAGCGCCCCAAGACCCATATGCCCTCAGCAAATGGGAAGCCGAACAAGGCCTGGCCGCCATCGCCGCCCACACCGACATGGAGGTCGTGGTCGTGCGCCCGCCGCTGGTCTACGGCCCCGGCGTCAAAGCCAACTTCGCAGCCTTGATGCGTGCAGTCAGCCAGGGTTGGCCCCTGCCGCTGGCCGCCATCGACAACCGCCGCAGCCTGGTCGGGCTCGACAATCTCGTGGACTTCCTGCTGCTGTGCCTGGAGCATCCGGCCGCCGCCAACCAAACCTTCCTCGTCAGCGACGGCGAAGACCTGTCCACGCCCGAACTGCTGCACCGCCTGAGCATGGCCATGGGCCGGCCCGCCCGGCTGTGGCCTGTGCCGCCCGCAGTGCTGAAAGCAGGTGCCGCATTGCTGGGCCGCCGCGCGGCGGCAGAGCGCCTGTGCGGCAACCTGCAGGTCGACATCGCCAAGGCCCGCGCGCTGCTGAACTGGTCGCCCCCGGTCAGCGTCGACGAAGGCTTGCGCCGCGCAGCGGCGGGGTTCGTGCCATGAAGCGCCTGCTTGACCTGCTGCTGGCCCTGGCCCTGCTGCCCCTGCTCGCCCTGCCCCTGCTCTCCCTCGCCCTGGCCGTCCGCCTCACCTCCCCCGGCCCCGCCCTCTACTGGTCCGACCGCGTCGGCCGCCGCAACCGCATCTTCCGCATGCCCAAGTTCCGCAGCATGCGCACCGACACGCCGGCCGTGGCCACCCACCTGCTCGAACGCCCCGCGCAGTACCTGACCCCCATCGGCAGCTTCCTGCGCCGCAGCAGCCTGGACGAACTGCCGCAACTCTGGAGCATCCTGCGCGGCGACATGAGCTTCGTCGGCCCCCGCCCGGCCTTGTTCAACCAGCACGACCTGATCGCGCTGCGCACCGAGCGCGGCGTCGACGCGATGGCGCCCGGCCTCACGGGCTGGGCCCAGATCAACGGCCGCGACGAGCTGCCGATCCCGGCCAAGGTCGACCTGGACCACTGGTACCTGCAGCACCGCAGCCTGCGCCTGGACCTCGTGATCCTGTGGCGCACGGCGCGCAAGGTGCTGGCCCGCGACGGCGTGTCGCATTGAGCTTCTAAAATGGCGGGTTCGCCGCCGGCAACCCGCCGGCGCGCCCTCCGTTCTTTTCCAGCCATGTCCGAACCCACCAGCACGCCCACCGCCACCGACGACAACCAGCTCATCGCCGAGCGGCGCGAGAAACTCAAGGCCCTGCGCACGCTGCAGGCCCAGGGCGGCGGCGTGGCCTTCCCCAACGACTTCAAGCCGCAGGACAAGGCGGCCGCGCTGCAGGCCACGCACGAAGGCGTGGCCAACGAGCAGCTCGAGCCCCAGGCCGTGCGCGCCGTGGTGGCCGGCCGCATGATGCTCAAGCGCGTCATGGGCAAGGCCTGCTTCGCCACGCTGCAGGACGCCACCGGTCGCATCCAGCTCTACATCACGCAGGATCTGGTGGGCCCGGAAACCCTGGCCGCCTTCAAGCACTGGGACCTGGGCGACATCGTCGGCTGCGAAGGCACGCTGTTCCGCACCAAGACCGGCGAACTCTCGGTCAAGGCCACCAGCGTGCGCCTGCTCACCAAGTCGCTGCGCCCGCTGCCCGACAAGTTCCACGGCATGCAGGACCAGGAGCAGAAGTACCGCCAGCGCTACGTCGACCTGATCACCGACGCCGATGCGCGCGCGCGCTTCACGGCGCGCAGCCAGGCCGTCTCGGCCATCCGCGGCTTCATGGTGGACAACGGCTTCCTCGAGGTGGAAACGCCCATGCTCCACCCGATCCCGGGCGGCGCCAACGCCAAGCCCTTCGCCACGCACCACAACGCGTTGGACCAGGAGATGTTCCTGCGCATCGCGCCCGAGCTGTACCTCAAGCGCCTGATCGTCGGCGGCTTCGAGCGCGTGTTCGAGATCAACCGCAACTTCCGCAACGAAGGCATCTCGGTCCGGCACAACCCCGAGTTCACGATGATGGAGTTCTACGCGGCCTACTGGAACTACCGCGACCTCATGGACTTCACCGAGGCGCTGATCCGCCATGCCGCGCAGACGGCTTGCGGCACGCTGGCCCTGACCTACGGCGGCAAGCCGGTGGACCTGGCCCAGCCGTTCGCACGCCTGACCATCCGGGAAGCCATCGTGGCCCACACCGAAGCCGGCGACAACGTCGACAGCGCCGAATGGCTGGTCGCCGCGCTGCGCAAGCTCGGCATGACGGAGGAGAAGGACCGCCTGTCCAGGCGCAGCCTGGCCAGCCTGCAGGTGCTGTACTTCGAGGAGACCGTCGAAGAAAAGCTGTGGCAGCCCACCTTCATCATGGAGCACCCGACCGAAATCTCGCCCCTGGCGCGCGCCAACGACGAGCGGCCCGAGGTGACCGAGCGCTTCGAGCTCTACATCACGGGCCGCGAGTTCGGCAACGGCTTCTCCGAGCTCAACGACGCCGAGGACCAGGCCGCGCGCTTTTCGGCCCAGGTGGCGGCCAAGGACAGCGGCGACGACGAGGCCATGTACTTCGACCACGACTTCGTGCGCGCGCTCGAGTACGGCATGCCGCCCACCGGCGGCTGCGGCATCGGCATCGACCGGCTCATGATGCTGTTGACCGATAGCCCCAGCATCCGCGACGTGATCCTGTTCCCGGCCCTGCGCCGAGAGGGCTGAGCACTTGCGGCTGCGCGACTACCTGCCCGTCTGGGCGCACGAGTGGATCGACATCATCGTGCCGGGGCTGCAGATCCTCGGCATCCTGGTCGTGGCCTGGCTGCTGCAATACCTGCTGCGCCGCCTGGTCTCGCGCCTGGGCCTGCGCTACCAGCTGCCGACCGACCTCGTCGCGCCGGTGCGCAACATGCTGCGCTACCTGATCTACGGCGCGGCCTTCCTGCTCGTGATGGAGCGCCTGGGCGTGTCGGCCACCGTGCTGTGGACCGGGTTCACAGGCTTCGTGACGGTGGCGGCCGTGGCCTTCTTCGCGGCCTGGAGCGTGCTGTCCAACCTGTTCTGCGCCGTGCTGATCTTCAGCACGCGGCCGTTCCGGCTCGGCGACGTGGTCGAGCTCATCGACGCGGGCGACAAGCCCGGCATCAAGGGCCGCGTGATCGACATCCAGCTGGTCTACACCACGCTGGAGGACGTGACGCCCGAGCACGCCGGCGCGCTGCTGCAGGTGCCCAACGCGCTGTTCTTCCAGAAGTCGCTGCGCCGCTGGCGTAGCGACCCGGGCACGCTGTCGCTGTGAAGACCGCCGCGCCGCCGCTGGGCATCGACTTCGGCACCTCCAACTCGGCCGCGGCCTGGGTGGGCGCCGACGGACTGGCCCGGGCCCTGGCCGTGGAAGGCGCGGCCACCACGCTGCCCACGGCCGTCTTCTACAACACCGAGGAAGGCCAGCGCCACTTCGGCCGCGACGCCATGGAGCAGTACCTGGCGGGCCTGGAAGGCCGGCTCATGCGCTCGCTCAAGAGCGTGCTGGGCAGCGCGCTGATGCAGGAGACCACGGCCATCGGCGACCAGCTGGTGCGCTTGGAGGACGTGGTGGCGCTGTTCCTGTCCGAACTGGCCACGCGGGCCGAACGCCAGCTGGGCGCCCGGCCACGCCGCGTGGTGCTGGGCCGGCCCGTGCACTTCGTCGACGACGACGCGGCGCGCGACCGCCAGGCCGAAGACAGTCTGCGCGCGGCTGCGCTGAACGCCGGCTTCGAGGACGTGGCCTTCCAGTTCGAGCCCATCGCCGCCGCGCTGGACTACGAGCGCCGCATCGCGGGCGAATCGCTGGTGCTGGTGGCCGACATCGGCGGCGGCACCTCGGACTTCACGGTCGTGCGGCTGGCGCCCGGCCGCGCCGATGCGACGGACCGCGGCGGCGACGTGCTGGCCACGCGCGGCGTGCACATCGGCGGCACCGACTTCGACCAGCGGCTCAACCTCGCGCGCGTGATGCCGGCGCTGGGCTTCGGCCACCACGGGCCGAGCGGACGCGAGGTGCCGAGTGCGATGTTTTTCGAGCTCTCGTCCTGGCACCTGATCCATTGGGTGTCGGGCCCGCGTGCCGTGCGCGAGGCGCGTGCGCTGCGCGTGAACTACAGCGACCTGCGGCTGCACGACCGGCTGCTGCACGTCGTCGGCGAAGGCCAGGGCCACCGCATCGCGGAAACCGTGGAGCGGGCCAAGATCGCGACCTCGCTGCGCGATGCGGACACCGCGATGGCGTTGGACTGCATCGAGCCGGGGCTGGCCGTCGCGCTGACACCAGCGCAGCTGGCCGAGGAACTGGATGCCTTGCTCGCGCGCGTGGTCGCCTGCGCGCAGGACTGCGTGCGCGCCGCCGGCATCGCGCCGAACCAGCTGCATGCCATCTACCTCACCGGCGGCTCGTCGGCGCTGCGGCCGTTCCAGGCCGCGCTGCAGGCCGGCTTCGCGGACGTGCCGCTGGTCGAGGGCGATCTGTTCGGCGGCGTGGCCGCCGGCCTGGCTTACCAGGCGCGCGCGCTGTACGGCGCCTGAAGACTCACGGCAGCTTCCAGAGCGCCTGCATGTAGGCCGGTTGCGTCATCAGCGCATCCCAGTCCGTGGCCGCGGTGCGCGGCAGCAGGGCCAGGCGGCGCTGCTCGGATGCCTCGGACGGCTGCCAGCGGCCCTCGATCTGCGCCCGGGCCAGCCCGTCGATGAGTTCGTCCAGGGCAGCGCCCTCGCCCAGAGACTGGTTGCACAGCAACGCCAGGTCGCAACCCGCCTGCAGCGCGGCCAGCGCCGCCTCGGTGTAGGACAGCGTACGGCCGTCCAGCTGGCGTGCGCCGGCCATGCTGAGGTCGTCGCTGAACACGGCGCCATCGAAGCCCAGCTGGCCGCGCAGGATGTCCTGCAGCCAGCGCGGCGAGAAGCCGGCCGGCCGCGCATCGACCTTGGCGTAGACCACGTGCGCGGGCATCACGGCCGTCAGCACGCTGTCCAGCCAGCGGTAGGGCTGGGCATCGTCGGCCAGGATGGCCTTGAGGCTGCGGCGGTCGATGGGTGTGTCGGTGTGCGAATCGGCGCGCACGAAGCCGTGGCCGGGGAAATGCTTGCCGCAGTTGGCCATGCCGGCCTGCAGCAGGCCCTGGGCGACGCAGCGCGCCAGCATGGCGACCACGCGCGGGTCGCGCGCGAAGGCGCGGTCGCCGATCACGCCGCTGCCGCCATGGTCCAGGTCGAGCACGGGCGTGAAGCTGAAGTCCACGCCGCAGGCGCGCAGTTCGGCGCCCAGCACGTAGCCGCAGGCCGTCGCGGCGGCCATGGCCGCCATCGCGCCCTCGCCCGGCCGCTTCTCCTCGGCCTTGAGCCACAGATCGCCGAGCGCCCGCATGGGCGGCAGGTGCGTGAAGCCATCGCTTCTGAAGCGCTGCACGCGGCCGCCCTCGTGGTCCACACAGACCAGCAGGTCGGGCCGCAGCGCGTGGATCTCGGTGCACAAGGCCGTCAGCTGGGCGCGGTCGCGCCAGTTGCGCGCGAACAGGATCATGCCGCCCACGAGCGGATGGCTCAGGCGGCGGCGGTCGTCGTCGGTCAGCACGGTGCCGGCGATGTCGAGGATCAGGGGGGCGTGTTGCATCTTCAGTTCTTTTCGACCACGACGAAGCTGGCCGCGTAGTCGGTCTCGTCGGTCAGCGTGACATGCGCCGTGAGGCCCTGCGCCTCGAACCAGGTCTTGAGCGCGCCGTGCAGCACGATGACGGGCTGGCCGCTGGGCAGGTTGGCGATCTCGCAGCTGCGCCAGGTCATGGGCATGCGCATGCCCAGGCCGATGGCCTTGCTGAAGGCCTCCTTGGCCGAGAAGCGCGTGGCCAGGTAGCGCAGGCCGCGGTCGGGCCAGCGCGCGCCGCGGCGGCGGTAGACGGCCAGTTCGGCCTCGCCGAGCACCTTCTCGGCGAAGCGCTCGCCATGGCGCTCCACGCTCTCGCGGATGCGCCGCACGTCGCAGATGTCGGTGCCCAGGCCGTGGATCATGCGGCGGCGATGCAGGCCAGGTAGGCGTGGACGGTGGCCTCGTAACCCAGTTCCAGCGCGTCGGCGACCAGCGCATGGCCGATCGAGACCTCCTGCACGGCCGGGCAGGCCGCCAGGAAGGGCGTGAGGTTGTCGCGGTTGAGGTCGTGGCCGGCGTTGACACCCAGGCCGGCCGCGGCGGCCGCCTGCGCGGACTGCGCGAAGGCCTGCAGCACCTCGGCCTGGCGCGGGCTGCCGAAGGCCGCGGCATAGGGCTCGGTGTAGAGCTCCACGCGGTCGGCCCCGACCGCGCGGGCCGCGGCCATGGCGGCGGGCAGCGGGTCCATGAACAGGCTCACGCGCACACCCAGGGCCTGGGCCTCGGCGATCAGCGGGCGCAGGCGCTCGCCGTCCCTGGCCAGGTCCCAGCCATGGTCGCTCGTGAACTGGTCTTCGCTGTCGGGCACGAAGGTGCACTGCGCGGGCCGCACGGCGCGCACGAAGTCCATGAGGTTCTGGAACGGGTTGCCCTCGATGTTGTATTCGCGGCCGGGCCAGGCCTGCATCAGCGCGGCGAGTTCGTGCACGTCCTCGCTGCGGATGTGGCGCGCATCGGGCCGCGGGTGCACGGTGATGCCCTGCGCGCCGGCCTGCAGGCACAGTTCGGCCGCGCGCAGCACGCTCGGGATGCCCAGGTGCCGCGTGTTGCGCACCAGCGCGACCTTGTTGACGTTGACGGACAGCGCGCAGCGCTGCGGGGAGTGGGTGGTCATAGGGCTTGCAGGTCCATCATCAGCTGCCGGGTGTGCAGCGGGGTGCCGCCGCAATGGTAGTGCAGCAGGGTGCGCAGCTGGGGCTTGAGCGCGGGCGCCAGGTGGGCGCCGGCATGCAGCGTGGCCATGAAGGGCGCGGCATCCTGCAGCGCATCGTGCAGTGCGGTCCATTGCGCGCCCGACAGGCCGGCGCGGTCGTCGCCATGGCGCTCGCGCAGGCCGCCCTCGGGCACCAGCGTGTACTGGGTGTCCTGGTCGAGCGGCGCCAGCGTGGCGGTCTGCAGGTCCAGCGCGGGCAGCACGCCGGTCTCGCGCAGCAGCAGCAGCTCGAAGGCGCGCAGCACGGGCTGCAGCGCCTCGCCGTGCTCGGAGGCCAGCAGCGCCACGGCCTGGCCGTAGGCGTCGAACAGCTCGGGATGCGCGTCCTCGCGCGCGAGCAGGCGCTGCAGCAGCTCGTTGAGGTAGTAGCCGGCCAGCAGCGCGTCGCCGGTCGGCATGACGTGGCCGCCGCCCCACTCCGCGCCCTTGAGCGTGCGGATCTCGCCATCGCCGCCGAAGGCCAGGCGCAGGGCCTGCAGCGGCAGCAGCACGGGGCGAAAACTCGAACTGGGCCGCTTGGCGCCCTTGGCCACCAGGGCCACGCGGCCGTGGCGGCGCGTGAACACGTCCAGGATCAGGCTGGACTCGCTCCAGTCGTAGCGGTGCAGCACATAGGCTGGCTCGTCGAGGACCCGTCGAACGGCCACATGCTCACTCGTAACCGAACGAGCGCACGCGCGCCTCGTCGTCGGCCCAGCCCGAGCGCACCTTGACCCACAGCTCGATGAAGACCTTGGCGTCGAGCAGTTTCTCGAGCTCGACACGCGCCTCGGTGCCGATGCGCTTGATGCGCTCGCCCTTGTCGCCGATCACCATGGCCTTGTGGCCGTCGCGCTCGACCACGATGGTGGCGGCGATGCGCACCATGCGGCTGCTGGTCTTGCCCGGCTCCTCCTGGAATTGGTCAATGACCACGGTGGAGGTGTAGGGCAGCTCGTCGCCGGTCAGCCGGAACAGCTTCTCGCGGATGGTCTCGCTGACGAGGAACTTCTCGCTGCGGTCGGTCAGCTCGTCCTCCGCGTACCACCAGGCCTGCTCGGGCAGATACTTCTCGCAGATGGCGAACAGGCGCTCGACGTCCTTGGGGTTCTTGGCCGACATGGGCACGAACTCGGCGAAGGCATGGCGCTCCTGCATGGACTTGAGCCAGGGCGCGATCTCGGCACGCCGGTGCACGTTGTCCAGCTTGTTGGCCAGCAACACCACGGGCACGCCCGGCTTGAGCAGCGACAGCACCTTCGCATCGGCCAGCGTGAAGCTGCCGGCCTCGACCACGAACAGCACCAGGTCCACGTCGCCGACCGCGCCCAGCACGGTCTTGTTCAACGAGCGGTTCAGCGCGTTGTCGTGCCGGGTCTGGAAGCCCGGCGTGTCGACGAACACGAACTGCGTGGCGCCCACGGTGCGCATGCCCGTGATGCGGTGGCGCGTGGTCTGCGCCTTGCGCGAGGTGATGCTGATCTTCTGGCCGACCAGCGCGTTGAGCAGCGTGGACTTGCCCACGTTGGGCTTGCCTACGATGGCGACCAGGCCGCAGCGCTGGCCGGCGGCATTCGGCGCCGGCGGGATCTCGGGCATGGCAGGGGTGGCTTCTTCGCTCATGGCTTGCTCGCTTTCAGTTTGGCCAGCATGGCGGTGGCGGCGGCCTGTTCGCCCGCGCGGCGGGAGCCGCCGATGCCGCGCTCGCGCAGGCCCATCTCCTCGATGGCGCACTCCACGTCGAAGGTCTGGCTGTGGGCCGCGCCCAGGGTGCTGACCACGGTGTAGACCGGCAGCTTCATCTTGCGGCCTTGCAGCCACTCCTGCAAGGCCGTTTTCGGATCCTTGCCGATGGCCTGCATCTGCGGATTGATGGCGATCTTGGCGAACAGGCGCTGCACCAGGGCCTCGGCCGCGGCAAAGCCGCCGTCCAGGTAGGTGGCGCCGATCACGGCCTCCAGCGCATCGGCCAGGATGGACGGCCGCTTGAAGCCGCCCGAGCGCGCCTCGCCCTCGCCCAGGCGCAGCACGGCGGCCAGGTTCAGGCCGACCGCGATGCCGTGCAATGTGTCCTGCTTGACCAGATTGGCGCGCACGCGCGAGAGGTCGCCTTCGGGCAGCTCGGCCAGGCGCTGGTACAGCAGGCCGGAGATCGACAGGTTCAGCACCGAATCGCCCAGGAACTCCAGGCGCTCGTTGTGGTCGGCCGAGAAACTGCGGTGGGTGACGGCGCGCAGCAGCAGGCGCTCGTCGGAGAAGCGGTAGTGCAGGCGCTGCTGCAGCGCCGCCAGGTCAGGATTCACGCGGCAACATCAGCGGGACCGGCCCGTGTACTTGAGCAGCAGGTAGGCCGGGCCGAACAGCGCGATCTCCTTGTTGTAGGCGAAGGCCACGACGACCTTGTCGCCTTCCTTGCTGATGGCAAGGTCCGTCCCCTTGATGGACGAGATGTCGTCCACGGCCGCGGAGCGGTCGAACAGCGAGCGCACCTCGGCCACCGTGGTGCCGGCCGCGGCGCGGTCGGCCGCCTTGCGGATGGCCTGGTACTCCACCACGGTCGGCACGACCTTGGCGCCTACCACGAAACAGAACACCACGATCGCGCCGAGGAAGATCACGCCGAAGAAGCTCAGGCCGGTCTGCCGGCCCCCCAGACGCCGATGCTGCGCAAGAGTCCGCAAGGTCTGCCTCCTCAATTGAAGGCGCCGATGCGCCCGAAACTGCCGAAGTTCATCCAGATGAAGAAGGCCTTGCCGACGATGTTGGCGTCCGGCACGAAGCCCCAGTAGCGCGAGTCCAGCGAGTTGTCGCGGTTGTCGCCCATCATGAAGTAGTTGCCCTCGGGCACCTTGCAGACCACGCCCTCGACGCTGTAGCGGCACTGGTCCTTGCCGGCGAAGTTCTCCACGCCGGGGATGAAGGCGGGGCGGTCGTCGTCGATCAGCAGGCGGTGCGGCTTGTCGCCGAGCTTTTCCTCGTACTGCTTGAAGTAGCGCATCGCGTCCTGGTCGAAGAACTCGGGCACGGAACTGGTAGGCACGGGCTGGCCGTTCACGGTCAGGCGCTTGTTCAGGTAGGCCACCTCGTCGCCGGGCACGCCGACCACGCGCTTGATGTAGTCCAGGCTGGGCTTGGGCGGGTAGCGGAACACCACCACGTCGCCGCGCTGCAGCGGCTTGCCTTCGGTGATCTTGGTGTTGAGCACGGGCAGGCGGATGCCGTAGTGGTACTTGTTGACCAGGATCAGGTCGCCCACGAGCAGCGTCGGGATCATCGAGCCC
The DNA here is from genome assembly GCA_049840715.1 of Pseudorhodoferax sp. Classification (GTDB taxonomy): domain Bacteria; phylum Pseudomonadota; class Gammaproteobacteria; order Burkholderiales; family Burkholderiaceae_C; genus Pseudorhodoferax. The sequence continues at coordinate 27,050 of JASGJO010000001.1, forward strand.
GAGGGGATCTTGAACGGCTCGAACAGGAAGGAGCGCAGCAGGAACACCACCAGGATCACCGGGAACAGGCCGGCGGTCCAGTCCAGCCACCAGGGCTGCATGAGCAGCCGGCTCCTGGCCTCGGCCAGATCCACGTTGTCGACCTGGGTGATGCCCTTGCTGGCCAGGTCCTGCCTGCGTTGCGCGGTCTGCTGCTCGAGCTGCGCCACGGCCTTGCGCCGGCGCGGCAGGAACACCAGCCGCTCGGCCAGCCAGTACAGGCCGGTCACGAGGGTCGCGAGGAACAGCAGCAGCGCGAAGTTGCCTTCCAGGCGGCCAAGGTACCAGGCCCCCGCGTAGGCGACGAAGCCGGCGAGGATCGCAGCGGTGAGAACTGGCATCAGTCCTCCACCTGCAAAATGGCCAGGAAGGCCTCCTGAGGAACTTCCACCGAGCCAATCTGCTTCATGCGTTTCTTGCCAGCCTTTTGTTTTTCGAGGAGCTTGCGCTTGCGGGTGATGTCGCCGCCGTAGCACTTGGCCAGGACGTTCTTGCGCAATGCCTTGATTGTCTCACGCGCGATGATGTTGGCCCCGATGGCAGCCTGGATCGCCACGTCGTACATCTGGCGCGAAATGATCTCGCGCATCTTGGCCACGACGGCACGGCCGCGGTACTGCGACTGGCTGCGGTGCACGATGATGGACAGTGCGTCGACCTTGTCGCCGTTGAGCAGGATGTCGACCTTGACCACGTCGGAGGCGCGGTACTCCTTGAACTCGTAGTCCATGGACGCGTAGCCGCGGCTCACCGACTTGAGCTTGTCGAAGAAGTCCAGCACGATCTCGCCCAGCGGCATCTCGTAGGTCAGCATGACCTGGCGGCCGTGGTAGGCCATGTTGATCTGCACGCCGCGCTTCTGGTTGGCCAGCGTCATGACCGGGCCCACGTAGTCCTGCGGCATGTACAGGTGCACGGTCACGATGGGCTCGCGGATCTCGGCCGTCTTGCCGATGTCGGGCATCTTCGACGGGTTCTCGACCATCAGCACTTCGCCGTCGTTCTTGACGACCTGGTAGACCACGCTGGGCGCGGTCGTGATCAGGTCCTGGTCGAACTCGCGCTCGAGCCGCTCCTGCACGATCTCCATGTGCAACAGGCCCAGGAAGCCGCAACGGAAGCCGAAGCCCAGGGCCTGCGACACCTCGGGTTCGTAGTGCAGCGAGGCGTCGTTGAGCTTCAACTTCTCCAGGCTGTCGCGCAGCGCGTCGTACTCGCTGGCCTCGGTGGGATAGAGGCCGGCGAACACCTGCGGCTGGATTTCCTTGAAGCCGGGCAGCGGCTCGCTGGCCGTGTACGCGGCGCCGCCGCTGCCGGCCTTCACGAGCGTCACGGTGTCGCCCACGCGGGCGGCCTGCAGTTCCTTGATGCCCGCGATGATGTAGCCCACCTCACCGGCCTCGAGCGCATCGCGCGGCTGGTTGGCCGGCGTGAACACGCCCAGGTTGTCGGCGTTGTAGGTGGCGCCGCTGGCCATCATCTTGATGCGGTCGCCCTTGGCCAGGCGGCCATCGACCACGCGCACGAGCATGACCACGCCCACGTAGGCGTCGAACCAGCTGTCGATGATCATCGCGCGCAGCGCCGGCGTGTCGGGGTTGCCGCGCGGTGCCGGCACCTTGGCGACGATGGCCTCCAGGATCTCGTCGATGCCCATGCCGGTCTTGGCCGAGCACGGGATCGCATCGCTCGCGTCGATGCCGATCACGTCCTCGATCTCGGCGCGCGCGGTGTCGGGATCGGCCTGCGGAAGATCCATCTTGTTGAGCACCGGCACGACCTCGACGCCGAGGTCCAGCGCCGTGTAGCAGTTGGCCACGGTCTGCGCTTCCACACCCTGGCTCGCATCGACGACGAGCAGCGCGCCTTCGCATGCGGACAACGAGCGGCTGACCTCGTACGAGAAGTCCACGTGGCCCGGCGTGTCGATGAGGTTGAGGTTGTAGACCTTGCCGTCGCGCGCCTTGTACTGCAGCGCCGCGGTCTGCGCCTTGATAGTTATCCCACGCTCTTTTTCGATGTCCATCGAATCGAGCACCTGGGCTTCCATCTCACGCTCCGCGAGGCCGCCACAGCGTTGGATCAAGCGGTCCGCAAGCGTCGATTTGCCGTGGTCGATGTGCGCGATGATCGAAAAATTTCTGATGTGCTGCATCAACGGGAAGCTTTAAGTAATTGAATTTAGAGGGCGCACAAAAAGAAAAGGGCGCGTCGATCAACGACGCGCCCAGAACCAACAATCTTTGGCAACTGCGATAGTTGGAACTTCATTGTAGGCAAAAAGGCTGAACTGCATAGCCGCAGGAACGGGTCCAAGGGGTCGTTGCAGGGTCACAACAAGCATTTTATCTACAACTTATCCACAAGACTTCTGGATAGGTCTCTGGACAACTTGTGGGCGCCCTGTGGATCATCGGGTTGTTGCCTGTCGGCATCCCGCATTGTGGGCTGGCGAGCTGTTCAATATGCCCAGTACGCCGTGATCGCTGGCCTGATTCTATCCAAACTGCTTGATGACCCGAAAAAGCTGGCGGGCACTAACTTTCAGTACGCCGCAAAATACTGTTGAAAAAAACAGCCGAGAGTCGCATCGGCGCCACCATCAGCGGCCCCATACCCTGCAAACCTGAGCAGAAGCTGGGGCCTTTCATGGGGCGATCCGTTCAGCGCTGCGCGCGAATCAACGCGTACTGCGCCCAGTCGCCGCGCCGGAACAGCACGTTCACCGGCTTGCTGCGGTCGACCTTGGCGATCACGGCCTCGAAGTCCTTGACGCCGGTGATCTCGGTGTTGGCGATGGCCACGATCACGTCGCCTTCGCGCAGGCCGGCCTGGGCAGCGCCTTCGGTGGCGGCATCGACCTTCACGCCGCCCTTGATGCGCATTTCCTTCTTCTGCGCATCGGGCACCTCGCTGACCACCAGGCCCAGCGCCTGGCCGGCGGCGGAGCCGCGCGGGCGCTCTTCCTTGGCCGGGGCCTTGGCGACCGGCGTCTCGGCCTCGATCTCGGCCACCAGGATGCTGAGCTCCTTGGTGGCGCCGCGGCGGAACACCGTGATCGCGCTCCTGGTGCCGGGCTTGGTGTTGCCGACCTGGCGCGGCAGCTCGCCGAAGCGTTCGATGGTCTTGCCGTCGAAGCGCGTGATGATGTCGCCCGCCTCGATGCCGGCCTTCTCCGCCGGCGAGCCGGGCTCCACGCTGCGCACCAGCGCGCCCTGCGGCTTGCCCAGGCCGATGGACTCGGCCACGTCCTTGGTCACCTGCTCGATCTGCACGCCGATCTTGCCGCGCGAGACCCGGCCCGTGGCGCGCAGCTGCTCGCTCACGCGCGTGGCTTCGTCGATCGGGATTGCGAACGAGATGCCCATGAAGCCGCCCGAGCGCGAATAGATCTGGCTGTTGATGCCGACCACCTCGCCGCGCATGTTGATCAGCGGACCGCCCGAGTTGCCGGGGTTGATCGCCACATCGGTCTGGATGAAGGGCAGGTAGTCGCCGGTGTCGCGCTGCTTGGCGCTGACGATGCCGGCCGTGACCGAGTTCTCCAGGCCGAACGGCGAGCCGATGGCCATGACCCATTCGCCCACGCGCAGGCGGTTGACGTCGCCCAGCTTGACCGCGGGCAGGCCCGTGGCGTCGATCTTCACGACCGCCACGTCGGTGCGCTTGTCCGAGCCGATCAGCTTGGCCTTGAACTCGCGCTTGTCGGTCAGCGTGACCAGCACCTCGTCGGCGCCATCGACCACATGGTGGTTGGTCATGATGAGGCCGTCGGACGTCAGGATGAAGCCCGAGCCCACGCCGCGCGGCTGCGACTCGCCGTCGGGCTGCTGCGGGCGCGGCCCCTGGCGCGGGATGTTGGGCAGCGGAATGCCGAAGCGGCGGAAGAACTCCAGCATCTCTTCGTCCGTGCCGCCGGGGCCGGGGCGTGCGGCCGCCCGCTCGACCGTGCGGATGTTCACCACCGAGGGGCCGACCTGGTCGACCAGGTCCGTGAAGTCCGGCAGCCCCCGCACCTGCTGCGCCTGGACCGGCGTGTGCGGCGCGAGCGCCAGGGTTGCGGTGAGCGCCATGGCCCAGGCCATGGCCTGCACGCGCAGTTGTCGTCCGGCGAAGCTCGGCATCGTCATCCACCTCTCTCCATCACATGGTTCACGGGGCCTGCGCCCCATTGCTCGTCTATTTGCGGGTGCGCTGCAGCGAGGCGGCAAAGCTCTTGAGCGTGGCCACCGGGACCTCGCCCACGGCGGTCAGCCACCAGTCCTCGCTGCGCCGCATCAGGGATTGCGTCGCGCCCATGCCCACCAGGCCCTCCTTGAGGTGGCGCTGCGCATCGTAAGGCTCGACGAACAGGGACACCGAGGCCAGGCCGTCGGAGAACACCCATTGCATGGTGCTGGGCGCCATGCCCGGCTGCGGCGCACGCTTGATGCAGCTCATGGAGCGAAAGCCCGCCACGGGCTCGCTGAGCGTCCAGCCTTCGGCGGCCGGGTCCGCGGCCAGCGTCTCCACGCGCTCGGTGCGGTAGCCGGCCGTCTTGTTCATCATGCGCGCCAGGCTCTCCAGCCGCACGGGTGCATCGATCTGCAGTTCGGAGAAGGCGGCCTGCTCGAGCACCTTGCCGTCCACGTCCAGCGTCTGCAGCTTGATCACGAGGCCGGACTTCTTCTCGCTCCAGACCCGGTAGCCAAAGCGCAGCTTGTCCTTGGGCTTGAGCAGCACGATGTCGGCCTCGAAGCCGGCCACGCGGTCCTGGCCGAGCCGTTTGGCGCCGTAGAACTCGGCGATCGAGGTGTCGGCGGCCTGCAGCAGGTTGGGGAACAACCCCAGGGCCTCGCGCTTTTCCATGCGCGCGACCTTGCTGTCCTGCAGGAAGGTCACGACATGGTCGTTGCGCCGGAAGGTGGTGCGCGGCGGCCCGGTCAGCGCGTCCACGCGCTCGATCTGCTGCTCGCCCTCGCAGGCATGCCAGATGCGCGCGCTGGCCAGCATGGCGTCCGACGACACGACGAAGGTGCCCGTGTAGGCGCGCTTGCGCGAGGCATCGTGCATGCGCATCAGCCACTCGCCGATGCTGCGCTGCTCGGCTGCGGCCGGCGCGGCATCGACAGGCGCCGGAGCGACCTGCGCCAGCGCGGTGCAGGCGACCAGACCCAGGGAAACCGCGGCCACCGCAGCGCGACCGGACGACAGCATGGACATCGACAGCAAGCTCAACCCTGGCAGGCCATCAACGCTCCGGCGCCGTGAACGTGGCGCTGCGCAGCAGGCCGGCGGGCACCGGCATCTGCAGCGCCGTGGAACTGCCGGCCTGCTTGTGCGCGGCCAGCAGCTCGTCCAGGCGCGCATCGCGCAGCATCACCTGCGCCTCGCCGCTGGGCAGCCGCACCTCCTGCTCGACGACCTGGGGCGCTGCCTTGGCCTCCACCACGGGCGCTTCGACGGCGGCCATCTGCGGCTGCGGCACGGCGGAACCGGCGCCGCCGACCACGGTCCAGGCCAGCGCCGCGACCGCGACAAAGGACGCGCAGCCCGCCACCATCTTCCAGCGGAAGCTCGCGTCGTTGGCCGGCTCGCGGCCATGCACCGCCACGGCCACGGGCGCTGCCACCGGCACGGCGACCGGGCGCGCCGGTACCAGCGGCGGCTCCTCGGCCAGCCGGGCCTGCAGGCGGGACAGGAAATCGGAGGACGCATGCACGGCGGTCTGCTCGCCGCCGCGCAGCACGTCGCCGATCAGGTGGTAGGTCTGCCAGGTCGCATGCAGGCCGTCGCGCCCGGCGTGCGGCACCGCCATCAGCCGGGCTGTCTCGTCGCCATCGAGCTCGCCGTCGGCCAGCGCCGAAAGCCGTTCGTGCAGCTTCAACACATCGTCCTGGTTCATCGTCGTCACCTGCATCACTGTTTCCGCCGCGCCGTCACCAGCGCTTGCCCGACTGGTTCTCCAGCAGGGGCTTGACCTTGGCCGAAATCGCCTCGCGTGCGCGGAAGATCCGGGAACGCACGGTTCCGATCGGGCAATTCATGGCTTCGGCAATCTCTTCGTAACTGAGACCTTCGATCTCGCGCAGCGTCACGGCCTGACGCAAATCCTCGGGCAAGGCTTCCATCGCCATGTTCACCACCGAGGAGATTTGCTTGGCCGCCAGCACGGTGTCGGGCGTCTCATGGCTGATTGGTTCGGTTTCGGCGCGGTAAGTTTCATCGTCGTCGTCACCGGAGCGCAGCGCGGCTTCCGCGACGGTGGGATCGCGCTTGAAATCCATCAGTGTCTTCTTGGCCGTGTTGACCGCGATGCGGTACAGCCAAGTGTAAAACTGTGCATCGCCACGGAACTTCGGCAGCGCGCGGTAGGCGCGGATGAAGGTTTCCTGGGCGATGTCCTCGACCAGATCCACGTCGCGCACCATGCGGGCGATCAGACGCTGGATGCGGCGCTCGTACTTGAGAACCAGCAGTTCGAAGGCGCGCTGGTCACCGGCGACCGCGCGCTCGACCAGCAGCAGGTCGCTGTCGCCCGCCGGAGGCGTGGTCCCGCTCATGGCTGCGGCTCCGGCAGCGCAGGCGGGGCGGCATGGCGCTGGTACAGGGCACGGCGCAGATCGCTCCAGCGCGCCGGCGCGGCGGCGCGCGCCAGCCAGCGCCAGTGCACGCGGCCGGGTGCGCCGGCCATGCGCACGAGAACGGCCGATTGCAGATCCAGGTGCACGGAGATGCTCACGGCGTGCTCATCCGCCTGCGCGGCATCGTCGGGCAGCCACCACCAGGCCTGGCCGTCCCAGCGCAGCTGGCCGGCCCGCATGCCACGCCATTGGAGAAGGACGACCGCCGCCGCGAGCAGCCAGCCGGCACAACTGATGGCCAGCGCCGCGACCGGCAGGCCGCTTGCCCAGCCGTAGAGGCAGGGCGCGGCCGGTGCCAGGCACAGCAGCGCCAGCACGCGGCCGGCACGTGCGGACCGCGGCACCGGATAACGGACCGCCGGAGCGCTGTGCATGCCGAACAGAATGGTCGCGGATGGCTCAGACGCGCTTGAACACCAGCGAACCGTTGGTACCGCCAAAGCCGAAGTTGTTCTTCAGCGCCACGTCGATGCGCGCATCACGGGCCGTGTTGGCACAGTAGTCCAGGTCGCACTCCGGGTCCGGATCGGTCAGGTTGATCGTCGGCGGGATCTTCTGGTGGTACAGCGCCAGGATCGTGAACACGCTCTCGATGCCGCCCGCGCCGCCCAGCAGGTGGCCGGTCATGGACTTGGTCGAGTTGATGGCCAGCTTGTAGGCGTGCTCGCCGAACACCGCCTTGACGGCGTTGGACTCGTTCACGTCGCCCAGCGGCGTGGAGGTGCCGTGCGCGTTCAGGTGCTGGACTTGGTCCGTGTTCAGGCCGGCGTTGCGCAGCGCCATCTGCATGGAGCGGCGCGGGCCGTCCACGTTGGGCGCGGTGATGTGGTAGGCGTCGCCCGTCATGCCGAAGCCGACCAGCTCGGCATAGATCCTGGCGCCGCGGGCCTTGGCGCGTTCGTACTCTTCGAGCACGACCACGCCGGCGCCCTCGCCCAGCACGAAGCCGTCGCGGCCCTTGTCCCAGGGACGCGAGGCGGCCTTGGGATCGTCGTTGCGCGTGCTCAGCGCCCGGGCCGCGGCGAAGCCGCCGATGCCCAGCGGCGACACCGTGGACTCGGCACCGCCGGCCACCATCACGTCGCAGTCGCCCGACTCGATCATGCGGGCCGACAGGCCGATCGCATGCAGGCCGGTCGTGCAGGCCGTGACCACGGCGATGTTCGGGCCCTTGAAGCCGTACTTGATCGAGACGTGGCCGGAAATCATGTTGATGATCGAGGCCGGCACGAAGAACGGCGAGACCCGGCGCGGGCCGCGGTTCACCAGTTCGGCGTGGGTCTGTTCGATCATGGGCAAGCCGCCGATGCCCGAGCCCACGTTGCAACCGATGCGCGTGGCCTCCTCTTCGCTCAATGCGTCGCCTGTGGCCAGCCCGGAATCCACGACCGCCTGGCATGCCGCGGCGATGCCCAGGTGCATGAAGCGGTCCATGTGGCGCGCTTCCTTCTCGGGGATGTAGCTGGCGACGTCGAAGCCCTTGACTTCACCTGCAAACTTGCAGGCCAGGTTGCTTGCGTCGAAGCTCTGGACCAGATCGATGCCGGACTGGCCGGCCAGCAAGGCCTGCCAGGACGACTCCACCGTTGTTCCAACCGGGCTCAGACAGCCCAGACCTGTGACGACGACACGACGACGCGACATAAGCGGCGGTTCCCTTCGGCCTCAGGCCTTCTGGTGGCTGTTGGCGTAATCGATGGCGTTCTGCACCGTGGTGATCTTCTCGGCGTCTTCGTCGGGGATCTCGATGCCGAACTCGTCTTCCAGTGCCATCACCAGTTCGACGGTGTCGAGCGAGTCGGCGCCCAGGTCGGCAACGAACGACTTCTCGTTCGTGACTTGGGACTCTTCCACGCCCAGTTGTTCGGCAATGATCTTCTTGACGCGTGCTTCGATGTCGCTCATGGTTCCCTCTTAGGGTTTGTAAAGAATCGGTGATTTTAGCGAGGCGGTTTCCCCGGCAGTTGTCCCCCGCTCTGCAGGGAATCCACCGGCCGCCCCGCGGCTACATGTACATGCCGCCGTTGACGTGCAGTTCCTGCCCCGTCACGTAGGCCGCCTCGGGCGAGGCGAGATAGGCCACCGCGTGGGCCACATCGGATGGCTTGCCCAGCTGGCCCAGCGGAATCTGGCCGAGCAGCGCCTTGTGCTGCTCGTCCGAGAGCTTGCCGGTCATGTCGGTGGCGATGAAGCCCGGCGCGACGCAGTTGACCGTGATGCCGCGTGAGCCGAGCTCGCGCGCCAGCGCGCGCGTCATGCCGGCCACGCCGGCCTTGGCGGCCGCGTAGTTGGCCTGGCCGGGGTTGCCGGAGGCGCCCACCACCGAGGTGATGTTGACGATGCGGCCGTAGCGCTGCTTCATCATCGCGCGCATGACGGCGCGGCTCATGCGGAACACGGCCTTGAGGTTGGTGTCCAGCACCGCGTCCCAGTCCTCGTCCTTCAGCCGCATGGCCAGCATGTCGCGCGTGATGCCCGCGTTGTTGACCAGCACGTGCAGCGCGCCGTGTTCCTTGGCGATGGCCTCGACCAGCGCCTCGCCGGCCTTGGCATCGTTGACGTCCAGCACGCGGCCGCTGCTGCCGGCATGGCCGGACAGCGCCTGGGCGATGTGGGCCGCGCCGGCCTCGCTCGTGGCCGTGCCGACCACCTTGAAGCCGCGCTGCGCGAGCTCCAGGGCGATGGCGGCGCCGATGCCGCGCGAGGCACCGGTGACCAGCGCGACCTGTTCGGAAATGGCGGGCGTGCTCATGCCGTCGTTCCTTCGAGTTGTGCCTTGGCCTGGGCCAGCGTGGCGGGGTCGTAGACGGCGCCCGAGGCCAGTTCGGCGTCGATGCGCTTGACGAGGCCGGCCAGCACCTTGCCGGGGCCGCATTCGAGCAGCGTACCGATGCCGCGGGCCTTGATGGCCTGCACGCATTCGACCCAGCGCACCGGGCCGAAGGCCTGGCGGTACAGGGCATCGCGGATCGCGTCGGCGTCCTGCTGCACGGCCACGTCGATGTTGTTGACCACGGGAATCTGCGGCGCCGCCAGCGTCAGGCCGGCCAGGCGTTCGCGCAGGCGCTCCGCGGCGGGCCGCATCAGGCTGGAGTGGAACGGCGCGGACACCGGCAGCGGCAGCGCGCGCTTGGCGCCCTTGCCCTTGAGCAGCTCGCAGGCCTTCTCGACCGCCAGCTTGCTGCCGGCGATCACGGTCTGGGCCGGGTCGTTGAAATTCACGGCCTCGACGACCTCACCGGCCTGGCCCAGCGCGGCCTGGGCCTCGGCACAGCCGGCGGCGACCTGGGCGCTGTCCATGCCCAGGATGGCGGCCATGGCGCCGGCGCCCACGGGCACGGCTTCCTGCATGGCCTGGGCGCGGAAGCGCACCAGCGGCGCGGCCTGGGCCAGCGTCAGCACGCCGGAGGCGACCAGCGCCGAATACTCGCCCAGCGAATGGCCGGCGACGACGGCCGGCACCAGGCCGGTCTCCCCGATCCAGGCGCGGTAGGCGGCCACGCCCGCCACCAGCATCACGGGCTGGGTGTTGGTGGTCAGCGCCAGGGCTTCCTTGGGGCCCTCGTGGATCAGCTTGGCGACGTCCTCGCCCAGCGCATCGGAGGCCTCGGCCAGCGTCTGCGCCACGGCGGCGTGGCCCTGCCAGCCGTCCAGCATGCCGACGGCCTGCGAGCCCTGGCCCGGGAAAACGAATGCGAATGGTGTGGTCATGGCATGAAGGCGCGTGGATGCCCGAAGGCACCCGCAGCGCACGGTCTCCTCAGAAGTTCAGCAGGACGGCGCCCCAGGTGAAACCACCGCCGACGCCTTCGAGCATCAGCAAGTCACCCTTCTTGACCTTGCCCTGGCGCACGGCATGGTCCAGGGCCAGCGGAATCGATGCGGCAGAGGTGTTGCCATGCTCATCCACCGTGACGACGAGCTTGTCCATCGGCAGCTTGAGCCGCTTGGCCGTGCTCTGCATGATGCGGATATTGGCCTGGTGCGGGATCAGCCAGTCGATCTGCTCCTGCGTCTTGCCGGCCTTGGCGAGCGTGGCGCGTGCCGCGTCCTCGAGCACGCCCACGGCGAGCTTGAACACGGCCTGGCCGTCCATCTTGAGCAGCGGGTCGCCCAGCACCGCGCCGCCGGACACATGGCCCGGCACGCACAGGATGCCGACATGCCTGCCATCGGCATGCAGGTCGCTGGCCAGGATGCCGGGCGTCTCCGACGCCTCCAGCACCACGGCGCCGGCGCCATCGCCGAACAGCACGCAGGTCGTGCGGTCGTTGAAGTCCAGGATGCGCGAGAACACCTCGGAGCCGACCACCAGCGCGCGCGTGGCATTGCCGGCGCGGATCATCGCGTCGGCCACGGTCAGCGCATAGACGAAGCCGCTGCACACGGCCTGCACGTCGAAGGCCGGGCAGCCGGCGATGCCGAGCTTGTGCTGCAGGATCGCGGCGGCCGAGGGGAACACCATGTCCGGCGTGGACGTGGCGACGATGATGAGGTCGATCTGCTGCGGCGCGACGCCCGCGGCCTCCATGGCGGCCTGCGCGGCCGGCACGGCCAGGTCGCTGCAGGTCACGTCCGGCGCGGCGAAGTGGCGCGCACGGATGCCGGTGCGCTCGACGATCCATTCGTCGGACGTCTCGACTCCCTTGGTGGCCAGCTCGGCGGCGAACTCGGCGTTGCTCAGGCGGCGCGGCGGCAGGTAGCTGCCGGTGCCCGTGATGCGGGAATAGGTGGGCATGGGTCAGGGGCGCCCGGCCGCCCATGGCCACGGACGCGCCGCCTCGGGGGGCAGCGATGCGCGTAGCGGTGGGCGTGGGGGTCGGTGCATGTCAGTGGTGGGCTGCCAACTCGGCCGGCACCGACGCTGCGGTGTCCACGGCCTGCTGCGGTGCGGTCTTGGCGATGCGTGCCTGAACCTGCTCCAGCAGCTTGTTGCGCGCCGCATCATAGCCGCGGTTCAGCGCCTGCTCGAAGGCAAAGGCGTCTGCCGACCCGTGGCTCTTGAACACCAGGCCGCGCAGGCCCAGCAGCGCCGCGCCGTTGTAGCGCCGGTGGTCCAGCCTGCCCTTGAGCGCCTGCAGCACCGGATAGGCGACCAGAGCCGCCATCTTGGTCCAGACGCTGCGCGAGAACTCGGCCTTCAGGAAGCCGCTGATCATCGACGCCACGCCCTCGCTGCTCTTGAGCGCGACATTGCCGACGAAGCCGTCGCAGACGACGATGTCGGTCGTGCCCTTGTAGATGTCGTTGCCTTCCACGTTGCCGTGGAAGTTCAGGTGGCCGGCGGCGTGGGCGGCCTGCAGCAATTCGCCGGCCTGCTTGATCACTTCGCTGCCCTTGATCGCCTCTTCGCCGATGTTGAGCAGGCCGACCGTGGGCTCGTCGTGCCCATTGAGCACGGACACCAATGCCGCGCCCATGAGGCCGAACTGCAGCAGGTGCTCGGCCGTGCAGTCCACGTTGGCGCCGAGGTCCAGTACCGTGGTGGCGCCGCCGCGCGCATTGGGCAACTGGGTGGCGATGGCCGGCCGGTCGATGCCGGGCACGGTCTTGAGCAGGTAGCGCGCGATCGCCATCAACGCGCCGGTGTTGCCGGCGGACACGGCCACGTCGGCGGCCTTGTCCTTGACCTGGGCGATCGCCACGCGCATGGACGAGTCGCGCTTCTTGCGCAGCGCCACCTCCACGGGGTCGTCCATGCCGACGACCTCGCTGGCCGGAACGGCGCGCGCACGCGGGTGCGAGAAGTCCTTGAGGGCTTCGGGCAGGCCGACCAGCAGCAACTGCGCATCGGCATGCGCAGCCAGAAAGGCCTGGCACGCCGGCAGCGTGATGCCGGGGCCATGGTCGCCCCCCATGCAGTCGACAGCCAGAGTGATCATGGGCGCGACTGTACGTCCACGGGACGCACGAATTCGAAAGAAAAGTGAACGGTCACCAAAACAAAGGCCCGTCGGCTACGGGAGGTAGCCACGGGCCTTGCGGGCGAAACGGTCAGGCTTCGGACTTGTTCTTGAGCACCTGGCGGCCGCGGTAGAAGCCGTTCGGGCTGATGTGGTGGCGCAGGTGGGTTTCGCCGGTGGTGGGCTCCACCGCGATGCCGGGCACGCTCAGTGCGTTGTGCGAACGGTGCATGCCGCGCTTGGACGGCGATTTCTTGTTTTGCTGGACTGCCATGTCTGGCTCCTTGGGTCAAAGGTGAGGTTTGCGGGGATCGCAACCCGAAAACTCTCATCAAAGGAGATATCTGGAGCGATCTGGCCAAAATCAAGCCCAACCTCCATTGATTTGGAGTTGGGCCCGCGGCACGCGAAGCCGGCCATTATAGCCCGGCGGCGGCCGTTGCGGCTAGTGGCTGTTTCCGTCGGGCTTGCGCTTGAGGTCGGCCAGCACACCGAAGGGATTGGGCTTGTCGGCCTCGGCCTGGGCAAAGCCGGGGTCGGCCGCCTCCATGGGCACCTCGTTCGGGCAGACTGCGTGGCGCGGCACCAGCGGCAGCGCCATCAGCAATTCGTCCTCGACCAGGGCCTGCAGGTCGAAGGCAGGGTCCAGCGCCAGCACGTCCTCGTCGGCGTCCTCGTCCTCGCGCGCGGCCTGGGCCTCGTCGGCCACGAAACGGAACCAGCGGTCCACGGCCAGGGCCTCGTCGACCGGCTCCAGGCAGCGCTGGCAGGTCAGCGGCACGTCGGCCTCGGCCTGCAGGTGCAGCCAGACCTGCGGCGCCACGCCTGCCGCCTGGCGCATCTGGCCCACGGCATGCCAACGCACGGGGCGGTCGGCGCCACGGCCTTCGGCCTCTTCGAACAAACGCGGGTGGTCCGCGAGGCGGTCCACCTGCTGCCGATCGCCGCCCGCTTGGGCGAAGGCCTTGATGTCCAGGCCACGTGCCTGCTTGGGGGCTGTCATGCGGGGCAGTGTAAGAGAATCGCCGCATATGCCACGCCTCATCCTGGGATCGACCTCGCGCTACCGCCGCGAACTGCTGGCACGCTTGCGCATCGCCTTCGACGTGGTGGCGCCCGAGGTCGACGAAACCCCTCTGGCCGGCGAATCGCCGGCCGACCTCGCCCGCCGCCTGGCCCTGGCCAAGGCCCGGGCCGTCGCCGCCCAGCATCCCGACGCCGTGGTGATCGGCTCGGACCAGGTCGCCGACCTGCACGGCCGGCCGCTCGGCAAGCCCGGCGACCATGCGCGCGCCACCGCCCAGCTGCGCGCCATGCGCGGGCAGACCGTGGTGTTCCAGACCGCGCTGTCGGTCGTGCATGCCGCGCAGGGCTTCGCGCAGACCGCCCTGGTGCCCGTGCAGGTGCGCTTCCGCGACCTGGACGACGCCGAGATCGAGGCCTACCTGCAGGCCGAGCAGCCCTATGACTGCGCCGGCAGCGCCAAGAGCGAGGGCCTGGGCATCGTGCTGCTGGACGCGATCACGAGCGACGACCCCACCGCCCTGATCGGCCTGCCGCTGATCCAGACCAGCCGCCTGCTGCGCGCCGCCGGCGTGAAACTGCTGTGACCGGCCGCCTGTACCTGGTGCCGGCGCCGCTGGACTTCGGCTGCGCCGAGCAGGCGCCGCTGCAGGACGCGGTGCCGCTGGGCACGCTGCAGGTCGCGGCGCGCCTGTCGCACTGGATCTGCGAGAACGCCAAGAGCACGCGCGCCTACCTCAAGCGCGTCGACGCCGTCGTGCCGCTCGCCATGCCGCTGCAGCAGCAGACCATGACGGAGTTGCCACGCGAAGTGCACAAGAAGGGCGACCACGGCCCGGGGTTCGACGCGGCACCGCTGCTGGCCGCCGCACTGCAAGGCCAGGACATCGGCCTCGTCAGCGAAGCCGGCATGCCCGCCGTGGCCGACCCCGGCAGTTCGGTGGTGCGCGCCGCCCACGCCCTGGGCCTGCCCGTCGTGCCGCTGGTCGGCCCCAGTGCACTGCTGCTGGCGCTGGCGGCCAGCGGCCTGAACGGGCAGAACTTCGCCTTCGTCGGCTACCTGCCGCAGGAGGCCGAGGCGCGCACCGAGCGCGTGCGCCAGCTGGAAGCGCTGGCGCTCAAGACCGGCCAGACCCAGCTGTGCATCGAAACGCCCTACCGCACGGAAACCCTGCGCCGCGCGCTCGTGCAGACGCTGCAGCACAACACGCGGCTGGCCATCGCGACCGGCCTGACGCTGGACCGGGCCAGCATCCTGAGCCAGACCGTGAAGGCCTGGCGCCAGCACGGCGCGCCGCTGCCCGACGCGCCGGCCGTCTTCGCGATCGGCCGCTGAAGAAGGTTCAGCGCAGCGCCGGCACCGACTTGAGCGCGCGCATGGCGCCCTCGCCCATGGCCGCGCCGAAACGCTTGGCCAGACGCTCGGCCACGTTCTCGCGGCGCGTGTAGTCCACGATGTCCTCGGCCTTGACCACGTCGCGCGCCACGTAGTCCAGGCTGCCAAGCTGGTCGGCCAGGCCCATCTGCACGGCCTGCTCGCCGCTCCAGAACAGGCCGCTGAAGGTGTCGGGCGTCTCCTTGAGCCGGTCCCCGCGGCCCTTCTTGACCACGCCGATGAACTGCTGGTGGATGGTGTCCAGCATGTTCTGCGCCAGTGCGCGCTGGGTCTCGCTCATGGGGCTGAACGGGTCGAGGAAGCCCTTGTTGGCGCCGGCCGTGAGCAGCCGGCGTTCCACGCCCAGCTTGTCCATGAGGCCGGTGAAGCCGAAGCCGTCCATCAGCACGCCGATGCTGCCCACGATGCTGGCCTTGTCGACGAAGATCTTGTCGGCGCCGACGGCGATGTAGTAGGCGGCAGAAGCGCAGGCCTCCTCCACCACGGCGTAGACCGGCTTGTTGTGCTTGGCCTTGAGCCGCAGGATCTCGTCGTTGATCATGCCGGCCTGCACCGGGCTGCCGCCCGGCGAATTGATCAGCAGCACGACGGCCTGGGCACCCTGGTCCTCGAAGGCGCTGCGCATGGCGGCCACGATGGATTCGGCGCTGGCATCGGCGCCCGAGGCGATCTCGCCCTTGATTTCGACCACGGCGGTGTGGGTCGAGGAGGTGTCGGTCGCCGGCGCGGCGCGCAACAGCAGCAGCCAGGCCAGCGCGACGAAGAAGCCCAGCCAGGCCAGCCGCGTGAAGATCTTCCAGCGGCGGGCGGCACGCTGCTCCTTCAGCGAGGCGAAGGCCAGCCGCTCCAGCAGG
Organism: Pseudorhodoferax sp.; assembly: GCA_049840715.1. Taxonomy (GTDB): domain Bacteria; phylum Pseudomonadota; class Gammaproteobacteria; order Burkholderiales; family Burkholderiaceae_C; genus Pseudorhodoferax. The sequence goes on from JASGJO010000001.1 coordinate 42,888, forward strand.
CTGCGCTCCCATTGGGGATCGGACGGGGGGGAGCCGGAGGGGTGCGGTTCACTCATGGCGTTACAGATGGCTAGAAGAAAACGGGTTGCAATTGGGGCCCAGTATGCCAATGCACCACGCCATCGGACTCCGACAGCGCGATCTTGACCAGGCCGCTGCGGCATGGGCCGCCGCCGCAGGCCCCGGAATCGGGCCGGTAGGCGGCGCCGTGGGTGGCGCACAACAGCCACTCGCCGCTGTCGTCGAAGAAGCGGTTGGGCTGGTAGTCCAGCTCCATGGCCACGTGGGTGCAGCGGTTCAGGTAGGCATGGGCCTGGCCGCGCCAGCGCACGGCGAACGCGCGGCAGGTCTGGCCCTGGTACAGCACATCGAAAGGCACGGCCTCGCCGCCATCGGCCAGGTCGCGGGAATTGCACAGGGCAACGCGGTCCATGGCGGCACTGCCTGCAAGCTTCAGGCCGGCGCCAGCAGCCAGTCGTGCAGCTCGCGGACCGAATGGGCCACGAACAGCGGCTGTAGCGCGGCGAACTCGCCATGGGGGTGTGCGCCATAGCCCACGCCCACGCTGGGGCAGCCGGCGTTCAGCGCCATCTGCAGGTCGTGCGTGGTGTCGCCGACCATCAGCGTGCGCTCGGGCACCACGTCGAACTCGCGCATGAGCTCGTGCAGCATGCGCGGGTGCGGCTTGCCGGCGGTCTCGTCGGCCGTGCGCGAACCGTCGAACAGGCCTTGCAGTTCCACCACGCGCAACGCTTCGTCCAGGCCGCGGCGCGACTTGCCGGTGGCCACGGTCAGCAGGATCTGCCGCTGCTTGAGCGCGCGCAGCAGCTCCAGCACGCCGGCGAACAGCACGATGTCGTTCTGGTGCTGCATGTAGTGCACGCGGTAGCGCGCCGCCAGGTCGGGGTAGCGCTCGCGCGGCACGTCGGGCGCGGCATGGGCCAGAGCCTGGGGCAGCGCCATGCCGATCACGAAGGAGGCTGCGGTGTCCGTGGGCACGGTGCCGCCGACATCGCGCACCGCCTCCTGGATGCAGCGCGTGATGATGGCCGTCGAATCGAACAGCGTGCCGTCCCAGTCGAAGGCGATCAGGTCAAAGCGTCGGGCTTGCATGCGGCGATTGTCACCCCTGGCCCGCGACGGGCGGCCGGCAGGCGGCCAGAAAGCCGGCCAGTTCGGGCGGCAATGCGGCCTCCAGCTGCACCGTCTCGCCGCTGGCCGGGTGCGTGAGCCGCAGCCGCCAGGCGTGCAGGAACATGCGCGACAGCCCCTGGCGCACCAGCGCCTTGTTGAGCGCGAAATCGCCGTACTTGTCGTCGCCCGCGATCGCATGGCCTTCGCTGGCCAGGTGCACGCGGATCTGGTGGGTGCGGCCGGTCTTGATGGTCACCTCCAGCAGGCTGTAGTCGGCGAAGGTCTCGGCCACCCGGACCAGCGTGATGGACCGCATGCCCTGCGGATCGTCGGCAGCAGCGATGCGCACGCGGCGCTCGCCCTCGGTGCCGGGCTTGCCGGGCAGCAGGTAGCGCACCAGCGGCTTGTCCAGCACCTTGCGCCTGGCCGGCCACTGGCCCAGCGCCAGCGCCAGGTAGGTCTTGCCGGTCTCGCGCTCGCGGAACTGGTCCTGCAGGTGCTTGAGCGCGCTGCGCTTCTTGGCCACCAGCAGCACGCCCGAGGTCTCCCGGTCCAGCCGGTGCACGAGTTCCAGCATCGGCGCGCCGGGCCGCGCCATGCGCAGCTGCTCGATCACGCCGAAATCCACGCCGCTGCCGCCGTGCACGGCCACGCCGGCCGGCTTGTCGATGGCCAGGAATGCCTCGTCCTCGTACAGCACCGGGAAGCCGCGGGCCGGCGCGCTGCGCGCCATGGCGGCGGATTTCTCCTCGGCCCGCTCGGACAGCCGCAGCGGCGGCAGCCGCACGCTGTCGCCCAGCGCCAGCCGCGTGGCGGCATCCGCGCGGCCCTTGTTCACGCGCACCTCGCCGCTGCGGATGATGCGGTAGACGTGGGTCTTGGGCACGCCCTTGAGCACGCGCAGAAGGTAGTTGTCGAGCCGTTGGCCCTCGGCATCGGGGCCGATTTCGACGAGCTTTGCAACCGGCGCCGACACCTCTTGCGCTGCACCTATAATATTTTTCACCAGCGCCTCGGCCTAAGTGCTTGATAAGACACAAGTTTAGAGCACGACTCCGAACCGCTGGGAGGCGATGCCACTTGCAGGCGTCGGCTGCAGACGCCCGGCCCGTGCGGCCTCGGGTGGCGGCCGGCGGCGTGCAAGGCGGGCTGACGCGATTGAAACCCTGATACGGAATACCCCAAGCCGGCCTGGCCGGGCTGCCCATGGCAGCGCAGCCAGGCTGGCGGATCAAAGCAAGAACATGGTGTGGAGGCCCCCTTCCCGAACCTGCCAGCCCGGGCCAGCGCCCGCGCGGCCGGGTTCGCGCGCGTGCCACGCACCGCCCCGGCACGCCTGGCCGGCCACCGCACCCGCGGCCCGGACAGGCCCTGCGCAGCCCTTGCTCCATCCACGCGCCCATGCCCCACTGCGCGAGCCTGATGGCTCGTGAGTGACGGCTCTCCGGCAATTCCCTTCGTTTCAAGCGCGTTCGTTCAGGCATCAGACAGGTTCCCACGGAACCGCGACGTTTTGACGACACACCGGGCTCCAATGGAGCCCAGAGGACGCTACCCATGAAACGGATGCTGATCAATGCCACGCAGGCCGAAGAGCGCCGCCTGGCCATCGTGGACGGGCAGAAGCTGCTCGACTACGAGATCGAGATCGAAGGGCGCGAACAGCGCAAGGGCAACATCTACAAGGCCGTGGTCACGCGGGTCGAGCCTTCGCTGGAGGCCTGCTTCGTCGACTACGGCGAAGACCGCCACGGCTTCCTGCCGTTCAAGGAAATCTCGCGCCAGTACTTCGCCGAGGGCGTCTCGGTCAGCCAGGCGCGCATCAACGATGTGATCCGCGAAGGCCAGGAACTGGTCGTGCAGGTCGAGAAGGAAGAGCGCGGCAACAAGGGCGCGGCCCTGACCACCTTCATCTCGCTGGCCGGCCGCTACGTGGTGCTGATGCCCAACAACCCGCGCGGCGGCGGCGTCTCGCGCCGCATCGAGGGCGACGACCGGGCCGAGCTCAAGGAAGCGATGGACCAGCTCGAGTACCCCAAGGGCATGAGCATCATCGCGCGCACGGCCGGCATCGGCCGCAGCGCCCCCGAACTGCAGTGGGACCTGAACTACCTGCTCAAGCTCTGGAAGGCCGTCGACGAAGCCGCCAAGAGCCTGCGCAAGCCCGAACTGATCTACCAGGAATCCAACCTGGTGGTGCGCGCGCTGCGCGACTACTTCAACCACGACATCGGCGACATCCTGATCGACACCGACGACGTGTACGAGCAGGCCCAGCAATTCATGGCGCACGTGATGCCCGAGCACGCGCCGCGCGTGAAGCGCTACCGCGACGACGCGCCGCTGTTCAGCCGCTTCCAGATCGAACACCAGATCGAATCGGCCTACGCGCGCACCGTGACCCTGCCCTCGGGCGGCGCCATCGTGATCGACCACACCGAGGCGCTGGTCTCCATCGACGTGAACTCGGCCCGCTCCATCCGCGGCGGCGACATCGAGGAAACCGCCACCCGCACCAACCTGGAAGCCGCCGAGGAAGTGGCGCGCCAGATGCGCCTGCGCGACCTGGGCGGCCTGATCGTGATCGACTTCATCGACATGGAGGAGTCCAAGAACCGCCGCGAGGTCGAGAACCGCCTGCGCGACGCGCTGCGCCAGGACCGCGCCCGCGTGCAGTTCGGCACCATCAGCAAGTTCGGCCTCATGGAGATGAGCCGCCAGCGCCTGCGCCCGGCGCTGTCCGAAGGCGCCTCCATCCCCTGCCCGCGCTGCGGCGGCTCCGGCCACATCCGCGACACGGAAAGCTCGGCGCTGCAGATCCTGCGCATCATCCAGGAGGAGTCGCAGAAGGACAACACCGCCTCGGTGCTGTGCCAGGTGCCGGTCGAGGTGGCCTCCTTCCTGCTCAACGAGAAGCGCACCGAGATCGCCAAGATCGAGCTGAAGCAGCGCATCAACGTGCTGATGGTGCCCAACAAGACGCTGGAAACGCCGAACTACCGCATGGAGCGGCTCAAGCACGACGACCCGCGCCTGGACCAGATGCAGGCCAGCTACAAGCTCGCCGAGGAGGTCGAGGACCGCACCGGCGTCACGCGCCGTTCGCAGGAACCCACCAACAAGCAGACCCCGCTGATCAAGGGCGTGCTGCCCGACGCGCCGGCCCCGCAGCCCGTGGCCAAGCCCGTCGAGGCGCCCGCACCGGCGCCGGCGCCCGCCGCCTACGTGCCGCCCGTGCACGAGGAAAAGGGCTTCCTCGGCTTCATCAAGAGCCTGTTCGGTGCCCGTCCGGCCCCGGCGCCCGCACCCGTGGCGCCCGCGCCGGTGGCGGCACCCGCACCGGCGGCCGCACCCAAGGCCGAGGGCCGCGGCCCGCGCGGTGAAGGCCAGGGCCGCGGCGGCCGCGGCAACCGCGGTCGCAACGGCGAGGGCCGTGAAGGGCGTGAGCCGCGCGAAGGCCGCGAGGCGCGTGAACCGCGCGAGGCCCGCGAGCCGCGTGAATCCCGCGCACCGCGCGCCGACGAGGTCCGCGGCGAAGGCGCCGAGGCACGCGGCCGTGGCCGCGGCGAACGCCAGGGCGGCCGCCAGCGCGCCGACGCCGAAGCACGCAGCAACGAAGGCCAGACCACGCTGCCGCTGAACGGCGAAGCCGGTGCCGAGCAGGCCCCGGCCGAGCGCCAGCGCCCGCCGCGCAATGCCGAACGCGGTGAACGCGGCGAAGCCCGTGAAGCACGCGAGCCGCGTGAACCCCGCGAACCCCGTGAGCCGCGCGAACCCCGCGAAGGCGGCCGGGGCCGCGGCCGGGGCCGTGGCGAGCGCGAAGAGCGCGTGGGCGGCGACGCCGAGGCCGCCGGCAATGGCAGCGAAGAGGCGCTGAACGAGGCACCGGCCCGTCCGGAGCGCGCCGAGCGCGCCTCCTACTTCTCGGCGCCGCAAGCGCCGGAAGCCGCACCGCAGGCCGAAGGCGTTGCCGAAGCCCAGCCCGCCGACGCAGACGAAGCCGCCCCGCGCGCCGATGCCGAAGAGGCGCCGCGCCGCGAGAAGCGTTCGCGCGACCGCTACGGCCGCGACCGCCGCGAACGCGGCCCGCGTTCGGCCGACCAAGCCAATGGCGACTCCCCCGAGGCCGCCGAGGCCGCCCCGGTCGCTGCGCAGGCCGAAGTCGCACCGGCCGCTGCGCCCGTGCAGCCGGCCGTCGCCGCGCCCGTGGCCGTGGCCGCACCGGCACCGGCACCGGCCCCTGTCGCCGCAGCAGCACCGGCCGCGACCGCCCTGCCCCAGGTGCAGGCCTTCACGCTGCCGGTCGGCGAACTGGAGCAGATCGCGCTGGGCTCCGGCCTGCAGTGGATCTCCACCGACGCGACCAAGAGCGCTGCCGTGCAGGCCGCCATCGCGGCCGAGCCCAAGCCTGTGCATGTGCCGCGCGAGCGCCCGCCCGTGGTCCAGATCTCCGACGAGCCGCTGATCCTGGTGGAGACCCGCCGCGACCTGGGCAGCATGCAGCTGCCGTTCTGACACCGGCAGCGCCCAATGAAAAGACCGCCTCGTGAGGCGGTCTTTGCCCGGCGGCGTCTTCGCCGAACCGGGCTCTACAGCAGCGCGGCCTCGCGCAGCGCCTGCTGCGCGGCGGCGCCGTCGCCGCGCTGCTCGGCCAGCGCCGCCAGCGCGCGCCAGGCATTGCGCTTGAGGTCGGCGTCCTGCAGCCGGCCCTGGGCCTGCGTGAGCAGCTGCTGGGCCTTGCCCCACAGCTGGTGGCGCAAGCAGGCGATGCCGGCCAGGTACTTGAGTTCGGCGCTCTCGGGATGCTGGCGCTGGGCCGCCTCGATGCGCTCCAGCCATTGCAGGTCGCTCGCGCCGGCCTCGGCGCCGAAGCCTTCCTCCAGCGCATGGATCAGCTTGACCAGCACCGGCACCTGCTCGCGCAGGTTGGGCGCGCGCATCAGCTCGTCCCAGACCGGCTGCAGCCATTGGCGCGACAGGGTCACGTCGCCCTCCAGGGCGGCGAGGCGGTGGCCGGCCTGGATCGCGACCTCGGCCATGGTCTGCTCGGCCGGCTCGAGTTCGGCCCAGGCGCGCTGCAGCTGCACGGGGTCGTGCGCGCCCTGGATCAGCTCCAGCGCCAGGCCCTTGAGGATCAGGTGCGCGGCCTCGGGCGAGAACGCGCGGTGCTTGGCCAGCAGCCGCGCCGTCTCCAGCGCCGGCAGGGTCTGGCGCGACAGCCGCGTGGCCTTGAGCCGGGCCCGCAGCGCCAGCGTGCGGCGTGCGGCGCCCTGCGGCATGGCGTCCAGCCACTGCAGCGCGGCCTGCGGGTCGCGGTCGGTCAGCGCCCAGCGCGCGGCCTGCAGCTGCACGCCTTCGCGCGTCTCCTGCGCCTCGCGCGCTTCGGTTTCCTTGAGCAGCTGCTGCAGATGCGTCTCGCGCGTCGTGCGGTCCTGCAGCGCATGCGCGCTCTCGGCGGCCACGAGGTGGGCGGTGGCGCGCAGCTTGCCGGCATGCTGGACCGGATGGCCGCTGGCCGCCAGCATCTCCTCCTGCTGCAGCGCCGCCTCGGCCGCCTTGCGCGCACGCAGGAAGCGGCCGGCCTGCTGGTGCGTGAGCGCGTCCAGCACGGCGGCATGCATGGCACGCTCGCGCTGCTGCAGGCGCCAGCGCTGGGCCTGGCGCGGCATGGACAGCAGGGCCGACAGCCCGCGCAGCGCCAGGTGCAGCAGCACGAAGCCCAGCGCCAGCGTGGCCAGCACCAGGTTCAGCGACAGATCGACACGGTAGGGCGGCAGGAACAGCGTGACCGTTCCCTGGTTGTTGCCGGCCAGCAGCGCAGCACCGGCCGCCAGGCCGAACAGCGCGAGGAACCACAGCAGGGCGCGCATCATGCGGTTCAGCGCCCCGCTGCCGCCGTGGCCAGGGCCGACAGCGTTTCGTCGATGCGCGGCAGCTCCACCGCCTTGAGCTGCGCCTGCACCTCGGACAGCGTGTTGGCGAACTGCTGCGTGCGCCGCGCCGCCGGATCGAAGTAGCGGTGCAGCATGAAGGCCGCGGCCGCCGCGTCGGCCCGGGCCGAGGGGAACTGCCGCGCCAGCAGGCCCATGCGCACGTTCAGCAGGCGCAGCTTGAGGTTCTCGCGCAGGAAGTAGGTCTGGTCGGGCGCCAGCAGCGCGGCCTCGGGCTGGTCGATGCGCGACACGCGCATGAGCCGCGCCGCCTCGGCCCGCACCAGCTGCCAGATGCGCAGCCACCAGTGTTCGGAAGGCGGCTCGGCCTGGGCCTGCCCCTTGGCCAGGTTGGCGGCCAGCACGGCGTTGAGCATGGGCACGTCGTCGATCTGGCGCACCAGGTCGTCGAGCTTCTCGAGGATGGTCTGGGTGTCGGCGATCTGCGTGGAGCGGATCGCCTCGGTGTCGCGCGCGACGGCGCGGCGCACGGGCTCCAGACGCGGCTGCGCAGCGCGCTCCAGGCGTTGGTCGGCCGTGCGCAGCGCGGCCAGCAGGGGCTCGGCGCTGAGCGTCAGCTGGGCCTGCTGCTGCGCCAGGCGCAACGAGGATTCGAGGTCGATGACCAGCGTCTCGTCGCGCGAGCGCGACAGGCTCGCGATCAGTTCGTCGATCTGGCTGCGCTGCAGCGTGGCCTCGCCGAGCCTGGTGTCGGTGACGGCCTGGCGCGCAGCGGTCTCGCGGGCCAGGTCCTGCGCCTCGCGGGAGGCGGCCCTGGCTTCCATGGCGCGGGCCTGCGTGTCGGAACTCTGGCGCGCCAGGTTCTCCTGCATGCCGCCCACCTTCTGCCAGAGCAGGCCGACCGCCGCCAGGGCGAGCACGACCAGCAAGGCCAGGAACAGCACGAGCACCCGGGGTGCGGCGGTGGCCGGCGGCCGGGCTTGGGGGGCTGGCCCTGCAGCGGCCTGGCCCGGCAGGGGTTCTGAAGACAGCTCGGCAGCGTTCATCGCGCGGATTCTATCGACGCGACCACGTCGTCCAGGGCTGGACGCACGGTGTCGACATGGCCGAAACCGGCCGCGCGCGCGGCCTCGGCGATGCGGCCGTGCGTGGCCAGTGCGCGCGTGGCGTGCCAGTCGGCGCCGGGCAGCAGCTGCTGCAGGTGGCGCACCGCGTCGGAACTGCTGAACAGCCACAGCGCACCGGTCGCGCCCGCGGCCCGTTCGCGCGTGGCCGCGTCCCAGCGTGGCAGCTGGCGCGCATAGGCGGCCAGCGCCTGCACCTGGGCGCCGGCGGCCTCGAGCTGGTCCGCGAGCCAGGGCCGGCCGGCCAGGCGGCCATCGGCGTCGGTGCCGCGCACGATCAGCACCTGCGCGCCCGCCAGGCCGCCGGCGCGGCCGACCTGGTGCCACAGCGCTTCGGAGTCGAACTGCGGCGCGTCGGCAGGCGGCGCAACCAACGCCGGCTCCGGCACGCCGGCCGCCCGCAGTGCGCGCGCCGTGCCGGGACCGGTGGCCCAGGCCGCCGTCTGCGCCGGCCAGGCCAGCGCCACGGGCCTGGCCGCGAAGAAAGCCTCGACCGCATTGGCGCTCACGAACATCGCGGCGCGGCAATCGGCCAGCCGCGCCCAGGCCTGGGCCACGGGTGCGGGGTCGGTGGGTCGGATGTCGATCAGGGGCAGCGGCTCGGCCGCCAGGCCACGTGCGCGCAGCTGCTCGCACCAATGCAGTGCTTCGCGCAGCGGCCTCGTGACCAGCACGCGCATGCGCGCGTCAGCCCGCCTTGCGTGCACCGCCGGCCACCAGGGCCTCGGCCACCTGCAGGCCCAGCGCCTCGGCGGCCGCCAGGCCGTCGACCGGCCCCTCGACGTCCGCGCGCACGAGCGCACCGGGGTGGTCCTGGTCGCCCCAGGCGGCACGCAGCTGCAAGCCGCCATCGGCCCATTGCGCATGCGCGGCCAGCGGCATCGAGCAGCTGCCGCCCATGGCGCGGCTCACGGCGCGCTCGGCGGCCGTCGCCTGCCAGGTCGGCGCGTGGGCCATGGCCGCCAGCAGGGCCAGCAGGTCGGCGCGGTCGGAGCGCACCTCGATGCCCAATGCGCCCTGGCCCGCGGCAGGCAGCATGCTGTCGGGTGCGAACACCGTGCGGATGCGGTCTTCCAGGCCCAGGCGCTTGAGGCCGGCAGCCGCCAGCACGATGGCGGCGAACTGGCCCTCGTCGAGCTTGCGCAGCCGCGTGTCCAGGTTGCCGCGCAGCGGCTGGATGTCGAGGTCGGGCCGCAGCGCCTGCAGCAGCACCGTGCGGCGCAGGCTGGAGGTGCCGACCACGGCACCTCGCGGCAAGGCGTCGAGCGTGGCGTACTGCGGCGAGACGAAGGCGTCGCGCGGGTCTTCGCGCTCGAGCACGCAGGCCAGCGCGAAGCCGGCCGGCAGCTCCATGGGCACGTCCTTGAGCGAATGCACGGCGATGTCGGCACGGCCGTCCTCGAGCGCGGCCTCGAGTTCCTTGACGAACAGGCCCTTGCCGCCGACCTTGCTCAGCGAGCGGTCCAGGATCTGGTCGCCGCGCGTGGTCATGCCCAGCAGTTCGACGCGGTGGCCGCGCTGCTCCAGCAAGGCCTTCACATGCTCGGCCTGCCACAGTGCGAGGCGGCTTTCCCGGGTGGCGATGACGATGGTGGAAGGGGGAGAGGAACGCACGCAGGTAACCAGTTCGTAATCGGCCACGGGGGCCGGATGCTAGCATGGGGTCAACCCCAGTCGGGGCATGGCATTCTTCTTGCAGAGCGCTCGCACAGCCCTCGTTCCAACATGAAAACACAAGACCAGGCGCCCTCCCCTTCCGCTGCGGCCGCAGTCCCTGCCACCGACGAAACGCCCCCGCGCAGCCGCGCCGCGGCGCGCGACATCGAACGCCCGCTGGTCGAGGACATCCGCCTGCTCGGCCGGCTGCTCGGCGACGTGATCCGCGAGCAGGACGGCGCGCCCGCCTTCGAACTCATCGAGCAGGTGCGCAAGCTCTCGGTGGCCTTCCGCCGCGATGCCGACGAGGAGGCCGACAAGGCGCTCAAGAAGCTGCTCAAGAGCCTGACGGCCGACCAGACCGTCAGCGTGATCCGCGCCTTCACCTACTTCAGCCACCTGGCCAACCTGGCCGAGGACCGCCACCACATCCGCCGCCGCGCCGTGCACGAGCGCGCCGGCAACACGCAGGAAGGCAGCATCGACGTGGCGCTGTCGCGCCTGCGCTGGGCCGGCATCTCGCCCAAGGCCATCGCGATGACGCTGGCCACGAGCTATGTCTCGCCCGTGCTGACGGCCCACCCGACCGAGGTGCAGCGCAAGAGCATCCTCGATGCCGAGCGCGACATCGCCCAGCTGCTGGCCGCGCGCGACGAGATCCGCCTGCGCGCCCAGCTCTCGGGCACCGGCCGCGATGCGCTCACGCCGCGCGAACTCGCCGCCAACGAGGCCCAGCTGCGCGCCCGCGTGATGCAGCTGTGGCAAACGCGGCTGCTGCGCTTTTCCAAGCTCACGGTGGCCGACGAGATCGAGAACGCGCTGTCCTACTACGAGGCCACCTTCCTGCGCGAGATCCCCAAGCTCTACGCGCAACTGGAGCGCGAACTCGGCAACCAGCCGGTGGCCAGCTTCCTGCGCATGGGCCAGTGGATCGGCGGCGACCGCGACGGCAACCCCAACGTCAGCGCCGAAACCATGGAGTACGCGCTGCGGCACCAGGCCGAGATGGTGCTGCGCCACTACCTGACCGAAGTGCACCACCTGGGCGCGGAGCTCTCGCTGTCGGCCCGCCTGGTCGACATCCCGGCCGAGATGCAGGCCCTGGCCGAGCGCTCGCCCGACACCAGCGAGCACCGCAAGGACGAGCCCTACCGCCGCGCGCTGACCGGCATGTACGCCCGCCTGGCCGCCACGCTCAAGCAACTGACCGGCGGCGACGCCGCACGCCATGCCGTGGCGCCGCAGAACCCCTACCTGCAGGCCGAGGACTTCCTGGCCGACCTGCGCACCATCGAGACCTCGCTCAAGTCGCACCACGGCGGCGCCTTCGCGGCGCAGCGCCTGCACCCGCTGATCCGCGCCGTCGACGTGTTCGGCTTCCACCTGGCCACGCTGGACCTGCGCCAGAGCTCGGACAAGCACGAGGAGGTGGTGGCCGAGCTGCTGGCCACGGCACGCCTGGAGCCCGGCTACGCCGCGCTCGACGAAGCCGCCAAGCGCGCACTGCTGCTGCGCCTGCTCAACGACGCGCGCCCGCTGCGCGTGCTGGGTGCCCAGTACTCCGAGCTGACGCGCCATGAACTCGCGATCTTCGAGAACGCCCGCAGCGTGCTGCAGCGCTACGGCCGCAACGCGATCCGCCACTACATCATCAGCCACACCGAGACCGTCAGCGACCTGCTGGAGGTGCTGCTGCTGCAAAAGGAAGTGGGCCTCATGCACGGCCTGCTGGACGAGGCCAAGGCCAAAGGCGCGCGCGGCGACGGCGCCCGCTGCGACCTCATCGTGGTGCCGCTGTTCGAGACCATCGAGGACCTGCGCAACGCCGCGCCCATCATGCGCGAGTTCTATGCGCTGCCGGGCATCGCGCGGCTGGTGCAGCGCTCCGGCGGCGAGCAGGACATCATGCTGGGCTACTCGGACAGCAACAAGGACGGCGGCATCTTCACGAGCAACTGGGAGCTCTACCGCGCCGAACTGGCACTGGTCGAGCTGTTCGACGAACTGGCCGGCAGCCACGACATCACCCTGCGCATGTTCCACGGCCGCGGCGGCACCGTGGGCCGCGGCGGCGGCCCGAGCTACCAGGCCATCCTGGCGCAGCCGCCCGGCACCGTGCGCGGCCAGATCCGGCTGACCGAACAGGGCGAGGTGATCGGCTCCAAGTACGCCAACCCCGAGATCGGCCGGCGCAACCTGGAGACCCTGGTCGCCGCCACGCTGGAGGCCACGCTGCTGCAACCGACCAAGGCCGCCACGCCGGCCTTCCTCGATGCCGCCGCGGTGCTGTCCGAAGCCAGCATGCGCGCCTACCGGCACCTCGTGTACGAGACGCCGGGCTTCACCGACTACTTCTTCGAGTCCACGCCGATCCGCGAGATCGCCGAGCTCAACATCGGCTCGCGCCCGGCCTCGCGCAAGGCCAGCCAGAAGATCGAGGATCTGCGCGCCATCCCCTGGGGCTTCAGCTGGGGCCAGTGCCGGCTCACGCTGCCGGGCTGGTACGGCTTCGGCTCGGCGGTCGAGAGCTTCCTGGCCGGCGACGGGCAGGAAGGCGGCACCGGCCGCAAGCCGGCCGGCGCCAAGGACCGCCTGGCTTTGCTGCAGAAGATGTACCGCCAGTGGCCGTTCTTCCGCACGCTGCTGTCCAACATGGACATGGTGCTGGCCAAGAGCGACCTGCAGCTGGCCTCGCGCTATGCCGAGCTGGTGGGCGACGCGCGGCTGCGCAAGAAGGTGTTCGGCGCCATCGAGGCCGAGTGGCAGCGCACGGCGCAGGCGCTGGCGCAGATCACGGGCGAGAAGCAGCGCCTGGCCGGCAACGCCGCGCTGCAGCGCTCGATCCGCCACCGCTTCCCCTACATCGACCCGCTGCACCACCTGCAGGTGGAGCTGGTGCGGCGCTACCGTGCCGGCCAGGCCGACGAACGCGTGCGCACCGGCATCCACATCTGCATCAACGGGATCTCGGCCGGGCTGCGCAACACCGGCTGACGCGGTTCAGGCGGCAGGGCCGCGGCTCAGGCGTAGACGTCGAGCCGCGTGCCCAGCATGCCTTGCGGCACGGGCGGGGGCGGCGGCAGCGATTGCAGCAGCTGCGCCGCCGCGGCTTCCTGCGCATCCAGCGCCTTCTTCAGCACGCGCAGCTGTACGCCGGCCTGCACCGCATCGGCCGGCGCCGACTGCGATGCCGCACCGGCCGTGGCGGCCTGGACTGCGGGCGTGCCGGAGATGTTCATTGGGAGCGGCCGTAGACGTCCTCGAAGCGCACGATGTCGTCTTCCCCGAGGTAGCTGCCCGACTGGACTTCGATCATCTCCAGCGGCAGGCGGCCGGGGTTTTCCAGCCGGTGCGTGGAGCCCAGCGGGATGTAGGTCGACTCGTTCTCGGAGACCAGGTAGCTTTCCTTGTCGCGCGTGACCTTGGCCGTGCCCGACACCACGATCCAGTGCTCGGCGCGGTGGTGGTGCATCTGCAGCGAGAGCTGGCCGCCCGGCTTGACGACGATGCGCTTGACCTGGAAGCGCGCGCCGTTGTCCACGCTGTCGTACCAGCCCCAGGGCCGGAACACCTTGCGGTGCAGCTGGCCTTCGGAGCGGCCCTCGCGCTTGAGCGCGTCGACGATCTTCTTGACGTCCTGCGTCCTGTCCTTGCTGGCCACCAGCACGGCGTCGGCGGTCTCGACCACGACCAGGTTGTCCACGCCCACGCAGGCGATCAGCCGGCCTTCGGACAGCGCCAGCGTGTCGCGGCTGTCGTGCAGCAGCACGTCGCCCTGCTTCACGTTGCCGCTTTCGTCCTTGGGCAGCACCTGCCACAGCGCATCCCAGGCGCCCACGTCGGACCAGCCGGCCGACAGCGGCAGCACCACGCCGGCCGGCAGGTCCTCGCGGCCGCCGGCGGCCAGGCGCTCCATGACCGCGTAGTCGATGGAATCGCTCGGGCAGGCCGTGAAGCCGGCCTTGTCCACGCGCAGGAACTCGCCGTCGGCCGAACCGTTGGCGAAGGCCGCTTCGCAGGCGGACAGGATGTCGGCACGGCAGGCCGCGATGGCCGCCAGCCAGACCGAGGCCTTGAGCAGGAACAGGCCGCTGTTCCAGGCGTAGCCGCCCGCGTCCAGGTAGCCCTGGGCGGTGGCACGGTCGGGCTTCTCGACGAAGCGCGCGATGCGGTGCGCGCCGCCTTCGAAGGCCGCGCCGGACTGGATGTAGCCGTAGCCGGTCTCCGGCGTGTCGGGCGTGATGCCGAAGGTCACCACGGCGCCGGCCTCGGCCAGCTTCGCGCCCTGCACCACGACGGCCTGGAAGGCCGGCACGTCGACGATCACGTGGTCGGCCGGCATCACGAGCAGCACCGGGTCGGCGCCGTCGCGGCGGGCCGCCAGCGCGGCCAGCGTCAGCGCCGGCGCGGTGTTGCGGCCCACGGGCTCCAGCACGATGGTGCCGGGCTTGCCCATCAGGCGCAGTTGCTCGGCGATGACGAAGCGGTATTCCTCGTTCGAGACCACCATGGGCGCGGCCACGGACACACCGGCGAGGCCCTCGACACGGCGCACCGTGGCTTGCAGCAGCGAATCGTCTCCGATCAGCGGCAGCAGCTGCTTGGGGTATTTCTCGCGCGACAGCGGCCACAGGCGGGTACCGGAGCCACCGGACAGGACGACAGGTTGGATCAGCATCGTTGCTTCAGACAGAGTTGGAATCGGGTTCAGGCGGCGTAGCCGTTCGGGTTGCCGCTCTGCCAGCGCCAGGCGTCCTGGCACATGGCGACGAGGTCGCGTTCGGCACGCCAGCCCAGCACGGCCAGCGCTTGGGCCGGGTCGGCATAGCAGGAGGCCACGTCGCCGGCGCGGCGCGGCGCGATCTTGTAGGGCACGGGCCTGCCGCTGGCCTGCTCGAAGGCGCGCACCATGTCGAGCACGCTGTAGCCGGTGCCGGTGCCCAGGTTGACGGTCAGCCCGCCCTCCTGCGCCTGCAGGCGCTCCAGCGCGCGCAGGTGGCCGATGGCCAGGTCCACCACATGGATGTAGTCGCGCACGCCGGTGCCGTCGGGCGTCGGGTAGTCGTCGCCCCAGACCTGCAACTGCTCGCGCCGGCCGATGGCGACCTGGGCCACGTAGGGCATGAGGTTGTTCGGCACGCCGCGCGGGTCTTCGCCGATCAGGCCGCTGGCATGCGCGCCGACCGGGTTGAAGTAACGCAGGATGGCGATGCGCCAGGACGCGTCGCTGACCTGCAGGTCGCGCAGCATGTCCTCGATCATGAGCTTGCTGCGGCCGTAGGGGTTGGTGGCCGACAGCGGGTGGTCCTCGGTCAGCGGCAGGCGCTGCGGATCGCCGTAGACCGTGGCCGAGGAGCTGAACACCAGCTGCTGCACACCGCATGCGCGCATGGCTTCCAGCAGGCGCAGCGTGCCCACGACGTTGTTGTCGTAGTAGGCGAGCGGCTGCTGCACCGACTCGCCCACGGCCTTGAGCCCGGCGAAGTGGATCACGGCGCGCGCGCCGCTCGTCTTCAGTGCGTCGACCAGCGCGGCGCCGTCGCGGATGTCGCCGCGCACCAGTCTGGGCGCCTTGCCCGCGATGCGCGCGATGCGCGCGACCGACTCCGGGCTGCTGTTGCAAAAATTGTCAAAAATGGTGACGTCGTGGCCCGCCTGCAGCAGTTCGACGCAGACATGGGAGCCGATGTAGCCGGCACCGCCGGTGACAAGAATCATGTGATGTTCTGGGCAAGACCGGCGCAGGCCGGCGGGAGATGGTTCTTGCCGCGCCGTTCCAGACTGTGGAAGCCCTCCGGCGACTGTGGCGCAGCAAGAATAGCATGGGCCATGCCAGCCCTCGTGTCAGCCCCAAGGCGCTGGGGTACCTTCGGCTTCGCCTGCGGTGCGAGCACCTTGGGGCGGCCCGGCGCTGCTCATGGCCTGCCGTTCAGGCACGCAGCGCCTGCAGCATGGCGGCCCTGAACCATTGCGAGGCCGGGTCCGCGTCGGCGGACGCATGCCAGTACAGGAAGGTCTCCAGCGCCGGCAGCGCCACCGGCAGGGCCAGCACCTGGATGCCGGCATGGGCGTCGTCGAGCACGGCCTGCGTGCGCGACATGGTGGCCAGCAGGTCGGTGCGCGCGACGATGGCCCTGGCCGCGCCGTGGCGCTGGCAGCGCACGCGGATCTGGCGCTGCATGCCCAGCCGCCCGAGGGCCACGTCCTCCAGCCCGACACCGCGCCGGCGCCCCGTCACCAGCACATGCTCCTGCGCCAGGTAGGCGTCCATGTCGAAGCCCGGCCCGATCACGGGATGGCCGGCGCGGGCCAGCACCACGAGCTCGCTCGCGCCGATCGGCTGGCGCCGGATCTCGGCCGTCAGCGGCAGGACGATGTCCAGCGCGAGGTCGAGTTCGCCGCTGCGCAGGTCTTCCTCCAGGTGGCCCCGGTCGGCGCGCACCGTGGCCACCTGGATGCCGGGCGCCTCGCGCGCCAGCCGCTCCACCAGGTCCGGCAGGAAGGACAGTTCCGCCGAGCCGCTGGAGGCCACCTTGAACAGGCGCTGGCTGCTGGCCGGGTCGAACTGCCCGACCTGGCGCAGCATCCGGTCCAGCCCGCCCAGCGCGGCGTGCACCGTGCCGGCCATCGTGCGCGCCATCGGCGTGGGGATCATCACGTTGCCCTGGCGCTCGAACAGCGGGTCGCCCAGCAACTCGCGCAGCCGCGCCAGCGCATGGCTGACCGCCGGCTGCGACAGGTGCAGCTGGCGTGCGGCCGCCGTGATGCCGCGCTCGCGGTAGATCGCGTCGAACACGGCGAACAGGTTCAGGTCGATTCGGGACAGCTGCATGGTCTCGCGCCAGGGTGGGGCAGGCTATGCATGCGGCAAATACCGCGTGATGCGCACATTGCATTCGCCTTCGAGGGGTCGCGCTGGCAAGCTGGGCGTCTTTCCCGGCCTGCCGCCAGCGGGCCATTGTCCTTCTTCAGCCCCAGCCACCCGTGACCCTGCACGCACCGACGCACCCCGCCGTCTCCGACCGCTTCGCTCCGCTGCACGCCCTGGTCTGGCGCCCCGAGCCCGGCTCGAGCGCCCAGCACCGCGCCTGGACGCTGGAGCGGCCGCGCCCGCCCAGCGTGTCCCCGACCCAGCAGCGCACGCTGCTGGCCGGCGCCTGGCTGGCCGGCGTGGGCGAGTCCGCGCGCGAGGCGCTCATGGCCGCGCTCGGCGTCACCAGGGCCGCGGCCGGCGACCAGCTGCTGCACCAGGGCGAGCACAGCGGCCTCTGGTACGGCGTGGCCAGCGGCGCCGTGCGGCTGGGCAGCGTCAGCGCTTCGGGCCGGCAGCTCAGCACGGCCCTGGTCGCGCCGGGCGAATGGTTCGGCGAGGGCCCGGCCCTGGGCCGGCTGGCCGAGGCCTGCAGCGCCCATGCGCATGCCGATGCGGTGCTGGTGTCGCTGCGCTTGGACGCGCTGCGCCGGCTCGCCGCCGCGCACGCCGACCTGCGCCACGCGCTGCTGCGCTGGACCGCGGCGCGCCAGCGTGCCGCCATGCAGGCCGTGCTGCAGGCCGCCAGCGCGCCGTTGAGCCAGCGCCTGGCCGCCTGCCTGCTCGACCTGGGCCAGCGCTTCGGCCAGCCGCAGGAAGAGGGCTTCCGCATCGCGCTGCCGCTCACGCAGACCGACCTCGCGCAGCTCGTCGCCACCAGCCGCCAGCGCCTGAACCAGGGCATGCAGGACCTGCGCCGGCTGCGCGTGCTCGACACGCGCGAGGCCCAGATCACCGTGCTGTCGACCGAGGCCCTGCAGCGCCGCGCCGGCCTGCCGGCCTGACGCGCATCACTCCAGCCCCATCAGCAAGGGGCGGACATAGAGCTCCACCGCCGCCTGCGGCGTCGTGCCCGGCATGAAGCGCTGCAGCTCCGCCGCGGCGTTGATGCCCACCATGGCCAGCTGCGCCGCCTGCACCGGGTCCAGCGGCCGGATCGAGCCGTCCACCATGCCGCCCACCACCAGCGAGGCCAGCCGCTCGGTGATGCGGCCCAGGGCCTGGCGGATGCGGCTGCGCTCGGCCGCGTCCGGCAGCGTGGGCACGGCCGACCACTGCAGCAGCGGGCTGCCGTCCGGCGTGATCTGGAACAGCACCAGCGCGCGCAGCACGGCGCCGATCCGCTCCCAGCCGCTCGCCTCTTCCTGCTCGGCCTGGGCCAGCGCCTGGCGCACGATGGCGAAGGTCTGGTCGAAGCAGCAGGCGACGAGGTCGTCCTTGGTCTCGTTGTGGTAGTAGAAGCCGCCCTTGGTCATGTTCAGCCGCTCGGCGATGCGGTTGACCGAAGCGCCGCGGTAGCCCTGCTCGTTGATGAGCTGCGTGGCCGTGCGCAGGAAGGCGGCCGAGGGCGAAAGGTCGGCCGAGCCCAGCTGCCAGCGCGCCTCGCAGCCCTGTGCCTGCCAGCGCGCGCCGGGCGCCATGATCCCGCGCAGCAACAGCCCCAGCATGCTGTCGGCCACGGCGCCGAAGCGCTCGTGGTCGTGCCGCAGCAGCCAGACGCGCTGCGCGTTGACCACGCCCAGCACGATGTGGGTGCGTGCGTTGGCGGCGCTGCGGTCGGCCGTGGCCTCGTCGTCGAGCAGGCGGCGCAGCCGGCGGAACATGTCCTCGTAGGCCGCGTAGACGGGCGCCATGTGCTCGCCGCGCAGAGCGCGCAGGTCGTGGAAGCGCGTCACGGGCGCATGCAGGCCCTGCTCCACGGCCGCCAGCAGCTGCGCATGCGCGCGCAGCAGCGCGCCCAGCCGCGCGGGCAGGCCGGTCTGCGCCATGGCCTCGTCGGTCAGGCGGTTGTAGATCTCGATGCTGCGCAGGTAGCAGGCCGCCGCCAGGTCTTCCTTGCGCCGGAAGTAGTAGGTGACGCTGTTCGTGATGAGGCCGACGCCCTCGGCCACGGCCGACAGCGTGGTGCCGCGGATGCCGCGCTCGTTGAGCAGGCCGCTGGCCGAGGCGATCAGCGCCTCGCGCTTGTCGGCGAACTTGGTGGTCTGCGCGGGAGAGGTGTTCATGGTGGGCGGCCGCGATTGTCCGCGAGCCGCCGCGCTGCGCAGCGCCGCCGTCAGTTCCTGAACACGGCGGCCATGCTGGCGTCGTCTTCCTTGCTGCCCTCGTGCATGCGGATCTCGTTGCGGCCCACCACGAGGTGGTGCACCTCGTCCGGCCCGTCGGCCAGGCGCAGCGTGCGCTGCTGCGCGTACATGTGGGCCAGCGGCGTGTGCTGCGACACGCCCAGCGCGCCGTGCATCTGGATCGC
The DNA here is from genome assembly GCA_049840715.1 of Pseudorhodoferax sp. Taxonomy (GTDB): domain Bacteria; phylum Pseudomonadota; class Gammaproteobacteria; order Burkholderiales; family Burkholderiaceae_C; genus Pseudorhodoferax. The sequence continues at coordinate 61,974 of JASGJO010000001.1, forward strand.
CTGGTCAATGATCTTGCAGACGCGCTCGGGCACCATGGCCTTGACCATGTGCACCCACTGGCGCGCCTCGCGGTTGCCCAGCACGTCCATGGCCTTGGCCGCCTTGAGCACCATGAGCCGCATGCTCTCGATCTCGATGCGGGCGCGCGAGATGATCTCCACGTTGCCGCCCAGCCAGGCCAGCTGCTTGCCGAAGGCCTCGCGCGAGATGCCGCGCTCCACCATCAGGTCCAGCGCCTTCTCGGCCGCGCCGATCGAGCGCATGCAGTGGTGGATGCGGCCCGGGCCCAGGCGCAGCTGCGAAATCTCGAAGCCGCGGCCCTCGCCCAGCAGCATGTTGGACTTGGGCACGCGCACGTTGTCGAACACGATGTGCATGTGGCCGTGCGGCGCATGGTCCTCGGCGAACACGTGCATGGCGCCGACGATCTTCACGCCCGGCGTGTCCTTGGGCACGAGGATCATGGACTGCTGCTTGTGCGCCGGCGCGTCGGGGCTGGTGCGCACCATGGTGATGAGGATCTTGCAGCGCGGGCTGCCGGCGCCCGAGATGTAGTGCTTCTCGCCGTTGATGACCCATTCGTCGCCGTCGAGCACCGCGCTGGTGGCCACGTTCTTGGCGTCCGACGAAGCATGGTGCACCTCGGTCATCGCGTAGGCCGAGCGGATCTCGCCGTTGAGCAGGGGCTTGAGCCAGCGCTCCTTCTGCTCGGGCGTGCCCACGCGCTCGAGCACCTCCATGTTGCCGGTGTCGGGCGCGGAGCAGTTCATGCACTCGCTGGCCAGCGGCTGCTTGCCGAGTTCGGAGGCGATGTAGGCGTAGTCCAGGTTCGACAGGCCCTCGCCCGTCTCGGCATCGGGCAGGAAGAAGTTCCACAGGCCTTCCTTCTTGGCCTGGTCCTTGGCGGCGTTGAGCAGCTCCAGCTGGCCCGGCGCGTACTGCCAGCGCTCCTCGCCCACGCGGTTCCTGCCCAGCGCCTCGTACTTCTCGGCCATGGGCGTCACGGTCTCGGCGATGAAGCGCTTGACGTGCTCGTACAGCGGCATGGCCTTGGCGGACATGCGCAGGTCGTTCAGTTCGTCGGTGGGATTGAACCCGAATACCGGGGTGGTCTTGCTCATGGCGGAAGGGTCTCCAGGCGTGCTGTTGGTCGGTGGTTTCAGACATGCAGTATGGAAGATCGCCCTGCGCCGCGGAGTCCAATCCGCGACAGCGGTTTGCAGGGTTTGCACCGAGCGTCGCAGCAGTCCACACCGCTACCATTTTTGGCGTTTCATCCCGGGAGTACGGCCTGTCCCGCACCGGACACAGGCCCTGCCCCGCGCCCTCCCTCCCCAACCCGCACAGGACACCGCCATGCGCCAAGCCGTCATCGTTTCCTATGCCCGCACCGGCCTCGCCAAGGCCGGCCGCGGCGGCTTCAACGACACGCCCGCCATGACCATGCTGGGCCACGCGATCCGCCACGCCGTGCAGCGCTCGGGCGCCGACCCGGCCGAGGTCGAAGACGTGATCGCCGGCTGCGTGGCCTCGTCCGGCAACGTGGCGCGCGCCGCCGCGCTGCTGGCCGGCCTGCCCGTCACCACCGCCGGCATGACGCTGCACCGCGCCTGCTCCTCGGGCCTGAACGCCATCGCCGTGGCCGCGCACCACATCGTCGAGGGCAACGCCGACGTCATGGTCGGCGGCGGCGTGGACTCCATCAGCCTGCAGGGCGGCGGTGGCGGCGGCCGCGACCCCAGCCTGGAGCAGCAGCACCCCGCCTTCTGGATGCCCATGATCGACACGGCCGACATCGTGGCCGAGCGCTACGGCCTGTCGCGCCAGTACCAGGACGAGTACGCGCTGCGCTCGCAGCAGCTGATGGCCGCGGCGCAGGAGGCCGGCAAGTTCAAGGACGAGATCGTCCCCGTCAAGACGCGCATGAAGGTCGTCGACAAGGCGACCAAGGCCGAGAGTCACGTGGACGCCGTGGTCGACCGCGACGAATGCAACCGCCCCGACACCACGCTCGCGGGCCTGGCCAGGCTCGAACCCGTCAAAGGCCCGGGCAAGTTCGTCACCGCGGGCAACGCGAGCCAGCTGTCCGACGGCGCCGCCGCCGTCGTGCTCATGGAAGCCAGGGAGGCCGAGCGCCGCGGCCTGCAGCCGCTGGGCGCCTTCAAGGGCTGGGCCGTGGCCGGCTGCGAGCCCGACGAGATGGGCATCGGCCCCGTGTTCGCCATCCCGCGCCTGCTGGAGCGCCATGGCCTGAAGATCCAGGACATCGACCTCTGGGAGCTCAACGAGGCCTTCGCGAGCCAGTGCCTGTACAGCCGCGACAAGCTGGGCATCGACCCCGACATCTACAACGTCAACGGCGGCTCCATCGCCATCGGCCACCCCTTCGGCATGACGGGCGCGCGCCTCACCGGCCACGTGCTCATGGAGGGCAAGCGCCGCGGCGCCAGGCATGTCGTGGTGTCCATGTGCATCGGCGGCGGCATGGGCGGCGCCGGCCTGTTCGAGGTGTTGTGACGGCGGCCGCCGCGCCGGCGCGCCGGCGCCCTGCCGCCAAGGCGCCGGCCAGCCGCACGACCGACCGCTTCCAGGTCAAGCGCGAGGCCATCCTGGCCGCTGCCGCCGAGGAGTTCGACCGGCACGGCATGAAGGGCGTCACGCTGGCGGGCGTGGCCGAGCGCGTGGGCCTGCACAAGGCCAGCGTGAGCTACTACCACCGGCGCAAGGAAGACCTCGCGGCCGACTGCATGCTGCAGGCCGTCGCGGCCATGCAGGAGGTGGTGCGGCTGGCCCTGGCCGAGCCCACGCCCGAGCGCCGCATCCGCGCCTTCCTGCGCGGCCAGGCCGCGCTGCTGGCCGACATCGCCACGGGCCGGCGCGGCGCGCTGGTCTCGTTCAACGAGATCCGCGCGCTGGCCGCGCCGCAGGTGGACCGGGTGGCGGCGGCCTACAGCGCGCTGTTCCGCAGCCTGCGCCAGTGCTTTCCCGGCGCCGGCTGGAGCCCGGCCCAGCGCAATGCGCGCACGCACCTGCTGCTGGCCCTGGCCAACATCATGCGCACCTGGATCGCCCGCTACGAGCCGCAAGACTATCCGCTGGCTGCCGATGCGCTGGCCGAGCTGCTGCTCGGCGGCCTGGCCGCCGAGCCGCGGCGCTGGCAGGCCCAGCCCGGCCCCCGGCTGCAGGCCGCGCAGGCCGAAGGCACCGACGTGCGCGAGGCCTTCCTGCGCGCGGCCACGGCGCTCGTCAACGAGCAGGGCTTCCGCGGTGCCTCGGTCGAGGCGATCTCGGCCCGGCTGCACCTGACCAAGGGCTCGTTCTACCACCACCATGCGAGCAAGGACGAGCTCGTCGCGCAGTGCTTCGAGCGCAGCTTCGACGTGATCCGCCAGACCCAGCTGCAGGCCATGGCGCAGACCGCCTCGGGCTGGGAACGGCTGGTGGCCAGCAGCCGCGCGCTGGTGCGCTTCCAGCTGTCCGAGGCCGGGCCGCTGCTGCGCTCGTCGGCGCGCAGCGTGCTGGCCGAGGGCGCGCGCCACGACCCCATCCAGCGCGGCAACCAGCTGACCGAGCGCTTCGGCCTGTTCATCGTGGACGGCATGCGCGAAGGCGCGATCCGGCCGGTCGACGCCGGCCTGGCCGCGCAGCAGGTGGCCGGCATGGTCAACGCCGCCTCGTCGCTGCGCACCTGGGTGGCCGGCATCGCCATGGACGACGCCGTGCCGCTCTACGTCCAACCCCTGTTCACCGGCATCCTGACGCCGCCGGCGCCGTGACCGCCCTGCGTCCCATCCACTTCGGAGACCTCCCATGACCGCTGCCACCGCTCCCGTCCGCGCGCTCGCCATCGAGGGCGACATCGGCGTCCTCACGCTGAACTACCCGCCCGTCAACGCGCTCTCGCAGGCCATGCGCGAGGCCATCGTCGAAGGCATGCGCGAGGCCGATGCCGACCCCGCCATCAAGGCCATCGTGCTGATCTGCGACGGCCGCACCTTCCTGGCCGGCGCCGACATCACCGAGTTCGGCAAGCCGCCCAGGGCGCCCTCGCTGCGCGAGGCGCAGGACCGGATCGAGAACGCGTCCAAGCCCGTCATCGCCGCCATCCACGGCACGGCCCTGGGCGGCGGCCTGGAGGTGGCGCTGTGCTGCCACTACCGCGTGGCCGTGCCGAGCGCCAAGTGCGGCCTGCCCGAAGTGCACCTGGGCCTGCTGCCCGGCGCGGGCGGCACGCAGCGCCTGCCGCGCATCGTGGGCGTGGAGAAGGCGCTGGACATGGTGCTCAACGGCAGCCACGTGCCGGCCAGGACATGCCTGGAGATCGGCCTGGTCGACGCGCTGGTGCCCGAGGGCGAACTGCGCGCCGGCGCCATCGCCTTCGCGCGCACCGTGCTGGCCGAGGGCCGGCCGCTGCGCAAGGTGCGCGACAACGACGACAAGCTCATCGCCGCGCGCGCCGACCCCGAGGTCTTCGCCACCGTGCGCCAGGCCAATGCGCGCAGGTTCCGCGGCTTCCCTGCGCCCGAGGCCAACATCCAGTGCATCGAGGCCGCCGTGAACCTCTCCTTCGACGAGGGCCTGGCCACCGAGCGCCGGCTGTTCACCGAACTCGTGGCCGGCACGCCCTCCATCGCGCAGCGCTACGCCTTCTTCGCCGAGCGCAAGGCCACCAAGATCCCCGACGTGCCCGAGGACACGCCGACCGTGAAGGTGGCCAAGGTCGGCATCATCGGCGCCGGCACCATGGGCGGCGGCATCGCGATGAACTTCGCCAACGTGGGCATCCCGGTGGTGCTGGTGGAAACCCAGCAGGCTGCGCTGGACCGCGGCATGGCCGTGGTGCGCAAGAACTACGAGAACTCCGCCAGACGCGGCCGCTTCACCACCGAGCAGGTGGAGCAGCGCATGGCCTTGCTGACCGGCAGCCTGCAGCTCGAAGCCCTGGCCGACTGCGACCTCGTGATCGAGGCGGTGTTCGAGAACATGGCGATCAAGAAGGAAATCTTCGGCAAGCTCGACCGCATCTGCAAACCCGGCGCCGTGCTGGCCACCAACACCTCGGCGCTGGACGTGAACGAGATCGCCAGCGCCGCCACCTCGCGGCCCGAGGCCGTGGTGGGCATGCACTTCTTCTCGCCGGCCAACGTCATGAAGCTGCTGGAGGTGGTGCGCGGCGCCAGGACCAGCCATACCGCCCTGGCCACGGCCATGCAGGTGGCCAGGAAGATCGGCAAGGTCGCGGCCGTTTCGGGCGTGTGCCCGGGCTTCATCGGCAACCGCATCCTGGCCGCGCGCAGCGCCCAGGCGCAGGCCATGGTGCTCGAAGGCGCCATGCCCTGGGACATCGACCAGGTGCTCTACGACTTCGGCCTGCCCATGGGCCCGTTCGCGATGAGCGACCTCGCGGGCCTGGACATCGGCTGGAGCCGGGAGACCAGCAAGGGCGCCACCATCCGCGAGCGCCTGTGCGAGATGGACCGGCGCGGCCAGAAGACCGGCGCCGGTTACTACGACTACGACGTGGTGGACGGCACGCGCATCGCCAAGCCCAGCGAGGTCACGCGCGGGATCATCCGCGACCTCATGGGCGAGCAGGGCAAGGTGGCGCGGGAGATCGGCAAGGAGGAAATCCTGGAGCGCTGCGTGTACGCCATGGTCAACGAGGGGGCCAAGATCCTGGACGAAGGGATCGCGATCCGGGCCAGCGACATCGACGTGGTGTGGGTGCACGGGTATGGGTGGCCGGTGTATCGCGGGGGGCCGATGTTCTATGCGGACACGGTGGGGCTGGGGACGGTGGTGGAGAAGCTCAAGGGGTATGGGGGGCGGATGGGGGCGGGGTTCGGGGTGTCGGGGTTGTTGGAGAGGATGGCGGCGGAGGGGGAGTCGTTCACCAGGTGAGAGTGGCGCCGACGTTGCTGCGCGGCTTCGGCGTTGGCCGATTCGCGGCAGCGTCTGCGTCGGTTCGCCTCAAACTGTTTGCAGACACTTGGAGCGGAAACCCAGCAGACGATTTTGCTCCCATGGCCACCCTTCATCTCATTGATCTATCGAAGGCGGCCGTATAGCGAGACCAGTCCGTCGCACTGATGAGTTCAGAATCGCAGACTACTTCACTTAATACCCAAATGAGCGGCCGCCTTGCCCGACTAGGCCAGTGCGGCCGTTGCAAGTTCATTTCGCCGATCTCTTGCGGCGTCGCCCAGCGCTTCGATCTGATCGGCCAGCGCTGCGTGACAATTTGCATCAGAATATCGAAGGACATATAACTTGCGCAACCTTTTCCAAAGCTCATCAACCTCGGATACTGCCTCTTCCCGACTGAAAAATATAATGCGGCCGGGTTGATGGGAAGCGGTGCGCAGCGTTTTCCACTATCATAGCAACAGCTGGATCCGCCATTGAGAATCCAACAAATATTACCGTATGAGTAAGGAGTAATGTTGCAAGCAGATCCGCATAGTAAGGATTATTAAATGCTGAGCCCAGATAACTTGTCTTATCAAAAACTATCCCTCTTGGGGCATCGATGGTTCCGTGGAGTTTTATTAAGTATTTCTCTTGATCCCTAAACAACCTAAAAGCTTCGCTGTCGATTTGAGAAATTACTGTGGGATAACTGGAATTGTTATTTTGCGCCCATGCATTTTCGATAAGCTTGTCAAAGTTCGTGGTCACCACCAGTCGAGGGCTGAGATTAATAATCGCCTTGTGCAGACGCGATACATCAGCGGCCTGCTGAAATTCTTGATTCAACAGCCCCACCCACTTCTCCGCAAGGTTTTGCTTAAGCATTTCGGACGCCAACAAATACTCATTTCCGGCGATTAAATCACCAATAATTCCGCGTATCCGCTTCGCACCGACCTTGGAATTTGCAGCATTGAGAAACTGAATCCAATCCTTGAAACTACCTCCAGCCGCCGGCTTTGCCCATCTCGAAGCTCCCGCACCCACAAACACTACAAATCTGCGTCGTGCGACGTCGTCCACCAAGTCGGCATTAAACTTGATTGGCATATCATTCAATTATTGTTTTGATGAAGGCTTGTGACGAGCCTCAACCGCCATCAGGTTCTCGAAAAATCTAAATGCGATGGCTTCATAGATTTGACGCGCCTGAGCTCTCGTGACTGTATAACTACCCTTCAATGTTACCGTAATCATTGGCGTATGGAGCGTTTGAGACTTTGGCGCCAAACTCGCCAAGTGCTTGATGTCACCGAGGTGCGGATCGAATGTCGCACTCGGATAGTATGACTTGAGTACATTCTTAACGGCCTGCGGAAGCTGCTTCCTGATTTCGTTGTATGCCTCAACAACTCGAGCCACTTTGTTCTCGGATTTTTCCTTGTGCTGCTGGGTTATATATCCAAGGAATCCAAGGTTTTTCCCGCCAACTCGATTTATTGGCAACTCAGAGGGATCCTCAGCGAACCTGATACCGTTCGCCAACTCTTGCTGCCAAACAGAAAGGGCTTGACCGATGTTTCGGATAGCCCACAGAGAGAATATATCGATCGACATTGGGACGACAAATTGGTCCGCAGAAAGCAGAATCGATCTGTTGATAGCGCCTAGTGATGGCCCCATGTCGAAGAATATGAAATCGTAGTTCTTCGCTGCTCTATCAATTAGATTTGAGAACAGAAACGTAGTCCTCAAGCCGCGAATACCACCAGCCTTTGCATCTCTCCAGTCTTGTGCGAGCAAGTCTTCTTTAAGTGCAAGTCGCGGATCGCCAATAATTGCATCAAACCCAAAAGCAGGCATATTTCTAATAGGCAAATCTTTCGAGTACCCTTTGCCAATTGAGAGCGGATGGATTACGTCGTAGATTGTGCCGGTGGCGGATAGTCCACCATATATTTCCTCGAATGCTTGATCGGTTAAAACATACTGAGTTAGATTGCATTGTGGATCAGCGTCCACAACGAGAATCCTTTGACCAAGATTAAGCCCGAGTTGTGCTGCAAGGTTGGCTACCAATGTGGTTTTTCCGACCCCGCCTTTGTTATTAAAGAAACAGATCGCGCGCGCACTGGCATGCGCGTTTTCTGATCGTTCTTCAATCAGCGCGCGGGTAGGTTCTAGGAGCGAAACTTTTGGGACGGGCATCGGGCACCTTAAAAGGGTGGACATCGGACTGCAGCAGTGTACTGGCATGCGCTGCAGCCATTCTTAGAATCGCCGGTGTAGCAGCGTGAAATTGACACTTCCCCCTGCCGATTGCCTTTGCGTATTAGATTGCCAGACGAACATGGTGCCAAGCGGCTGCGGTCGTCCAACAGCCTCTGCATACCTTGGTGCGAGCGCGGGCGCTGTTCCTGTCTACCTAGAACAAGGTTGTATGAGAACGGGACACCCGCCCCGCCGAATGAACCCTAGTTGGCCTCCCTCGCCCTTGGGTGAGTTCTTGGAAAGCTAGTACCGGCCGTGCTCACGGGCAGCCGCAGATCAGGTGCTCCACGTCAGTACGCCGAGGCAGGTCTGGCAACCAACAGCGCAGCAAAGTCGGCACGAGGAGAACTGGGTGCCGCAGCAGAAATTCCCCTGCCAGATCGGTGCTGCAACTGCCACTTCCAATCAGGTCTTGTCGTGTACGACATAACGCTGAAGGACCGCCAACGGCGGCCAATTCCTGCCAATCAGCGTGCGACCCACTCTCAGGCCGACGCTACGCAGCAAATGCCCCGCGCCTCCCCCCTCAAAGCCGATACACCCTCTCCGCCGTCCCCCAGAACATCGCCTCCTGCTCCCCCTCCGAGTACCCCTGCGCGATCTTCTTCATCGCATTCCAGTAGCTCACATAGGGCAGCGAGCGCCGGTCCACCGGGAAGTTGCTTTCGAACATGCAGCGCTGCGGCCCGAAGCATTCGATGGTGTGGCGGTAGTAGCGGCCCTGGGCCTCCACCAGTTCGTCCGAATTCGCCGGCAGCGCGCGCCGGTCCCAGCCGAAACCGTTGTCAGGCATGGCCAGGCCGCCGAGCTTGGCGACCACGTTGGGGCAGCGCGCGATCTCTTCGATGTCGCGCTGCCACTGGCTGAAGATCGCGTCGCGCTGGCCCGCGTAGCCGCCCACGCCCAGCGGCGTGCCGAAGTGGTCCAGCACCAGCGTCGTGCCCGGCACCGCGCGCGCGAGCGCGGCGAAGGCCGGGTTCTGGTGATGGTAGTGCCAGGTGTCGTAGGTATGGCCCAGGCGGCCGAGCAGGGCCACGCCGGCGCGGAAGTCGGCGTCGGCGTACAGGCCCTCGCTGCCGCGGCCGGGGATGGTCAGGGCCTCGGGGTCGGGGTCGCGCGCGCCGGCATGGCGGATGCCGCGGAACAGGCCTTGCGCGCCGTCCGCCTGCGCGGCCAGCACCTCGCGCAGCAGGGCCTCGCCCTGGCGCAGGTCGGTGTGGCCGACGAAGCCCGCGATCTCGGCGCCGCCACCGCCCTCGCGGCTCGCGCGCGCGATGCCGGCCACGAATTCGGCCTCGCCCACGCTGCGCAGGTGCTCGGGCCCGTCGGTGCGGTAGCTGGCCCGGCATTCGATGAACACGGTCTTGCGGATGTCGTGGCCGGCGCCCGTGTCGGCCCACAGCTGGCCGAGCAGGTAGGGGCCCCAGTCGCCGCGCGCGCGCCACAGGTGGTGGTGCGGGTCGATGATGGGGCGGCCGGGGTCGATGGGTTCTTCGCGCACCTGGTTCAGCCAGGCGTCGGTTCCGGGTTCCTTGTGGGCCATGTCGCTACTCTCCAAAGTGTGTGTCGGCCGCCGCTGCCGCGGCTGCCGTGCTTGCCAGGGGACTCAACATCAGGGGCCGGCGCCGCCAGCGGCCCCAGCGGTAGTAGGCCCAGGCCAGCAGCGCCGAGGTGATGCTGCCGAACGGGAAGCTCCACCAGATCGCCGCATCGCCCAGCCAGGGCTCCAGCCACACCGCGAACGGTACGCGGAACACCCACATCGTGACCACGAAGATCAGCGTGGGCGCCAGCATGGCGCCGTTGGCACGCACCACGGCGAACAGGCCCATGGTGACCGACAGCGCGATCCAGCCCCACAGCGCGATGAAGTTGATGCGGCGCGCCTGCGCCAGCACCTCGCCATCCCCGCGGATGAACAGGCGCAGCGGCAGCTCGTCGAAGGCCGCGCCCACCGTGTAGATCAGCAGCGTGGCCGTGGCAGACACGGCCAGGCTGGCCAGGCAGCCGCGCAGCGCGATCTGCTCCACGCGCGGCCAGCGGCCCGCGCCGATGTTCATGGCGGCCATGGCCGACATGGAGGCAGCCAGCGCATTGCCGGGCACCTGCACGTAGGTCCACAGCTGGGCCGCGCCCGCGTAGGCGGCCGCCGTGGTGGCGCCGTGGCGGTTGACCAAGCCCAGCAGCACGAAGTACGCGCCCTGCGTGACGATGGATTCCAGCGCCACCGGCACGCCGCGCCGCAGCATGAGCCGCAGCAGCGCACGCTCGGGCCGCAGGTGGCGGATGTCGTCGCCGTGCAGCGCGATGGGCAGGCGCCGGCGGTACACATGGGCCAGCAGCGCGGCCAGCGCGGCGCCCGCGCCGAGCCCGTTGGCCAGGCCCACGCCGGCGATGCCCAGGGCAGGCAGCAGCAGCGGCACCAGCAGCAGCGAGAGCCCGATCCAGACCAGCGTGAAGCGCAGCGGCGTGCGCGAGTCGCCGGTGCCGCGCAGCATCATCACGAGCACCAGGTAGACGAAGATGGCCGGCATCGACAGGCAGGTGCTGCGCAGGTGCACGACGGCGAAGCCGCGTGCCTCGGCCGGCGTGCCCAGTGCGTCGATGAGCAGCGGCGCCAGCGCCCAGCCCGCGGCGGCGACGAGCAGCGAGAAGCCGGCCACGAAGGCCAGCGCGCAGCCGGCCACGCGCTTGACGGCGTCCATGTCGCCCGCGCCCAGCGACTGGCCGATGGCCACGCCGGCCGCCGTGCCCATGCCCATCACGGCGCCCATCAGCATGAAGACCAGCACGGCCGCCGTGGCCACGGCCGGCAAGGCGTCGGCGCCCAGCAACTGGCCTACCCACAGCGCGGCCCAGGTGCTGGAGGCCGCGTGCAGCAGGTTGGTGGCCAAGAGCGGCAGCGCGAAGCGCATCAGCACGGGCGCGATCGGCCCGGCGACGAAGCGGCTGGCCAGGGCGTGCGCGGACGCCGAGGCGGACGCGGTGGGGACGGTGCTCACATGCCGGCGGCCGGGCTCCGCAGGGCCGCCAGCGCGGCCTGCCGGATCTGCCGCTTGAGGATCTTGCCCGAGGGCGTGCGCGGCAGCGGTGCGGGCGCGGCCTGGATGTAGCGCGGGACCTCGAAGCGCGCCAGGTGCCGGGCCAGGAAGGCGCGCAGCGCTTCCACGTCCAGCCCGGGTGCGCCATGCACGGTGGCGCCCACCTCCTCGCCCATGCGCTCGTCGGGCACGGCGTAGACGGCGGCCTCGTGCACGTCGGGATGCATGAGCAGCGCGGCCTCCACCCGGCCGCAGCCGATGTTCTCGCCGCCGCGGATGATGAGGTCCTTGATGCGGTCGACGATGAACAGGAAGCCCTCCTCGTCCAGGTAGGCCACGTCGCCCGTGCGGAACCAGCCGCCTTCGAGGAAGGCCTGCGCGTTGGCCTCGGGCCGGTTCCAGTAGCCCGGGAACACCGAGGTGCCGCGCACCAGCAGTTCGCCGCGCTCGCCCGCGGGCAGGGCCCGGCCCGTCTCGTCGACGACTTGCAGCTCCAGCACCAGCGCGCAGCGGCCGGCGCTGGCCGGGCGGGCCAGGTAGTCCTCGCCGCCGATGCCGGTGCCGATGGCGTTGGTCTCGGTCATGCCCCAGCCCGTGTTGGGCAGGGCCTGGCCGAAGCTCGCGCCGATCTGGCGCACCTGCTCGGGCGCGCGCGGCGCGCCGCCGCCGCCCACGGTGACCAGCGTGGCCAGGCTGTGCCGGTTCTGCCGCGCCACGCGCACGAGGTCGCCCGTCATGGCGGCGGGCGCGACGAGCGAGGTCAGGCGCTCGCGTTCGATCAGCTCGGCCGCGTGCTCGGCGTCCCAGCGGTACATGCAGACCATGCGGCGCTGCGACCGGTAGCTCGACAGGTAGGAGGCGTGCAGCCCCGAGACATGGAACAGCGGCACGCCCAGCAGCGTGCCGGGCTGCGGCGGCGGCACGGCCGGCGGCTCCAGGCCCGCCACGCGCTCGGCGACGGCGCGGTCGAGCTCCCAGGACAGCAGCGCGGCCAGCACGTTGCGGTGCGTGGACACCACGCCCTTGGGATGGCCCGTGGAGCCCGAGGTGTAGAGGATGGTGGCGTGGTCGTCGGGCGCGATGTCCGCGGGCGGCATGGGCACCTCGCCCATCGCATGCGCCACGGCGTCGGTCAGCGCCTGCAGCGCGCGCACGCCGGGCGGCAGCGCGTCCGTGCGCACGGCCAGGCACTGCAGCTGCGGCAGCGCGGCGCGCACCGCGGGCTGCACGAGCCGCGCCACGCGCTCGGCGTCGGCCAGCACCACCCTGGCGCCGCTGTCCTGCAGGCCGTAGAGCAGTTCCTCGGCCTGCCAGTGGCCGTTCATGGCCACGGCCACCGCGCCGATGCTGGTGATCGCGCAGAAGGCCAGCACCCATTCGGGGTAGTTGCGCATGGCGATCGCCACGCGGTCGCCCGGGCGCACGCCGCAGCCGTGCACGAGCACATGGCCGATGCGGCATGCGGCATCCCAGGCCTCGCGGAAACTCATGCGCTCGTCGCGGTAGACCAGGAAGGGCAGGTCGCTGGCCGTGCTCTCGTACAGCGCGCGCAGCGAAGCGGGGCCGTTCGTGAACACGCGCACGCGGCGGCCCTGCACGGTGGCGTCTTCCAGCGCATAGGGCATGCCGGGCGCGGTCAATGCCGCGATGGCTTCCGCCCGGGTCATGGGTTGGGCCATGTCATCTTCCGTTGAACACGGGCTCCTGGGGGTGGGGGGTCAGGCCTGCTGCGCCCATTGCCAGGCGCGCCGGGCGCGCGGCGCGGCGTTGGCGCCCGCCGCCCGGGCCTGGGCGCTGGAGGCGGTGCCGGCCTCCACGCGCTTGGCGATGCCCTGGGCGATGGCGGCCAGGCGGAACAGGTTGTAGGCCATGTAGAACGGCCAGTCCCGGCGCAGCACCTCGGGCGTGCTGAGGCCGCTGCTCCCGCAGTACATGGCCATGTAGGCGTCCAGCGTGGGGATGCCCAACGCGGCCAGGTCCAGCCCTTCGAGCCCGCGCTGCGCGGACGGCTCCACATGCCAGGCCATGCAGTGGTAGCTGAAGTCCGCGAGCGGGTGGCCCAGCGTGGACAGCTCCCAGTCCAGCACGGCCAGCACGCGCGGCTCCGTGGGGTGGAAGATCATGTTGTCGAGCCGGTAGTCGCCGTGGACGATGCAGGCCTTGTCGTCACGGCCGCTGGCCGGGATGTGGGCCGGCAGCCATTCCAGCAGCGCGTCCATCTCGGGGATGGGCTGCGTGATCGAAGCCTGGTACTGCTTGCCCCAGCGGCCGATCTGGCGCTCCAGGTAGTTGCCCGGCTTGCCGTAGCCGGCCAGGCCGCGCTCGGCAAAGGGCACGCGGTGCAGCGCGGCGATCACGCGGTTCATCTCGGCGTAGTGGGCGGCGCGCTGCGCTGGCGCCATGCCGGGCAGGGCCGGGTCCCACAGCACGCGGCCTTCCACATGCTCCATGACGAAGAACACGCGGCCGATCACGGTTTCGTCCTCGCACAGCGCCAGCATGCGCGCCACGGGCACGCCGCTGCCGTGCAGGGCCTGCATCACGGCGTATTCGCGCTCGACGGCGTGGGCGCTGGGCAGCAGCCTGGCGGCCGGGCCGGGCTTGGCGCGCATCACGTAGCGCCGGCCGGGCGTGGCGATGCTGTAGGTGGGGTTGGACTGGCCGCCCGGGAACTTGGCGATGGTCATGGGGCCGGTGAAGCCAGGGACGTTCTGCGCGAGCCAGGCTTGCAGTGCGGCTTCGTCGAAGCCGTGTTCGGGGGAGGTGGGGCTTGTGTCGGTCATTTCAGTGGTACGCCTCCAGGGCCTCGTCCAGCGTGCGCTCCAGATCCGCCGCCGTCGCGCAGTGCGACATGCTCGTGCAGTAGGGCCGGTAGCGCAGCATCGCGCTGTCGCCCGTGCCCCAGCGGCCCTCGGCCTCGGGGCAGAGCCAGACCACGCGCTTGGCGCGGCCGGCCAGTTCGGCGAACAGGTCCAGCCGGGGGTCGGCACCGTTGCTGCGGCCGTCGCCGAGCACGATCACGGTGGTGCGGCGGTCGATCGCGTCCCAGTGGCGGTCGTGCAGGTCGACCCAGGCCTGGCCGTAGTCGGTGGAACCGTTGCCGACCTCTTTGAGGATCAGCGCCATCGCGTCGTCGAAGGGCAGCTTCTCCAGCGGCCCGGCCACGTCCTGCAGGCGGTTGGAGAAGGCGAAGCTGCGCAGGTCGCCCACGGCGTCGTGCAGCGCGTAGAGGAACAGCAGCAGGAAGCGCACGTGGGAGGCCACCGAGCCCGAGACGTCGCAGACCGCGACGATGCGCGGCTTGTCGCGGCGGCGGTGCTTGAAGGCCAGGCTGACCGGCACGCCGTCGTGCCCGGCGTTGGCGCGCATGGTGCGGCGCAGGTCCAGCTGGCCGCGCAACTCCACGCGCTGGCGGCGTGCGTGGCGGGCCGCGAGCTTGCGCGCCATGCGGGCGACGGCGGCCTTCATGCGCTCCATCTCGGCCGGCGCCATGCGGCCCAGCGCGCGCGTGACCACCACCTCGGTCATGAAAGCCTCGGTGGCGGGCTTGCCGAAGACCGCGTAGCGCTGCTGCACGACGGCGCGGGCCTGGCGCCGCAGCCGGTCGCGCGCGGCCTCCAGCGCCTGCACCTCGGCCTGGGCTTCGGGTTCGGCGCGCAGCGCCGCCAGCCGGGCTTCGAGCGGCGCGATGCCCAGGGCCTCCAGCGTCTGGCGCGCGTAGTAGCCGGCCTGCGTGGCGAAGCGGATCTCGTCCACGCCGGCGCTGGCGGCGGCACGTGCGAGCGCGGCCGCCAGGGCATCGCTGCCCTGCCCGTCCGCGCCGGGCTGGGCCAGGTCGAGCATCGCGTCGACCTCGGCCTCGCCGGTGCGCAGCGGCGCGGGCGCCGGCGCCATGGCCTGCGGCTGCGGGCGGCTGAAGTAGAGGTCGAAGACCTCGTCGTGGATCTGCTTTTCTTCCTCGGACTTGGCCAGCACCAGGCCCAGCGCGGCCTTGAGGCCGGCGCGGTCGGCATAGCCCACGAGCGCCAGCGCGCGTGCCGCGTCGATGGTCTCGGCCGTGGACGCCTCCGCCCCCGCGGCCCGCAGCGCACGCACGAAGCCGGCGAGGATGCCGTCCATCAGGACGCCGCCAGCGCGGCCTGGGTCATCCTGGCCAGCCGGCCCTCGACCTCGCGCACGTCGGTCTCGCGCTTGAGCAGCACGCCCAGCGTGTCGCGCACGGTCTGTTCGTCGAGCGCGCTGGCGTGCAGGAGCAGCAGCGTGCGCGCCCAGTCCACGGACTCGGCGATCGAGGGCGGCTTGCGGATGTTGTCGGCCCGCAGCGCCTGCACGAAGGCCACGAGCTGGGCCAGCAGCGTGTCGCCGATGCCGGGCACGCGGGCGCGCAGCACGCGCTGCTCCAGCGCCGCGTCGGGAAAGCCGATGTGCAGGTGCAGGCAGCGGCGCTTGAGCGCGTCGCCGAGTTCGCGCGTGTTGTTGGAGGTGAGGATGACCAGCGGCGGCACCTCGGCGCGGATGGTGCCGATCTCGGGGATGGTGACCTGGTAGTCGGCCAGCACCTCGAGCAGCAGGGCTTCGAAGGATTCCTCGGACTTGTCGATCTCGTCGATCAGCAGCACGCTGCCGCCGGGCTGCTCCATGGCCTGCAGCAGCGGCCGCGGCTCCAGGAAGTCGCGCGAGAAGAACAGGTCCTGGAAGCCGGCGAGCTTGCCGAAGGCGCTGGAGAGCGTGTCGGCCTCGTCGACCAGCAGGCCGATCTTCTCCTTGAGGATCTGCGTGTAGAGCAGCTGCTTGCCGTACTTCCATTCGTACAGCGCCTTGCTGTCGTCCAGGCCCTCGTAGCACTGCAGGCGCAGCAGTTCGAACTGCAAGGCGCGCGCGGCCGAGACGGCCAGCTCGGTCTTGCCCACGCCGGCCGGGCCTTCGATCAGCACCGGCTTGCGAAGGTGGTGGGCCAGGTAGAGCGCGGTGGCGATGGGGCGCGAGGCGATGTAGCCCACGCCTTCGAGCAGGGCCGTGACGCTGGCGACGCTGGCCAGGCCGGCCGGCGTGCTGGGAGGGAGTGCTGCGTTCATCCGACGAGTATGGAAGCGGGCCCCGGCACCGGCAGTCCAGCGGGGACAGCGGCGCACAGGGTTTTCCGCGGGTTCAGTCCAGGCGCGCGAAGCGCTCCAGGTGGTGGTCGGCATCGCCGAAGCGCTGGCCGGCCATGGTCAGGCGGCGGAAGCTGTGCGAGACCTTGAGCTCCTCGGTCATGCCCATGCCGCCGTGCAGCTGCACGGACTCCTGGCTGACGAGCCGCGCCGCGTCGGCGATCTTGACCTTGGCGGCCGAGACCGCGCGGCCGCGCTGGCCGGCATCGACCGCGCCATCGACGCGCGCCGCGGCCAGGATGGCCATGGAGCGGGCCTGCTCCAGCGTGATCAGCATCTCCACCATGCGGTGCTGCAGCACCTGGAACGCGGCGATGGGCGTGCCGAACTGCTTGCGCGTCCTGGTGTACTCCAGCGTGGCCTCGTGGGCGTCGCGCATGGCGCCGATGGCGTCGGCGCACTGCAGCGCGCAGGCGAAGTCCAGCGCTTCGTCGATGTGCGGCTGCGCGGCGCCGGCCTGGCCCAGCAGGGCATCGGCGCCGAGCTGCACGCCGGCCAGCGCCACGTCGGCCACGCGCAGGCCGTCCACCGTGCGGCTGGGGTTCAGCGTGACGCCGGCCGCGCGCGGGTCGACCAGGAACAGGCTGGCGCCCTCCTCGCCGCGGGCCGTGACCAGCAGACGCGCGGCGGCGGCCGCGCCTACCACCACGCTCTTGGCGCCGTCCAGCACCCAGCCGTCGCCCGCGCGGCGCGCGCTGGTGGCCTCGGGCGCCTGCGCGTAGCGGCGGCCCGGCTCCAGGTACGCCAGCGTCAGTGCGGCCGAGCCGTCGACCAGGCCGGGCAGCAGGGCCGCGCGCTGCGCGGCGCTGCCGGTGCGCGCCAGCAGGCGGCCGGCCACGATGGCGTCTGCCAGCGGCTCGACCACCAGCGCTGCGCCCAGGGCTTCCATGACGGGCAGCAGGTCCAGCGCACCGCCGCCGAAGCCGCCATCGTCCTCGGGCAGCGCGATGGCCGTGAGGCCCATCTCGGCGAAGGCGCGCCACGCGGCATCGCTGCGGCCCTCGGCGGAATGCACGATGGCCTTGCGCTGCTCGAAGCCGTAGTGGCCCGCGAGGTACTTGCGCACCGACTCGGAGAGCTGCTGCTGTTCGTCGCTGAGTTCGAAGTTCATGCTGGCAACCCCAGGGTCATCTTGGCGATGATGTTGCGCTGGATCTCGTTGGAGCCCGCGTAGATGCTGGCCTTGCGGTAGTTGAAGTAGCGCGGCGCCAGGCGCGACGTCACGTGGTCGATGCTGCCGCCCTCGGTCGCCATGAAGGGCTGGGCCATGGGGCCGGCGGCCTGCATCATGAGCTCGGTGATCATCTGCTGCACCTCGGTGCCGCGGATCTTGAGCATGGACACGTCGGCGCCGGGCGGCTGGCCGCTGCGGCGCATCCTGTCGAGAAAGCGCATGGAGGTGAGCTCCAGCGCGTCCAGCTCGATCTCCACGCGCGAGAGCCGGTCGCGGAAGCGCGGGTCGGCCAGCAGGGGCCTGCCGTCCTTCATCTCGCGCGCGGCGCGGGCCTTGAGGGCCGCCAGTTCGCGGCGCGAGCCGCCCACGTTGCCCGAGCCCATGCGCTCGTGGCCCAGCAGGTACTTGGCCACGGTCCAGCCCTTGTTCTCCTCGTGCACGAGGTTGCCCACCGGCACCGCGACATCGTCGAAGAAGACCTCGTTCACCTCGTGGCCGCCGTCCATGAGGATCAGCGGGCGCACCGTGATGCCGGGCGTCTTCATGTCGATCAGCAGGAAGCTGATGCCCTCCTGGCGCTTCTCGGCCGTGGGGTCGGTGCGCACCAGGCAGAAGATCCAGTCGCCGTAGTGGCCCAGCGTGGTCCAGATCTTCTGGCCGGTGACGCGGTAGACCTCGCCGTCGCGCACGGCGCGGGTCTTGAGCGCGGCGAGGTCGGAGCCGGCGCCGGGCTCGGAGTAGCCCTGCACCCAGAAGTCATCGCCCTCGCGGATGCGCGGCAGGAAGCGCTCCTTCTGCTGCGGCGTGCCGAACCTGAGCAGCACCGAGGCGCACATGCTGGGCCCGAAGGACGGCAGCGCGGGCGCGCCGGCCAGGCCGAACTGTTCCTCGTAGAGGTAGCGCTGCGTGATGTCCCAGCCGGTGCCGCCCCACTCCACCGGCCAGTGCGGCACGGCCCAGCCCCTGGCGGCCAGGATCTTGTGCCAGCGCACGATGTCGTCCTTGGACAGGCCCTTGTAGTGGGTTACCTTCTCGCGGATGTCGGCGGGCAGGTTGGCGTCCAGCCAGCCGCGCACCTCGTCGCGGAAGGCCAGCTCTTCGGGGGAATAGTCGAGGTCCATGCAGGTTCTCCGGAGGGCTTACACCGCGGTCTGGCCGGGCAGCTGGCGCGTGACGGGGTGGGAGCTGGACAGCCCGCCGTCCACCGCGATGGCCTGCCCGTTCACGTAGCTGCTCTCGTCCGACGCGAGGAACAGCGCCACCTGGGCCAGTTCCTCGGGCTGCGCGGCGCGGCGCAGCGGGTTGAGCCGGCCAAGCTTGTGGGTCACGCCCTTCTCCTTGGCGTAGTCGAAGGTGCGCCTGGTCATTCCGGTCTCGGTCAGGCCCGGGCAGATGGCGTTGACGCGCACGTTGCTCTCGCACAGCTGCTGCGCCGCCACCATGGCCAGGTTGATGACGCCGGCCTTGGAGGCCGAGTACGCCGGCCCGCCCGCGCCCGAGCGGATGCCGGCCACCGAGGCCGTGCAGACGATGGCGCCGCCGCGCCCGGCATCGGCCATGGCGCGGCCGGCGTGCTTGACCATGAGCCAGGGGCCGATCAGGTTCACGCGCAGCAGCTCGGTCCACTGCTCGGGCGTGAGGTCGAAGATGCCGGCGGCGCCGCCGGACACGCCGGCGTTGGCGAAGGCCACGTCGAGCTGGCCATGCGCGCGCAGCGCGGTGGCGACGAGCTGCTGCACGTCGGCCTCCAGGCCCGCATCGCCCTGCAGGGCCAGGGCCTGGCCGCCGGCCGCGGCCACCGCGCGGGCGGTGTCATGCACGGCCTCGCTCCTGTCGCCCAGCACCAGCCGCGCACCTTCGGCCGCGAACAGCAGCGCCGCGGCGCGGCCGATGCCGGAGCCGGCCCCCGTGATGATGGCAACCTTGCCGTTCAGTCGTTCCGCCATGTGGCTTGTCCCCGAGTTATTGGAATGGAGCGGCCAGCGTGCCAAAGCCGCGCAGTGGCTGCGATCACTTGCGCGACACGGCGGCCGCGCCTCACTGGTGCACCCTTCGGCCTGCGGTCTGTCCCGCCAAGCGGGAGCAAGCTTGCTTGGGGCGGCCCGGCGCGGCGCTCATGCGGGCTGCGCCGCCGGGAGGGACTTCTCCCAGGAGTCGTCCCACTCCATGACGGCGTGGCGCCGGCTGACCGTGCGCAGCTGGCGCCGGGGCGGCACGTAGCCCACGGGGCGCATGGGGCTCCGGATCTCGTCGTTGGAGACGGGCCTCCTGCGCAGCCGGCGCGCCGGATCGGCGATGGGCACGGCCGCCAGCAGGCGCTTGGTGTAGGGGTGCTGCGGGTTGCCGAAGACCTCCTCGCGCGGACCGATCTCGACGATCTCGCCCAGGTACATCACGGCGACGCGGTGGCTGATGCGCTCGACCACCGCCATGTCGTGCGAGATGAACAGGTAGGCCAGGCCCATCTGCTCCTGCAGTTCCAGCATCAGGTTGATGACCTGGGCCTTGACCGACACGTCGAGCGCGGAGACCGACTCGTCGGCCACGATCAGCCGCGGCTTGAGCGCGAGCGCGCGCGCGATGCAGATGCGCTGGCGCTGCCCGCCCGAGAACTCGTGCGGGTAGCGGCTGGCCATGTCGGCGGACAGGCCGACGCGGTGCAGCAGCTCGGCCACCTGGGCCTGCGCCGCGGCCGGCGTGGCCAGGCCATGGATCAGCAGCGGCTCGGCGATCGCCTCGCCGACCTTCATGCGCGGGTTCAGGCTGGCGTAGGGGTCCTGGAACACCATCTGCATGTGGCGGCGCTGCTCGCGCATGGCCGCCCTGGGCAGCCGCAGCAGGTCCTGGCCGTCGAGCAGGATCTCGCCGGAGACGGGCTCGTCCAGCCGCAGGATGGAGCGGCCGGTGCTGGTCTTGCCGCAGCCCGATTCGCCGACCAGCGCGAGGGTCTCGCCGGGCTGCAGGCTGAAGGACACGTTCTCCACCGCGTGCACGCGGCCCGTGACCTGGCCCAGCATGCCGCCGCGCACCTCGAAGCGCGTGACGAGGTTGCGCACCTCCAGCACGGGCGGCACGCCGCCGGACACGGTGTCGGCCACCTCGGCGGGCGTGTCGGACAGGCCGGTGGCGCGGTCCACCACCGGAAAGCGCATGGGCCGCGCCCGCCCCGCCATGGCGCCCAGCCGCGGCACGGCCGCCAGCAGCGAACGGGTGTAGGGATGGTCGGCGCGCGCGAAGATGGCCTCGGTGCTGCCGCTTTCGACGGCCTTGCCGTTGTACATGACCACGGTGCGGTCGGCGATCTCGGCCACCACGCCCATGTCGTGCGTGATGAACAGCACGGCCATGCCCTCCTCGGCCTGCAGGGTCTTGATGAGTTCGAGGATCTGCGCCTGGATGGTCACGTCCAGCGCCGTGGTGGGCTCGTCGGCGATCAGCAGCCGAGGCCGGCAGGCCAGCGCCATGGCGATCATCACGCGCTGGCGCATGCCGCCCGAGAAGCGGTGCGGGTGCTCGTCGAAGCGCGTGCCGGCGGCCGGGATGCGCACCTTCTCCAGCAGGCGGATGGTCTCGGCCCGCGCGGCGGCGCGGTCCAGCCCGCGGTGCAGCACCAGCGCCTCGGCGATCTGGAAGCCGATGGTCAGCGCCGGGTTCAGGCTGGTCATGGGCTCCTGGAAGACCATCGCGATGCGGTTGCCGCGCACCTGGCGCATGGCGCTCTCGCCGAGCTGGAGCAGGTCCTGCCCCTCGAACAGCACCTGGCCGGCCTCGATGCGGCCGGGCGGCTCGGGGATCAGCCGCATGATGGACATGGCCGTCACGCTCTTGCCCGAGCCGGACTCGCCGACCAGGGCCAGCGTCTGGCCGGCGTGCACGTCGAAGGACACGTCGTCCACCGCCGTGAACAGGCCGCGCTCGGTCTGGAAGCGCGTGGTCAGGCCCCGCACCTCGAGGATGGGCGCCATGCTCAGAAGCCCAGCTTCTTCTTGAGGTCCTGGTCGATCCAGATGCGCGCATGGATCGGCCCCGGCCGCTCCGCGCCCGCACGCAACTCGCCGTTGTAGTTCTTCACCCAGGGCCACCAGGCGGTGTAGCGGTAGGCCGTGGGCAGCCAGATATGCGGCGCCTTCTCCAGGATCTCGCGCGTCATGCCGCGCAGCATCTGCTGGCGCCTGGCCTCCTCGGGCTCGGCCAGCATGGCGTCGATCTGCTTGTCGAAGGCCGGGTCGCTGTACTGCGAGGGGTTCCAGGTCTGGCCCGTGACGAAGGTCTTGCGCAGCGCCGTGGTCGGGTTGGTGGCGGCCAGGCTCACGAAATAGCCGGGCGCGTTCTTCTTGGTGGTCATGGCCGACAGGTAGGCCGGGTACTCCATCATCTGGATCTCCATGGTCACGCCCACCTTGGCGAGCTGCGCGGCCACCAGCGACAGCAGGTCGTTCTCCAGGTTGCCCGAGTGGGTCTGCACCGTGAAGCTGAAGCCCTTGGCGTAGCCGGCCTCGGCCAGCAGCTTCTTCGCCTCGTCGGGCCGGTGGCTGAACAGCGCCTTGACGGCGTCGGGCATGGCCGACAGCGGCTCGTAGTAGCCGCCGTAGGCCGGGTGCATGGGATAGGCCAGCAGCTCGGCGTTGCCGCCGAAGTAGGACTTGACGATCTGCTCGCGGTCGATGGCCATGTTCAGCGCCCGGCGCACGCGGATGTCGTCGAAGGGCTTGGTGTCCGTGCGCAAGGCCAGCACGTTGCCGTTCGGCGCGAGGTAGCGGTTCCACTGCAGCTGGGGCGCGCTCTTCTTGAGCTCGTCCACGGCGGTCCAGCGCACCACCTCCAGAATGTCGAGCCGGGCCGTGCGCAGCGCCGTCAGGTAGGTGGACTCGTCCTTGATGAAGCGGTAGTTGATGCTGTCCACGAACGGCAGCTTGTACTTCTGGCCGGCGATGGTCTCGCTGTCCCAGTAGTTCGGGTTCTTCGAGAAGGTGGCGGTGTTGCCCTGCACGTAGTTGCCGAGCAGGAAGGGGCCGGTGCCGTTGGCCTTGCGCCAGTCCTTGGCGCCGGCGTCCACCACCTCCTTGGGCACGATGCTGGAGTAGTAGCCCCAGCCGAAGCGGTAGTCCCACTCGGCGTGGAAGTTCTTGAAGGTGAAGACGACGGTGCTGGCGTCCGTGGCCTCGACCTTCTCGATGTGATCGAAGTAGTTGGGGATCTTCTTGGCGCTCTGCTCGTAGCGGTTGTAGCTGTAGACCACGTCCTGGGCGGTCATCTCGCGCGCCTCCATGACGCCGGCCTTGGCCGGGAACATCACGCCCTTGCGCAGCTTGACCTCCACGCGGCGCGGGTTCTCCAGCATCTTCCAGCTCTCGGCCAGCTCGCCGCGGATGGCATCGGCCGGCAGGTAGGCGTCGATGGTGAAGTCGTGGGCGCCGCCGTTGCGCCTGGCCTTGGACAGGTCGGCCGCGAACAGCGATTCGTAGGTCAGGCCGGCGTCGTGGTTGAACTTCCAGGTCCAGTCGGCGCTGTCGTAGGACAGCGGCGCCACGGTCAGGTAGACCGTGCCGATGCTGACGCTGCCCCCGTGCTTCGGCTGGGCCAGGGCCGCGGCCGCGGCCAGGGCGGTCAGGCAGAACACGGGACGCAGCAGGCGGGCGAGCGTGCGGGATGGGGTCACGGCGGTCTCCTTCGGTCGTTTTGGCAATGAGGACGGGCTGGCGCTTCAGCGCATGCCGCGCATGCGCGGGTCGAGCAGGTCGCGCAGGGCGTCGCCGAACACGTTGGTGGCGTACACCACGGCGGTCAGGCACAGGCCGGGCGCCAGGGCCAGCCACGGCCCTTCGAACATGAAGGTGCGGCCGCTGCCCGACAGCATGGAACCCCAGGTGGGTGCCGGCGGCGGCACGCCCAGGCCCAGGAACGACAGGCCGGATTCCGCCAGGATGGCGGTGCCCACGCGCGTGGTGAACAGCACGATGATGGGCGGCATCACGTTGGGCAGCACATGGCGCCACAGGATGCGCGCGGAGGAGGCGCCCAGGGACTGCGCCGCATGCACATAGGTGTTCTCGCGCACCGAGATCACGGCCGAGCGCACGATGCGCGAGCCGGCGATGCCCAGCAGCACGCCCAGCGTGACGATGATCTGCGGCATGCCGGGGCCCAGCACCGACACGACCACGATCAGCACCACCAGATCCGGAAAGCTCATCCAGGCGTCGACGAAGCGCTGCATGAACAGGTCCAGCTTGCCGCCGAAGTAGCCGCTCACGATGCCGAGCACGGCCGAGATCACGGTGGCCAGCAGCGCCGCGGCGCAGCCGATGATGACCGACAGCTGCGCGCCGTGGATACAGCGCGAGAGCAGGTCGCGGCCCAGGTTGTCGGTGCCGAACCAGTGCGCGGCGCTGGGCGGCTGCAGCCGGTCGGCCGGCGAGATGTCGTTGAAGCCGTAGGGCGCGAGGACATCCGCGAACACCCCGCAGAACAGGAAGAACAGCAGCATGGCGCCGCCGGCCGCGCCGAGCGGCTTCTCGCGCACGAGGCGCCGCAGGAAGGCCCGGACCCCGCCGGTGGCCGGCGCCGGGGCGGCGGCGGGAATGCCGGTGGCGGTCGTCATGCTCAACGGTTCCTCACTTTGGGATCGAGCAGGCCGTAGCTGAGGTCGACCAGCAGGTTGATGACCAGCACCGCCACGCCGACGATCAGGAACACGCCCGTCACGATGGGGTAGTCGCGCTGGCCCACGGCTTCGAGCAGCAGCAGGCCCATGCCGGGGATCACGAAGATCTGCTCGATGATCACGGCGCCCCCCAGCAGCAGCGGCGCCTGCAGCCCGATCAGCGTGACCACCGGGATCAGCGCATTGCGCAACGCATGGCGCAGCACGATCACGCGCTCGCCCAGGCCCTTGGCCTGCGCGGTGCGGATGTAGTCCTGGCGCAGCACCTCCAGCATCATGGTGCGCGTCATGCGCATGGTGATGGCCGACAGCGAGGTGCCCAGCACGATGCCCGGCACGATCATCTGCTGCAGGTTCTGCACCGGATCGTCGAAGAAGCCCACGTAGTCCATGGGCGGCGACCAGCCCCACCAGATCGAGGGGAACACCACCACCATGGTGCCGAGCCAGAAGCTGGGCACCGCCAGCAGCAGGATCGAGAACGAGCGCGCGGCATAGTCGCCGGCCGTGTCCTGCCGCATGGCCGAGTAGATGCCGATGGGCAGCGCCATGCCGAGCGAGACCACCAGCGCGATCAGGCCCAGCTCCATGGTGACGGGCAGGCGCGCGGCGATCTGTTCCGTGACGGCCGTGCCCTGCCAGAGCGAGCTGCCCAGGTCGCCGTGGAACACGATGGCGCGCAGCCACAGCAGGTACTGCTTCCACATGGGCTGGTCCAGCCCCAGCGCGGCGACGAGCTGCTCGCGGCTCATGGTGTCGGCCGAGATGTCGTTGTTGCTCAGCATGAGGTCGACCACGTCGCCGGGGATGAGCCGGATCGACACGAAGACGATCAGGCTGGCGATCACCAGCGTGGGCAGCAGCGCCAGCAGGCGGCGTACGGCGTAGGCGTGCATGGCTCAGCGCCGCCCGTCGCCGGCGCAACTGGTCCGTGAACATCGTCGGCAAGGCAGCGCGGGTGGTCGCATGTGTCTCCTTGATGTCGCCTCGCCCGGCGCGGCAGCGCCGTGCGCGGAGGCGTTTCGATGCGGCCAGTCTAGTGATCCCCCCCGCGATTGGAATTCGGGGTATGTCCCAACGGCGGAATGTCTCCCATATTACAAACCCCACTTTCGGATGGGATTAGAAAATGCGGTCTCATCCGAGGCAGGGGGTTGCTTGGGTCGTCCAGCCGCGCGCGGCGGCACATCGGCGGGCCGGCCTCGCGGTCAGGCCCGCCAAACGAAAAAGCCGTTGACGACTGATCGTCAACGGCTTCGCGGCGGGATGGTGGTAGGCCGTGCTGGGCTCGAACCAGCGACCAAAGGATTATGCGTACCACCTCGGCTTTCGCCGCCCGTTTCCGGTTCGTGGTCTGGACTCTGCCTTGCCTTTCGGCCTTCCCGTCGAGTCTCTACACGTTCTCCCTGGCGGGAGCTTCGCTCGGCGTTGGCATAGCGCGCATGCGCCTTAGCGTTCACCGAATTTGAGAAGTTCTACTGCGAGGCAGAGTGAACTTGCCCCGAGCAACCCATGCGGATCGTCCCATGCCCCGGCGCGAACGCCACGGTGTAGGGAGTCTCCCGTCAAGTCCTCTGTCTCTAACCAACTGAGCTAACGGCCCCAAGCCGGAAATTATCGCATGCTGAAAGAGCGGCAAGTCCGACCGGAAACGGACCACACGGCCGGCCGGCCGGCGGCGTGCGCCACCGAGCGTCCGCGGCAAATGGCGCATCGGCCTTCAGTTCGTGGTGAAGCCGGTTTTGCGGACAAGCTCTCCATAGACGTCGTATTCCGCCTTGATTTGCGAAGCGAACTGCGCAGGGCTGGACCCCACGGTGGTCAGGCCGGCCGACTCGAGCCGCGCCTTGACCGCGGGGTCCTGCACCGCGGCGCGGTACTCTGCGGCAAGCCGGTCCACGATGGCCTGTGGGGTGCCGGCACGCACCACGATGCCGTACCAGGCGGTCAGGGGCTTGAAGCCCGGCAATGCCTCGCCGACGCTCGGCGTGTCCGGCAGCGAGGCGATCCTCTTGTCCATGAAGGAGGCCAGCAATTTCACCTTGCCTGTCGTGACGAGGGGCATCGCCGCACCCACGCCCACCACCGCCACGCTCAGATTGCCGCCGATGACGTCCTGGAGCGCCGGAACCTCACCGCGGTAGGGAATGAACGCCGCGGGCATGTTCGCCGCCATGCGGAACGACTCGAACCCGAACTGGGCCGCACCGCCTTGCGCTCCGCCGACGCTGACTTTCTCCGGATGGCTCTTGGCGTACTTGATGAGTTCCGCGACATCCGAATAAGGCGTGTTCGTCGCTGCCACCAGCACGAGATTGGCGGTCGCCAGCATCGTCACGGGCGTGAAATCCTCCAGCGCGTCGTACGACAGGTTCCTGGTGACATGGGGATTGATCACGTGCGAGGTGTAGACCGCACCGACCACGTAGCCATCCGCTGGCTGGCGGGCCACGAATTGGTTGACGACGACGCCCGCACCGCCCGTGCGCGGCTCCACCACGATGGTCTGGCCGATTTTCCTGGACACGAAGTCCGACGTGATGCGAAGCAGCGTATCCAATGGGCCGCCCACTGCCGCGGGCCCCAGGACCGTGATCGGCTTTGCGGCCGGCCACTCTTGCGCGTTCGCCGGATGTGCGATGGCCAAAGCCGCGCAGCCGAGCAGGCCGAGAACGAGCGCTCGACGGGAACGATGGAAGTAGGTCATGGGTGTTTTCCTGAAAACTGAAGAAGGGGCGATGCTCGGCTGAAGAAAATCTCGATGGGACCGGCGTCCAGTGGTCGAATTGGCGCTTCGCCGCGAACTGCCGCACGTAAAAGGCTTGCGATCCGACGACTTCAGCGAACTGGAGTTTAGAGAGATGCGCAATTCGAAGAGGAAAACCAGAATTTCTTTTGCGGAATGGCTCGCGGGCGATAGGCGATGCGGGTGATTTCCCCGGGTTCGATGGAAAGCGGCGCCTCCTATACTCCGCCGACGTCAAACAGCGCCGCGCCGAAGCGGCCTTATTTCGAGAAATTCAATGTGCATGGCCGAATGAAAAGAAGAGTTCCGGGAATGGAACTTGATCAGCTTCGCGTTTTCTTGAAAATCGCGGATTCCGGAAGCCTTCTTCCCGGGCCTCTGCCGAACTCGAACTGACCCAATCCGCGCTCAGCAAGCGGCTCGCGGCCTTGCAAGAGGATGTCGGCACCCGACTTTTTCACAGAACAGGCCGTGGCCTGGAACTGTCGGAAACCGGGCTGCATCTCCTGCCGGGCGCGAAGGACGTGCTGAACCGGGCGGACGCCTTGCGCCACGCGGTCCAGCAGCTCAGCAAAGCGCCCGCGGGCGAGGTCAA
>JASGJO010000002.1:0-124379 GCA_049840715.1 Pseudorhodoferax sp.
TCCCCCACGACTGGGCACGTTCCGATATATTACTCACCCGTTCGCCACTCGCCACCAGGATTGCTCCCGTGCTGCCGTTCGACTTGCATGTGTAAGGCATGCCGCCAGCGTTCAATCTGAGCCAGGATCAAACTCTATAGTTCGATCTTGATTACTTCGCTCGATCTCTCGAGCAACTCATTCAAAACGGAATTGAAGTGAATCCACTTCCATTCTCATGAGCATTTGAGTGCCTTGCACTCGTTCCGAAGAACTTGGCAACTCCACACCAAACGCCCACGCTTATCGGCTGTATGTTTTTAAAGACCTCCCAGCCAGCGTCTAGACCGACTGGGTTGGCTCGCTGCGATCAGCGAAGCCTTGGATTATGACACGTTTTTAAAAGACCGGTCAACTTTTTTCGCCTTTTCTCTTTTGCCGCCCGGAGCACGAAGGCCCGAAGCGACCAACCAACACCCGAAGGCAGTGATCAGCGAAGCCCTCGACTATACACCATGCTTTGCGGGGCTGCGCAAACTTTTCGACGCATGCGTGCGACGCGGCGCCCTGGACGCGCCGATGCCGGGATAATTTTCAGCCTATGGCATTGATCTCCCTGTTGGACGCCCACCTGGCGTTCGGTCACGTGGCGCTGCTCGACGGCGCCCAGTTTTCCCTCGAGACCGTCGAGCGCGTCGGCCTGATCGGGCGCAACGGCGCCGGCAAGTCGTCCCTGCTGAAGATCCTGGCCGGCCTGGAGAAGGCGGACGACGGCAGCCTGCATGTGCAGCAGGGGCTGCGGCTGGCCTATGTGGCGCAGGAGCCCGTGCTGCCTCCGGACGCGAGCGTGTTCGAGGCGGCCAGCGCCGGGCTGGCGGCGGCGATCGCGGCCCGCGACGCCTATCTGCAGGGCGGCGACGGCATGGACCTGGACGCCCTGCAGACGCAGGTGGAGGCCTTCGACGCCTGGAACTGGGAGCAGCGCGTGGAAGAGACGCTGCAACGCCTGCACCTGGACGCCGATGCCCGCGTCGGCGACCTGTCGGGCGGCACGCGCAAGCGCGTCGCATTGGCGCAGGCGCTGGTCGTGCGGCCCGACGTGCTGTTCCTCGACGAGCCCACCAACCACCTGGACCTCGATTCCATCGCCTGGCTGGAGGAACTGCTGGTCGACTTCAAGGGCAGCATCGTGACGATCACGCACGACCGCAGCTTCCTGGACCGCGTGGCCACGCGCATCGTCGAGCTGGACCGCGGCCAGCTGATGTCCTACCCGGGCAACTTCGCCACGTACCAGCGCGACAAGGCCGAGCAACTGGCCCAGGAGGCCGTCATCAACGCCAAGGCCGACAAGCTGCTCGCCCAGGAGGAAATCTGGGTGCGCAAGGGCGTGGAGGCGCGACGCACGCGCAGCCAGAGCCGCATCGCCCGGCTCGAGGCCTTGCGTGCCTCGCGCGCGGCGCGGCGCGACGCCGTGGGCCGCGTGCGCATGGACCTGGCCACCGGCCAGAGCAGCGGCAAGATCGTGGCCGAGTTGACGGAGGTCGGCCTGTCGTTCGGCGAGCGCCGCATCGTGGAGGGTTTCTCCGCCACCATCCTGCGCGGCGACAAGGTCGGCCTGCTGGGTGCCAATGGTGCCGGCAAGACCACGCTGCTCAAGCTGATCCTGGGCCAGCTGGAGCCCGACCGCGGCAGCGTGCGCCGCGGCAGCAACCTGGAGGTGGCCTACTTCGACCAGATGCGCAACGCGCTCGACCTCGATGCCACGCTGGAGGATTTCATCAGCCCGGGCAGCGAGTGGATCGAGATCGGCAACCAGCGCAAGCACGTCAAGAGCTACCTGGGCGACTTCCTGTTCTCGCCGGCCCGTGCCAACTCGCCCGTGCGCTCGCTCTCGGGCGGCGAGCGCAACCGCCTGCTGCTGGCCCGGCTGTTCGCGCGGCCGGCCAACGTGCTGGTGCTGGACGAGCCGACCAACGACCTGGACATCGACACGCTGGAACTGCTCGAGGAGCTGCTGCAGGACTACCCCGGCACCGTGTTCCTGGTCAGCCACGACCGCGCCTTCGTCGACAACGTGGTGACCAGCATCATCGCCCACGAGCCCACGCCGCAGCAGCCGGCGCGCTGGCGCGAGTACGAAGGCTCGGTGCAGGACTGGCTCGACCAGTCGCGCCGCGTGCGCGCCCACGAGGCCGCCAGCGCCGCGGCAGCCGCCCCGGCCCCCGTGGCGGCCAAGCCCCCTGCACCCGCGCCTGCGGCGGCGAATGCGCGCCGCAAGCTCAGCTACAAGGAGCAGCGCGAACTGGAGGCGCTGCCGGCCCGCATCGCCGCGCTGGAGGCCGAGCAGAAGCAGATCGATGCCGAGCTCGACGGCGGCGCCCTGTACGCCACCGACGGCGTGCGCGCCGCCGCCCTGGCCCAGCGCCACAGTGCGCTGGACGAGGAATTGCTGACGGCACTGGAACGCTGGGAAGCCCTCGAGCAGGCGGGCTGAAGCCCACAGCGGCGCAGCGGCTGCGCCTACAGACGCCTGGCCCGGCCGTGGCTACCGTCATGGCGCCATGCCGCAGCCGCCCCTCCTCCCCTCCGTCTCCCGCCGCTCGCCGGCCCTGCTGCTGCTCATCGTGCTGGCCGTCCTGTGCGCCCTGTGGCTCCCGGGTTGCGCCAGCCTGCCGAGCGAGGTGCAGCGCCCCGTCTCCAACGCGCTGGAGCAGACCGAAGACACCCGCCTGGGCCACAGCATCGCCGAGCACATCGCCCGCACCGGCCAGCGCCACGCCTCGGGCTTTCGATTGCTCGGCGCCACCGAAGCCGCCTACACCAGCCGGCTCAGCCTGATCGACGCCGCCGATCGCACGCTGGACCTGCAGTACTACGCCATCCTCGCCGACCCCAGCACCGGCCAGCTGCTGCAGCGCCTGCGCGAAGCCGCTGCGCGCGGCGTGCGCGTGCGCATCCTGCTCGACGACTTCAACACCACGGGCGCCAACGCCCAGGTGCTGCGCCTGGCCTTCGTGCCCAACATCGAAATCCGGCTGTACAACCCGCTGCCCGGTTCGCGGCGCTCGCTGGCCGGCCGGCTGCTGGGTTCGCTGGGCAACATCGAGCAGGCGCAGCGGCGCATGCACAACAAGGTGTTCATCGCCGACAACACCCTGGGCATCACGGGCGGGCGCAACCTCGGCGATGCCTACTTCGGCCAGGGGCAGGAGAGCAACTTCATCGACCTCGACGTGCTGGCGGCCGGCCGCATCGTGCACGCCATGTCGGCCAGCTTCGACGCCTACTGGAACAACGAGCTCGCCTACCCCGTGCAGTCGCTGCTGACGCCCGACGAGCTCGACGCACTCAAGAAACCCGACGATCCGCTGGACCAGCCCGACGCCGACCCCGGCGCCTCGCCGCTGGACCTGTCGCCCGCGCGGCTGACCTGGGCCCCTTCGCTGCTGCTGGTCGACAAGGCCGACAAGATCGCCTCCGAGCAGGAGGGCCAGAACGACACCGTGGTCGACGGCCTGCTGCGCCTGATGGCCGCCACGCGCGAGGACCTGTTCATCGTCTCGCCCTACTTCGTGCCCGGCGAGCCCATGATGGCCGTGTTCGCGCAGCTGCGCAGCGCCGGCGTGCGCGTGCGCGTGCTGACCAATTCGCTCGCGGCCACCGATGCGCCGCTGGCCCACGTGGGCTACGCGCGCTACCGCAAGCGCCTGCTGGAGATGGGCGTGGAGCTCTACGAGATGCGGGCCGAGCTCGGCGCGGGCGACTCGGTGCTGACCGCCGGCTCGGCCGGCATGGCGCGCGTGGCGCGCCGCGGCTCGAAAGCAGCCCGCCGCGCCAGCCGAGCCAACCCCATGCCGGCGGCAGCGTCGGCGCCTCGCGTGCCAGCCTGCACGCCAAGACCCTGGTGCTGGACCACAGCCTGCTGGTGGTCGGCTCGATGAACCTGGACCTGCGCTCGCAATTGCAGAACAGCGAGATCGCGCTGCTGATCCGCAGCGGCACGCTGGCCCGCCAGGCCGAGGACATGGCCAAGCCCGTGCTGGAACAGGATGCCTACCGCATGGCGCTCGAAGACGGCCGGCTGGTCTGGAACGCGCCCGACGGGCCGCCCATCCGCACCCGCTTCGAGCCCGATGCGGGCCTGGGCATGCAGTGGCTGCTCCGGCTCATCGGCCCGCTCGCGCCCGACGAGATGCTTTGATCAGATGCGGTGGTGCAGCCGGTCGGTCGCGCTGCCCAGCCTGGCCAGCAGGGCCGGCGCGATCTGGTGCAAGGGCAGCACCTCGTCCACGGCGCCGTGGGCGATGGCCTCCTTGGGCATGCCGAACACCACGCAGCTGGCCTCGTCCTGGGCGTAGTTGTAGCTGCCCTTGTCGCGCATCTCGCGCATGGCACGCGCGCCGTCGTTGCCCATGCCGGTCAGCATGATGCCGTAGGCATTGCGGCCCACCAGCGCCGCCGCCGAGAGGAACAGCACCTCCACCGAAGGCCGGTGCCGGTTCACGGGCGGTGCATCCTCGACCACGGCCATGTAGTTGGCCCCGCTGCGCTCGATGCGGAACTGCCGCCCGCCCGGTGCGATGTAGGCGTGGCCCGGCAGGATGCGCTCACCGTGCTGCGCTTCCTTGACGGTGATGCGGCACAGTCCGTTCAGCCTGGCCGCGAAGCTGGTCGTGAAGCCCGGCGGCATGTGCTGGGTGATGACGATGGCCGGCGCGTCGGCCGGCATCGCCACCAGCACCTCGCGGATCGCCTCGGTGCCGCCCGTGGAGGCCCCGATGCAGATCAGCTTCTCGGTCGACACGCGGCCCAGCAGGCCGCTGCGCGGCGGCGGGCTGGCGGGCGCGGCGGCTCCGGGCGGCGCAGCCACCACCGGCGCCGGCTTGCGGAACTTGGCCACCGAGGCCACGCGCACCTTCTCCACGATCTCGCCGGCCAGTTCCTGCAGGCCGGTGGCCAGGCCGATGCGCGGCTTGGCGACGAAGTCCACCGCGCCCAGCTCCAGCGCCCGCAGCGTCACCTCGGCGCCCTGCGCCGTCAGCGTGGACACCATCAGCACCGGCATGGGCCGCAGCCGCATGAGCCGGCCCAGGAAATCGATGCCGTCCATGCGCGGCATCTCCACGTCCAGCGTCACCACGTCGGGGTTCAGCTCGCGGATCATCTCGCGCGCCACCAGCGGGTCGTTGGCCGCGCCGATGCAGACCATGTCGTGCTGGCGGTTGATGATCTCCGCCAGCAGGCTGCGCACCAGCGCCGAATCGTCCACCACCAGGACACGGATCTTCGCCATGGTCAGAACAGGTCGACGGAGCCGCCGGCGTTGGATTTGGCCACGGTGGCGGCATTGCCGTTCTTCTCGTGGATCTCGATCTGCTCCGGATGCGCATGGGCCAGGCGCTTGACCATGGCCTTGCCCGTCACCGGGAAGAAGCAGACCTTGCGCGGATAGATGTCCAGCACGTCCTGCGACAGCAGCGGGATGCGCTCGGTCTGCAGGTAGTCCACCACGAACCTGGTGTTGCGCTCGCCCACGTTCATGGTCGTGAAGTTGGCCATCACCTGGGCGCCGCCGAAGATCTTGGCCTGCAGCGATTCGCGCCGCGCGCCGCTCTTGAGCAGCTCGTTGATCAGCAGCTCCATCGCGTAGGAGCCATAGCGGCCGAAGCCTTCCTCGCCGCCGCCCTCGGGCAGCATGAAGTGGTTCATGCCGCCGATGCGCGCGCGCGAATCCCACAGGCAGGCCGAGATGCACGAGCCCAGCACCGTCATCACCACGATGTCGTCGCCCGAGACGAAGTACTCGCCCGGCAGCACCTTCACCGCGTTGTACTGGAAGTGGTGGTCCAGGTAGAAGAAGGAGGCCTCGCCCGGCTTGCGCGGCGCGCTCTTGAGCTGCTGCAGCGACACCGCCCCAGGCCCGCTGCGCGCCGCGGGCGCGGCGGTGGGCGGCGAAGCACGGCGGCCGCCGAGGAAGCCTGGCTCAGCGACGCTCATATGCGGTCTTTCCCTTGAGCGTGAACAGGTCACGCGACTCGCTGAAATTCTCGGCATGGCCCACGAACAGCAGGCCGCCCGGCTTCATCACGCGGTGGATGCGTTCCAGCACCTGGCGCTGCGTCGGCGCGTCAAAATAGATCATCACGTTGCGGCAGAACACCACGTCGAAGGGCTCGCGGAACGGCCAGTCGTTGCGGATCAGGTTCACGGGCAGGAACTCGACCGCCTTGACCAGCTCGGGCCGCACGCGCACCAGGCCCTCGTTGCTGCCCTTGCCGCGCAGGAAGAAGCGCTGCAGCCGCTCCTGGCTCACGCCCTTGAGCGATTCGAGCCGGTACACGCCGCGCTGCGCCGTGGCCAGCACCTTGGAATCGATGTCGCTGGCCCACAGGCCGAAGCCGTTGGCACGCGCCCAGCGCCTCCATCGCCGTCATGACGATGGAGTAGGGCTCCTCGCCGGTCGAGGCCGCGCTGCACCAGATGCGCCAGCCACTGCCGGCCGGCCGGTGCTGGCGCAGGTGCTGGTCCAGCAGCACGAAATGGTGCTGCTCGCGGAAGAACGAGGTCAGGTTGGTGGTCAGCGCGTTGACGAACTCCTGCCATTCGGCCCCGTCGTCGCGCTCCAGCCAGCTCAGGTAGTCGTCGAAGCTGTTGTAGCCGGTGTCGCGCAGGCGGCGCGACAGGCGGCTGTAGACCATGGCGTGCTTGCCGTCGTGCAGCGAGATGCCGGCACGCTGGTAGATCAGGCGCTGCACGCGCGTGAAGTCCGCCTGGGTCCAGGCGAACTCGCGGCCGACCGAAGCATCCTGACCGGTTGCCATGACAGCGGCCATGCCTTGCGCGGCGCGGCTCAGGCCGCCACCAGCCCCATGTCCACGCCGGACATCAGGCGCTCGATGTCCAGCAGGATCAGCATGCGCTCGCTCAGCGCGCCCAGGCCGACGATGCAGTTCGCGTCCACCGAGGTCTCGACCTCGGGCGCCGGCCGGATCTGGTCGGCCTGCAGCTGCAGCACGTCGCTGACCGAGTCCACCACGATGCCCACGATGCGCGCGCGCAGGTGCAGGATGATGACCACCGTGAAGCTGT
Source organism: Pseudorhodoferax sp. (assembly GCA_049840715.1). Lineage (GTDB taxonomy): Bacteria > Pseudomonadota > Gammaproteobacteria > Burkholderiales > Burkholderiaceae_C > Pseudorhodoferax. Next base: position 7,072 of record JASGJO010000002.1, read on the forward strand.
TGTACTCGGCCTGCGAGCAGTTGAACTTCAGCCGCATGTCGATGATGGGCACGATGGTGCCGCGCAGGTTCACCACGCCCTTGAGGAAGGACGGCGCGTGCGCGATGCGCGTGGGCTGCTCGTAGCCGCGGATCTCCTGCACCTTGAGGATGTCGATGCCGTACTCCTCCTGGCCGAGCCGGAAGGTCAGGTACTCGCCTGCCACCGTTGCGTTTGCGCCTGCGCTCTGTTCCAGAACTGCTGCCATGCCGATCCCCGTCAATGCCGCGTGCGGCGCACCAGTGCGCCAATGTCAAGAATGAGGGCGACCTTGCCGTCGCCCAGGATGGTGGCGCCCGAGACGTTCGCCACCTTGCGGTAGTTGGATTCCAGGTTCTTCACCACCACCTGGTGCTGGCCCAGCAGTTCGGACACCAGCAGCGCGGCCCGGCTGCCCTCGGACTCCACCACCACCATGATGCCGCTGCCGCCGTTGTCGGTCGAAGGCGGCACCTGGAACAAGCGCTCCAGCTCGATCACGGGCATGAACTCGTCACGCACCTTGACCAGCTGCGCGCCCTGCGCCACCGTGCTCACGGCGTCGTCCTGCACCTGGAAGGACTCGACCACCGCCGACAGCGGCAGGATGTAGACCTCGTCGCCCACGCGCACCGACATGCCGTCCATGATGGCCAGCGTCAGCGGCAGCCGCACCGAAACCTTCATGCCGTGGCCGAGTCCGAGTCGATGTCCACCGTGCCGCCCAGCGCCGCGATGTTGCGCTTGACCACGTCCATGCCCACGCCGCGGCCCGACACGTCGGTCACCACCTCGGCGGTGGAGAAGCCCGGCGCGAAGATCAGCTGCCAGACCTCGCTGTCGGGCATGCTGTCGGACACGTTCAGGCCGCGCTCGCGCGCCTTGGCCAGGATCTTCTCGCGCGACATGCCGCGGCCGTCGTCGCGCACCTCGATCACGATGGAGCCGCCCTGGTGCGAGGCCGCCAGCGTGATGGTGCCGTGCTCGGACTTGCCGGCCGCCACGCGGTCGGCCGGCATCTCGATGCCGTGGTCGCAGCTGTTGCGCACCAGGTGCGTCAGCGGGTCGGTGATCTTCTCCACCAGGCCCTTGTCCAGCTCGGTCGCCTCGCCCTGCGTGACGAAGTCCACCTTCTTGCCCAGCTTGTTGGCCAGGTCGCGCAGCATGCGCGGGAAGCGGTTGAACACGAAGGACATCGGGATCATGCGGATCGACATGACCGATTCCTGCAGGTCGCGCGTGTTGCGGTCCAGGTCGGCCAGGCCCGCGAACAGCTGCTGGTGCAGCGCCGGGTCGAGCGCGCGGCTGTTCTGCGCCAGCATGGCCTGGGTGATGACGAGCTCGCCCACCAGGTTGATGATCTGGTCCACCTTGCTGACGGCCACGCGGATCGAGGTCGCCTCCAGCGAGGACTGGCTGGCCCCGCCGCCAGCGCCCCCCGCCGCCGCGGGCGCCGCGCCGGCGGCGCGCGCCGGCACCGGCGCGGCCGGGGCGGCAGGCTCCTGGAAGAAGCCGAAGCTCTCGCTCTCGGGCACCGGCGCCGCGGCCGGGCGCCCCTGGGCCGCGGCCTGGTCCAGCGCGGCGGCGCGGGCTTCCTCGGCGGCGATCGGGTCTTCCGCCTGCGCACCGCCCTCCTCGCGGATGTCCACGAGCTCCTTGGCCACGTGGAACACGAACAGGTCCAGCAGATCGTCGTTGGACGAGCCGGTGACCACGGAATAGAGGCGCCGGTCCGGCTGCGGGCACTCCAGCGGCGTCATCGTCCCCAGGCCCGGGATGTCGCGGAACAGGTCCTGCAGCGCATCGGCCAGTTCAGGCTGCGGCAGCGGCCCGATGTGGATCGTCAGGCGGCGCATGCCGGGCGGCAGCGGCTCGGCGGGCGCGGCCGCCAGCGCGGGGGCCGGCTCCGGCGCAGCGACGGGGGCAGGGGCAGGTGCCGGCGACGGCGCAGGCGCCGCGGCCGCCGGCACGTTGCCCGCCGCCAGGTCGCTGATGCGGCGCACCAGGTCGGCCGTGGGCGGCACCTCGCCCTGGCCGCCGTTCTGGTGGCGCGCCAGCAGGCCGCGCGAGGTGTCGGCCGACTCCAGCAGCACGTCCACCATCTGCGGCACCGGCGTGATCTCGTGGCGGCGCAGCTTGTCCAGCAGCGACTCCATGTGGTGCGTCAGCTCCGTCACGTCGCGGAAACCGAAGGTCGCCGCGCCGCCCTTGATGGAGTGGGCGCAGCGGAAGATGCCGTTCAGCGCCTCGTCGTCGGCCTGCGAGAGGTCCAGCCCGACCAGCATCTGCTCCATCTGGTCCAGGTTCTCGCCGGCCTCCTCGAAGAAGATCTCGTAGAACTGGCTCAGATCGAAGTCGGCGCCGCCGCCTCCGGCTTCCTGGGTGTGTTCAGCCATGCAAATTCCTCGCGGCGGTCAGCGGATGACTTTCTGGATGACCTCGATCAGGCGCGCCGGATCGAAGGGCTTGACCAGCCAGCCCGTGGCACCGGCCGAGCGGCCGGCCTGCTTCATCTGGTCGCTCGATTCGGTGGTCAGGATCAGGATGGGCACGGTCTTGAACTTGGGGTTCTCGCGCAGCTTGCGCGTCAGGCCCAGGCCGTCGAGCCGCGGCATGTTCTGGTCGGCCAGCACCAGGTCGATGGACTGGGCCTGCGCCTTCTCGTAGGCGTCCTGGCCGTCCACGGCCTCCACCACGTTGTAGCCGGCCCCGGTCAGGGTGAACGACACCATCTTGCGCATGGAAGGCGAGTCGTCTACGGCGAGGATCGAATGCATTGGAAGAACTCCGGGCGAGGTAGGCAGTGCGTGCAACGAGGGAGTCAGAACAGCTCGATCGAACCGGCGTCCATCTCGCTCTGGGTGACGGGGTTGGGGCGGCCGTTGGTCGGCGCGCCGAACGGTGCGGCAGCCTCCTCCTCGGGGCCCTGCCCCATGGATTCGGCGGCCAGCTTGTAGGCACAGCCCTGCAGCACCTTGGTGGTGTGGGCGATCAGCTGCGAAGCCATGTCCTGGAACTGCAGCTCGGTCACGGCGTCGCGCAGCGTGCCGCGCACCTGGCCCAGGGCTTCGTGGTGCTGCGGTTCGGCCAGCGCGCCATGCACCTTGTCGAAGCGCTCCATCAGGTTGTCCATGGTGTGGGCCAGCAGGCTGTCCAGCCGCTGCAGGTCGTGCATCACGACCATCAGCGAGTCCTGCAGGTCGGCCACGACCATCACCGGCAGCTGCACTGCCGGTGTCTGGGGCTGGTCTGACTCTGCCGACATGGGTGTCTCCATAACACGGGAGAAGCTGCATTACTGAGCGAATGTATGGCAGATATTAGTGCGGTTTGGGTACAGGCTCACCAAATGTGTAGGATGGGGCGACGAAGTGCAGCGCCGGGGAGACAGGCGTTGCGCGCCGTACAGCTTTCATCACCGCCGCAAGCCCGTCCATGGCCGACAACGCCACCCCTGCTCCGATCCGGGTCCTGCACCTGGAAGATTCCGAAATCGACCACCAGCTCGTGGCCCTGACGCTGCGCAAGCACGGCATGGCCTTCACCATGGAGCGCGTGGAAACGCTGGAGGACTTCGCGCTGCGCCTGGAGCAGGCCTGCTTCGACGTGGTCCTGGCCGATTACCACCTGGCCGGCTTCACCGCGCTGGACGCCTGGGCCCTGCTGCGCACGCGGGTGCAGCGCCCGCCCTTCGTGCTGCTGTCGGGCGCCATCGGCGAGGCCGCCGCGGTGGAGGCCATCCGCATCGGCCTGTCCGACTACGTGCTCAAGGACCACATCGGCAAGCTGCCGCACGTGATCACGCGCGCCATCGAGGTCTGGCAGGCGCGCCAGGACCAGGCCCGCGCCGACGCCGAGCTGGCCGCCTCCGAGCGCCGCCTGGCCGCGCTGACCGAGCACCTGCAGACCTCCATCGAGCAGGAGCGCGCGGCGATTGCGCGCGAGGTGCACGACGACATCGGCGGCTCGCTCGCCGCGATCCGGCTCGACCTGGCCTGGATCGCCCGCCACAGCCAGGGCGATGCAGCCATGCAGGCCCACACCCAGGCGGCCAGCGAGATGCTGCAGCATGCGCTGGAGGCCAGCCAGCGCATCATGATGAACCTGCGCCCGCCCATCCTCGACCAGGGCCTGGTGGCGGCCATCGGCTGGCTGGCCGAGGCCTTCGAGCGCCGCACCGGCGTGGCCACCGTGCTGGCCGCCCCGCCGGCCGGCGTGGACATCGACAAGACCCTGGCCCTGGTGGCCTACCGCACGGCGCAGGAGGCGCTGACCAACGCCTCCAAGTACGCCGAGTGCAGCCGCGTGGCGATCGACCTGTCGGACGGCGAAGGCGTGCTGACGCTGGAGGTCAGCGACAACGGCCGCGGCATCGCGCCCGAGGCGCTGGCCAAGCCCCGCTCGTTCGGGCTGCGCGGGCTGGCCGAGCGCGCCAAGACCGTGGGCGGCTGGCTCGACGTCTCCAGCCGGCCCGGCGCGGGCACCACCATCGTCCTGTCCATCCCGCTGGACGCCGCGGCGGCCGAGCGCCTCGCCCAAGGAGAATCCGCATGATCCGCGTCGTGCTCTGCGACGACCACGCCGTGGTGCGCCGCGGCATCCGGGACACCCTGGCCGAGGCCGTCGACATCCAGGTGGTCGGCGAGGCCTCCAGCTACGCCGAGGTGCGCGACCTGCTGCGCAAGACGCCCTGCGACGTGCTGGTGCTGGACCTCAACATGCCTGGCCGCGGCGGCCTGGAGGTGCTGACCAGCCTGACCGAGGCGGGCACGACCATCAAGGTGCTGGTGGTCTCCATGTACCCGGAGGACCAGTACGCGCTGCGCTGCCTGCGCGCCGGCGCCAAGGGCTACCTCAGCAAGGCCGGCGACCCCGAGGAGCTGGTGCGCGGCGTGCGCACCGTGGCCCAGGGCCGCAACTACGTAACGCCCGAGGTCGCGCAGATGCTGGTCGACAGCCTGGCCAAGCCGGCGCAGGAGTCGCTGCACGCGGCGCTGTCCGAGCGCGAACTGCAGACCGTGGTCAAGATCGCCAGCGGCAAGCGCCTGTCGGACATCGCCGAGGAACTCATGCTCAGCCCCAAGACCGTGAGCGTGTACCGCACCCGCGCGCTGGAGAAGCTCAACCTGGGCAACAACGCCGAACTCACCGTCTACGCCATCCGCAACGGACTGGTCTGAAGGAACACCATGCAATTGCGGCCCCTGGGTGCCACCGGCATCGCCATCGCCCCCGTCGTCTTCGGCGGCAACGTCTTCGGCTGGACCATCGACGAAGCCACCAGCTTCTCGGTGCTCGACGCCTTCGTCGACCGGGGCTTCAACGCCATCGACACGGCCGACGTGTATTCGCGCTGGGCCGCCGGCAACCAGGGCGGCGAGTCCGAGACCATCCTCGGCAAATGGCTCAAGGCCCGGCCCAGCCGGCGCGACCAGGTCGTGCTGTTCACCAAGGTCGGCTCCGACATGGGCCTGGGCAAGCGCAGTCTGGCCGCCGGCTGGATCGCCCGCGCCGTGGAAGACTCGCTGCGCCGCCTGGGCGTGGAGCGCATCGACCTGTACTTCTCCCACTGGCCCGACCCCGGCACCCCGCACGAGGAAACGCTCGGCGCCTACGCCAAGCTGCAGGCCGCCGGCAAGGTCCGCGCCATCGGCGCGTCGAACTACGACGCGGCCCTGCTCGGCGAGGCATTGGCCGTGGCACGCCGCCAGGGCCTGCCCGCCTACCAGGTGCTGCAGCCCGAGTACAACCTGGCCGACCGGGCATCGTACGAAGGCCCGCTGCGCGACCTGTGCCTGCGCGAAGGCCTGGGCGTGGTCACCTACTACAGCCTGGCCTCGGGCTTCCTGTCGGGCAAGTACCGCAGCCAGGCCGACCTGGCCGGCAGCGCACGCGGCAAGGGCGTGGCCAGGTACCTCAACGCGCGCGGCACCGCCATCCTCGCCGCGCTGGACGCCGTGGCGGCAGCCCACGGCGCCACGCCGGCCGAGGTCGCGCTGGCCTGGCTGATCGCGCGCGAGGGCGTGACGGCGCCCATCGCCAGCGCCACCAGCGTGCGCCAGGTCGAGAGCTTCGCCAACGCGGCGGCGCTGCAGCTGGCGGCCGGCGAGATCGCCACGCTGGACGCGGCCAGCGCGCCTCAGCCCGCCTGACGCAGCGTCAGGTTGATGCGCTCCGCGCCCAGCACGGGGTGCGGCAGTTCCTTGAGCGGCAGCACGCCGTGAAAGCGCAGGCGGTCCACTCCGCCCCAGACCACCACGTCGCCGTGCTGCAGCGGCACGCGCGCGGCCTGTTCGGCGCGCGCCAGCCCGCCGAACAGGAACACGGCCGGCATGCCCAGCGAGACCGAGACGATGGGCGCGCGGTGGTCGCGCTCGTCCTTGTCCTGGTGCAGCGACAGCCGCGTGCCGGGCCGGTAGTGGTTGACCAGGCAGGCGTCGGGCGCGTAGCCCTGGAAGCCGGCGGCGGCGCTGGCCGCCAGCGCCAGTTCGGCGAAGGCCGCCGGCATGGCCGGCCAGGGCTTGCCGCTCTCGGGATCGGTGGCGCTGTAGCGGTAGCCGCGCCGGTCCGAGACCCAGCCCAGCGCGCCGCAGTTGGTGTTGGCCACCGACATGGCCAGCCCGCCCGGCGTGCGCATGTGGCGCGGCGGCGCGGCGCGCTCGACCTCGGCCAGCGCGGCCAGCAGCCGCTCCACCCAGGGCAGCGCGAAGCCGCGCAGCAGGCGGGCCTCGGGCCCCAGCACGACGACGCCCTGCTGCGCCGGTTCGTCGAACAGCGCGCCTTGCGTCATCCTGCAGCCTGCTGCGCCGCCCACTGTTCCACGGTCAGGATGGGCAGCCCGAAGGCGTCGCTCAGCGCCAGCAGGTCGGCATCGCCCGTGACCAGGGCGTCGGCACGTGCCACATGCGCCAACACCAGGAACACCTGGTCTTTCGGGTCGCGGCAGGCCGGCAGGACTGGCCAGGGCTCAGGCAAGGTGACCACTTCGGCCCAGGGCAGGAACTCCTCCAGCAATTGCGCCTGCTCAGGCGCCGTCAATCGAAACTTGGGGTACGCCAGCACACGCAGCAGTTCTGTCACGGTCGGTTTGGAAACCAATGGCACACATGCATGGCGCTGCCAGCTGTCGCGCAACGCCGCCAACCGGCCCTTGCCGAACACCAGTGCGGACAACACCACATTGGTGTCCAGCACCAGCCGCGGTGGCTTGCTCACCCCCGCGCCCAGTCCACCGCGTCCCGCACGTCCTGCTCCGTGATGCCCAGTGCGGCCAGCTTGTCGCGCACGGCGTGGGCAGGCTGCACCCGCACCGGCGTCAATATGATGCGGCCGTTCTCCACCTCGACATCGAAATACTCGGCCGCGCCGATACCGGCCATGGCCGCCTTGGGCAAGGTGATCTGGTTCTTCGACGTCAATTTGGCAAGCATGGCGACCTCCGTTTCGCGGAAATCTTACTTCCTTGCTGCCAGCCGTGCTCAGCGCGGCCCGAACAGCGCGATGGTGCGCTCCATCAGCGCCATCATGGGCTGGTCCATGAGCGGCAGCGTGGCCGCGATGCCGATCAGACCCATCGTCAGCATGACCGGAAAGCCCACGGCGAACACGTTCATCTGCGGCGCCACGCGCGAGACGATGCCGAGCGTGAGGTTGACGAACAGCAGCAGGCCGATCATGGGCAGCGCGATCCACAGTGCGCTGGCGAAGATCTCGCGGCCCAGGCCGTGCATCTGCAGCCGCGCCAGCGAATCGAGGAAGTTGCCGTCCGCCGGGAAGGCCTCGAAGCTGCGGACCACGGCCATCAGCACCATCAGGTGGCCGTTGACCACGACGAACAGCAGCATCGACACGGTGCCCAGGAAGCGCGAGACGGCGCTGACCTGCGCATTGCTGGCCGGGTCGAAGAAGGCCGCGAAGTTCAGGCCCATCTGCAGCCCCACGAGTTCGCCGGCCAGTTCCACGGCCGTGAACACCAGCCGCACGGCGAAGCCGATGGCCAGGCCGATGCCGACCTGCTGCACCACCGCGCCCAGCGCCTGCGGGCTGTTGATGCCGATGATGGGCTGGCCGGCCAGCGTGGGCTGGGCCGCCACGGCGATCAGGAAGGCCAGCGCCACGCGCGCGCGCATGGGCACGGCGCGCATGGAGAAGATCGGCATGGCCGTGAACAGCGCCAGCACGCGCAGGAAGGGCCACAGGACCGGAGAGATCCAGGCCACCAGCTGCGCTTCGCTGAACGTGATCACAGCGGCAACCTATTGGGGCAGTTGCGGAATCATCTCGATCATGCGCCGGACGTAGTCCACCAGCGTGGTCAGCATCCAGGGCCCGGCCAGGGCCAGCACCAGCAGCGCCGCGATGAGCTTGGGCACGAAGGACAGCGTGGCCTCGTGGATCTGCGTGATGGCCTGGAAGATGCTGATCACCAGGCCGATCACGAGCACGATGCCCAGCACGGGCGCGGCCACCATGAGCAGCAGCGTCAGCGCCTCCTGGCCCAGCGTCAAGACGAACTGAGGACTCATGCACAGACTCCCGAGGTGCACGATCGCGGCACTCGATCGCACAAAGGAACCGAAGGCCGCGGAGCAGGCCATGCCAGCGACATCCGCGGGGCTGGCTGTGCCAGACCGCTGGATGTGCCCCTGGAGGGGGCTGGCGGAGCGCGCAGCGCGCAGACTGGGGAGCATTACCTTGCGAAGCTCGACGCGAGCGAGCCGATCAACAGGTTCCAGCCGTCGGCCAGCACGAACACCATGAGCTTGAACGGCAGCGCCACCAGCACCGGCGACAGCATCATCATGCCCAGCGACATCAGCACGCTGGCCACCACGATGTCGATGACCAGGAAGGGGATGAAGATCATGAAGCCGATCTGGAACGCCGACTTGAGTTCGCTGGTCACGAAGGCCGGCACCAGCACGCGCAGCGGCGCGGTCTCGGCCGTGACCGCGGCGTCCAGCTGCGCGAGCCGGGCGAACAGCGAGAAGTCGGACTGGCGCGTCTGCTTGAGCATGAACTCGCGCATCGGCGCCTCGCCGCGCGCGACGGCCTGCTCGAAGTTGAGCTGGTTGGTGGTGTAGGGCACGTAGGCCTCCTGGTACACCTTGTCCAGCGTCGGCCCCATGACGAACAGCGTGAGGAACAGCGACAGGCCGACGATGACCTGGTTGGGCGGCGCCGACTGCGTGCCCAGCGCCTGGCGCAGCAGCGACAGCACGATCACGATGCGCGTGAAGCCCGTCATCATGAGCAGGATGGCCGGCAGGAAGGACAGCGCCGTGAAGAACAGCAGCGTCTGGATCGGCACCGAGTAGCTGCTGCCGCCCGGCCCGCTGCCGATGATGAGCGGCAGCGCCGCGTTGTCCTGCGCCAGCACCGGCCCGGCCAGCAGGGCCAGGCCCGCCAGCAGGGCCGGGCGCCGGGTCATGGCCCGACCTCGGGCGCGGGCGCCGGCCTGGCCTCGGCCTGCACGAGCGCACCGGCGAAGTCGGGCGCGCCGGCCGGCATGCTGTGCAAGAGGTTGACCGACTGCGCCGTGACGCCCAGCACCAGCCAGGTGCGCGCGCCGGGCGGGCCCACCTCCACCGTCACCACGCGCTGCTGCGGCCCCACGGCCAGCGCGCCGACCAGGCGCGAGGCCGGGCCGGCCGCGGCCATGCCGCCCTGCACGCGCCGCTGCAGCCACTTGACGGCCCAGGGCAGCGTGCACAGCGCGGCCACGAACAGCGCCACGACCAGCAGGGTCTGCGACGAGATCGACATCGTGCGGTCAGCCTCCGCGGCTCACGCGGCGCAAGCGTTCGGAGGGCGTCACCACGTCGGTCAGGCGGATGCCGAACTTGTCGTTCACGACCACCACCTCGCCCTGGGCGATCAGGTAGCCGTTGACCAGCACGTCCATGGGTTCGCCGGCCAGCGCGTCGAGCTCGACCACCGAGCCCTGGGCCAGCTGCAGGATGTACTTGATCGGCACCTTCACGCGGCCCAGCTCCACCGACAGGGTGACCGGGATGTCCAGCACCATGTTGATGTCCTGCATGGTGCCGTCCTTGTTGAAGGCCTGGCGCGGCGCCGGCTCGGCCCCGGACAGCGGGCCGCCCTGCTCGGGGTCGGGCGCGGTGGCCTTCTGCTCCTCCAGCGCCTCGGCCCAGGCGGCCATCGGATCTTCTTCTGTGTTGTCCTTGGGGTCTTCAATGGCCATGGCGGTCCTCCGGATGGATGTCGTTGCCGCGCAGGCATTCCTCGATGCGGATCGCGTACTTGGCGTTGTGCGTGCCGTACTGGCACTCGAAGATGGGCACGCCGCCGATGGTGGCGGTGATGCTGGGCTGGCGCTCGAGCTCGATGAAGTCGCCCGGCTTCATGGCCAGCAGCTGCTCCACCGTGGCCTCGGCCTGCGCCAGTTCGGCCACCAGCGTGACCTCGGCCGACTGGATCTCGCGCGAGAGCACCGTGACCCAGCGCCGGTCCACCTCGACCGAATCGCCCTGGGTGGACGAGTACAGCACGTCGCGGATCGGCTCCAGCGTGGAGTACGGGATGCAGACATGGATCACGCCGGCGATGTCGCCGATCTCCAGCTGGAACGCGGTCGACACCACGATCTCGCTGGGCGTGGCGATGTTGGCGAACTGCGGCTGCATCTCCGAGCGCTGGTAATCCAGCTCCAGCGGGTAGATGCCGTGCCAGGCCTTCTTGTACTCGCCCGAGATCACGTCCAGCAGCCGGTTGATCACGCGCTGCTCGGTGGCCGAGAACTCGCGGCCTTCGATGCGGGTGTGGTACTTGCCCGCGCCGCCGTACAGCGTGTCGATCACGCCGAACACCAGCGAGGGCTCGCACACCACCAGGCCGCTGCCGCGCAGCGGGCGCACGGCCATGATGTTGAAGTTGGTGGGCACGGCCAGCTCGCGCAGGAAGGCGCTGTAGCGCTGCACGGTCACGGTGCCCACCGAGATCTCGGGGCTGCGCCGGATCAGGTTGAACAGGCCGACGCGGAAGTTGCGCGCGAAACGCTCATTCACGATCTCCATCGTCGGCATGCGGCCACGGACGATGCGCTCCTGGCTGGAGATGTCGTAGTTGCGGATCTCGCCGGTCTCGACGACTTCCTCGACGGTCTTCTGGCTCTCGCCGGTCACGCCCTCCAGCAGGGCATCGACCTCTTCCTGCGAAAGGAACGACTCGCTCATGGACGCACTCCTGAACCGCCATGCACTGCCGGCCGCCCTTCGCGCCCGGCGGCACCGAGGGCCCCGGCGCAGGCCATGCGAGCAGACTGGGGGGCGCTCATGTCACTGGATGATGAAGCTGGAGAACAGCACGCCGTAGATCGGGTTGAACGCCGCCGGGCGCGCACGCCGGCGCGGCTTGCCGTCCTGTGCCGCCGGCTCGTCGTCCTCGACCTCGTAGCCCAGCGGGCGCGAGGCCTCGCGCAGGATGTCGCGCGCCAGCTTCTCCTTGCCGTCGCGCGTGAGCAGTTCCTCGGAGGTGCGCTGCGACACCAGCAGCAGCACCGCGCTGCGGATGCTGGGCAGGTGGGCCTTGACCTGGTCGGAGGTCTTGCCGTCCATCAACTCCAGCGTCACGCCGATCTGGGCGAATTTCTCCCCGCCGGCATCGGCCAGGTTCACCACCATGTTCTCCATCGGCAGGTAGGTCGGCGGCAATGCGTCCTTGCCCTTCTTGGCATGGGCGGCGGGCGGCGCAGCGGCCGCCTCCTCGTCGTCGTCGGCATGGCCGCGGCCCAGCAGCATCCAGGCCGCGCCGGCGACGGCCAGCAACAGGACGGCCACGATACCCAGGATCAGGGGCTTCTTGCCCTTGGGCTTGGGTGCGGCGTCGGCGGCAGCAGGAGCGGACACGGCGATTTCCTTTGTCTTCGGGGCTGGGATCGGTTCTGGCCGGATTATCTGACCCGGATCGACGGACCGATCAGCGGATTAGGCTGGGAAAACAGGCATATATACCCCGCCTCTCACACATAGAGGTCCAGCGCACCGGCGGGCCGGCGCGGCGCGGCAGCCACCGCCTCGGTGGCCGGTGCGGCTTGCGCGACGGGCTGGCGCGCGGCCTGGGCACCGGCATCCTGCCCCGCCTGGCCCCGGCCGTCGTGGCCGCCGTGCGCGCCGACCGACACGCCGGACAGCACCAGGCCCTGCGCGCCGAGCAGGTCGCGCAGCTGGTCCACGCTGCCGGCCAGCATGTCGCGCGTGGCGGCATGCTCGGCGCGGAACTGCACCTGGGCCTCGTTGCCGTCCAGCGCGATGCGCACCTGCACCGGCTCGCTGGTGCCCACCGTCAGCTCGGCGCTGCGCACGCCCTGGCTGGCCCAATGGCGCAGCTGGTCGGTCAGCTGCCGGTCGAAGGCCGCGTCGGGCTGGGCCGACGCGTCCAGGCTGGCCAGCGCCGCGTCGTACTGCACGGTGGGCGTGAAGTCCGGCGCGGCCCAGCCGGCAGCGCCATGGGCGCCACCGTGCGGGCCCGCGCCATCGCCGGCTGCCTCCTGGCCGCCGCGGCGGGCACCGGCGCCGAGAGCGGCCGCTTCCGGCACCGGCAGCTGGACATCGGCACGCGCCGGGCCCGGCAGGGCCTGGCCCGGGCTGCGCTCGGCCCGGGCCGGTTCGCGCATCTCGCGCAACTGGCCGGCCCATGCGGCGGCGGGCGGTGCCTGCCGCGAGGCCGCGTCGGGCGCGACCAGTTCGCGCGCGGAAGAAGATTCGGGTGCCGCCTGCTCGCGCGCGGCCAGGTGCTGCTGGAGCTGCTCGAACACGCTGGCGTACTGCGGCGCGAGGCGCGGATCGGCAACGGCCGCGGGCGCCGCAGCGGCCGGCGCGGCCTGGCCATCGACCGACCCTGCGGCCTGCACGCCCTGGCGATCGCCGGCACCGGCCGGCTTGCCGCCATCGGGCAGTGCCACCAGCCGCGCGGCGGCCGCCTCGGCCGCCGCGGCGGCGCTGGTCGGCTGCGCCGGCCCGGGCGTGTCCGGCACGGGCAGCAACAGGGCCAGGGCCGCCGCATCGGCCGGCTGGGCATCGGCCGGCAGCGCATCGGCGTCGCGCCGGCCACGTTTGCCCTCGGCCGGGGCCATGCCGGGCAGCAAGCCCCCTGCGTCGCCATCGGCCAGGCCCAGGCCGTCTTCCAGGGCCGCCATCATGGCCAGGAAATCGCCGCTGGCCGCGGCCAGCGCCGCCGCCTTGGCACCACCGCCGGGCCGCTGCGCCGCAGCGGCGCCCGCATGGCCGGCGGCCGCTCCCTTTTCAATGTCCATGTTCTTCCTCCTCGGCCTGCTGGCGCCGCGTCAGGGCGTGGCGCACGGCGGCCATTTCATCGGTCTGCCGCTGGTCGCGGCGTGTCTGCACCAGGGCCATCGCCTCTTCCTTGCGGCGCACCGCCTGGCGCAGCGTCGCCACGCGCAGTTCGGCCTGCAGCAGCGCCTGGCGCGCCATTTCCTCGCGGCGCAGTTGCTCGGCCACGGCGCGGCGTTGCATGGCGATGGCCTCGTCCAGCCTGGCCATGAAGCGGTGGTGGTGCAGCATGAGTTCGGGCAGCGCGCTGATGCGCGCCTGCGATTCCCAGCGCTGCTCGGTCTCCTGGGCGTAGCCGCTCAGCTGCGCGAGCTGCTGCTCGGCCGCGACGCGGCGCTGCTGGGCCTGGCCCAGGGCCTGGCTGGCGGCATCGCGCCGGCGCTCGGCCAGTTCGATGGCCAGGGCCAGGGTCTTGAGCAGTTGTCTGGACATCTGCGGTTCAGGCTCCGTCGGGATCGAGCGCCATCGCCATCTGGCGCACGCTCTGCTGCATCGGCGAGCAGGCGAACATGTCCTGCTGCAGGAATTCGGCCATGGCGGGCGCCAGCCGCACGGCTTCGTCGAGCTGCGGGTCGGCGCCGGGCGCGTAGGCGCCGATCTGCACCAGGTCGCGCCCCTTCTGGTAGCGCGAATAGACGGCGCGGAAATGGCGGGCCAGCAGGAAGTGCTCCTGGCTCACCACGTTGTGCATCACGCGCGAGGCCGACTGCTCGATGTCGATGGCCGGGTAGTGGCCGGACTCGGCCAGCGCGCGCGACAGCACGATGTGCCCGTCCAGGATGGCGCGCGCGGCGTCGGCGATCGGGTCCTGCTGGTCGTCGCCTTCGGACAGCACGGTGTAGAAGGCCGTGATCGAGCCATGGCCGTCCTTGCCGTTGCCGCTGCGCTCCACCAGCCCCGGCAGCTTGGCGAAGCAAGACGGCGGGTAGCCCTTGGTGGCGGGCGGCTCGCCGATAGCCAGCGCGATCTCGCGCTGGGCCATGGCATAGCGCGTCAGCGAATCCATCAGCAGCAGCACATGCCTGCCCTGGTCGCGGAAGTACTCGGCCACGGCCGTGGCATAGGCCGCGCCCTGCATGCGCAACAGCGGCGGCGCGTCGGACGGCGCGGCGACCACGACCGAACGCGCACGGCCGTCCTCGCCCAGGATGTCCTCGACGAACTCCTTGACTTCGCGGCCGCGCTCGCCGATCAGGCCGACCACGATCACGTCGGCCGCGGTGTAGCGCGCCATCATGCCCAGCAGCACGCTCTTGCCCACGCCGGAGCCGGCGAACAGGCCCAGGCGCTGACCGCGGCCCACCGTGAGCATGGCGTTGATGGCGCGCACACCGGTGTCCAGCGCGGTGCGCACGGGGTCGCGGTCCATGGCGTTGATGGGCTGGCGGTCCATGGGCAGGGCCCGCACGTCGCGCACCGGGCCCCTGGTGGTCCATGGGCAGGCCCTGGGCATCGACCACGCGGCCCAGCAGACCGTCGCCCAGCGGCAGGCGCAGCACGCCTTCGGCCGGCGGGGCGGCCCCGTCCGGCACATCGCCCAGGCGCGGCACGGGCACATACGGCGGTGCCGGCGTGACGCTGGCGCCGCGCGACAGGCCGTGCACGTCGCCGGCCGGCATCAGGAAGGCGCGCTCGCCCGCGAAGCCCACGACCTCGGCCAGCACCGGCGCCTGGCCCGGCATCTGGATGTGGACCTGCGAGCCGACCGGCACGCGCACGCCCGTGGCCTCCAGCACCAGGCCGGCCAGCCGCGTGAGCGTGCCGCGCACTTCCAGCGTGGTGCCGGCGCGCACGCGCGCCAGCGCCGTGTCCAACAGGCCGTCCCAGGCGGCGGCGGGCGCGTCGGGGGCGTCGGGCGCGGCGGCGTCAGGCATCGCCGGCCTCCTGCTGCCAGGGCGCATCCAGCGCCCAGCTGCGCCAGCGCACGGCGCCAGCGCGCCGGCAGCCGGCCGTCGACCACGGTGCCCGCGGCTTCCACCAGGCAGCCGCCCCGCTCCACCTGCGCGTCGGCGATCCAGTTCACCTGCAGCGCGGCGTGCTCCTCGCGCAGCGCGGTCTCGACGACCGCGAGGTCTTCGGGATGCAGCGTCACGGTGGCGACCTTGTGCTCGGCGCCCAGCAGCGCCAGCGCCTCGCGCACCACGGGCAGCACGGCGTCGGGCTGCACGGCCAGTTCGCGGCGCACGATCTGGCGCGCCAGCTCGGCGGCCAGGTCCAGCACCTGGCGCGCCTGGCGCTGCTCGCCGTCCGCCAGCCGCTGCTGCAGCTGCTGCACCACGGCCGCCAGCTGGGCTGCGTTCTCGCGGCCCTGGCCGCCGACGTAGGCGTCCAACTGCTCGTGGCCCACACGCGCGGCATCGGCATGGCCGCTGGCATAGCCGGCGGCATGGCCGGCGTCGTAGGCGCGCTGCAGGCGGGCTTCCTCGGGCTCCGGCTCGGGCTGGGGTTCGGACTCCGGTTCGGGCAGCTCCGCTTCCAGCAGCGGCTCGGGCTCCGGCTCGGCACCGCCCAGGCGGCCGAACTTCCAGGCCGCGACCGCGCCGATCTCCTCGCCGGGGATGAAGCGGGTGTACATGCGGTGGCGGGCCGTGGACATCAGATCAGCGCGTCATCGCCGCCGCCCGCGAGGACGATCTGGCCTTCGTCGGCCAGGCGGCGCACGGTCTTCAGGATTTCCTTCTGCTGCGCCTCGACCTCGGACAGGCGCATCGGGCCGCGCGACTCCAGGTCCTCGCGCATGGACTCGGCGGCGCGGCTGGACATGTTGGACAGGATCTTCTCCTTGAGCTCGGGCGCGGCGCCCTTGAGCGCAGCGATCAGCGCATCGGACTGCACTTCCTTGAGCATGACCTGCATGGACCTGTTGTCCAGGTTCAGGAGGTCGTCGAACACGAACATCTTGTCCATGATCTTCTGCGCCAGGTCCGGGTCGTGGCCGCGGATGGACTCGATCACCGTGCTTTCCATGTTGGTGCCCAGGAAGTTGATGATCTCCGCCGCCGCCTTGACGCCACCCAGCGAGGACTTGCGGATCTTGTCGCCGCCGGCCAGCACCTTGAACAGCACTTCGTTCAAGTCCTTGAGCGCCGTGGGCTGGATGCCCTCCAGCGTGGCCACGCGCAGCAGCACGTCGTTGCGCAGGCGTTCGGTCAGGTGCTTGAGCACGCCGGAGGCCTGCTCGTGGTCCAGGTGCACGATGATGGCGGCCACGATCTGCGGGTGCTCGTTGCGCAGCAGTTCGGCCACCGACAGCGGGTCCATCCACTTGAGGCTTTCGATGCCGGAGATGTCGCCGCCCTGCAGGATGCGGTCGATCAGCAGCGAGGCCTTGTCGTCGCCCAGCGCACGGCGCAGCACGTTCTTCACGTAGTCGCCGGTGTCCGAGACCAGCAGGCTCTGGCGGCTGGCGGTCTCGGTGAACTTGCTGACCACCGCCTCCACCCGCTCGCGCGGCACGGTGCGCGTGCGCGCGATGGTCTCGCCCAGGCGTTGCACTTCCTTGGGCGAGAGGTGCTTGAACACCTCGGCCGCTTCCTCCTCGCCCAGCGACATCAGGAAGATGGCGGCGTCGGTCAGGCCTTCTTCATCCATGGTCTTGGTCTCCCGTCAGGACGAGCCGCTGGCTTCGCCGTTGATCCAGTCCTTCACGATGTTGGCCACCGCGATCGGATTTTCCAGCGCCAGCTTGCGCGCCGCCTCCAGGCGCAGCTGGTGGTCGGTGGGCTGCAGGTCCACCGTGTCGCCCAGGGCCGGGCCGCCCAGCGCCGGGCGCTCGGCGTCGTCGGCCACCAGGGCGTCGAGCTGCCCGCCGCCCTCCGGGCCGCCCGGCGTGCCGCTGCCGTCGGCCAGTGCCGGCTCGGGCTTGGGCGGCTGCATGGCCTTGAAGCCGGGGCGCACCAGGCCGAACAGCACGATCAGGGCCAGCAGCAGCATGCCGATGGGCCAGGCGAAGCTGCGCAGGTTCTCCACCGTGGCCACCTGCTGCCAGATCGGCCGCGTGTCGGTCGGCTCCACCGTCTGCACGAAGGCCGCGTTCATGATGTTGACCGAATCGCCCCGGTCCTGGCTGAAGCCAATGGTTTCGCGCACCAGTGCCGTCATCTGCTCGATCTGCTCGGCCGATGAGCGCGCGCATGGTGGGGTTGCCCTTCTCGTCGGTCGCGGCTTGGTGGTTGACCACCACGGCGGCCGACAGGCGCTTGATGTTGCCCGAGCCGCCGCGCACGGTGCGCACGGTCTTGTCGACCTCGTAGTTGGTGATGGACTCGCGCTTGGTGTTGCTGGCGCGCCGCCCTGGGCGCCGCCGGAGGCCTGCAGCGGCTGGGCCTGGCCGTTGATGGGTGCGTTGGCCGGCTGCGGCGGCTGGTTGGACACCGCGCCGGGAACGCCCGAGGGCTGGCCGGGCTGCGGGCCGGTGGTGGTTTCCACCACCTGCTGGCTGCGCACGGCGCTGGCATCGGCGGCCAGGTTGGGCCGGTGCTGCTCGCTAGGTCTGCTCGGTCTGCGAGAAATCGACCTCGGCCGTGACCTGGGCCTTGACGTTGTTGCGGCCGACCACGGGCTCCAGGATGTCCATGATGCGGCGCGTGTACTGCTGCTCGATCAGCGGAGACGTACTGCAGCTGCTGCGCGTCCACGCCGCCGGCCGACTCCGGGCGCGCCCGACAGCAGCTTGCCGGTGTCGTCCAGCACGCTGACGGCCGAGGGATTCATCTCGGGCACGCTGGAGGCCACCAGGTGGACGATGCCGGCGAGCTGGGCGCGGTCCAGCGTGCGGCCGGCGTGCAGGGTGACCAGCACCGAGGCCGAGGGCTTCTGCTGCTCGCGGAAGAAGCCGTTCTGGTTCGGCAGCGCCAGGTGCACGCGCGCGCTTTGCACCGAGGCGATGGACTGGATCGAGCGCGTGAGCTCGCCCTCCAGCCCGCGCTGGTAGCCCAGCCGCTCCTGGAACTGGGTCATGCCGAAGCGGTTGTTCTCCATGAGCTCGAAGCCCGCCACCGAACCCTTGGGCAGGCCCAGCGAGGCCAGGCGCAGCCGCGCGTCGTGCACGCGGTCGGCCGGCACCAGGATGGAGCCGCCGCCCTCGGAGTACTTGTAGGGCACGTTCATCTGCGTGAGCTGGGCCACGATGGCGCCGCCGTCCTTGTCGGTCAGGCCGTTGTACAGCGTGCGGTACTCGGTGCGGTTGCCCATCATGAAGCCGACCACGATCACCAGCAGCATGAGGCCGATGCCCAGCCCCAGCCGGATGCGCTGGGCCCGGTCCAGCCGCGCCAGGCGCTCGGCCAGCGGCGATTTGGCGAGCGCGCCCGCGGCAGCGGGTTCCGCGGGCGCGGGGACCAGAGGACCGGCAGGAACTTCGGCAACGGCAGACATCGTCTTGGGGCACGCCGCGCGGGACGGACGTGCGCAATGGGGGAGATGCGGCGGATTATTCTGGGATGCGGCCGGATTCTTCGCCCGATAAGCGCGCGGATTGGCCGGCATTTCAGGCCATGGCGGCGCCCGGCGGCCACTAGGATTGCCGCCATCCCTCCAGCCTGGACTCCACCATGGACCTGCGCCTCACCCCCTCGATCGGCTCCACCATCGCCCGCCCGGCTCCGGCGGCGGGCGCGGCCGCGCGCGGCGTCGCCGCCGAACCCAAGGAACAGGCGGGCTTCTCCACGGCGCTCAAGAGCGCGCTGGTCTCGGTCAGCGGCGCCCAGGGCGAATCCGGCCGGCTCTCGCGCGAGGTGCAGCTGGAGAACCCCCAGGTCAGCCTGGAAGAGACCATGGTGGCGATCCAGAAGGCCCAGATCGGCTTTCAGGCCACGTTGCACGTGCGCAACCGCATGGTGCAGGCGTATACCGACATCATGAACATGCAGGTCTGACCCCCCCTCCACCCCGCTCCCCCCCTCCAACGACAAGAGCCGCCCATCGGGCGGCTCTTTGCTTTGGGCGGTGGCTCAGGCCACCGCGGAGGGGGATCAGTGCAGCAGCTGCGGCCGGCTCTCCAGCATGTACTCGAACTGCGTGAGCCAGGGTTCGGTGAGGCAGCGGATCTCGGCATCGTTGCGCAGGATACGCTGCATGATGCGCGCCTTCTCCTTGCGCTGCTCGGCCGTGAGTTGCTCGGTCTGCGACTGGTGGCGCAGCTGCTCGATCAGCACGGCGCAGGCACCCTCGTGGCGCACCACCTCGTCCCAGTCTTCCTGCTGGGCGGCCCGCAGCATCTTGACGCTGCTGTCCTCGATGGCCTTGTAGTAGTCGATCAGCATGTGCGACATGGTGCTGCTGCTCAGGACGCGGCCGGCTGGCCGGCTGGGTTGGCAATGCTCTTCCAGGCGCCGTAGACCGGCACGATCAGGTCAATCACTTCTTGGATCATCGGCGCGTCGTTGTGGATGTTGGCTCTTGTGAGTCGGCTGATGCTGTAGTTGTAGACACCGCGCAGGTTGGTCGCCAGCTCGCCGCCGGCGGCATCGTTGAGGGCGGCCTTCAGGCCTTCCTCGAGGATGCACACGGCCTTGCCGATTTCCTTGCCCTTGGTCTCGATGTCGCCACGCATTGTGGCTGCATGGGCCTGGCGCAATGCGGCAAGCAAGCCCTCATAAAGCAGGCAAATCAGCTGATGGGGGCTGGCGCCTTCCACGCTGGTCTGGGTGCCGACACGCTTGTAGGCGGCTGCGGAGCGGGAGCTGACCGAGGTGAACATCGAGGAGTCCATGAAGCTGACGTTGATGTTGTGGTTATCGGCAGGACGGGCCCGGACTCAAGAGCGGCGTGCCTGAAAAGTCGGCTTCAGTCGTTCTTCTTGTTCCACTGCGAAACCTGCTGGTCCATGTAGTTGGCCAGGGCCTGCAGCGTGCCCATCTTCACGTCCAGCGCGGTGTAGGTCTTGCGCAGCCGGGTTTCGGCCAGCGCGGCGCGGTTGTTGACCTTGTCCTGCTCGCTCAGGTTGCGATCCGACTCACGGCCCAACGCATCGGTCTTGTTGTTGAGCTGGCCGTCGAACGCCAGCAGATTGCCCACGTAGCTCTTCATGCGCGCTGCCAAGCCCGTGCTGGTGCCATCCTCGTTGCGCTGGATGAACAGCTTCTTGACGTTCTCCAGGTCGCCCAGCGAGGTGCTGAGCTTGGAGCCGTTGACGGTCAGGTTGCCATCGCGCCCCATCGTGATGCCGATGTCGGACAGGGAGTTGAACACGTTGCCGCCCGTCCCGTTCGCCGTGAGCACGGACCGCAAGCTGTTGCGCAAGCCCACCGCCGTGGAGTCGCCCTGCAGGTCGCCGGCCGTCTTGGTCTCGCTGTCGTACTTCGTCGCCGTGCTCAGAAAGGTGTTGACCGCGTTGTAGGCGTCGACGAACTCCTGGATGTTCTTGGTCATCGCCTCCTTGTCGACGGTGCTGGTGATCAGCGCGTCGGCACCGGCGGTCGTGACCTCGTTCAGCGAGATCGTCATGCCCGGCACGGCATTGACCAGCTGGTTCTTGGCCGACGTCACGGTGATGCCGTTGATCGTCGCCACCGCATCCTGGGCCTCCTGGTAGGTGTTGGCGGCCATGCCCACGGTGGGCTGGGCCAGATCGAAGGCCAGGCGCGACAGGCCGGCGTTGTCGCTGTCGTTGCCGTCGTCGTCGGAGGCGGTGATGCGGAAACCCGATACCGCACCGGTGTCCTTGGAGCGCAGCATCAGCCGGTCGCCCGAGGCATCGCTCAGCACCGTGGCCACGACGCCGGCGCCGGAGTCGTTGATCTTGGCGGCCACCTGGGCCAGCGTGTCGGTCGCGCCCACGGTGACATTGACCGCCGCCGCAGTGCCGGCAGTGAACACACCGGCATTCCAGCTGCCCAGTTGCAGCGTCAGCTGGCCCGATCCGATGGTGCCGCCCGCGGAGATGGCGGTGGAAACGGTGGATTGGGATTGCGCCAGCTTCTGCACCCCCACCGAGAAGCTGGTGGCGGCCGCGATCCCGGAGACGCTGACCGACACGGCCGACTCCTTGGACGACTTCACGGCCAGGGTATTCCAGCCGCTGTCCAGCGCCAGCTTGGAGACCGCGTCCTGCAGCGTGGAAACCAGGGACTTGATCTCGCCATAGGACGACACCTTGGTCTGGATCTTCTCCGCCTTGGCCTGCAATCCTTCCAGCGGCTTCTTCTCCAGCGCCACCAGCTTGGTGATGATGTCCTCGACCTCGAGGCCACTGCCGATACCGGCGGATGTGATTGCCATGCCAATCTCCTAGCGCCTAGAGCGCACAAACGCGAAACGGCGGACAGGGTAGCACCCTGGCCCGCCATCCGAAGCGCCGAAAAGCGCCCCGATCCGGGGCGCTCGCCGGTGGCTGCTTACTGCAGCAGGGCCAGCACGCCCTGCGGCAGCTGGTTGGCCTGGGCCACCATGGCGGTACCGGCCTGCTGCAGGATCTGCGTACGCGACAGGTTGGCGGTTTCCTTGGCGAAGTCGGCGTCCACGATCCGGCCACGCGAGGCCGAGAGGTTCTCCACCTGGATCTCGATGGAACCCACCGCGTTCTCGAAGCGGCTCTGCAGGGCACCGAGGTCGGCGCGGGAGTTGTTGACCTGGTCGATGGCGTTGTCGATCTTCTTGAGGGCGACCCAGGCATCGGCCTGTGTCTCCACGGTCAGGGTATCGATGCCGGAGACAGCGGTGCCGGACGCCGCTGTGATCGTCACAGACGAAATACCGGTGCTTGCCGCGGTCAGTCCGGAGAACGTGATCGCAGTCACCGCATTGCCGGAGGCATCGACCTTCGAGGAGCGGAATTCGACGCTGAACCCAGTCACCTTGTCGCCGGACAGGAAAGCCGTGACACCGGTATCGGCAGACGTGCGGTTGATCGCCTCCACGACCTGACCCATGCGCTCCTGCGCAGAGCTGGCGGCCTTGATGGCCCCCAGATCGGTGGTGACGCCATCGACCGTGATGGACAGCGTGTTGGCCGAGATGGCCGTCAGCGAGGTGATGCCGGACGCCCCGATGCCCGTGACCGAGGACGTGCCGTAGTTGACATTGGCCAGGCCCTTGGCCGTGGAGTTCGTCAATGCACCGACCGTGATGTTGTCGCCCGAGTTGGCGCCGACCTGGAACACCGCGCCAGAGAAGCTGCCGTCCAGGATCTTGGTGCCGTTGAAGTTGGTCTGCTTGGCCACGCGGTCGATTTCGTCGGTCAGCTGCTTGACTTCGGCCTGCAGCGCCTTGCGGTCAGCCGTGCTGTTGGTGGCGTTGGAAGACTGCACCGCCAGTTCACGCATGCGCTGCAGCATGTCGCCGACCTTGCCCAACGCGCCTTCCGCCGTCTGCGCCAGCGAAATGCCGTCGTTGGCATTGCGCGCAGCCACCGTGTTGCCCCGGACCTGCGTGTTCATGCGCTCGGCGATGGCCAGGCCGGCCGCGTCGTCCTTGGCACTGTTCACACGCAGGCCAGAGGACAGGCGCTGCATGGAAGTCGCCAGCGAGCCCTGGGAGGCGCTCAGATTGCGCTGCGCATTCAGCGAGATGACGTTCGTATTGATGGTCGAGGCCATGAAAAGACTCCAGTAAAAGCGGCAAAACGCCGATCACAACGCCAGCACCGCGCTGGCCGCCCTGACCGGGTACGACAGGAAAGTCCTTGATTTACAAGAAGTTTCCCTGCCACTGTGCCGGCCAACAGGCCCCTGGGGACCCATTGCACAGGTTTTCGGACCCACTGCAGAAAACTTGAGGCCTTGTTTCACCTGTGGCGCGGAAATGGCGCAACTTTTGAACGCTTTTCAAGCGTATGCCCAGGCGGATGGTCTCCAGAATTGCCAGCACGCCCAGGAACGTGGGCGCCGCAGGGTCGCCGGCTTGGCGGCACCGAACCGGTCCCACCCCAGGCAAGCAGGAGCAACCGTTCATGGCCTCGACGATCAACACCAATTCCATCTCGCTCAACGCCCAGCGCAATCTGAGCGCCTCCCAGGGTTCGCTGGCGACTTCCATGCAGCGCCTGTCGTCCGGCCTGCGCGTGAACAGCGCCAAGGACGACGCGGCCGGCCTGGCCATCGCCGAGCGCATGAACACCCAGGTGCGCGGGCTGACGGTGGCGGCACGCAACGCCAACGACGGCATCTCGCTGGCCCAGACGGCCGAAGGCGCGCTGGGCAAGGTCGGCGACATGCTGCAGCGCATGCGTGAACTGGCGGTGCAGGCGTCGAACGCCACCAACAGCAAGGCCGACCGTGCCGCGCTGCAGGCCGAAGTGGCCCAGCTGCGCGACGAAGTCGACCGCGTGGCCAAGCAGACCAGCTTCAACGGCACCAAGATCCTCGACGGCACGTTCTCGGGCGCCGTGTTCCAGGTGGGCGCCAACTCGGGCGACAACATCACGGTCGGCGCGCTGACCGATACCACGGCCAAGGGCCTGTCGCGGATCGCCTACGGCACGTCCACGGTCACCGGCATCGCCGCCGCCGGCATCACCTCGCTCAATGCGATTGACGGCAGCACCTTGTCGATCACCGTCAACGGCGTCACCACGGACCTGGGCCCGATCAAGGCCGCCAACTCCAGCACGGAACGGCTGGGCCAGGTCGTCGAGGCCATCAACCGCAAGTCTGCCGACACCGGCTTGACCGCCTTCCTGTCCGGCGACCAGGTGAGCGGCTTCTCGGTCGACTTCCGCTCGTCGCGCGTGGACGCCTCGGGCAACGCCGTGACCGCCATCAGCTTCGGTGGTCTCACCGCAGCGACCACGGGCATCAGCTCCGTCGCCATCGTGGCGGCATCGGGCACCTCCACCTCCGGCATCGACACGCTGACCATCGCCACACAGGCCGACGCCTGGGTGGCGCTGAAGAAGATCGACAGTGCCTTGGACCAGGTCAACGAGGCCCGCGCAGATCTCGGCGCCTTGCAAAGCCGCTTTGAGAACTCCGTGGCCAACATCGAGATCCAGATCGAGAATCTGGCCGCAGCGCGCGGACGCATCGTGGATGCCGACTTCGCCAAGGAAACGGCCAACCTGTCGCGCACGCAGATCCTGCAGCAGGCCGGCACGGCGATGGTCGCCCAGGCGAACCAATTGCCGCAGCAGGTGCTCCAGCTGCTGCAGGCCTGAAGCTGCCACCGGCAGATCGCCGGCACCTGCCGCCAGCGTGCGCGGCCCCGCGTGACAATCGCCCGCCATGCACTTCTTGATCCTCTCGGGTGCCAACGAACGCGCCATCGTTGCGGCATGCCGCGACCTGCGCAGCGACGGCATTGGGTTCTCGATCATTGCGCGTCCGCGACAGGACCCGGTCGCCCGGAGTTTCCTGTCCGCGCACGTCGTGGCCACACGCTCGCAGGACGCCCTCGATGTGGACGATCTGGTGCAGACCATCCTCGCGGTGCGCCATCGGCTGCCCGCGCGGCTGATCTACCTGCCGGCCTCCGAGGCGCTGAACCGGCTGGTCTTGCAGCACCGCGAGCGATTGACGCGGGAGTGCAGCCTGGAAATCCCCCTGCCCCCGTTGGCCACCTACGAACTGCTGTCCGACAAGGCAAGCTTCAATGCGCTTGCCCAGCAGTTCGGGCTGGAACTGCCACCGTCGGAGACCTCGCCTGGCACCGCGCCGCTGCCGCTGGTTGCCAAGCCGCATGCGGAATTCGATGCGGCGACACACCGCAAGCTCTACCCGGTG
The DNA here is from genome assembly GCA_049840715.1 of Pseudorhodoferax sp. Lineage (GTDB taxonomy): Bacteria > Pseudomonadota > Gammaproteobacteria > Burkholderiales > Burkholderiaceae_C > Pseudorhodoferax. The sequence goes on from JASGJO010000002.1 coordinate 32,057, forward strand.
CTGATGTTCGAGGAACACGAGCGCCGCGCGTTCTTCGCCAAGGAGAACGTCTCCAACTACTTCTTCCAGCGCTTCGTCCAGGGCGCCAGCCACTACTACCTGATGTTCTTCGACCGCACCGGACGCTGCGCGAGCCTGTTCCAGGAAAACATGGCCCAGCAGCCCGGCGGCAAGTCCATCCTGGCTGCGCAAAGCTGCGACTGCCCATCGCCGGAATTTCTGGAACGGCTGACCCGCTGCATCGGGTCCACAGGCTTTTTCGGCTTCTGCATGGTGGAGGCGATCACGGTGCAAGGGCGCAGCTACCTCATCGAGCTCAACCCGCGGCTGTGGGGCCCGCTGTCGCTGGCCACGCGCGCCGGATTCCGGATCGCCTGGCTCGGGGCGCCGGAGGCGATGGTTCCGCCGGCACCGCTGGATCGGACGGTTCGCTATGCCTGGCTGTCGGGCATGCTGGGCACCCGCCTGGCCGGTCACAAGATTCGCTGGTACCACCGCAAGCGCCGCGACTTCTACACGCATCTGTGGTCGTTCGTCCGGCAGGACATCTACTGCGGCGCGCTGGCAAGCCTGCCCATGGCCGCGCGCGAACTGCGCAGATCCTGAAACCCTTCTGACAACGAAAGCCCGACATGACCGAAATGCCCGCCCAACTGACCCAAGACTCGCTGCTCGACCTGTGGCACTCGACCGGGAAGCACGGCGTCTACCAGCAGCTTCCAGCCTTCCTGGTGCGCGACTTCGGCGTGACTGCACCGGTGGACGAACGCTGGCGCGGCGACCGGACCCGCCTGGACTATCTGCGCACCCGCATCGACTTCCACGGCTTGCGCGTGGTGGACATCGGCGCGAACACCGGCTTCTTCAGCCTGACATTGGCACATGACGATGCAGCCCAGGTGACGGCCGTCGAGCCGGACCCGGCCAACAGCGCCTTTCTGAGGGCTGTCGCACAACACTACGGGCTGGGCCAGATGCAGACCAGCAGCACCCCCGTCACGCTGGACACCGTGGCCGCGCTGCCCGCGTCCGACCTGGTGCTGCTGCTGAACGTACTGCACCATGCCGGCGACGATTTCGACCGTCGCCACGTGCCCGAGCCGGGCGCACTGGCCGCCTACATGACCGAGTACCTGAGCCGACTTGCGCGCACGACGGAACGGATGGTGTTCCAGCTGGGGTACAACTGGTGCGGCAACAAGGCCACGCCGGTCTTCCCAGGGGTGCGCGAACCCTATGCGATGCTGGACTATCTGGAACCGGTCATGCAGGGCGCCGGATGGGTCATTGAAAGCGCTGCACTGCGCTTCGACGTGGACGATCCACGCATGGTCGAGATTTCCCCCGATCCCCGCCGGCCCGCGCTGCAGACGCCCTCGGAGGAACTGTTGGCACAGCCAGGCGTGCAGGAGTTGCTCGGAGCGCGCGCATTGACGCGCGTCAGCGAGTTCTACGCGCGTCCTCTGCTGATCTGCCGAAAAGCCGGCTGAACGCCGGCGCCGCCGCTCACCAGGGGTGGCGGATCAGCTGGATCGTCCGCTCAACCACGTCCAGATCCAGTTCCGAGTAGATCGGCAGACACAAGACCTGGCTGGATGCGCGCGCAGCCACCGGCAGGTTGTCACGCGCGGCGGAAGGCAGCCCCTTGTACATGGGGAAGTCGCTGATCAGCGGATAGAAGTACCTGCGCGCATAGATTCCCCGCTCCTTGAGGACCTGGTAGAGCTGGTCGCGGCTCATCGGGTAGCTCGGATGCTCCACCATGATCGGGAAGTAGGCGTGGTTGGCGCGCGACTCACCGGCGTCGTCGACGCAGCGCACCCCCTTGACCGATGCAAGCCCCTCACGGTACATCGCGTCGATCACGCTGCGCCTTTCCAGTGCCGCATCGATGTGCTTGAGCTGCAGCAGGCCCATGGCCGCGTTGACCTCGCTCATCTTGCCGTTGATGCCAGGAGCCACCACCGTCACTTCGTCCACGAAGCCGAAGTTCTTCAGGTGGTCGATGCGCTTTTTCGTCTTGGCGTCGGGCGAGATGATGGCGCCGCCCTCGAAGGTGGTGAACACCTTGGTGGCATGAAAGCTCAGAACGGACAGGTCGCCGTACTGGAGCACGCTGGCATCGTCGCAACGCACTCCGAAGGCGTGCGCGGCGTCGTAGATCACCTTCAGACCGTAGTGGTCTGCGATCTGCTCGATGCGCTTGACGTCGCAGGGATGGCCGTAGCAGTGGACGGGCATGATCGCCGTCGTCTGCGGTGTGATGGCCGCCTCGATCTTGTCCGGGTCCAGATTCAGCGTGTGGGGATCGACATCGACGAACACCGGCTTGATGCCGTTCCACAGCAGCGAATGCGCCGTGGCGACGAACGAGTACGGGGTGGTGATGACCTCCCCGGTGATGCGAAGGGCCTGCAATGCCGTGACGAGGCCGATGGTGCAGTTGGCGAACAGCGAGATGTGGGCCACTCCCAGGTACTCGCACAGCGCATGTTCAAACTGCTGGTGGAAGGGCCCGTTGTTGGTCAGGATGCGGCTGCTCCAGATCTTCTCCAGATAGGGGATGAAGTCTTCCAGCGGCGGCAGGCTGGGTTGCGCCACATCGACCATGCGCGGCTCAGGTTCGTTCTTCATGCAATTTCCTCCTGTCCGCGCGCGGCGTGCGGGTCATGCGCTCCAACCTCTTCGTACTCCACCTTGAACGCCTCCGCCGGCAGACCTTCGCACCAATGGGACCACATGCGCCGCAGCGCGACGCACACGCCTGCCACGACCGTTTCCAACTGCGTCGCATTGGCCGCCTGCAGCTGCGGCCGCAGCCTGGCACGGATGGCCTGCAGGCCTGCCACGTTGCGAGACCACGCCGTTGCCCGGTCGACCAGGCCGGCGACGTCGGTCACGATGAAGTCCCGCAGCCCCACCCGGTTCAGGAACATGGCGGACTGCCTGCTGGGAAGGGTATCGCCCGCGATCGTCAAGGTCGGCACGCCCATCCACAGCGCATGGTTGGTGGTGGTCCCGCCGGTGTAGGGGAACGTGTCCAGGCCGATGTCGACGCGGTTGTGCAGTTGCATGTAGTCGTAGAAGCCGGTGCGCGGCTGCAGTATCAGCCGGTCGCGCACCACGCCTGCGTCGTGCAGCCATGCCAGGATCTGCTCGGGTTCGGAATGGGCTGGCAGGCCTGCCAGCAGCAGGCGCGAGTCCGGCACCGCACGCAGGACTTCGGCCCACGCCATCACCACCTCGCGGTTGATCTTGCTCAGACGGTTGAAGGAACCGAACGTCACGTGGCCGTTGGCCAGCGCCGGCGCCGGCCCCACGTCGGGCATGCTCTCGACGCCGTTGAACGGGGACACGAGGGGCAGTTGGACAAGCCGTTCCGTGAACTGCGTGCCGAACGCGTCCGATGGCAAGAAGAAGTGCTCGACGAACCGGTAGTCCATGCTGCGCAGTCCGGTCGAGCCGGGGTAGCCCATCCACGTGATCTGCACCGGGGCCGGCTTGCGCGCGAAGACAGGCAGACGGTTGCCGGCGGTATGGCTCGTGAGATCGATCAGGATGTCGATCCCATCGTCCTGGATTTGCCGGAACAGGCGCTCGTCGGACAAGCCGACGACTGGCCGCCAGGTTTCGAAGCTGGCATCGATGCGGCGCGTCGTGGCGTCCCGCGCTGCATGGTTGTAGTAGGCCACGCATGAGAACTCCGGGATGCGCGCGAAGCGCTCGATGAACGGCTCGAAGAACTTGGCCAGGGCATGGTCCCGGAAGTCGGCCGACACGAAACCCACCCGGAGCCGGCGGCCGCGTTGCCGGCTGTTGGCGTGTGCGGTGGCTGCGGTACCCACGCGGGCTTCCAGCAGCTCGCCATACCGCCGGTGTTCCCGCGCGAGCTCCTGCGCCCCCACCTGAGCACTGTGGCTCAACGCATACAGCATGCAGCTGCGCGCGTAGTCGAACTGCGGATCGATGGCCAGGGCACGCCTGTAGCAGGCGATCGCCTTGTCCACGAATCCCTGCATCGTGTGCGACACGCCGAGGTTCGTGTGCAGCGACGGCACGTTGGGCAGCACCTGCAGGCTCTGCTCGATGACGACGACGGCGCGGTCGTAGTCTCCTCGCTCGTAGATCGATTTGCTGAGGTTGATATGCGCCTCGGTGTAGTCAGGCTTGAGCGCCAAGGCTGCACGCAGGGCCGCCTCTGCTTCGTCCCAGCGCTTGCTCGATCAGATTGGTGCCGAGGTCGAAATGCGCGCTCGGCGAGTCGGGTTCCGCGAGCAGGCAGCGCCGCAGGCAGGTTTCGGCCTCCTCCAGGCGGCCCTGCTGCTGCAGCAGCAGGCCGAGCCGCTTGAGCGCAGGAAGGCACTGCGCATCCAGCTGCAGGGCCTTGCGGTAGGCCGTCTCGGCCATCGACAGTTTTCCTTGCCGGTGCAACGCTGCACCGTGCGCGCTGTGTGTCTGCGCATCGCCGCGCTGCCGTGCGAGCGACAGCCCAAAGCACTGCAGCGCCTTCTCGCCCTGGCCCAGCGCGTCGTAGAGAACGCCCAGGTTCGCCAGCGTGGTCGCGTCCTGCGGCGCCAGCGCCAGCACGTGCAGGTAGCTTTCCACCGCGTCGCCCAGGCGCCCCTGGGCCTTCAAAGCGAAACCCAGATTGCTGTGCACGTCGACCCAGTCCGGGGCGAGGTCGCGCGCGGAGCGGAAGTCGGCCTCGGCTGCCGCTGGACGCTCCAGCGCCAGCAAGGCATTGCCCTGGTTGAAATAGGCCTGCGCGTAGTCCGGCCGCAGCGCGATGGCACGCTGGAAGCATTCCAGCGCATCCCCGGGCCGGCCAAGGCTGACCAGCGTATTGCCCAGGTTGCAATGGACCTCAGGGTCGTCGGGCAGCAATTCGGCCGCGCGCTGCTTGGCCGCCAACGCGTCCGCATGCCGCCCCATTTGCTGCAGCACGGCGCCCAGGATCTTCGACACCACGCCGGACGAGGGATGGCGCCCCGCAAGCCGGCGCGCCAGCCGCTCTGCCTTTTCATAGGCGCCGCGATTGAAAAGCGTCACCAGTTCGTTGGTCTCCTGCAGGCCTGGCCCGGACACGCGGCTTGCCGGCCTCGCTGGCTGATGGGACCGCGGTGTCGGCGGCTTGGGGGCATGCGGCGTCCAGCGCACGCCTTCGATGGCGGGCAGGGGCTGTTCGGCCTGCGCCATCTCGTCCTCGAGCCGGTGGATCAGGTTGTCCTCCACCCCCTGCAGCCGTGCCAGGGGCAACACCTGACGCGCGGCCGGGAACTGCCCGTCCTTGACAAGTGCGTCGACGTAGCTCAGCCAGAACTGCCGACGCTGCGGCTGCCGGTCGATGGCCGCCTCGAGCAGCGGCAGCGCTTCCGCCGGACGCAGCAGGTGGACGGCGAGCAACACGCCCAGGTTGTGGCTGGCGTCGGCATGCCCGGGCCATTGCGCCAGGATGGCCCGGTAGCCTTCCTCCGCCTGCGCGAACTCCCACGCACGGTGGTGTTCAATGGCCCCGCTCAGCAATGGCGCAATGGCCGAACCATCGGGCCCCTCGGAGGATGTCGCTGCGTCGATGTCGCCGTGCATGGGATCGGTCCTTGTGTGTCGGGTGGGCAGACCATGCCCACGGAAGCAACGCAAAGGATAGGGTCCGGCGTCCGTCCAGAAGCCCGGATGTGGCCCGCTTTTCCAGACCACTTCCAAAGACCCGGCCCCAATGGGCGCTGCCGCCCGATGTACGTCGTGTTTGCGCCGCTTATTGGCTCATCAGCCGCTTCGTATCTTCCGCCCCATCCGATACATTTGCAATCCAATGAGCCCCGCCCGCTTGCCTGTGCCTGCTTCGCCCAGGCCCACCACCAGCCGCTACGCCACATGATCGTCATCATCGGCTACGTCGTCGCCATGGGCTGCATCTTCGGGGTGTATGTCTTCCACGGCGGCAACATCGGCGTGATCCTGGCGGCGCTGCCGTTCGAGCTGATCACCATCTTCGGCGGCGCGCTGGGCGCCTTCGCGGTGAACAACCAGCCAAAGGTGCTCAAGGCCACGCTGAAGGCCCTGCCCACCGCGTTCAAGGGCTCCAAGTTCACCAAGGAGCGCTACCTGGAGCTGATGGCCCTGCTCTACGACATCCTGCAGAAGGCCCGCAAGGAGGGCCTGATGGCGATCGAGAAGGACGTGGAGGAGCCCGAGCAGTCGGAAATCTTCAAGAAATACCCCGTGGTGGGCAGCGACCACCATGTCGGTGGAGTTCATGACCGACTACCTGCGCATGATGGTCTCGGGCAACCTCAACGCGCACGAGATCGAATCGCTGATGGACAGCGAGATCGAGACCCACCACCAGGAGGCCCACGGGCCGGTGGCCGCCATCGCCCGCCTGGCCGGCGCGCTGCCGGCCTTCGGCATCGTGGCCGCCGTGCTGGGCGTGGTGAACACCATGGGTTCGGTCGGCCAGCCGCCGGCCGTGCTGGGCGGCATGATCGCCTCGGCCCTGGTCGGCACCTTCCTGGGCATCCTGCTGGCCTACGGCGTGGTCGAGCCGCTGGGCGGCCTGCTGGAACAGAAAGAGCGAGGACGCCGCCAAGGAACTGCAGTGCATCAAGACCACGCTGCTGGCCAGCATGCAGGGCTACAACCCGTCGACGGCCATCGAGTTCGGCCGCAAGGTGCTGTTCTCGACCGAGCGCCCCAGCTTCGCCGAGCTGGAAGCGCACGTGAAGAAGAAGTAGCAGGAGCCTCGAGCCATGGCCGGCGACGCGAAGAAGCTTCAACCGATCATCGTCAAGAAGATCAAGAAGACCGGCCATGCGGCGCATGGCGGGGCCTGGAAGATCGCGTACGCCGACTTCGTGACGGCCATGATGGCCTTCTTCCTGCTGATGTGGCTGCTGGGCTCGACCACCGAGGGCGACCGCAAGGGCCTGTCGGACTACTTCAATGCCCCGCTCAAGGTGGCGTTGATGGGCGGCACCGGCGCTGGCGCCAGCAATTCCATCCTGCCCGGCGGCGGCAAGGACCTGACCGAGAAGGTGGGCCAGACCGCGCGCGGCCAGTCCGACGACACCGCCCGGAGGCGCCAGAGCGCCGAGCAGGCCAAGGCCGATGCGGCGCGCCAGGACGCCCGCCGCATCGCCGATCTGCGCGCCCGCATCGAGGCGCTGATCACCAACACGCCCAAGCTCAACGAGTACCGCTCGCAGATCCGGCTGGAGACCACGCCGGACGGCCTGCAGATCCAGATCGTGGACGACCAGAACCGGCCCATGTTCGACAGCGGCAGCGCGCTGGTCAAACCCTACATGCGCGACATCCTGCGCGAGATCGGCGCGGCGCTGAACGACGTGGAGAACCGCATCAGCCTGGCCGGCCACACCGATGCCACGCCCTACGGCAACGGCGAGCGCGGCTACAGCAACTGGGAGCTTTCGGCCGACCGCGCCAACGCCTCGCGCCGCGAGCTGGTGGCCGCCGGCATGCCCGACGCCAAGCTGGGCCGCGTGGTCGGCCTGGCCGCCAGCAGCCCGCTGGAGCCCAATGCGCCGAACGCGCCCGTCAACCGCCGCATCACGCTCACCGTGCTGACCCGCGAAGCCGAGGAGCGGCTGATGGGCGGCGCGCCCGCCGGTGATGCCACAATAGCCCCGGCTGCGCCAACGCAGGGCGCACCGCTGTTGGAGACCGGGCCCGGCCCGGCTCCGAAGGGCAATCCACCATGAGGACACCGAGAGCTCGATCCATGCGCCTTCATTCCGTCAATGCCAATCACGAGGGGCAACCGTGGCCGAACTTCGCTTTCTGATCGTCGATGACTTCTCCACCATGCGCCGCATCGTGCGCAACCTGCTCAAGGAAGCCGGCTACACCGATGCCGAAGAGGCCGAGGACGGCGTCGCTGCGCTGAACAAGCTGCGCAACGGCCGCTTCGACTTCGTGGTGAGCGACATCAACATGCCCAACATGAACGGCTTCGAGCTGCTCACGCAGATCAAGGCGGACGAGAAGCTCAAACACCTGCCGGTGCTGATGGTCACGGCCGAGGCGCGCAAGGAGGACATCGTGGCGGCCGCCCAGGGTGGTGCGGCCGGCTACATCGTCAAGCCCTTCACCAAGGCCACGCTCGAGGAGAAGGTGGCCCACATCCTGAAGAAGCTCGGTCTGTAAGGGCAGCCATGCAGACCAGCGAATCGCTCCCGCAGCCTGTTTCGCCCGCCCCCGCAGCGTCCGAGGACGCCACGCAAGACGTCCACCACAAGCTCGGCCTGCTCACGCGCCAGCTGCACGACAGCCTGGCCGAGCTGGGCTACGCCGAGAAGCTGCGCGGCAGCGTCGACGAACTGCCCGACGCGCAGAGCCGGCTGACCTACATCGCCCGGCTCACGGGCGAGGCGGCCGAGAAGGTGCTCAGCCGCGTGGAGCAGGCCAAGACCCAGCACGACTTCATCGCCGCCGAGACGCGCCGCGTGGGCGAGTTGCTGGTCAAGGACCCGGTGGCCGCCGTGGCGCGCGGCGTGGTCTACAACTTCCTGGGCGACGTGGACAAGGCCTCGCGCGAGATCGACCAGCACCTGACCGAGATCATGATGGCGCAGGACTTCCACGACCTCACGGGCCAGGTCATCGCCCGCGTGGTCAACCTGGCGGCCACCATCGAGGAGCAACTCGTCGCGCTGCTGATCCAGACCGCGCCGACGACCAAGGCCGCCGCCGTGACCGGCGCGCCGCTGCAGGGCCCCGTCGTCAACGGCGAAGGCCGCGACGACGTGGTGACCGACCAGTCGCAGGTCGACGACCTGCTAGCCAGCCTGGGCTTCTGACCCGCCGCGCCCGCCCCGGGCGCGGGCTGGCCGATTAGGGGCGGCAAGCCCCTTCTTATCGCGCCTTCGTTGCGGCGCCGGCTCCCCACAATGCGGCTCACCCCGAGCCACATCCATGGAATCCAGCAGCCAAGACCGCAATTTGCCCGCGTCGGAGCGCAAGCTCCAGCAGGCACGCAAGGACGGCCAGGTCGCCCGCTCGCGCGACCTGGCCAACCTGGCGGTGCTGGGCGTGGGCGCCTTCGCGCTGCTGGGGCTGGCGCCCTGGATGTTCGGCCGCCTGCAGCTCGCGGTGCACCACCAGCTGCGTTCTTCCGCCGACACCCTGCTGCATCCGCTGCAGATGCTGGACCGGCTGCAGAGCATGACGCTGGCCGGCCTCGTCGTGGCGCTGACCCTGGCCGCCATCGTGCTGGTGGCGGCCGTGGGCAGCACGGTCGCCGCCGGCGGCTGGGTCGTCACCACCAAGCCGCTCACGCCGGACCTGAAGCGCCTGAACCCGCTCAGCGGCTTCGGCAAGATGTTCACCAAGGAAAAGCTGGTCGAGACGGCCAAGCTGCTGGCCATCACCATCGTGCTGGGCGTCGTGGCCTGGTTGCTACCTCAAGGGCAGCGTCGAGACCGTGGCCATGATGGTGCTGCAGCCCTCGCCGCGCTCCATCGTGCTGCTGGGCGACTGGCTGACCAAGGGCATGGCGCTGCTGCTGCTGGTGATCTTCGCCGTCGCCATGTTCGACGTGCCGATCCAGCTGTTCCTGCACAAGTCGCGGCTCAAGATGTCGCACCAGGAGGTCAAGCAGGAGCACAAGGAGTCCGAGGGCAACCCGCAGCTCAAGGGCAAGCTGCGCCAGCGCGCCCGCGAGATCGCCAACCGCCGCAGCATCCAGGCCGTGCCCAAGGCCGACTTCGTGCTCATGAACCCGACCCACTTCGCCGTGGCGCTGCGCTACGACGAGAAGACCATGGCCGCGCCGCAGGTCATCGCCAAGGGCGCGGACCTGCTGGCCTTCCGCATCCGCGAGGTGGCGCAGCAGCATGCCGTGCCGGTGCTGCAGTCGCCCATGCTGGCGCGCGCGCTCTACGCCCATGCCGAGCTGGAGGGCGAGATCCCCTCGGCGCTGTACACCGCCGTGGCCCAGATCCTGGCCTACGTCTACCGCCTGAAGGCCGCGATGCGCGGCGACGGCCCCATGCCCGAGGAACAGCCCGAGCCGTTCGTGCCGCCGGAACTGGACCCGCTGGGCAAGACCGTCGTGGCCGAATCCAGCACCGTCGACGGCGCCGCCGACCCCGACGCGCCGCTGGATGAACTGCGCCCCGTGGAGCCCCGCTGATGCCCACCTCCCCGCAAGCCCTGCAAGCCTGGCTCCAGCGCAACGGCGCACACCTGCGCGGCATCGCCGCGCCGGTGCTGGTGGTCGCCGTATTGGCCTTGATGGTGCTGCCGATCCCGCCGTGGATGCTGGACGCCTTCTTCACCGTCAACATCGCGATGGCGCTGATGGTCATGATGGTGGCGGCCTACATGGTGCGGCCGCTGGACTTCTCGGCCTTTCCGGCCGTGCTGCTGCTGACCACGCTGATGCGGCTGTCGCTGAACGTGGCCTCCACGCGCGTGGTGCTCATGGAAGGCCACACCGGCCCGGGTGCGGCCGGCGCCGTGATCGAGGCCTTCGGCCACTTCCTGATCGGCGGCAACTTCGCGGTCGGCCTGATCGTGTTCCTGGTGCTGGTGGTGATCAACTTCATCGTCATCACCAAGGGCGCCGAGCGCATCGCCGAGGTCTCGGCGCGCTTCACGCTGGACGCCATGCCCGGCAAGCAGATGGCGGTGGACGCCGACCTCAACGCCGGCCTGATCGACGACAAGGAAGCCAAGCGCCGCCGCGCCGAGGTGGCCGAGGAGGCCGAGTTCTTCGGCTCCATGGACGGCGCCAGCAAGTTCGTGCGCGGCGACGCCATCGCCGCCATCCTGATCCTGGTCATCAACATCGTCGGCGGCTTCGCCATCGGCATGCTGCAGCACGGCCTGTCGGCTGGCGACGCGGCCGACAGCTACATCCTGCTGGCCGTCGGCGACGCGCTGGTGGCGCAGATCCCGGGCCTGTTGATCTCGGTCGCCGCGGCCATGGTGGTCTCGCGCGTGGGCAAGGACCGCGACATCGGCAAGCAGATCGTGGCGCAGATGTTCGACTCGCCGCGCGCGCTGGCCATCACGGCCGGCATCCTGGCGCTGCTGGGCCTGGTGCCCAACATGCCGCACGTGGTGTTCCTGGGCGTGGCCGCGGTGCTGGGCTACCTGGCCTGGCGCATGGCCAACAAGCCCAAGGAAGGCACCGTGGTGGCCGCGCCGCCGCCCTCGCCGCAGGACAACGAGGCCAGCTGGGACGACCTGCAGCCCGTCGACCTGCTGGGCCTGGAGCTGGGCTACCGGCTCATCACGCTGGTGGACAAGACGCGCCAGGGCGACCTGCTCAACCGCATCAAGGGCGTGCGCCGCAAGTTCGCGCAGGAGGTGGGCTTCCTGCCGCCGGCCGTGCACGTGCGCGACAACCTGGAGCTCAAGCCCAGCGCCTACCGCATCACGCTGCGCGGCGTGGTGGTCGGCGAGGGCGAGGCCTACCCGGGCATGTACCTGGCCATCAACCCCGGCGGCATCACCACGCCGCTGATCGGCACCGCCACCACCGACCCGGCCTTCGGCCTGCCGGCCCACTGGATCGACGAGCGCCAGAAGGAAGCCGCGCAATTGGCCGGCTTTACGGTCGTTGATTCGGAGACCGTGATGGCGACCCACTTGTCACACTTGATGCAGGTGCAGGCGGCCCGTCTGCTCAGCCGCACCGAGACCCAGCAACTGGTGGAACACGTGACGCGCCTGGCTCCCAAACTGATCGAGGAAGTGGTACCGAAGATGGTGCCGCTCGCCACGTTCCAGAAGGTGCTGCAGCTGCTGCTGGAGGAATCCGTGCACATCCGCGACATCCGCAGCATCGTCGAATCGCTGGCCGAGCATGCCGGCAGCGTGAGCGATCCGGTGGAGCTGGCGCGCCGCGTGCGCATCGCGCTGGCCCCGGCCATCGTGCAGCAGATCTACGGCCCGACCCGCGAGCTCAACGTGATCGCCATCGAACCCGCGCTCGAGCGCCTGCTGGTGCAGGCCCTGGGCAGCGCCGCCGGCCCCTCCCTGGACCCCAGCGTGGCCGAGCTGCTGACCAAGAACGCGGCCGACGTGGCCATGAAGCAGGAAGAGCTCGGCGTGCCGGCCTGCCTGCTGGTGCCCGACCAGATCCGCAACGCCATCTCGCGCCTGGTGCGGCGCGTCGCGCCCCGGCTGCAGGTGCTGGGGCACAGCGAAATCCCTGAAACGCATTCCATCCGTATCGGCCCGATCCTCAGAGGTGCAAATTGAACATCCAACGCTTTACCGCCGCGACCTCGCGCGAAGCCCTGGCCAAGGCCCGGATGGCATTCGGTGAGGGCACGCTGATCCTGTCCAACCGCCAGACCGCCACCGGCGTGGAGGTCATGGCCACGGCCGAGGACGCCGTCGCCGCGCCGCCCGAGCAGGGCACGGCGGCGCCGGCCCGTCCCGCGCCGCGCCGCGCGGCCATGGCCGCCGAGAAGACGCCCGTAGCCGAGGACGCAGAGCAACTCGCCATGAGCACGCTGTCGTTCCAGGACTATGTGCGCGAGCGCATGCTGCGCCGCCGCCACGAGGCCATGGGCAGCACGGCCGCAGCGGCCAGGCCCGCCGCTGCGAGCGCGGCCACGCCGCCCATCGCCCCCATCGTCGCCAAGCCCTCCACGCTGTCCGAGCGTGCCGAGCGCGAGGTGCAGACGCTGCGCAAGCCGGCCGCCTCGGTGCAACTCGCCCAGCTGGCCGAACGGCTCGAGGCCGCCAACGCGGCGCAGGCCGCCGCCGCGGCCAGGCCGGTGGCCGCCAAGTCCACGCCGCATGCCCTGCCCTTCGTGAAGGAAGTGCTGCGCACCCGGCCGCAGCCCGGCCCTGCCGCGCCCGTGGCCGCACCGGCCTCGCAAGGCATCGTCGACGAGCTGCACGCCATGAAGGAGATGATCGAGGAGCGCTTCAGCACGCTGGCCTGGCTGGGCCAGGCCAAGCAGGACCCGATCCAGTCCAACCTCATGCTCAAGCTGATCCGCGCCGGCTACTCCCCGAGTCTGGCGCGCGCGCTGCTGGAGCGCATGCCGGCGGACTGCTCCGCGGCCCAAGCCGTGCACTGGATCATCGAGGTGCTGCAGCGCAACCTGCACACCGACGCCCAGGCCGCGCCGCTGTACACCGAAGGCGGCGTGTTCGCGCTGGTCGGCGCCACCGGCGTGGGCAAGACCACCACCGCCGCCAAGCTCGCCGCGCACTGCGTGCAGGAGCATGGCGCAGCCAGCGTCGGCCTGATCACGCTGGACACCTACCGCGTGGGCGCGCACGAGCAGCTGCGCAGCTACGGCCGCATGCTGGGCGTGGTGGCGCACCTGGCGCACGACCGCGCCGCGCTGCAGGACCTGCTGGGCCTCCTGGCCGGCAAGAAGATGGTGCTGGTGGACACCACCGGCGTGGCCCCGCGCGACCCGCGCAAGCAGGGCATGCTGGACATGCTGGACCTGCCCGGCGTGCAGCGCCTGCTGGTGGTCAACGCCGGCGGCCAGGGCGACCAGCTCGACGACGTGATGGGCGCCTTCAAGACCGGCGGCGTGCAGCAGACCATCCTGTCCAAGGTCGACGAGGCCGTGAAGCTGGGCCCGGCGCTGGACGCCACCATCCGCCACCAGCTGCTGGTGCGCGGCATCTGCAACGGCCAGCGCGTGCCCGAGGACTTCGAGCGCGCCGACGCGGCCAAGCTGGTGGCCGCCTCCATGCGCAGCAACGTGCGTTCGGCCTACGACCCCAAGCCGGCCGACCTCAGCTTCATCTTCTCCACGGCCGGCGCCGCCCCGCTGCGTGCCGAGCGCGCCCATGCTTGACGCCTTCGCCGATCAGGGCGCCAGCCTGCGCCAGGCGCGCCCGCCGGCACCGGCCCGGCTCATCACGCTGGTCAGCCAGGGCGAGGAGGCACACGAGCAGGCCCTGCTGTGGCAGCTGTGCCAGGCGCTGCAGAGCTACGGCTACCCGCCCGTGGTGCTGGACGGCACCAGCCTGGAATCGAACGAGCGCCCCGGCCTGGTCGACCTCATGCAGCACACGCCCTGGGGCGCGCTGGGCGCGACCGAGGATTCCGACTGGGCCGTGATGCCCGCCGCCGCCGGCCTGCGCGCGCTGGGCCGGTCCCGGCCGCGGCCGCTGGACCTGCTCGGCGCGCTGTTCCAGGGCTGCGGCGTGCTCGTGGTCTATGCCCGCGCCGAGTTGCTGATCCCGGTGCTGGCCGACAGCGCGGCGCAGCCGGTGCTGGCCGTGGCGCCGGGCCGCCACGCGCTGCTGCGCGGCTACCGCACGCTCAAGCAGTTCCAGCAGGAGGCGCGGCTGGCGCCCACGCTGGTCTCGCTGATCACCTCGTCGCTCAGGAACGCTGACCAATCGGCCCGTACGACCGGCCGAAGTCTGCAAAAATGCGCCCTGACCTTCCTGGGTTGCGAGACCGACATGATCACCGTGCGCAGCGAACCGCAAGCCGAGCAACGCAGCGACGACGTGCGCCGGCTGGCCTTGCGCCTGCTGGAAAACGGCGCGGTTCCCTTCATGGCATGAGGTGCAATTGCGAGTACGCTTGATGCCATCAGCCCACCACACCCCTGGCCGCCTGCGGACAAGGGGGCGCGACTGACATGTACACCGCCAAAGGCCAACTCGACCGCGAGCACATGATCCGGCAGTACGTGCCGCTGGTGCGCCGCCTGGCGCACCACATGATCGCCAAGCTGCCGGCCAACGTGGAGTTGGACGACCTGATCCAGGTGGGCATGATCGGCCTGTCCGAGGCGCTGACGCGCTACGAAGCGGCGCAGGGCGTGCAGTTCGAGACCTTCGCCACGCAGCGCATCCGCGGCGCCATGATCGACGAGCTGCGCGAAGGCGACTGGATGTCGCGCGGCTCGCGCAAGAGCCAGAAGGACATCGAGCGCGCCGTGCAGCGCGTGGAGCAGCGCCTGGGCCGCAGTGCCAAGGAGTCCGAGATCGCGGCCGAACTCGGCATGGGGCTGGGCGAATACCAGGAACTGCTGGACAAGGTGCGCGGCACCCAGCTCGTGTACCTGGAGGACATGGGCGGCGACGAGGACACCGAAGGCTTCCTGGACCGCCACACCGGCGACGCCGAGGCCGACCCGCTCAACCTGCTGCGCAACGAGCGCCTGCGCAGCGCGCTGGTCGAAGCCATCAAGTCGCTGCCCGAGCGCGAGCAGTACATCATGAGCATGTACTACGAGAAGGATCTCAACCTCAAGGAGATCGCCGCCGTGCTGGGCATCACCGAATCGCGCGTGTGCCAGCTGCACAGCCAGTCGGTGGCGCGGCTGCGCGCCAAGATGCGGGCGCACTGAACACGCGTCCGGGCGTGCGCCCGTGCCGGGCCCCCTAAAGCGAAAAACCCGCCGAGGCGGGTTTTTCCATGCAGGTTGGACAGAGAAGATCAGACTTTGCGGCGCCGCGCCGCGGCCAGTCCTGCCAACCCAAGCCCCATCAGCACCAGGGACGCGGGCTCCGGCACTTGGTGGCCGGTCAACACGTCCTGCGAGCCATCGGAAGCCAGCCACATCACTTTATTCCTGTCGAGCGGATCGCTGGAACCGATGGCATCGAAGAACCGGTCCAGCCATTCGCCGGTATCGGGTTTGAACCCGCTTACCTGGAAAGTGCCGGCACCGACATCCCATCCGCTGTCATCGTACAGGCTCTTCCAGATGCCAATCTGGATCGCGGCGCTCTGCGCGGCGTTTTGCGGCAACAGCCAGGCGTAGGGATTGGCGGTCGCACTGCCGTCATTCAACACGGCATTCACCGCGCCCAGAAAGTCCAGCGTACGTGCGGCCACGCCATTGAAGCGCACGGTGTAGTTCACCTTGGCACCCGCCCAAACACCCTCGTACAGGTCGTAACAGTACATGTACAGATCGTTGAGGCTGGAGAAGAAGGCGCTGCCCTGGATGCCGGAAGAGTCCGTCACCGTACCTTGGAAACGCCCGGCGCTGGTTCCGTGGCTGTTCGTCAGCGAGAGGTTGACACTGTCGTATCCCGCACCGTTGTAGAGAGGGTTGTCGAAAGTGACCTGCACAGTGGCGGCCGAAGCTGCGGAAGCTGCGGCCAGCAAGGTCACGGGGAGGAGTTTGATGAACATCTGTTTCATGGTGTTGATTTGTATGCATCAAACATGCCAATAAAACACGGTAATTTTCGTGAGCAATTTACAGAAACAGCCTATTTCACTTTTCATTGAGTGGAATATTTGCACTATTTTGGCAACTGCAGGCGTCAGAAAATTTGACACTTGGCGCATCGCCGCGCAGCAGGAGAGACCGTGTCCAGACCGTCGATCTGGCCGTGGGAGTGCCGCGCGCACCAAAAGCAAAACGCCCCGCGATGCGGGGCGCTGTTCGCTCGGACGCCTGACGTTTCAGCGCGCCGGCGCCGAGTAGATCTGCGGCGCCGCACCGCTGAAGCCGGCACGCCGTCCGGGTGCCTGGTAGGTCGGCTGCTTCTGCGGCAACACCACGGCCAGGCTGCGCGCCACCACCACGGCACGGCGCGCCAGCTGGTCGCGTTGCTGCACCAGCGCACGCGCCAGCCGCGCCAGCCGCGCGGCCACGGCATCCGGCACCGGCCGGGGCTGGTCGGCCGCGGCATGGGCCAGCTGCACCAGGGCCTGCCGGAACGCGAGCGTGCCGGCCTCATAGGCGGGTGCATCGCCTTGCAACAACAGGTGGGTCAGGGAATCGAGCTGCGCCTCGGCCTCGGCGAGCTGGTGGAGAAGCTGTCAGCCACCATGGCGGTGGCTCCGGTTCAGGCCGTGGCCCGGCCTCAGTGGTTGCCGGCGCCGCGCCTGGGCTGCAGCATTTCCTGCGCATTGGCGAGCATCTTGTCGGCAATGGCTTCGGGGTTGATCTGGTAGCTGCCGTCGGCGATCGCCGCCTTGATCTCGTCGACCTTGGCCTGGTCGACGTCGCCCGCATCCGCGCGGCGCGTGGCCTCCAGCGTCTTGCCCAGCGTGGAAACGCTCACCGAAGCGCCCGGCGTGGCCGCAGGCGTGCGGACAGCGGCCGCCTTCGCCTGGGCGGCGGCTTCCGTTTCTGGCCCGGGCCGCTTGGCCGGGGTGATTCCCGGATTCGGGTCGGGCGTCTGTCCGATCTTCATTGCACTCTCCATCGCCCCTGTGAAAAGGCCATCGTGCAGATGCTATCGGCAGTTTCAGCAGCGACTTGAGGGCCAACATGCGAATTCCTTGGCGAGCGGGGGTCACATGGCCAGTTCGACTGTACGGGCATCCAGCACGGTACCCGTCAGGATGCGGCCGTTGTCCATGCGCACACGCGCCGCCTGGCCGATCACGCCGACCGTCAGCGCCTGGCCATCCGAGCTGATCGAGAAGCCCGAGCCCTGGGCCACCACGCGCACCTGGGCGCCGGCCTGGAAGGCCAGCGGCGCCCGCACCATGGATTGGCGGATGGCCTGGCCGGGCATGTAGCTGCGCGTGGCGATCTGGCCGACCCACAGCGCCGGGTCGGCCAGCACGGGCGAGCGGTCCTCGGCCCAGTCGACCTCGCCCTGCTCGGCGTCGTCGGCCGTCAGCACCGCGCCCTGGGCCACCGGACCGCGCAACATCCAGGCCGGCCCGAAGGCCTTGACTGTGATCGGCAGGAACACGCTCCAGCGCGTGGCGCCGTCGACGCAGCGCAGGCCGAGCCGCGTGCGGCCCCACAGCCGGGTGTTGGGCGGCAGATAGGGTTCGACCTGGGCGCAGGGCGCCAGCTTGAGGCGGCTGTCCAGCGCGCCCACGCTGACTTCCATGCGCAGCGGGCCCTTGGCATCGGCCGGCAGCTGGGCCAGGGCCTGCTCCGCCCATTGCTGGGTGGCCTGCTCGTACTGCGCCCAGGCCGGGACGCACAGCGCGGCCGCCAGCGGCAGCGCGCATTGGCGAAGCCTTTGTGCAAAACCCATGGCGGCACCTCCTGCAAGCGTGAATGGGACAGCCGCAACTGTAGGCAGGCCGGCGCCGGACGAAGCCGCGAACTGCCCGCCAAACACGCCCCTCATCGCGGTTTCGCGCGGGCGGCGGACTTCCACAATTCCCGGCACCCCCCGCTCCGTCCACACCCGTGGCGGCGCCAACCATCGCACGAGGTGATGCCCATGTTGGACAAATTGACCGGCACGCTGGACTTCCAGGCCCGCGCCCTGCTGCTGCGCTCGGAGCGCCAGCGCACCATCGCGAGCAACATCGCCAACGTGGACACCCCCGGTTTCGTCGCGCGCGACTACAAGTTCGGCGACGCGCTGAAGAACGTGATGCAGGGCGACAAGGGCTACGTGGTCTCCACCGGCCAGGCCCGCACCGCGGCCGGCCACCTGCCGTTCTCGCGCATCGGCGAGCTGTCGCACCAGAACGACCCGGAACTGGGCTACAGCGTGCAGGCCCAGCCCAACCTGGACCAGAACACGGTGGACCTGGACCGCGAGCGCGCCAACTTCGTCGACAACACCGTGCGCTACGAGGCCGCGCTGCGCTTCATCAACGGCCAGGCCAAGACCATGCTGACAGCCATCCAGGGGCAATAAGGAGCTTCGCCATGTCGATGTTCTCGATCTTCGGCGTCTCGGGCAGCGGCATCAGCGCCCAGTCGCAGCGGCTCAACGTGGTGGCCTCCAACCTGGCCAACGTCGACGCCGTGGCCGGCCCCGACGCCCAGCCCTACAAGGCGCGCCAGGTGGTGTTCCAGACCACGCTGATGGGCGCCGACAGCGCCGCCGGCGTGGCCGTGCGCCAGGTGACCGAGAGCGATGCGCCGGCGCGCAAGGTGCTGGACCCGAACCACCCGCTGGCCGATGCCGAGGGCTATGTGACGCACTCCAACGTCAACGCGGTGGAGGAGATGGTCAACATGATCTCGGCCTCGCGCTCCTACCAGAACAACGTGGAAGTCATGAACACGGCCAAGACGCTGCTGCTCAAGACGCTGCAGATGGGCCAGTGAGCCCGCGCAACCTGAAAGACACACACCATGGCCATCAGCACCGACGTCCTGAACTCCGCCAACGGCACCAGCACCTCCGGCACCACCAGCAGCACGAACAAGAACGAATCCAGCGCGCAGGCGGTGCAGGACCGGTTCCTGAAGCTGCTGGTCGCGCAGCTGAACAACCAGGACCCGATGAACCCGATGGACAACGCGCAGATGACCTCGCAGATCGCGCAGCTCAACACCGTCACGGGCATCGAGAACCTCAACTCCACCGTCAACAACGTGCTGGCGCAGATGGCTTCGATGCAGGCGCTGCAGGGCGCGGCCATGGTCGGCCGCGACGTGCTGGTACCGAGGGCTCGGCGCTGCAGGTGACGGACCAGGTCGGCCCGCGGCAGCTTCGACCTGGCCACCAACGCCGACAGCGTGAAGGTCCAGGTGCGCACCGCCGGCGGCACGCTGGTGGACACCATCGACATGGGCGCGCTGTCGTCCGGCCGCCAGCAGCTTCGAGTGGGACGCCTCCAAATACAGCGGCAGCGAGGCGCTGCACGCTTCAACGTCACTGCCCACCGCCAGCAACACGGCCGTCACCGCCACCGCGCTGCAGCGCACCCGCGTCGAAGGCGTCAGCAACGAGCAACAACGTGCTGACGCTGCAGCTCGGCCGGCGGCGAGACGCTGCCCTACGGCAGCGTCACAGGCCATCCTCTGAACCCCCCACCGCCTCCCAGGAGCTTTCCATGGCATTCCAACAAGGTCTCTCCGGTCTGAACGCCGCCAGCAAGAACCTGGACGTGATCGGCCACAACATCGCCAACGCCAACACCACCGGCATGAAGGCCTCGCGCGCCGAATTCGCCGAGCTGTACGCCAACGCCATGGGCTCGGCCGGCGGCATCAACCAGGGCATCGGCGTCGAGGTGGCCACCGTCGTCGCAGCAGTTCACGCAGGGCAACCTGTCGGTGACGGGCCGCTCGCTGGACGTGGCCATCAACGGCAACGGCTTCTTCCAGATCGACCAGCCCAACGGCACGCGCGCCTACACCCGCGACGGCTCGTTCAAGCTGACCAAGGACGGCCAGATCGTGACCAACGACGGCGGCAGCCTGCTGGGCATCACGGCCACGCCGGACGGGGTGATCCCCACCGGCGGCACCATCGGCCCGCTGATCCTGCCCGGCCGGCGGCGAGATCAAGGCCGACCGCAGCACCGAGCTGAACCTGCGCTTCAACCTGGACGCCTCGGCCACCGTGCCCACGGGCACCGCGCCCAGCGCGCTGACCCCGCCGATCGAGACCTACGGCACCTCCGCCGTGACCTACAACTCGCTGGGCACGGCGGTGCCCATCGGCATCTACTTCACCAAGACCGCCAACAACACCTGGGACGTCTGGACCTCGGTGGACGGCGGCGCCCTGACCAACAGCGGCACCATGACCTTCGGCAACGACGGCGAGCTGACCTCCTCCACGGCGCTGAGCCAGCTGAACATTCCCGAATCGGACGGCACCACCTTCGCGATCGACCTCAACCTGGAACGCGCCACGCAGTACGGCTCCTCGCGCTTCTCGGTGACCAAGGCGCTGGCCGATGGCCAGACCTCGGGCAAGCTGACCGCCATCAACATCGACGACAGCGGCGTGGTGCTGGGCGTGTACTCCAACGGCAAGACGCTGGCGGCCGGCCAGATCCAGCTGGCCACCTTCACCAACGAGCAGGGCCTGTCGCCGATCGGCGGCAACCTGTGGATGGCGACGCCGGCCTCGGGCCTGGAGCCCACGGCCACCGGCGTGCCGGGCACCGGCAACCTGGGCGTGGTGCGCGCCGGCACGCTGGAGGACTCCAACGTCGACCTGACCAAGGAGCTCGTGAACATGATGACGGCGCAGCGCACCTACCAGGCCAACGCGCAGACCATCAAGACGCAGGACCAGGTCCTGAACACGATTCTCAACATCCGCTGAGGCTGAGCCATGGACCACATCATCTACACCGCTATGACCGGCGCCACCGCCGCCTCCGGACGGCAGGCGGTGTTGTCCAACAACCTCGCCAACGTCTCGACCAACGGTTTCCGCGCCGAGCTGTCGACCTTCCGTTCGGTGCCGCTGAACGGCCAGGGCTCGAGCAGCCGGGTGTTCGCGCTGGAGACCACGCGCGGCCACGACGAGCACGCCGGGCCCGGTGCAGCGCACCGGCCGCAACCTCGACGCGATGGCGCGCGACAACGCCTGGTTCGCCGTGCAGGGGCTGGACGGCACCGAGGCCTACACCCGCGGCGGCGCCTTCGAGGTCACGGCCGCCGGCACGCTGGTCAACCCGCAGCGGCCTGCCCGTGCTCAGCGACGGCGGCGCGCCGATCGACGTGCCGCCCAACGCCGAGGTCACGCTGGGCTCGGACGGCAGCATCAGCGCCAAGGTGGGCAACATGCCGTCGACCAACCTCGGCAGGCTGAAGCTGGCCACGCCGACGCCGGACGACCCGCTCAAGCGCAGCGACGACGGCCTGTTCCGCACCACCTCGGGCGACCCGATGGCCAACGACGCCAATGCGCGCATGGCCGCCGGCGCGCTGGAAGGCTCCAACGTGAACGCCGTGGAAACCATGGTCGGGATGATCCAGGTGGCCCGCCAGTTCGAAGTGCAGATGCGCCTGCTGCAGCTCGCCGAGGCCGGCGACAAGAGCGCCAGCCAGCTCCTGGGCGTCCAGGGCTAACAAGGAACCGCCATGATCAATTCGCTCTGGATCTCCAAGACCGGCATGGAAGCCCAGCAGACCCAGCTGGACGTCATCTCGCACAACCTGGCCAACGTCTCGACCACCGGCTTCAAGCGCTCCAACGCGGTGTTCGAAGACCTGATCTACCAGAACCTGCGCCAGGTCGGCGCCAACAACACCGAGGCCGAGCAGCTGCCCACCGGCCTGCAGCTGGGCCTGGGCGTGCGCACCGTGGCCACCAGCCGGCAGTTCTCGCAGGGCTCGCTGCAGCTGACCGACAACCACTTCGACGTGGCCATCAACGGCAACGGCTTCTTCAACATCCAGCTGCCCGACGGCACCGTGGGCTACACGCGCGACGGCAGCTTCGAGGTCGACTCGCAGGGCCGGCTCGTCACCTCCAACGGCCTGGCGGTGGCCAACGGCATCACCATTCCGGCCGAACACGCTGTCGGTGAGCATCAGCGAGACCGGCACCGTGCGCGTGATGCTGCCGGGCAACACCGCGCCGCAGACGGTGGGCACGCATCGCCATGTCCACCTTCATCAACCCGGCCGGGCCTGGAGCCGCGCGGCCAGAACATCTTCACCGAGACCGCCGCCTCGGGCCAGCCGCAGGGCGGCACGCCGGGCACCAACGGCCTGGGCATCATGCGCCAGGGCTACCTGGAGACCTCCAACGTCAACGTGGTGCAGGAGCTGGTGACCATGATCCAGACGCAGCGCGCCTACGAGATGAACTCCAAGGCCGTGCAGACCTCCGACCAGATGCTGCAGAAGCTCGCGCAGCTGTAGGAGCCGCCATGGCCACAACCCTCTCCCTGCGTCACTCGGCTGCCGGTCCTGGCGGCGCTCGCGCTGGCGGGCTGCGAGACGCTGCAGCAGACGCCCAAGGTCGAGTTCCCAGATCCCGTGGCCCAGCGCCCCGTGGCGATCGCGCCGCAGGCCGCGCCCGCGGCCACGGGCGGCCTGTACTCGCAGGTGCGCTACCGGCCGTTCTTCGAGGACCGGCGCCCGCGCCTGGTCGGCGACACACTGACGGTGCAGATCGTCGAGAACCTGAGCGCCAGCCAGACCAGCACGGCCTCGGTGGACAAGAGCGGCAGCGTCAGCAGCGGCATCTCCGGCTTTCCGTTCCTGTCGTCCTCGCTGCTGGGCAAGCTGAGCGTGGGCGCCGAATCGGAGAACAAGTTCGCCGGCAACGGCGGCACCAGCGCGGCCAACACCTTCAGCGGCACCATCACCACCACCGTGGTGGACGTGCTGCCCAACGGCCACCTGGCCGTGCTGGGCGAGAAGCAGATCGGCGTGAACCAGAACGTGGACGTGCTGCGCTTCTCGGGCACGGTGGACCCGCGCGCCGTGCTGCCCGGCTCCATCGTGCCGTCCACCGCCGTGGCCAACGTGCGCGTGGAGTCGCGCGGCCGCGGCCAGCAGCAAGATGCCATGGCAATTGGCTGGCTGGCGCGGTTCTTTTTGAGCGTTCTGCCGTTCTGAGGCTTCGCACAATCGCGGCAGCCCCCTCTTCCCGAGCACTGCCATGACATTCCTGCCACGCCTCCTGCTCCCGCTGCTCGCCTTCGCACTGCTGGCCCAGCCGGTGCAGGCCATGCGCATCAAGGAGGTGGCCTCGGTGCAGGGCGTGCGCAGCAACCAGTTGACGGGCTACGGCCTGGTGGTGGGCCTGGACGGCACCGGCGACCAGACCACGCAGATGCCCTACACCACGCAGAGCCTGTCCAACTACCTGCAGCAGCAGGGCATCGTGCTGCCGGCCAACCAGGCCTCGCAGCTGCAGCTCAAGAACGTGGCGGCGGTGCTGGTCACGGCCGAACTGCCGCCGTTCGCGCAGCCGGGCCAGGCCATCGACGTGACCGTCTCCTCCATGGGCAACGCCAAGTCGCTCAAGGGCGGCACGCTGATCGCCACGCCGCTGCGCGGTGCCGACGGCGAGGTCTATGCGCTGGCCCAGGGCAGCCTGGTGGTGGCCGGCGCCGGCGCCGCCGCGGGTGGCAGCAAGGTGCAGATCAACCACCTGTCGGCCGGCCGCATCCCGGGCGGCGGCCAGGTCGAGCGCAGCGTGCCCACGCCGCTGCAGGAGGGCGACCACATCACGCTGGGCCTGGACGCCTCGGACTTCCAGACCGCGCGCCGCGTGGCCGGCGTCATCAACGACAAGCTGGGCCAGGGCCTGGCGCAGGCGCTGGACGGGCGCACGGTGCAGGTGCGCGCGCCCAGCGCGCCGAACGCGCGCGTGAACTTCATCGCCGAGCTGGAGGAGTTGCGCTTCGACATGGCCACGCCCTCGGCCAAGGTGGTCATCAACGCACGCACCGGCTCCATCGTGCTGAACCAGGCCGTGACGCTGGGGCCCTGCGCCATCGCGCACGGCAACCTGTCGGTCAGCATCGCCACCACGCCCGTGATCAGCCAGCCCGCGCCGTTCTCGCAGGGCCAGACGGTGGTCGGCGCAGCAGTCGGACATCTCGGTCAAGCAGGACGGCGGCAAGCTCGTGCAGCTGCAGGGCGCGCCGCAGCTGGGCGACGTGGTGCGCGCGCTGAACGCACTGGGCGCCACGCCGCAGGACCTGCTGGCCATCCTGCAGGCCATCAAGGCCGCGGGCGCCCTGAATGCCGAGCTGGAGGTGATTTGACATGTCGCTCTCGCCGCTGGTCACCAAGAACAACGCCCTCGCCGCGGACGCGCGCTCGCTGGACGCGCTCAAGGCCCAGGCCAACAAGGACGGCGCCGGCGCCATCAAGGAAGCCGCCAAGCAGCTCGAATCGCTGTTCATGCGCGAGCTGATCAAGAGCATGCGCGACGCGACCATGAAGTCCGGCCTGCTCGACAGCCCGCAGAGCGAGATCAGCTCGGACCTGCTGGACCAGCAGCTGTCGGTCTCCATGTCCGGCCTGCCCGGCGGCATCTCGGCCGCGATCGAGCGCCAGCTGTCGCGCCATACCGTGGCCATGGACAACACGCGCGTGCTGCCGCCGGCCAGCGACGGCGGCAAGGTCTCGCGCGCGGCCGCGGGCAGCACCGCGCGCCAAGCAGGGCTTCGTGCAGCAGCACCAGGACGCGGCCGAGCGCATCGAGCAGCAAAGCGGCATCCCGGCCCACTACATGATGGGCCAGGCCGCGCACGAGACCGGCTGGGGCAGGCGCGAGATCAAGAACGCCGACGGCAGCACCTCGTTCAACCTGTTCGGCATCAAGGCCGGCCCCGGCTGGACCGGCAAGGTGGCCGAGGTGACGACCACCGAGTACGTGAACGGCGAGGCGCGCAAGGTCAAGGCCAAGTTCCGCGCCTACGACTCCTACGAGGATTCGTTCCGCGACTACGCGAACCTGATCACCAACAGCCCGCGCTACGAGAAGGTGCTGGCCAAGACCGCCTCGCCGCTGGCCTTCGCCACCGAACTCAAGCGCGCCGGCTACGCCACCGACCCTGACTACGCGGGCAAGCTCAGCCGCGTGATCAACAGCACGCTGCAGGTGCAGCGCGCGCTGAACGCATGAAGGCCGGCGCGACATGAGCAACATCCTCAACGTCGGCGTCCGCGCGCTGCAGGCCAACCAGGCCGCGCTGTCCACGATCGGCCACAACATCGCCAACAACGCCACCGTGGGCTATTCGCGCCAGGTGGTCAACCTGGCTACGGTGGACGGCCAGTACACCGGCGGCGGCTACATCGGCAAGGGCGTGGAGGTGGCGTCGATCCAGCGGGTCTACGACGCCTACCTGACGCGCCAGGCCGCGCTGTCCAAGTCGGTGTCGGCGCAGGACGTGTCGCGCGCCGAGAAGCTGCTGCAGCTCGAGGACCTGTTCGGCACCGGCACCACCGGCCTGGGCGCCTCGGTCAGCGAGATGATGAACGCGTTCTCCGACGTGGCCAGCGCGCCGACGGACCTGACGGCCCGCACCGTGGTGCTGACGCGCGCCTCGGAAACCGCCTCGCGCTTCAACGACACCGCCACGCAGCTG
Organism: Pseudorhodoferax sp.; assembly: GCA_049840715.1. Lineage (GTDB taxonomy): Bacteria > Pseudomonadota > Gammaproteobacteria > Burkholderiales > Burkholderiaceae_C > Pseudorhodoferax. The sequence continues at coordinate 57,714 of JASGJO010000002.1, forward strand.
GCCAACCTGCAGCGCGGCCTGACCGAGGAGCTGCAGAACAGCGTGTCCACGCTGAACACGCTGATCACCGGCATCGCCGAGGTCAACCGGCAGATCCAGTCCGTCTCGGGCCTGGACCAGATGCCCAACGACCTGCTGGACCGGCGCGACCAGCTCATCAGCGAGATGAACAAGTACGTCCAGACGACGACGCTGGAGAACAACGACGGCACCATCAGCGTGTTCGTGGCGCAGAGCCAGCCCGTGGTGCTGGGCACGCGCGCGCTGGAACTCAAGGTGGCCAGCGACCCGCTGGACCCCACGCGCAGCGAGCTGCGCCTGGTCAACGGCAGCACCGAGGTGAAGCTGCAGGACAGCATGCTGGGCGGCGGCTCGCTGTCGGGCCTGATGCGCTTCCAGAACGAGGACCTGGCCGAGGCGCAGAACCTGCTGGGCCGCATGGCGGTGTCCATCACCACGGTGGTCAACGCCCAGCATAAGCTCGGGCTGGACCTGGACGGCGAGCCCGGCGGCGACCTGTTCACGCCCATCGCCATGGCCGACGGCACCGCCTTCGTCAACAACACGGGCAGCGCCGGCATCGGCATCAGCGTGGCCGACGCGAGCCAGCTGCGCGCCTCCGACTACCGCGTGACCTTCACCTCGCCGACCGACTTCACCGTGACGCGGCTGTCCGACGGCGTCTCGCCCACGGTGGACCCCGGCCCGCCGCCCACCGTGGACGGCCTGGCGCTGGACATCACGGGCGCGGCCGCCACCGGCGACAGCTTCCTGCTGCGGCCCTATGCCCAGGCGGCCGGCAACATGCACACGCTGTTCGCCTCGCCGCGCGACCTGGCCGTGGCCAGCCCGGTGCAGGCCAGCATGGGAACGACCAACACCGGCGGCCTGGCGGTCAGCGGGCTGGCGGCGGGCTCCGTGCCGGCCCCGGCCGACGTGACCATCACCTTCACGAGCGGCACCCAGTACACGCGCTCGGACGTGGCGGGCACCTTCACCTACAGCCCGGGAACGCCCATCAGCTACGACGGCGCCAACCCCTCGGCCTGGACACTGACGCTGACCGGCGCGCCGCAGCCCGGCGACACGCTGACCGTCGGCGCCATCAACCCGGCCTACGCGCCGCTGGACGCCGGCAACGCCAAGGCGCTGATGGACCTGCGCGACATGAAGCTGTTCGACGGCGCGCCGCTGACCGACGGCTACGCCGCGCTGATCGCCAACGTGGGCGTGCGCGCCCAGAGCGCGCAGTACGCGGCCGACGTGTCCAAGTCCATCGCCGAAGGGCTGGAAGCCCAGCGCACCGGCGTCTCCGGCGTGAACCTGGACGAGGAAGCCGCCAAGCTGATCCAGTACCAGCAGGCCTACCAGGCCTCGGCGAAGATGCTGCAGGTGGCGCAGAGCATCTTCGACGCCCTGATCAGCACCGTGACACGATGAAACCCACCCCCGTTTCGCGTTCACCGCACCACGGGACGCGCCGCACCGTGGAGAGTTGAAATGGCCAACACCTTCACCCGCCTGGGCACCGCCAACACCTTCGACGCCGCGCGCCAGACGCTGCAGACGCGCCAGGCCAACCTGGCCGACCTGCAGGCCAAGCTGACCGAGGGCAAGCGCGTGGTGCGCCCCAGCGACGACCCGACCTCGGCCGCGCAGGCCGAGCGCGCGCAGACGCGCATCGCCCGCATCACGGTGGAGCAGCGCGCGCTGGAGACGCAGAAGAGCGCCATCCAGCTCGGCGAATCCACGCTGGGCGATGCCACCGCGCTGCTGCAGCAGTTCCGCGACCTGCTGGTGCAGGCCGGCAGCGGCGTCAACAGCCCGACCGAGCGCGAGACCATCGCCAAGCAGCTGGTGGGCCTGCGCGACGAGCTGGTCACGCTGGCCAACCGCAAGGACGCCAACGGCCTGCCGCTGTTCCATGGCCTCGGAAGCACCTCCGCGCCGTTCGAGGTCAGTGCCGACGGCACCGTGCCCGACCCGGACTACAGCTTCAACGGCCTGCCCGGCCAGGCCGGCTCCAGCGACGTGGCCATCCCGGGCACGCTGGACGGCCGCGCCACCTGGATGGACGTGCCCGAAAGCAACGGCGTGTTCAAGGTCAGCCTGGGCGCGGGCAACACCGGGCAGATGTTCACCGACGTGGGGCTCGTCAAGGACGCGGCGCTGATGGGCAGCGAGGGCACGGACTTCACGCTGACCTTCCACGTCGACGCCACGACCGGCGCCATGACCTACGACGCCACCAACAACACCACCGGCGTCACCACCACGGGCCTGCCGTACAAGGAGAACCAGACCATCACGCTGGGCGGCATCTCCATGGTGGTCAAGGGCGTGCCGGCCGAAGGCGACCAGCTGGAGGTCGATGCCACGGTGCCGAGCGATCGGCCCAGCATCTTCGGCGTGCTGGACCGCGCCATCGCCGGCATGTACGAGCCCGGCAGCACGACCAAGGGCGCGACCAGCGCCAATGCCAACTTCAACCACGAGCTGGCGATCTCGCTGGCCCAGGTGGACACCAGCCTGGAGCGCATCGGCGCCATGCGCGGCCGCGCGGGCGACCTGCTCAACCGCGCCGACCGCATCCACGACACCCAGGAAGACCGCAGCGTGCAGGCCGAAGGCGACCGCTCGCGCGCCGAGGACATGGATATGATCCAGGGCCTGTCGGACTTCCAGAACCAGCAGACGAGCTACCAGGTCGCGTTGCAGACCTACGCCTCGATCCAGAAGCTCTCGCTGTTCGACTTCATCCGCTGAAATGCAACCACCCCGTCCGGCTCAAGGGGCGCACCCGGCGGCCTGGCAGCCAGTTCCGCGGCTGCGCTGGCATGGCCTGCTCCGCGGCCTCTCGACCAGTGGCTTGCAAGCGGGGTCTATCTCCTGCGGCTGGCGCGCCGGCACAATGGACACTTGAGTTTTCAGGTCGCGAGGAGACATGACGCAATCCGTCGTCGGCAGCATCACCCTGGGCTACCGCCCGCTCTGGAACCAGGCCCGCGAGCTCGAGGCCGTGCAGTTGTTCGTCGAGGCCGCCCAGGGCGGCGCGATCGACGCCGTGCACCTGGTCGCCGCGTTGCAGGAGCTCTCGTCCATGGCCACGCCGCAGCTGCTGCTGTCCATGCACAACAAGCGCCTGCTGTCCGACATGCTGGCGCATGCGCCGGCCGGCGACTACTGGATCGAGGTGCGTGGCGAATGGCTCGGCGAGCCCGACATCTACGAACGCACGCAGAAGGCCCATGCACGCGGCGTCAGGCTGGTGTGGCGCGGCCCGCTGGAAGACTGGTCGAAGACGCCGCTGCAGGACTGCTTCTTCCTGCGCATGCTGGCCGTGGGGCCGCTGACCGCGGCCACGGCGCTGCAGGAGGCCGCCGCCGGCCGGCAGGTCGGCAGCGCCATCGCGCTGGGGCAGATCTACGAGGAGGTGCAGAGCCGTGCCCTGGCCGACCTGCTGCTGGACCGGGCCGGCGCGCTGGCGATCGCCGGCTGGCCGTCCGAGGACGTGCTGCACGCGCACCGCCACCAGCCCGTGGCGCCCGACGGCGAGGTGATCCGCCGCGCCGCCAAGGCGGTGGACGATGACCAGTCGATGGAACAGATCGAGGCCGTGGTGCGCGAGGAGCCGGTGCTGGCCTACCGCTTCCTGTCGTTCACCAACTCGGCCGCCATGGCCGGGCGCGGCGGCATCGAATCGGTGCGCCACGGGCTCATGATGCTGGGCTACGGCGCATTGGGCCGCTGGCTCGCCGAACAGGGCGCGCATGCCGCCACCGACATCGACCTGCGCCCGGTCAAGGCCCAGATGGTGCTGCGCGCGCGGCTGACCGAACACCTGCTGGACGCCGGCGCCGAGGACAGCCTGCGCCGCGAGGTCTACCTGTGCGGCCTGTTCGCCGAACTCGACCTGCTGCTGCACGAGCCGCTGGGCCAGGTGCTGAACCGGCTGCCACTGTCCGAGCGCATCTACGCGGCCGCCGTCAAGCGCAGCGGCCCCTACGCGCCGGCGCTGCAGGCCGCGCGGGCCATGGAGGGCGACGACACGCCGGCGCTGCGCGCGGTCTGCCGCGCGCACGGCATCGGCGTGGAGGAGGCCAACCGCCAGCTGCTGCGGGCCCTGGTGGGCGCGCGGCGCTGATGCCCTGCCCCGGTCGTCCGGGGCACGGGCCGGCCGCCGGCTTCAGAACGCGGCCGACAGCTGCAGGTACACGGTGCGCGGCTGGCCGACGTAGATGCCGTTGTTGTTGTCGTCGAAGGAGCGCGTGAAGTAGCGGCGGTCCAGCAGGTTCTTGATGCCGCCGCCCAGCGTCATGCGGCCGAACTCGGCGCCGAAGGTGTAGCTGGCGCGCAGGCCGACCAGCGCGTAGCCGGGAATGCGGCCGTTGTTGCCGGCCGCCGTCTCCTGCACGGTGTTGGCGTTGTCGGCGAACTGGCTCGACTGCAGCGAGGTATCGACGCCGGCCTTCCACGGGCCCACGGCGTAGTCCAGGCCCAGCACCGCCTTGTGCCGGGGCGAGAACGGCACCTGGTTGCCCTTGTTCGGCCCTTCTTCCAGGATGGACGCATCGACATAGGCGTAGTTGGCGAATGCGCTGATGCCCTTCATCGCCGGCGCGGCGGCGCCCAGGTCGTAGCGCAGGCCGCCTTCGAGGCCGACGTGGCGCGTCTTGCCGCGTGCGTAGACGCTGTTGGTGGTCTGGTTGCTCTCGTACTGGTTGCTGAAGGTCATCGTGAACAGGCCGACTTCGGCGCGCAGCGCGCCGCTGTCGTAGCGGGTGCCGATTTCGTACGAACGCGCCTTCTCGGGCTCCACGCTGCCGCTGGTCACGGCCGTGGCCATCTTGCTGTACTGCACGGTGCCGAAGGAGCTGTCCACGCTGGCGTAGACGTTCCACTGGTCGCTCAGGTAGTACATGACGTTGAGCGCCGGCAGCAGCGGGCTGTAGCTGCCCGCATCGCGCGCGCCGTTCAGCAGGTTGGTCTGCCCGGACTTGATGCGCTCCATGCGCAGGCCGGGCACCAGCGTCCAGTTGCCGACGTTGATGCGGTCGTCGATGAAGAAGGCGTTGGCCCGCGTCTCGCCGCGCGTGTGGCGGTCGTTGGCGCTGCTCTCGCTGGGGAGCACGGCGGAGGTGGCGGGCACGCGGTAGCGGAACTCTTCGCTCTCCTCGCTCACGTAGCGGTGGCCCACGCCGATCTCGTGGCGCATGCCGCCCGCGGTGAAGCCCTGGGTGAAGCGCGTCTCGATGCCGCGCACGCTGTAGCTGCGCGGCGAGAGCGAGACGAAGCTGCCCTGGTCCAGGTAGCCGCTGCGCAGCGTGTCGGTGTAGAAGGCCAGCACCGAGAACTGGCGCTGCGCGTCGGGCTTGAATTCGTAGCCCGCGCTGACCATGTTGCGGTGCCCCCAGAAGCGGTCCTTGGGCCGGGTGGACTGGTAGGGATCGGCGTCGAAAGCGGCGCGCGTCAGGCCGCCGGGCATGTCGGCCTCGCCCTCGTAGCGCTGCGCCGTGGCCGTGATCTTCTGCCTGGCGTCGATGCGGTAGCTGCCCTTGAGGATGATGTCGTCGATCTGGGTGCCGCTGTGCGCGCGCCAGTCGCCGCCGCGCACGCCGGAGTACAGCAGCACGCCGCCCAGGCCGCTGTCCAGCGTGCCGCCGGCCATCAGGCTGGTGGTGGTCTTCAGGCCATTGCCGCCGGCATTGGGCGACGCCTCGGTCTGGATGTCGACGCCGGCCGCGTGCGTCTTCGGGATCGCACGGGTCGAGAAGTTCACGATGCCGCCCACGTTCTGCGGGCCATAGCGCACGGCACCGCCGCCGCGCACCACGTCGACCGAGTCCATGTTGCCCAGCGAGATCGGCGCGAACGACAGCTGCGGCTGGCCGTAGGGCGCGAAGGGAACGGGCACGCCATCCATCAGCACGGTGGAGCGCGCCGCCAGGCGCGGATTGAGGCCGCGCACGCCGAAGTTCAGCGCCATGTCGTGGCTGCCGGTGCCATTGTTCTCGGGCGACATGACGCCCGGGATGCGGTTGAGCACCTCGCGCGCCGAGCTCGCGCCGGCCGCCTGGAAGGCGTCGCGCGTGACGAGGTCGCGCGCGCCGGCGTGCTCGAACACGCTGGCGGCGGTCGGGTCGGTCAGCCAGTTCCCTACCACGCTGACGCCGGCCAGCGTCCGGCCCTCGGCCGCGCCGTCCTGGCGCGGTGCGGCGCGCAGGCCCCAGGCGTTGCCGCCGCGCGGGAAGGCTTCGAGTCCGGCTCCCTCCAGCAGCTGGGCGAAGCCCTGGGCCAGCGTGTAGCGGCCGCGCAGCTCCCTGCTCTGGCGGCCCTGCGTGAGGCTGGCGTCGGCCGACCAGCCGATGCCGGAATCCACGGCGAAGCGGTTCAGCGCGGCGCCGAGCGGGCCGGCCGGGATGTCGTAGGCGCGTTCGGCCTGGGCGGTGCTGCCGGCCGGTTCCGGCTGGGCCAGCGCGGCGCCCGGGTTCAGGGACAAGGCGGCCAGCGGCAGGCTGGCCAGCACGGCGCGGGTGAAGGGAATGGAGCCGAAAGTGGGCACGGGAAGCTTTCTGAAGCGGTGGAGACGGAGAGGGTTCATCTCCCATGCCACCCAGGCCCCGCCAAAGCGGAACCGCCGGCGCGCACTTTTTTCGGTTTTTTTTCGGAAGCCCCTACCGCGGCCCCACGTCGACCCACCAGGGCGTGGTCTGCGCCACCCGCACCGGCAGGGTCTCGGCCAGCATGCGCAGCACCGCGTCGGTGTCGGCCAGAGGAAACACGCCGTCGATGCGCAGGCCGGCCACGGCCGGATCGCAGCCCAGGTGGCCGCGCCGGTGCTGCGACAGTTCCTGCAGGAATTCGTCGAGCCGCATGTTCTCGGCGATCAGCGTGCCGCGCACCCAAGCCTCGCGCGCCGGCCGCGAGGGGCCGGCGGCGGCGACCTGCTCCGCGTCGAAGCTGGCCTGCTCGCCGGCCTGCAGCGTGCTGGCGGGCTGCGCTCCGGCCGCCGGGGCGCGCGGCGTGAGGCGCACCGCGCCATCGAACACCGCCACCTGGGTCTGGCCGTCGCCCGTGGCGCGCACGCTGAAGCGTGTGCCCAGCGCCTGCACGCGGCCCTGCGGGGTTTCGACGACCAGCGGGCGCCGGGCGGCTGCATCGCCGCCGTGGTGGGAGGCGATGAACACCTCGCCCCGTTCCAGCCGCAGCAGGCGCAGCGCCGGCGTGTTCTCGACCACCACGGCGGTGTGCGCGTTGAGCCAGGCCTGCGCGCCATCTGCCAATGCCAGCACGCGCACCTCGCCCAGGCCGGTGCGGGCACGCGCCAGCGTGGCGTCGGCCTCGGGCCAGGCCGGCCGCGTGAGCCACCAGCTGCCAGCCCCCAGCACCGCCACCGCCCCCAGCCCGCCCAGGGCGCGCCGCCGCGCCGGGTTGAGCAGGGGCTGGCGGATCACGCCGCGGGCCGTCGCACGGCCGCTGCCCGACAGCCGGCCGAAATCGGCGCTCACGGCCTCGACATGGGCCCAGGCGGCGCGGTGGCGCGGGTCCTGCTCCAGCCAGCGCTGCCAGGCGGCGCGGTCGGCCGGCGCGGCGTCCTGCCCGTCCGGCCGGCGGCCGTCGAACGTGGCGAACCATTCGGCCGCCTGCTGCAGACTGGCATGGTCGGGCCGGGGCTGGGCGGCGTCCGGCGGCGTGAAGGTGTTCATGGCGCCGCGACCCCAGCCTTGAACATCGCGCAGTGCAGCATGGCCTGCGCGAGGTACTTGCGCACCATGCGGTCGGACACGCCCAGCTGGGCCGCGATCTCCGCCTGCGTGAGCCCGTCCAGCTGCGCCAGCAGGAAGGCCTGGCGCGCCTTGGGCGGCAGGCGATCCAGCATGGCGTCGAGTTCGCACAGCGCCTCGATGACGAGCGCGCGTTCTTCGGGCGACGGCGCCAGCGCCGCGGGCTGGGCCGCCAGCGCGTCGAGGTAGGCCTTCTCGACCGCGCGGCGGCGCCAGTGGTTGGCCAGCAGGCCGTGGGCCAGCGTGGCCAGGAAGGCGCGCGGCTCGCGCAGGCCGGGTGCCTCGCCCGAACCGATCAGGCGCACGAAGGCGTCGTGCGCCAGGTCTTCCGCCTCGTGCGACGTGCCCAACCGGCGCCACAGCCAGCCATGCAGCCAGCCGTGGTGCTCGCGGTAGATCTGCTGGACGGAGTCGCTGGACAAGGCAATCGGGTTTCAGGAGTCGATGGGCAAAAGAAGCTGCGGAACCCAGGCTGAAGCGCTTCAATCGGAACAGTTCTCAATTATCCGCCAGGAGAACGCGGAGGGCCACCCGCACGGGCAGCGACGCAACCCGGTGCCGAGCGACCGGTGCCGGAGCCCGGTTTTTTGCGAGCGCCATGGGCTCGGCCGCCCGTTCCACGCGGGCGGCGCGGCGCTTCAGTACGTCAACTCGCGCGCCCGGGTGCGGCTCGCGCCTTCGAGCCGGTTGCCCTGCAGGTCCACCTGCCGCTCGCCGGGCGCCACGCGCAGGTAGATGCCGCCGGCGGGCCGGTCGTCGATGAACAGGTTGTCGTGCAGCACCAGCCGGTTCTCGGGCCAGGGGTAGCCCTCGGCACCGTAGGACACCATGGTCGAATTGGTGGTGCCCGGCCCCTGGCGCAGCCGGTTGTGGCTGGCATGGACCAGGCCGCCGCTCGGAAACTCCAGCTCGTAGCTGGACTGGCCGGCATCGCTGTCGGTCAGCTGGTTGCGGTGGACCGCGCTGCGCGCGGCGCGGCTCTTGAGCAGATGGCCGCCGCGCGCGTCGTGGAAAGCGCTGTCGGTCACCGTGAGCCTGGCGATGCGGCCCACGTACAGGTTGTGGCTCTGCCCGTCGCCGGCCCCGTTGCCCTGGAACAGGCTGCGCTCGATGACCAGCTCGGCCGCGCGGTCGCTCGCGGTCAGGATGCCGTTCTCGTTGTCCCTGAAACGGCAGTCCGCCACGGTGAGCCGCCCCTTCTCGAAGCGGATGCCGGCGCCGTTGCGCGTCGCCGCGCGGGCGCCCTCGAAGTCGAAGCCCTCGACGTGGATGTCGCCGCCGCGCACCACCCAGATGCCCTTGCCCTCGGCGCTGGCGCCATCGGCCAGCAGCCGCACCCGGCCGCCCACGGCGCGCAGCCGGAGCTGCTGCTGGGTCCAGCTGGCGACATCGGCGCGGTACTCGCCGGCCTGCACCTCCACGGTGTCGCCATCGCGTGCCGCCCGCGCGGCCTCGGCGATGGTGGGGAACTGCCGGCCCGGGCCGACCTCGTGCACCACGCCCGGCCCGGCCGCCCGCGTGCCGGCGGCTGCGCCCAGCGCCAGCGCCGCACAGAACCGCCGGCGCGGCAGCGCGGCCACGCCTTCGGGCAGCCGGGCGGCGGTCATGCCAGGGCCCCGCGCGCATCGACGCGCAGCAGCTCCTCCACCCGGCCCTGCAGCAGGCCGCCGCGCACGCCGACCAGCGTGTCGTGCAGGTTCACGGTCGGATCGCAATGACCGGGGATCAGCCACACCGTCTGCCCCAGCGCCGGCAGGCTCTGGCCTTCCTCGGCATGCAGCACGCCGTGCTCGTCGCCGCCGTTGGCGTAGCGCCAGGGCGGCCCGCCCTCGGGCCGGTGGACCAGCGGCAGGCCCGAATCGATGGCATGGCTCTTGTGGCCCGCATCGCAGACCGCGTGCCGCGCGTTGCGGCTGATGACCTGGGACTTGACGAACAGCGCGTGCTCGAACACGGGCTGGTCCGGGTCGGCGTCGTTGCCGGCGTAGTCCGCGTCCATGAACAGGAAGGAGCCGGACTGCAGCTCGCCGTACAGGCCGCTGCCGGCCTCGTGCACCATGCTGCCGGTGCCGGCGCCCGTCACCAGCGGCACGGCCAGGCCGGCCTGGGCGAACGCGTCGAGTTGGTCGCGCACGAGCAGCAGCACGGCGGCGATCGCGGCGCGCCGGTCCTCGGCGCTGCGCAGGTGCTGGGCCTTGCCGTGGTAGGCCTGCAGGCCGGCGAAGCGCAGCGCCGGCGCGGCGCCGATGCGCCGTGCCAGCTGCACCGCGCCGGGGCCGGGCGGCAGGCCGCAGCGGCCCTGGCCCACGTCGATCTCCACGAACACGTCGATGGCGTCCTGCGCGCCGGCCAGCGCGGCGGCGAGCCGGTCCACGCCTTCGGGGCTGTCGACCGCGATCGCGAGCCGGCCGCCATGCTGCTGCAGGCCGCGCGCCAGCTGCGCCACGCGCGCGAGCTTGGCCGGTGCGACCACCTCGTTGCTGATGTACAGGTCCTGCACGCCGGCGGCGGCCAGCGCCTGGGCCTCGGCCGTCTTCTGCACGCAGGCGCCGACGGCGCCGGCCGCCACCAGGCGCTGCGCCAGCGCGGCGCACTTGTGCATCTTGGCGTGGGGCCGCCAGCGCACGCCGTGCTGGCGGGCGAACGCGGCCATGCGCGCGATGTTGCGCTCCATCGCATCGAGGTCGAGCACCAGGGCGGGCGTGTCGATGTCCGCCACCGCATCGCCGGCGCGTGCGGCTGCATTCATGCGCTGATTTCGTCGAGCGCGGCGTCGTCCAGGTGGGCCGTGTCGGCCCATCCCACCAACGTCAGCGTCTCCGGCGTCCAGAGCAGGCGGTTGATCGCGGCATTGCCCAGCGCCCAGGTGCGCGGGGCCTGCAGCTCCTGGCCGGTGGCGGCGCGGTACAGCACGTCCATCACGCCGCCGTGGCCGACCAGCACGATCTGCCCGCCCGGGTGCAGCGCCGCCAGCCGGTTCAGCGTGCCGACGATGCGTTCACGAAAGCGCAGCAGCGATTCGCCGCCCGCGGGCTCGAACGCCGGGTCGCGCTTGCGCCACAGCAGGGCCTGGTCCGGCCAGTCCGATTCGATCTCGGCGAAGGTCTTGCCCTCGAAGCTGCCGAACGCGCGCTCGCGCAGGCCCCGGTCGGCCACCACCGGCAGGCCGGCCCGGTCGGCCACGGCCTGGGCGGTCTGGTGCGCGCGGCCCAGGTCGCTGGCGTAGATGGCCGACAGTTCCTCGCCGGCCAGGGCCGCGCCGACGCGGCGCGCCTGCCAGCGGCCGGTGTCGTTGAGCGGGATGTCCAGGTGGCCCTGGATGCGGGTGTCCACGTTCCAGGCGGTTTCGCCGTGGCGGATGGCGATGATGCGGGTGGCGTCCATCGGCGGATTCTAGGAGGCCCCATGGCGGCGGAACGCTATGCTCGCCGCCCATGGACAGCATCCCGTGCATCGACATCGCCGCGCTGGCCGGCACCGACGCGCCGGCGCGCCAGGCCGTCGCCCAGGCGATCGGCCGCGCCTGCCGCGAGACCGGCTTCTTCGCCATCACCGGCCACGGCGTGCCCGCGGCCTGCAGCGCCGGCGTGTTCGCCGCCGCGCACGCGGTCTTCGCGCTGTCGCCGCAGGACAAGCAGGCGCTGGCCATCGCCCGCCACGGCCACAACCGCGGCTACGTGGGCCTGGGCGTGGAGGCGCTGGACGAGGCCGCCGCGCCCGACCTCAAGGAAGCCTACAACCTGGTCTGGACCGACGAGGCCACGCGGCAGCCCAACATCTGGCCGCCGATCGCCGGCTGGCGCGCGCAGGCCCAGGCCTACTTCGATGCCGCGCTGGCCGTGGGCCGGCGGCTGCACCGCGCCTTCGCGCTGGACCTGGGCCTGGCCGAGGACTTCTTCGACGACAAGCTGGACCGCCCGCAGGCCACGCTGCGCCTGCTGCACTACCCGGCGCATTTCGCGGCCGACGCCCCGGCCGGCCGGGCCGGTGCCGGCGCCCACACCGACTACGGCAACGTGACGCTGCTGGCCACCGATGGCGTGGCGGGGCTGCAGGTGCAACGGCGCGGCGGCGGCTGGACCGACGTGCCGGCACTGCCGGGCGCCTTCGTCTGCAACATCGGCGACTGCCTGATGCGCTGGTCCAACGACGTCTATGTGTCCACGCCGCACCGCGTCCTGCCGCCCACGCGCGAGCGCTACTCGGTGGCCTTTTTCCTGGACCCGAACCCGGACGCGCTGGTCAGCGCGATCCCGAGCTGCGTGCCGGCCGGCATGCAGCCGCGCCACGCGCCCGTGACGGCCGGCGAATACCTGCGCCAGCGTCTGGCCGCCACCTACGGCTGAACTACTTCCTGGGCGGGAGCTCGATGTTGACCTGCCGCACGCCGGCAGGCGGCTGCGGGAAGCTGCTCAGCGCCGCATCGAACATGGGCGCGAGCAGGTCGGGGTCGTTGGGCCAGCGCGACTCGTGCACGGCGCGCGTCTCGTAGACCACCTGCTGGTTCGACAGGTCGCGGATCACCACGCTGACCTGGCGCTGGGCATAGCTGCGGTCCCACATGTCGTAGCGGTAGCTCCAGTACGGCCCCCAGCCGTAGAAGCCGGCGCCGCCGGCCCAGCGCCGGCCGTAGTACGGGCCCCAGGGGCCGAAGCGGCTGTAGACCCAGGGGTCGACCAGCTGGGTGGTGCTCACCACGTCGCTGCCGATCAGCACGCTGTAGCGCGCCGCGCCGTCGTTGCGCACCCAGCCGGCCTTGGCCAGCGCGGGCTCCGCCGCGGCCTCCAGCTGGGCCTGCGCGCCCGAGGCCGACTGCTGCGAGGGCAGCCGCTCGAAGCGGTAGGTGGCCGGGGTCGGCACCGTGCGCAGCTCGGAAAAAGTCTGCACCTGGTTGTCGACCACGTAGCTCGTGGCGCAACCGGACAACAGCACGGTGGCCGCCGCGGCCACCGCCATGGTCATTCGCATCTGCATCCGCATGTCAATGCCTCCTCGACGCACCGTCCCCGCTCAGAGCCGGACGACCTGCAGCAGCGGTGCGACGGGCGGCGCGATGTCTTCCGCGTCGAACGCCTTGTCGCCGGCGGGATCGGGCACGCCCGTGGTCTTCAGACCCTTGAAGTCGTAGCGGGTTCCGTCCATGAGGTGCGAGGGCACGACATTCTGTAACGCCGTGAACATGTTCTCCACGCGGCCCGGGTGCTTCTTCTCCCACTCCTGCAGCATGGCGGCGACCTGCTTGCGCTGGGCGTTCTCCTGGCTGCCGCACAGCGTGCACGGGATGATGGGAAATGCGCGGTGCGCGGCCCAGCGCACCAGGTCGCGCTCGGGCACGTAGGCCAGCGGGCGGATCACGATGTGACGCCCGTCGTCGCTGACCAGCTTGGCCGGCATGCCCTTGAGCCTGGCGCCGAAGAACATGTTCAGGAACAGGGTCTGCAGGATGTCGTCGCGGTGGTGGCCCAACGCGATCTTGGTCGCGCCCAGTTCGTCAGCCACGCGGTACAGGATGCCGCGGCGCAGCCGGCTGCACAGGCCGCAGGTGGTCTTGCCCTCGGGCACCACGCGCTTGACGATGCTGTAGGTGTCCTGCTCCTCGATGTGGAAGGGCACGCCCTGGCGCGCGAGGTACTCGGGCAGCACATGCTCGGGAAAGCCGGGCTGCTTCTGGTCCAGGTTCACGGCCACGATGTCGAAGCGGATCGGGGCCCGCGCGCGCAGCTTGAGCAGGATGTCCAGCATGGCGTAGCTGTCCTTGCCGCCGGACATGCAGACCATGACCTTGTCGCCCTCTTCGACCATGTTGTAGTCGACGATGGCCTGGCCCATCAGGCGGCACAGGCGCTTCTCGAGCTTGTGCGTTTCACGTTCGATCCTGGGCGGCGCGGCGGGCGCGGCTTCGGTGGCGGGTTCTTCGGCTGTCCAGACGGCGTTCATAGGGCTTCCTGCGGGCAAGGGCGGGATTTTCCGTCAAGCCGGGCCCGGCGCGCCGCGCGGGGCCTTTTCCGTCACCACTGGCCGGCCTCGACGCGGATCGCCACTTCGCAGTCGTCGAAGATTTCGAGCTTGGCGATCTTCACGCGCACGCCCAGCACGCCGGGCAGCTGCATCAGGCGCTGGGCCAGCTTGCCGATCAGGCTCTCGAGCAGGTTCACATGCTCGGCCGTGCATTCGTCGATGACGATCTGGCGCACCTTGCGGTAGTCCAGCACGTGGGTGATGTCGTCGTCGCGCGGGCGCAGCGGCTGGGTGCCCAGGTTGAGCTCGGCGTCGACCAGGATGGGCTGGGGCGCGGTCTTCTCGGAATCGAGGATGCCCAGGTTGGCGTCGAAGCGCAGCCCGGTCAGGTGCAGGGTCTGGGTGCCGGCGGCGTTGATCGTCATGGCTGCGCTGCGGGAACGGGCTTGGACAGGAACACCTCGACACCGACCGCGGCGCAATCGGGGTAGACATCGGGTTTGCTGGTGGCCAGGTGCACGGCCTGCACGCCCGGATGCGCCAGCAGGCGCCGGGCCAGGTCGTCGCAGAGGGTCTCCTGCAGCACGATGTGGCCCTGGGCGATGCGCTCGGCCACGACGGCGCGCACGAAGTCGTAGTCCACCACCTCGTCCAGCCGGTCGTGCGCCGGCGTGGACCGCGCGTAGGGCACGTACAGCGCCACGTCGATCCACAGGCGCTGCGGCGCCGTCTGCTCGAACGCGTGCGCGCCGATGCGCACCTGCACCTCGTGGCGGCGCAGGAACAGCTTGCGGCAGTGCTGCAGCAGGCCCATGCCTTCAGCCCCTGCCGTCAGCACCCTGCGACTCCTTGAACCATGCATCGACGACGAACATCACATCCCGTTCCAGTGGCACCAGATGCTGGCCATTGTCCACACAGACCGTCTCCCCCGTGATGGCCGGCATGCCGGCCAGGAACAGGCAGGTCTGCGCCACATCGGCCGGATCGATGGGCCGGCGCAGCAGGTTCACGCGGCTGGCGCGCGCGAAGTTGGCTGCGCTCTGCGGCCCGCTCAGGTACATGAGGCCCGGGGCCACGCCGCACACCCGCACGGCCGGCGCCAGCGCCTGGGCCTGCAGCACCACGGCGCGCTCCAGCGCCAGCTTGGAGACCGTGTAGGAGAAGTAGTCCGGGTTCAGGTTGCTGACCTTCTGGTCCAGCACATGCACCACGCAGGCATCGGGCCGCGGGCGGCGCGCCAGCTGGCGCGCCAGTTCCCGGCCCAGCAGCAAGGGCGCGAGCAGGTTCACGTCGAGCTGGCGCCGGGCCCGGTCGGGCGCGAAGTCCAGGCCGGTGTCGGGCTCGAACAGCGAGGCGTTGTTGACCACGGCGCGCAGGCCGCCGCCGCGCGCGGCGATCGCGTCCATCATGGCCACGGTGGCCTGCGGGTCCGCCAGGTCGGCCTGCACGGTGTCCACCGACCGGCCGGCCGCGCGCAGCTCCGCCTGCAGGGCCAGCGCCGCCTCCCGCGAATGCTGGTAGTGGCACCACACATGCCAGCCCGCATGCGCGAACGCCCGCACCAGTTCCGCCCCCAGGCGCTGGCTGCCGCCAGTCACCAGCACTTCATCCGCCATGGTCGCCATGAGCCTCCCGCTGCCGTGAAAAGACGATGCCCATGGGCCGCATAATCGCCAGCCCGTCGCCAGCCATCCGCGCGCTGGCGCTCTGCACCCTCGTCACCCATGGCGTCCACATCCGTCTCCGCCGGTCCCACCGACGAATTGCTCCAGATTATCCAGCGCCACCTGGCAGAGGCCGGCGGCTGGCTGCCCTTCGACCGCTTCATGGCGCTGGCGCTGTATGCGCCCGGCCTGGGCTACTACGCCAACGCCGGCCGCAAGTTCGGAACCATGCCCGAGGGCGGCAGCGACTTCGTGACGGCGCCCGGGCTCTCGCCGCTGTTCGGCCAGGCCCTGGCCGTGCAGGTCGCCGACATGCTGGAGCGCACCGGCACCGACGAAGTCTGCGGAATTCGGCGCCGGCACCGGCGCGCTGGCCGCGCAGCTGCTGGAACACCTGGGGCCGCGCGTGCGCCGCTACACCATCGTCGACCTCTCGGCCGAGCTGCGCACGCGCCAGCAGGCCAGCCTGGCCGCGCATGCCGACCGGCTGCACTGGGCCGACGCGCTGCCCGCGCAGATCGACGGCGTGCTGGTCGGCAACGAGGTGCTGGACGCCATGCCCGTGCAGCTGCTGCACCGCGTGGCCGGCCAGTGGCACGAGCGCGGCGTGGTGCTGCAGGACGGCGCGCTGGCCTGGCAGGACCGGCCGACCGCGCTGCGGCCGCCCGTCGAGATTGCCGGCCCGCACGACTACCTGACCGAGATCCACCCCCAGGGCCAGGCCTTCGTGCGCACGCTGGCCGGCCACGTGCGGCGCGGCGCGGCGCTGCTGCTGGACTACGGCTTTCCCGAAGCCGAGTACTACCATCCGCAGCGCAGCGCCGGCACGCTGATGTGCCACCAGGGCCACCGCGCCGACGCCGACCCGCTCGCGGACCTGGGCGCCAAGGACATCACGGCCCATGTGGACTTCACGGGCGTCGCCGTGGCCGCGCAGGACGCCGGCTGGGACGTGCTGGGCTACACCAGCCAGGCCCGCTTCCTGATCAACTGCGGCCTGCCCGCGCTGATGGAGGCCGCGCCCATCCCCCAGCGCGCGATGGCGCACCGCCTGATCGCCGAGCACGAGATGGGCGAGCTGTTCAAGGTGCTGGCCCTGGCCAAGGGCGTGGCGCCCTGGGACGCACCCGGTTTCGCCCACGGCGACCGCAGCCACACGCTGTAAGCCCGTGCTGCGCTGGCTGCTCGTCGTCTTCCTCGCGCTGATGCTGATCAGCTGGCTGCAGCCCTTCCTGGCCAGGCTGGGTTTCGGGAAACTTCCGGGCGATCTGCGCTTCCGACTGTTCGGGCGCGAATGGTTCGTGCCGCTGACCAGCACCCTCCTGTTGAGCGCGGTGGTCAGCCTGATTTCCAAGATGCTCTGACACAAGACCTGCCCATGAAAGCCTGCATCGACATCGGCGGCACCAAAGTGGCCGTGGGCCTGGCGCCCGCCGGCGACCGGCCCGAGATCCTCGCGCGCCAAAGCGAACCCACGGCCAAGACCGGCACGCCGCTGGCCCTGTCCGAGCAGATCCTGCGCCTCCTCGACGCGGCCTGCGCCGAGGCCGGCGTCGCTCCGTCCCAGGTGCAGTCGGCCGGCGTGTCCTCGGCCGGGCCCTTCGTCAAGCAGGGCGGCCACATCGAACTGGCCACGCCCAACATCTGCGGCGGCCTGGCCGGCCCGGCGCGCGGCCTGCCCAACGACTGGACGAGCGTGCCCGTGGAAGCGCCGCTGGCCGCGCGCTTCGCCCGCCTGCGCGTGGAGAACGACTGCGTCGCCGCGCTGGAGGCCGAGCGCCGCTGGGGCGCGCTGCAGGGCGTGGACGACTGCGCCTACGTGACCTGGAGCACCGGCATCGGCGTAGGCCTGTGCGTGGACGGCCGCGTGCTGCGCGGCAAGAACGGCAATGCCGGCCATGCCGGCCACAGCTTCGTGGTCGAGGACCCGCAGGCCCTGTGCGGCTGCGGCAACCGCGGCGACGTGGAATCCCTGGTGGCCGGCAACGCCATCGCACGCCGCTTCGGCCACGACGCCGCGCATTGGCTGGGCCGCGCCAGCGCCGGCGATGCGGCCGCGCAGGACACCGTGGACGGCCTGTGCCGCCTATTGGGCCGCATGCTCTACAACCTCGTCGCCACGCTGGATCTGCAGCGCATCAGCCTGGGCGGCAGCGTGTTCTGGCACCACCGCGCCTATTTGCTGCCCCGATTGCAGGCCGAGGTGCAGGCGCATTTTCCGGCGCTCACGCAAGGGGTAATCCTCGCGCCGGCCGGATTGCAGGACCGCGTGGGCGATTATGCGGCGCTGGCCCTGGTGCCCGATTGAAGGCCAGCCGGTGTACGCATAATCCCCAACGGCGGGTCGAGAAATTAAGTTTCTGCAGCGAATGGATTTATCCCTATAATCCGCCCGCCTGCCAAGGGTTCGGCAGGAGTTATGGACGGAAAACGATGACCACCTACAAGGAACTGCTGCAACAGCGCGAAAGCCTCGAAAAGCAGATCGAGGAAGCCAGGCAACGTGAAAATCAGGCCGCGATCGACAAGGTGCGCGCCCTGGTCGCCGAGTTCGAATTGACGCCCGACGACGTCTTTGGCCGCAAGAGCGGTAAAAGCAGCACCGCCGGCCAGAAGGTCGCGCCCAAGTACCGCGACAAGGCCACCGGCGCCACCTGGACCGGCCGCGGCAAGCCGCCGAAGTGGATCGAAGGCAAGAACCGCGAAGAGTACCTGATCAACTGACCATCGCCGGGCCGCGGCGCAAGCCATTGCGTCCACCCTCGATAATGGCTCCGCGGGCCGCCTCAGGCCTGCGCCAGATATTCCTCCAGGGCCGCCACGCGCGCCTTCTGGATTCGGGCTCCGATTTCCGGCCCCTTGCGCCCCTCGGCCAAGGCTTCGCTGGAGATTCTGTCGGTCGCCACCGCCAGAACCGATTGCATGCATTGTTGCAAACGCTCCCGTTGCGGATAAGGGCGGCTTTGCAGGCCCGCCCGGCCACGCGCATCGCATTCACAGGCCAGCAGCGCCTGCTCGAATCGCGCGGGCTTGCGAATCGCATCGCAACGTTCGAGTAGCCGCATCACGGCAGCCGCGCCCAATTCACCGCTGCGGTGGATGTTGCCGTGCTCGCGCGCGACCACGTCGGCCAGGTCGCGGCATTCGGTCGGAACGCGCAGCCTTTCGGCCAGGCGCCGCAGCAGATGGGCGCTGCGCTGCTCGTGGCCGTGGTGGCGCGGCAACAGATCGGCCGGCGTGGTGGCCTTGCCCAGGTCATGGCACAGGCAGGCGAAACGCACGGGCAGGGGCGCGTCGAGCGCGGCCGCCATGTCCAGCACCAGCATCAGGTGCACACCGGTGTCGACCTCGGGATGGTGCTCGGCGCGCTGCGGCACGCCCCACAGCGCATCGACCTCGGGCAGCAGGCGCGCCAGCGCACCACAGCCGCGCAGCACCTCGAACATGCGCGAGGGCCGCCGCTCCATCAGGCCGCGCGCCAGCTCCTGCCAGACCCGCTCGGGCACCAGCGCGTCGACCTCGCCGTCCGCCACCATCTCGCGCATGAGCGCCTGGGTGGCCGGCGCCACCGTGAAATCGGCGAAGCGGGCCGCGAAGCGCGCCAGCCGCAGGCTGCGCACGGGGTCTTCGCGGAAGGCGTCCGAGACATGGCGCAGCACCCGGCCCCGCACGTCGGCCGCACCGCCGAAGGGGTCGACCAGGCCGTCCAGGCCCTGCGCGGCGGCCGGCTGGGCCATGGCGTTGATGCTCAGGTCGCGGCGCGCGAGGTCCTGCTCCAGCGTCACGTCGGGCGCGGCGTGGAAGGCGAAGCCGTGGTAGCCGCGCGCGGTCTTGCGCTCGGTGCGGGCCAGCGCGTACTCCTCGCGCGTCTCGGGATGCAGGAACACCGGGAAGTCCTTGCCCACGGGCAGGTAGCCGGCGTCCAGCATCTGCTGCGGCGAGGCGCCCACCACCACCCAGTCGCGGTCGTGCACGGGCAAGCCCATCAGCGCGTCGCGCACGGCGCCGCCCACCTTGTAGATCTGCATCGCCGCAGTGTAGGGGGGCGCAGGACGTACAGTTGCAGCCGCTTCGCAGACCGCTTCCATGACCTCCCCTCTCCTGATCCTCAAGGCCGGCGCCACCTTCCCCGCCCTTGCCCAGACGCTGGGCGATTTCGACGACTGGATCCGTGCCGGCCTGGCCGCGCCGGGGCTGGAGATCCGCGTGGCCGACGCACGCCACGGCGAACTGCCGCCGCCGCAGACCCTGGCCGGCGTGGTCATCACCGGCTCGCACGCCATGGTGAGCGACCGCGAACCCTGGAGTGAGGCCGCCGCCGCATGGCTGCGCGGCGCCGTGCAGGCCGCGCTGCCGGTGCTGGGCATCTGCTACGGCCACCAGCTGCTGGCGCACAGCCTGGGCGGCGAGGTCGGCTACCACCCGGGCGGCATCGAGGTCGGCACGGTGTCCGTGCAGCTGCAGCCGGCTGCCGGCGGCGATCCGGTGCTGGGCGACCTGCCCCCGGTGTTCGCGGCCCAGGTCGTGCACCGGCAGTCCGTGCAGCAGCTGCCCGAAGGGGCGGTGCGGCTGGCGGCCAACGCCTTCGAGCCGAACCAGGCCTTCCGCGTCGGGCCGGCGGCCTGGGGCGTGCAGTTCCATCCCGAGTTCAGTGCCCAGGCCATGCGCGCCTACGTCGAGCGGCTCGGCCCCGAACTGCGCGAGGAAGGGCACGACCCTGCCGCGCTGGCGGCCGGCGTCGCCGACACGCCGGCCGCCGCACGCGTGCTGCGCAACTTCGCGCGCCACGTGCAGGCGGCCGCCTAAGCCGCCGCCAGGAAGCCCAGCAGGCGGCATTCGTCCGCCGTCAGGCCGGCCTTGCGCCGCGCCGCTGCCGACAGGCAGGCCGGGGGCGGTGCGTCCTGCAGCAGCAGCGCCAGCACGGCCGGGTGCACATAGGCCTTGCGGCAGACCGCCACGGTGTTTCCGAGCCGCGCCGCCACTTCGGCCAGCACCGCCTTGGCGGCCATGCGGCGGGCCGCCACCGAACTGTCGGGCGCGCTGGGGCTGCTGCGCGCGAGCGCCAGCGCGTGCACGCTGGCATGCCAGGTGCGGAAGTCCTTGGCCGTGAAGTCGCCGCCGCTGGCCCGGCGCAGGTAGGCGTTCACGCCGTCGGAGTCGATGACGTGGGGCTCGCCCGCATCGTCCAAGTACTGGAACAGCTCCTGCCCCGGCAGCTCCTGGCAGCGGCGCACCACGCGGGCCACGCGCGCGTCGTCGAGCGCCACGGCATGCTCCACGCCGCTCTTGCCCTTGAAGCGCAGCCGCACGGCACTGCCGCGCACCTGGGCATGGCGCGCGCGCAGCGTGGTCAGGCCGTAGGAGCCGTTCTCGCGCGCGTAGACATCGTTGCCCACGCGCGCGAGCGTGGTGTCCAGCAGCCGCACCACGGCGGCCAGCACGCAGTCGCGCTGCAGCGGGCCGGGCAGCGCGAGATCGCGCCGCACGGCGGCGCGGATGCGCGGCAGCACGCCGGCGAACGCCTGCAGCCGCGCGTACTTGCCGGCGTCCTGCGCGAGCTGCCAGTCGGCGTGGTAGCGGTACTGCTTGCGGCCGCGCGCATCGCGGCCGGTGGCCTGCAGGTGGCCATTGGCGCGCGTGCAGATCCAGACCTGGGTGTAGGCCGGCGGGATCGCGAGCGCCCGGATGCGCCGCAGTTGCCCGGCATCGGCCAGCCGCGAGCCATCGGGCCGCCGGTAGCTGAAGCCCTTGCCGCTGCGCCGGCGCGTGATGCCGGGCAGCCCGTCGTGCACGTAGACCAGCCCGGCGGGCACATCGGCGGAAGCGGCGGGAAGGGCGGCGGTGGACATTGCTGGCGATGCTCGGGCGCCGCGCGCGGCCCGCGTGTCGGAAAGCCCGGTCTCCGCGCGTCGGCGGCGAGCGGCACGGAACGTGCTCCCCCCGGAAATGTGCACAATTTTTGAGAAAAGGTGCACGAAGTAGGTGCGCCAGCGTGGCGTGCCCTGTCCTCGCCCCCGTTGGAGATCCGCATGGACCCGCTGCACCGCTCCCCCCGCCGGCACGTGCTGGCCGCCCTCGCCACCCTGTGCACCGCCTTGGCGCCCCTGCCCCCCGCCGTGGCGCAGGACGCCGCCGCCTACCCCGACCGTCCGGTCAGGATCGTCGTGCCGTTCCCGCCCGGCGGCGCGGCCGATGTCTACGCCCGCCTGGTCGGCCAGAAGCTCGGCGAGGCCTGGGGCGGCAGGCAGGCCGTGGTCATCGACAACCGCGCCGGCGCCGGCGGCGTGATCGGCACCGAGGCCGCCGCCAAGGCGCCGGCCGACGGCAGCACCTTGCTGATGGTGACCATCGGCCATGCGGTCAACCCCTTCATGTACGGCAAGCTGCCCTACGACACGCGCGCCGACCTGGTGCCCGTGGGCGTGGTGGCCAAGGTGCCCAGCGTGGTGGTCACCGGCCCGGCGCTCAAGGGCAAGACCATGCAGGACCTCCTCGCGCTGGCCAAGGCCCGGCCCGACGCCCTGCAGTACGCCTCCTCGGGCGTGGGCACCACCAGCCATGTGGGCGCGGCGCTGCTCGAATCCATGTCGGGCGCGCACATGCTGCACGTGCCCTACAAGGGTGCGGCGCCGGCGCTGCAGGACGTGATGGCCGACCGGGTGGCGCTGTCGGTGGACATCATCACGTCCTCGCTGCCGCTGGTGCGGAGCGGCAAGCTCAACGGCGTGGCGATCACCAGCGCCAAACGCTCGCCGCAGTTGCCCGACGTGCCCACCGTGGCCGAGACCGGGCTGCCGGGCTTCGCGTTCGAGTCCTGGTACATGCTGCTGGCGCCGGCCAGGACGCCCGCGCCCATCCTGGAGAAGCTCAATGCCGCGCTGCGCGCCATGGCCCAGGCGCCCGACTTCCGCGCCCGCGTCGAGGGCACGGGCGGCGAGGTGGCCAGCATGACGCTCCAGGAGTCCCGTGACTATCTCGACGCCGAGTTCACGCGCTGGGCCAAGGTGGTGAAGGACCGCAACATCAAGGCCGAGCCATGATCCAGCGCGATCTGGTCGGCTACGCCAACCGTCCGCCCGCCGTGGCCTGGCCCCGCCAGGCCCGCGTCGCCGTGTCGTTCGTGCTGAACTTCGAGGAGGGCGCCGAGTTCTCGGTCGCCGACGGCGATGCGCGCAACGAGTCGGTCTACGAGGTGATCGACCCGCGCACGGGCTGGGACCCCTGCATCGACAGCCATTTCGAGTACGGCACGCGCGCGGCCTGGTGGCGCATCGCCGACACCTTCGCGCGCTGGGACGCCCCCATGACGGTCAGCGCCTGCGGCCGCGCCGTGGAGCGCAGCCCCTGGCTCGCGCAGGACGCCGTGGCGCGCGGCCACGAGCTGTCGGCCCATGGCTGGCGCTGGGAGAGCCACGCCGGCATGGCGCCCGAGCGCGAGGCGGCCGACATGGACGCCTGCATCCGCACCTTCGAGGCCGTCTGCGGCAAACGCCCCGTGGGCTGGCACACGCGCTCGGCCTGCACGCCGGCCACGCGCACGCTGCTGGCCGAGCGCGGCTTCCTCTACGACAGCGACGCCTACAACGACGACCTGCCCTACTTCGTGCCCGCGGCCGGCCGGCGCCACCTGGTGCTGCCCTATGCCTTCGACACCAACGACATGCAGTTCCAGCACACCCAGCGCTTCGCCACGGCCGCGCAGTTCGCCGAGTACGTGTGCGATGCCTACGACTGGTTGTGGAAGGAAGGCGCGGACGCGCCGCGCATGCTGTCCATCGGCCTGCACCTGCGCATGATCGGCCGGCCCGCGCGCATGAAGGCGCTGGAGCTGGTCCTGGCCCACCTGCGCGCGCGGCCCGGCGCCTGGATCGCCACGCGCGAGCAGATCGCGCGGCACTGGATCGCCGCCAGCCGCTGAACGCCACGCGGCCCTGGCCGCGGCCTGCCGCAGCGCGCGGGGCAGCCATGGCGGCACCGGGCGCTGCGCTACATTGCCCGCATGCATCCCCAGGAACAGGCCATCCACCGCACGCTGTCGCAAACCCTGCTGGCCGGCCGCCTGGCCCCGGGCACGCAGCTCATCGAGACGCGGCTGGCGCAGATCTTCGGCGTCTCGCGCGAGCGCGTGCGCAAGGTGCTGCACCGGCTCGGCCACGAGCGGCTGCTGGACCTGATCCCCAACCGCGGCTGCTTCGTCTCCAGCCCGACGCTGGCCCAGGCGCGCGAGATCTACGAGGCCCGCCGCATCGTCGAAGGCGGCCTGGTCGGCCGGCTCGCGGGCCGGCTGTCGGCCGCGCAGCTGGCGGCGCTGCAGGCGCATGGCGCACAGGAGCACGCCGCGCTGCAGGCGCAGGACCGCGCGCGCTCGATCCAGCTCAGCGGCGAGTTCCACCTGCTGCTGGCCGGCTTCGCCGACAGCCCCTTCGTGCTGCGGGCGCTGCAGGAGCTGGTCAGCCGCACGGCCATGCTGGTGGCCTTCTTCGAGCCGGCCGCGTCGTCGGCCTGCGCCTGCGAGGAGCACGACGACATCGTGCGCGCGCTGGCCCAGGGCGACGCCGGCCGCGCCATGAAGGCCATGCACGCGCACCTGTCGCTGATCGAGACGCGGCTGCAGCCGCGCGCCCAGCCGGCGCCGGCCCTCGACGCCGACGCCGAGATCGCGCGCGCCTGGGAGGCCGCGCAGCAGGTCCTGGCATGAACACCTTGCACCTGTTCATCGCGGGCCGCGTGCAGGGCGTGTCGTACCGCGCCAGCATGGCCGGGCAGGCCCGCGCGCTGGGCGTGCGCGGCTGGGTGCGCAACCTGTCCGACGGCCGCGTCGAGGCCCTGGTGCAGGCCGAGCCCGCGGTGCTCGATGCGCTGCTGGCCTGGTGCCGGCGCGGCCCGCCGGCCGCGCGCGTGGACGACGTACAGGTCCGGCCGGCCGACGACGCCGGCGCCCTGCCGCCCGGCTTCGAGACGCGCCCGACCGCCTGAACCACCCCGGATCAGAGCCGGGCCATCTCCTCGCGCAGCAGCGCCGCCACCGCCGGCCCGCGCGCACGCGGCATGCGCGCGGCCGGCGCCACCACGGCCAGCGCCGCCGCGCCGCTGGTGCCCAGCGCAAAGCCCATGCCCACGCCGCCCACGCCCTGGGCGTTGATCTGCGCATAGCCCTGCGCGCGCGTCTGCCGCGCCAGGCGCAGCATCTTGGCCAGGCCCATGCGCTGCCCGGCGTAGGCCGCCGCATGGCGCGCGTAGTGCGCCTGGACCGCGGCATCGTCCATCTGCGCGAGGAAGGTGAAGCTCGGCGTGCCCAGGCCCAGCAGCACCAGCCGGTGCACCGCATCGGCGAAGGCGCGCACCGGCCGCGGCCCCTGCTCCAGGTGCAGGCAGTGGCTGTGGTCGCCCGCGCGCACCACCAGGAACACCGGCTCGCCCGAGCGCCGCGCCAGCGCGCGCATGACCGGCAGGCAGCGCGCCACCAGCGGCGGGTGCTGCAGCGCCGCCAGGCCCAGCGCCAGCGCCTCGTCGCCGAGACGGTAGACCGTGCCGGCCTCGCGCTGCGCCAGGCCGCTCTGCACCAGCGCGCCCAGCAGCCGGTAGGCGGTGGTGCGGTCCAGGCCGGAATCGGCCACCAGCGTGCGCAGCGCGACGCCCTCGGCATGCCCGCGCGCGATCCGCTGCAGCAGCGCCAGCGTGCGCGCCGTGCTCTGGGCGCCGCGCAGCGCCGGGGCGGGAAGGTCGGATGTGCACATCGTGCACATTTTGCCGCTCGGCGTTTGCGGCCCGCGGGCTGGCGGCCTGTAATGCGCGCCAGACCAGGAGACACCCGCCCGCCATGCAGCCCTTCGCATCCCGCCTCCATCCCGCTTCCGAAGCCTTCCAGCAGCAGCGCAGCGGCATGCTGGCGCTCGTGGAGGAGCTGCGCGCGCTCGAGCGCCGCGCCGCCGAGGCCTCGGCCCGCGCCGCGCCGGCCTTCGCCCAACGCGGCGCCCTGCTGCCGCGCGAGCGCGTGGCGCGCCTGCTCGACCCCGGCCGGCCCTTCCTCCCGCTGTGCAACCTGGCCGGCTACGGCATGGACGACCCGGACCCGGCGCGCTGCGTGCCGGGCGGCTCGCAGATCGCCGGCATCGGCTTCGTGGGCGGCGTGCGCTGCATGGTGGTGGCCACCGATTCGGCGATCGACGCCGGCGCGCTGACCGAAGCCGGCAACGGCAAGCTCATGCGCTGCCAGGACATCGCGCTGGAGAACAGGCTGCCCTTCGTGCACCTCGTGGAATCGGCCGGCGCCAACCTGCGCAAGTACCGCGTGGACAAGTTCATCCGCGGCGGCGGCATGTTCTACCGGCTCGCGCGGCTGTCGGCCGCCGGCCTGCCCGTGCTGACCGTGGTGCACGGCGCCTCCACGGCCGGCGGCGCCTACATGCCGGGCCTGTCGGACCTGGTGGTCATGGTGCGCGGGCGCGCCAAGGCCTTCCTGGCCGGCCCGCCCCTGCTCAAGGCCGCCACCGGCGAGACCGCCACCGACGAGGCCCTGGGCGGCACCGACATGCACGCCAGCGTGAGCGGCCTGGCCGAGTACGTGGCCGAGGACGATGCCCACGCCATCGCCATCGTGCGCGACATCCTCGCCGCCCTGCCCTGGGACCGGCCCGCGCCTGCGGCGGATGCGCCGCCGCCGCGCCTGCCGGCCGAGGAACTGGCCGGCGCCATGGTGCTGGAGCACAGGAAGCCCGTGGACATGCGCGAGCTGATCGCGCGCGTGGTGGACGACTCGCGCTGGCTGGACTTCAAGCCCGACTACGGCGCCGCCACGGTCTGCGGCCAGGGCCGCATCGAAGGCCATGCGGTCGGCTTCGTCAGCAACAACGGCCCGATCGACCCGCAGGGCGCGACCAAGGCCGCGCAGTTCATCCAGTGGTGCGAGCAGTCGGGCATGCCCATCGTGTTCCTGCAGAACACCACCGGCTTCATCGTCGGTCGCGCCTCCGAGGAGGCCGGCATGATCAAGCACGGCGCCAAGCTGATCCAGGCGCTGTCCAACGCCAGCGTACCGCGCATCACGCTGCACTGCGGCGCCTCCTTCGGCGCCGGCAACTACGGCATGTGCGGGCGCGCCTTCGAGCCGCGCTTCGCGTTCTCCTGGCCCAACGCGCGCACCGCCGTGATGGGCGGCGAGCAGGCCGCCACCACCATGGACATCGTGGCGCGCCAGCAGGCCGGGCGCCAGGGCAAGCCGGTGGACGAAGCGCGGCTGGCGGCACAGAAGGAGGAGATCGTCGCCAACTTCGAACGCCAGGCCAGCGCCTTCTACACCAGCGGCCACCTGCTCGACGACGGCGTGATCGACCCGCGCGACACGCGCGCCGTGCTGGCCTTCGTACTGGCCACCGCGCGCGAGGCCGCCGCGCGCACCCTGCGGCCCGTGCAGTTCGGCGTCGCGCGCTTTTGAGGAGACCACACCATGCTCTACACCCCCGAACACCTGGCGCTGATGGACAGCATCCGCCGCTTCGTCGCCACCGAGATCGACCCCTACGTCGACGCATGGGAGGCGGCCGAGACCTTCCCCGCGCACGAACTGTTCAAGAAGATCGGCCGGCAGGGCTGGCTCGGCATCACCAAGCCCGAGGCCCACGGCGGCCTGGGCCTGGACTTCAGCTACGCGCTGGCCGCGGCCGAGGCCTTCGGCCACGTGCGCGCGCAGGGCGTGGGCATGGCTATCGGAGTGCAGTCCAACATGGCCACGCCGGCGCTGGCGGCCTTCGGCTCGGACACGCTCAAGCGCGAATTCCTGGCGCCGGCCATCGCGGGCGAGGTGGTGGCGTCCATCGGCGTGTCCGAGCAGGGCGCGGGCTCGGACGTGGCCTCGCTGCAGACGCGCGCGCGCCGCATGGGGGACGACTACGTCATCAGCGGCAGCAAGATGTGGATCACCAACGGCACCCAGGCCGACTGGATCTGCCTGCTGTGCAACACCTCCGAGGGCGCGCCGCACAGGAACAAGTCGCTGATCGTGGTGCCGCTCAAGGAAGGCGGCAAGCGCGTGCGCGGCGTGGAGATCCAGAAGATCCGCAAGTTCGGCATGTGGAGCTCGGACACCGCGCAGATCTTCTTCGACGAGGTGCGCGTGCCGGTGCGCCACCGCATCGGCGAGGAGGGCATGGGCTTCATCTACCAGATGCGGCAGTTCCAGGAGGAGCGGCTGGACGGCGCGGCGCGCCGGCTGGCCTGCGGCGCGCTGATCGAGGAGACCGCCGACTACCTGCGCCAGCGCATGGCCTTCGGCCGGCCGCTGCTGGACAACCAGTTCATCCAGTACAAGCTGGCCGAACTCAAGACCGAGCTGGAAGCCCTGCGCTCGCTCATCTACCGCGCCACGGCCGCCTACGTGGCCGGCGAGGAGGTGACCGAACTGGCCTCCATGGCCAAGCTCAAGGCCGGCCGCCTGGGCCGCGACATCGCCGACTGGTGCATGCAGTTCCAGGGCGGCATGGGCTACACCTGGGACAACCGCGCAGCGCGCGCCTACCGCGACCTGCGGCTGGGCTCCATCGGCGGCGGCGCCGACGAGGTGATGCTGATGGTCATCGCGCGCAAGATGGGCCTCATGGACACCGGGAGCCGCGGGTGAGCGCCGCCCCCGTCCTGCTGCAGCGCGTGGACGGCGTGCTGTTCGCCACGCTGAACCGCCCGGCCACGCGCAACGCGCTGGCGCCCGAGCTCGTGGACGCGCTGGCCGCCGCCGTGGACCAGGCCGGCACCGACCTGTCCGTCCGCGCGCTGGTGCTGCGCGGCGCCGGCGGCTTCTTCTGCGCCGGCGGCAACGTCGGCAACTTCCAGGCCCGGCTGGACGGCGCGGCCGGCGCCGACGACCCGGTGGCCGCGCGCAACCGCGTGTTCGGCCGCTTCATGCAGCGCCTGGCCGCGCTGCCCGTGCCCGTGCTCGCGGTGGTCGAGGGCGCGGCCATGGGCGGCGGCATGGGCCTGGCCTGCGCGGCCGACATCGTGCTGGCCACGCGCGACGCCAGGTTCGCACTGTCCGAAACCCAGCTGGGCATCATCCCCGCGCAGATCGCGCCCTTCGTCGTGGCCCGCACCGGCCTGCGCGCGGCCACGCGCCTGGGCCTCACGGGCGAGCGCGCCAGCGGCGCGCTCGCCGAACGCCTGGGCCTGGTGGACGCGCTGGCCGAGGACGGCGCCGCGCTCGACGCGCTGCTGGCCCAGTGGCTCACGCGCATCTGCGCCTGCGCGCCCGGCGCCAACCGCGCGCTCAAGCCGCTGCTGCGCCGCTGCGGCCGCACGGACGAAGGCGCGCTGCTCGACGAGGCCGCGCAACTGTTCGCCGCCTGCATGCGCGACGAAGGCGCCGAGGGCATCGCCGCCTTCCGCGCCAAGCGCACGCCCGCCTGGGCCCGCCATTTCGACGCCACCGCCCTGCCCCGGCAAGCACCATGAGCCAACAGATCCGCCCCTTCCACACCCTGCTCGTCGCCAACCGCGGCGAGATCGCCGTGCGCATCTTCGCCACCGCGCGCCGGCTGGGCTACGCCACCGTGGCCGTGTACTCCGAGGCCGACCGCGACAGCCCGCACGTGGCCGCGGCCGACCGCGCCGTCTGCATCGGTGCCGCCGCGCCGCGCGCGAGCTACCTCGACACCGCGGCCATCGTGCAGGCCGCCCGGTGCGCCGGCGCCGACGCCATCCACCCCGGCTACGGCTTCCTGGCCGAGAACGCCGACTTCGCCGACGCCGTGGACGCGGCCGGCCTGGTCTTCGTCGGCCCCACGGGCGAAGCCATCCGCGCCATGGGCGACAAGGGCCAGGCCAAGCGGCTGGTGCAGGCGGCCGGCATGCCCTGCGTGCCGGGCTACCAGGGCCGCGACCAGAGCGATGCCGCCCTGCTGGCGGCCGCGCGCGACATCGGCTACCCGGTCATGGTCAAGGCCACGGCCGGCGGCGGCGGGCGCGGCATGCGGCTCGTGCCGGCGGCCGACGCACTGCCGGCCGCGCTGGCCTCGGCCCGCTCGGAGGCGCTGGCCGCGTTCGGCTCGGACCGCCTGATCCTGGAGCGCGCCGTCGCCGCGCCGCGCCATGTCGAGATCCAGCTGCTGGCCGACGCGCACGGCCACGCCATCCACCTGGGCGAGCGCGACTGCTCGGTGCAGCGGCGCCACCAGAAGCTCATCGAGGAAGCGCCCTCGCCGGCCGTGGACGCCGCGCTGCGCGCGCGCATGGGCGCGGCCGCGGTGCAGGCCGCGCGCGCCATCGGCTACACCGGCGCGGGCACCATGGAGTTCCTGCTCGATGCCGACGGCAACTTCTACTTCATGGAGATGAACACCCGGCTGCAGGTGGAGCATGCCGTGACCGAGGCCGTCACCGGGCTGGACCTCGTCGAATGGCAGCTGCGCATCGCCAGCGGCGAGGCGCTGGACCTGCGGCAAGAGGACGTGCGGCTGCAGGGCCATGCCATCGAGGTGCGGCTCACGGCCGAGGACGTGCCGGCCGGCTTCCTGCCGCAGACCGGCCCGGTGCTGCGCTGGCGCCCGCCGGCCGGCAGCGACGTGCGCGTCGACCATGCGCTGGCCGAAGGCGGGACCGTGTCGCCGCACTACGACTCCATGGTCGCCAAGCTCGTGGCCCATGGCGCCACACGGGCCGAGGCGCGCCGCAAGCTGCTGCGCGCGCTGGAGCGCTGCGTGCTGCTGGGGCTGCCCAGCAACCAGGGCTTCCTGGCCGACGCGCTGGCCGATCCGGTGTTCGCCGACGGCCACGGGGTGCACACCGGCTTCGTGGCCGAGCGCTTCGGCGCCCATCCGGCGGCACCGCCGCCGGGGCCGCGCACGCTGGCCTTCGCGGCGCTGGCGCTGCTGGCTTCGGCCCGCCCCGCCGCCGGCCCCATCGCACCCGCCGCGCTGGCCGGGCCCAGCACGCTGGTGCTGGAGCTGGCGGGCCGGCCCTGGCCGTTCCTGCTGGCGCCCACCGCGCAGGGCTGGTGCGTGAGCGCGCCGGACCTGCCCGCCATGCAGATCGCCCACGCGCGCTGGCTGGAGCCCGGCGCCGTGCTGGCGGCCGAGTGCGACGGCATGGCCGAGACCGCCGTCTGCGCGCTGCACGACGAGGCCCTGCTGCTGTTCCACGCCGGCCGCGCCCACCGCTTCGCGTGCGTGAACCCGCGCCGCGGCCGCGCGCAGGCGGCCGGCGGCGGCGCCGTCACCGCGCCGCTGACCGGGCGCATCGTCGAGGTCGCCGTGCGCGAGGGCGAGCAGGTGGCCGCCGGCCAGCGCCTGGCCGTGCTGGAGGCCATGAAGATGGAGCACCAGCTGACCGCCCCCGTCGCCGGCCGCGTGGCCGAGCTGCTGGCCCAGGCCGGCGGCCAGGCCGCCAAGGACGCGCTGCTGCTGCGCATCGAACCGGAGGCCGCATGACGGCCACCGTGCGCATCGGCGGCGCCAGCGGCTTCTGGGGCGACTCGGCCATCGCCACGCCGCAGCTGCTGCGCGTGCCCGGCCTGCAGTACCTGGTCTACGACTACCTGGCCGAGACCACCATGGCCATCCTGGCGCGCGCCCGCGCCAAGGACCCGGCGCTGGGCTACGCCACCGACTTCGTGACGACCGCGATGGCGCCGCACCTGCGCGAGATTCTGGCCCGGGGCGTGCGCGTGGTCGCCAACGCGGGCGGCCTGAACCCGGCGGCCTGCCGCGACGCGCTGCAGGCCGCCGCGCGCGCCCAGGGCCTGGCGCCGCGCATCGCCATCGTCACCGGCGACGACCTGCTGCCCCAATTCGAGGCCCTGCGCGCGCAGGGCCTGCGCGACCTGGAGACGGGCGCGCCGCCGCCGGCCGCGCCGGGCTCGGCCAATGCCTACATCGGCGCGCGCGGTATCGCGCAGGCGCTGGCCTGGGGCGCCGACATCGTGCTGACCGGGCGCTGCGTGGACAGCGCGGTCGTGCTGGGTGCGCTCGCGCACGAATTCGGCTGGAACTGGGGCGGCGACCACCAGGACTGGGACCGCCTGGCCGCCGGCACGCTGGCCGGCCACGTGATCGAGTGCGGCGCGCAGGCCACGGGCGGCCTGTTCACCGACTGGCAGGACGTGCCGGGCTGGGACGACATCGGCTACCCCGTGATCGACGTGGCCGCCGACGGCAGCTTCTGGCTGACCAAGCCCGCCGGCACGGGCGGCCTGGTGCACCCGGGCGCCGTGGCCGAGCAGGTGCTCTACGAGGTCGGCGACCCGGCCGACTACCGCATGCCCGACGTGACCTGCGACTTCCGGATGGTGCAGGTCGCGCCCGCCGGGCCGGACCGCGTGCGCGTGCACGGCGCGCGCGGCCGCGCGCCGACCGACCGCTACAAGGCCAACGGCACCTGGCGCGACGGCCACCAGCTGCAGCTGATGCTGGCCATCCGCGGCATCGACGCGCCGGCCAAGGCGCGCCGCACGGCCGAGGCGCTGCTGGCGCGCACGCGCCGCCAGCTGGCCGCCGCCGGCCTGGCCGACTACAGAGCCACCTGCGTGGAACTGCTGGGCTGCGAATCGCACTACGGCCCGCATGCGCGCGCGCTGCCCACGCGCGAAGTGGTGCTGCGCATCGCGGCGCGGCACGACGAGGCGCGCGGCCTGGCCTTCCTGCAGCGCGAGTGTTCGTCGGCCGGCACGTCCATGGGGCCGGGCACGCGCTCCTCGTTCGCGGGCCGCGCCGACATCCAGCCCGTGGTCAAGGTGTTCTCGTTCCTGGTGCCCAAGGCGGTGGTGCCGCTGCAGGTGGCGCTGGACGGCCGCTGCGAGCCCGTGGCCGCCACGCCCGGCCGCGCCGCGCCGGCCGCGCCCGTGCCGCTGCCGCCGCCGGCGGCGGCCGCGCCGCTGCCCGCCGGCGCCAGCGTGCTGCGCCCGCTGGCCGCGCTGGCCTGGGCGCGCAGCGGCGACAAGGGCGACGACGAGAACATCGGCGTCATCGCGCGCCGGCCCGCACTGCTGCCGCTGCTGCGCGCGCAGCTGACGGCCGAGCGCGTGCACGCCTACTTCGCGCACCTGGCGCAGGGCCCGGTCGAACGCCACGAGGTGCCGGGCCTGCACGCGCTGAACTTCGTGCTGCACCGCGCGCTGGACGGCGGCGGCGTGTGCGCGCTGCGCTCCGACCCGCTCGGCAAGTCCTACGCGCAGATGCTGCTGGACCTGCCCATCGCCGTGCCGGCCGGCTGGCCCGAGGCGCGCGGCGCGGCCTGAACTTCAGGGGCGCAGCACGCCCAGGAAGTGGTCCAGCATCTGGAAGTGGTCGTCGTGGAACTGCGGCTCCAGTTCCGCGAGCTGGGCGATCGGCACCCATTGCGCGTCGCGCGCGTCGTCGCCGGCCTGCACCGGCGGCAGCGCGCGCTCGCCCAGGTCAAAGTAGTGCGCGTGCGTGACCACGCGGCCGCGCTGGCTCCGGTCGGGCCGGTCGAACACCGCGACGGCCTGGAGGCACTGGCGCAGCGCGGGCTCCAGCATGGCCAGGCCGGTCTCTTCCTCGAGCTCGCGCACGGCCGACTGGTAGACCGTGTCGCGCTGCTCGAGGAAGCCGCCCGGCACGGCCAACAGGCCCAGGCCCGGCGCCTGGCCGCGCCGGATCAGCAGCACGCGGGCCTGGCAGCGGATCACCGCGTCCACCGTCACGAACACCGGCGGATAGGGCGAGCGCGCCCATTCGGCACGCCCGCGCGCCAGCGCCTGCCATTCGGCGGCGAGCGCGGACAGGTGGCCCTGGTCCAGCCAGTCGCGCAGGAACTCCTGGGTGTTGGCGTGCAGCAGCGGCGCCATGCGCAGCAGCGCGGCCTGGGCACCGCCAGGGCCGGCGCCGAGCAAGGCATCGCGCACGGTGCGCGCGTCGTAGGCGCCGAAACCCGGCACGGCCCACAGCTTCCACTGCGGAAAGTCGCGCACCCAGGCGCTGCTGGCGTCCTTGAAATGCCCGGCCAGCAGCACGCGGCCGCCCTGGGGCAGGCTTGCTGCCACCAGCGCGCGCACGCTGTCGGCCCAGCGCTGCTCGTCGTGGTGGTCGCGCAGCGGCTGCACGTCCACGCGCTCGCGCAGTTCCTCGGGCAGGGCCTGGCGCAGCATCTCGGCGCGCTCCTGCCAGGTCCAGGGCTGGAACGGCGTGCGCGCCTGGTGCGCCGACCCCAGCAACACCAGGCAGCGGCGCGCCTGCGCCAGGGCCTGCAGCAGCACGGCGCGGTGGCCCAGGTGGAAGGGCTGGAAGCGGCCGATGCAGACGGCCAGGTCGTGAACGGGAACGGACATGGACGGACTCCGAAGGAACGGGCCATTGTGCGCAATGGCCTCCAGGCGTCCAACACCCGCAGCCGTGGCGCGGACGTCCTACAGGCGGCCCTGCAGGCCGACGGCGCGCGGACGCCAGGCCGCAGGCCGCGCTGTCCTACGCCGGCCGTCGTGCAGGACCGACGCTGCGGCCTGGCCCGCTCCCTAAGCTGGACCACAGCCGGCGCCCCGCCGGCCTTCCATCCACCGCAACAGGAGCCAAGCATGAAAGCATCCACCACCATGACCTCCCTCGTCGCCGCCGCCTCGCTGGTCGGCGCCATCGGCCTGGCCTATGCCCAGACCAGCGGAGGCACCTACCAGACGCCGCAGCAGGCGCAGATGGGCTCGGTCGACGGCACGCCCAACAACAACAGCAACATGAACAACGCCACCACGCAGATGCCCCAGGGCACGCCGCCGCAAACCCAGGCCAGCCCCGACATGGGCACGCAGCAGCCGCTGCCGCCGCAGGCCGACCGCAACTGATCGGCGCGCCTCGCCCGCCATGCCGGCCGAACGCCCCCCGCAGCGCGACGATGCGCTGGCAGGCCTGAAATACGGCCTGCTGCTGGGATGCGCCGTGCTGGCATTGGTGCTGCCCCCGGCCGGCATGCGCCAGATGGCGGCGGCCGCCATCGCTCCCAACACCCCCACCCCCACCACCCTCGACGCGCCTGCCCCCCGGGCGCCGCGCCTGGCCGACCTGCGCGGCGAGGAAGCCTCCGACGCCGTGCGCCGCGTGGCCGACTGGGTGACCGATTCCGGCGACCACCAGGGCCTGCACTTCGTGATCCTGGACAAGCGCAACGCCAAGGTCTTCCTGTTCCGACCCGATGGCAGCCTGCGCGCCGCCACGCCCGTGCTGCTGGGCTCGGCGCCCGGCGACCACACCGTGGAAGGCGTGGGCGGCAAGCCCATCCATGCCGTGCTGCCCGAGGAGCGCACCACGCCGGCCGGCCGCTTCGTGGCCCAGGCCGGGCGCAACACCACGCCCGAGGACGTGGTCTGGGTCGACTACGCGGCCGCCGTCTCCATGCACCGCGTGCGCGCCACC
This sequence comes from Pseudorhodoferax sp., assembly GCA_049840715.1. GTDB lineage: Bacteria > Pseudomonadota > Gammaproteobacteria > Burkholderiales > Burkholderiaceae_C > Pseudorhodoferax. The sequence continues at coordinate 92,466 of JASGJO010000002.1, forward strand.
GACCCGCGCGAACGCCGGCTCGAACGCCTGGCCTCGCCCGGTGTGGAAGACAACCGCATCTCCTACGGCTGCATCAACATGCCCGTGGCCTTCTTCGAGAACGAGCTCTGGCCCGTGTTCCAGCACAGCCGCGGCGTCGTCTACGTGCTGCCCGAGCAGTTGCCGCTGCAGCAGGTCTTCGCCGGGCTGTACGACCCCGGCGAGCGGCACGCGGCCCTCCGCTGATCGGCGCGTTGCCGCCACCCATCGTGCGGCTTCTGTAGGACGGACGCCGCTGCGCTTGTGGGCGCCCTCCTACGCCGCTAGCATGCGGCGCGATGCGACATGTCCTGCTGCGCTGCACCATTCTTTTCGCCCTGGCGTGCTCTGCGCATGCCGCGCCGGCCCGCTTCTCCGACGACGCACGCCAGCTGGCCGGCTGGGTGCAGCAGTCGAACGACAACGCCGGCCTGCCCTACGCGCTGGTCGACAAGAAGGCCGCCATGCTCTACCTGTTCGGCGCGGACGGGCAGTTGCGCGCGGCCTCGCCGGCGCTGCTGGGCGCGGCGCCCGGCGACCGCGGCGCGCCCGGCCTGAACCAGCGCGACCTGTCGACCCTGGCCTTCCACGAGCGCACCACGCCGGCCGGCCGCTATGTGGCCCAGCCCGGCCGCAACCTGCAGGGCGAGCCCGTGGTCTGGGTCGACTACGGTGCCGCGCTGGCCATCCACCGGCTGCGCCCCGGCCCGGCGGCCGAACGCCGCGCCGGGCGCCTGCGCTCGGCCACGCCGGCCGACAACCGGATCTCGCTGGGCTGCGTGGTGGTGCCCGTGGCCTTCTACGAACAGCAGGTGGCGCCGCTGCTGGGCCAGGGCCGCAGCGTGGTCTACATCCTGCCGGAGACCCTGGCGGCCAGCGAGGTCTTCGGCTGGCAGTGAGCCGCGTCAGGGCGCGGCGCCGCGCTCCCGCGCCAGCAGCGCCGTCAGTTCGTTCTTGAGCACCTTGCCGGTCGCGCTCGTCACGAGCCGCTCCACCAGCCGGATCTCGGGCACCTTGTAGCTGGCCATGCGCGCGTGGCACCAGTCCTGCAAGGCCTCGGCCGTGAGGCCCGCCGCCTGCGCCGGGTCGAGCCGCACGAAGGCCACCGGCACCTCGCCCCGGTCGGCGTCCGCGCGGCCGACCACGCCCGAGCCCAGCACGGCCGGGTGCATGCCCAGCAGCGCCTCGAGCTCGGCCGGGAACACGCTCATGCCCTTGACCTTGAGCATCTCCTTGCGCCGGCCCAGGAAGTGCAGGTAGCCCTCCTCGTCGAGCATGGCGATGTCGCCCGTGTGCAGCCAGCCGTCGCGCAGCGTCTGCGCGTTGGCCTCGGGCTTGTTCCAGTAGCCCTTGAGCAGCGAGGGCGTGCGGCAGCACAGCTCGCCCTCGCTGCCCAGCGGCAGCAGCGCGCCGGTGTCGAAGTCGCAGACCTTGAACGCGGTGCCCGGCATCGGCAGCCCGACGAAGATGGGCCGCGCATGCAGGTCGAAGTCGCCCTCCTGCATGCCGCGCGTGAAGCTGTCGTTGGTGTGCGTCTCCGTCATGCCCCAGGCCGCCTCGATCATGGTGGTGCCGGTCAGCGCATGCCAGCGTTCGCGGTAGCCGATGCCCAGCTTCTTGACGAAGGAGGACACGCGCATGCTGCGCAGCGAACGCAGGTCGTAGCGCGCCACGTCCGGGTGCTCCATGACCTCCACGGCCGAATCCAGCACCAGGCCGGCGAAGCTCACGCGGTAGCGCTGCACGGCCATCATCCAGGCCACCGGGTCCCAGCGCGCCAGCATCACCATGGTCACGCCGCTGAACACGGGCTGGATCAGCAGCGCGTTCTCGCCCGCGATCCAGAACGCCGGGTTGATGCCGATGCCCACGTCGTCCTCGCGCAGGTCGACCGAGATGCCGTGCGTGGCGGCTGCGGTGTAGAGCATGTCGGCCTGGGTGTGCACGCAGCCCTTGGGCAGGCCGGTGGTGCCGCCCGTGTAGTTGAGCGCGGCCACGTCGTCCAGGCCCGGCGGCGGCAGCGCGATGGGCGCGGTGGCGGCCAGCGCGGGCAGCAGGTCCTCGGCGTCGGGGCAGGCGATGCGCGCGGCCGCCACGGCCGCGGGCAGCGGCAGCGTGGGCTGCTCCGGCCGCATGTCGGCGAAGCTGGTCACGAACAGGTGGCGCAGCGCGCCCTGTTCGCGCGCGGCGCGGGCCACGTCCATGAGCTGGTCCAGCGCCAGCATCACCTCGGCGCCGCTGTCGCGCAGCTCGTAGAGCACCTCCTCCGCCTTGAACAAGGGGTTCACCGGCACGTGCACGGCGCCCAGCTTCAGGATGCCGTAGAACGCGACCAGGAACTGCGGGCAGTTCGGCATGAACACCGCCACGCGGTCGCCGCGCCGCACGCCGCGCGCGGCCAGCAGCGCGGCGAAGCGCTCGCTCAGCGCGTCGAGTTCGCCGAAGCCGAGTTCGCGGCCGTAGAAGACGATGACGGGCTTGTCGGGCTGCCGCCGCGCGCGCTCGCGCAGGTAGTCGGACACGGGCTGCCGGCCCAGCGGGTAGTGGACCTCGCGCGGCACGCCGGCCGGCCAGTTCTTTGCATGCAGGGCGGCCAGCCGGGCCAGGTAGGCGGTTTCTTCGGTCGTGTCGGTCGTGTCGCGCATGGGGTTCACCAGGTCTCGATGTGGGTGCGCCGGCGGCCGCTGCGGGCGGGCCGCTCGCGCGCGGCCGACTGCAGGCCGCCCGCGATCCAGCGCCGCGTGTCGGCCGGGTCGATCACGTCGTCGATCTCCACGACCGAGGCCATGCTCAGCGCCTTGCCGTGCTCGTACATCTGGGCCACGCGGCGCTCGAACTCGGCCTGCTGTGCCTTGGGGTCTTCGATGGCGGCCAGCTCCTTGCGGTAGGCCAGGCGCACCGCGCCCTCCAGGCCCATGCCGCCGAACTCGCCCGTGGGCCAGGACACCGTGAACACCGTGTCCTGGAAGTCGCCGCCGGCCATGGCCAGCGCGCCCAGGCCGTAGCCCTTGCGCAGCACCACCATGACCAGCGGCACGCTCAGCGAGGCGGTGCCCACGAACATGCGCGACACGCGCCGCACCTGTGCCGTCTTCTCCGCCTCGGGGCCGACCATGAAGCCCGGCGTGTCGCACAGCGAGACGATGGGCAGGCCGTGCGCGTCGCAGAGCTGGATGAAGCGGGCCGCCTTGTCGGCCGCGTCGGCGTCGATCGCGCCGCCCAGGTGCATGGGGTTGTTGGCGATCAGCCCCACGGGCCGGCCCTCGATGCGCGCCAGCGCCGTGACCATCGCCAGGCCGAAGCCGCGCCGCAGCTCCAGCACCGAGCCGGTGTCGGCCAGCAGGTCGATGACCTTGCGCACGTCGTACACGCGCAGCCGGTTCTCGGGGATGGCGCGGCGCAGTTCGCGCTGGTCGGCGCATTGCCAGGCGGCCACCGTGCCCTGGAAGTACGCGAGGTACCGGCGCGCGGCGGCGGTGGCGGCCGCCTCGTCGTCGACCAGCACGTCGATCACGCCGTTGGCGCTCTGCACGTCCGCCGGGCCGATCTGCTCGGGCGTGTAGACGCCCAGGCCGCCGCCCTCGATCATGGCCGGCCCGCCCATGCCGATGTTGGCGCCGCGCGTGGAGATGATCACGTCGCAGCAGCCCAGCAGCGCCGCGTTGCCCGCGAAGCAGCGGCCATGCACCACGCCGACCACGGGCACCAGGCCCGAGAGGTGGGCGAAGGCCTTGAAGGTCGGGATGTCCAGGCTCGCCACCTTGAACAAGGCCTTGTCGGTGTCGCCGGGCCGCCCGCCGCCGCCCTCGGCAAACAGCACCAGCGGGCGCTCGATGTCGGCGGCCAGCTTGTAGAGCCGGTCCTGCTTCTTGTGGTTGAACGAGCCCTGGGTGCCGGCCAGCACCGTGTAGTCGTAGGAGACGACCACGGTCCTGGCGCGCTCGGCGCCGAAGTCGGCCGCGTTCACGGTGGCCAGCCCGCCGATCAGGCCGTCGGCCGGGGTCGTGCGCTGCAGCTGTTCGACCGGGTGGCGGCTGCGCTGCGCGGCGAAGGCCAGCGCGCCGTACTCGGTGAAGCTGCCGGCGTCCACGAGGTCGTCGATGTTCTCGCGCGCGGTGCGCCCGCCCTGGGCGTGGCGCTTGCGCACGGCCTCGGGCCGGGCCGCGTCCGCCGTCAGGCGGTGGCGTTCGACCGATTCGGCGAGGTCGGGGCGGATGCGGTCCAGGTCGACAGCCTCCTCGTGCGCATCGGCCTGGGCCTCGCCCTCGCCGGGCTCGATGAAGGCGATGGCCTGGCCCTGCAGCAGCACCTCGCCCACGGCCGTGGCCAGGCCGCGCACGGTGCCGTGCTGCTCGGCCGTGACCACGTGCTGCATCTTCATGGCCTCGAGCACGGCCACCTGCTGGCCGGCGCGCACCGCATCGCCCTCGCGCACGTCGATGGCGACCACGCTGGCCTGCATGGGCGCGACCAGGGCCACGGTGCCGGCGGGCGCCGCCGCGGCGACGGCCGGCGCGGCGCTGGCGGCGTCGCTGCCAAAGAAGCCCGCGGCCGCGGGCGCGGCGGCCTCGCTGGCCAGCAGCTCGGCCATGTGCGCGTCCAGCCAGCGCGTGGAGACCTCGTTGGCCTGCACCTCGGGGTGGGCCAGCGTGGCGGCCAGGAAGCCCAGGTTGGTCGCCACGCCTTCGATGCGCGTCTCGGCCAGAGCGCGCCGTGCGCGCGCCACGGCCTCGGCATAGGCGCCGGGCGCATGCACGATCAGCTTGGCCAGCAGCGCGTCGTAGTTGCTGCTGGTGCGGTAGCCGGCATAGCCGAAGCCGTCCACGCGCACGCCGGGCCCGGACGGCGGCTCGTAGGCCGTCAGCAGGCCGGCGGCCGGCATGGCGCTGCCGTCCGGCTGCATGCTCTCCATGTTCACGCGCAGCTGGACCGCATGGCCGCGCGGCACCGGGATGTCGGCCTGGCGCAGGCCCAGTTCGGCCAGCGTGGCGCCCAGGGTCACGCGGATCTGCGCCTGCACCAGGTCCACGCCGTAGACCGCCTCGGTGACCGTGTGCTCCACCTGCAGGCGCGGGTTGGCTTCGATGAACACGAAGCGGTCCGGCCGGCCGCGGTCGACCAGGAATTCGAAGGTGCCGAGGCCGCGGTACTGCGCGGCGCGCGCCATGGCCAGCGCGGCCTCGGCGATGCGCGCGCGCAGCGCGCCGCCCAGCGTGGGGCTGGGCGCGATCTCGACGATCTTCTGGTGCCGCCGCTGCAGGCTGCATTCGCGCTCGCCGAACTGCACGACCTCGCCCGTGCCGTCGCCCAGCACCTGGATCTCGATGTGGCGCGCGTCCGCGATCAGTTCCTCGCAGTAGACCTCGCCGCGGCCGAAGGCGGACAGCGCCTCGGCGCTGGCGCGGGCATGGGCCTCGGCGATGTCCTCCGCGCGCTGCACGACGCGCATGCCGCGCCCGCCGCCGCCCGCGATGGCCTTGAGCAGCATGCCGCCGCCGTTCAGCGTGGCGAAGAAGGCCTGGGCGCCGGCCACGTCCACGGCGCCGGGGGTGCCGGCCAGCACGGGCACGTCCTGCTCGGTCGCGGCGCGGCGTGCGCGGGCCTTGTCGCCGAACAGGCGCAGCACCTCGGCCGAAGGGCCGATGAAGACCAGGCCGGCCGCGGCGCAGGCGTCGGCCAGCGCATCGCTCTCGCTCAGGAAGCCGTAGCCCGGGTGCACGGCGCCGCAGCCGGCGGCCTGCGCCGCGGCGACGATCTGCGCCACGTCGAGGTAGGCCGCGGCGCCGCGGCCGGGCAGCAGCTGCGCCGCATCGGCGCGCAGCACGTGCAGCGAGCGCGCATCGTCGGCCGGGTGCACGGCCACGCTGCGCAGGCCCAGGTCGGCGCAGGCACGCGCGATGCGGATGGCGATCTCGCCGCGGTTGGCGATCAGGATGGAGGCGGATGTGGAGCCGGATGTCATAGCAGCTTGGCCAGTTCTTCCTTCTTGACCTTGCCTGTGGCGGTCATCGGAAGCGCGTCGACGAAACGGATCTCGGGCACCTTGTAGCCGGCCATGTTGCGCCGGCACCAGGCGATGAGCTGCTGCTCGTCGACCTCGGCGCGGCGCGCCGGGTCCACGCGGACGAAGGCCACGGGCACCTGGCCGCGCTCGGCATCGGCGCGGCCGACCACGCCCGAGCCCAGGATGGCCGGGTTCTGGCCCAGCAGCGCCTCGATCTCGGCCGGGAACACGCTCATGCCCTTGACCTTGAGCATCTCCTTGCGCCGGCCCAGGAAGTGCAGGTAGCCCATGGCGTCGAGGACGCCGATGTCGCCCGTGTGCAGCCAGCCGTCGCGCAGCGCCTGCGCGCTGGCCTCGGGCTTGTTCCAGTAGCCCTTGAGCAGCGAGGGCGAGCGGCAGCAGATCTCTCCCTCCTCGCCCAGGGGCTTGAGCGCGCCGGTGTCGAAGTCGCAGATCTTGAACTCGGTGCCCGGCATGGGCAGGCCCACGAACACGGGCTGGGCCTTGAGGTCAAAGTCCTCGCCCTGCATGCCGGTGGTGAAGGTGTCGCAGGTGTGGGTCTCGGTCATGCCCCAGGCGGCCTCGGCCATGACGGTGCCGGTCAGCGCCTGCCAGCGGCGCCGGTAGTCGATGTTGAGCTTCTTGACGAAGGAGGACACGCGCACGCGCTGCAGCGAGCGCAGGTCGTGCTGCGCGGCCTGCGGGTGCTCCAGCAGCTCGACCGCGTTGTCCACCAGCAGGCCGGCGACGTTGACCTTGTAGTGCTGCACGGCGGCCATGAAGCCCACCGGGTCCCAGCGCGCCAGCAGCACGCAGGTGCTGCCGCTGAAGACGGGAAAGAGCAGCGCGAAGTCCTCGCCCGCGATCCAGAACACCGGGAAGAAGTTGATGCTGATGTCGTCCGGCGAACCGGGCGAGCCCACGGTGCAGGTGGTGGCCGCCGTGTAGAGCATGTTGCGCTGGGTGTGCACGCAGCCCTTGGGCATGCCGGTGGTGCCGCCCGTGTAGTTGAGCGCGGCGACGTCGTCCAGGCCGACCTGCACGGGCGGGCAGGCCAGCCCCTCGGCCTGCGCCTGGGCCAGCGCACGCAGCAGGTCGATGGTGCCGGGGCATTCGATCTTGGGCTGGCGGATCGACTCGGGCACCGGGATGGTGGGCTGCTCCGGCAGCGCGTCGGCGAAGCTGGTGGTGAAGACGGTGGCGAGCGGCGCGCGGTCCCGCACGGCGTGGACCAGCGGCATCAGCTGGTCCTGCACGATGGCGACCTGGGCACCCGTGTCCTGGAGCTCGTAGACCAGTTCGGCCTCCTTGAACAAGGGGTTCACGGGCACGTGCACGGCGCCGAGCTTGAGGATGGCGTAGAAGGCAACCACGAACTGCGGGCAGTTGCCCAGGAACACGGCCACGCGCTCGCCCTGGCGCACGCCGTGGCGGGCCAGCAGCGCGGCCAATGCATCGCTTTGCCGGTCCAGCGCGCGGTAGCTCAGTTCGGCGCCGTAGTAGACGAAGGCCGGCTTGTCGGGCTGCAGCGCGGCCCAGTGGCGCAGGTAGTCGGTCATCGGCACCTCGCCGAAGCGGTAGGCCGGCGCACGCGGGATGTCGGCGGGCCAGTGGCGCTGCTGCAGTTGCGCGAGCTCGCGCAGGTACTCGTCCTGGTTCATGGCAGTGCGGTCTCCAAGAAGGGGGTGGCGGGCGCGGCTGCGGCGCGCGCGGCCTCGACATGGCAGGCGGCCCGGTGCTGCGGCGAGAACGCGGTCGGCTGCGGCTTGTCGCTGCGGCAGACGGCGATGGCCTGCGGGCAGCGCGGGTGGAACTTGCAGCCCGGCGGCGGCGCCAGCGCGCTGCCGATCTCGCCGCGGATCATGCCCACGGGCAGCGGCACGTCGGGGTCGGGCCGCAGCACCGAGCCCAGCAGCGCACGCGTGTAGGGATGGCGCGGCGCGCCGAAGACCTGGGCCGTCGGCCCCTGCTCGACCATGTCGCCCAGGTACATCACGCCGACCGCGTCGGCGAAGTGCTCGACCAGCGCGAGGTCGTGCGCGATCAGCAGGTAGGTCAGCCCGTACTGCTGCTGGATGTCGGACAGCAGGTTCAGGATCTGCGCGCGGATCGACACGTCCAGCGCCGAGGTCGGCTCGTCCAGCACCAGCAGCCGCGGCCGCAACGCCAGCGCCCGCGCGATCGCCACGCGCTGGCGCTGGCCGCCGCTGAACTCGTGCGGGTAGCGCCGCGCCGCATCCGCCGGCAGGCCCACCACGTCCAGCAGTTCGGCGATGCGCCGGTCCAGTTCGGCGCGCGAGGGCGTCTCGTGCGCGAGGATGGGCTCGGCGACGATGGTGGCCACGCGCAGGCGCGGGTTCAGCGAGGCGTAGGGGTCCTGGAACACGGCCTGCACCTGGCGCCGCCAGGCGCGCCTGTCGGCCCCGGCCAGCGTGGCGACGTCGCGGCCGTCGAAACGGATGCTGCCGGCGCTGGGCTGCTCCAGCCCCAGGATCAGCTTGGCGCAGGTGGTCTTGCCGCAGCCCGATTCGCCGACGATGGCGAAGCTGCTGCCGGCCGGCACGGCGAAGCTCAGCTGTTCGACGGCCTTGACCGGGTGGCGCGAGTGCCGCACCTTGAAGTGCTTCTGCAGGCCCTGCACCTCGAGCAGTGGCGTCGCGGGCGTTTCAGGCGGCATGCGGCGCTCCCTCGTGCAGCCAGCAGGCGACGCGGTGGCCGCTGGCGGTGGCGAACTCGGGGGGATAGGCTTCCTCGCAGCGCGCCATGCGCTGCGGGCAGCGCGCGGCGAAGCGGCAGCCACGCGGCGGGTTCAGCAGGCTGGGCGGCTGCCCGCCGATGGCCTCCAGCCGCGCACGGGTCTGGCCCAGCCGCGGGATCGAGGCCAGCAGCGCCTGCGTGTAGGGATGGGCCGGCGCGTGGTAGATGCGGCGCACCGGGCCGGACTCGACCACGCGGCCGGCGTACATCACGGCGATGCGGTCGCACATGGAGGCGGCCACGCCCATGTCGTGCGTGATCATGAGGATGCCCACGCCGGTGTCCTGCTGGATGCGCTTGAGCAGGTCGATCATCTGCACCTGGATGGTCACGTCGAGCGCGCTGGTGGGCTCGTCGGCGATCAGCAGCCGCGGCTGGCAGGCGATGGCCATGGCCGCCACCACGCGCTGGCGCATGCCGCCGCTGAACTGGTGCGGGTAGTCGTCCAGCCGCTTCTCGGGCGAAGGGATGCGCACGCGGCCCAGCACCTCGATGGCGGCGCTGCGCGCCTCGGCGCGCGAGCCGGCCAGGCCGTGGTAGCGGAACGGGCCGCCGACCTGGTCGCCGATGGAGTAGACGGGGTTCAGCGAGGTCAGCGGGTCCTGCGAGACCATGGACACGCGCCGGCCGCGCCAGTTGCGCGCCATCTCGCGCTCGGGCACGCCGACGAGGTCGGTGCCGTCCAGCTCGATGCGGCCGCCCGCGATGCGCCCGCCCGGGCGCGGCAGCAGCTTCAGGATGGACAGGCCGGTCATGGTCTTGCCCGAGCCCGATTCGCCGACCACGCCCAGGGCCTCGCGCTCGGCGATGTCCAGGTTCACGCCGTCGACGGCGCGCACCGTGCCCTGGCGCACGTCGATGTGGGTCTGCAGGTCGCGGATGCGCAGCAGCGGCGGCCTGGCCGGCGCAGCGGCATCGGAGGAGACGGTAGCGGCATCCATCAGCGTTGTTTCCTCCGCGGGTCCAGCGTGTCGCGCAGCCAGTCGCCCACCAGGTTGGAGGCCAGGCAGGTCAGCATGATGGCCACGCCGGGCAAGGTGATGAGCCACCAGGCGTTGGTCATGTAGTTGCGCGCATCGGCCAGCATCAGGCCCCAGGACACGTCGGGCTGCTGGATCCCGAGGCCCAGGAAGCTCAGCGAGGCCTCGAACACGATGACCTGGCCGACCTGCAGCGTGGCCAGCACCAGCAGCGTGTTCGACACGTTGGGCAGCAGGTGGCGGCGCAGGATGGTGGCGTTGCTGCAGCCGGCCACGCGGGCCAGCGCCACGTAGTCGCGCTCCTTGAGCGAGAGCACCTCGCTGCGGATGATGCGGGCGTACCAGGTCCAGTAGGTGATCACGATCACCACCACCACGGTGGAGAAGCTCGGGTCCAGCACCACGGCCACGACCAGCGCCAGCGCCAGCGAGGGGATGGACATCTGGATGTCGGCCAGGCGCATCAGCACCGCGTCGACCCAGCCGCCGAAGTAGCCGGCCACCAGGCCGATCAGCGCGCCGATGCCGCCCGACAGCACGATCACGTACAGCGCCACCGTCACCGACACGCGGGCGCCCGCGATGATGCGGCTGGCGATGTCGCGGCCCAGGTTGTCGGTGCCGAGCCAGTGCGCGGCGCTGCCCTCGGCATGCCAGGCCGGCGGCTTGAAGACGTTGGCCAGGTCCAGCGCGTTCGGGTCCCAGGGCGCCAGCGCCTCGCCGCCGATGGCGGCGACGGCCAGCAGCAACAGCAGGCCCAGCGACAGCCAGGGGATGCCGCGGCCGCGCAGGCGGCGCAGCCAGCCGGCGCGCGGCACATGCGGCGCGGATGCCGCGGCAGGGAGCGTGGCGTCAGCCGGCATGGCGGATCCTCGGGTCGATGACGCCGTAGCTCAGGTCGACCAGCAGGTTGGCCGCCACGAACAGCACCGAAGTGAACAGCACGCCGGCCTGCACCACCGGGAAGTCGCGCGCGAACACGGCCTCGACCACGGTGCGGCCCAGGCCCGGCCAGGCGAACACCACCTCGACCACGAAGGCGCCGCCCAGCATGGCCGCGAAGTACACGCCCAGCATGGTCACGAGCGGGATGGCGGCGTTGCGGAACGCGTACTTGGCCACCAGCAGCCGCTCGGGCGTGCCGAGCGCGCGGCCCATGCGGATGTAGTCGCTGTCCAGCACGTCCAGCATGGCCGAGCGCACGATGCGCGTCTGCGCCGCGACCGGGTACCAGCCCAGCGCGATGGCCGGCATCAGGATGTGGGCGGCCGTGCCGTGGCCGAACGCGGGCAGCCAGCCCAACTGCACCGAGAACACCAGGATCAGCAGCAGCCCGACCCAGAAGCCCGGCATGGACTGGCCCAGCATCGCGAAGCCCTTGCCGAAGCTGTCCAGCCAGGTGCCGCGGTACACGGCCGACAGGATGCCCAGCGGCACCGCCAGCGCGATGCTGAACAGCAGCCCGGCACAGGCCAGCTGGATGGTGGCCGGCAGGCGCTCGAGCACCAGCGTCAGCGCCGGCGTCTGCCAGCGGTAGGAGTTGCCGAAGTCGCCGAGCAGCGCATGCTGGGCGAACAGCAGGTACTGGCGCCACAGCGGCTGGTCCAGCCCCATGCTGCGGCGCATCTCCTCGATCACGGCGGGCGGCGCGTCCACGGGCAGCAGCAGCACGATGGGGTCGCCCGACAGGCGCGAGATGATGAAGATCACCACGCTCGCGCCGACGATGCTGACCAGGCCCAGCCCGAAGCGCTTCAGCAGGAATTGCAGCATCTGCGCGGCCTCGCGGATCAGGGCTGCTTCAACCCGATCTGCTGGAGGTTGCGCCAGAAGCCGGGCCAGGGCCAGGGCGTGTAGTCGACCTTGTCGCGCCAGGCCATGGTCACGAGCGGGCGGTAGGTCGGCAGGCCGCCCAGCACGCGCTCGTGCTTGAGCTTGGCGATGCGCTGCAGCACGGCTTCGCGCTTGGCCGGGTCCATGGTGCGCTTGGCTTCCTCGACCATGGCGTCGAGCTCGGGGTCGCTGGCGTAGGAATAGCTGCCCCAGCCCTTGCCGGCCACGAAGCTGTGCAGGTGCCCGGCCCAGGCCGTGCCCGGATCGCCGGGCAGGCCCTGGCCCCACATCCAGCTGATGACGCCGTCCATCTCGGGCGGGCCATTGCGGCCGCGCCGGCCCAGGTTGATCCAGGCGCCGTACTCCAGGCCCTGCACCTTGCAGCGGATGCCGGCCGCCGTCAGGTAGGCGAACACGGCCTCGCCCATCTCCTTGACGTTGGGCTCGCGCGGCGTGGTCAGGTTGTAGCAGTTGGTGTCGAAGCCGCGCGGAAAGCCGGCCTGCGTCAGCAGTTCCCTGGCCTTGCGCGGGTCGTAGGGATAGGGCTTGAGGTTGGGGTCGTAGCCGGCGCCGCCCTTGCCGACCTGCACGTAGCGCTCGCCCTGGCCGAACAGCACGGCCTTGATGATGGCGTCCACGTCGATGGCGTGGGCCGCGGCCTGGCGCACGCGCACGTCGCGCCAGGGCGAGTTGGCGATCTGCTCGGAGAAGTCGATGAACAGGTTGTTGCCCGAGACCACGGTGCTGGTCTGCACGCCCGGCATCTTCTTGAACTCGGCGATCATGGCCGGCGGCACGGCGTCGATCCAGTCGACCGCGCCGGTCTTGAAGGCGGCCACGCGCGTGAGGTCCTCGGGGATGATCTTGATGGTGAGGTTCTTGACCGTGGGCCGCGCGGTCTTGTTCCAGTAGTCGTCGAAGGCCTCGAGCTTGAGCTCCTCCTTGACGCTGCGCGAGACGAACTTCCAGGGCCCGGTGCCGACCGGCGCCTTGGCGAAGCCCTCCTCGCCGACCTTCTCGAAGTAGGCCTTGGGCATGGCCCACAGCTGCAGGTTGTCGGCGATGTAGGAGCCGTCGCCTTCCTTGAAGTGGATCTTGAAGTGCAGGTCGTCGACGACCTCGAAGCGCTCGACCGCGGCCTGCAGGTGCGACCAGCGCGACTGCGCCGCGTCGGCCAGACGCTTCTGCGAGAACTCGAGGTCGCGCGCGGTCAGCGGGTCGCCGTTGTGGAACTTCACGCCCTTGCGCAGCTTCACGTCGAGCACGGGCTTGCCGCCGACCTCCGTGACCTCCCAGGACTCGGCCAGCCAGTTCACGCGCTTCTGGCTCGGGTCGGGCTTGACCAGCTGCTCGAAGATCTGGCCGATGAAGTAGGTGTCCACGCCGGCCGAGTACTTGACCGGGTCCAGCGTGGTGGCCTCGGCCGCGAAGGCGATGGTCAGGCTGCCGGCGGCGGGCTTGACGGCCTGGGCCATCGCCAGCGGGCCGGCCAGCGCCAGCGTGGCGGACAGCGCGAACGCACGCACCGCGGGAAGGGAAATTCGCAGGGCCATGTCTTGTCTCCGTTGTGGGAAATCGGCAGCAGGGCACCTCGCAGCGCCGCGCACCAAAACCGTTGATTCGAAAAGCCGCAACGCAATGACATCACTTCCAGCATGTGGCGGGAACCGGGAATACCCTCTGTTCGAAATTTGTCCCGCTCGCGACATTGGCCGTATTTCCCTCAGCGCTGGATGCAGCCCTTTTCGACCTCCATGACGCCACGCCCCGACGACGCCGGACGCACCCGCAAGTTCACGCACAAGCGCGAGGCCGTGCTGGCGGCCGCCGCCGAGCTGTTCAACCGGCGCGGCGTGATGGGCGCCACGCTGGCCGACGTGGCGGCCAGCGTGGGCCTGGTCAAGAACAGCGTGACCTACTACTACCGCAAGAAGGAGGACCTGGCGACGGCCTGCTTCCTGCGCGCCATCGAGGTCCACCACGCCTTCATCGAGCAAGCCGCGGCGCAGCCGACCGTGGCCGCGCGCGTGACGGCGCTGTTCGCCCAGCTCGCGCAGCGCCTGGCCGCGATCGAGGCCGGCACGCAGCCCGCGCTGATCCTGTTCCACGACCTGCGCGCACTGCCGCCGCCGCTGGTCGAGCAGGTCTTCGCGGCCTACACCGAGATGTTCCGCCGCGTGCGCGACCTGCTGCGCGGGCCGGAGACGGCCGGGCTCTCGCGCGCGGCGCTCAACGCGCGCGGCCACCTGCTGCTGTCCACGCTGAACAACCTGCGCACCAGCGTGCTGCGCCACGAGCCGCACGAGTACGGCCGCATCGCCGAGCGCGCGGCCGACATCACGCTGCGCGGCACGGCCGGCCCCGCGGCCGCCTGGCAGGACAGCGGCGCCGAACAGGCCTGGGTGCTCAACAGCGAGACCGACATGGCGCCGGGCTCCTTCCTGCGCTCGGCCACCGAACTCATCAACGAGCTGGGCTACAAGGGCGCCTCGGTCACGCGCATTTCCGAGCGGCTGCAGCTGACCAAGGGCGCCTTCTATGCGCGCCACGAGGCCAAGGACGACCTCGTCACGCAGTGCTTCACCCACACCTTCGCCATCGTGCGCAAGGCGCTGGGCCTGGCCCAGGCCGCGCCCGGCACGGCCTGGGACCAGCTGTGCATGGCCACGCGCGGCCTGGTGCTGTTCCAGCGCTCGCCGGCCGGCCCGCTGCTGCGGCTGACGGCGATCTCGGCCCTGCCCGACCCCGAGCACCGCGCCCGCATCCTCGACGAGACCAACCGCCTGACCGAGCGCATGACGAGCCTGGTCGTCGAAGGCATCGTGCAGGGCTCGGTGCGGCCGCTGGACGCGTCGCTGGCCGCGCAGATCGCGCTGAGCGGCATCAACGCGGCGGCGGAACTGCACCGCTGGTCGCCGTCCGCCGCGGCCGGCGACGTGGCGGCGCTGTACGCCAGGCCCTTGCTGCTGGGCCTGCTGCAGCCGCAGTGACGGCCGGCCGGCCGCCATCCCGTCTACGCGCGATGGCGGCGCCACGGGCCGCTGGCAGAATGGCCCGGCCCCCCAGGGAGGAAGCATGGCCATTGAGGTGCTGATCGTCGAGGACGAGCCCGAGTTCATGCGGCGTTTCGCCGATGCCGTGCTCGGCGACGCCGGCCTGGCCCTGCTCGGCGCGGTGTCCAACGGCCAGGCCGCCAAGGCCCTGCTGGACCGGCAGCGGCCCGACGTGCTGCTGGTCGACCTGGGCCTGCCCGACATCGGCGGCATCGAGGTCATCGCCCATGCGCAGCAGCGCCATCCCGATTGCGACGTGCTGGTCGTCACCATGTTCGGCGACGACGCCCATGTGGTCGGCGCGATCGAGGCCGGCGCGGCCGGCTACCTGCTCAAGGACGCCGCGCCCGAGCGCATCGCGGCCGCGCTGCACGAGCTGCACGGCGGCGGCGCGCCGATCAGCCCCAGCATCGCGCGGCGCATCCTGTCGCGGCTGCGCAGCGGCGCACCGGCCGGCACGGCCTCGCGCCCGATGCCGCTGGAAACCGCCTCGCCGCTGACGGCGCGCGAGACCGAGCTGCTGCGCATGGTGGCCAAGGGCCTGTCCTTCGAGACCATCGGCGAGCTGCTGGAGATTTCGCCGCACACGGTGGTCGCCCACGTGAAGAAGATCTACCGCAAGCTCGCCGTGCATTCGCGCGGCGAAGCGGTCTATGAAGCTTCGCAGCTGGGCCTGCTGTAGCGCGCTGCTGCTGGCGGCCTGGCTGCTGGCCGGCCTGGCGCGGGCGCAGACGCTGGAGCCGCCGCAGGCCGAGCTGCTGCGCAGCGACGCCGCGCAGCCGCCGGACCCGCGCGACCCAGGCTGGCAGACCGTGGCGCTGCCCGATGCGCAGCCGGCGCCGGCCGTCTGGTACCAGCTGGCCTTCACGCTGCCGCCCGATGCCGCGGAGCATCCGCAGCAGGACGGCTGGATGCTGTACCTGCCCTACCTCTACGGCGGCGGCAGCGTCTGGCTCAACGGCCGGCTGGTCGGCGCCGTGCCCGAGACCACGGCCCGCACGCGCGTGCGCTGGCAACGCCCGCACCTGCTGGCGCTGCCGCCCAGCCTGCTGCTGCACGGCGCCAACCGGCTGCAGCTGCGCGTGGCGGCCTCGCAGGCGCCGGCCGCCGCCATGCTGCCGCGGCTGGTGCTGGGGCCGCAGAGCCTGCTGCAGCAGCAGTTCGACCTGCGGCTGTTCTTCGTGCGTACGGTGCCGGTCATCACGGTGGTCGTGTCGCTGATGGCCGGGCTGTTCGCGCTGTACATCTGGCTGCGCCGGCCGCGGGAGACGCTCTACGCCATCGCCGGGCTGGTCGGCGTGGTCTGGGCGCTGCGCACCACGACCTTCGTGTTCGACATGCTGCCGGCCTGGGCCTGGCCGCTCTGGCGGCTGGTGTACCACGCCAGCAACGGCGGCTTCATCGTCCTCCTGGTCCTGTTCGCGCTGCACCTGGCGCGCTGGCAGCCGCGCTGGCTCGTGCGCGGCCTGGTGGGCTGGTGGGCGCTCGGCCCGCTCGTGTACCTGCTGGGCGGCGCCAGCACCGAGGCCGAGCAATGGGTGGCGCGCTGGTGGGTGGCCGGGCTGATCCCGATCGGCGTGCTGGGCGTGCTGGTGGCCGTGCGCGCGGCCTGGCGCCGGCCCTCCATGGAACGCACGCTGATCGCGCTGGTCTTCGTGCTCACGCTGCTGTCGGGCGTGCACGACCACTTCATGGCCTTGCAATCGCCCTGGTTCAGCCACTGGCTGCCGCGCTGGAGCGCGCACCGCTTCTTCCTGCTGCACTACGGCGCCAACCTGCTGCTGCTGACCATGGGCGGGCTCATCACGCTGCGCTACGTGCGCAACCTGCGGGCGCTCGAGGAATCGCACCGCACGCTGGAGGCCCGCGTCGCCGCACGCGAGCGCGAGATCGGCGCGAGCTACGCGCGCATCGCCGCGCTGCAGCGCGAGCAGGCCGCCACCGACGAGCGCCAGCGCATCATGCAGGACCTGCACGACGGCCTGGGCGCGCAGCTGTTCACCTCGCTGCTGCGGGCCGAGCGCGGTGCGCTGCAGCCGCCGCAGGTGAGCGGCGTGCTGCGCGCGGCCATCGACGAGATGCGGGTGGCGCTGGACGCGCTGGGCTCCGACGAGGGCGACTTCGCCGCCGCCTGGGCCGACTTCCGCTTCCGCTGGGACACCCGGCTGCGCGAAGCCGGCCTGGCCACGCACTGGCGGCAGACCCTGCCCGAGCAGGCCCTGGCGCTGCCGCCGCACAACACCCTGCAGGTGCTGCGCATCGCGCAGGAGGCGCTGACCAACGTGCTCAAGCATGCCCGCGCGCGCAGCGTGGAGGTCACGCTGGCCTGGCAGGAGGGGCTGCTGCAGCTGGACGTGGCCGACGACGGCGTGGGCCTGCCGGCCAGCCCCGGCAGCGGCCACGGCCTGGCCAACATGCAGGCCCGCGCGGCGCGCCTGGGTGGGCGGCTGCAGCGCGTGGCGCGCGCGCAGGGCTGCGGCTGGCGGCTGGAGCTGCCCCTCGCGCAAACACGCGATGGCCTGCCGCACTGACGGCATTCCCGCCGCCGCGGCGGCTTCCTAGAGTCAGGGCATGCGCCGCCCTGTGGCGGCCGGAGACACGCCCATGCAGCCTTGCGCCCTGGCCCTGCCGCCAGCCTCCCGCCCATGACCGCGTGGTCGCTGGCCATGCCCGACGGCCCGCTCGCCGCCGTCGGCTGGGCCTACCTGCTGTCCAACGCGCTGCGCGTGTTCACCTATGTGCCGCAGATCGTGACGGTGTGGCGCTGCGCCGATGGCGCGCGCTCGCTGTCGCTGCTGACATGGTGGTCCTGGGTGGTCTCGAACGTCGCGACCACGGCCTACGGCCTGCTGGTGCTGCGCGACCTGCCGTTCCTGCTGATCGCGCTGCTCAACCTGGGCGGCTGTGGCACCGTGGCCCTGATCGCCATGCACCGGCGCGCGCAATGGCGGCGGCGCGCGGCGTGAAGCATCCCCCTCGGCCTGACGTGTCTCATCGTCGGCGCCGGCACGCAGGCCGCTGTTCGGAAGGCCGCGGAGCAGACCATGCGAGCAGACGCCGCGGAACCGGCTCTGCCAGGCCGCTGGCGGCGCCCCCTTGGGGGGGTATCGGACTTCTACATGCCCTTCGAAGTCCAAACGGGGGAGGTCAAAGTCCCGAGAAGTCGGGCTTGCGCCGCTCCATGAAGGCGCCGAAGGCCTCGCGCGCGGCCGGCTCGGCCAGCATGCGGCGGAACAGCGCGCCCTCTTCGTCCATGCGCGCGTGCACCTGCGCGGCATGCTCCTGCTTGAGCAGTTTCTTGGTCGCCACCAGCGAGGCCAGCGGCTTGGCCGCCAGCTTGGCGGCCAGCGACTGGGCCAGCCGGTTCGCCTCGGACGGCGGCACCACGCGGTTGACCAGGCCCACCTCCTGCGCGGCCTCGGCCATGAAGGGCTCGCCCAGCAGCAGCGCCTCGGCCGCGCGGTGGTAGCCCATCATGCGCGGCACCAGCAGGCTGGAGGCGGCCTCGGGCACCAGGCCCAGGTTCACGAAGGGCATGGAGAAGGCCGCGTTGTCGCCGGCCACGACCAGGTCGCAGTGGAACAGCATGGTCGTGCCCACGCCCACGGCCGGACCGCAAACGGAGGCCAGCAGCGGCTTGGAGAAGCCCGCGATGCCGTACAGGAAGCGGAACACGGGCGCGTTCTCGCCCGAGGGCGGCGCGTTGAGGAAGTCGCCGATGTCGTTGCCGGCGCTGAAGATGGTCTCGTGGCCCTGCAGCACCACGGCGCGCTGCGCGGCGTCGGCATCGGCCGCGGCCAGCGCATCGGCCAGGGCGGCGTACATCGCGGCCGTCAGCGAGTTCTTCTTGTCGACGCGGTTGAGGGTGATGGTGGTGACGCCGGCCTCGGCATGGACCAGGATGTCTTCGCTCATGGCTTATTCCTTGTAGTAGACGATCTGGTGGGACGTGGCCAGCAACTCCCCGCCATCGTTCCAGAGCTGGGCGGTCTGGTCGAAGAAGCCGTTGCGGAAGGCTTGGGCCTGGGCCTGGCCGAACAGGAAGCCCGTGCCCGCGCGCGCCAGCATGGCGGCGTCGGCGTGGAAGTAGGTCGTGATCGACACCGTGCCGGCCGGCACGCGCGTGGCGCGGCGCAGCCAGACGCGGGGGTAGAACACGTCGGCCATCGAGGCCAGCGAGAGGAAATCCAGCGGACGGCCCGGCTCGTCGCGCACCCACAGTTGCGTGAGGCTGTGTTCGCCGCTGCCGTCCCAGGTGCCGGGCACGATGCCGTGCACGGGCCGCATGTCGTAGCGCCGGAGCCACTCCACGCCGAAGGGGGTGAGCCGCTCGGCCTCCTGCGGCGGCGGCGCGGCCGGCATCGGGGTGTCGTTCTGGCTCCAGGTTTCGCGGCGTGCGGCGGTCACGGCCGTGGCGGTCAGCACGGTCTCCTCGGCGCCGTCGGCACCGGGCTGGGTCATCGCCAGGGTCCAGTGCTGGGTCGAGCGGTTGGTGCGCACCGGCACGGCCGCGAGCCGGTACGGGCCCGGGCCCAGCGCGGCCGCGTAGTTGACCGTCAGCGCGATCGGCGTGCCCAGCAGCTGCGGGTGCGACAGCACGCCGTTCAGCGCGCTGGCCGCCGTGATGCCGCCGAAGGGGCCGACCATGTTGGCCCAGGCCGGGTGCGCGGCGCCGCGGAAGGCGTGCTCGCCGTCGGGCGCCAGGGCCACGGCCTGGTCGAAGAAATGCTCGCTCATCGGTGTCAGACTCTTTCGAAGATGCCGGCAGCGCCTTGCCCCATGCCCACACACATGGTGACCATGCCGTACTTCAGATTCTTGCGCCGCAGCGCGTGCACGACTGTCGCAGACCGGATAGCGCCCGTGGCCCCCAGCGGATGGCCCAGCGCGATCGCGCCGCCCATGGGGTTGACCTTGGCCGGGTCCAGGCCCAGCGTGCCGATCACGGCCAGGGATTGGGCGGCGAAGGCCTCGTTGAGCTCGATCCAGTCGATGTCCGAGAGCTGCAGGCCGGCGTTGCGCAGCGCGGCCGGGATCGCCTCGATCGGGCCGATGCCCATCAGGTGCGGCGGCACGCCGCGGCTGGCGTAGCCGGCGAAGCGCGCCAGCGGCTGCAGGCCGAACTGCTTCAGCGCGCGCTCGCTCACGAGGACCAGGGCGCCGGCGCCGTCGGAGGTCTGCGAGCTGTTGCCGGCCGTGACCGAGCCGCGCGCGGCGAACACGGGGCGCAGCCTGGCCAGGCCGTCGAGGCTGGTGTCGGGGCGCGGGCCTTCGTCGAGCGACAGGGTCTTGCGCTTTTCGACGGTCGTTCCATTCGCCAGGTCGGCCGTGCGGTCAACCGCCTCGATGGGCGTGATCTCGGCCGCGAACTCGCCGGCCTGCTGGGCCTTGAGCGCGCGCTGGTGCGACTCGACCGCGAAGGCGTCCTGCGCGGCGCGCGAGACCTTCCACTGCTGCGCGACCTTCTCGGCCGTGAGGCCCATGCCGTAGGCGATGCCGTAGTCGTCGAGCTTGTCGGTGTCGGCGAAGATGACGGGCGACAGCGAGGGCGAGTTGCCCATCATGGGCACCATGCTCATGCTCTCGGTGCCGGCCGCGATCATGACATCGGCCTCGCCCACGCGGATGCGGTCGGCCGCCATCTGCACGGCCGACAGGCCGGAGGCGCAGAAGCGGTTGACGGTGATGCCGCCCACGCTGTGCGGCAGGCCGGCCAGCACGGCGCCGATGCGCGCCACGTTCAGGCCCTGCTGGGCCTCGGGGATCGCGCAGCCGCAGATCACGTCTTCCACGGCCTTGGGGTCGAGGCCGGGCACCTGGGCCATGGCGGCGCGCAGCACGGCGGCCAGCATCTCGTCGGGCCGCAGGTTGCGCAGCGTGCCACGGTGCGAGCGGCCGATGGGCGTGCGCGTGGCCGCGACGATGTAGGCGTCCTGGACTTGTTTGCTCATGTTCTTCTCCTTCAGTTGCCTCAATTGCGCAAAGGCTTGCCGGTGTTGAGCAGGCCCAGGATGCGTTCCTGCGTCTTGGGGTGCACGATCAGCGCGCAGAAGGCCTGGCGCTCCAGCGCCATCAGGTACTCCTCGTCGACCAGCGTGCCGGCATCGACGTCGCCGCCCGTCACCACGCCGGCGATCAGGCCGGCGATGTGGAAGTCGTGCTGGCTGATGAAGCCGCCGTCGCGCATGTTCACGAGCTGGCCCAGGATGGTGGCCTTGCCGCTGCGGCCGGCCACCGGGAACTGGCGCTTGAGCGGCGGCCGCCAGCCGGCATTCGCCATGGCCTTGGCCTCGGCCAGCGCCACGTACAGCAGCTCGTCCTTGTGCGGCACGACGATGTCGGACTCCAGCAGGTAGCCGAGCTTGCGGCTCTCCAGCGCGCTGGTGCCGACCTTGGCCATGGCCGCCGCCGTGAAGCCCTCGCTCACGAACTTGAGCAGGTCCTTGTCGGTGGACGTGGCGGCGTTCTCGGCCGCGCGGCGCGCGATGTAGGTCAGGCCGCCTGCCCCGGGCACCAGGCCCACGCCGACCTCGACGAGGCCGACGTAGCTCTCCATGGCCACGACGCGGCGCGCGCTGTGGATGGCCAGCTCGCAACCGCCGCCCAGCGCCAGGCCGCGGACGGCCGAGACGACCGGCACGGCCGCGTAGCGCAGGCGCAGCATGGTCTGCTGCAGGAAGCCTTCGGCATCCTCGATGGCGGCCACGCCCACGGCCATGAAGGCCGGCAGCATGGCCTGCAGGTCGGCACCGGCCGAGAACGGCTCGTCGCCGGACCAGACCACCAGGCCCTGGTAGTCCTTCTCGGCCAGCTCGACGGCCTGCATGAGGCCCTCGGCCACCTCGGGGCTGATGGCGTGCATCTTGGTCTTGATGCTGGCGATCAGCACCTCGCCGTCCAGCGTCCACAGGCGGACCGAGGCGTCCTCGTGCACCGTGGTGCCGGCCTGGGCGAAGCCCTGGGCGCCGTCGCCGAGCACGCCTTCGGGGAACAGCTGGCGCGCATGCACGGGCAGCCGGCGCAGCGGCTCGAAGCGGCCCGTCGCCGGGTTGAACGAGCCTTCGGGGGTGTGCACGCCGCCGGCCTGCGCGACCGGCCCTTCGAACACCCACTGGGGCAGCGGCGCCTTGGACAAGGCCTTGCCGGCGTCGATGTCTTCCTGCACCCATCGGGCGACCTGCAGCCAGCCGGCCTCCTGCCAGAGTTCGAACGGGCCCTGGCGCATGCCGAAGCCCCAGCGCATCGCGAAGTCCACGTCGCGCGCGGTTTCGGCAATGCTCTGCAGGTGCACGGCCGCGTAGTGGAAGCTGTTGCGCAGGATGGCCCACAGGAAGCGGCCTTCGGCGCCCTCGGCCTCGCGCAGCAGCTTCAGGCGCTCGCCGGCGGGCTTCCTGAGCATGCGCTCGTAGACGGCGTCGGCCTTGCGGCCGGCCGGCACGTAGTCGCGGCTTTCGAGTTCGAAGCGCAGCACGTCGCGGCCGACCTTCTTGTAGAAGCCGGCCTTGGTCTTCTGGCCCAGGTTGCCGAGTTCGAGCAAGGCCTTGAGCGCGGGCGGCGTCGCGAAGCTCGCGTAGAAGGGATCGGTCTCGGCGCTCAAGGTGTCCTGCAGCGTCTTGATCACATGGGCCATGGTGTCCAGGCCCACGACGTCGGCCGTGCGGAAGGTGCCCGAAGAGGCGCGGCCCAGCTTCTTGCCCGTGAGGTCGTCGACCACGTCGTAGGTGAGGCCGTGGTTCTCCACCTCTTTGATCGTGCCCAGCATGCCGGCCACGCCGATGCGGTTGGCGATGAAGTTGGGCGTGTCCTTGGCCCGCACCACGCCCTTGCCCAGCGTGCTCGTGACGAAGGTCTCCAGGTCGTCGAGCACCTGCGCGCTGGTGGCCGGCGTGGGAATCAGCTCCACCAGCTGCATGTAGCGCGGCGGGTTGAAGAAGTGGATGCCGCAAGCGCGGCGCCACGGCGGCCGGCAAGGCCTCGCCCATCTTGGTGATCGACAGGCCCGAGGTGTTGGACGCGACGATGCTGTGGGCTGCGAGGTGCGGCGCGATCCTGGCGTAGAGGTCCAGCTTCCAATCCATGCGCTCGGCAATCGCCTCGATCACGAGGTCGCAGCCGGCCAGCAGGCCGAGGTGCTCCTCGTAGTTGGCGGGCTGGATCAGCGTGGCCTCGTCGGCGTTGCCGAGCGGTGACGGCTTGAGCTTCTTGAGGCCTTCGATGGCTTTGAGCGCGATGCCGTTCTTGGGGCCTTCCTTGGCCGGCAGATCGAACAGCACGACGGGCACGCGCACATTCACCAGATGCGCGGCGATCTGCGCGCCCATGACGCCGGCGCCCAGCACGGCGACTTTCTTGATTCTGAATTTCGACATGTTCTTTCCTTCTTTCAGGGCTGGCGCAGCCAGGTCTGGGTGCGCCAGAACGGACCGATGGAGCCGCGCACCTCGAGCTTGGCGCCGCCCTCGATGGGCGTGAGGCGCAGCGTGTAGACCTTGCCGGATTCGGGGTCGAGGATCTTGCCGCCCTCCCACACATCCTTGCCTTCGGCCTTCTTCGCGCCGCGGATGATCTCCAGGCCCACCAGGGGCTGGTCCTTGCGGTCGTCGCTGCATTCGGTGCAGCGGGCCTGCGGATCGGCCTCCTTGCGCAGCAGCTTCTCGATGCGGCCGTTGAGCTGGCCGCCCTGCTCGGCGATCCGCATCTGCGCCTTGGCCTCGCCGGTCTTGTCGTCCACGCTCTGCCAGCGGCCCACGGGCGTCATCTGCGCCTGCGCGGCCAGGCCGCACAGCAACAGGGTCAGCGGCAGCAGCTTCATGCCAGGGCCGCGTCGGTGTCCATGAGCACGCGGCTGCCGGCGCGCGCGGTGCGCATCAGCGTGGCGGTCTCGGGGAACAGCTTGGCGAAGTAGAAGCGCGCGGTCTGCAGCTTGGCGGTGTAGAACGGGTCGGTGCTGCCGGCCGCGATGGCCCGCAGCGATGCCTGGGCCATGCGCGCGAAGAAGTAGCCGAACACCAGGTGGCCGGCCACGCGCAGGTAGTCCACCGCCGCGGCGCCGACCTCGTCGGGGTTCTGCAGGCCCTTGAAGCCGACCTCCATCGTGAACTTGGTCAGTTGCTCGCCCAGCACGGCGATGGGGTTGATGAACTCGGCCATCTTCTCGTTGACGCCCTCTTCCTCCACCAGCGCGCCGACCAGCTTGCCGAACTTCTTGAGCGCCGCGCCCTGATCGCCCAGCACCTTGCGGCCCAGCAGGTCCAGCGACTGCACGGTGTTCGTGCCTTCGTAGATCATGTTGATGCGGTTGTCGCGCACGAACTGCTCCATGCCCCATTCCTTGATGAAGCCATGGCCGCCGAAGACCTGCATGCAGGCGTTGGTCGCGGTGTGCCCGTTGTCGGTGATGAAGGCCTTGACGATGGGCGTGAGCAGCGCGACGAGTTCGTCGGCGTTCCTGCGCGTCTTCTCGTCGGGGTGGTGGTGGGCCTTGTCGAGCAGCACGGTGCAGAACATCTGCAGCGCGCGGCCGCCTTCGGCATAGGCCTTGGCCGTCAGCAGCATCTTGCGCACGTCGGGGTGCACGATGATGGGATCGGCCTCCTTGTCCTTGGCCTTGGGGCCGGACAGCGAGCGCATCTGGATGCGGTCCTTGGCATAGGCCAGCGCGTTCTGGTAGGCCACCTCGGTCAGTCCCAGCGACTGGTTGCCCACGCCCAGGCGGGCCGCGTTCATCATCACGAACATGGCCGCCAGGCCCTTGTTGGGCGCGCCGACCAGGGTGCCGATGGCGCCGTCGATGGCGATCTGCGCCGTGGCGTTGCCGTGGATGCCCATCTTGTGCTCCAGGCCCGTGCAGAAGATCGGGTTGCGCTCGCCGAGCGAGCCGTCGGCCTTGACGTGGAACTTGGGCACCACGAACAGGCTGATGCCCTTGCTGCCCTTGGGCGCGTCGGGCAGGCGGGCCAGCACCAGGTGCACGATGTTCTCGGCCATGCCGTGCTCGCCGGCCGAGATGAAGATCTTGTTGCCGGTGAGCTTGTAGGTGCCGTCGGGCAGCGGCTCGGCCTTGGTGCGCAGCAGGCCCAGGTCGGTGCCGCAGTGCGGCTCGGTCAGGCACATGGTGCCGGTCCATTCGCCGCTGGTCAGCTTGGGCAGGTAGGTCTTCTTCTGCGCCTCGGTGCCGTGCGCGGCCAGCGCCTCGTAGGCGCCGTGCGACAGGCCGGGGTACATGGTCCAGGCCTGGTTGGCGCTGTTGAGCATCTCGTACAGGCACTGGTTCATCACGTAGGGCAGGCCCTGGCCGCCGTAGGCCGGGTCGCAGGACAGCGCCGGCCAGCCGCCTTCGACGAACTGCGCATAGGCTTCCTTGAAGCCCTTGGGCGTGGCGACCTCGTGGGTGGCCTGGTCCAGCGTGCAGCCCTCGGTGTCGCCGCCGATGTTGAGCGGGAAGGTCACCTCGGCGGCGAACTTGCCGGCCTCTTCCAGCACCGCGTTGATGGTGTCGGCGTCGACCTCGGCGTGGCGCGGCATGGCCTTGAACTCGTCGGTGACGCGCAGCACTTCGTGCAGCAGGAACTGCATGTCGCGCAGGGGGGGCGTGTAGCTGGGCATTTTTTTGTTACTCCTTGATGCTGGAAGGGCGGTTGGTCTTGGGTGCGCGCTTGCGGGCGGCGGGTGGGGAAACGGGGGCTGCGGCGGCCGGGCTGCCGTAGCGCGCCAGGATGTGCTCGAAGCCGGCCTCGGCACGGCGGATGGCGCCGGGGTTCTGCAGGAAGCGTTCTTCGTAGTGCAGCGCGAGGATCAGGCCGTGGATCTCGAAGGCCATCTGGCGCGCGTCCGTGTCGGCACGCAGCTCGCCCAGGTCCTTGGCCAGGGCCACGGCCTTGTCGAGCGCGCCGAGCCAGGATTTGACGGAATCGACCAGCGCATCGCGCACCGGGCCGGGCCGGTCGTCGAACTCGGCCGCGCCGCTGATGAAGATGCAGCCGGACTGGATCTCCACGGCCACGCGCTGCATCCAGTTGGCGAACAGCGCGCGCAGCCGCGGCAGGCCGCGTTCGGTCTGCAGCGCGGGGAAGAAGACCTCCTGCTCGAAGCGCTGGTAGTACTCGCGCACGACGGAGATCTGCAATTCCTCGCGCGAGCCGAAATGCGCGAACACGCCGGACTTGCTCATCTGCGTGAGTTCCGCGACGGCGCCGATGGACAGGCCTTCCAGGCCCATCTGCGAGGCCAGGCTCAGCGCGGCATCGACGATGACGGCCTTGGTCTGGCGGCCCTTGGGCAGCACGCGCACCTTGTCCGAGGCGAGCGCGGCCTTCAAAACAGCGGAGGATGGACGGGGCATGGTGCAGACAATAAAACGAACGGTCGTGCGATTTTGCCGGCAAAACGGAGCAGCGCAAGCCCCTCGGCCTGCTTTTTTTTGCAAGGGTGTTGCGTGGCTACCGCTCGGCCAGAGCGGTGCCGGCGATGGCGCGGCCGACGGCCTCGAACAGCCGGCCGGCGGCGCGCTGCTCGTCGAGTTCGGCGGCGCACACCGCGATCACGGTGGCATCGCGCCCGCCGTCCTGCGGCTGCACCACGCCCATGTGGCATGCGCGCCGGTGCTGGGTGCCGGTCTTGTGGATCAGGCGCAGGCGCTTGGGCAGGCCGGCCTCGAGGCGGTAGCTGCCGCGCGTCCCGAACTTCATCGCCTGGAACAGGCGCTCGGTGCTGGCCGGCGACAGCAGTTCGCCGCGCACCAGGCGTTCGAGCATGGCGCCGTAGCCGGCCAGCGTGGCACTGTTGCGGCCTTCGGCGTAGTAGTCGGCGTAGGCCTGGTCGATGTCGGCGCGCAGTGCGCCGGCCGGCAGCTCCAGCGCGCGGCGCACGGCTTCGGCGCGTTGCGGCATGGGTGCGGCCGCCACCTCCACCAGCTGCCGGTGGCCCAGTTCGCCGGCATCGGGATGCAGCCGCGCATAGACCGCGCGGCGCACCGCGGTGAAGTCGGTCAGGGGGCCGACCCGGCCCGCGCCGAAGGCTTCGGCCGCGCTGCGGTTCAGCGCCTCCACGCCCACCACCCGCACCAGCATGTTGGCCGCCGTGTTGTCGCTGTCGCCCAGCATGCGCGCGAGCAGCGTGGCGATGCCGTAGGACTGGCCCACCGCGTTCCAGACCAGCGGGCCGGAACCATCGACCTTGTCGGTCTCGCGCAGGGCCACTTCGGTGTCCAGCTGCAGGCGGCCGGCGTCGACCTGCTGCAGCACGGCCACGGCGATCGGCACCTTGGCCGTGGAGCCCAGGTACCAGGACTGGTCGGCGCCATGGCCGAAGTGGCTGCCGTCGCGCAGCCGTTTCACGTACACGCCCAGCCGGCCGGGGCTGCCCTGGTCCAGGCGCTCGATCTCGCCGCGCAGGCGCGCGGGCCAATCGTCGGCGCGGGCCGCCTCAAGGGGGATCAGCGCCGCCAGCAGCAGGCACAGCAGGCGGACGGACAGCACAGCTCGGCGCATCGGGCACTCCTTGGGTCAACACGCCGGAGCGGCACAGCGCCGTGCCGACCTCGCGCAGCGCGCGTTCGGCACGCACCAGCGACAGCTCGCCACGCGTGCAGGCCACCACGAGCACCCGCGTGCCGCCCGCGGGCTGCACGATGCCGGCATCGCAGAAGCGGCCGCGCTGGGTGCCGGTCTTGTGGGCGAAGCGCGCGTCCGCGGGCAGGCCGGCACGGATGCGCTGCGGCCCCGTCACCACGCGCTCCATCAGGCCCAGCAGGTAGTGCGTCTGCGCGGGCGGCAGCAGTTGGCCATCGGCCAGCCGGGCCAGCAGTTCGCCGTAGGCGTCGAGCCGGCCGGCATTGAGGCCGGTGGCGTAGTAGGCGTCGTAGGCCTCACCCAGCGTGGCCAGGCGGAAATCGCGCACCGGCACCTGCACGATGCGCGCGAGGTACTGCAGCCGCGCACTGTCGTCGCGCTGCTGGCGCAGCACCAGCAGTTCGCGCCCGGCCAGCCTGTGCGCCGCCGGCACCAGCTGGCCATAGGTGGCGCGCCGCACCTCGGCCAGCCGCGTGATCGGGCCGAAGCCGCCGGGCGCCACCTCGGCCGTGACGGCGTTGACCTGCTCCAGGCCGACCAGCCCGATCAGCATGTCGCTGGCCGTGTTGTCGCTGTGGATGATCATCTGCTCGAGCAGAAAGCGGATCGGCAGCGCCGCGCCCACGGCATGGCGGTTGGTGGCGCCGGCGCCGTCCACGTAGTCGTCGGCGCGCAGCGTGACGGGCGTGTCGAGCCGGTAGGCGCCGCGCGCGACGCCGCGCAGCACGGCGATGGCCACCGGCACCTTCACGGCGGAGGCCAAATACCAGGATTGCTCGGCGTGGAAGGACGCGCTCGCGCCGCTGGCCAGGTCACGCGCATAGACGCCGATGCGCGGACCGTCCGGCGCGGCGTCGATGCGCGCCAGCGCGGCGGTCAGCCGCTCCTGCCAGGACGGCGCGGCCGCGGCCGATGCAGCCGATGCGCCAAGACACAGCGCCAGCAGCCACCTGCGGCCACGGTGGACTGCGCAGGGGCGGCGCGGCATGGCTTCAGGACTGCTCGTGCTGGCGCGTCGACTGCCACTCGCGGTGCTGCTGCCACAAGCGGGCCTCTTCGGCACGCCGCTCCCGCCGCCAGCGCACATACCAGACCAGCACCGCGGTCGCGATTCCCGACAGGCCGAGCACCAACACCAGCAAAGACATCGATCCTGAATCTTTCTCGAAAAAACAACCGGCTGGACGCCGGCAAGATGGCCCGATGATGACACCGGCCCGGGACGGGCCCAAACCGGCCGGCCTTTCTCCCGTTACAAAAAAGCCTTTGTTCCGGCAAGGAAAACACCGCCGCCGCGGCGGTTCAGGCGGGGTAGACCGCCCCGAGCACGCGTGCGCCGCGCGCACCCGTCACGCTGGCCAGGCTGCCGGTCTGGCCGCGCAGCGTGCGGCTGGCCAGCCAGGCGAAGGCCGCCGCCTCGACCTGCTGCGGCGGCAGGCCCAGGGCCTCGGACGAGACCACCTGCAGGCGCGGCAGGCCGGCCTGCAACCGGCGCATGAGGTCGCCGTTGAAGGCGCCGCCGCCGCAGACCGCCAGCCGCGTGGCCGTCGGCGCATGGGCGCGCACGGCATCCACGCAGACACCGGCAGTCAGTTCGGCCAGCGTGGCCTGCACGTCGGCCGGCGCCAGGCCCGGGAACGGCGCCAGCCGCGCCGCCAGCCAGTCCGCATGGAACAGGTCGCGCCCCGTGCTCTTGGGTGGCGGCTGCGCGAAGAAGGGCTCGGACCGCAGCGCCGCGAGCAGGCCGGCGTGCACCCGGCCGCTGGCGGCCCAGGCGCCGGCGGCGTCGTAGGGCTGGCCGCGGTGGCGCTGGCACCAGAGGTCGAGCAGCGCATTGCCGGGCCCGCAGTCGAAGCCCAGCACGGCCGCGTCCTGGCCCGCCGGCGGCAGCACGCTCAGGTTGGAGATGCCGCCCAGGTTCAGCACGGCGAGCACGGCATCCGGCTGGCCGAACTGCGCCTGGTGGAAGGCCGGCACCAGCGGCGCGCCCTGGCCGCCCGCGGCGAGGTCGCGGCTGCGCAGGTCGGCGACGACGGCGATGCCGCTGCGCTCGGCCAGCAGCGCGGGGTTGAGCAGCTGCAGCGTGTAGCCCACGCCATCGAAGGCCTGGGGCTGGTGGCGCACGGTCTGGCCATGGGCACCGATGGCACGCACCTGGGCGGGCGCCAGGCCCGTGTGCCGCAGCAGCTGCTGCACGACCTGGGCATAGGCCCGCGCCACGCCGTTGGCGGCCAGCGCCGCGCGGTGCAGTTCGTTGTCGCCGGGGGTGTTCAAGGCCAGCAGTTCGGCGCGCAGCGCGGTGTCGAACGGGGCGGCCGCGTGGGCCAGCACGCGCAGGCCCTGGCCCGCGTCTTCGGCCAGCACGCCATCGACGCCGTCCAGCGAGGTGCCGGACATCAGGCCGACGAAGCGCTCGGCCATCGGCCTGTGCTTACTGTGCGCTGGCCTGCTGGACCGCGCCGGCCGTCGCCAGCTGCTGGCGCATGACGGAAGCCTGGCGCTCGAACGCGGCCTTGGCCGCGGCCGACACGGTGCCGGACTGGGCCTCCCGGGCCATGACCATGGGATCCTGGTGCTCGCCGTTCACGCGGAATTCGAAGTGCAGGTGCGGGCCGGTGGCCCAGCCCGTCATGCCGACGGCGCCGATGTGTTCGCCCTGCTCCACGCTCTCGCCCTTCTTGACGAGGATGCGCGAGAGATGGGCGTAAACCGTCACCATGTCGTTGCGGTGCTTGACATAAATGACGTTGCCGAAGCCGTTCTGCACGCCGGCGAACTCGACCACGCCATCGCCCACGGTGCGCACGGCCGTGCCGGTGGGGGCGCCGTAGTCCACGCCCAGATGGGCGCGCCACTGCTTGAGGATGGGATGGAAGCGGTTGGCGAAACCGCTGGTCACGCGCGAGAACTCCATCGGCGAGGCCAGGAAGGCACGGCGCAGGCTCTGGCCGTCCATGCCGTAGTAGCCGCCCTTCTGGCCGGGCTCCTGGAACCACATCGACTGGAACACCTTGCCGTTGTTGGCGAACTCGGCGCTCAGCACGCGGCCGGCGCGCAGCACCTCGCCGTCGGCCTCCAGCGTCTCGTAGACCACGGAGAAGCGGTCGCCGCGGCGCAGCGCGCTGCGGAAATCGATGTCGCCGGAGAACATCTCGGCGATCTGCGAGGCCACCTGATTCGGGCAGGCCGGCCTCGTCGGTCGCGGCGAACAGCGAGGAGGTGATCACGCCGCTGGCCAGCTGGCTGCCGCCCGTGAGCGGCGCCTGCTCGATGCGGGAGGTGAAGCCCTGCGGCGTGCGCTCGACCACGAGGCGCTGGAACACGGTGGCGTCGGCGCTGGTGATCCAGCGCATGCTCAGACGCTGCAGGCTGTGGTCGTCGGCGGCCTCGGCCGTGACCAGGCGGCCGGCGCGGCCCAGCAGGTTCTGGCGCACGCGCGCGTCGCGGCTCAGGTAGGCGACGGCGGCCGTGTCGGCGATGCCCAGGCGGTCCAGCAGCGAACGGGCGGTGTCGCTGGAGCGCGTGGTCTCGGGGCGGTAGAGGTTGAAGCGGTGCAGGTCCAGCGCCTCGATCTGCGTCTCCAGCGCCAGCGGCGTGACGCTCTGCGTGAGCTGGCGCACCGGCATGTCGGACACGTCCGGGCCCAGCGAGGCCACGGCGAAGGCCCCGCCGCCGCCGCACAGCAGCACGGCGGCCAGCAAGGCCGTCAGGCGTCGAGGGTGGCGCTGCAGCAAAGGCACAACGGAGTCGAGAACGGCGGCCAGCCCGTTTTTCAAAAGCTCGTCCCGCTGAACGAAGGAAGAAACGGAAGCGAACCCGCTGCGGCGGATTGCAAGAGATCGGGTTTTCGTCTTACAGCGCAACCTAAAATTGCACCAAAAAACCGGGCGCAGTATAGCGACGTCACCCCGCCGCAACAAATGGATAACCCTAATGGATACGACTGTAGACAAAAGTAACGAAAGCATGCAAACGTTGAGCGATCGTGTACAACAAGCCCTCGCGGTGACGCTGCGGGGCTGCGACGAACTCATCCCCCAGGCCGACTGGATCAGGAAACTGCAGAAGGCCGAGGCCAGCGGCCAGCCGCTGCGCATCAAGCTGGGCCTGGACCCGACCGCGCCGGACATCCACATCGGCCACACCGTGGTGCTGAACAAGATGCGCCAGCTGCAAGATCTGGGCCACACCGTGATCTTCCTGATCGGCGACTTCACGACCACGATCGGCGACCCCTCGGGCCGCAACAGCACGTGCCCGCCGCTCACGCGCGAGCAGATCGAGGCCAACGCGCAGACCTACTACAAGCAGGCCAGCCTCGTGCTGGACCCGGCCAGGACCGAGATCCGTTGCAACAGCAGTGAATGGAGCGACCCGCTGGGCACGCGCGGCCTGATCCAGCTGGCGGCCAAGTACACGGTGGCGCGCATGATGGAGCGCAACGACTTCCACGACCGCTTCCACGCCGGCACGCCGATCGAGCGTGCACGAGTTCCTCTACCCGCTCATGCAGGGCTACGACTCGGTGGCGCTCAAGGCCGACCTGGAGCTGGGCGGCACCGACCAGAAGTTCAACCTGCTCATGGGCCGCCACCTGCAGCAGGAGTACGGGCAGGAGCCGCAGTAGGTGCTGTTCGGATTCTATCGTGTTTCCCGATGGCGGTTAGCAGGCACTAACTGAACGAAGGAACGGGCATACA
>JASGJO010000003.1:0-112027 GCA_049840715.1 Pseudorhodoferax sp.
CTGGCCTCGGGCACCATGTTCCGGCGCAAGCTCGTGCGCATCAGCGGGGCCAGCTTCAGCCGCAAGAAGATCACCGTGCAGGTGCTGGACGACATCGTCGGCCACGTGGAGCGCTACCTGCTCGTGCAGATCCTCACGAGCGCCATCGTCGGCCTGGCCACCGGGCTGGTGTTCTGGGCCTTCGGCCTGGAGAACGCCGCGGTCTGGGGCATCGTGGCCGGCGTCACCAACCTGATCCCCTACCTGGGCTCGCTGCTGGTCATGGTGGGCGCCGGCCTGCTGGCGCTGCTGCAGTTCGACAGCTACCACATGGCGCTGCTGATCGCCGGCAGCTCGCTGGCCATCCACACGCTGGTGGGCCAGCTGCTGGTGCCCTGGCTGACCAGCCGCACCAGCCGCATGAACCCGGTGGCGGTGTTCGTGGGCGTGATCTTCTGGGGCTGGCTCTGGGGCGTGCCGGGCCTGCTGCTGGGCATCCCGATCATGATGGTCATCAAGGCCATCTGCGACCACGTGGAAGACCTGCAGCCGGTCGGCGAACTGCTCAGCGATTGAGGCCGTCCAGCAGCGCGACCAGCGCGTCCGGGTCCAGCGGCTTGACCAGGTGGTGGTCGAAGCCGGCCGCGGCCGTGGCCTCGCGGTCGCGCTGCTGGCCCCAGCCGGTCAGCGCCACCAGCAGCAGGTCGCGCCCCGCCGGGTGGCGGCGCAGGCGGCGCGCCAGCTCGTAGCCGTCCATGCCGGGCATGCCGATGTCCAGGATGGCGAGCTCGGGCCGCAGGCCGGGCAGCAGCTCCAGCGCCTGGGCGCCGCTGTAGGCCACGGCGGTGGCCATGCCCGCGGCGTCCAGGAACTCCGCCAGGCTGTCGGCGGCATCGCGGTTGTCGTCGACCACCAGCACGGTCCGCCCGGCGGCGGCCGGCATGGCGGCTGCCGGCGCGGCGTCGCCGGCCGGTGCGGCGGCGGCCGGCGCGGCCCGCAGCGGCAGCCGCACCGTGAACTCGCTGCCCTGGCCCAGCCCGGCGCTGTGCGAGGCGATGCGGCCGCCCTGCAGTTCGACCAGGCTGCGCGCCAGCGTGAGCCCGATGCCGAGACCGCCCTGGGCGGCCTTGGACGCGCCGCTGGCCTGCACGAACATGTCGAACACGGTGTCCAGCAGCTCGGGCGCGATGCCGATGCCGTTGTCGCGCACGCTGACCACCGCCTCGCCGGCGTCGGCCCGGGCGCTGAGCACCACCTGCCCGCCGGCCGGCGTGTACTTGGCGGCGTTGTTGAGCAGGTTGGCGAACACCTGCGTGAGCCGCACGCTGTCGCCCTGCACGGGCAGCGGGCCGGGGGGCAGCTGCAGCACGAGCCGGTGCTGCGCGGCATCGAGGAGCGGGCGGCTCAATTCCACGGCGCCGTGCAGCACCTGCTGCAGGTCGATGGCGGTGTCGTCCAACTCGATCTTGCCGCGCGTGATGCGCGAGATCTCCATGAGGTCGTCGACCAGCCGCACCATGTGGTCGATCTGGCGCCGCATCATGTCGTAGTGGCGCTCGGCCTCGTCGGGGCCCGGGCGCTTGCGCTTGAGCAGCGTCAGCGCGGTCTGCAGCGGCGCCAGCGGGTTGCGCAGCTCGTGCGCCAGCGTGGCCAGGAACTCGGTCTTGCGCTGGTCCGCCAGGTGCAGGCCCTGCAGCGTGGCGCGCAGGTCGTACTGGCGCTTGCGCGCGCGCAGCGCGGTGCGCACCGCACTCACGAAGGCGGCCACGCGCACGGGCCGTTCGATCACGGTCACGTTGGCCACGCTGTCCACGGCCTCGACCACCGTGCGCGAATCGGCGCCCTGGCGTGCCAGCACCAGCACCGGCAGATCGGACCAGCTCGGCTGCGCCTGCAGCGCCTGCGTGAGCTGCGTCGCGGCGGGCTCGGCCAGCGCCTCCTCGGCCAGCACGATGGCGCCGGCGCCGCGGGCGAGTTCGTCCACGAGCACGGCCAGCGTGGGGCAGGCCCGCACCTGCACCCCGGCGCGGTCGAGCACGGCGGTGGTCATCAGCGCGTCCTTGGCCGTGGCGGCGCGCAGCAGGATGCGCTGCTCCAGCCCGGCGCCGTCTTCGCTCACACGCCTTCCTGCCCGGAACCGATGGGCACCGGCACGCCCGACAGGATGCCGCGGTAGTGGCGCAGCGGTTCGCCGATGTGGATGCCGGTGGAGGTCAGCGAGAAGTCGCGGATCGTGCGCTCGTGCCGGCCGCCGCGCTTCTTGACGACCGAGATCGCCTGGCGCACTTCGCCGGCCAGCTCGAAGTAGCGCAGCAGCACCACGGCGTCGGCGAGGTAGCTCGCGTCGACCGCCGAATTCATGTCGCTGCCGATCAAGCCCTGCTGCGCGCCGATCAGCAGCGTGACCACGCCGCGCTGGCCCAGGTAGGTCAGCAGCTCGTGCAACTGCACGATCAGGAAGCGCTCGTCCGGCATCGCGTTGAGGTAGCCGTTCAGGCTGTCGATGACGAGCACGCGGGCCTCGTGCGTGCCCACGGCCTCGCGCACCAGGTGCACGAACTCGCCGGGCGAGAGTTCGGCCGGGTCGACCTGGCGCAGGCGCAGGTGGCCCGAGTCGATGAAGGGCGCCAGGTCCAGGCCCATGCTGGCGCAGCGGGTGCGCAGCGTGTAGGTGCTTTCGTCGAACAGGAACAGCGCCGCATGCTCGCCGCGCCGCGCCGCCGCCAGCGCGAACTGCACGGCCAGCGTGGACTTGCCGGTGCCCGGCGCGCCCGTGACCAGCGTGCTGGTGCCGCGCTCGAGGCCCCCGCCCAGCAGCGCGTCGAGCGAGGCCAGGCCGCTGGGCATGCACGTCTGCGTGAGCGCGGCGGCATGCTCGGCCGCCACCAGCCGCGGGTAGACCTGCAGGCCGCCGCGCACGATCTTGTAGTCGTGAAAGCCGCTGCGGTAGTCCTGGCCGCGGTATTTGGTCACGATGAGCCGGCGCCGCACGGCGCCGTAGTCCGGTTGCATCTGCTCCAGCCGCACCACGGCGTGCGAGATGCTCTGCACCTGCAGGTCGTGCTCCATGGCCGTCATGTCGTCCAGCAGCAGCACGGTGCAGTTGCGGCCCGCGAAGAACTGCTTGAGCGCGAGGATCTGGCGCCGGTAGCGCAGCGAGTTGCCGGCCAGGAGCCGCAGCTCCGACAGCGAGTCGAACACCACGCGCAGCGGCCGCAGGCTGTCCACGTCGGCGAGGATCTTGAGCGTGGTCTCGCTGAGTTCCACCTCGGAGGGGTGGAACATGGTGTATTGCTCGTCGGGCTCCAGCGTCTCCTGCGTGGGCAGCATCTCGCGGATGTGCAGGCCGGTCAGGTCCCAGCCATGCGACCGCGCCACGCCGGCCAGTTCGCGCGCGGTCTCCGAGAGCGTGACGTAGAGCACGGGCTCGCCGCGGCGCACGCCCTCGAGCAGGAACTGCAGCGCGATGGTGGTCTTGCCCGCGCCCGGCGTGCCTTCCAGCAGGTACAGCCGGTTGGAGGTCAGGCCGCCGCCCAGCACGTCGTCCAGGCCGGGCACGCCGACCTGCAGCAGGGGATCGGTGGCGGCGGGGGCGGGCGGGGACGGGTGGGAGGACAAGGTTTCTCCGGCATCGGTTCGTCGTGTTGGCGGGGGTTATAACCCCGCGCGGCGCGCATTTCTGCCGGCCGGCGGCGCCGACGCGGTGCCGCCACGCGCTTCGCGCGCTCGTCCTACAGCCCCGCCTGCAAATGGTGACAATGGCCGCCTCTTTCAGCCCCCCGGAGACAAATCGCATGACCCCTGCTTTGCGACTGCTGCCCTTGCTGGCATGGTCCACCACCGCGCTGCCGCTGGCCGCGCAAGCCCAGGCGCCGGCGGCGCTGGGCGCGGTGGTGGTCACGGCCACGCGCACCGAAGCCGACCCGCAGGACGTGCCGGCCTCCATCGGCAGCGTGGCCGGCGAGGATCTGCGCCAGGGCCGCGCCCAGGTCAACATCTCCGAGGCCCTGGGCAGCGTGCCCGGCCTGCAGGCGCGCGAGCGCCAGAACTACGCCCAGGACGTGCAGGTCTCCATGCGCGGCTTCGGCACGCGCGCGACCTTCGGCATCCGCGGCCTGCGCCTGTACGTGGACGGCATCCCGGCCACCCAGCCCGACGGGCAGGGCCAGCTCTCGCACGTGGACCTGGCCTCGGCCGAGCGCATCGAGGTGCTGCGCGGGCCGTTCTCGGCGCTGTACGGCAACTCCTCGGGCGGCGTGCTGCAGGTGTTCACCGAGGAAGGGCGCGGCGCGCCGACCCTGCGGCTGGACACGGCCGCCGGCAGCGACGGGCTGCTGCGCCTGGGCGCCAAGGTCAGCGGCAACTCGGGGCCGAACGACAGCGGCGTGGGCTACGTGCTCTCGGCCAGCCGCTTCAGCACGGATGGATACCGCGAACACAGCGCGGCGCGGCGCACGCTGGCCAACGCCAAGCTCACGCTGCGTCCGCACGAGGACGGCAAGCTGACGCTGGTGGCGAACCGGGTGGTGCTGCCCAAGGCCGACGATCCGCTGGGGCTCACGCGCGCGCAGTGGCAGGCCGATCCGCGCGGCGTCGACCCCGCGGCCTTGAGCTTCGACACGCGCAAGAACATGGACCAGACCCAGGCCGGCCTCGTGTACGAGCACCACCTGAGCGAAGCGCATGCGCTGCAGGCCACGCTGTACGGCGGGCAGCGCGGCACCACGCAGTTCCAGTCCATCCCGGTCGCGGCGCAGAACAACCCGCGCCACCCCGGCGGCGTGATCGACCTGGACCGCGACTACGCCGGCGCCGACCTGCGCTGGACCTGGCGCACGCGGCTGGCCGACGCGCCGCTGACCGTGGTCGCGGGCCTGGCCTACGACGGCCTGCGCGAGGACCGGCGCGGCTACGCCAACTTCGTCGGCAGCGAACTGGGCGTGCAGGGCGCGCTGCGCCGCGACGAGCGCAACCGCGTCAACAACTTCGACCAGTACCTGCAAGCCGACTGGCGCGTGACCCAGCGCTGGACCGTGAACGCGGGCCTGCGCCACAGCCGCATCCGCTTCGATTCGCAGGACCGCTACATCACAGCCGCCAATCCCGACGACAGCGGCGCGGCCCGCTACGGCGCCACCCTGCCGGTGCTGGGCGCGAGCTTCGCGGTCACCGAGAGCCTGCGCGTCTACGCCTCGGCCGGCAAGGGCTTCGAGACGCCCACGCTCTACGAGATCGCCTACCGGCCCGACGGCCAGCCGGGCCTGAACTTCGGCCTGAATCCGGCCCGCAGCAAGAACGTGGAGGCCGGGCTGAAGCAGCGCAGCGCGGCCTTCGGCGAGTGGACGGCCGCGGTGTTCCGCACCGGCACCGAGGACGAGATCGTGACCAGCACCGTCAACGGCCGCTCCACCGCGCAGAACGCGGGCAAGACGCGGCGCAACGGCCTGGAACTGGCCTGGGAGCAGCGCCACCTGCAGCACCTGCGCACGCAGGTGGCCGCCACCTGGCTCGATGCACGCTACCGCGACGGCGCCAACGCCGGCGCGCGCATGCCGGGCCTGGCCAAGAGCAGCCTGTACGCGAGCGCCGGCTGGGTGCCGCCCCAGGGCTGGCGCGCCGGCGCCGACTGGCGCGCGCTGAGCCGCGTGGTCGTCAACGACGCCAACAGCGACGCGGCCGCCGGCTACGGCGTGCTGGGCCTGTACACCGGCTATGCCGCGCGGCTGGGCGCCTGGCAGCTGGAGGGCTTCGTGCGCGCCGACAACCTGCTGGACAAGCGCTACGCGGGCTCGGTCATCGTCAACGAGGGCAACAGCCGCTTCTTCGAACCGGCGCCGGGCCGCAACTGGCTGGTCGGCCTGTCGGCCACGCTGGCGCTGTAGACGCGAAAAGGGCGCCTTGCGGCGCCCTCGTTCGCTGCGGCGGCAGCCGCCTCACGCCTCACTTCTGGCCGGTGGTGTTCTTCGCGGCGCTGCCCGCGCTGCCCGGCAGGTCGTTCTTCTGGCCGCCCTCCTGGCGGTTCTTGCGCCAGCTGTCGAACTCGTCGGAGAACTTCTTGTAGCGCTCGCCGCGCCAGGACTGGTAGTCGTCGTCCAGGTTGCGCAGCTGCTGCTCGCGCCACTGCTGGTAGTCGGGATCCTGGTGCTGCTGGCGGCCGCCCTGGTAGGAGCCGTAGCCCAGCTGGTCGCCATAGCCGCCATAGGTCTGGCTGCCGGCGTAGGGGCCGGTGTTGGAGCGGTAGCCGCCCCCGCCGCCCTGGAAGCGCTCGTGGCCGTAGCGGTCCTCGTCGCTGCCGTAGGCGCCGTAGCCTCTGTTCCAGTCACGGCCCTCGTCGTCCCCGCGGTCGGACTGGCGGTAGCTCTGGTTGCGGTAGCCCGGGTCCCCGCCGCCGTAGCCGCCGTACTCGCCGCCGCGGCGCTCGTCGCGGCTGCCGTAGCCCTGGTAGCCCGGGTTGCGCATGTAGCCCGGCTGGTTGTAGCCCGGATCGGCCTGCCAGTCGCGCTGGTAGCCGCCGCTGGGGCGGCCGTGGACGTCGGGCGCGCCGGCGCGGCCGTAGCTGGCCTGGGCCGGGTCGTGGCGGCGCAGGTCGCTGCCTTCACGGCGCGCGCCCCAGTTGCGCGCGTCGTGCCGGCTGTCCTCGTCGCGCTCGCCGCCGTACTGGCGCTGCTGGTCGGCGTATTGCCCCATCTGGTTGCGGTTGTTGTCGTGCCACGCGTCCTGCTGGTGGTGGCGTTGATCGCGGTATGCCATCTTGCTTCGCTCCTGTGCATTGCGGTTGCGGGAATCGGCAGCGCCGCGTGCGGCTGCCGTGCTGTGGATGGCAGGTTGCGCCGCCCGCCGTGCGTTGCAGGCCGGGATCGGCGCCAAGCTCCGGTAGGACGCTTCCGACTGGCCCGGGGCCGGGCCCTGCACCGGGTCCGGCGCGGGCGTCAGGGAACCGTGCCCAGCCCCGGCGCGCTGGCCACGGCCTGCGGCGTGCGCGGCAGCACCATGCTGAAGCAGGTGCGGCCCGCGGCCGACTCCACCTGCAGCTGGCCGCCGTGCGCGCGCACGATCTCGCGCACGATGTACAGGCCCAGGCCCAGGCCCTCGTTGCGGGTGCCGGCACGCCGCGAGGGCGTCTCCTCGGCGTGCGCGCGGCCGCTGCGGAAGGGGTCGAAGATGTGCGGCAGCACCTCGGCCGGGATCTCGCCGCCGTTGCGCACCGACAGGCGCACGCTGGTGGCGTGGCTGCCGTCCAGCTCCACCTGCACGGTCTCGCCGTCGCCGTGCCGCAGGGCGTTGCCGACCAGGTTGGACAGCACCTGCGTGAGCCGGTCCTCGTCCCAGTCGCCGAGCAGGTCACCCTGCAGGTCCAGCAGCACCTGCTTGTCGGACCGCGTGCTCTGGCGCTCCTGCACCACGCGCTCGGCCAGCGCGCCGAGGTCGAAGCGCTCGCTGGCCATGGGCATGCCGCCGCCCTGGCGCGTGCGCGCGAGGTCCAGCATGTCCTCGATCATGCGGCCCATCCACTGGCCGCTGCGCAGCAGGCGCTGGGCCACGGTGCGCGTGGTCTCGTCGGGCCGGCGCAGCAGCAGTTCGGCCGCCGTGGTGATGGCCGACAGCGGGCCGCGCAGGTCATGGCCCAGCACGGCCGTGAACAGCTCGTGCAGGCGCAGCGTCTCGGTGCGTTCCTGCAGGTTGCGCGCCAGTTGCTGCTTCTGCCGGTACAGCTGGAAGAACACGCCGGCCTTGCCGCACAGCACGTGCGGCTCGACCGGCTTGTAGAGGAAGTCCACCGCGCCGGCCTCGTAGCCGCGGAACATGCGCTGCGCATCGCGCGTGCCGGCGGTCACGAAGATGATGGGCACATGGCGCGTGCGCTCCATGCCGCGCATCATCTCGGCCAGCTCGAAGCCGTCCATCTCGGGCATCTGCACGTCGACCAGCGCCAGCGCCACCTCGTGGCGCAGCAGCAGCTCCAGCGCCTCGGTGCCCGAGCGGGCCTGCAGCACCTCGACCTCCTCGCTCTGCAGCAGCGCGGCGAGCGCGAGCAGGTTCTCCTCGAGGTCGTCGACGATCAGGCACTTGATCGGCTCGGGCCGGTCGGCCGGGCCGGCGCCGCCGGCGGCGAAAGGGCGGGCGGGGCTCACGCCATCTCCTCAGCCTGCGAGGCCGCGTCCAGCGTGCCCAGCAGCGCGACCAGCGCGCGCAGCGGCAGCACGAAGTCGGCCGGGCCCGTGGCCAGTGCGCATTCGGGCATCAGCGGCATCTGCGCATCGGCCGGGTCCTGCACGGCCGTGAGGCCGCCGGCCGCGCGCACGCCGGCCAGGCCCTCGGCGCCGTCCTGGTTGCCGCCGGTCAGCACCATGCCGAGCAGGCGCGGGCCGTAGAGTTCGGCGGCGGACTGGAACAGCACGTCGATGGCCGGGCGCGAGTAGTGCACGGGCGCGTCCACCGACAGCGCCAGCTGCGGGCCGGCGTCCAGCAGCAGGTGGTAGTCGGGCGGCGCGAAGTAGACGTGGCCGGGCTCGATGGGCTGCTTGTCCTGCGCCTCCTGCAGCGGCACGGCGCAGCGCGGCGCGAAGATTTCCACGAGCAGGCTGGCGCGGTCGCGCGGCAGGTGCTGCACCACGAACACCGGGGCCCGCAGGCCGGCCGGCAGGCGCGGGCAGCAGCTGCGACAGGGCCTCGATGCCCCCGGCCGAGGCGCCGATGACGACCGGCGTCCACGCGGCCCGCGAGCGCATGGGGCGGCGGTCATAGGTTCTTCTGGTAGATGCGCTCTTCGCGCACGAACTCCGTGAACGCGTTGGCGCAGGACGAGAAACGCAGCGATTCCTTGCTGCCCAGCCCGAGGAAGCCCTTGCGGCACAGCGCGTCGCGGAACAGGCCGAGCGCGCGGTCCTGCAGCGGGCGGTCGAAGTAGATCAGCACGTTGCGGCAGGAGACCAGCTGCATCTCGGCGAACACCGAGTCGGTCGCCAGGCTGTGGTCGGAGAACACCACGTTGCGGCGCAGGCTCTTGTCGAACACCGCGCGGCCGTAGGCGGCCGTGTAGTAGTCCGACAGCGAGCTCTTGCCGCCGGCGCGCTGGTGGTTGAGCGTGAAGCCGGCGATGCGGTCCAGCTCGTACACGCCGGCCTCGGCCTGCTGCAGGGCCTGCGGGTTGATGTCGGTGGCGTAGATCAGCGTGCGCTCCAGGAGGCCCTCCTCGCGCAGCAGGATGGCCAGCGAATAGACCTCCTCGCCGGTGCTGCAGCCGGCCACCCAGACCTTGAGGGAGGGGTAGGTGCGCAGCAACGGCACCACCTCGCGCCGCAGCGCCAGGAAGTAGTCCGGGTCGCGGAACATCTCGCTGACCTGCACCGTGAGGTAGTCCAGCAGCGCCGGGAAGAAATCGGCTCTGGTGCAGCACCTTGTCCTGCAGCTGCGACAGCGTGGCGCAGGAGAAGCGCCCCATCGCGGCCTTCAGCCGGCGCCGCAGCGAGGCCTGCGCGTATCCGCGGAAGTCGAAGTGCCAGCGCAGGTAGATGGCGTCCACGAGCAGGCCCATTTCGATGTCGAAGGTGCGTTCGGTCATGGCTCACTTCGGCATCCAGACGCGGAGCAGGGAGAGCAGGCGCTCCACGTCCAGCGGCTTGGCGATGTAGTCGTTGGCGCCGGCGGCCAGGCATCGCTCCTGGTCGTCGCGCATGGCCTTGGCGGTCAGCGCGATGATGGGCAGCTTCTTCCACTCGGGCTGCTTGCGGATCTCGCGCATGGCGGTCAGCCCGTCCATCTCCGGCATCATGATGTCCATCAGCACGAGGTCGATGCGGGCCTCGGCGTCGGCCTCGCCGGTGCGCGTGCGCTCCAGCGCGGCCAGGGCCTCCAGCCCGTTGCGCGCCAGCGTGATCTGCGCGCCCTTGGGTTCCAGCACGCTGGTCAGCGCGAAGATGTTGCGCACGTCGTCCTCCACCACGAGGATGCGGCGGCCCTCCAGCGTGGCGTCGCGGTCGCGCGCCAGGCGCAGCAGGCGTTGGGCCTCGGCCGGCAGCTGCGACTCCACCTGGTGCAGGAACAGCGTGACCTCGTCGAGCAGCCGCTCGGGCGAGCGCGCGTCCTTGATGATGATGGACTTGGAGAAGCGGCGCAGCTGCTGTTCCTCGGCATGGGTCAGCGAGCGGCCGGTGTAGACGATCACGGGCGGGAAGGCCGTGCCCTCCTGCGCCGCCATCTGCTCCAGCAGCTCGTAGCCGGACAGGTCGGGCAGGTTCAGGTCCATGATCATGCAGTCGAAGGTCTGCTCGGCCAGCGCGCGCAGCGCGGCGGCGGCGTCGGCCACCGCGCGGATCTCCACGTCGGGGCCGGCCAGCAGCTGGCCGATGCTTTCGCGCTGGCGCGCATCGTCCTCGACCACCAGCACGCGGCGGATGCCCTGCGAGATCTTGGCCTCCAGCCGCTGCAGCGCCTCGACCAACTGGCTGCGCTTGACGGGCTTGAGGTCGTAGCCGACGGCGCCGCGCTCCAGCGCCTCCTGCGTGTAGTCGGCCACCGAGACCACGTGCACCGGGATGTGGCGCGTGCGCGCATCGTGCTTGAGCTGGTCCAGCACACCGAGGCCCGAGTGGTCGGGCAGGTTCATGTCCAGCAGCACGGCGCTGGGGCGGTACTGCAGCGCGGCGGCCAGGCCGTCGGCAGCGCTGTGCGCGAGCACGCACTGGAACTGCATCTCGTGCGCGAGGTCGCGCAGGATGGCGGCGAAGCGCTGGTCGTCCTCGATCACGAGGATCAGCCGCGCACCGGGGCGCAGTGCGTCGCGGTCGTCCTGCAGCGCCTGCGGGGCGGCACTGCCCGCCGCGGCCGGCGCCGCCGCGGGCACCGGCGCGATGGCGCGCGGCACGCGCTGCGGCGCCACGGCGGGCACGGGGGCGGGCGCGGCCGCGCCGTCGTCGGCCTGGCGCGGCTCGTAGCGCGCCGGCAGCGCCAGCGTGAAGGTGCTGCCGGCCCCGGCCTGGCTCTGCACCGTGAGCGTGCCGCCCAGCAGGTGCGCCAGGTCGCGCGAGATCGACAGGCCCAGGCCCGTGCCGCCGTAGCGCCGGTGCGTGCTGCCGTCGGCCTGGCGGAAGGCCTCGAAGATGAGTTCGTGCTGCTCGGGCGCGATGCCGATGCCGGTGTCGCGCACCGCCAGCTGCGCGCCGCCGTCGGGGCCGGCGGCCAGCAGCAGTTCCACCGTGCCGCTGGGCGTGAACTTGATGGCGTTGGACAGCAGGTTCTTGAGGATCTGGCCCAGGCGCTGCGCGTCGGTCACGATCTGGCGCGGTGCATCGGGCGCGATGCCGACCGACAGGCGCAAGCCCTTGTGCCCGGCGGCGGGCTGCAGGCTCTTGGCCAGGCCCTCGAGCAGGCCGGCCAGGCGCACGGTCTCGGCATGCACCTCGACCTTGCCGGCCTCGATCTTGGACAGGTCCAGGATGTCGTTGATCAGCGTCAGCAGGTCGTTGCCGGCCGAGGAGATGGTCTGCGCGTACTTGATCTGCTCGTCCGTGAGGTTGCCGCCCTTGTTGTCGGCGAGCAGCTTGGCCAGGATCAGCGTGGAGTTCAGCGGCGTGCGCAGCTCGTGGCTCATGTTGGCCAGGAACTCGCTCTTGTACTGGTTGGAGCGCTCCAGCTCGGCCGCCTTGGTGCTCAACACCTCCTGCGACTG
Source organism: Pseudorhodoferax sp. (assembly GCA_049840715.1). Taxonomy (GTDB): domain Bacteria; phylum Pseudomonadota; class Gammaproteobacteria; order Burkholderiales; family Burkholderiaceae_C; genus Pseudorhodoferax. The sequence goes on from JASGJO010000003.1 coordinate 11,648, forward strand.
CTGCAGCTCGTCCTTCTGCACCTGCAGCTGCTGGGCCTGTTCCTCCAGCTGCGCGTTGCTTTGCTCCAGCTCGCTTTGCTGCACCTCCAGCTGGGCCTGCGACTCGCGCAGCGCGCGGCCCTGTTCCTCCAGCTCCTCGTTGGACACGCGCAGTTCTTCCTGCTGCGCCTGCAGTTCCTCGGCCTGGCGCTGGGTTTCCTCCAGCAGTTCCTCCAGCCGGGTGCGGTCGTGCGAGGTGCGCACGGCGATCGCCAGCGTCTCGGACATGCGCTCGAGCAACTGCTCGTCGACCGGCTGCAGCTTGCGCGTGAAGCCCAGCTCGAGGACGGCGCGCACGCGGCCGTCCACCTGGGCCGGTGCCACCAGCAGTTCGCGCGGGTCGGCGCTGCCCAGCGTGGAGTTGATCGGCAGGTAGCCGGCCGGAACGTCGGCCACGCGCAGCGTGCGGCGGTCCTTGGCGGCCTGGCCCAGCAGGCCGTCGCCGGGCCGCACCTGGGCGCTGCCGGCCGGCGCGGCGAAGGCGGCGAGCCGGCGGAAGCTGCCATCGCGCTCGGCCAGGTACAGCGCCCCGACCTGGGCGTCCAGGTAGCCCGCCAGGTAGCTGAGCACGCTCTCGCCCAGCGTCTCCAGCCGGTGCTCGCCCTGCACGCGCTCGGCGAGCCCGGCCTGGCCGGCGCGCAGCCAGACCAGGTCTTCGCGCAGGCGGTGCTCGCGCAGCGCGACGCCGGCCGAGACCAGGATCAGCACCAGCAGCGTGGCCGCGCCGACGCCCTGCACGCGCGAGGAATAGTCCACCGCCTGCTGCCAGTCGGCCTGGTACCGGGTGCGCAGGTCCGCTTCCTCGCGCAGGGCTTCGTCGGCCAGCGCGCGCAGGCTGTCCATGGCGTCCTTGCCGCGGTCGCTGACCACGATGGCCAGCGCGCCCGGCCCGTCGCCGGCGCGGCGCAGCGCGATGGTCTGCGCGAGCTCCTCCAGCTTGAGGTCGGCATAGCGCTGCAGCCGCTGCATGCGGTCCAGCTGCTGCGGGTTGTCGGCCAGCAGCTGCCTGAGCTGCTGCAGCGTGGCGGCCAGGTTCACGCGCGCTTCCGTGTAGGGGCGCAGGTAGGGCTCCGCTCCGGTGATCAGGTAGCCGCGCTGGCCGGTCTCGGCATCCTTCATGTGCGAGAGCAGCGCGTTGATCTGCTCGATCACGCGCGTGGCCTGGGTCACGCGGTCGGCCGTGCTGGCCCGGGTCTCCATGGCCTGGAACGAGAACCAGGCGATGGCGGCGACGGCGACGATCGCGATGCCGAAGCCCGCCAGGCTGGTCAGCGGCAGGGGCCAGCGCGAGCGCGTGCGGCCCGTGGAGGGGGTGGGATGCACGTTCACGGCCGTTGCCGGGGGCGGCCGCAGGGGGCGCGCATGGCGGGGCGGAACAAGGTGGGGGCGTCGAACGTGGACATGAGGACAGGGATTCTAGAAATCGACATGCCGCTTCCCTGTAGGAACAGTCCTATGCCGCTGTCGGAAAGCAGCGGGGCAGGGCGCCGACGGCGGCCCGGCTGCCCCCGGTGCGCCCTCTATACTGCGCCGCCGCCCCATTGCCGTTTGCAAGGATCGTCCGCCATGACCTCAGCAGAACAACATCCCGCGCTGGCCGCCGTGCTGGCTGTGCTGGCGCGCGAAACGCAGGCGCCGGTGGCTCCCGCGGTGCAGGCGGAGCTCGCCACCATCCTCGCGGCGCGCCACGGCGTGCCGGCCGAACTGGCGGTGGACCAGCGCGAAGTCACCATCCTCGTGGCCGACCTGCGCGGCTTCACGGCGCTGACGGCCACGCAGCCGGCCGGCACCATCGTGACCATGCTGAACCTGTGCCTGTCCCGGCTGTCGGAGGTGGTGTTCCGCTACGAGGGCGTGATCGACAAGTTCAACGGCGATTCGCTGACCGTGCTGTTCGGCGCGCCCACCGCGCGCGAGGACGACGTGCTGCGCGCGCTGTGCTGCGCGGTGGAGATGCAACTGGCCATGCGCGACCTGAACAACCACTACCTGCGCCGCCAGATGCCCGAGCTGCACCTGGGCATCGGCGTGAACACCGGCATGGTGATGGCCGGGCGCTTCGGCAGCCAGGCCTACTCGGAATACGCCGTGATCGGCAACCAGGTCAGCCTGGCCTCGCGCATCGAATCGTTCAGCCTGCGCGGCCAGGTGCTGATCAGCGAGAACACTTATGCGCGCTGCAACGGCGTGGCCTCGGCCACCGAGCCCAAGGAAGTCTTCGTGGCCGGCAAGAGCCTGCCCGTCAAGGTGCGCGAGCTGATCGCCATCGCCTCGCGCCGCCTGAAGGTGCCGCGCCAGGAGTTCCGCCGCAGCCACCGCGTGGAGGTGCGCCTGCCCTGCAGCATGCGCCGGCTCGACAACGAGCAGCCCGTGGGCGAGGCGCAGCGTGCGCTGATCCGCGACGTGGGCTACCACGGCCTGCTGCTCGAACTGGAGCGCCCGCTGGCCGTGCAGGACGAGGTGGCGCTGGCCTTCGACCTGACGCTGGTGGACTACCAGGTGAACGACGTGCGCGCCCGCGTGACCAAGGTCAAGCGCGAGGAAGGCCGGCTGCTGGCCGGCCTGGAGTTCACGCACATCGGCGTGGAGACCAACGCCAAGATCCAGATGTTCGTGCAGCTGCTGGTGGGGGCGGGCTGAGGCTTCAGCGCGGCTGCCAGTAGCCTGGCCTGCGGCGGTGGTGGGCGACCGCCAGCACGGTCACCGTCGTGCCCTCGATCTCGTAGCAGACCTTGTACGGGAAGTGCCGCAGGATGTAGCGGCGAAAGGCATCCCCGTCTTCGGGCCACATCAGCGCATCGCTTGCCAGGCGGTCGATGGCGCCGAGGACTTCGTCGCGGAAGGCCTGCGCGGCCATGGGACTGCGCTCGAGGTACCAGAGAAATGCTTCGCGGATCTCTGCCTGCGCATCGGGCAGGACTTCGACCGCGAACATGGCTCACAAGGCCTGAAGGCGTGCGCGAGCTTCGGCCCAGGGGACCGCCTTGACGAGGCCTGCGCGCAGGGCTGCCCGGCGCTTGCGCAGTTCATCGCGCCAGGCATCCGAAATGCCCGCATCGTCGCTGCCGTCCAGGCTGTCGAGCAAGGCGGCGACCAAGGCCGAGCGCTCGTCCGCCGGCAGGCCGAGAGCGGCGTCCAGAAGGTGGTCCACGCGGGCATTCATGCGGGCAAGGATAGCACCGGCATGCGCCGCGTGGATGGCTGGCGCCGCCTACAGCCGCGCCTCGCGCACGTCCGCCGCGCCCCCGCCCAGCAGCTTGGCCTTGAGCGGAGGGTCGGTCGGCTTTTCGCCGAGCCAGACCATCAGCAGCGCGTCGTAGACGGCCCGGTTGCGCATCGGTGCCGCCAGCGGCCTGCGGTTGAGCGACACCACGGCGCCGGTGCCGGGCAGCCAGTCCAGCGTGAGCACGTCGCCGCGCCGCAGGCCGCCCGGCTGCTGGCTGATCGCGCCGGCCAGCGCGACCAGCTGCTGGAGCACCTCGGGACTCTTGAAGCGCTCGGGCGAGAGGTCGCTCATGACGGCTTCGGCGAAGTCGTCGCCGCTGATGTCGCGCAGCGGCAGGATGGTCATGCGGCGCGGCCCGTCGGTGGCCAGCACCGCGTCGGTGCGCTGCGTGCGGTCGGGCAGGTACAGGCCCATGGCGTAGACCTTGAACACCAGCCGCCGGGCGATGCCCGCGCCGTTGAGCTGGAGGTTCTGGCCGCCGACCTGGGTCGATTCCTCCAGTGTCACGTCGCCCAGGTCGACGGCCGGCAGCGCCGGCAGGCAGGCGATGGCGCCGGCCGTGGCGCAGGCGGCGGCCACGAGTCTGCGGATGCGTCGCTTGGTGGTCATGTGCTGTGCTCCTCGGGAATGCCTGCCGCTACCAGACCGACAGCGTGCTCGTGAGCACGCGCTGCAGCCAGCTGCGCGAGGCGGCTTCGGAGATGTCGCCCTTGCCGCCGACCTCCACGCGCGCCTGCGCCACGTCGACCGAGGCCACGACGTTGCCGTCGCGCAGGTCCTTGGGATCGACGATGCCCGAGAAGCGCAGCATGGTGTAGTCGCCGCGCACCAGCACGCTGCGCTCGCCGGCCACCAGCAGGTTGCCGTTGGGCAGCACGTTGATGACCGAGGCCGCCAGCTGGCCCGAGAAGCTGCTGGTGTTCTCGGCGCTGCCGCTGCCCTTGTACGAGTCGCTGCCCGAGGCGGTGACATCCAGGTTCAGGATGCCCTTGAGGATGCTCCAGGTGTCCTCGCCGGTGCCGGGGCCCTTGCTCGCGACCGCGTTCTCGCGGCTCGTGCTGTTGGCGATCTTGTTGCTGCTGGCCAGGTTCTCGGCGATGTCGACCTTGAGCGTGTCGCCGATGCGGCGCGGCTTGGCGCGGCCCGCGTACGAGAACACCATGGGCTGGCCGAGCTGGTAGATGGCGCCGTTGTTGACGCGCTCCACGTTCGGCGGCTTGGGGATGGGCGGCGCATAGCTGGGCTGCACCGGCACGGCGGGCGGGGTCTGGAACAGCGTGCAGCCGGGCAGGGCCAGGGCGGCGGCGACCAGGGCGGCCCAGGCCGGCCGGCGCGCTGGTTCAGCAGTTGTTCGGGTCATGGGGGAACTCCTCTTTCGCGCGCTGCGCGACGTTCAGGCATTTGTAGAAGCCGACGTTCTCGGCGCCGGTGACCAGGGCCGTCACGACGGGCGCGATCTTCTGGCGCGTCGTGGCCCATTTGTCGGTGCGCAGGCCGTCGGCCATGACGTAGTGGCTGGACGAAAGCACCTGGCCCTCGCTGGTGCGCAGCGTGAGCGAGGCGGCGCTGATGTAGGGCCGCGGCAGCGGCGTCAGCGGCTGCGTGTCCCATTCGATCCAGGCGGCGTAGTGCAGCCAGACCTTGCAGCCGGGCACCTGCTGCAGGTCCTCGAAGACGCGGCTGTCCACGCGGTGAATGCGCAGCGACTGCTGCAGCGCGGGCACCATGTCGGCCACCTCGGCCTGCGGGTTGAACGCGATGCACAGCTCGCGCAGCGGCGCATGCGGGTGGTAGATGGTGTGGCTGGCCTCGCTGTCGGCGCGCTCCAGCGCCAGGCTGGCCATGGCGCCCGCGCCCTTGACGACCTCCCAGGCCGGCCAGGGGCTGATGATGCTGCAGCCGCCCGACAGGGCCGCCGCCAGGGCGGCCAGCGCCAGCGCCGTGCGGCGCAGCCGTGCTTCAGATGATTTCATCGATGCCCCGGCTCACGGCGTTGACGGCCATCGCGGCATACAGGCCGACCTGGCTGGCCGCGGACGTGATGCCGCCGACCACGCTGGACGCCGCATCGCCGACCGCGTCGGCCGCGTCGGATGCGGCGTCGCCCACGGCTTCGACCGCGTCGCCGAGCGCCGTGCCCACGCCGCCGACGAACGACGCGACGCCGTCGTAGGCCGCCACGCCGGCGTCGGCGACCGCGGCGACGGCATCCTCGCCCGCGTCCCAGACGGATTCCAGCCCGTCCTGCACCGCCTGGACCACGGAGCAGCCGCCGTCGACCACGCTGCTGGCCGTGCCGGCCACGCCGCGCACGGCGTTGCCGGCGGCCGTGCCCGCGTTCTGGACTTCCTTGCCCAGGCGTTCGAGTCCCTGCGCGCTCAACGAGACGACCGTGCTGGCGGCGGCTGCGGCAGGCTTGGCGCTGGTGAGCTGGCTGCCGACGCGCTGCACCGCCTGGGCCGCGGTCGACAGGCCCGCCGCCGTGGCCGATGTGAGGGGATTCATCCGGTACTCCTTGGGTCGAGTGGTTTGAGTGGATGAATCCTAGGTGGCGTCCGGGATTTTCTTTTCTGAATAAAGCGCGTGAATCCGCGCCAATTGGAGATTATCGTTTGACGGAATATATCGTCATATAGATGAATATGATTTGAATATTCAAAGCATTGATTTGAAAAGACTTTATTTCATCTGCGATGACGTTCCGTGATGGACGGATGGAGGGGATTCGCCGGCCTGGATGGCGCAATGGCCGTGAATCGGGCGAGTTCCCGGGACTGCGCGCCATGGGCGTTTCGGGGTTTTGTGCAGGAGATTGGTGACGCCGTGTGCGTTTTCGCCATGCATCGCATGCGGCGTCACACAACGCACGCCGCGCTTCACCAAGCGGACAAGCGCTGCGGCGAAGATGCGGGCGCGCCGCCGCGCTCCGCGAAAATCGACTGCCGCGGGCCAGGCCGGTGCCTCCCCCGAATCGAACCACACATCCAGACCATCCCATGCCATCCGTGGAGCCCGCCAAGCCCTTCCATGCCTACATCGTCGAGGACGATGACGCGCTGCGCGACATGCTGTGCGCCTACCTGGGCCGCCACGGCCTGGAGGTGACCGCCATGCGCAGCGCCGAAGAACTGCTGCAGCGCATGCACCGCCAGCGGCCCGACCTGATCGTGCTGGACGTGGGCCTGCCCGGCATGTCGGGCCTGCAGGCCTGCCAGCGCATGCGGGCCGAGGGCGACCGCGTGCCCATCATCCTGCTGACGGCCTTCAGCGAGGAGGTCGACCGCATCATCGGCCTGGAGATGGGCGCCGACGACTACCTGGGCAAGCCCTTCTCGGCGCGCGAGCTGCTGGCGCGCATCAACGCCGTGCTGCGCCGCGCCTCCTTCATTCCCGGCGCGCCGGTGGAGGCCCGCCGCACCGTGCGCGTGGGGCCCTTCCTGTTCGCGCTGGATTCGCGCAGCCTGCACCGCGGCGACGAGGTGCGCGTGCTCAACACGGTGGAATATGCGCTGCTGGCCGAGCTCACGGCCAATCCCTCGGTGCCGGTCTCGCGCGAACGCCTGCTGGCCGTCTCGCACAGCCGCGGCGACGAGGTCATGCTGCGCGCCGTGGACGCCGCCATCATGCGGCTGCGCAAGCTGATCGAACCCGAGCCGGCCTCGCCGCGCTTCATCCAGACCGTACGCAGCCACGGCTACATGTTCGTGCCCATGGACGCCCTGCTGTCTTGAGCGCCGGGCGCTTCCCGTCTCCGTTCTTCGCCGTGCGCCGCCGCCCGTTCTCCATCGTCCGGCGCCTGACCATCCTGGTGGTGGCGGTCAGCCTGCTGATCCTGTGCCTGAACGCCTACCTGTTCGTGCGCTCGACCCAGCCCTTGAATGCGCAGCTGGCCAGCACCCTGGCGCGCAGCATCCTGCTGGTGCGCACGGCTTTGCTGCAGGCGCCGGCAGGCCAGCGCGACGCGATGGCCAAGGCCCTGCGGTTCGGCGGCTTCATGGTGCACCGTGCCGCGACGGCGCCGTCCCTGACCCAGGCGCCTGCGCCGTTCGACCCGCTGCCCTTCCTGGGGCCCCAGCCCATGCGCGAGGGCCCGCCCATGTTCGGGCCGCCGCGGCCGCCGGGCCCCTGGGGCGAGGGCGGCGGCAGGCCGCGGCCGGAGGGCGGCTGGCGCGGCCCCGGACCCGGGCCCGGTCCGCTGCGCGAGGGGCCGCCGCCGGCGCGCCTGAGCTGGGCCGACCAGCTGCGCAGCAAGCTCGATTTCCACATCACCATGACCTGGCTGCATCCGGCCGAGCCCGGCCCCGTGCTGCTGCGCGTGGGCTTCGTGGTCGACCAGGACAACTGGGTCATCGACCTGGCCGGCGGCGGCCGCCCGCCCATCGCGCCGCTGCTGCTGGCGCTGCTGTTGATGGTGGGCGTGGGGCTGGCCGCCGCCCTGGTGACGGTCGTGGGCGTGCGCTGGATCACGCGGCCCATGGCGCGCCTGGCCGACGAGGTCACCGAACGCCAGCGCGAACTGCGCCCGATCGACCAGGCCAGCCCCGTGGCGGCCGAGCTGCAGCCGCTGGTGGAGGCGTTCAACGGCCTGGTCGGCGCCGTGACCGCGGCCGACGCCACGCGCCAGCAGCTGCTGGCCGGCCTGTCGCACGACCTGCGCACGCCGCTGGCGCGGCTGCGCCTGCGCATGGAGTGCATGTGCCCGGACGACCAGCTCGAGAGCATGGAGCACGACTTCCGGGCGCTGGCCCACATCGTCGACCAGTTCCTGGCCTATGCCCAGGGCGAGGCCGAGGTGGCGCCCGGCTCGCCCGAGCCGTTGGGCCTGCTGGCGCAGCGCATCGCGGACAGCCACGGCGAAGGCAAGGTGCAGGTCGAGATCGAGGACGCGGCGGCCGGCGAGCTGCTGGTGCCCGACATCGCGCTGCACCGCGTGCTGAGCAACCTCATCGACAACGCCGCCGCCCACGGCGTGCCGCCCATCGTGCTGCGCATCCGCAGCGTGGCGCGCGAGTGCCAGCTGCTGGTGCTCGACGGCGGCCAGGGCATCGGCGCCGAGCGTTTCGAGGAGGCGCAGCAGCCCTTCGTGCGGCTGCAGCCCGGGCGCGTGGGCATCGGCCATTGCGGCCTGGGCCTGGCCATCGTCGCGCAGATCGCGCGGCGGCTGCACGGCCGCGTGTTCCTGCACGCGTTCGACGGCCAGCAGTCCGGGGTCGGCATCGCCCTGCCGTTTCCCGCGCACGCCTGATCACTTCGGCAGCGCTTCGACCTCCTTGGTCCAGCGGTCGATCAGCCGCTTGCGCTCGGCCGACTTGCCGTACTTCTCGAAGTCGTACTTGATGAGCTTGACGCTGTCGATGGCGGGGATGCGCGGGTCGGGCTTGAAGGTCCGGTTGGCCGGCGTCTGGTAGCTGCCGACCTTGGCGCCCACGGCCTGGCCGGCCGGGCTCATGAGCCAGTCGTAGTACTTCTGCGCGTTGGCCTTGTTGCGCGCGCCCTTGACGAGCGCGATGCCGCCGATCTCGTAGCTCGTGCCCTCGCAGGGCGCGGCCGTCTTCACGGGGTACTTGTCGTGCTTCCACTTCTCGAAGTTGAAGGCGAAGGTCACGCCGATGGCCACCTCGCCCTTGGCCACGTTGGGCGCCTGGGCCTGGCCGCTGCGCGTGTACTGGGTCACGTTGCGGTGCAGCTTCTTCAGGTAGTCGAAGGCGGCGTCCTCGCCCATCTGCTGCACCAGGCCGGCGATGACGGTGTAGGCCGTGCCGCTGGAGGCCGGGTGCGAGATCTCGATCTCGCCCTTGTATTCGGGCTTGACCAGGTCGGCCCAGCACTTGGGCTCGGGCAGGCCCTTCTTCTTGAGCAGCTCGGTGTTGTAGCCGAAGCCGATGGTGCTGGTGTAGAAGCCGCCGACCTGGTTGCCGCTCATGGCGTACTGGCGCACGGACCAGTCGTACAGGTCGTTGATGTAGGCGGGGCGGTAGGCATCGAGCAGGCCGGCCTCGGCGGCCTGCAGGAAGGGGTCGCCGGTGCCGCCCCACCAGATGTCGGTCTTGGGGTTCTGGGCTTCGGCGCGCAGCTGGGCGCCGATCTCGCCCGTGCCCTTGTGCGCCTGGTTGACCTTGATGCCGGTCTGGCGGGTGAATTCGGCCGCGGCGGCTTCGCACCAGGGCGCGTCGGTGCTGCACAGCGCGTTGACCACGCCCTGGGCCTGGGCGCCGGCGGCGAGGGCCGCGATGGCCAGGGCGGGGAGGGTGCGGACGAAGAGGGACATGCGATCTCCTGTTGTTGTGGCTTGACGGGCCATTGTGGGACGGTCCGCCCGCGCATGCGCTCCGGGTTTTCAGCCAGCCGGCGGCAGCGCCATGGCCGCAGCGCGGCTACATGGCCCAGATGCGCGGCGGCGTGGCCGGCAGCTGCCAGCAGGCGCCGCGCCAGGCGGCCCAGATCTGCTTCAGGAGGCCCATGGCCGGCTCGACCACGGGCGCCAGCGCGCGCACCACGACGACCTGCGCGTTCGGGCTCGTGGCACCGGCCGTGGCACGCAATGCGTGGCCTTCGATCACGGCGCGCGCGGCGTCCAGCACCTGCTCGCGGCGGGTGCGCGCGAGCTTGTCGCCGCAGGCGAGGAACAGCGTGGCGATGCAGCGCTGGCCGGCCAGGCCGAGCGGGCTGTCGAGCAGCAGTGCGTCGTCGGCCGCGATGCGCGCGCGCTCGAGCCAGATGCCGGGCAGCTCCAGGTGCTGGTGCAGCGTGCCCTGCGTGAAGGGCTTGCCGGCATGCGGCAGGCCCAGCGCCGTGACGTCCCAGCCGATGAGTTCGGCGCCGGACGCCAGCTGCAGGCGCAGCCGGTTCTCGGCCAGGCACTGGTCGTAGCAGAGCGTCTCGGACGGCAGCCACTCGAAGCGGGCACCCGGGGCCAGCGCGAGCAGGGTGCGCTGCGCGGCGGTCTCGCCCGCGCTGCGGTAGAAGCGTGCGGCACCGGGCGTGGTCACGAGGCCGTGCGCGCCTTCGCCCACGTCGACGCGGATGTCCAGCACGTCGCCGCCCACGAGGCCGCCGGGCGGATGCACGAGCACGTTGTGGCAGATGCTCTCGCGCTCGGGGTACAGGCTCTGCAGCACGCGCAGCGGGCCCTGGTGGCGATGGCGCGCCACGCTGCGGCCGGCTTCGAGGCGGTAGTCCAGCGCGAGGCTGGCATGCCAGGCCACGTCAATCCGCCGGTGCGGGTCGCACGGTCGGCGGCGCAGGTGCCGGGGCCGCGGAGCAGGCCATGCCGGCGACCGCCGCGGAACTGGCGCTGCCAGGCCGCTCGGAGGGATGTCTCATAGCAACTGGTAGAGCCAGGTCTCGGAGAGCGTCTGGTCGCCGATCTTGAGGAACAGGCGCAGGTCCACCGGCCCGTTGCCCTCGGGCGTGTAGTCGAACTGGGCGCGCCAGTGGCCCGGCACGTTGTTCGGCACCGCCTCGGTGAACACGTAGGAGAAGCTGCCGCGCGGCGCGCTCAGCACGGCCTCGGGCTTGACGCCGAAGGGCACCTTGGCCAGCGGCCCGCCCAGGAACTCGACCATGAACTTGCGCACGCCCTGCGGCCGCGGCTGGCCCGGCACGCCGCCGCGGCCGATGCGCGTGGCCACGCAGCGTGCCAGCGGCGAGGGGAAGGGCTCGTCCGCGATCCAGTGCAGGCGGTAGCGCAGCTCGTAGCTGCTGCCGGCCACGGCCTTGGCCTTGGGCACCCAGAAGGCGCCGATGTTGTCGTGGATCTCGTCGTCGGTCGGGATCTCCACGAGTTCGACCGCGCCCTCGCCGAAGTCCGACAGCGGCTCCACCCACAGGCTGGGGCGCTTGTCGTAGTTCACGCCGTCCAGGTAGTGGTCGAAGTTGCGGTCGCGCTGCATCAGGCCGAAGCCCTTGGGCGACTTGTCGCCGAAGGCCGAGATGCCGGTGCTGCCCGGGTTGTTGAGCGGGCGCCAGATGCGCTCGCCGCCGCCGGTCCACAGCGCCAGGCCGTCGGAGTCGTGCACCTCGGGGCGCCAGTCGATGCCGGTCGGCTTGAGCTTGTCCGAGTACCAGTACATCGAGGTCAGCGGCACCAGGCCCAGGCGCGCGACGTCCTGGCGCAGGAACAGCCTGCAGTCGATGTCCATGGTCACGGCCTGGTCGCGCCGCATCTGGAAGCGGTAGGCGCCGGCGATGCTGGGGCCTTCGAGCAGCGCGTAGACCACGACCGTGTCGCTGCCGTCGGCCGGCGGCTCGAACCAGACCTGCGTGAAGGCGGGGAACTCCTCGTTCTTGCCGTTCACGGCCACGTCGAGCGCCACGCCGCGCGCCGACAGGCCGTACTGGTACAGGCCGCCGATGGCGCGGAAGTACGAGGCGCCCAGGAACGCCACCCAGTCGTTGTTCTGCCAGGGCAGCCTGGCCTGGTCGCCGGTGCGGCTCTCCTGGAAGCGGAAGCCCGCGAAGCCCGCGCCGGCGGGCAGCGCCTTGGCCGGGCTGTCGGCCGGCATCTCGAAGTAGGCCGGGTCGTAGAGGATCTCGCGCGACCGCGCCGATGCCGGCGCGCCGCTGCCGGCCTTGTCCAGCACATGCATGTGCACGGGCGTCTGGAAGTAGCGGCCCATGTGGAAGAAGGTCACCGGGAAGGGGCCGGGCCCGTCCTTGAACAGCGCGAAGTCGGTCTTGTACTTGAGCTTGCCGTGGGCGTCGTAGTCGATGCGCTCGAGCACGTCTGCGGGCAGCGGCGGCGGTGGCGCATGGGGTTTGGCCGCCAGTGCGCGGGCGCGCGCGACCAGGTCCTGGAACGAGAACGGCGTGGCCGGGCCGAGCTTCAGGCCGGCTTGTGCCAAGGCCTTTTGCGACAGCCCCAGCGCGGCCAGTGCGGCCGTCGTGCCGCCGGCGGTCAGAAGGGTTCTGCGGTGCAACATCGGACCGAATGTACCGGAGCGGCCCGCCCTGGCCGAAGCGCCTGCCGCGGATGGGCGATTGGGCGACGGGCTGTCGCGGCCTGCACCTACACCAGCGTGAACGGTCCTTCGACGGCGGGAGCGGGCCGGTGCCCGGCGCGCGGCTCCGGGCCTTCGTCCACGGCTGCCAGCGGCAGGGCCGGCATGGGCCGGCCGTAGATGCGCCGCACGCGCTCGGCCAGCGGCGGGTGCGCGTCGAACCAGTGCGCGCCGCGGCCGCCGTCGCTGACGAGCAGCAGGTGGTGCAGCGCCGGGTGCAGCGGACGCTCGCGTGCGCGCTGCTCGCGCGCCAGGCGCTGCTCGGTCATGACCTTGCGCAGCACGCCGCCCAGGCCGTCGCGGCTGCGCGTCCATTGCACGGTGCGGGCGTCGGCCAGGAACTCGCGCTGGCGCGACACCGCCGCCTGCAGCATGCGGCCGGCCAGCCAGCCGAAGGAGCCCATCAGCCGCACGGGCCCGCCCACCAGCAGCGCGAACCCGCCGCTCTCGCCGAGCGTGATGCCGAAGTGGTGCACGAGCTCCAGCCCGCTGACCATGCCGGCCAGCTGCATGTTCAGGTGCGTGTCGCCTTCGTGGATGTGGCTGCACTCGTGCGCCACCATGCCCTGCAGTTCCTCGCGCGTGAGTTTCTCCAGCGCGCCCTGGGTCACGGCGACCACGGCGTCGTGCGCGTCCCAGCCCGTGGCGAAGGCGTTGATGGCCTGCACGCGCGTGAGCACCATGGCCTGGGGCCGCGGCATGGCGGCCGCGATGGCGATCTCGTCGACCACGTTGCACAGCCGCTGCTCTGCATGCGAGATGCCGGGCCGGGCCTCGCGCGCACCGGCGCGGCGTGCCAGGCGCTGGGCCGCGCCTGCTCTGTGCAGGGCCGAGGTCTCGATCCACCAGCCGCCCAGCACCAGCAGCAGCGTGACGCCCACGTTGACGCTGAAGAAGTAGGCCGGGAAGGGCAGGTCGCCACCCACCAGCGCGCGCAGTGCGAGCCAGCCCAGCGCGAGCGCGGTGTGCACGCCGGCCACCGTGGCCAGCACCGCGAGCGCGAAGCCGGCGACCAGCTTGCGCGTGGCGCGCCGCGCCTCGTCCTGGTGCTCGAAGAAGCGCACGCGCGCGCCGGTCTAGAACGCGACCTTGGGCGCGGCGCGCTCGGCGGCCGACTGGGTGGACTGCAGCATGGCCGCCGGCGCGAAGCCCGCTAGCCGCGCCACCAGCAGGTCCGGAAAGCGCGTGGCCGCGTCGTTGAAGGCCAGCACCTGGTCGTTGTAGGCCTGGCGCGCGAAGCCGATGCGGTTCTCGGTGCTGGTCAGTTCCTCGCCAAGCGAACGCATGGTGGCATCGGCCTTGAGTTCGGGGTAGTCCTCGGCCACCACGAGCAGCCGGCCCAGGCTGCTGCCCAGGGCCTGCTCGGCAGACGTCAGCGCGCCGATGGCGGCGGCGCTGGTGGGCGCGGCGCGGGCCGCGTCGGCCGCGCCGAGGGCGGCGCCACGGGCCTGCGTGACGGCCTGCAGCGTGGCGGCCTCGTGGGCCAGGTAGCGCCTGGCCACTTCGACGAGATTGGGCACGAGATCATGGCGGCGCTTGAGCTGCACGTCGATCTGGCCGAAGGCATTGGCGATGCGGTTGCGGTTCTGCACCAGCCGGTTGTAGACCCTGGCTGCCCAGGCCGCGGCGACCGCCAGCAGCGCCAACACGACCCATCCTTCCACTGCCATGCATGCCTCCCCGCATTGGACCGGCCACGCGGCCGGCGCCCGACTATGGCACAGGGAACGGTCAGTCTTCCAGGCTGTCGCGCCGGCCGCGTTGCAGGGGGGCTTCGGGCGGCGGTGCCGCAGTGCGCAGGGCCGACTCGCCACGCTCGGTGAGGCCGAAGATCACGGCCTCGCCTTCTTCGCCGAAGGCGGTGTTCAGCGGGCCCAGCGGGACCGAGGCGGTGATGAACTCGGCCGCCTTGAGCACGCGCACCTTGTCGACATCGCTGGCCTTGCGCACCAGCAAAGGGAAGCGGGCCCGTTCGAGCCGGGCGAGATAGTCCAGCGGCATGGGGTTCCTCCGTAAGCGCGTTGTCAGCCGATTGTGCATGCGGCCACGCCGCCTGCCCTGGATTTTTGTGTAACGGCCTTGCTGCCGGCTGGGCCAATGCGGGCCGCGTCAGCGCGTCTGCCAGAAGCCTGCGTGCGTGGCCACCATCTCGGCCTCGACGGCGGGCACGGGGCCGACCACCGCCACCGCGCGCTGCCCGCGCGCGAAGACCTCGCGGCAGGGCAGGGACAGCGTCGGGTTCTCGGGGTGGTCGCCGGTCAGCGCGAGCAGCGCGGACTCTTCGGCACCGTAGACCACGCGGCCGATGCCGGCCCAGTAGACCGTGCCCGCGCACATGGCGCAGGGCTCGAAGGTGGTGACCAGCGTGCACTGCGCGAGGTAGGCGCCGGGGTAGTTGGCCGCCGCATGGCGCGCGAGCGTGGACTCGGCGTGGTTGACCGTGTCGATGTTGCCCTGCTCGGCCAGCACGGTCTCGCCGTCGGGCGCGACCAGCAGTGCGCCGAACGGGTGCCGGCCCATGGCCATGGCACGCCGCGCGACCTGGTCGGCGCGGCGCAACTGGCGGATCGCCTGGTCCCCGGTCATGCGATGCGGCCGCCGCCGGGCCGCCCCCAGGCGGCCACGCCGCCCCCTCGAAGGGTGGAGCGACGCGCAGCGCAGCGGCGTGAAAAGCCGGGGGACTTATGCATTTTGCGAGCCGCGGTGCGCCCAGCCCGTCGTGTGCTTCTCGACGTAGCTGAAGAGTTCGTACATCAGCATGGCCATCGCGCCCACCACGAGCAGGCCGGCGAAGGCCAGGCCCATCTGCATGGACGAGCCGGCCGAGATCAGCAGGTAGCCGATGCCCTCGTTGGCGGCCGTCATCTCCGACACCGTGGTGCCGACGAAGGCCAGCGTGATCGCAACCTTGAGCGAGCCGTAGAAATAGGGCAGCGAGCGCGGCAGACCGACCTTGACGAGCACGTCCCAGCGCTTGGCGCCCAGCACGCGCAGCACGTCCTCGAGCTCCGGCTCCAGCGTGGCCAGGCCGGTGGCGATGTTGACCATGATGGGGAAGAAGCTGATCAGGAAGGCCGTCAGGATCGCCGGCCCGATGCCGATGCCGAACCAGACCACGAGGATGGGCACGAAGGCGGCCTTGGGCAGCGCGTTGAAGGCCGTCATGAGCGGATAGACCGCGGCATAGGCCAGGCGCGAGGAGCCGATCACGAAGCCCAGCAGCACGCCGACCACGATGGCGATGCCAAAGCCCGCCATGGTCACCCAGAAGGTGCGCCAGGCATGGCCCGCGATGATGGCCTTGAACTCCCAGAACTGCTCCCAGATCCGCAGCGGGCTCGGGAAGATGAACTCGGACACGTTGAAGGCCGCGCAGAGGATCTGCCACAGCGCGACGACGACGAACAGCAGCAGCCAGGGCGACCAGGCTTCGACGACTTCTTGTTCATTGCGGCAGTGCGCTTTCAGAGGGTTTGGCCGCGCCGCTGCGGATCGCGCCGATGTGGCTGCGCAGTTCGAGCACGATGTCGGTGAACTCCTTGGTGTAGGTCAGTTCGAGCTCGCGCGGGCGCGGCAGCTCGATCTCGCGCTTGACGACGAAGCGGCCCGGGCTCTTGCTCATCACGTAGACCGTGTCGGCCAGGAACACCGATTCGCGCAGGTCGTGCGTGACCAGGATCACGTTGAACCGCTGCTCGGTCCACAGGTCGCGCAGGATGCACCAGAGCTCCTCGCGCGTGAACGCGTCGAGCGCGCCGAAGGGCTCGTCGAGCAGCAGCATCTTGGGCTCGTGGATCAGCGCGCGGCAGATGCTGGCGCGCTGCTGCATGCCGCCCGACAGCTGCCAGGGGAACTTGTCCTCGTAGCCGGCCAGGCCCACCTTCTGCAGCAGCCGGCGCGCGCGCTCCTCGTACTCCTTGCGCTTGTGCTTGAAGCTCGAGCGGTAGGGCTCGACGATCTCCAGCGGCAGCAGCACGTTGTCCACCGTGGTGCGCCAGGGCAGCAGCGAGGAGGCCTGGAAGGCCATGCCCGAAATCTTCAGCGGGCCGGTGACGGGCTGGCCGTCGATGAAGATCTTGCCCATGGAGGGCATCTTCAGGCCCGTGGTCAGCTTCATGAAGGTCGACTTGCCGCAGCCCGAGGGCCCGACGATGGCGATGAACTCGCCCTTCTTGACCTTCAGGTCGATGGCCTCGACGGCGAAGTGGTTCTCGCGCAGCAGCTGCTCGTTGTAGGCCAGCCAGACGTCGCGGAAGTCGACGAAGGGGGTGTGTTCTTCCATCACTTCTTGGCCGGCGGCAGCACGTTCAGTTCGGCCGCGCCGGGCAGGAAGCTGCCGTTCCAGACCGCCTCGGGGTTCACGCGCGTCTTGGTGCCGAAGGCGTCGGAGACCTGCGAGGCCATCAGCGACAGCCGGCCCGGGTTGATCTGGCCGAAGCCCTCGGCGCGCGCGTTCGGGCTGGCGATCACGGTGTCGATGGCCAGCTGCAGGCGGCGCGTCTCGAGCGCGGTGTTGACGATGCCGTCGCGCGCCTTCACGTGCTCGATGGCGGCGGTCGGGTTGGCCATGACCTCCTTGGCGCCCTTGGCGAAGGCGACGAGGAAGGCCTTCACCGCGGCCGGGTTCTCCTTGACCATCTTGGGCGAGGCGATGATGACGTTGCCGTACAGCTTCACGCCGTACTGCGGGTAGGGCAGCACCACCACGTCCTCGACCTTGGCGCCGCGCGCCTCCAGGTTCAGCAGCGAGGTGAACGTGAAGCCCGTGATGGCGTCGATGTCGCCGCGCACCAGCATGGTCTCGCGCAGCGGCGGGTCCATCGCGGTCCACTGCACGTTGCCCACGTTGTTGGCCTTGGCGAAGATCGGGAAGGCGCGGCGGCCGGCGTCGAACACCGGCGCGCCCAGCTTCCTGCCGGTCAGGTCGGCCGGGCTCTTGATGCCGCTCTTCTTGAGCGCCATGACCGAGGCCGGCGTGTCGTTGTAGACCATCATGACCGCGACGGGCTTGTTCGGCGCGTCGGGGTTGTTGGCGTGGAATTCCATGAGCGCGGCCAGGTCGGCGAAGCCCATGTCGTAGGCGCCCGAGGCCACGCGCGTGACCGTGCCGCCCGAGCCGTTGCCGGCGTCGATGGCCACGTCCAGGCCCGCGGCCTTGAAATAGCCCTTGGCGGCGGGTTGCAGGAACAGCGCGGCCGGGCCTTCGAAACGCCAGTCGAGCTGGAACTTGATCGGCGTGGTCTGCGCCTGCGCGGCCGGCAGGCCGAGCGCGAGGGCAGAGGCGGCGAGGAAGGTCTGGAGCAGGTGGCGCTTGTTCATCGGTGTCTCTGAGTGAAAGGTCCGGGATTCAAGCAAATTGAGTGCCTGCACGCCATTGGTGCCATTCCCAGGCTTGCCAAGAAAACGCCCCACCATGGTGTCCCATGGTGGGGCGTCGTGCCCGCGCGTGGTGCGTGGGCTAGGTGGCGGTCACTTGGCGATGTTGGCGTCGGCCACGGCCAGCGCCGTCATGTTGACCACGCGGCGCACCGTGGCGGACGGCGTCAGCACATGGGCGGGCTTGGCGGCGCCGAGCAGGATGGGCCCCACCGTCACGCCGTTGGCGCCCGTCATCTTGAGCACGTTGAACAGGATGTTGGCCGCGTCCAGGTTGGGGCAGATCAGCAGGTTGGCCTCGCCGGTCATCGCGCTGTCGGGCAGCACGGTGCGGCGCACGTCCTCGGACAGGGCCGAGTCGCCGTGCATCTCGCCTTCGGACTCGATGTCGGGGGCCAGCCTGGCGAACAGCTCGCGCGCCTCGCGCATCTTGCGCGCCGAGGCGCGCTCGGAGGTGCCGAAGTTCGAGTGCGACAGGAAGGCCACCTTGGGCGGCAGGCCGAAGCGGCGCACCTCTTCGGCCGCCATCAGCGCGATGTGGGCCAGCTGCTCGGCCGTGGGGTCGTCGTGCACGTTGGTGTCGGCCACGAACAGCGTGTACTTGTCCAGCGTGAGCGCGTTGACGGTGGCGAAGCCCGGGCCGCCCTTCTGCGTGCCCAGCAGCTGGTCGAGGATCTTGAGATGGCTGTCGAAGCGGCCGACCAGGCCGCACAGCATGGCGTCGGCATCGCCCAGGTGCACCATGAGCGCGGCGATGGTGGTGTTGGAGCGGCGCACCATGGCCTTGGCGGCCTCGGGCGTGATGCCGCGCCGGCCCATCAGCGCGTGGTAGGCCTCCCAGTACTGGCGGAAGCGCGGGTCGTTCTCGGGGTCGACGATTTCCGCGTCGATGCCGGGCTTGAGGTGCAGGCCGGTCTTCTTGATGCGCGCGGCGATGATGTCCGGGCGGCCGATCAGGATGGGCTTGGCCAGGCCTTCGTCCACGGCCAGCTGGGCCGCGCGCAGCACGCGGTCGTCCTCGCCCTCGGCATAGGCCACGCGCTTCCTGGTTGCCAGCTTGGCGGCCGTGAACACCGGGCGCATGAACATGCCCGTGTGGTAAACGAAGCGCTGCAGGTGCTGGGCGTAGGCGTCCAGATCCTCGATCGGGCGCGTGGCCACGCCGGAGGCGGCCGCGGCCTTGGCGACGGCCGGCGCGATGCGCAGGATCAGGCGCGAGTCGAAGGGCGTGGGGATGATGTAGTCCGGGCCGAACGCCAGTTCCTTGCCGGCGTAGGCCGTGGCCACTTCCTCGCTGATGTCTTCCTTGGCCAGGTCGGCGATCTCGCGCACGCAGGCCAGCTTCATCTCCTCGGTGATCTTGGTCGCGCCGCAATCGAGCGCGCCGCGGAAGATGTAGGGGAAGCACAGCACGTTGTTGACCTGGTTCGGGTAGTCCGAACGGCCGGTGGCGATGATCACGTCGGGCCGCACGGCCTTGGCCAGCTCGGGCCGGATCTCGGGCTCGGGGTTGGCCAGCGCCAGGATGATGGGCTTGTCGGCCATGGTCTTGACCATCTCCTGCGTCAGCACGCCGGCGGCCGAGCAGCCCAGGAACACGTCGGCGCCGGCGACCACGTCCGCCAGCGTGCGGGCGGAAGTGTCCTGCGCGTAGGCGGCCTTGGAGGCGTCGAAGCCGCCCGGGCGGCCCTGGTAGATCACGCCCTTGGAGTCGACCGCGTAGACGTTCTCGCGCTTGACGCCCAGGCCGACCATCACGTCCAGGCAGGCGATGGCGGCGGCGCCGGCGCCCGAGACGGCGATCTTGACCTTGCCGATGTCCTTGCCCACGAGCTCCAGGCCGTTGATCAGCGCGGCGGCCGAGATGATGGCCGTGCCGTGCTGGTCGTCGTGGAACACCGGGATGTTCATGCGCTCGCGCAGCTTCTTCTCGATGTAGAAGCACTCGGGCGCCTTGATGTCCTCCAGGTTCACGCCGCCCAGCGTGGGCTCCAGCGCGGCGACGATCTCGACGATCTTGTCGGGGTCGCGCTCGGCGAGCTCGATGTCGAACACGTCGACGCCGGCGAACTTCTTGAACAGGCAGCCCTTGCCTTCCATGACCGGCTTGGAGGCCAGCGGTCCGATGTCGCCCAGGCCCAGCACGGCCGTGCCGTTGGTGATCACGCCGACCAGGTTGCCGCGCGAGGTGTATTCGGCGGCCAGCGCGGGGTCGGCCTCGATGTCCAGGCAGGGGTAGGCCACGCCGGGCGAGTAGGCGAGCGACAGGTCGCGCTGGTTCAGCAGCGGTTTGGTGGGCGTGACCGAGATCTTGCCCTTGGTCGGGGCGCGGTGGTATTCACGCGCGGCGTCGCGCAGGGCCTGCTCGGCAGGGGACAGTTCTTTGCTCACTGGGAACTCCTCGTATGTCATGCTGGCCGCCTGCCGGCGGGCCTGGTGTCCTGCGGACAGGCGGGGCGCTAGCCTACCCCATGCGCGCGGCGCTTCCGGCGCGGCGTTATAGGGAATTACCAGTTGCCTCTATACGACTTGGATGATGTCGCCTGGCCGGCGCGGGCGCAGAATGGCCCGCATGACCACGCTGCCCGCGCTCGACGACTGCCTGGACCGCCTCGCCCGCGAGGACGGCGTGCTCGTGCAGGTCGAGGCCACGCAGGGCTCGGCCCCGCGCGAGGCCGGCACCTGGATGGCGGTCTGGCGCGGCGCGCTGACCGGCACCATCGGCGGCGGCCAGCTGGAGTACCAGGCCATCGCGGCCGCCCGCGCGCTGCTGCAGGGGCAGGCCGGCTCGGTGGCGCAGAACGCCGTGGTGCGCTATCCGCTCGGGCCCACGCTGGGCCAGTGCTGCGGCGGCGTGGTGTTCCTGCGCTACCGCCGCATTGGCGCGGCCGACGCGGCGGCGCTGCGCGGCGCGCTGACCGACCGGCTGGCGCCGGTGGCCTTGTTCGGCGGCGGGCACGTGGGCGCGGCCATCGTGCGGCTGCTGGCCGGGCTGCCGTACGCCGTGCGCTGGATCGACAGCCGCGACGGGGTCTTTCCGCCAGCCCTGCCGGCGCAGGTCGAGACCGAGCACAGCGAGCCCGTGCAGGATGCCGTCGCCACGCTGCCCGCCGGCGCGCGGGTGTTGATCATGAGCTTCAGCCACGCCGAGGACCTGGACATCGTGATCGCCTGCCTGCAGCGCCTGCGCACGCGCGGCGACCTGCCGTTCGTGGGCCTGATCGGCAGCAAGACCAAGTGGGCCACCTTCCGGCACCGGCTCGAGGCGCGCGGCTTCACGGCCGCGGAGATCGCGCGCATCACCTGCCCGATCGGCGTGCCCGGCATCGCGGGCAAGGAGCCCGAGGTCATCGCGGTCGCGGTGGCGGCGCAGCTGCTGCAGCTGGCGCCACCCCAGGCTGCATCCGTCGCGGCGCTGCTTCAGGCGGCCGGCGCGCGGTAGGCCAGCACCTTGAGGCTGCGGTCCTCGTCGGCATCGGCGAAGGCGGGCGGATTGGCCACACGTTCCACGAACTGCAGCTGCGGCGCCTGCTCGGCCATGTGGCTGGCCAGGAACTCGACGCCCAGCTCCGGTGCGTTCAGGCACAGCAGCGCATGGCCGCCCGGCATCAGCAGTTCGGGCAGCCGGCGCATCACGCGCGCGTAGTCCTTGGCCGCGACGAAGCTGCCCTTCTGGTAGCTGGGCGGGTCGACGACGATGAGCTCGTAGGCGCCGCCGCGCCGGATCTTGCCCCAGCTGCTGAACACGTCGTGCGCCGCGAAGCTGGCGCCGGCGGCCACGCCGTTGAGCTGGTGGTTCTGCTGGCCGACGGCCAGCGCAGCGCGGCTCATGTCCATGTTGAGCACCTGGCCGGCACCCGCCAGGCGCGCCACGACCGAGAACGCGCAGGTGTAGGCGAACAGGTTCAGCACGCGCATGCGCGCGGGGGCCGGATGCGCGGCGACCGTGCGGCGCACCCAGGCGCGGCCCGCCGCCATGTCGGGGAAGAAGCCGTGGTTCTGCCCGCGCAGCAGGTGCACGAGGTAGCGCGCGCCGTGCTCGCCCACTATATGGGGCTCGGGCACGCTGCCGGCCATGAGCCGGGTCTCGGCCGGGCCGCCGGGCAGCCGCGTCTGCAGCACCCAGTTCAGCGGCTGCCCGGGTGCGATGGCCTGCCATCGCCGGGCCAGCGCCTCGCCGATGGCGGCCAGCCCGGGGGCGTCCAGCGGCGCGAAGCTGGTCAGCAGCAGCACCGGCGGAAAGGCGTCGAGCACCAGGTGCTCGCAACCGGGCTGGCGCGCGCCGCGGCCGTGGAAGATGCGCTGGACATCGGTGCAGGGCGCCATCGCTGCGATGGCGTCGAGAAGTGCTTGCATGGTCGTGAAGAGGTGGGCGCCGCGCCCCGCGGGGCGGTGGCACAAGTGTTGCAGTGCGTGCTTGCGGGTTTACCCGGGGCGTTCATAACGCACTGCGCATATGCACTATGGTGATGTTGGTATGCCACAACGCGTATGAACCGTGACCATCCTGTCCATGGCGACACCAGCGAGGATCGCCGAAAACCATCCCACGAACATGCACATGAACAGCCCCCACAGCGCGCAGGAAGCCCCCAGCCAGCCGATCCGCTTCTACCACCGCGGCGAGGTCGTCGCGGTCGACGGCGTGCGGACCACGCGCTCGGTGCTGGACTGGCTGCGCGAGGACGCGCACTGTACAGGCACCAAGGAGGGCTGCAACGAGGGCGACTGCGGTGCCTGCACGGTGGTGGTCGGCGCGCTCGATGCCGACGGCGCGCTGCAGCTGGAAAGCGTCAACGCCTGCATCCAGTTCCTGCCCACGCTGGACGGCAAGGCGCTGTTCACCGTGGAAGACCTGCAGCCGCAGTGCGCTGGCGCCTGCGCCGCGCCGGCCCACGGCCAGGCCGGCACCGAGACCGAGCCGCTGCACCCGGTGCAGCAGGCCATGGTGGAGTGCCACGGCTCGCAATGCGGCTTCTGCACGCCGGGCTTCGTGATGTCGCTGTGGGCGAGCTACGAGGCGCACCAGCAGGCGGGCACGCGGCCCTCGCGCCAGCAACTGGCCGACGACCTCTCGGGCAACCTGTGCCGCTGCACGGGCTACCGGCCCATCCTGGACGCCGGCCAGCGCATGTTCGACCTGCCGGCCGCGCGGCTGGACCGCGCGGCCGTGGTGCAGGCGCTGCAGGGCCTGCGCCGCGACCAGGGCTTCGCCTATGCCGCGCCCCAGGCGCTGCCCGAGGGTCCGCGGCTGGACTGGTTCCACGCGCCGGCCACGCTGGATGCGCTGGCCGCGCTGCGCGAGGCCAGGCCGCAGGCACGCCTCCTGGCCGGCTCCACCGACATCGGCCTGTGGGTCAACAAGCAGTTCCGCGATGTCGGCGAGCTGATCTACCTGGGCAACGTGGCCGAACTGCGTTGCGTGGAGCAACGTGGCGACAGGCTCTACATCGGTGCCGGCGCCTCGCTGGAAGACGCCTGGCGCGCCATCGTCCAGCGTGCGCCGACCTTGGCCGACGTCTGGCTGCGCTTCGCCTCGCCGCCGATCCGCCATGCCGGCACCATGGGCGGCAACGTGGCCAACGGCTCGCCGATCGGCGATGCGCCGCCGATCCTGATGGCGCTGGACGCCGAGATCGAGCTGCGCCGCGGCGACCGCGTGCGGCGCATGCCGCTCACGGACTTCTACCTCGACTACATGAAGAACGCGCTGGAGCCCGGCGAGTTCGTGCAGGGCCTGGGCGTGCCGCTGGCCGCCTTCGACCGCCAGGTGCGCGGCTACAAGATCAGCAAGCGCTTCGACTGCGACATCTCTGCCCTGTGCGCGGGCATGGCCATCGCGCTGGACGGCGACACCGTGGCCAGCGTGCGCCTGGCCTACGGCGGCATGGCCGCCACCGTCAAGCGTGCCGCGCAGGCCGAGGCCGCGCTGCTCGGCAAGCCCTGGACCCAGGCCGCGGTGCGCGCCGCGCAGGCTGCGCTGGCGCTGGACTTCAAGCCGCTGTCGGACATGCGCGCGAGCGCGGCCTTCCGCCTGCAGGTCGCCCAGAATCTGCTGCAGCGCCTGTGGCTGGAGACCCGGGCCAGCGATCCGCTGCCGGTCAGTGCCACCAGCGTGTTCAGCGTGCTGCCGCACGTGACGGCCTGACGACGGCCTGACGCCCCCAGGACAGGAGCCCACGATGAACAAGCCCATCCCCGAGCATCTGCTGGAGCAGGCCACGGCCTTCGCCAGCTACCAGGAAAACACCGCCGCGCGCATCGACCCGCAGGCCGAGGCGCGCGCGCAGGACGCCGGCGCCCGCGTGGGCATCAGCCGCCCGCACGAATCGGCCGCGCTGCACGTGGCAGGCAGCGCCACCTACATCGACGACATTCCCGAGCTGGCCGGCACCCTGCATTGCGCGCTGGGCCTGTCGCCCGTGGCGGCCGGCCGGCTGCTGGGCGTCGATCTGGCGGCCGTGCAGGCCATGCCGGGCGTGGTGCGCGTGCTGGTCGCGGCCGACATCCCCGGCACGAACGACTGCGGCTCCATCGTGCACGACGACCCCATCCTCTGCGACGGCGAGATCCGCTACCTGGGCCAGCCCGTGTTCGCCGTGGTGGCCAGCACGCGCGACGCGGCACGCCGCGCCGCCGCGCTGGCAAAGAAGGTGCTGCAGGTCGAGCCGGCCAAGCCGGTGCTGACGCCGCGCGACGCCCATGCCGGCGGCCACTACGTGGTGCCGCCCATGCACCTGGTGCGCAGCGCCAGCGGCCGCGATGCCGATGGCATCCGCGCCACCATCGCGGCCGCGCCGCACCGCCTCAAGGACAGCCTGGACGTGGGCGGCCAGGAGCAGTTCTACCTGGAAGGCCAGATCAGCTACGCGATCCCCAAGGAGGGCGGGGCCGTGCACGTGCACTGCTCCACCCAGCACCCGAGCGAGATGCAGCACCTGGTCGCGCATGCGCTGCACCTGCCGGCCCATGCCGTGCACGTGGAGTGCCGGCGCATGGGAGGAGGATTCGGCGGCAAGGAGTCGCAGTCGGGCCTGTTCGCCTGCGTGGCGGCGGTGGCGGCGCGCGCGCTGCGCAAGCCGGTCAAGCTGCGGCTGGACCGCGACGACGACTTCATGGTCACGGGCCGGCGCCACTGCTTCTGGTACGAGTACGACATCGGCTACGACGACGAAGGCCGCATCCTGGGCGCGGAGATCAGCATGGTCTCGCGCGCCGGCCATTCGGCCGACCTCTCGGCGCCCGTGATGACGCGCGCGCTGTGCCACTTCGACAACGCCTACTGGCTGCCCGAGGTGGCCATGCACGGCTACTCGGGCCGCACCAACACGCAGAGCAACACCGCGTTCCGCGGCTTCGGCGGGCCGCAGGGCGCCATCGCCATCGAGAACATCATGGACAGCATCGCGCGCCGGCTCGGCCGCGATCCGCTGGCCGTGCGCCGCGCCAACTTCTATGGCATCGGCGAGCGCAATGTCACGCCCTACCGGCAGACCGTGCAGGACAACATCCTGGAGCCCCTGGTCGGCGAACTCGAGGCCAGCAGCGACTACGCCGCGCGCCGCGCCGCCGTGGCGGCTTTCAACGCCGCCAGCCCGGTGCTCAAGCGCGGCCTGGCGCTCACGCCGCTCAAGTTCGGCATCAGCTTCAACGTCAAGCACTTCAACCAGGCCGGCGCGCTGGTCCATGTCTACACCGACGGCTCCATCCTCGTGAACCATGGCGGCACCGAGATGGGGCAGGGCCTGAACACCAAGGTCTGCCAGGTCGTCGCGCACGAACTGGGCGTGGCCTTCCAGCGCGTGCGCGCCACCGCCACCGACACCACCAAGGTGGCCAACACCTCGGCCACCGCGGCATCGACCGGCGCCGACCTGAACGGCAAGGCCGCGCAGGACGCCGCACGCCAGATCCGCGAACGGCTGGCGGCCTGCGCCGCCGCGCGCCATGGCGGCACGCCCGCGGAGGTGCGCTTCGCCAACGACAAGGTCTTCGTCAACGGCCGCGAGCTCGGCTTCGACGTGCTGGTGGGCGAGGCCTACCTGGACCGCGTGCAGCTGTGGTCCGACGGCTTCTACGCCACGCCCGGCCTGTCGTGGGACCGCGAGACCATGACGGGCCGCCCGTTCTACTACTTCGCCTATGGCGCGGCCGTGTCCGAGGTCGTCATCGACACGCTGACGGGCGAGTGGAAGCTGCTGCGCGCCGACATCCTGCACGACGCCGGCAAGTCGCTGAACCCGGCCGTGGACATCGGCCAGGTCGAGGGCGCCTTCATCCAGGGCATGGGCTGGCTCACGACCGAGGAGCTGGTCTGGCACCCCGAGAGCGGCAAGCTGACCACGCACGCGCCCAGCACCTACAAGATCCCCACGGCCAACGACTGCCCGCCCGTGTTCAACGCGCGGCTGTTCGACCGCGCCAACGTGGAGGACTCCATCCACCGCAGCAAGGCCGTGGGCGAGCCGCCGCTGCTGCTGCCGTTCTCGGTGTTCTTCGCGATCCGCGACGCGGTCTCGGCGGCCGGCGGCCACCGCACCGATCCGCCCTTGAGCGCGCCGGCGACGGGCGAGTCCATCCTGCGTGCGCTGGGCGCCGTGCAGGCCGGTTGACGCGTGACCGACCGGAGCCGGCCATGGCCAACGTCGTTCCCCTCCAGAGGACTGGTGCGTCCGCATCTGCCGCCAAGGGCGCGGCGGCAGGCGGCCAGGCACTGTTCGACCGCATCGACCTGCACCTGATCCGGGTGCTGCACGTGGTGCTGACCGAGCGCAGCGTCTCGCGCGCGGCGATCCGGCTGGGCATGCACCAGCCCGCCGTGTCGGCCGCGCTCAAGCGGCTGCGCGTGCTGGCCGGCGACCCGCTGCTGGTGCGCACCGGCGGGCGCATGGTGCCCACCGATGCCGCGCTGCGCATGGTGGAGCCGGCGGCCAGCATCCTGCGCGCGGCCGAGATGCTGTTCGCCGATGCGCGCAGCTTCGACCCGCAGACCGCCACCGACACCTTCCGCATCGCGGCCAGCGACTACCTGGACCCGCTGTTCCTGCCCACGCTGGTGGCCGACATCAAGCGCCAGGCGCCCGGCGTGCACATCGAGATCCACCCGCTGTCGCCCGACTCGGACTACCAGGCCCACCTGGCGCAGGGCCATGTCGACCTCGTGATCGGCAACTGGATGGAGCCGCCCGAGGACCTGCACATGGCCCGTCTGCTCGGCGACGAGGTGGTCTCCATGGTCAGCCGCGACCACCCGGCCGTGCGGCGCGGCTGGGACCTGGACACCTGGCTGGCGGCCGAGCACATCGCGCCCATGCCCACGCACCCGGGCGCGCGCGGCATCATCGACCAGATGCTGGACCGCCAGGGCCTGCGGCGCAACGTGGTCGCGCGCTGCGCCTACTTCGGCCTGATTCCCGACATGGTGGCCAACAGCCTGCTGGTGCTGACCACGGGCCGCCAGTACTGCGAGCGCGCGGCCGCGCGGCTGCCGCTGACCATCCTCGAATGCCCGGCCGGCCTGCCGCGGCTGCTGTACTACCAGCTGTGGCATGCGCGCAGCCACAGTTCCATCGCCGCGCGCTGGCTGCGCGAGCGCACCAAGGACGTTGCCGCCTCGCTGCGCGGACCCGTCGAACGCTGAAATTCCCAACACACAACATTTCCAACGGAGCGGAGACCCCATGAACTGGACAGAACGCGTGTTCAAGCTGCAGGAACACGAGACCACGGTGCGCACCGAGCTGACGGCCGGCCTCACCACCTTCCTGACGATGGCCTACATCATCTTCGTCAACCCCTCGATCCTGGGCGATGCCGGCATGCCCAAGGACGCGGTGTTCGTCGCCACCTGCCTGATCGCGGCGCTGGGCACCACCATCATGGGCCTGTACGCCAACTACCCGATCGCGCTGGCGCCCGGCATGGGGCTCAACGCCTACTTCGCCTACGTGGTCGTGCTCAAGATGGGCTTCACCTGGCAGGCCGCGCTCGGCGCGGTGTTCGTCTCGGGTTGCCTGTTCCTGCTGGTCACGCTGTTCGGGCTGCGCGGGCTCATCATCCGCGGCATCCCGCATTCGCTGCGCTACGCGATCACGGTGGGCATCGGGCTGTTCCTGGCGCTGATCGCGCTCAAGAGCGCGGGCATCGTGGCGGCCTCGCCGGCGACCTTCGTGACGCTGGGCGACCTGCACACGCCCCCCGTGGTGCTGGCCGTGCTCGGCTTCGTGCTGATCGTGGTGCTGGACAAGCTCCGCGTGCCCGGGGCCATCCTGATCGGCATCGTGGCCGTGACCATCGCCTCGTTCTTCTTCGGCGGCAACGAGTTCCGCGGCATCTTCTCGGCGCCGCCCTCGATCGCGCCGACCTTCCTGCAGCTGGACATCAAGGGCGCGCTGACGGGCGGGCTGCTCAACGTGGTCATGGTGTTCTTCCTGGTCGAGCTGTTCGACGCCACCGGCACGCTGATGGGCGTGGCCAAGCGCGCCGGCCTCCTGGTGCCGGGCAAGATGGACCGGCTCAACAAGTCGCTGCTGGCCGACAGCGGCGCCATCTTCGCGGGCTCGCTGCTGGGCACCTCCAGCACCACGGCCTACGTGGAGAGCGCGGCCGGCGTGCAGGCCGGCGGCCGCACCGGCCTCACGGCGCTGACCGTGGCCGTGCTGTTCCTGGCCTGCCTGTTCATCGCGCCGCTGGCCGGCGTGGTGCCGGCCTACGCCACGGCACCGGCGCTGTTCTTCGTCGCCTGCCTGATGCTGCGCGAACTGACCGAGCTGGACTGGGACGACACCACCGAGGTGATCCCGGCGGCCGTGACCGCGCTGACCATGCCCTTCACCTATTCCATCGCCAACGGCCTGGCGTTCGGCTTCATCACCTACGCGGCGCTCAAGCTGTTCACCGGCAAGGTGCGCGAGGTGCACTGGATGGTCTGGGTCATCGGCGCGGTGTTCCTGTTCAAGTTCATCTACATCGGAGGCCATTGAGCCAAATGACTGCGTCCACGAAAGCCTACCGCGCGCGCCTGCTGCGTTTCTCGCCCGAGGGCGAGGCCCTGTTCGACGAGGACGGCCTGCTGGTCGTCGGCACGGACGCCGACGGCGTGCAGCGCGTGCGCGAGGCCGGCCCCTACCGTGCGCTCATCGAGCGCCATGCGCAGGTGCCCGTCAGCGAATTCCCCGACCGCATCGTCGTGCCGGGCTTTCTGGACATGCATGTGCATTTCCCGCAGACCGACATCATCGGCGCGCCGGCCGAGGGCCTGCTGCCCTGGCTGGAGAACTACACCTTCCCGGCCGAGACGCGCTTTGCCGATGCGGCGCACGCGGGCGAGGTCGCGGCCTTCTTCTTCGACGAACTGCAGCGCAACGGCGTGACCACGGCGCTGACCTTCTGCACCTCGCATCCCGCGTCCGTCGATGCCTTCTTCGGCGCGGCGCAGCGCCGCGGCCTGCGCATGATGGGCGGCAAGGTGCTACAGGACCGGCACTCGCCCGACGGCGTGCGCGACGAGACCGAGCAGAGCCTCGTCGACACCGAGGCGCTGATCCGCCGATGGCACAACCAGGGGCGGCTGGGCTACGCGATCACGCCGCGCTTCGCGCCGACCAGCACCGACGCCCAGCTGCGCGGGGCCGGCGAACTCGCGGCCCGCTACCCCGACACCTGGATCCACTCGCACGTGGCCGAGAACAAGGACGAGGTGCAATGGGCGCGCGAACTGTTTCCCAAGGCGCGTTCCTACCTGGATGTCTACACCGGCTTCGGCCTGATGCGCGAGCGTGCGGTCTATGCGCACTGCATCCATTTCGACGATGCCGACCGCGCGTTGATGCGCGAGACCGGGACGGCCGCCGCCGTGAGTCCCACCAGCAACCTGTTCCTGGGCAGCGGCTTCTTCGACTACCAGGGCGCGGACCGCATCGGCATGCGCCACGGCCTGGCCAGCGACGTCGGCGGCGGCACCAGCTTCAGCCCCTTCCACACCATGCTGGCGGCCTACTACGTGGGGCGCGAGGGCCAGACCAAGCCCGGCCTGAGCCTGGCGCCGTCGCGGCTGTGGTGGAACCACACCGGCGGCGCGGCGCGGGCCCTGGGGCTGGAGGGCGTGGTGGGCACGCTGCAGGCCGGCACCGAGGCCGATTTCGTCGTGCTGAACCCGGCGGCCACGCCGCTGCTGGCGCGCAAGACCGCGCTGGCCGACAACCTGGAGGAGCTGCTGTTCGCGCTGATCGTGCTGGGCGACGACCGGCTGGTGGAGCGGGTGGTCACGGCGGGCGCTGCCCTGCCTGCCTGAAGGAGACGGACCATGCGCGAGGACCAGGGGCCGCGGCATGGAAGGCGGCGGGCATGGCCCGCCGGGCGTTCAGGCCAGCGCCATCGAGATGTCGTTGCTGGGGATCTTACGGTCGAAGGTCAGCGAGGACTCCAGGCGCTGCAGGTGCTGTTCCATGAGCTGCACGGCATGCTCCTCGGCGCGTTCGGAAATCGCGTCGAGCAGCGCGTCGTGCTCGTCGTCGGCGAACTCGGGGCCGGTGTCCTTCTGGTACATCAGCGTGATCAGGGAGCAGCGCGACAGCAGCTCCACCATCATCTGCACCAGCACCTCGTTGTCGAGCAGGCGCGCCATCTGCAGATGGAAGTCGCCGGCCAGTTCGATGCGCTGGGCCGCGTCCTTGCTGTCCTTGATCACGGCCTTCTGCCGGGCCAGGTGCTCGCGCAGCGACTTGATGCGGGACGGCGTGGCCTCGCGCACGAAGGCGCGCGTCATCTCGGCCTCCAGCATGCGGCGCACCGCGAAGACCTGGCGCGCCTCGTTCACGGAGGGCGCGGCGACGAAGGCGCCGCGCGCGGGCTCGAGCCGGATCAGCCGGTTCTGCGAGAGCTGGAACAGCGCCTGGCGCACCAGCGTGCGCGAGACGCCGAAGTGGTCCGCCAGTTTCTGCTCCGCCAGCTTGGTGCCGGGGTGCAGGCGATGCTCGACGATGGCCTTGGTCAGCGCGTCGACGATGGTTGTGGTGTTGGTGCCGGTGTTGTCCATTGCACCATCATAGCTGCATTCGTATTCGTATACACGAGTGTTTCATTTGTAAAGGGATGGCGGTCAATCCTGGCCTTCCGACAAGGTGTCCAGCTGGAAGCGGCCGCTGCTGTGCCACAGCCAGGTGTCCACATAGCGCACGCGGCCGAGCCGGGCCGGTTGCGGGAACGGCGCGGCGGCGCGCACGGTGCGCTCGATCTCGCGCACCACCTCGGGCGCGTGGCTGGGCGCGCGCATCCAGTGCAGGCGCTGCACCTGGCCCTGGCGGTCCAGTTCGACCTCCAGCACGCCGATGGCGTACAGGTTGGGCGGCAGGCGGCCCGGGTAGATGCGCTCGGCGTTGACCGCGTACAGGTGGGTGGCCGCATCCTGGCGGTAGTCGCGTGGCGTGCCGGCATTGGACACGCGCGGTGCGGCCGGCCGGCTGGCGGGGCCGGGTGCGCTGCCCGAGGGGCCGGGGCGGCTGCCGTCGGGCGCCCCGGGCTGGGCGGCGGGCGACGGCGATGCGGCCGGCGGCTGGCCCAGCGGCGCACAGCCGATCAACAAGGCGGCCGAGCCGCCGACGAGGGCGCTCGTCCACAAACGGCGCTGCAGGGTGGACAAGGGCATACAGGCTCACGAAGCTGGAAACAGCGGCGGAGTCTACCGAAGGGTCTGCACACCGCCGGGGCGGCTGTGTTCCGACCGTTTTCCGGGCGCGTGGCCACGCGACCACAACCACAAGAAAGCCATGGCATGTTCGATTTTTTCTGCCTAGAATCCCGCCCGGTCGCAGCGGCGCGGTGCCCGTTTTCCGGACACCTCAGCGCGGCCCCCCGCTTGCTCAGAGCGCCCGCAGTGGTGAGCAGCTTTCCCCACGGTGCCATCGCGCACCCCGAGGTCTGAGAGATGGAAAGCTACTACCTGGACTGGGCCAACCTGCTGCTGCGTTGGCTGCACGTCATCACCGCGATCGCCTGGATCGGCGCATCGTTCTACTTCGTGATGCTGGACAGCAGCCTCGAAAAACCCAAGGACCAGGAATCGCTGGACAAGGGCGTGGGCGGCGAGCAATGGGCCGTGCACGGCGGCGGCTTCTACAACTCCCAGAAGTACGCCGTCTCGCCCAAGAAGCTGCCCGATCACCTGCACTGGTCGTACTGGGAGAGCTACTCCACCTGGCTCAGCGGCTTCGCGCTGTTCTCGGTCTCCTACCTCTGGAACGCCAGCACCTACCTGATCGACAAGTCCAAGATGGACTGGTCGCCGGGCGCGGCCATCGGCGTGGCGCTGGCGTTCTTCGTCGTGTTCTGGATGGTCTACGACGCCATCTGCCAGGTCTTCGGCAAGCGCAAGAACGGCGACGGCATCGTCGGCTTCCTGCTGTTCCTGTTCATCTGCTTCGCGGCCTGGCTGGCCTGCCACTGGTTCGCAGGGCGCGCCGCCTTCCTGCTGGTCGGCGCCATGCTGGCCACGACGATGAGCGCCAACGTGTTCTTCTGGATCATCCCTGGCCAGCGCAAGAACGTGGCGGCCCTGCGCGCCGGCCAGCCGGTCGATCCGATCCACGGCATCCGCGGCAAGCAGCGCAGCGTGCACAACACCTACTTCACGCTGCCGGTGCTGTTCGCCATGCTGAGCGGCCACTACAGCTTCACCTACACGCATCCGCAGAACTGGCTGGTGCTGGTGGCCATCATGCTGGGCGGCGCGCTGATCCGCCAGTTCTTCGTCGTGCGCCACCACTGGAAGCTGGGCCGCGCATCGCATCCGCTGCCGTATGCGCTGGTCGGCGTGGCCATCCTGGTCGGCGTCATCGTGCTGCTCAAGCCGCAGCCCGCTGCACCGGTGGAGGCTTCGGCCGCCACGCCGGCCGTAAGCTTCGCGCAGGTGCAGCCGCTGGTGCAGCAGCACTGCCTGGCCTGCCACGGTGCGCAGGTGCAGATGAAGAACGTGCGGCTGGATTCGCCCGAGCTGATCGCCAAGAACGCCCAGGCGATCTACCAGCAGGTCACGGTGACCAAGATCATGCCCATGGGCAACGCCACCGGCATGACCGAGGCCGACCGCGCGCTGATCGGCCGCTGGTTCCAGGAAGGCGCCAAGACCCACTGAGGCGCCAGCACGCCAGAGGGCTTTGGCGTATCGTCGCGCTCCCCCACCACGGAGCGAGACGTCCCATGCCTCTTTCGATGGTCCAGGCGCCTGTGTTCCAGCGCCAGCTCGGCGTGCTGTCGCAGCTGCTGCACAAGGGCCTGGCCCATGCGCAGGCCCAGGGCCTGGAGCCGGCCACGCTCAGGCGGTTTTCCCCGTGGCCTTCTGCAAGGTCTGCAGCGCGGCGCCGAAATCGTAGTTCTCCAGTGCCCGCGCGAAGCCCGCGTAGTGCTCGCGCAGGCCGGCGCGCAGCAGTTCCGAGTGGGTGCTTCCGAGGTCCACGGCATGCGCGTCGCTGCTGTCCAGCAGTTGGGTGAGTTCGTCGCGGACGCGCTGGAACTGCGCGATGTCCAGCGCCGCCGCTTCCGGCTTCGGCGCCTCCGGTGGTGGGGCCGGCAGCACCTGCGCCAGCGCTTGCAGCAGCGGCTGTAGCTGCTCGTCGGTCGCGTGCAGCAATTCGCCGATGCGTTCCCCGTCGGCCTGCCCACGCAATCCGCCTTCCAGCGCTGCCACGCGCTGCTGCAGCGGGGTGGCACCGATCGTGCCGGCCAGGCCGTGGAGCGTGTGGGCATCGCGCTCCGCCGTGTCCATGTCCCCTGCGGCGACGGCTGCCGCAATGCGCGCCACGGCATCGCGCTGGGTGCACGCGAACCGGGCCAGCATGGCGTGGTACAGCGGCGCCTTGCCCATCATCCGGCGCAGCCCCAGCGGCTGGTCCAGCCCCGCGATCGGGGGCAGGCCGGCAGCGCCGGCACCCGGCAGGCCGGGTGCGCTGGCGGCTTCGCCCAGGCCGGGCCGCGGCCGGATCCACTTGTGCAGCGTGCGCCACAGGTGCGCTGGCTCGATGGGCTTGGTGACCGCGTCGACCATGCCGGCCGCGCGGCAGCGGTCCAGGTCCTGCTGCATGGCGTTCGCGGTCATGGCCACGATGGGCAAGTCATGCAGCCGCGCGTCGCGCCGGATCGCGAGCGTGGCCTCGATCCCGTCCATGACGGGCATCTGCATGTCCATCAGCACGATGTCGTAGGTCTGCTGGCGCACGCGCTCCAAGGCGATCCGGCCGTTGCCGGCCACGTCGATCTGCAGGCCGAAGCCGTCGAGCAGTCCCAGCGCGACTTCCTGGTTGATCTCGTTGTCCTCCACCAGGAGGATGCGCGCGCCGGCCAGCTGCTGCAGCGCCGCCGGCCTGTCGTCCGCGGCGCCGGTGTCGGGCGCGCGGTACTGGCCCTGGATCTGCATGACCAGGTCGAACAGGATGGAGGCGTTGACCGGCTTGTGCAGCACGTCGGCAATGCCGGCGCCGACGGCATGCTGCAGTGCCTCGACGCGGTCGAATGCCGTGACCATGACCAGCCGCGGCGGGGGCTGCAGCGCCAGGGCATGGACCGCCCGGGCGGTCTGGAAGCCGTCCATGCCCGGCATCTGCCAGTCCAGGAACAGCCATGCGTAGGGCGTGCCTTGCGCGGCGGCGTCCTGCACCGCCGCAATGGCCGCCTGGCCCGAGGGCACTTCGTGCACGTCGAAGCGCATGGTCCGGAGCAGGTCCGCCAGCACCAGCCGCGCGCTTTCATGGTCGTCGACCACCAGCGCGCGGGCGCCGGCGAGATGGTTGTGGTCCGGCTGCAGCGAGCGGCGGGCGCGGCCCTTGCCGAGACGGGCCGTGAACCAGAAATCCGCCCCCCGGCCGAGCGTGGACTCCACGCCCACCTCGCCCTGCATCAGTTCGGCCAGCCGCTTGGTGATCGCCAGGCCCAGGCCGGTGCCGCCGTACTTGCGGGTGGTGGAGGTGTCTGCCTGGGAGAAGCTGTGGAACAGGCGGCCCATCTGCTCGGGCGACAGGCCGATGCCAGTGTCGCGCACGCCGAACTTCAGCACCACTTCATGGGCGCTCTGCTCGAGCATGCGGATGTACAGCACGATGTCGCCGCTGTCGGTGAACTTGACGGCGTTGTTGCTGTAGTTGACGACGATCTGGGCCAGCCGCAGCGGGTCGCCGACCAGCGCCCAGGGCACGTCGGGGGCCACGTCGACGACCAGTTCCAGGCCCTTGGCGCCGGCTTTCTCCTGCACCAGGTTGACGACGTCGTCCAGCATGCGCGCCAGGTCGAACTCGATGCGTTCGACGCCGAGCTTGCCGGCTTCGATCTTGCTGAAGTCCAGGATGTCGTTGATCAGCGAGAGCAGGTGCCGGCTGGACTGGTCGATCTTCTCGACGTAGTTGCGCTGGCGGTCGTTCAACCCGGCCTTGAGCGCCAGGTGCGCCATGCCGATGATGGCGTTCATCGGCGTGCGGATCTCGTGGCTCATGTTGGCCAGGAAGTCGGACTTGGCCTGGCTGGCCTGCTGCGCCGCCGCGTTGGCCGCCTGCAGTCCCTGGTTGCTCGCTTCGAGCTGGGCGGTGCGCTCGCGCACGCGTTGTTCGAGCTCCGCGTTGAGCTGCAGCACCTCCTGTTCGGCGCGCCGGCGCTCCTCGGCTTCGCGCGTGGTCGCCAGGTACGAGGCGCGCAGCTCCTGCGTGTTGCGCTCGATCTCGCCAAGCATGTCGTTGAACGTCCTGGCCAGCATGCCCACCTCGTCGGCGCTGGTCTGCTCGGCCCGGCGCGAGTAGTCCCGCTGCTCCATGACCTCGCGTGCCACCGCGGCGACATGGAGCACCGGGGCCGTCACGGTCCGTTGCAGCTGCACCGACAGCAGGTAGGCGATCGCCATGGCGGCCGCGATGACGCCAGCGCCGATGAACAGGAACTCCAGGGCCTTGTCGGCCAGCAGGTGGTCGACGTCCAGGTAGACGGTGCCGATGGTCCGGCCGTCGCTCCGGATCGGGGTGGCCAGCGACAGCGCGGTCCGGTCGACGCGGTCGGCCTCGGTGGGCACCTGCTGCGGCGGCGCGCGCTGCCCTTCTTGGCGCTGGTAGGTGGCGAACGCCTGGCCGTGCTCGTCGTAGATGGCCGCCCCGGCGATCTGCGGCCGCAGCCGCAGCATGTCCAGATTCTGACGGGCGAGTTGCCGGTCGTCGAAGGCCAGGGCGGGGGCGGTCATGTGTCCGAGCAGCTCGGACTGGATGCGCATGTCGGCCGTGAGGTTCTGGTAGGACTGGCGCAGGCTGTTCACCCCCATCGCCAGGGTGGCCAGCAACAGCGCGA
This sequence comes from Pseudorhodoferax sp., assembly GCA_049840715.1. Lineage (GTDB taxonomy): Bacteria > Pseudomonadota > Gammaproteobacteria > Burkholderiales > Burkholderiaceae_C > Pseudorhodoferax. The sequence goes on from JASGJO010000003.1 coordinate 47,600, forward strand.
CCAGCGTGGTCAGCAGCACGACGGCGATCAGCTTGAAGCGCAGCGTGCGTGCACTGCGCAGCCAGCGCGGTGCCGGGAGCGTGGCGGCGGGCGGCCGTGCGGCGCTCATCGGCCCTCGACCCGGAGTGCGGCCGCCAGCAGGCGGGCGCTGATGGTCAAGCCGCTCTGCTCGGCCGTCTTGGCGGCGATCTCGAAGCGCAGCCTCTGGTCGGCCATCACGAAGTTGATCATGCTGCCGCGCGCCAGCGCGCCTTCTGCCTCGGTCACGAGCAGCACGGGCTGGCCGCGTGCCGCCACCAGCACCTCGCCGAGCTGGGGCGGGGCGAGCTTGCCGATGACCAGCATCTGCACGCCGGCGGTCGGATCGCGCGGGCGCAGCGTGCGCACGGCCACGCTGCGCCCGCGCACGGTCCGCCCGGCCACGGCGTGCGCGAGCTGCTGGGCCAGTCCGTCGGCTTCGACCACGCCGATCTGCAGCGGGCTGTCGGACGCCGGGAAGACGCCGTCGGGCCAGTCGACGAAGTTGCCGAAGTTGTAGATGTAGGCGGCCTTGACCTGGTCCGGCAGCGCGACCTGTTCGCCGGGGCGGCCCTGGCCGCGGGCCAGCCCCGCGGCGGCCAGCAGGCTCAGCAGCCATCGCCGGGTCCAGCGTGGCGGGGGAGGGGTCAGAGCTTCCACGACACGCTGAGGAAGGCTTGCCGGCGGATCTCGGCGGCGCCGGGCAGCGTGCCGTATTCGACGTGCCGGCGGTCCAGCAGGTTGCTCACCGTCAGGGCGACGCTGACCTGTGGAAGCACCTGCCATGCGAGGTGGCCATCCACGGCGGTGTAGCCGGGCACCCGGGGCGCCGGCAGCGCGCCGACCCGCCGCGCGCTCAGCTGCAGCTGCAGGCCGGCCGGCAGGTCGAGCGACGAGCGCAGCATCCATTGGTAGCGTGGATCGTTGCCTGCCGCGCTGGTGCCGGTGGCATCGGTGCTGCCGGCATCCAGGCGCAGGTGCTGGCGCAGGTAGGCGGCGCCGGCTCCCAGCGACCAGCGCGGCGTCAGCTGCCAGGTGCTCCAGCCCTCGAGCCCGTTGGCGTGGCCGCGCATCTTGTTGTCCACGACGTAGTAGCCGATCGCATAGGCGGGATCGCTCACCGCCTCCACGCTGCGCAGGTGCCGGTAGCGGTGGTGGAAGGCCGTCAGGGCGTACGACCAGGTGGGCGTGGGCTGGGCGCGCCAGCCCAGTTCCACGACGTGGGAGGTTTCGGACCGGAAGTCGGGCCCGCCGGCAATCAGGTAGGGCGGCAGCGGGGCCGCCTGCGCCTGGGCGGGGGCGTACAGGTCGCGGTCCAGCCGCGCCGGGGTGCGGACCGCGCGGGACAGCGCCCCCCAGAGCAGCTGGTTCTCGCCGGTCTGCCAGGCCAGCCGGGCCGACGGCATGAATTCCCAGCCGGTGTAGGGGTTGTGCTCCGCCTTGGCGCCGGCGCTGAACTTCAGGTCCGGGCGCAGCGCGATCTCGTCCTGCACGAACAGGTTGCTCCACTTCAGCGTCACGTCGCTGGGCAGGAAGGCCAGCGACAGCACGTTGTCGATCCGGTCCCGCGCGCGGCGGTGGCCGGCGCCCCAGATCAGCTGGTGGTTCTCCAGCGGCTGCAGGTTGTGCTGGAAGCTCACGTCGATGGTGCGCAGCCGCAAGCTCAGGTCGCCCTGGCTGGAAGGCACCACGCGCACGGTCTGGTCGAGGTAGGCCTGCAGCTGCAGCTGCTCGCCCTCGGAGAGCGTGCGGTTCCAGCGCGCCAGCAGGTTGTGGCCGGAGAACGTCGAGTCGGGCTGCGCGAGCGGCTGGTCGCTGCGGCCCTGGTAGGCGTCGCCCTGCAGGGTCAGGCCGCTGCCGGAAGCGTTCCAGTCGGCGCGGAACCCGGCCTGCTGCCGGTGCCAGCGGTCCTCCGTCGAGCGGCCGTCGGCCAGGGGATTGGCGGGCCGCTCGATGCCTTTGGCATAGAGGCGGTAGTGGCCGTCGGCGCCGAGGGTGCTGCCGTAGCGTGCCGTGGCCAGCTTCTCGCCGCCGCCCGCGCCCAGGGTGGCCGCGACGCCCTGCGTCTCGCCGGCCGCGCGCGTGATGATGTTGATCACGCCGTTGACCGCGTTGGAGCCCCACAGCGTGCCGCCGGGGCCGCTGACGACCTCGATGCGCTCGACGTCCTCCAGCATCGCTTCCTGGGCATCCCACAGCACGCCGGAGTACAGCGGCGTGTAGAGGATGCGCCCGTCCAGCAGCACCAGCATCTTGTTGCCCGCGCTGTTCAGTCCGCGCGCCGAGATCACGTAGTCGTTGGACGAGGACTGGGCGACGTGCAGGTTCGGCGCGAGGCGCAGCGCATCGGGCAGCGTGCGGGCGCCGGAACGCCGGATCTGGTCGGCCGTGATCACATACACCGATGCGGCGGCGTCCTGCAGCCGTTCGGTGCGCCGCGAGACGGAACTGATCCGGATCTCACCCAGCTGTTCCAGCGACAGATCGGCGAGATCGAGCGTGTCGGCCATCGCCGTCCCGACCGCGCCGATGGCCGCTGCCAGCGCCGCGGCCCGGCCGTACCAAGGATGGCGCGACGGTCCTGTGCGCTCCCTGTGCATGGACGCTCTCCTTTTGAACGAAACATTCGTTCAAATGTTGCATTAAACGACCTAGTTTGCAATATAGCGCAGTTCTCCGACGGCAGCATGTGCCCGGGCCCCCAGGGCGCGCCGGTGCTGGCGGAGCACCTGCCCGGCGGCACGGCACCCAGCCGCCCACGAAGGGGCGGCACAATGCGCGCCGGAGATCCCCCTACATGACCACCCCTGCTGCCGCCGCATTCGATGCCTCGCCGCGCGACTTCCTGATGCACCTGTACCGCGCCGCGGTGGAGCGCGCTTTGCCGCTGCACAACATGGCCGCGCACCTGCCCGCGCCGCCGCGTGGCCGCACGCTGGTGCTGGGCGCCGGCAAGGCGGGCGGCGCCATGGCCCAGGCGCTGGAAGCGCTGTGGCCGGCCGATGCGCCGCTCGAAGGCCTGGTCGTCACGCGCTACCACCACATTCCGCCGCGGCCCGAAGGCCTCGCCCAGCGCATCGAGGTGGTGGAGGCCGCGCACCCCGTGCCCGACGCAGCCGGCCTCGCGGCCGCGCAACGCATGCTGGCGCTGACCCAGGGCCTGACGGCCGACGACCTCGTGCTGTGCCTGATGTCGGGTGGCGCCTCGGCGCTGCTGACCTTGCCGGCCGACGGGCTGCAGTTGGAGGACAAGCAGCGCATCAACCGCGAACTGCTGGCCTCGGGCGCCGGCATCCATGAGATGAACTGCGTGCGCAAGCACCTCTCGCGCATCAAGGGCGGCCGCCTGGCCGCGGCCTGTGCGCCGGCCCGCGTGCTGACGCTGACCATCAGCGACGTGCCCGGCGACGACCCCTCGGTCATCGGCAGCGGCCCGACCGTGCCCGACGCGACGACCTGCGCCGATGCGCTCGCGATCCTCGCGCGCTATGGCATCGCCGTGCCGGCTGCCATCGAGGAGGCGCTGCGTTCCGGTGCGCTGGAAACGCCCAAGCCCGGCGATGCGCGCTTCGAGGGCCATGCCGTGCGCATGATCGCCACGCCGCAGCAATCGCTGGAGGCCGCGGCCGCCGCGGCGCGCGCGGCCGGCATCACGCCGCACATCCTGTCCGACGAGATCGAGGGCGAGTCGCGCGAGGTGGGCAAGGTGCACGCGGCGCTGGCGCGCGCCGTGGCGCAACGCGGCCAACCCTTCGCGCGGCCCTGCGTGATCCTGTCGGGCGGCGAGACCACGGTCACGGTGCGGCGCCAGCCCGAGGGCCAGCCGCGCGGCCGGGGCGGGCGCGCCGGCGAGTTCTGCCTGGGCCTGGCCCAGGCCTTGCAGGGGCAGGCCGGTGTCTATGCACTGGCGGCCGACACCGACGGCATCGACGGCGTGGAAGACAACGCCGGTGCCAGCGTGCAGCCTGATACGCTGGTGCGTGCCGAGGCGGCCGGCCTCAAGGTGGCGGCCTACCTGGACCGCAACGATGCGTACGGCTATTTCGACGCGCTGGGCGACCTGGTCGTGACCGGGCCCACGCACACCAACGTCAACGATTTCCGCGCCTTGCTGGTTCTGTAGGCGCTTGCGGGACGATCCATGGATGCTGCTTCCCAAGGGCTGACCCGGCCCACCGTGCTGGTGGTGGACGACACGCCGGACAACCTGTCGCTCATGAGCGCGCTGCTCAAGGATCTGTACAAGGTGAAGGTGGCCAACCACGGCGAGCGCGGCCTGCGCATCGCCGCCGCCGATCCGCCGCCGGACCTGATCCTGCTGGACATCATGATGCCGGACATCGACGGCTACGAGGTCTGCGCGCGGCTCAAGGCCGAGCCGCGCACGCGCGACATCCCGGTGATCTTCCTGACCGCGCGCTCGGAGGTGGAGGACGAAACGCGCGGGCTGGAGCTCGGCGCGGCCGACTACATCACCAAGCCGATCAGCCCGCCCATCGTGCTGGCGCGCGTGCATGCGCACCTCACGCTCAAGGCCCATGCCGATTTCCTGCGCGACAAGAGCGCCTACCTGCAGGCCGAGGTGGCCAAGCGCACGGCCGAGGTGCAGGCGATCCAGGACGTGACCATCATGGCCATGGCCTCGCTGGCCGAGACGCGCGACAACGAGACCGGTGCGCACATCCGGCGCACCCAGCTGTACGTGCGCCGGCTGGCCGAGCAGTTGAAGACGCATCCGCGCTTCGCGGGCTACCTGACCGAGCGCACGATCGAACTGCTGTACAAGTCCGCGCCGCTGCACGACATCGGCAAGGTCGGCATTCCCGACGAGATCCTGCTCAAGCCGGGCAAGCTCACGCCCGAGGAATTCGAGGTCATGAAGACCCACACCACGCTGGGCCATGCCGCGATCTCGGAGGCCGAGCAGCGCCTGGGGATGCAGGTGGACTTCCTGTCGCTGGCCAAGGAGATCGCGCTGTCGCACCAGGAGAAGTGGGACGGCTCGGGCTACCCGCAGGCGCTGGCGGGCGAGGCGATCCCGCCGTCGGCACGGTTCATGGCGCTGGCCGACGTCTACGACGCGCTGATCAGCAAGCGCGTCTACAAGCCGGCCTTCCCGCACGAGGAGGCCGTGCGCATCGTCGTGGAAGGCCGCGGCAAGCACTTCGACCCCGACGTGGTCGATGCCTTCCTGGCCGTGGCGGAGGATTTCCGCCAGATCGCGGCGACGCACCGCGACGAGGACTGACGAAGCTCAGGCTTCGCCCTTGTCGTCCGCGGCTTCGCCGTCCGGCGTGCCGGCCGTGTCGTCGGCCGGCGCGCTGTCCGACAGCGTGAGCTTCTGGCGCACGCCGGCCTTTTCGCCGGCGCTGGCGAACTTGCTGTACTTGCCCACCAGGCCGATCAACAGGCCGTAGATCTTCGGGTTGGCGGCCAGGCATTCCTTCTGGTCCAGGAAGTCGGCCTCGCCCGAGAGGTTGCCGATCAGGCCGCCGGCCTCGGTCACGAGCAGCGAGCCCGCGGCCGCGTCCCAGGGCGACAGGCCCTTCTCGAAGAAGCCGTCGGTGTAGCCGGCCGCCACATAGGCCAGGTCCAGCGCCGCGGCACCGGGGCGGCGGATGCCGGCCGTGCGCTGCATCACGTCGCCCATCATGGCCATGTATTCCTTGAAGTTGTCGCCCGGGCGGAACGGGAAGCCCGTGGAGATCAGGCATTCGCCCAGGCGCGTGCGGCGCGAGACGCGGATGCGGCGGTCGTTCAGGTAGGCGCCGCGGCCGCGCGTGGCCGTGAACAGGTCGTTGCGCGTGGGGTCGTAGACCACGGCCTGCTCGATGCGGCCCTTGACGGCCAGCGCGATGCTCACGCAGTAGAACGGGAAGCCGTGGATGAAGTTGGTGGTGCCGTCCAGCGGATCGATGATCCAGACGAACTCGGAATCCTTGGCGCCATGCTCGGAGCCCGATTCCTCGGCCAGGATGCCGTGGCCCGGGTAAGCCTCCAGCAGCGTCTGGATGATCGCGGCCTCGCTGGCCTGGTCGATCTCGGTCACGAAGTCGTTCACCTGCTTTTGCGAGACGCGCACGGCCTCGACGTCGAGCGCGGCGCGGTTGATGATGGCGCCGGCGGCGCGAGCGGCCTTGACGGCCACATTGAGCATGGGGTGCTGGTTGAACGACATGGTTTGTGAAGAGGAGCTGGGCGGTTCGGTCCTGCGATCAGGCCGGCGAGAATCGCGGATTTTACCGATGCTCCGAGCCATTCCCGCCATGCGCACCCGTTTTGTCCTGATCCGCACCAGCCATGCCGGCAACGTGGGCGCCGCCGCGCGCGCCATGAAGGTCATGGGTTTCGACGACCTGGTGCTGGTCGCACCGCGCTGGCCCAACGTGCTGCGGCGCCAGGAAACCATCCAGCGCGCGAGCGGTGCGCTCGACGTGCTGGAGAAGGCGCGCATCGTCGAGACGCTGGACGAGGCGCTGGACGGCATGGACCATCTGTGCGCCACGGCCATGATTGCGCGCGATTTCGGCCCGCCCACGCGCGCGCCGCGCCCGCACTTCGAGGCCTTGCTCGCGCCCGGTGCGCCACGGCCCGGCGGCGTGGCCTTCCTGTTCGGCTCGGAGCGCTTCGGCATGGCCAACGAGGACGTCTACCGCTGCAACGTGGCCATGAGCATCCCGACCAACCCGCAATTCGGCTCGCTGAACCTGGGCGCGGCGATCCAGGTCGTGGCCTACGAATGGCGCCAGGCGCTGGGCGGCTACGCGGTGGCGTCGGCCACAGCCGAGCACCAGCCGGCCGATGCGCGCCAGCTGGGCGGCATGCTGGAGCACTGGCGCGAGGCCCTGGTCGCGCTCGACTACCTCGACCCCGAGGCGCCCAAGAAGCTCATGCCGCGGCTGAACCAGCTGTTCAACCGCGCCCGGCCCAGCCCCGAGGAGATCCACATCCTGCGCGGCATCGCCAAGGCCATGCTCAAAGCAGCGGAACGGGCAAATCGCTACGACTCGCCCGATGCCTTTCGCCCGCCTGCGCACCGACATCCGCTGCATCCTCGAGCGCGACCCCGCCGCGCGCAGTGCCTGGGAGGTGCTGACCTGTTACCCGGGCATCCATGCGCTGGTCCTGCACCGGCGCGCGCACTGGTGCTGGAACCACGGCTTCAAGTGGCTGGGCCGGGCCATCTCGCAGTTCTCGCGCTGGCTCACGGGCATCGAGATCCATCCGGGCGCCAGGATCGGCGAGCGCGTGTTCTTCGACCATGCCATGGGCGTGGTGGTCGGCGAGACGGCCGAGATCGGCGACGGCTGCACGATCTACCAGGGCGTGACGCTGGGCGGCACCTCGCTCTACAAGGGCACCAAGCGCCATCCCACGTTGGGCCGCGACGTGGTGGTCAGCGCCGGCGCCAAGGTGCTGGGCGGCTTCGTCGTGGGCGACGGCGCCAAGATCGGCTCGAACGCGGTGGTCATCAAGCCGGTGCCGGCCGGTGCCACGGCCGTGGGCATCCCGGCGCGCATCATCATGCCCAAGGGCGAGGCCACGGGCGATGCGGCGATGTCCACGCCGACGCTTCTCGGCCTACGGCGTCACGCCCGAGGACGATCCATTGAGCCAGGCCATGCGCGGCCTGATCGACAGCACGGCCGCGCAGGACCACCAGATCGCGCTGCTCTGGAAGGCCATCGAGCAGCTGTCGCGCCAGCACAAGCAGGGCGACTGCGTGCCGCAGGACGCAGCGCGCGCCGAATGCTTCGAGGCCGAGAAGCTCGCGCAGCTGATCGGCAAGTAGGGCGGCTTCAGACCGCCGGCGGGCGCCGCGCCGACTTGGGCCGGAAGGCGGCGCAGACCGCGTCGTTCGTTTCCAGGTAGGGGCCGCCGATCAGGTCGATGCAGTAGGGCACGGCCGCGAAGATGCCGGGCACCAGTTGCGCGCCCTGTGCGTCCTTCAGGCCTTCCAGCGTCTCCTGGATCGCCTTGGGCTGGCCCGGCAGGTTGACGATCAGGCAGCGCCCGCGCACCACGGCGACCTGGCGCGACAGGATGGACGTTGGCACGAAGCGCAGGCCGATCTGGCGCATCTGCTCGCCGAAGCCCGGCAACTCCTTGCTCGGCCACGGCCAGCGTGGCCTCGGGCGTCACGTCGCGCGGCGCGGGGCCGGTGCCGCCCGTGGTCAGCACGAGGCTGCAGCCGGCGTCGACCAGTTCGATCAGCGTGGCGCTGATGCCGGCCTGCTCGTCGGGGATCAGGCGCTCCTCGAAGCTGAGCGGGTTCTGCAGCGCACGAGCCAGCCAGTCGCGCAGCGCGGGCAGGCCCTTGTCTTCGTAGACGCCGGCCGAGGCGCGGTCGCTGATGGAGACCAGGCCGATGCTTGCGGCTTCATGCGCCATCGTCTTCTCCTTGCGGCGCCGTTTCGTCCGGCTGGTTCAGCTGTTCGCGCAGCAGCTGGAAGACCTCGCGGTAGGCGCGGCCATGGCGTGGCGCCAGGCCGGGCTTCTCGGGCACGCGCGTCCTTGCGGGCCTGGCGCACGAGGGCGCGCAACTGCTGGGCGTCGGTCGCGGGGTACTGCGTCATCCAGCGCGCCAGGGCCTCGTCGTCCTCCAGCAGCAGCGTGCGCCATTGCTCGGTGTGGTGCAGCAGGGCGGCCTCGCGCGCGGGGCCGCGGCGCTGCTCGGCCAGGGCTGCGCGGGCCTGGTCCACGGCATCGTCGTCCAGCTTGCGCATGAGCTTGCCGACGAACTGCGCCTGGCGGCGCCGGCCTTCGAAGTTGGTGATGCGGCGCAACTCGGCCAGGGCCTCGGTCAGCTTGTCGGGCAGGCCCAGCTGCGCCAGCCGGTCGGCGCGCAGTTCCAGCAGTTCCTCGCCCAGGGCCTGCAGCGCGTCGCTCTCGCGCTTCATGTCGGTGCGGCTGGCGCCGTCCGTGCCTTTGAGTTCGGCCTTGAGTTCCAGGTCCAGCGCGCTGCCTTCGGCGACGAACTGGCCCCGCACGAAATAGCCTTTTTTGGGTTTGCGCGACATCGGGAAACGGTGGGGAAGGGTGGGGGCAGGGATGCTGCCCGGGCGGCCGGGCCAGGCCGGTGCGGCCGGTATCATAGCCGGCAACATGAATGCATCTTCCCAAGCTGCCGCGGCCGGCTTCAGCTACAGCCGTCCGTTTTTCCAGGAACTCGTGGAGCAGGCCCTGGCCCATGCCCGGAAGATCGGCGCCACCGACGCCGGTGCCGAAGCCTCGGAAGGCTGCGGCCTGTCGGTCTCGGTGCGCAAGGGGGAGCTCGAGAACGTGGAGCGCAACCGCGACAAGTCGCTGGGCGTGACGGTCTATGCCGGCAAGCGCCGCGGCAACGCCAGCACCTCGGACTTCTCGCCCGCGGCGATCCGCCAGACCGTGCAGGCCGCGTTCGACATTGCGCGCTTCACGGCCGAGGACCCGGCGGCCGGCCTGCCCGATGCGCAGGACATGGCGACCGAACAGCCCGACCTGGACCTGTTCCATCCCTGGGACATCGACTCCGAGGGCGCGGCAGTGCTGGCGCTGCGCTGCGAGGCCGCGGCCTTCGCGACCGACAAGCGCATCACCAACAGCGAGGGCGCGGGTGTCTCGGCCCAGCAGTCGCACTTCTTCACGGGCCACAGCTCGGGCTTTCGTGGCGGCTACGCGAGTTCGCGGCATTCGATCTCGGTCGCGCCGATCGCGGGCCGTGGCGCGCAGATGCAGCGCGACGCCTGGTACAGCTCGATGCGCAATGCCGAGGAGCTGGCCTCGCCCGAGGCGGTGGGGCGCTACGCCGCCGAGCGCGCCTTGTCGCGTTTGAAGGCGCGCAAGATCAAGACGGTGGAATGCCCCGTGCTGTTCGAGTCGCCGCTGGCGGCCGGGCTGGTCGGCGGCTTCGTGCAGGCCGTGAGCGGCGGCGCGCTGTACCGGCGCAGCAGTTTCCTGCTCGATGCGCTGGGCAAGGCCGTGTTTCCCGAGCACATCGACCTGCTCGAAGACCCGTTCGTGCTGCGTGGCAAGGGCAGCTCGCCCTTCGACGAAGAAGGCGTGCGCGTGGCGGCGCGCAAGGTCGTGGACGCGGGCCGCGTGCAGGGCTACTTCCTGTCGACCTACTCGGCGCGCAAGCTGGGCATGCGCACGACCGGCAATGCCGGCGGTTCGCACAACCTGGTGCTGCAGTCGCGCCTGACCCAGGCCGGCGACGACCTCGATGCCATGCTGCGCAAGCTGGGCCGCGGCCTGTTCGTGACCGAGCTCATGGGCCACGGCGTGAACTACGTGACGGGTGACTACTCGCGCGGCGCCAGCGGCTTCTGGGTCGAGAACGGCCGGATCGTCCACCCGGTGGAGGAGATCACCATCGCCGGCAACCTCAAGGACATGTTCCACGGCATCGTCGCCGTGGGTGCCGATGCCTACAACTACGGCGCCAAGACCGTGGGTTCGGTGCTGGTCGAGCGCATGAAGGTGGCCGGCAGCTAATCGCGGTTGCCGAAGCGGCCGCCGCGTTCACCCGACGGCTGCCGCAGTTCCTGCGGCGGTGCGGCGCGCGGCGGCTGAGGCCGGTCCTGGCGCTGCTCGCGTTGTTCGCGGCGCTCCATCCGGTCGCGCTGCGCGTCGCGCATGAAGCGCTCCTGCTGGCGCTGCGGCTCCTGCAGCCGCGGTTGTTGCTGGTCTTGCTGCTGGCGCAGTTGCTGCATCTGGCGCATCTGCTGTTCCTGCAATGCGCGCTGCTGCTGTTGCATCTGGTCCTGTCGCTGCAACTGGTCCTGGCGAAGCTGCTCGTGGCGCCGGTGCATCTCGTTGCGGCTCTGGTCCTGTTGCTGCTGACGCCGCTGCTGCTGTTGCCACTCCTGCTCGCGCTGCCAGCGTTCGCGGCGCTCCTGGTCGGCGCGCCCGCCTTGGAAGCCGGGCGCCGGCGTGGCGAGGCTCGGGCCCGGCGGGCGCTCGCGCTGGGTGTTGCGCAGGGGCGCCGGGGGCGGCAGGCCCAGGTTGCCGCGGCCCGGGTCGCGCGGCCCGGCGCCGAAGCCAGCGCGCCAGGGCTGGCCCGGGGCCAGCGGGAACCAGTCCGTGCCCGGCGTGCGGTGCCGGTTGAAGTTCGGCGGCCTGGGGGCCGGCGTGCCGGCAAAGCCGACCAGTGCGGGCGCGTCGAACGCCCGCGGTCCACGCGGTCCGGGCACCCAGGCCCAGCGCGGGCCGATCTGCACCCAGCGGCCGTAGTGGAAGGGCGCGAAGCCCCAGCGCGCATCGTCGAACCAGGTCCAGCCCCAGGGATCGACCCAGCGCCACTGGCCGTGGCGGTAGGGCTCCCAGTTGGCGATCGTGGTGCGCGGATACCAGACGGTGCCGTATTCCACGGTGCTGGCCCATTCGCCGTTCGCGTCCAGCTCCTGGTAGCCCAGCACGTCGCGCGACAGGTACTGGGCGCTGGGCGAGCGGTCTTCGGCCAGGCTGCGGTCGGCGGCCCATTGGTCCAGCACGTCGCGCGGGCCGGCGCCCTGTACCGCGATGGCGCTGAGGTTGCGGCCCACGTAGCGGGCCTGCTGGGCGGGGGCGAGCGTGGCGGATTCGCCGTTCTCGCCGTACAGCGTGGCGCTGCCGGCGCGGGCCATGACGCGCGTGCTGCCGGGCTCCACGTCGACGCGGAATTCGCCGGGCCGGTCCACCAGCATGGCCAGGTTCTGGGTGTTGACCTCGATGCGCTCGTCCGGCGCCATGTCGCGCGCGCGCAGGTTGAGGCTGCCTTGCCGCAGCGTCAGGCGCAGATCGTTGTCGTCGAGCGCGTCGATGCCCAGTTCGGCCGGGCCCTGCAGGCGCAGGGCATGGGCGCCGGCGTGCAGCTCCGCCCGGCTGCCTGCGGCGACGCGGATGCTGTCGCCGGCCGTGAACGGCCAGTTCGGGTCGGCGGCCTGCCAGTTGCCATCGGCACCAGACCATTGCACGCCGCCGTCCAGCTGCGAGAGCCGTGCCGCGCGGCCGGGCGGCTCCTGCTGGGCGCCGGCCGGAAGGCCGACGGCGGCCGCCCATGCCAGCGCGGCGGCCGTGGCCCACGTTCTCCAGATCCTTGCGGCCATGGCGGGCCTCCTTTCCAACTTTGGACGTTAGAACGCGCGAAGGCGCGTTTTGGTTCGCCTGCGCTTGTGCAAAGACCTGTAAACCTTGGCAAGTTCAGCCGGCCAGGGCCTGTTTGACGGCGGCAGACACCTGGGCCATCTCGGCCTTGCCGGCCAGTTCGGCCTTGGCCGCGGCCATCACGCGGCCCATGTCGCCGGGGCCCTTGGCCTCGAGACGGGCGACCAGGGCGCGCACGGCGGCCAGCACGGCCTCGGCGTCCATGCGCTCGGGCAGGTAGGCCTGCAGCACGCGCTGCTCGGCGGCTTCCTTGTCGGCCAGGTCCTGGCGGCCGGCCTGCTGGAAGGCGGCGATGGAGTCCTTGCGCTGCTTGATCAGCTTGTCGACGATGGCCACGACGGTCGCGTCGTCCAGCGTCACGCGCTCGTCTACTTCCTTTTGCTTCATGGCGGCCAGCAGCAGGCGGATGGTGGCCAGGCGCTCGGCCTCCTTGGCACGCATGGCGTCCTTCATGTCCTGGGTGATGCGGTCCTTGAGGGTCGTGGTGTTGTCCATGGTGCAAAGCTCCTGTGAATGAAAAAAGCCCGCGCTGGATGCTCCAGGGCGGGCCTTGAAGCCGGTCGGCGGTCGGGTGCTGGATCAGTACAGCTTCTTGGGCAGCTGCATGCTGCGCACGCGCTTGTAGTGGCGCTTCACGGCGGCTGCCTTCTTGCGCTTGCGCTCGGCCGTCGGCTTCTCGTAGAACTCGCGGGCGCGCAGGTCGGTCAGCAGGCCCAGTTTTTCGATGGTGCGCTTGAAGCGGCGCAGTGCCACGTCGAACGGCTCGTTTTCTTTAACGCGGATGGTGGTCATGTATCTCGTTGACTGAATGGCCGGGCAAGATCGAAAGCCGTGGCCGGGGTTTCCTCAACTCAAAAGCGTATTGGCCCGCTGAGGGTAGGCCGGAGTTAGCCGGGCATTATAGCCTGATTCACGAAGCCGAGAGGGCTTGCGCGCAACTGTAGGCGCTGGACCAGGCCCATTGGAAGTTGTAGCCGCCGAGCCAGCCCGTCACATCGACCACTTCGCCGATGAAATACAGGCCGCTCTGGCGCGACTCCATGGTCTGGGACGATAGGTCGCGCGTGTCCCCACGCCGCCGGCAGTGACCTCGGCCTTGCGATAGCCCTCGGTGCCGGTGGGTGTCAGTTGCCAGGCGTGCAGGCTGCCGGCCAGGGCGTTGAGCGCCTTGTCGGAGCGTCTCGTTGCGACCGGCCGCTGCCAGGCTGGCGTCCGCGCCGGTCCAGGCGGCGGCCAGGCGCGCCGGCAGGTGCTCGCCCAGCACATTCGCGAGCAGGCGGCGCGTGCCGAGCTTGGCCTCCTGCAGGGTGGGCTGCAGCGCGGTCTGGGGCGACAGGTCGATGCCGATCGGCGTTCCGGGCTTCCAGTAGCTGGAGATCTGCAGCACGGCGGGGCCGCTGAGCCCGCGGTGCGTGAACAGCAGGTCTTCGGAGAAACCGGTGCGGGCCTTTTTCTCGCCGGTCGTGATGTCCACCGGCAGGGACAGCCCGGCCAGTTGCGCAAAGGGCTGCCAGGCCCGCTCGTCGAAGGTCAGCGGCACCAGCGCCGGCCGCTGTTCGACCAGGCGCAGGCCGAACTGGCGCGCGATGCGGTAGCCGTAATCGCTGGCGCCGATCTTGGGAATCGACAGGCCGCCGGTCGCAACCACCACGGAATGGGCCTGCACCTCGCCGCGGTCGGTCGCCAGCAGATAGCGCGCGGTCGCATCGCCGGCGGTGCGAAGTTCGTGCACGGCGCAGGGCTGCCAGCGCGTGACATGGCCGGCCGCGCATTCGCGCAGCAGCAGGTCGATCAGGTCTTCGGCCGAGCGGTCGCAGAACAGTTGGCCACGGTGCTTCTCGTGGAAACCGATGCCGTCGCGCTGGAGCAAGGCGATGAACTGCCGGGGCGTGAAGCGCGCCAGCGCACCGCGGCAGAAGTGGGGGTTGTCGGACAGGAAGTTGCGCGGGCCGACGTCCAGGTTCGTGAAGTTGGCCCGGCCTCCGCCGGAGATGCGGATCTTCTCCGCGACTTTGGCGCTGTGGTCCAGCAGCAGGACCCGCAGGCCGCGTTGGCCCGCGATGCCCGCGCAGAACAGGCCGGCGGCGCCGGCGCCGATGATGACGACGTCGAATGAATTCATGGGATCAGGCGGTTATGCTATCTGGCTGTGGCACAACCCAATGCTTCAACCGATCTGCAAGGCGCGTGGCGGGTGCATCCCGATGCACGGTTGCGCATGCGGCATTGGGGTGAGGAATGGGTGGTGTACCACGGTGCCTCGGGCAGCACGCACCGCCTGGCCCAGCCGGTGGGCGAACTGCTCGAACTGCTGCAGTCGGCGCAGGCGACTTCGGAGGAGATTTCCGAGCGCATCGACCTGGACCGTGGCGATGTCGACCAGGTTCTGCAGGAGATGCTTCGTCTGGGCATCGCTGAGCGCCTGTGAAGCTGGGCGAACTGTCCGACGCGGTGCTGCGTTCCTCGCTGCATGAAGGCCTGGTGGTGGCGACCGGGCCGTTCCGGTTCCGCATCCATTCCCGCACCGAAGAGGTCTTCCGCGGCCTGCGGCGGCTCTATTCCGAGTTCGAGCTGGCCGATCCGGCGTTTGCCGACTACGCGGTGGAGGTGAACCGCGTCGGCGGGCCGCGCGCGGTCTGGCGCCCGCAGATCAATTTCCGCTTCGACGGCTACGAGCCGTTCAACCCGCTGCCGGCGGACCACGCCTACGCGCTGCTGGAATGGGGCATGAACTGGTGCATCGGCGGGCAGGCGCACCACTACCTGCTGATCCACGCGGCCGTGCTCGAGCGCAACGGGCGGGCGGTCATCCTGCCGGGCGACCCGGGCGCCGGCAAGAGCACGCTGACGGCGGCGCTGGCCTTGAGCGGCTGGCGGCTGCTGTCCGACGAGATCGCCCTGGTCGACCGCAGCGACGGCATGCTCGTGGGGCTGGCCCGGCCGGTCAACCTCAAGAACGACTCGATCGACATCGTGCGTGCGTTTTCGGCCGATGCCGTCTTCGGCGACCCGGCGCACGACACCCACAAGGGCACGGTGGCGCACCTCAAGCCGCCCGCGGCCAGCGTGCGCCAGGTGGCGCAGCGCGCGCAGCCGGCCTTCATCATCTACCCGCGCTGGTCGGCCGACGCCGAGTGCACGCTCACGCCCAGGGCCAAGGCCGACGCCTTCATGCACACGGCCACGCACGCGTTCAACTACGAGGTGCTCGGCAGCACCGGTTTCGACCTCGTGGGCGCACTGGTGGACCGCTGCGAGTGCCTGGACTTCCGCTACGCGCGGCTGCCCGATGCGCTGGCGCTGTTTGAACGCCTGGTGCAATGAGCTGGCTCGATGCGCCCCTCGTGCAGGCCCTGCGCGACGCCGATGCGATGCGGGCCTTCACCGTGCCGCAATGGGACCTGGCGATCCGCCAGGCGCGCAATGCCGGCCTGCTGGGCCGCCTGGGCCTGCTCGCGCAGGCCGGCGCGCCGGGCCTGGCGTTGCCCGAGGGCGCGCAGCGGCACTTCACGGCCGCGGCCTGCATCGTGGCCCGCCAGCACAACGCCGTGCGCTGGGAGGTGACCCAGATCGCACGCGCGCTGCAAGGCACGGGCGTCTGCGCGACGCTGCTCAAGGGCGCCGCCTATGCCGCCGGCGGCGGCCCCGCGGCGGCCGGCCGCACCTTCAACGACGTGGACATCCTGGTGCCGAAAGCGCGGCTGGCGGATGTGGAGCACGCCCTGCACGTGCACGGCTGGATGGTGGCGGCGGACGACGCGTACGACGACCGCTACTACCGCCGCTGGATGCACGAACTGCCCCCCATGGTCCACGTGCAGCGCCGCACCACGCTGGATGTCCACCACAACCTGCTGCCAGAGACGGCCCGCATCCAGACGCGGCCGGAACTGGTCATGGCCGAGGCGGTCGCGCTGCCGGACTGGCCCGACGTCCGGGTGCCCACGCCGGCCGACCAGATCCTGCATTCGGCATGCCACCTGTTCCACGAGGGTGAGTGGGGGCACGGACTGCGTGACCTGCACGACCTGCACCTGATGCTCGGCGCCTACCAAGCCGGCGGTGGCTCGGGCGCCGTTCTGCTGGAGCGGGCCGAGGCGCTGAACCTGCTGCGACCCTTCGCCTATGCCGTGCGGTATGCGCGCACCGTGTTCGCCACGCAACTGCCGACCGGCCTGACCGGTTCCCTGCCTGCGCTGGCCGGGCACCGCTGGATGGACCCTGTGTTCATGCGTGCCCTGTCCACGGCGCACCACAGCATGCGCGCGCCGGGGGCGTCCCTGGCGGAATCGGCGCTGTACGTGCGCAGCCACTGGCTTCGGATGCCGCTGCGCCTGCTGGTGCCACACCTGGCCCACCAGGCCATGGCCCGGCGCGCGCCGGCGGAGTAGCCGGAAGGTGTCGGCTCGCTTTACGAACGAGCCGGGTGTTTCAAAAAGTGTCCCAAAGAGCGCTGATTTACAACACAATTTTTGTGCAGGCACGGGGTGTGCTTTCGTTACTGAAATTCACATTCGTATCGCCATGGCCAACAAAGACACCCCTCAGAACCCTTCAAGGCGTCGGCTGGCGCGCGGCGCTGCGGCCACTCCGGTGGTCCTCGCGTCCATCACGGCGAAGAACGCATTGGCGGGGAATTACTCGTGCAGCACGACGGGTGCGCAGTCGGGCAACATGTCCCACAAGCACGAAGATACGGATTGCTACGACGTGGGCCACCCCTGCAGCCACTGGAAGAACTACTACAAGGGGCAAACACGCAAGTTCGTGCAATGCATGGGCGTGGACTACAAGGGCAAGACGGAACGGGGCACGGGCCGCAACGCCGCCACTTCGGGCAAGCGCATGCGTGCCAATTCCCGTTGCTATGACGCCGGCTGGACCTCCGCGACCTGCGACGAGATCCTCAACGGCACGGACCACGCCATGTACCCGGTGGAGGATGTCGACGTCGTGCTGGCGGGCCTGTGCGCCTACCTGAACGCCGAAGCGTTCGGCCGCTCCTACTACATCTCGATGGACGACGCGAAGGGCTTGTTCCTCGGGGCATTGGGCAAGACCACCTTCATCAAGACCGGCAAGTCGTGGACTGCGGCCGAATGCCGCACCCACCTGGCGCTGCTGTACCGGGCCGCCTGACACCCGGTTGCGATCCTCGACGCCGCCTGTGGCTTTCAGCCCAGGCGGCGTTTTTCTTGCGGAGCAGCCAGCGCGGCGGTCGCGGACGCGAAATCCCGCGAGGCCATGGCGCGCAGCACATCGCCCACGACGATCACGGCAGGGCTGCCGAGCCCGCTGGCGGCCAGGGTGCCGATGAGCTGGTCCAGCCTGGTCGTGGCATGGCGTTGTTCCGGCCTGCTGGCGTTCTCGATGATGGCGACCAGGGTGTCCCCCGGCATGGTCTGCAGCAGGCCTTGGGCGATCTGCTCTGCGGCACCGACGCCCATGTACACCACCAGCGTCAGGCCCAGCGCATGGGCGCTGGCGCCGACCGCGCGCCAATCCATGGCGGCATGGCCCGGCTTGGCGTGGCCCGTCATGAACACCACGCCGTGCGCGTGGTCGCGGTGCGTGAGCGGCACGCCGAGCGAGGTCACCGCCGCCAGCCCCGCCGTGATGCCGTTGACGACGTTGCAGGCGATGCCCTCGGCGCGCAGGTGCTCGACCTCCTCGCCGCCGCGGCCGAAGATGAACGGGTCGCCGCCCTTGAGGCGCACCACGTGCTCGCCGTCGCGCACGGCCGTGACCATGAGCTTTTCGATGAAGGCCTGCGGCGTGCTCTTGCAGCCGCCGCGCTTGCCCACATGGACGATGCGGGCGTCGGGCCTGGCCCAGGCCAGCACTTCGTCGTTGACCAGGTCGTCGACCAGCAGCACGGTCGCCGCCTGGATGGCCTTGACGGCCTTGAGCGTGAGCAGTTCGGGATCGCCGGGGCCTGCGCCGACCAGCGTGCAGGTGCCCGGATGTGGGGTGGTGGTCTTGTTCATGCGTGGGACGTCAATTGGAGGATGTGGTCGACCTGGGCGGCGATGGCCGGCGGTACCGGGAGGCGGCCGGCCAGCACGTCGCGCGTGTACTCGGCCGTGTCGGCCGCGGCGATCGACGCCGGCAGGCCGGGCACTTCGGCCTGCGTGCCGGGCTGCTGGGCCTGCAAGGGCACTGGGCGGCCATGCACGAAGCCGTCGAGCTGCGGCGTGCGGCGCGGGTCGCTGACGACCTCGCCTTCCAGGCCGCGCGAGAGCAGGGCCGTCATGCCCAGCAGTTCGAACAACTCGGTCATGACCGTGGCGAACGCCGGATGGGTGTAGCTGCCGACCACCACGGCCGGGCCGTCGACCGGCTGCATGAGCTTGACCACGCTGTGCCCGGCGTTGCGCAGGCCGACCACGCGGCGCACGTCGAGCAGGCGCTTGAGCCCGGGGTGCAGCAGCTCGGTGCCGACCATGGCCACTTCGCCCTCGCCGATCTGGCGGATGCCGGTCCAGGCCGGCCGGTCGAGCAAGGCCAGCACCTCGCTGGCCAGCACGCGGCTGCCTTCGGTGGCACTGCCGTGCACCAGCACCGGCAGGCCTTCGCGCGCGAGCAGCAGCGCCAGCAGCGGCGTCAGCACCGGCAGCTTGCGCGCGCCGTTGTAGCTGGGCAGCACGACGACCGGGCGGCGGCTCGCCGGCAGCCTGGCGACGCGGGCGTGCGTGGCGTCCAGGAAGCCGGCCATCTCGGGCGTGGTCTCGCCTTTGACGCGCATGGCCAGGCAGAAGGCGCCGACCTCCAGGTCGGTGACCGCGCCGTCCAGGATCTGGCCGAACAGATCGGCCGCCTGTTCGCGCGCGAGCGGCTTGGCGCCGCGTGCGCCGCGGCCGATTTCCTTGATGTAGTGCGCAATGCTTCCCATGGGTGGGGTGATTGTCCCGCAGGGCTTATGCCGGATCGTGAGTCGGCTTATGCCCTCGGCGCGGGGTAGGGCGTTCATGCGACCGCCTCCGTGGCGCGCACCATGCGCTTGAGTTCGGGCACGCAGGAGCCGCAGTTGGTGCCGCACTGCAGCGCGCCCTGCAGCGCGGCCAGGCGCTGTGCGCCGCTGCCGCTGCATTGCGCGAGCCGGTCGCGGATGGCCGTCTCGCTGACGCCGAAGCAGCTGCACACGACCTTGCCGCGCGACTGGACACCGGCCGGCGCCTTGGCCTGGAACGACAGCAGCTGGCGGCCGAAATCCTGCGCCGGCACCTGGTCCTGCAGCAACGTGCGGATCCAGGCCTCGGCGCGCGTGTCGCCGGCCAGCAGCACGCCGACCACGTGGGCGGCCGCGCCATCGCGTTGCAGCCGCACGGCACGGCGCTGGCCGCGGCGTGGATCGGCGTAGCGCAGCGTGTCCAGGCCCGCCAGGCCCAGCAACTGCTCGATCTGCGCCAGCAGGCCGCTGTCCGGCGCTTCGTGGCCGGCGGCGCGCAGCAGCACGCCGGTGCGTCCCGCGCCGGCGCCCGCGTCACCGAACGGCACGCAGCTCACGAAGGGCAGGGCGTCGGCCAGCGCGCGCAGTTGCGCGCGCACGCGCAGCGCCTCGCCGTCGGGCAGCCAGGCCATGGCCAGCAGCGACCAGGGCAGCTCGGCCTTGAGGATCTTGACCGGCGTGTGCTTGAGCTCGGGCTGCCTGGAGACCGGGCAGTGCTGCGGCGTGGTGAGCGCGTTCACGCCGGCCAGGGCCGTGCCCGTGCTGCTGCGCCCGCCCAGGTACTCCGGCCCCCAGTGCATGGCGATGAAGGCCTGCGAGGCGCCCAGGTCGGCGCTGGCCGCCACCGGCACCACGATGCTGCCGCGCCGGGAGGTCAGGTAGACCAGGTCGCCATCGGCCAGCCGGTGGCGCGCCATGTCCTGCGCATGCATTTGCACCACGGGCTCGGGCACATGGCCGAACAGCCGGCCCAGCGTGCCCGTGCGGCTCATGCCATGCCATTGGTCGCGCAGGCGGCCGGTGTTCAGCGAGAACGGGTAGCGCGCGTCGCGCGGTTCGGCCACGGGCCGGTAGGGCGTGACGGCAAAGCGCGCGCGGCCGTCGGCGGTGGCGAAGCGCCCGTCCTCGTACAGGCGCGGCCTGCCCTGCGTGGCGCCCGCGGGCAGCGGCCATTGCTGCGGCGCGGCCTCCAGCATGGCGTAGTCCATGCCGGTGATGTCCAGGTCGCGGCCGCGCGTGGTCTCGCGGTGCTCGTTCCAGACCGACTCGGGCGTCTGGTACGGGAACAGCGCGGCGCCGCGCCCGAGCCGGCCGGCCAGCCGGCGCGCGAAGTCGGCCGCGATGTGCCAGTCGTGCCGTGCCAGGCCCGACGGCGGCACGGCCGCCCGCACGCGCGAGATGCGCCGCTCGCTGTTGGTGACCGTGCCTTCCTTCTCGCCCCAGGTCGTGGCCGGCAGCAGCAGGTCGGCGAAGGCGCAGGTGGCGGTGCCGGCGAAGGCCTCCTGCACTACGACGAACTCCGCGCGCTGCAGCGCGCGCCGCACCGTGGCCTGGTCGGGCATGGACTGGGCCGGGTTCGTGCAGGCGATCCACAGCGCGCGGATCTCGCCGTCGGCCGCGGCCTGGAACATCTCGATGGCGCTCTTGCCGGGCTGGGCGGGGATGCGCTCCACGCCCCAGAACGCCGCCACCTCGGCGCGGTGCGCGGCATTGGCCATGTCGCGGTGCGCGGGCAGCAGGTTGGACAGCCCGCCCACCTCGCGCCCGCCCATGGCGTTGGGCTGGCCGGTCAGCGAGAACGGGCCCGCGCCGGCGCGGCCGATCTGGGCCGTGGCCAGGTGCAGGTTGATCAACGCCGCGTTCTTGGCCGTGCCGCTGGACGACTGGTTCATGCCCATGCAGTACAGGCTCAGCGTGGCCGGCGAGGTGGCGAACACGCGCGCGGCCCGCACCAGCGCGTCCTGCGTGATGCCGCAGACCCGGGCCACGGCCTCGGGCGTGCAATCGCGCACCAGGGCCGCGAGTTCGTCGAAGCCGCTGGTGTGGGCCGCGATGTAGCCGGGCTGCGTCCAGCCCTCGCGCAGCATCAGGTGCAGCATGCCGTGGAACAGCATCACGTCGGTGCCGGGCTGCACGGCCAGGTGCAGGTCGGCGATCTCGCAGGTGTCGGTGCGGCGCGGATCGACCACCACGATCTGCAGGGCCGGGTTGGCGCGTTTCGCGTTCTCGATGCGGCGGAACAGGATGGGGTGGGCCCAGGCCGTGTTGCTGCCGACGATGAACAGGCAGCCGGCGTGCTGCAGGTCGTCGTAGCAGGCCGGCGGCGCGTCGGCGCCCAGGGTCTGCTTGTAGCCGGCCACGGCGCTGCTCATGCACAGGCGCGAATTGGTGTCCAGGTTGTTGGTGCCGATCAGGCCCTTGGCCAGCTTGTTGAAGACGTAGTAGTCCTCGGTCAGCAGCTGGCCCGAAAGGTAGAAGCCCACGGCATCCGGCCCGTGCGCGGCGATCACTCGGGCGAAGCGCCCGGCCGCGCCGTCCAGGGCGGCGTCCCAGTCCAGCGGCTGCGGCGCCGCGCCGCGCGCCGCGCGCTGCATGGGCTGCAGCAGACGCGTCTGGCGCGTGATGTCGGCGCTGGCGGTCAGGTGCAGCGTCGAGCCCTTGGTGCACAGCCGGCCGAAGTTGGCGGGGTGGTCCGGATCGCCGCGCACGCCGGTGATCTGGCCGGCCTGCGCCTCGATGACCACGCCGCAGCCGACGCCGCAGTAGGGGCAGGTGGAGCGGGTTGCGGTCACCGGGCTCATGCGGCGGGCTCCCCGAACATCAGCTGGTCGCGCAGCGCGGCCACGTCGCGGCCCTCGCGCAGCAGCTCGAAGTACCAGTTGCCGTCCACGGTGTCGCCGTACAGGCAGGCGCCGACCAGCTTGTCGCCGCGCAGCACGAGCTTCTTGTAGACGCCGCTGTACGGGTCGCTCATGACGATCTCCTCCGTGCCTTCGCCGCCCATGAAATCGCCGGCCGAGAACAGGTCCAGGCCCGTGACCTTGAGCTTGGTCGAGGTCTGCGACCCCTGGTAGCGGCCGATGCCGTGCTGGGCCAGGTGGTTGGCCGCCACCTTGCCCTGCTCGAACAGCGGCGCCACCAGGCCATAGGCGATGCCGCGGTGCTGGGCGCATTCGCCGACCGCGTAGATGCGCGCGTCGGTGACGGTCTGCATGGTGTCGTGGACCACGATGGCGCGCTCGCAGTGCAGACGCATCTGCCGGGCCAGCGCGATGTTGGGCCGGATGCCCACGGCCATCACCACCAGGTCGGCCGGTACTTCGCGCCCGTCCTTGAAGCGCACCGCGCGCACGCGGCCCTGGTCGTTGCCCAGCATCTCGGCCGTGTGCGCGTTGAGCAGGAAGTTCAGGCCGCGCTGCTCGAGCGCGCCGCGCAGCAGCGCGCCGGCGGTAGAGTCCAGCTGGCGCTCCATGAGCCAGTCGCCGTGGTGCACCACGCTGACCTCCATGCCGCGCAGCCGCAGGCCGTTGGCGGCCTCCAGGCCCAGCAGTCCGCCGCCGATCACCACCGCATGGCGGTAGGTCCTGGCGGCCTCGATCATGGCCTGGGTGTCGGCGATGTCGCGGTAGGCCACTACGCCCTGCAGGTCCGCGCCCGGCAGCGGCAGCATGAAGGGGTTGGAGCCCGTGGCCAGCAGCAGCCGGTCGTAGGCGGCCTCGGTGCCGTCCTCGGCGCGCACGGTGCGCCGGCGGCGGTCCACCGACACCACCTTCTTGCCCGCATGCAGCGTGATGCCGTGGTCGCGGTACCAGTCCCACGCGTTCAGGACGATCTCGTCCAGCGTCTGCTCGCCGGCCAGCACCGGCGACAGCATGATGCGGTTGTAGTTGGGATGGGGCTCGGCGCCGAAGACCGTGATGTCGTACAGGCCCGGCGCGGTCTTGAGCAGCTCCTCCAGCGTGCGCACGCCGGCCATGCCGTTGCCGACCATCACCAGTTTCATCTTCTGCACGGGTTCGCCTTCCTGCGCGCCATCGCGGCCTCACGCGGCCGTCTTCTCCACATGCGCCTGGCGCGTGTAGAGGAAGTCGATCACGGCCTTGCGGTACGCCACGTAGTGCCGATCCTCGGCCAGTTCCACGCGGTTGCGCGGGCGTGGCAGGTCCACCGCCAGCACCTCGCCGATGGTGGCGGCCGGGCCGTTGGTCAGCATCACGATCTTGTCGGAGAGCAGCACGGCCTCGTCCACGTCGTGCGTGACCATCACCACCGTGCTCTGCGTCTTCTGCACGATGGCCAGCAGCTCGTCCTGCAGCTTGGCGCGCGTGAGTGCGTCCAGCGCGCCGAAAGGCTCGTCCATGAGCAGCACCTTGGGCTCCATGGCCAGCGCGCGCGCGATGCCCACGCGCTGCTTCATGCCGCCGGAGATTTCGCCGGGGCGCTTGTGCGTGGCGGGCGTGAGGCCGACCAACGCCAGCGCGTCCTCGGTGCGCTGCTTGAGCCGGGCCCTGGTTTCCCGGGCGCCGAACACGCGCTCCACGCCCAGGTGGATGTTCTCGAAGCAGGTCAGCCAGGGCAGCAGCGAATGGTTCTGGAACACCACGGCGCGCTCGGGGCCGGGGCCGGCGATCTCCTTGTTGGCACACAGCAGCGTGCCCCGGGTCGGCCGCGTGAGGCCGGCGATCAGGTTCAGCAGCGTGGACTTGCCGCAGCCCGAGTGGCCGATCAGTGCGACGAACTCGCCCTTGGCCACCGTGAGGTCGATGCCCTGCAGCGCGACGAAGCGCCCGCGCGGCGTGTCGAAGGCTTGCTCGACGCCCTGGATCTCGATGAACTTCTTCTCGCTCATGACCGCACCTCTTCGAACGTGAATGCCGAGGCCAGCTTGACGAGCGCGGCCTCGAGCAGCAGGCCGACGATGCCGATCACGAAGATGGCGATGATGATGTTCTTGACGTTGAGGTTGTTCCACTCGTCCCAGACCCAGAAGCCGATGCCCACGCCGCCGGTCAGCATCTCGGCCGCCACGATCACGAGCCAGGCCGTGCCCACCGCCAGGCGCACGCCGGTCAGCATGTAGGGCAGCACGGCGGGGAACAGGATCTTGGTGACGATCTTCCATTCGGACAGGTTCAGCACGCGGGCCACGTTCATGTAGTCCTGCGGCACGCGCTGCACGCCCACCGCGGTGTTGATGACCATGGGCCAGATCGAGCAGATGAAGATGGTCCAGATGGCGGCCGGGTTCGCACCCTTGAAGACCAGCAGGCCGATCGGCAGCCAGGCCAGCGGCGAGACCGGGCGCAGCAGGCTGATCAGCGGGTTGAACATGCGCGACAGGAAGCGGAAGCGCCCGATCGCGAAGCCCGCCGGGATGCCGACCAGCGCCGCCAGGCCGAAGCCCAGGGCCACGCGCTGCAGCGAGGAGAGCACGTTCCAGCCCACGCCCTGGTCGTTCGGGCCGTTGCGGTAGAACGGGTTGCTGAACACCTCCACGGCCTGGGCCCAGGTGTCGCGCGGCGTCGGGATGCTGCCGGCCGTGGCGACCGACACGATCTCCCACAGCACGACCAGCAGGCCCAGCCCGGCCAGCGGCGGCAGCACGCGTAGCCACAGGCCGCGCCAGTCGAACGGCGGCTTGCGCACGGCGGGGGCTGCGGCGGCCGGGTGCGCGTCGTTGGCGGCGGCCTTGGGCACGACCTTGAGGTCGCGCGCCGGGGTGTCGGGCAGCGCGGCCTCGACCGGGGCATGGAAAACTGCGGAAACCATGGATGTGCTCCTCAAACCTTGACCTTGAAACCGTCGGCGTATTTGGCGGGGTCCTTGCCGTCCCAGACCACGCCGTCCAACAGGCGGCTGCTGCGCATCACGTCCTTGGGAATGCCGGCCTTGGCGGCCGTGGCCGCTTCCTTGTAGAGGTCGACCTTGTTGATCTGCCTGGCCACGGCCAGGTAGTCGGGGTGCTCCTTGAGCAGGCCCCAGCGCTTGTGCTGGGTCAGGAACCACATGCCGTCGGACAGGTAGGGCATGCCGACCAGGCCGTCGTTGTAGAACTTCATGTAGTTCGGGTCGTCCCAGGTCTTGCCCAGGCCGTTCTGGTAGCGGCCCAGGATGCGCTGGTTGATCACGTCCACGCTGGTGTTCACGTAGGCCTTGTCGGCCACGGTCTCGGCCATCTTCATCTTGTTGGACAGGCTGGCGTCGATCCACTTGCTCGCTTCCAGGATGGCGGCGACCACGGCGCGGCAGGTGTTGGGGTTCTTCTGCGCGAACTCGCCGGTGGTGCCCAGGGCCTTCTCGGGGTGGTCCTTCCAGATGTCCTGGGTGGTCACTGCCGTGATGCCGATGCCGTCGGCGATGGCGCGGTGGCCCCAAGGTTCGCCCACGCAGTAGCCGTCCATGTTGCCGATGCGCATGTTGGCCACCATCTGCGGCGGCGGCACGGTGATGATCTTGCTGTCCTTCATCGGGTTGATGCCGGCCGAGGCCAGCCAGTAGTACAGCCACATCGCGTGCGTGCCGGTCGGGAAGGTCTGGGCGAAGGTGTATTCGCGCTTCTCCTTGGCCATCAGCTGGGCCAGCGTGCCGGCGTCCACCGCGCCCTTGTCCGCCACCTTCCTGGACAGCGTGATGGCCTGGCCGTTGTGGTTCAGGTTCATCAGGATGGCCATGTCCTTCTTGGGGCCCGAGACGCCCAGGTGCACGCCGTACACCAGGCCCCAGAGCACATGCGCCATGTCGAGTTCGCCGTTGACCAGCTTGTCGCGCACGCCGGGCCAGCTCGCCTCCTTGCTCGGGATGATCTTCACGCCGTACTTCTGGTCGATGCCCAGCACCGAGGCCATGACCACGCTGGCGCAGTCGGTCAGCGGGATGAAGCCGATCTTCACTTCCTTCTTCTCGGGCGCGTCGGAGCCGGCGGCCCAGGCGCCGCGCGCGGCCAGGTCGCCCAGCAGGGCGGTGGCCGCGACGGCGCCGGCCTTGCGGATGAAGTCGCGCCGTGCCGGTGCCGGGTGGGCGGGAGCTTGTGGGGTCATGCGAACTCCTGGATCGAAGAAAAAGGGGAGCTGGAAAACAAAAACGGCGCCCATTTCCCGGCCGCGAAAGATCGCGGTGGAGAAATGGACGCCGTTGTCCTGTGGCCCTGAAGCCGTGAACCCTGGCCGCCTTTGGCCCGGGTTTGCGGTTGCTATGCAGGTCGCGTGCCAGCCCGTCAGGAGCCGATGTTCAGTGCGTGTCTTCCAAGCGAATCAACAGCTTGCAGCGGATTGCGGTGATGCGCTGCCGGCCCCGGTGCATGCGCGAAGATGGTGCGCGCCGCGCGCCGGGCACAAGAGTTGTGCGGCGCAGCATGTACCGGTCAGAGATAGTCGGACAGCGCCAGCACCGACTGCGCCACGTCCAGCAACTTGCGGTTCTGGTTCATCGCGGTCTGGCGCAGCATCTTGTGCGCGTCGGCCTCGCTGAGCTTGCGGGTGGCCATCAACAGGCCCTTGGCGCGTTCGATGATCTTGCGCTCGTTGAGCGAGGCGCGCACGGTGTCCAGTTCGTCGCCCATCTGCTGCAGCCGGCGCGCCTGTTCCTGCACCAGGTCGAGGATGGAGCGCTCCAGGTGCGGGCCGTAGTTGGGCGCCGGCTCGCCCGTGCCGGCGGTCCCGGCGGTGCGCACCAGCGCGTCGCGGATCGCCTCGTGGTTGCGCAGCTCGTCGCGCGCCTTGGCGATGCGCGAGGCGCACAGCTGCAGCAGCTGGGCCGTCAGCAGTTCCTCGACGCCACGCATCGCGTCGATGCGCAGCGTGCAGCAGTCGTACCAGCCCTGGGCCAGGTCCGGGTCGAGCAGGCCGTCGGCACGCAGCGTGCAGCCGATGCGGCGCAGCCGTTCGAGCTCGGCCTGGGTGCGTGTGTCCACGGCCGTGCGCCAGGCGGTCTGCACGGCCGCGTCGGAGAAGTCGAGCGCGATGCGAAAGCACCGCTCCTGCGATTCGATGAGCCCCAGCCATTGCTGGGCGCGGCCGCTCTCCATCTGGCCTTCGGCGAAGCAGGTGCCGCCGAAGGCGCGCTCCTGGCCGGCGGACTCCTTGCCCTGCATGAAGTTGAACAAGGCCACGAGCGCGCGCGAGATCTGCGGGTCGGTGGCGCTGTCGGCGGCCTCGAACACCACCTGCAGCAGCCCGGCCACGAGCCGCACGAAGGCGGCCGTGGCCGTCTGCGGCGTGACCGCCAGGGCGGTGATGTCGCGGCGCAGCGCGGGCAAGCCGTCCAGCGCCTGCAGCACCGTGGCGATGCGGCCGAACAGCCGCGCGCCGTTGCGCACGGCCGCGCCCTGCGTGTCCATCGCGTCGAAGTGCCGGCGCAGCGCCAGGGCGGCCGCATCGCATTCGCGCAGCTGGTGCTCGCGGGCCTGCGCGAAGCGGGTGCCGCGCGAGCCGAGCAGGAGGTTGGACAGCCCGCGCTCGCGCTGCAGCGCGTGCACCAGCTGGCCGATCAAGCCCACCAGCTCGCCGGTGAGCGCGAGCTGTTCGAGGTCGCCGATCTCGCATTCGCGCGCGGCAATCAAAAAGTGCAGTCCGGATTTCATCGTATTGGTCATGGGATTCACAGCAACAACCATGCCGTGCCTGCAGGCTCACTACACTCGCGCCCCATGCTGGTATTGGGATTCGAGTCTTCCTGCGACGAAACGGGTGTGGCGCTGGTGCAGTCGGACGGCGCGCAGCTGCCGCGGCTGCTGGCACATGCGCTGCACAGCCAGGTGCGCATGCACGCCGACTACGGCGGCGTGGTGCCTGAACTGGCCAGCCGCGACCACATCCGCCGGGCGCTGCCGCTGGCCGAGACCGTGTTGCGCGAGGCGGGCCGCAGTGTCGCGCAGGTCGATGTGGTGGCCTACACGCGCGGACCGGGGCTGGCCGGGGCGCTGCTGGTCGGCGCGGGAGTGGCCTGCGCGCTGGGCGCGGCGCTGGACAGGCCGGTGCTGGGCGTGCACCACCTGGAGGGCCATCTGCTCTCGCCCTTCATGAGCGCCGATCCGCCGGAGTTCCCGTTCGTGGTGCTGCTGGTGTCCGGCGGCCACACGCAGCTCATGCGCGTGGACGGCGTGGGCCGCTACGCCATGCTGGGCGAAACCATCGACGACGCTGCCGGCGAGGCCTTCGACAAGTCGGCCAAGCTGCTGGGCCTGGGCTATCCGGGCGGGCCGGCGCTGGCGCGGCTGGCCGAGCAGGGCGACGCCAAGGCGTTCGCGCTGCCGCGGCCGCTGCTGCACAGCGGCGACCTGGATTTCTCGTTCGCCGGCCTCAAGACCGCCGTGCTGACCCAGGCCAGGAAGCTGGGCGAGGCGCTGCCCGCGCGCAGCGCCGACCTGGCGGCCTCCACCCAGGCCGCCATCGTCGACGTGCTGGTGCGCAAGTCGCTGGCCGCGCTCAAGGAGAGCGGCCTGCAGCGCCTGGTCGTGGCCGGTGGGGTGGGAGCGAACCGGGAATTGCGTGCGCAGCTCGATGCCGCGTGCGCGAAGAGGAAGGTGCGGGTGCATTACCCGGAGCTGGCGCTGTGCACCGACAACGGCGCCATGATCGCGATGGCCGCGGCCATGCGCATGCAGGCGGGCGTGCAGCAGGCCGACAGGCGCTATGCCTTCGACGTGAAGCCGCGCTGGCCGCTCGACGCCATCTGAAGCGCAGACGGCGCCGGGCGGTGCGGAGCGCGGAGCGGTTTACTGGATGGACAGCGCCGTCACGTTGCTCTGCGGCAGCTTCTTGGCCAGCTTGAGCGTCAGCACACCGTTTTCCAGCGTGGCCGTGCTCGCGGTGGCGTCGATCTCCAGCGGCAGCTCGTAGGCGGCCTTGACCGTGCGGCTGGCAGCCTCGGTGCTCTCGATGCGCACCACGGCGCCTTCGATGCCGATGGTGAGCTGGTCCTTGGCCACGCCGGGCAGGTCGACCGACAGCGTCCAGCTGCTCTCGTCCTGGCTCAGGCTGTGGCCCTTGGTGCCGCTCTGGCGCACGTAGGCGACGTCGTTGTAGAAGCGTTCGAAGCTGCGGTCCAGCGAACGCAGGGCGGGGCTGTAGTTGGCCTGACGGATCACGGGGGAGAAGAACATGGTGGGACTCCTGGTCTCTTTACACTCCGCGGCTCTCACCGTGAGCGCCGCATGCTTCCAATCTGCGTGCAGCGCTTTGATTTTCAAGAGGATTTTTTGAATGCGCGTACCACGTCGACGGGTCTTGAAAAGCGCCGCAGCAGCGCTATCTGTGACGGCCTTTCCGTTTGTGACCGCCCAGCCGGCGCCAGTGCGGCTGGCCATGATCGAGACCTTGAGCGGCCCGTTCGCCAACACCGGCGAGGCGGTGTTCCGCAACCTCGTGTGGGCGGCTGAACGCGTGAACGCGCGCGGCGGCATCAAGCTGCCTGGCGGTGCGCGTCCGCTGGCCATCACGCGCTATGACAGCAAGGGCCAGAACGAGGAGGCGTTGAGCGCATTGCGCTCGGCCATCGACGACGGCGCGGGCTTCGTGGCCCAGGGCAATTCGTCCGCGACGGCGGCGGCCCTGCTCGATGCGCTGAACAAGCACAACGAGCGCGAGCCGAAGCGCCGTGCGCTGTACCTGAACTACTCGGCCGTCGATCCCATCCTGACCAACGAGCGCTGCAGCTTCTGGCACTTCCGCTTCGATGCCCATGCCGACATGCGCATGGCCGCACTGATGGAGGTGCTGCGCGAGGACGAGACGGTCAGGAGCGCCTACCTGATCGGCCAGGACTACAGCTTCGGCCAGGCCGTGCTGCGCGAGGCGCGGCGCCAGCTGCAGGCGCAGCGGCCCGACATGGCCATCGTCGGCGACGAGCTGCACCCGCTGGGCCGCGTGAAGGACTTCCTGCCCTACGCCGCCAAGATCAAGGCCAGCGGCGCCGGCGCGGTCATCACGGGCAACTGGGGCAACGACCTCACGCTGCTGGTCAAAGCCGCGCGCGAATCGGGGTTCGAGGGCAAGTTCTACACCTTCTACGGCAATGCGCTGGGCGCGCCGGCGGCGCTCGGCGATGCCGGCATCGGCAAGGTCATCGCCGTGGCCGACTGGCTGCCCAACCTGCCGGGCGCGCCGAGCGAGGCCTTCTACCAGGCCTTCCGCCAGCGCTATCCCAAGCCGGCGGACGACTATGTCCACATGCGCATGCAGCTGATGGTCGAGGCCCTGGCCCAGGCCATCGAGAAGGCCGGCAGCCTGGACGCCATGCAGGTGGGGCTGGCGCTGGAGCAGGCGAACGTGACACTGCACGGGCAGAGCGGCCGCATGCGGGCAGCCGACCACCAGTTCCAGCAGACCCTGGTCGTGGGCGTGATGGACCGCCAGGGCGCGCCGGGCGTCAAGTTCGACGTGGAAGGCTCGGGCTACGGCTTTCGCGTCGTCAAGCAGGTCGCGGCCAGCCGCGCCGAGCTGCCCACCAGCTGCCAGATGGCGCGGCCGGCGGCTTGAGGCTCAACTGGCGTAGCCGGCACAGGCGCCGGCATTGGGCCGGCCCTTGCATTCGCGCAGCAGCCGGCGTTCGCGCTCGCGGGCGCTCTCCTGTGTGCTGTTGGGGATGAACTTGGGCGTGACCGCCTTCTTCTTCGCTGGCGTGTCGTTCTCGGCTTTGGCGGCGGTGGTCGGCAGGGTCGTCAACAAGCCCAGCGCCAGGCAGGCCGCGGACAGCGGGATGGACATGTGCATGATGGTTTCTCCCAGGGGCCGTGCAGTGTCTGCCAGGCACGCGGCCGCTACCATGGCCCGCTGCGTGAACCATTGCCCACTCCCATGAGAAAAGCCATCCAAGACCTCGCCGAATCGCAGATCCGCGAGGTGGCCAATGCCGGCATCGGCCGCGCCGACGTGCTGCCGTTCTGGTTCGGCGAGAGCGACGAGGTCACGCCCGCGTTCATCCGCGAAGCCGCCATCGCGTCGCTGCAGCGCGGCGAGACCTTCTACGCCCACAACCTGGGCCTGCCCGAACTGCGCGAGGCCATTGCCGGCTACATGTCGGAGCTGCACGGACCGGTCGCGGTGGAACGCATCGCCGTCACCTCGGGCGGCGTCAACGCCTTGATGCTGGCCGTGCAGTGCCTGGTCGATCCGGGCGACGAGGTGGTCGCCGTGACGCCCGTGTGGCCCAACCTCACGGCCCAGCCCGTCATCATGGGTGCGTGCCTGCGCTGCGTGCCGCTGCGGCCCGTGGATGGCCAATGGACGCTGGACCTGGACGCGCTGCTGGCCGCCATCACCCCGGCCACCCGGCTGCTGATCGTCAATGCCCCGAACAACCCCACCGGCTGGACGCTGCGCGCCGAGGAGCAGGCCGCGCTGCTCGCGCATTGCCGGCGCACCGGCACTTGGATCCTGGCCGACGAGGTCTACGAACGCCTGTACTACGCGCCCTCGCCAAAGGCCTGCGCGCCGAGCTTCCTCGACCAGGCGCAGCCCGAAGACCGGCTGGTGGTGGTACACAGCTTCTCCAAGAGCTTTCTGATGACGGGCTGGCGGCTCGGCTGGCTGGTCATGCCGGCCACGCTGACGCAGGCCATGGGCAAGCTAATCGAGTTCAACACCTCCTGCGCCAGCGTGTTCACGCAGCGCGCGGCCCTGGTCGCGCTGGAGCGCCGCAGCGAAGTCACGCCGCCCGTGGTGGCGCACCTGCGTCAGTGCCGCGATACGCTGGTGCCGCTGTTGGCGGCCATGCCGCAGGTGCGCGTGGCGGCCGCGCAAGGAGGCATGTACGCGTTCTTCCAGCTGGAAGGGGCCGGCGATTCCCTGGCCGTGGCCAAGCGCCTGGTGCGCGAGGCTGGCCTGGGCCTGGCGCCGGGCTCGGCCTTCGCGCAGCAGGCGCAGGGCTGGCTGCGCTGGTGCTTCGCCTCCCGCGACCCGCAGCGATTGGTGCAGGGTGCAGAGCGACTGGCCCACTGGCTCCGTGACCAGCCATGCTGACAGGTTCTGCATACCTGCGGATTTGCATTTAATTGCATACATAAATAAGGTAATATATTTTTGTTTTGTCACAAAACCAGGTGTATTCATCTGGAAACGTGAATTTTTTGTGTACTGCGTTACAGCTTGCCCCTTTAAGATTTGTTCACTCTGGTGCCGAATCGGGTTTTCCGAGCTGAGTCGAGCAAGTTGTTTCCTACAGGTGTGCGATGGACCGAATTTCCGCGATGCGTGTGTTCAGTGAAGTGGTGACGCGCGGCAGCTTCACGGCGGCCGCCAACACCTTGGGCATGTCCCGGGCCATGGTGACCCGGCACATCGGCGAATTGGAGCGCTGGCTGGGCGCACGCCTGTTGCAGCGCTCCACCCGCCGCCTGTCGCTGACCGAGGCGGGCGAGGCCTGCGTGGTGCGCAGCCGCCAGTTGCTCGAACTCGTCAACGACGTGGAGCAGGTGGTCGGCCAGCGCGACACCGAGCCGCACGGCCAGATCCGCGTGCAATGCAACCCGGCATTCGGCCAGACCTATCTATCCGCCATCCTGGTGGACTACCTGGCGAAGTACCCGCGCACCAAGATCGATCTGGTGCTGAGCGACCAGCCGCTCAATCTCGTCGATGAACGCATCGATCTGGCCATCCGCATGACGAATGAGCTGGATCCCGCGCTGATTGCCAAGAAGCTGAGCACCTGCCGCGCCGTGCTGTGCTGCACGCCGGTCTACCTGGAAAAGAACGACGCGCCCAAGACGCCGGACGATCTCACCCAGCACAACTGCCTGTCCCATTCGCGCGTGGAAAAGAGCCAATGGAGCTTTTCGCGCCAGGGCGAGGAATGCCTGGTGCAGGTTTCGGGCAGTTTCAGCGCCAACGACACCATGAGCCTGGTGGAGGCGGTGCGCGCCGGCGGTGGCCTGGCGGTGCTGCCGAACTACGTGGTGGCGCCGATGCTGCGCGACGGCGAATTGGTCAGCGTGCTGCCGGACTGGCATGCCGACGAACTGGGCATCTACGCCTTCTACATTTCGCGCCGCCACCAGCCGGCGAGCCTGCGCACGCTGCTCGACTTCCTGACCCAGCGCCTGGGCAACACGCCCCTGTGGGAGCGCTGATCAGTCCGGGCGGAAGAACGCGTCCAGCAGCGGCAGCAGATTGGCGAAGTCCGCGCTGAAACGCGGGCGGTTCACGAAGTAGGCCTCGCAGGCCACCGCGAAGAATTCGTCCAGGCTCTGGCTGCCGTAGCTGTCCAGCCAGGGCACCGCACCACCGAAGCGTTCCGCGACCACGACCTGGTCGCAGAACTGCGCATAGGCCTCTTCCCAGACCACGAGCCACTGCCGGCGCGCCTGCGCGGCGCTGCGCGCGCCCATGAAGCCGGGCGGCAGGGGCGGGCAGCCGTCGGGCGCCCCGTCGGCCATGTCCAGCTTGTGCGCGAATTCGTGGATGACCACGTTGTAGCCCGCGTCCGCGCTGTCGCCGGCCTCGCGCACGGCTTGCCAGCTCAGCATCACCGGGCCCTGGTCCATGGCTTCGCCTGCCAGCACTTCGTCGTAGGCATGGACCACGCCGCTCTCGTCGACGGATTCACGGCGCGCGACGACCTCGCCGGGCTGCACCACGATGCCGACGAAGTCGGCGTACCAGCGCAGCACCGAGCCGCGGCCCGGCGTGCCGCCGTCGGGGCGCGCCGCAAGGTGCAGCAGGGGCAGGCAGGCCTGGGCCGCGATGGCGATGGCCATCGGGTCGGTGACCTGCAGGCCGCCGGCGCCGTGGAATTCCTTCTGGGCGAGGAATTCGGCGCCCAGCGCGCGCAGGTTTTGCTGCTCGTCGTGGGAGAGGGCCTGCAGGAAGCCGTAGTCGGCCAGCACGGCCTGCCAGAGCGGATCGGGGATGGCGCGCGGCGCGCGCTGCCACCAGCGCAGCAGCCGGCCCCAGCCGCTGCTCATGCGGCGGGCGTGACGGCGACGCGCCGGGGCGGGGTGTCGGTGGTCAGCCGCAGCAGTTCCAGCCGCGGCGGCTGGGCCGTGGCTTCCCAGTCGCTCATGACGATGCGCTGCAGGCCCTGGCCTAGGTCATGGCCGGCCGGCATGTGGGTGTGGCCGTGGATCAGCGTGTCGCTCTGCGCGGCGCGCAGCCAGGCGCGGGCAGCTTCGGCGTCGACGTCGGCATAGCCCAGGCCCTGGTCCTTGCGCTGCTCGCTGGCCTGGCGGATCTGCCGTGCCATCTGCCGGCGCATGGCCAGCGGGTGTTGCAGCGAAGCCTTCTGCCAGGCCGGGTTCTGCACCTGCAGGCGGAACTGCTGGTAGGCCACGTCGTCCAGGCACAGCGCGTCGCCGTGGCTCAGCAGCCAGCGGCGGCCGCCGAAGACCAGCACCGTGGGGTCGTGCAGCAACTGCATGCCGGTGGCGGCCAGCCCGGCGGCGCCGAAGAGGAAATCGCGGTTGCCGTGCATGAAGTACACGGGCCGCTGCGCCGCGACGGAGCGGATGACCTCGGCACACTGGCGTTCGAACTGCCCGAGCGGGCTGTCGTCGCCCACTGCCGGATCGAGCGCATCGTCGCCGACCCAGACCTCGAACAGATCGCCCAGCATGAACAGCGCATCGGCGCGGCTCTGCGTGACGGCCTGCTGCCAGGCGGCGAACGTGGCCGGCTCTTCCGGGCGCAGGTGAACATCGGACAGCAGTTCGATGCTGCGCCAGTCACCGGGCGCGACGAGCTCGGCGAACGTCGGCAGGGCCGGCTGCGGCTGCATCAGAGTGCGACGGCCTTCTCGATGACGACGTCCTCTTGCGGCACATCGTCGTGGAAGCCCTTGCGGCCGGTCTTCACGGCCTTGATCTTGTCGACGATCTCGGTGCCGCCCACGACCTTGCCGAACACGGCATAGCCCCAGCCCTGGGCCGAGGGCGCGGTGTGGTTCAGGAAGGCGTTGTCGACCACGTTGATGAAGAACTGGGCCGTGGCCGAGTGCGGGTCGTTGGTGCGCGCCATGGCGACCGTGTACTTGTCGTTCTTCAGGCCGTTGTTGGCCTCGTTGTTGATCGGCGCGTCCGTGCCCTTTTGCTTCATGCCGGGCTCGAAGCCGCCGCCCTGGACCATGAAGCCCGGGATCACGCGGTGGAAGATGGTGTTGTCGTAGTGGCCTTTCTTGACGTAGGCCAGGAAGTTCTCGGCGGACTTGGGTGCCTTCTCGGCGTCCAGTTCCAGCGTGATGACGCCGTAGTTGGCAATGTGCAGTTCGACTTGGGGTTGGCTCATGTCATTTCACCAGGGTTGCGGATTGGATGAGGATGGGCGTCTGCGGCGCATCCGTCGGGAAGGGGCCGCCCGGGCCGGTCGGGACGGCCTTGATCTTTTGTACCACGTCCATGCCGGCGACGACCTTGCCGAACACGGTGTAACCATAGAGCTGCGGCGCGCCCAGCAGCTGCGCGCGCGGCACGTTCTCGTAGGTGCGGCCCTGGTACGTGAACTTGGCGACGGGATCGCCGTCGGGGATCTGCACCGGGTCGAGGAAGGCGTTGTCGGCCACGTTGATGAAGAACTGCGACGAGGCCGAGTTCGGATCGTTGGTGCGCGCCATGGCCAGCGTGCCGACCACGTTGCGCGGGCCGCCCTTGGCCAGCGCCGCACGGCCTTCGTGTTCGACCGGCGCGCGCGTGGCCTTCTCCTTGTAGCTCTTGTCGTAGCCGCCGCCCTGCACCATGAAGTTCGGGATCACGCGGTGGAAGATGGTGCCGTCGTAGTGCTTGTCGCGCACGTACTGCAGGAAGTTCTCCACCGTCTTGGGGGCCTTGTCGGGGTAGACCTCGACCGTGAAGTCGCCCGCGCTGGTCTTGAACAGCACGCGCGGTGCATCGGCGGCCTGGGCCAGCGGCGCGAGGGCGAGGCCGGCGGCCAGCACGAGGGCGCGGCGCGACAGCGGAAACGGACGAGCGGTCATGTGGGGCGACGTGTCGTTGGAATGCGAAGACGTGCCGCGGCAGGCGGCACGTGGCGAACGGAAGCGGTCTTACTTGCCGCCGGCGCGCGGCTTGGCGGACTGGGGCGCCAGCATGGTCGTCAGGACAGCGACCTTCTGCGTGGCCTGCGGGTTGTTGGCCTGCAACTGCAGCGAGCGGGCGTAGGCCTGGCTCGCCAGCTTGGCGTAGACATCGCCCAGGTTCTCGTGCGCGGTGGCGTAGTTCGGGTTCAGGCGGATCGCCATCTCGAGCGCCGCGCGCGCCTTGTCGTACTGGTTCTGGCCCGCGTAGAGCACGGCCAGGTTGTTGTACGGCTCGGGCAGTTCGGGGAACTCCTGCGTGATCTGCGTGAGCGTCTCGACCGCTTCCTCGGGCTTGCCCTGCTCGGTCTGCACCACGCTCTTCAGAAAGCGCATCTGCGGGTCGCGCGGCTTGCCGGCCAGGTACTGCTCGACCTTGGCGCTGGCTTCGGCCAGCTTGCCCGTGCGCACGAGTTGGCCCACTTCGGCATAGGGGTCGGCTTGTGCGATGGCCGCCTGGCCGGCCCAGGCCGCGCCGGCGATGGCGAGCACGCGCGCCAAATGCAGGGCGGAAGGCAGGATGCGGGACAGCGCTTGCTTCATAGAACCTCTTGCGGAATACGTAAAGACAGCCTGCGCACGCGGCTATAGAATGCCGGCGATTCTAGCCGAGGGGGGTGTGCGGCCGGGCGCAGCGCCAGCGCAGCCACCCTCGTGAAAGCGGGCCTTGGCGGCCCTGTCGACCCCCAGGACTTCATCGAGTCGTCCTGTGTTTTCCCGGATTCCATGAGCTTGCGCATCTACAACACGCTGACGCGTGCGTTGGACGTTTTTTCGCCGATCGAGCCCGGCCATGTCCGCATGTACGTCTGCGGCATGACCATCTACGACCTGTGCCATGTGGGCCACGCCCGCATGATGATGGCCTTCGACGTGGTGCAGCGCTGGTTCAAGTGCAGCGGCCTGCGCGTGACCTACGTGCGCAACATCACCGACATCGACGACAAGATCATCCGCCGCGCCGTGGAGCGTGGCATCACGATCCGCGCACTGACCGACGAGATGACGGCGGCCATGCATGCCGACATCGGCGCCCTGGGCATCGAGCCGCCCACGTACGAGCCGCGCGCCACCGAGTACGTGCCGCAGATGCTGGGCCTGATCGAGACGCTGGAGGGCAAGGCCCTGGCCTATCGCGCGAACAGCGGCGACGTGAACTTCGCCGTGCGCAAGTTCCCGGGCTACGGCAAGCTGTCCGGCAAGTCGCTGGACGAACTGCGCGCCGGCGAGCGCGTGGCCGTGCTGGACGGCAAGGACGACCCGCTCGACTTCGTGCTCTGGAAGGCCGCCAAGCCCGAGGAGCCGGCCGATGCGCAGTGGGACAGCCCCTTCGGCCGCGGCCGCCCCGGCTGGCACATCGAGTGCTCCGCCATGAGCTGCGCGCTGCTGGGCGAGAGCTTCGACCTGCACGGCGGCGGCGCCGACCTGCAGTTCCCGCACCACGAGAACGAGATCGCGCAGAGCGAAGGCGCCAGCGGCAAGCCGCTCGCGCGCTTCTGGGTGCACAACGGCTTCGTGCGCGTGGACAACGAGAAGATGTCCAAGAGCCTGGGCAACTTCTTCACCATCCGCGAGGTGCTCAGGAAGTACGACGCCGAGACGCTGCGCTTCTTCATGGTACGCACCCACTACCGCAGCCCGCTCAACTACAGCGACGCGCACCTGGACGACGCGCGCAGTGCGCTGCGCCGCCTGTACACGGCGCTGGAGACGGTGGCGCCGGCAGCGGTCGAGATCGACTGGACCGAGCCGCACGCGGCCCGCTTCAAGGCCGCGATGGACGAGGACTTCGGCACGCCCGAGGCCGTGGCCGTGCTGTTCGACCTGGCCGCGGAAACCAACCGTACGCAGTCGGCCCGGACCGCCGGCCTGCTCAAGGCGCTGGCCGGCACGCTGGGCCTGCTGCAGGGCGATCCGCTGGCCTTCAAGCGCTGGCGCGCGGCCGATGCCGATGCCGCGTCGGCGCTGACGCCCGAGGCCATCGCCGAGCAGATCGCCGCGCGCGCCGCCGCCAAGGCCGCCAAGGACTTCCTCGAGGCCGACCGCATCCGCAAGCGCCTGCTGGAGCAGGGCGTGGTGCTGAAAGACAGCCCCACCGGCACCACCTGGGAGGCCGCGCAGTGATGCATGCCCCCCTGGCGCCGCGCGCTGCCGCGGCGAGGATGGCCCATGGCAGCTAGGGCGCGCAAGATGGCCGACATGCCCGTGGTGCAGGTCTACACGCCGGAGTACTGGCAGGACGCCTGCCGCCACCTGGTGCGCAAGGACCGCGTCATGAAGCGGCTGATCCCGCAGTTCGGCGACGCCTGCCTGGAGACGCGCGGCGACGCCTTCATCACGCTGGCGCGCAGCATCGTCGGCCAGCAGGTCTCGGTGAAGGCCGCGCAGACCGTGTGGGACCGCTTCGCGCTGCTGCCGCGCCAGCTGACGCCGGCCAGCGTGCTCAAGCTCAAGGTCGACGACATGCGCGCGGCCGGCTTGTCGGCGCGCAAGGTCGAGTACCTGGTCGACCTGGCGCTGCATTTCGAATCCGGTGCGCTGCACGTGCACGACTGGCATGCGATGGAGGACGAAGCCATCATCGCCGAGCTCGTCGCGATCCGCGGCATCGGTCGCTGGACTGCCGAGATGTTCCTGATCTTCCACCTGATGCGGCCCAACGTGCTGCCGCTGGACGACATCGGGCTCATCAACGGCGTGAGCCAGAACTACTTTTCCGGAGACCCGGTGAGCCGCAGCGATCTGCGCGAAGTGGCGGCCGCCTGGGCCCCCTTTGCCAGCGTGGCCACTTGGTATATTTGGCGATCACTCGACCCGCTGCCGGTCGGGTACTGAACAGGAAAGAAGGAGAGCGGCTTTGCCCAAAAGAACCTTCCTCGATTTCGAACAACCCATCGCGGACCTCGAAGCCAAGATCGAAGAAGCTGCGCTACGTGCAGACCGAGTCCGCCGTCGACATCTCGGCCGAGATCGACCAGCTCGGCAAGAAGAGCCTGCAGCTGACCAAGGACATCTACGGCGTGCTCACGCCGTGGCAGATCACCAAGATCGCGCGCCATGCCGAGCGGCCCTACACGCTCGACTACGTGGGCGAGATCTTCACCGACTTCGTCGAGATGCACGGCGACCGGCACTTCGCCGACGACCTGTCCATCGTCGGCGGCCTGGCGCGCTTCAACGGCCATGCCTGCATGGTGCTGGGCCACCAGAAGGGCCGCGACACCAAGGAGCGTGCGCTGCGCAACTTCGGCATGACCAAGCCCGAGGGCTACCGCAAGGCGCTGCGGCTCATGAAGACGGCCGAGAAGTTCAAGCTGCCCGTGTTCACCTTCGTCGACACGCCCGGCGCCTATCCCGGCATCGATGCCGAGGAGCGCGGCCAGTCCGAGGCCATCGGCCGCAACATCTACGAGATGGCGCAGCTCGAGGTGCCCATCATCACCACCATCATCGGCGAGGGCGGCTCCGGCGGCGCGCTGGCCATCGCCGTGGCCGACCAGGTGCTGATGCTGCAGTACTCGATCTACTCGGTCATCAGCCCCGAGGGCTGCGCCTCCATCCTCTGGAAGACCTCCGAGCGCGCGCAGGATGCGGCCGATGCGCTGGGCATCACGGCGCACCGGCTCAAGGCCCTGGGCCTGATCGACAAGATCGTCAACGAACCCGTGGGCGGCGCGCACCGCGACCACAAGCAGATGGCGGCCTTCTTGAAGCGCGGCCTCAACGACGCGTTCCGCCAGGTCAGCGACCTGAAGCCGCGCGAGCTGCTGGACCGCCGCTACGAACGGCTGCAGAGCTACGGCCGCTTCAACGACACCAAGGCCGACAAGTAGGCCGTGCGCATGGCGGGCACCGCACCCCTGCACGTGAGCCGTGGCCTGGAACGCCTGCCGGTGCTGTGCGCCGCCGCGGGCTGCACGCTGCCCGAAGGGCTGCAGCGCTTCTACTTCCTGCGCCACGGGCAGACGGCGCGCAACGCGCTGCGCATCTTCCAGAGCATCGAGGAGCCGCTCGACGGCACCGGCTTGGCCCAGGCCGAGCAGGCCG
The DNA here is from genome assembly GCA_049840715.1 of Pseudorhodoferax sp. Taxonomy (GTDB): domain Bacteria; phylum Pseudomonadota; class Gammaproteobacteria; order Burkholderiales; family Burkholderiaceae_C; genus Pseudorhodoferax. The sequence continues at coordinate 87,738 of JASGJO010000003.1, forward strand.
CGGCCTTGCTGGCCGGGGAACTGGCCGGCAGCGATGGCGTGCACATCGTCTGCAGCGATGCGCCGCGCGCGCTGACCACGGCGCGCACGGTCGCGCGCCGGCTCGCGCGCGAGGAGCGCCTGCATGCGGGCCTGCGCGAGCGCCATTTCGGCGCGCTGATCGGCACCTCGTCGGCCAACATCGATTGGGACTGCGCGCCCGAGGGCGGCGAGACCCTGGACCAGTTCGTCGCCCGCACGCTGGCGGCCCTGGCCGAGGCCGTGGCGCATCCGGCGCCCGTGGTGGTCGTGGCCCATGGCGGCACGCTGCACGTGCTGGCCTGCGCGCTGGGCGTGGTGCTGGATGCGGGGCTGCTGGCCAACGCCACGCCCCTGCGCTTCGACCGTGCCGGCACGGGCTGGACCGTCACGCGGCTCGGCGCCGCGGCCACGGCGGACGCCGCGCCCAATCTGGCCTGAACCTCCGCGATGGCCACGGCGGGCTTGTACCTGTTCGACACGGCCATCGGCCGCTGCGGCATCGGCTGGGGGCCGCGCGGCATCGCCTCCGTGCAACTGCCCGACCGCAGCGAAGCGCGCCTGCTGGCGCGGCTGCGCCAGCGCCTGCCCGACGCCCCGATCGCGCCGCCGCCCGAGGCCGTGCGCCGCGCGGCCGAGCGCACCACGGCGCTGCTGGCCGGCGCCCAGGACGACCTGCTGGACATCGCGCTCGACATGGAGGGCATCGCGCCCTTCCACCAGCGCGTCTATGCGCGCGCCCGCGCGATCCCGCCGGGCCGCACCATCACCTACGGCGCGCTCGCGGCCGACATCGGCGAGCCCGGTGCCGCGCGCGCGGTCGGCCAGGCCCTGGGCCTGAACCCCTTCGCGCCCATCGTGCCCTGCCACCGCATCCTCGCGGCCGGCGCGCGCTCGGGCGGCTTCTCGGCGCCCGGCGGCGTGGACACCAAGCTGCGCATGCTGCTGGCCGAGCACGCCGCGTTCGGCGAACCCGGCCTGTTCGACTGATCAGGAGAACTTCGGCGCGCGCTTCTCGATGAAGGCGCGCACGGCTTCCTCGTGGTCGGCCGTCTTGTGCGCGATGGCCTGGTAGCCGGCCGACATCTCCAGCAGCGATTCCAGCGTGCTGTTCTGGCCTTCGCGCAGCAGCCGCTTGGTCATGCGCAGCACGCCGCCCGGGTTGGCCGCGATCTTGGCTGCCAGCGCGCGCGCCTCGGCCATGAGCGCATCGGCCGGCACCACGCGCGAAACCAGCCCGCAGGCTAGCGCCTGCTGCGCGTCGAGCGCCTCGCCCGTGAAGGCCATCTCGGCCGCCTTGGACATGCCCACGGCGCGCGGCAGCAGCCAGGCGCCGCCGTCGCCGGCCACGATGCCGACCTTCACGAAGCTCTCGGCGAAGGTGGCGTTCTCCGAGGCGATGCGGATGTCGCACATGCAGGTCAGGTCCAGGCCGGCGCCGATGGCCGGGCCGTTGACGGCGCAGATGGTCGGCACGTCCAGGTTGTAGAGCGCCCTGGGGATGCGCTGGATGCCGTTGCGGTACTCCTCGCGGATCACCTCGGGCGACAGGCTGTCGCCGAAGAAGCGCTGCATGTCCTTGACGTTGCCGCCCGAACTGAACACGGGACCGGTGCCCGTGACGATCACGGCGCGCACCGAGGTGTCGCGGCGGATCGCGTCGCAGGCCTGCACGAACTCGTCGACGGCCGTGTTGCCGGTCAGCGCGTTGCGCGTGGCCGGCTGGTTCATGGTCAGGGTCAGGATGGCGCCGTCGCGCTCGGTGGTCAGGAAGCTCATGGAGGGTCTCGCGGTTCAGTGAACGGTTGTGGCGGCGCGGATCGTATCGAGCACGAGGGCCTCGCCGCTGTCCAGGTGGTGACGGCCGGCCACGCCGTGCCAGTAGGACTCGCTGCCCGCGGCCTGGCGCCAGGCGTGCAGGCGGCGCGTGTACAGCTGCAGGTCGAACTCGGCCGTGAAGCCGATCGCGCCGTGGATGGCGTGGGCCATGCCGGCCACCTCGAGCGCGGCTTCGCTCGCGCGGGCCTTGGCGATGGCGGCGTTGAGCTGCGTCGGCACGAGGTCTTCGGCGCGGCAGCCGAGCTGCGCGGCCGTGCGCGCGGCGAACACATGCTCGGCCATCACCGCGAGCTGGTGCTGGATCGCCTGGAACTTGCCGATGGGCCGGCCGAACTGCTGGCGCTCGTTGGCATAGGCCAGCGTGCGGTCGAAGGCCGCGCGCAGCGCGCCGGACAGCTGGGCGGAGTACAGCGCGGCCTGCAGCAGGCGCAGTTCCCTGGCATCGCCCTGGACGGGCGTGCCGGCCTCCCAGGCCTGCGCGGGCCAGCGCAGCGCCACGTCGAGCACGAAGCCGGCAGGCAGGGCCTGGGCCGTGGCCACGGGCAGCAGGCGCAGCGTGCTGCCGCGCGCGACCAACACCTGGTCGGCCACGCGGCCCGTGCGCACGAGCGGGCAGACGAGGTCGCCACCCTGGTCCTCGGCCTCGGAGAACACGGTGCTGCCCCGCGGTACGGCGACACCGGCGCGCGCCAGCCAGCCGCGCGCCAGCACGGTCTCGCCGAGCGGCACGGGCAGGGCATGCGCGCCGCACAGGCTCAACACGCCGAAGACCTCGTGCAGCGCGAGGCCCGCGCCGCCCTGGGCCTCGGGCACGAGCGCGTCGGCGAAGCCGGCTTCCTCGATGGCCTGCCAGAGCGCGCGGTGGTCGCCACCGGCCTCGATGGCGCGCACAGCGTCGGGGGTGGACAGGTCGCGCAGCAGTTGCGCGACCGCGTCGGAAAACAGGTCGTCCATGGTGTCCGCTCCTTTTCAGCGCAGGCCCAGGCCGCGCGCGATCATGCCGCGCAGGATCTCGCGCGTGCCGCCGCGCAGCGAGAACGAGGGCGCGACCTGGGTCACGTAGTCCAGCGTCTGCAGCAGGCCCAGCGGCACGCTGCCCTCGGGCCGCGAGAACAGGTCGTCGGCGATGGCCGAGGGGATCAACTGCTCCACGCCCGTGCCCAGGTCCTTGACCAGGGCGGCCTCCACCAGCGGGCTCTCGCCGCGCGTGAGCTTCTCGGTCACGGCCACCGACATCGCGCGCAGCGGCGCCAGCGCGCAGACGATGCGGCCGGCCAGGCGCTCGGCCTCGGGCGTGCGGCCCGCGGGCGTGCGCGCCCATGCCGCCCACTGGTCGAACAGCACGATGCTGGAGAACAGCCGCTCGGGCCCGCTGCGTTCGAAGGCGAGTTCGGCGTTGACCTGCTCCCAGCCCTTGCCTTCGGCGCCGACCAGCGCGTCGTGGTCCAGCTGCACGTCGTCGAAGAACACCTCGCAGAAATGCGCGTCGCCCGACTGGTCGGTGATGGGGCGCACGCGCACGCCCGGCAGCTTCAGGTCCACGATCAGCTGCGACAGGCCCTTCTGCCGGTCCTCGGGCGTGCCCGAGGTGCGCACGAGCGCGATCATGTGGCTGCAGTGGTGGGCGTTGGTGGTCCAGATCTTCTGGCCGTTGAGCAGCCAGCCCGCCGCGTTGGGCGTGGCGCGCGTGCGCACGCTGGCCAGGTCCGAGCCGGCGCCGGGTTCGCTCATGCCGATGCAGAAATAGGATTCGCCGCGGCAGATCGGCGGCACGTAGCGCCGCTTCTGCTCTTCCGTGCCGTAGCGCAGGATCAGCGGCGCGCTCTGGCGGTCGGCGATCCAGTGCGAGCCCACCGGCGCTCCCCAGTTCAGGAATTCCTCGACCAGCACGTAGCGCGCGAACGCGCTGCGGCCGCCGCCGCCGTAGGCCGGCGGCAGCGTGATGCCGAGCCAGCCCTGCTGGCCCAGCCTGCGGCTGAAGGCCGGGTCGTAGCCGCTCCAGGACTTGGCGCGCACGTGGGCGGGCACGTCCTTCAAGGCCTCGGCCAGGAAGGCGCGCACGGGGGCGCGCAGGGCCTCGTCCTCGGGCGGGATCGCGGTCAGGGTCAGGGAATCAAGTGCGCTCATCCCAGCGCTCCTTCGCGTTGCAGTGCATCGATGTCCTCGTCGCTCATCTTCAGGATGTCGTGCAGCACCGCGCGCGTGTGCTGGCCCAGCCGGGGCGGGGCTTCGCGGTACTGCACGGGGGTGTCCGACAGGCGGATCGGATTGGCCACCAGCGCCACCTCGGCGCCGGCCGCGTGCGGCATGGCCATCTGCAGCCCGCGCGCGCGCACCTGCGGGTCGGCGAACACGTCGGCGATCGTGTTGATCGGCCCGCAGGGCACGCCGGCCTGCTCCAGCAGCCCGATCCACTCGGCCGTGGTGCGCTGCACGGTGGCCGAGCGCAGCAGCGGGATCAGCACGTCGCGGTGCTGCAGCCGGTCCGTGTTGCGCACGAAGCGCGGGTCGCTCGCCCATTCGGGGTGGCCGGCCGCCGCGCAGAAGCGCGCGTACTGGCCGTCGTTGCCCGTCGCCAGGATCATGTGGCCGTCGGCCGTCGGGAAGTCCTGGTAGGGCACGGTGTTGGGGTGGGCGTTGCCCATGCGCTGCGGCGCCTGGCCGCTGTGCAGGTAGTTCATGGCCTGGTTGCCGAGGCAGGCCACGCCCACGTCGAGCAGCGCGAGGTCGATGTACTGGCCGCGGCCGGTGCGCGCCCTGGCGTGCAGCGCGGCCTGGATGGCGTTGGCCGCGTACAGGCCGGTCAGGATGTCGGTCAGCGCCACGCCCACCTTCATGGGGCCGGCGCCGGGCGCGCCGTCGGGCTGGCCGGTGATGCTCATGAGCCCGCCCATGCCCTGGATCAGGAAGTCGTAGCCCGCGCGCTGCGCATAGGGCCCGGTCTGGCCGAAGCCGGTGATCGAGCAGTAGACCAGGCGCGGGTTCAGCGCCGACAGCGTGGCCCAGTCCAGGCCGTACTGGGCCAGGCTGCCGGTCTTGAAGTTCTCGACCACCACGTCGCTCTGCTGCGCCAGCGTCTGCAGCAGCCGCTGGCCCGCGGGCGTCTGCATGTCCACCGTGATCGAACGCTTGTTGCGGTTGGTGCAGAGGTAGTAGGCCGCGTCCGTAGTGGGCTGGCCGGCGCCGTCGCGCACGAAGGGCGGGCCCCAGGTGCGCGTGTCGTCGCCCGTGCCGGGGCGCTCGACCTTGACGACCTCGGCCCCCAGGTCGCCGAGCAGCTGCGCGGCCCAGGGGCCGGCCAGCACGCGCGAGAGGTCCAGCACGCGGATGCCCGCGAGGGCGCCTTGCACCGCCGTCATTGCAGCTCGACCTTGGCCTGGCTGGCGATGCGCTTCCACAGCCGGATCTCCTCGGCCTGGAAGGCGCGCATCTCCTGCGGGCCACCCTGCATGACCTCGGCGCCGATGCGCTCGTAGAAGGCGCGCGTCTCGGGCAGGCGTTCGATCTGCGTCAGCAGCGCGGCCAGCCTGTCGGCCTCGGCCTTGGGCGTCCTGGCCGCGACCATGGCGCCGACCCAGGTGTAGGCCGTGAAGCCCGGCAGGCCCGCCTCGGTGGCGGTGGCGACCTCGGGCAGCGCCACGGTGCGCTTGTCGGAGGCCACGGCCAGCGCGCGGATGCGGCCGCCCTTGACCATCTCCTGCGCGCTGGTCATCTCGGCGAAGGCCAGGTCCACGGTGCCGGCTGCCACCGCCGCCACGGCCTCGTTGGCGCCCTTGAAGGGCACGTGCGTGGTCTGCACCCTGGCCGCGTCGTTGAACAGTTCGGCCATGAGCTGGTAGCCGGCCGAGCCGGCGCCGTAGTTGAGCGCCGTGGGCCTGGCCTTGGCCGCGGCGACCAGGTCCGCCAGGGTCTTGTGCGGCGAGGTGCCCGGCACGATCAGCAGCGCGGGCGAGCGCATCATCATGCTGAGCGGCGCGAAGTCCGTGACCGGGTCGTAGGGCAGGGACTTGAACAGCGCCACGTTGACGGCCAGCGTGGAGTTGCTGCCGACGAAGACGGTGTAGCCGTCGGCCGGGGCGGCCAGCACCGCCTGCACCGCGAGGAAGCCGTTGGCGCCGGCCTTGTTCTCCACGACCACGGGCTGGCCCGTCAGTTCCGAGAGCTTCTTGCCGAAGTAGCGGGCCGAGGTGTCGGTGCCGCTGCCGGGCGGGAAGGGCACGACGAACCTGATCGGCTTGTGCGGGAAGTCCTGGGCCTGTGTCGGCAGGCCGGCCAGGCAGGGCAGGGCGGCGGCGAGGGCCAGCAGGGCGCGGCGGTGCGGCATGCGCTTGTCTCCATTGTTCTGACGGCGCCGACCATACCGCCGCCCCGATAGGGCGTCCAATACCGATTTGGGCCGGTCTGATACGCAGATCGAATCAGCCCGGCGGGGCCGCCCGGAGGCGCGGCCCACTATGATGCGCGCCCCACCGCCAGCCGACGCCACGCGGACCTGCCGCCTCTCACCCCGGTCCCCATGCGCGACACACCGCCTCTGTCCCTGCTGCTCGGCCCCTTCGGCCTGCTGCGCCGCCATGCGCTGGCCCTCGGCCTGGCCGGGCTGGCGGGCGTGGGCGCCAGCGCCGCGACGGTGGCGCTGCTGGCCCGTATCAACGCCGCCTTGCACCGTCCCGCCGGCCCGTTGGGCGAGCTCGTGCTGGCGTTCGTCGGTCTCGGCCTGGCCATGCTGGCCGGCCGCGCCGCGGCCAGCGCGCTGAGCAACCGCACCGGCCAGGCCATCATCCGGGAGCTGCGGCTGATGCTGGCGCGACGCATCCTCGCCGCGCCGCTGGATGCGCTGGAACGCTACCGCACGCACCGCCTCGTCCCGGTGCTGACCGAGGACGTGGGCATGGTCAGCGGCCTGTGCCTGTCGCTGCCGATGACCGTGGTGGCCGCCAGCGTGGTGCTGGGCTGCGTGCTGTGGCTGGCCTGGCTGTCGTGGCAGCTCGCGCTGCTGGTGCTGGGCGCGCTCGCCCTGTCGCTGGCGCTGCAGCGCTGGGCCCAGGAGCGCGCCATCCTCCGGTTCGAGGCCGCGCGCGACGACGAGGATGCGCTGCACAAGGCCTGGCGCACGCTCGGCGATGGCGCCAAGGAACTGCGCCTGAGCCGCGGCCGGCGCCGCCAGCTGCTGGACGGCCGCATCGCGCGCCACGCCGACGACATCGCGCGCGCCCAGGTCCAGGCCGGCGACCTGTACGCGCTGTCCTTCGAGGCCAGCGCGGCGCTGTATTTCCTGCTGGTCGCCCTGGTGTTCGCGGCCGCGCGCTGGTGGCAGCTGCCGTCCGAGGTCGCCGGCGGCTTCGTGCTGGCGCTGCTGTACATGAAGGGCGCGCTGGACCAGGTGCTGGGCTTCCTGCCGTTCTACGCCCGCGCGCGTGTCGCGCTGGGCCGCGTGGAAGAGCTCGGCGTGTGCTTCGCCAACCCGGAGCCCGCCGATGCGGACGGTGCGCCGCCGCCGCTCGTGCATGGCATCGCGCTGCAGGGCGTGCGCTACGCCTTCGAGGCCGCCGAAGGCGCGGCGCCGTTCGCGCTCGGCCCGCTGGACCTGGCGCTGCGCCGCGGCGAGATCCTGTTCATCGTCGGTGACAACGGCGCCGGCAAGACCACGCTGCTCAAGCTGCTGACCGGCCTGTACCGGCCGCAGCAGGGCCGGCTGCTGCTGGACGGCCGGACCGTGGACGATGCCGGCCGCGACGCCTACCGCCAGCTGTTCTCGCCCGTGCTGTCGGACTTCCACCTGTTCGAGGAACTGCCCGAGTCCGATGCGCCCGCGGCCGGGCGCGACGCTGCCGCGCAGGCCGCGCTGGAGCGGCTGGGCCTGGCGCACAAGCTCCAGGTGCAGGACGGCCGCCTGGCCAGCACCGACCTGTCCACCGGCCAGCGCAAGCGCCTGGCCATGGTGCACGCCTGGGCCGAGGCCCGGCCCGTCATGGTGTTCGACGAATGGGCGGCCGACCAGGACCCGGCATTCCGCAAGCGTTTCTACCGCGAGTTCCTGCCCGCGCTGCGTGCGCAGGGCCACACGCTGGTCGTGATCTCGCACGACGAGCGCTACTTCGACGTGGCCGACCGCGTGCTCGTGATGGACGGCGGCCGGCTGCGGGAGGCCGCGCCCGCGTGAGCACCGCCGGGCCGCCCCAAGGTGTTCGCTCCGCAGGCGAAGCCGAAGGCATCCCGGTGAGCACCGCCGAAGCCGAAGGCACCCCGGTGAGACGGCGCGGTCGCGCAGGCCGCCGCTGCCGCGCGGCGACAATGCCGCGATGACCCAAGGCAAGCGCATTTCCACAGACATCGGCGACGACGCCTTGCACACCATCCGGGCGCTGGGCGCGGCCGCCAAGGCCGCGCGGCTGGCGGCGGGCGAAGGCCAGGCCGCAGCGGCCGCGCGCCTGGGCGTGCACGTGCAGACCATCGGCCGCGTCGAGTCGGGCGAGCCCGGCGTGTCCATCGGGCACATGGTCGGCCTGCTGGCGCTGTACGGCGTCGCGGTCCGGCCGCAGCCGCTGCAGGACCGCTGACCATGGCCCCCCATCCGGAGGCCGCAGGGGCCGCGGCGCTCCGCACGCTCGCGAACGGCGTGCGCCTGCTCGCCGTTCCGATGCCGCACGTGCAGAGCGTCAGCGTGGGCGTGTTCCTGCGGGTCGGCTCCCGCGACGAGACGCCGGCCACCAACGGCATCGGCCACGTGCTGGAGCACATGGCGTTCAAGGGCACCGCCACGCGCTCGGTGCAGGCCATCAACCTGGACGCCGAGCGGCTGGGCGCCGACGTCAACGCCTTCACCGGCAAGGACGCCACGGGCTACTTCATGACCGGCCTGGGCCGGCATGCCGGCCAACTGCTGCGCATGACCGCCGACATCGTGCTGAACAGCACCTTTCCCGCGCACGAGCTGCAGCGCGAGCTGGAGGTGATCCGGCAGGAGGCCATCGAGTACGACGAAGACCCGCAGGACAGCGCCGACGACCTGCTCGACCGTGCCATCTGGGGCGATGCCGCCATGGGCATGCCCGTGATCGGCAGCATCGCCAACATCGAGGGCTTCTCGCGCGGCGACCTGCTGCGCCATGTGCAGTCGCACTACGTGGCAGAGAAGACGGTCGTCGCCGCGGCCGGCAACTTCGACGTCGCGGCCTGGATGGCGCTCGCCGCGGAACTGTTCGGCGCGATGCCGTCTGCGCACGACCCATCGGCGGCCGGGCCCCCGGCGCCCGCGGCCTACGTCGGGCAGGCCGTGGCGCGGCGCTTCACGCAGGTCTCGCAGGTGTTCCTGAACATCGCCTACCCCGTGGTGCCGCCCCGGCTGGATGCGGCTGCGCCGCAGCGCTGGCGCCTGGCCGCCGCGCTGGCCGCCAACCTGTTCGGCGGCGGCATGTCGTCGCCCCTGGTCGACACCATCCGCGAGCGGCTCGGCCTGGCCTACACGGCCGATGCCACGATCGACAAGGGCGACGTCTGGGCCAACTTCGTCGTGCAGGCGGTGACCACCCCGGACAAGCTGGACGCGCTGGTCGCGGCCACGGGCGAACTGCTGCGTGCGCAGGCGGCCGCGATCGATCCCTTGCACCTGGAGCGCGCCAGGAACCAGCTGGCCGTGGCGCGCGTGCGCGCCGCGGAACGCACCTACGCCACGATGGAGCAGGCCGTGGAAAAGCTGCTGGCGAACGGGTCCGTGCTGCCGATGGCCGATGCGCTGGCCCTGGTCGAGGACATCGGCGCGGAGGAAGTGCGCGCCGTCTTCGTGCGCATGCTGGCCCATGCGCCCGCGCTGGCGATCACGGGCAAGGGCGCCAGTGCCCGGAGTGCGCGGCAGCTGGCCGCGCGCCTGGCGGCCCCAGGCTTCGGGCCGGCCGGGTCCGCGGGATCGGCGGCGCCGTAGCGGGCCTTGCCCGGCGCCTCGGGGCCGGCCCCGGCTGCGCCTGCAACCGTGTTCAGTTGCCGCCGGCGCCCAGCTTGGTCAGCGCGCTGGCGTCCAGCGGCGTGTCGGTCTCGACACGGCGGGCGCCGTCGAAGCGGCGCTTCCAGTAGCTGCTGTCCATGTCTTCAACACGGACCTTGGCGCCGGTGCGCGGGGCGTGCACGAACTTGCCGTCGCCCACGTAGATGCCCACGTGGCTGAAGGCGCGGCGCATGGTGTTGAAGAACACCAGGTCGCCCGGCTGCAGGTCGCGCTTCTCGATGGTGTCGGTGGCGGCGGCCTGCTCGTTGGCGCGGCGCGGCAGCACCAGGCCCACGGTCTGCGAATACACCGCCCGCACGAAACCGCTGCAATCGAAGCCCGATTCGGCCGAGTTGCCGCCACGCCGGTAGGGCACGCCCAGGAAGCCCATGGCCGTGCCGACCAGGTCGGACGTGGTGTCGCGCATGGTCTGGCCGACCTGCTCGATGTGGCCCAGCGTCTGGCGGACCAGGCCGCGCTCGGCCAGCACACGCTGCGCATCGGCCGGCATCTCGGGCGATGCGGCGGGAAGAGACGGCTCCAGGGGGGCGGCTTGGGCGGCGCTGGCGACGCAGCAGGCGAGGATGAAAACGGCGGTCCAGCGAGGCATGGGGCGGGAGAGTAAAGCCTGCGCTATTCAGGCGTCAAGCGAGGATAGCATTGTAAGTAGTTGATTCATAATGATTTACAAATTAAATTTGTAACACCGGCAGGCTTTGTCGGACAAAAACAAGGGCTGGGCTCCTACAAACGGATGAAATCGCCGCCGAACGAATCGTGCGGTTCATTGCTCCAAGCGGCGTGCGAATGCCGCCGCGTTGGCCGGCATGCACCCCGCATTTCCAGGATCTGAACGCATGCCCTTGTCTTCGTTGTCGCGCCGGATCGGCCCCGTGCTGGCCGGCTTGAGCCTCGTCCTCGCATGGCCCGCCGCCGCCCAGACGCCGGTGCGCGCGCAGCCTGTCGCCGCCGGGCTGCAGAACCCCTGGGGCCTGGCCTTCCTGCCCGAAGGCCGCTTCCTCGTGACCGAGCGGCCCGGCCGCATGCGCGTGGTCGAGGCCGACGGCCGGCTCGGCGCGCCGCTGGCCGGCCTGCCCGAGATCGCGGCCGGCGGCCAGGGCGGCCTGCTCGACGTGGTGCTGGACAGCGGCTTCGCCGGCAACCGCACGCTCTACTTCTGCTACAGCGAACCGGCCGAGCGCGGCGGGGGCAACAGCACGGCACTGGCGCGTGCGCAGCTGTCGGCCGACCGCACGCGGCTGGACGACGTGCGGGTGATCTTCCGCCAGCAGCCCAAGGTCTCCAGCAGCGCGCATTTCGGCTGCCGCATCGTCGAGCGCCGCGTGAACGGCCAGACCGACGGCACGCTGTTCCTGACCCTGGGCGACCGCTACAGCCGCATGGCCGACGCCCAGACCCTGGACAACCACCACGGCAAGGTCGTGCGCGTGGGCAAGGACGGCAGCGTGCCCAGGGACAACCCCTTCGCCGGCCGCGCCGGCGCCTTGCCCGAGATATGGAGCTACGGCCACCGCAACCTGCAGGGCGCCGCGCTGGCGCCGGACGGCCGGCTCTGGACGCACGAGCACGGCGCCCAGGGCGGCGACGAGATCAACCTGCCGCAGCCCGGCCGCAACTACGGCTGGCCCGTCATCACGCACGGCGTGAACTACGGCGGCGCGCGCATCGGCGAGGGATTGACCGAGAAGGCCGGCATGGAGCAGCCGCTCAAGTACTGGGTGCCGTCGATCGCGCCTTCGGGCATGGCCTTCCTGACCAGCGAGCGCTACGGCCCGGCCTGGCAGGGCAGCCTGTTCGTGGGCTCGCTCAAGTTCAGCCGGCTCTACCGGCTGGAACTGGGCGCCGACGGCAAGGTCGTGCGCGAGCAGCAATTGCTGGAAGACGTGGGCCAGCGCGTGCGCGACGTGCGCCAGGGCCCCGACGGGCTGCTGTACGTGCTGACCGACGCCAGCAACGGCCAGTTGCTCCGGCTCGTGCCGGCACCCTGACGCGGCGCCGCGCGGCACGACAAAAGTGCCAGTGAATCTTCGTTTTGTATAGAGGCTAGACCGAGGCCGATCAATACAGTTTCTCCTGTGTGGGACGACCGCTCCAGACCGAGGGCGGGCCGCCCGTGACCGATACCCGACACAGGAGACAAGATGAGCAAACGCCTTCACGCGACCCCGTCCGCATCGCGCATGCGGCCGCTGGCGCGGCCCGTCGGCACCCTGGTCCTGGTGCTGCTCGGCGCCAAGGCCTGGGCGCTGGACCTCAACCCCGGCGGCGACTGGCAGGTGCGCTGGGACAACACGGTCAAGTACAGCGCCGGCTACCGCGTGAAGTCGCAGGACCTGGCGGGCCTGTCGCCCAATGCCGACGACGGCGACCGCAACTTCGGCCGCGGCCTGAGCTCCAGCCGGGCCGACCTGCTGTCCGAGTTCGACGTGCAGCGCGACGGCTTCGGCCTGCGCCTGAGCGGCGCCGCCTGGTACGACCAGGTCTACAACCGCAGCGACAGTGCCAGCACCTTCAGCGCCGGCACGCGCGAGGTGGCCGGCCGCAAGGCCGAGATGCTGGACTGGTTCGTGTTCGGCCACAACGACATCGCCGGCAAGAAGCTCTCCTACCGCCTGGGCCAGCATTCGCTGATTTGGGGCACCAGCATGTTCTTCGGCATGAACGGCATCGCCAAGGGCATGGCGCCGATCGACGTCTACAAGTTGAGCATCCCCGGCACCCAGGCCAAGGAGACCACCATCCCGGTGCCGCAGCTGTCCTCCACGCTGCAGCTGACCGAGGACACCAGCCTGGAGGCCTATGTCCAGTTCAAGTACCGCCGCACGCGGCTGCATCCCTCGGGCAGCTACCTGAGCACCACGGACATGCTGGGCGACGGCGCCGAACGCATGGTCATCGGCAACGCGACGGCCAACCAGTGCGGCAGCAGCGCCGTGCCGATCGCTGCGCGCTTCAACAACTGCTACCTCGACTACGGCGGCACCGACGAGGGCGGCAACCGCCACAACTTCGGCCTGGCCCTGAACACGCGCAGCGAGGCGCTGGACGCCGACCTGGGCTTGTACGCCGTCAGCTACCGCGACACCTCGACGGTGATCCAGACCAACACCGGCGCCGGCACCTACCAGCTGATCGTGCCCAGGCAGCCGGTGCGCGCGCTGGGCGTCAGCCTGTCCAAGCTGGTCGGCAGCGCCAACGTCGGGCTGGAGCTGTCGGTGCGCGACCGGCAGGTGCTGGCCGCCAAGGAGGGCACGGTCACGGCGGCCGATGCGTCCTACGTGACCGGCCGCACCGCGCACATGAACCTGTCGTGGACGCTGCTGGGCGGCAGGTCCGGCTTCTGGGACGGCTACAGCCTGGTCGGCGAGCTCGCGGCCAACCGCGTGATGCACGTGGACGACGCCCGCACCGCCGTGGCCGGCCGCTACGCCGTGGGCACCAGCAAGCTCAACGAAGACAAGTACCGCAGCGGCGTCGGCACGCGCGTGATCTTCACGCCCACCTGGTACCAGGTGGCCTCGGGCCTGGACCTGAGCACGCCGATCAACCTCGGCTGGTCGTTCCGCGGCAACTCGATGATCGACACCTCGTTCCCGTTCGGCGGCAGCCCCGACCGCGCCGGCGAACTGGTCCTGGGCGTGACGCTGGTCTACCTGAGCAAGTGGACCGCCAACCTCTCGTGGATCAACTACATCGGCAGCCAGACACGCCAGCCGCTGGCCGACCGCGACTACCTGCGCCTGAGCCTGCAGACCACCTTCTGACCCCCAAGACCCGTGACCATCCGGAGACGACACGCCATGCCCACCCTGTTCCCGTACCGCCTGCAGCGCCTGTCCGCGCTGCTGGGTGCCGCCCTGCTGATCGCCGGCGGAGCCGCCTGCGCCGCGCCCGAGGACGTGGCCGCCCTGAAGTCCGGCACGCTGACGCCCTACGGCGCCGAGCGCGCCGGCAACAAGGACGGCAGCATCCCGGCCTGGGACGGCAAGGCCCCCAACACCCCGGTCGCCAACGGCCGGCGCGCCGACCCCTTCGCCGCCGACAAGCCGCGCCTGACCATCACCGCCGCCAACGCCGGCGAATACGCCGCGCAGCTGAGCGACGGCACGCGCGCGCTGCTGGCCAAGGTGCCCGGGCTCCGGCTGGAGGTCTACCCGACCCGGCGCAGCGCGGTGTTCCCGCAGGCCATCTACGACCAGGTTCTCAAGAACGCCAGCCGCGCCAGGCTGACCAACGACGGCCTGACGGTCGAGGACGCCTACGGCGGCATTCCCTTCCCGGTGCCCCGGAACGGGCACGAGGCGATCTGGAACCACATGCTGAGCTACCGCGGCCAGATCACCAGCTTCGTCGCCGACAAGTACGTGATGACGGCCGGTGGCGACCAGCTGCTGACCAGCCGGCAGAAGACCGGGCTGATGTACCCCTACTACGACCCGGCCAGCGACCTCGCGCAGTTCAGCGGCGAATGGGCGCGCGCGCGCATCGACATCACCGAGCCGCCGGCCAATGCCGGCCAGGCGCTCATGACGATCGACTACGTGGACAACTTCGCCAAGCCCAAGGACGGCTGGCAGTACCTGCCGGGCCAGCGCCGCGTGCGCAAGTCGCCCTCGATCGCCTACGACACGCCCGACAGCTCGGCCGCCGGCCTGGCCAACTTCGACGACGTGAACCTGTTCATCGGCGCGCAGGACCGCTACCAGATGAAGCTGCTGGGCAAGCGCGAGATGCTCGTGCCCTACAACAACAACGGCCTGCTGCTCAAGCCGGTCCAGGAGGTCATCGGCAAGGGCGCGCTGAACCCCGATGTCCTGCGCTGGGAGCTGCACCGCGTCTGGGTGGTCGAGGCCACGCTGCGCGAGGGCAAGCGCAACACCGCCGCCAAGCGCCGCTTCTACCTGGACGAGGACACCTGGCAGGCCGTGCTGACCGACAGCTGGGACGCGCAGGGCAAGCTCTGGAAGACCGGCCAGGCCTTCACGCTGGTGGCCGGCGACCAGCCGCTGGCCACCACGCTGAGCTACGCCTGGTTCGACCTGCTGTCGGGCGGCTGGGTGTTCGCCGGCGCCGTCAACGAGACCGGCGGCATCGCCTACCGCAACTACGACGCCAGGCAGATGAACAACTTCACCTCGGCCGCGCTGGCCAGCGGCGGCGTGCGCTGATGGCTTCGCCCGTGCGCCCGCTGCGGGCGGCGGGCAGGTGCTCGACGATGCGAACGAATGCAATCGGAATGACGCGCCGCGCCGCGCTGCTGGCCGCCGGTGCGCTGGGCCTGGGCCTGGGCCTGGCCCGCGCCGGGACGGCACCGCGCGCGCTGGGCGAGCCGGCGCTGCAGGCGGCACGGCCCACGCAGGCCGTGCTGCAGGCCGTGGCCCGCGCCGGCGGCCGGCGCCTGGTGGCCGTGGGCGAACGCGGCCTGGCGATCTACTCGGACGACGACGGCCGCAGCTGGACCCAGGCCCAGGTGCCGGTGCGCTGCACGCTGACCGCGCTGTGCTTCGCCGACGCGCGCCGCGGCTGGGCCGTGGGCAACATGGGCGTGGTGCTGGCCACCGAGGACGGCGGCGCGCACTGGCGCCGCTGCCTGGAAGGCCAGGCCGCGGCCGAACTGGCGCTGCAGGCCGCGCGCGCGCAACTCGATGCCGCCGCGCCGGGCAGCGAAGCCCAGGCCCAGGCCCAGCAGCTGCGCGAGGACGCACAGCGCCTGGTGGCCGAAGGCGCCGACAAGCCGCTGCTGGACATCGCGCTGCGCGCCGATGGCACGCTGCTGGCCGTGGGCGCCTACGGCCTGGCCTTCGCCAGCGCCGACGGCGGGCGCAGCTGGCAGCCGCAGATGCACCGCCTGCCCAACCCCGAGGGCCTGAGCTACTACGGCCTGGCCGAGCGGCGCGGCGAGAGCCTGCTGTTCGGCGAGCAGGGCCTGCTGCTGCGCGCGGCCGGGCCGGAGCAGCCCTTCGCGGCGCAGGCCGCGCTGTCCGGCGGCAGCCTGTTCGGCGCGCTGGTGCTGCGCGAAGGCCCGCTGCTGCTGCTGGGCCTGCGCGGCAGGCTCTGGCGCAGCGCCGAGCCCGGCGCGGCCTGGACCCCGGTCCAGACCCCCGTGGAGGCCGCGCTGGTGGCCGGCACCCAGCTGGACGACGGCCGCGTGCTGCTGGCCGGCGCCGCCGGCCAGGTGCTGGTCGGCGAGGACGGCGGCCAGCGCCTGCGCCCGCTGGCGCTGGCGCAGCGCTTCCCGTTCGCCGGCCTGGCCCAGGCCCGGGACGGCGCGCTGCTGCTGGTCGGCACGCGCGGCCTGCTGCGCCTGGGCCCCGACGATCTCCAGGCCGCCCTGGCCGGCTCACCCACCTCTCTTGCAGCAAGGACGCCCGCGCAATGAATGCCGCGCCATCCCCCGTGTCCGCGCCGGCTCCGGCCGGCGCCTTCGACCCGGACTCCGGCAACCGCCTGGAGCGCCTGGTCTTCAACCACCGCCGGGCCGTCGTGCTGCTGTGCCTGCTGCTGACCGTGCTGCTGGGCTGGCAGGCCCTGCGCGTGGCGCCCAATGCCAGCTTCGAGGGCATGCTGCCGCTGTCGCATCCCTGGCTGCAGAACTACGTGGCCGAGCGCAAGAAGATCGTCTCGCAGGCCAACAGCCTGCGCATCGTGCTGGCGCGCCGCGACGGTGGCAGCATCCTGGACGCCGACTACCTGGCGCGGCTGCGCCAGCTCAACGACGAGGTCTTCGCGCTGCCCGGCGTGGTGCGCGGGCAGATGAAGTCGCTGTGGACGCCGTCCACGCGCTGGACCGCCGTGACCGAGAGCGGCTTCGAGGGCGGCACCGTGGTGCCCGACAGCTACGACGGCTCGCCCGCGGCGCTGGCGCGCGTGCGGCTCAACATCGAGCGCTCGGGCGAGGTCGGGCAGCTCGTCGCCAGGGACTTCCAGTCCAGCGCGCTGACCGTGCCGCTGGCCGAGCGCGACCCCGAGACCGGCCTGGCGCTGGACTATGCGCAGCTGTCGCAGCGCCTGGAGGCGCTGCGCGCCCGCTACGAGGACGCGCGCCTGGCCATGCACATCACCGGCTTCGCCAAGGTCTCGGGCGACCTGATCGCCGGCCTGTCGCAGGTGCTGGGCTTCTTCGCGCTGGCCGCGGCCATCGCCACCGCCGTGGTGCTGTGGTACACGCGCTGCCTGCGCAGCACGCTGCTGGTCATGCTGTGCTCGGTGGTGGCCGTGGTCTGGCAGATGGGGCTGCTGGTGCTGCTGGGCTTCTCGCTCGACCCCTATGCGGTGCTGGTGCCGTTCCTCGTGTTCGCCATCGGCATGAGCCACGGCGCGCAGAAGATGAACGGCATCATGCAGGACATCGGCCGCGGCATGGACCGGCTGGTCGCCGCGCGCTACACCTTCCGGCGCCTGTTCATGGCCGGCTTCACGGCGCTGGTCTGCGACGCGGTGGGCTTCGCGGTGCTGTTGCTGATCGACATCCACTCGATCCGCCAGCTCGCCATCAACGCCAGCCTGGGCGTGGCCATCCTGGTGTTCACCAACCTGATCCTGCTGCCGGTGCTGCTGAGCATCACCGGCGTGAGCCCGGCCGCGGCGCGGCGCGCGGTGCAGGCGGAGCAGGGCGAGGGCGCCGGCGGCGGCCTGCTGTGGCGGCTGCTGTGCCGCTTCACCGAGCGGCGCTGGGCCCTCGGCGCGATCGCCTGCGCGGCGCTGCTGACGGTGTTCGGCCTGGTCCAGTCGCGCGGCCTGCAGATCGGCGACCTGGACGCCGGCGCGCCCGAGCTGCGCCCCGACGCCCGCTACAACCGCGACAACGCCTACCAGACCGCGCACTACGCCACCGGCAGCGACGTGCTGACCGTGATGGTGCGCACCCGGCCCCAGGGTGCGATGGCGCATGCCGTGCTCGAGCGCGTGGACGAACTGGAGTGGGAGCTGCGCCAGCTGCCCGGCGTGGAGAGCACCCAGTCGCTGGCCGCGCTGGCGCGCCAGACCGCCGTGGCCATGAACGAGGGCAACCCGCGCTGGTGGGAGCTCACGCCCAACCAGGGCGCGCTCAACACCGCCGGATCGCGCGCGCCGCGTCAGCTGGTGGACGCCAACTTCTCGCTGCTGCAGGTGCAGGTCTACCTGGCCGACCACCGGGCCGACACCTTGAAGCGCGTCACGGCCGCCGTGGCCGACTTCGCGCACCGCAACGACGGCCCGGACGCCCAGTTCCTGCTGGCCGCCGGCAATGCCGGCATCGAGGCCGCCACCAACGCGGTGGTCGAGCAGGCCAACCGGCAGATGCTGCTGTGGGTCTACGCGGCGGTGGTGCTGCTGAGCTACGCCACCTTCCGCTCCTGGCGCGCCGTGGCCTGCGCCATCGTGCCGCTGGCCGTCACCTCGGTGCTGGCCGAGGCGCTGATGGTGCAGCTGGGCATCGGCCTGAAGGTGGCCACGCTGCCGGTGGTGGCGCTGGGCGTGGGCATCGGCGTGGACTACGCGCTGTACGTGCTGAGCATCATGCTGGTGCAGCTGCGCCAGGGCGCCAGCCTGCGCGCGGCCTACCTGCAGGCGCTGCTGTTCACCGGCCGCGTGGTGATGCTGACCGGCGTGACGCTGGCCATCGGCGTGGGCACCTGGGCCTTCTCGCCGATCAAGTTCCAGGCCGACATGGGTGTGCTGCTGGCCTTCATGTTCGTGGTCAACATGGTCGGCGCGCTGGTGCTGCTGCCGGCCTTGGCGCATTTCCTGCTGAAGCCGGCGGGCCAGCAGGGCGCGGCGGCGGCCCCGCGCGCCGTTCCTGCGGCCGGCATCGCCGCGTAGGCGGCCGTCCAGCCTTCCTGCGGCGCGGCCCCGGCCTGGCCGGCCGCGGCCCGGCATAGCGGGAGGCTATGGCGGCGATGCAAGGAAGGAACTTTCGCCGCCGCACGCGTTCTGCAGAATGCGAGGTCACGGCGACGTCGCGCGGCCCCACGGGATGCGAGCGCCCGCGGCGCGATACGCGGTGCACAAGCCACCGCTGCGCGACCGGCTATCCGACCCAGAACGGAGGCAGGAGACATGGACGATCTCGCGCGGCTGCCCTGCGTGAAGCAGGGCCTGTGGTTCCACGGCGGCGTCACGGCCTGCCATGTGCGCATCGTGCGCCACGATCTGCTGTACGGCACCGGCGACGCCGACGATCCGCCGGAGATCGCGCGCGACCAGCCCACCGACTGCTACTACGTGCTGTTCGACCTGCCGCATGCCGAATCGGTCTGGCACAACGGCGGCGCCGCGCTCTCCCTGCGCGAGGCGGTGTTCCTGGTGGAGCGGCGGCTCGGCCCGGTGCTCAGCTGGAACGACTGAGCCTGCCCTCTTTCCAAGGCCCAAGGCCGATGCGCCCGGCGAGCGCAGGGCAGGGCGCCGCCCGCGCCCGTGCGGACACCAGCGCAGGCACCGGAAAGTGCAAGCGAATCTGCCTTTTGTCGATGGGACCCGCGCCCGCGCAAACCTAAGCTCCACGTCGTCCTATTCACCAAGCCCTGTGTCTGCGGTCCCGCCCGGGACGGCCGCGGCAGGGCACCAAGGAGACGTAGTTGCCCGCCAAGAAAGTCCATCTGAAGATCGCCGTTGCGGAGCATCCGCACACCGCGGCGATCCGCAACGGCACCATCCCCATCGAGGGCGTGGACGCCGAGTTCGTCACCGTCAAGCCGCAGATCGGCGCCTTCCGCCGCATGGTGCGCGACGTGGAGTTCGATGTCTGCGAGATCGCACCCACCACCTACATCATCGCCCGCGCGCACGGCGCGCCCTTCGTCGCGCTGCCGATCTTCGTGGTGCGCCGCTTCCACCATGGCGGCCTGCTGGTGCGCCCCGATGCCGGCATCCGCCATCCCAAGGACCTGGAGGGCAAGAAGGTCGGCGTGCGCGCCTACTCGGTCACCACCGGCGTGTGGACGCGCCAGGTGCTGATCGACGAGTTCGGCCTGGACAACGACAAGGTCACCTGGGTCGTCGACGACGAGGAGCACGTGACCCAGCTCCAGCTGCCGGCCAACGTGGTCCACGCCACGCGCCCGCTGGCCGACATGATGGCCGACGGCGAACTGGCCGCCGGCTTCGACGCCGCTGCCGGCATCGGCCGCACCGGCAACCCCACGGGCGGCTGGCAGGAGGTGGAGGCCAACTATCCCGACCTGCTGCCCGACGCCGCCGCGCGGGAGGCCGAGTACCACGCCCGCACCGGCATCTACCCCATGCACGGCACCATCGTCGTGAAGGATGCCGTGCTGGCCGAGAACCCCTGGGTCGCCCAGTCGCTCTACGCCGCCTTCGACCAGGCCAAGCGCGACTACCTGGCGCGGCTGGATTCCGGCGAGGCCACCAGCGCCACCGACAAGAAGTACCTGGAGCTGCGCAGGATCGTCGGCCACGACCCGCTGCCCTACGGCATCGAGGAGAACCGCAAGACCATCGAGGCGCTGGAGCAGACCGCCTTCAAGCAGGGCCTCACGCCGCGCCGCATGGCGATGCACGAACTGTTCGTCGACCCCCGCGCCTGAACCACCGAGGCACCACACCATGATCATCGATTGCCACGGTCACTTCACGACCGTTCCCGCCTCCTTCCGCGACTGGCGCGCCCGGCAGGTCGCCGCCGCCGACGACCCCGCCAACGCGCCGCCGCTGGCCGGCGCCCATGTGACGGACGACGAGATCCGCGAAGGCGTGGGCCAGGGCCAGCTCAAGCTGCAACAGCAGCGCGGCAGCGACCTCACGCTGTTCTCGCCCATCGCCGGCCTCATGAGCCACCACCTGGGCAACGAGCGCACCAGCCTGCAGTGGGCCGGCATCTCCAACGACCTGGTGCGCCGCGTCTGCGACATCTACCCCGACAACTTCGTGCCCGTGGGCATGCTGCCGCAGTCGCCGCTGGCGCCGCCGAAGAATTCGGTGCCCGAGCTGCGCCGCATCGTCGAGCAGATGGGCTTCGTCGGCGTGAACCTGAACCCGGACCCCAGCGGCGGCCACTGGACCGGCCTGCCGATGACGGACCGCAGCTGGTACCCGGTCTACGAGGCCCTGTGCGATCTGGACGTGCCCGCGATGGTCCACGTCGCGGCCTCGTGCAACGTCTGCCACCACGGCACCGGCGCGCACTACCTCAACGCCGACACCTCGGTCTTCATGCAGCTGCTGCAGGGCGACGTGTTCAAGGACTTCCCCACGCTGCGCCTGGTGATCCCGCACGGCGGCGGCGCCGTGCCCTACCACTGGGGCCGCTACCGCGGCATGTCGCTGGAGATCGCCAAGCGGCCGCTGGAGGGCCTGCTGGACAACGTCTTCTTCGACACCTGCGTCTACCACCAGCCCGGCGTGGAGCTGCTGACCAAGGTCGTGCCCGTGAAGAACGTGCTGTTCGGCTCCGAGATGATCGGCGCGGTGCGCGGGCGCGACCCGGCCACCGACCACTACTTCGACGACACCAAGCGCTACATCGACGGCTGCGCGGCGCTGACGGACGCCGACCGCCACGCCATCTTCGAAGGCAATGCACGGCGCGTGTACCCGCGCCTGGACAAGCACCTGAAGGCCAGGGGGCTGTGACCATGACCATCATCGACATCCACCCGCACATCATCTCGGACGACGAGAAGCGCTACCCGCCGGCCCCGCTGTTCGGCAAGCGTTCGGACTGGTCGCAGGAGCGGCCCAGCACGGTCGAGGCGCTGATCGCCGCGATGGACGCGGCCGGCGTGGCCAAGGCCGCCGTCGTGCACTCGTCGACCACCTACGGCTTCGACAACAGCTACGTGGTCGACGGCTGCAGCCGGTACCCGGACCGGCTGGTCGCGGTCGGCTCGGTCGACATGCTGGCCGACGACGTGCCCGCCGTGATGCGCGCCTGGGCCGGCAAGGGCCTCGCGGGGCTGCGCATCTTCACCGGCGGCTCGACCAAGGACTTCGACCCCAGCGAACTGGACCACCCCAGGAGCCTTCAGGGCCTGGGAGACGTGCGCCGAACTGGGCCTGCCCATGTGCATCCAGACCGGCCCGATCGGCCTGCCGCAGGTGCGCATGCTGGCCGAGAAGTTTCCCCGGGTGAACATCGTCCTCGACCACCTGGGCCGCCCCGACGTGCTGGACGGCCCGCCCTATGCCAACGCGCAGAGCCTGTTCGACCTGGCCGACCTGCCCAACATCTAGATGAAGCTCACGCCGCGCATCTTCGGCGACGTGAAGAAGGACCGGGCGAGCGCCGAGACCTTCTTCCCGAAGGTGGTCGAAGCCTTCGGCGCGCAGCGCATGGCTTGGGGCTCGAACTTCCCGACCTCGCCCGGCATGCTGTCCGAGATCCTGGCCACGGCCCAGGCCGGCCTGGCCTGCCTGTCGGCTGAAGACCGCGCCTGGATCTTCGGCAAGACCGCGCAGAGGCTCTACCCCGCGCTGGCCTGATGCCATCGCACGGCCGTACAACAACACGTGGAGACCAGCGACCGTGCCCAGGCAACGGCCACAGGCCAGCCCTCGGCACCTCTGGAGTCGTGCTCGCGCTGCTGACGCTGGGCGCTGCTGATCTCCTTCGTCGACCGCACCAGCCTGTCTCTCGGCGCTGGCCGACAAGCACTTCGTCGCACGAGTTCGCGCTGACCAGTGTCGACCGCGGCTGGCTCAACTCGGCCTTCTTCTGGTCCTACGGCCTGATGCAGCTGCCCATGGGCTGGATGGTCGACCGCTACGGCGTGAAGTGGCCCTACACGATCTGCTTCGTCGCTGTGGTGCCTGGCCACGGCGCTGACCGGCCTGGTCACGGCGCTGGCCGGCCTGATCCTGATGCGGCTGATCGTCGGCGCGGCCGAGGCCATCGTGATGCCGGCCAGCTACCGCTGGATCGGCAGCAACTTCGGGCGAGAACCACAAGGGTCTGGCGGTCGGCATCCTGTCCATGGGCAGCAAGTTCGGCCCGGCCATCGGCGCGCCGATGGCGGCCTGGCTGATCGTCACCTGGTCCTGGAAGTGTGATGTTCCTCGCTGACCGGCCTGCTCGGCCTGCTGTGGCTGGTGCCCTGGCTGCTGCTGGTCAAGAGCGACTTGCCCGTCGCGAGCAGCTGGCCGGCAGCAAGACGCAGCGTCGTCCTCGGTGACGCTGTCGCAGCATCCTGAAGTCAGCCCGGTGGTCTGGGGCGCGCATGGTCAACAACTTCTGCTACGGCTACTTCGTCTTCTACTGCATGACCTGGATGCCGGCCTATCTGGTCGAGCAGCGCGGCCTGTCGCTGAAGAAGTCGGGCCTCTACACCTTCTTCAGCTTCGCCGGCATCGCCATCGTGGCGACCGTCGCGGGCTGGCTGGCCGACCGCATCATCGAACGCGGCCGCGACGCGGTGTTCGTGCGCAAGGCCTTCGTGATCGCCGGCTTCGTCGGCGGCAGCACGGTACTGCTGGGCGCGCTACGCCGCGACGCTGCAGGTGGCGCTGTTCTGGAACGTGCTCTCGCTGTCGCTGCTGGGCCTGGCGACGGCCAACAACCTGGCGCTGTGCAAGCTGACCCTGATCCCGACGCCAGGCCATCGGCCTGGTCACCGGCGTGCAGCAGGTCGCCACCAGCCTGGCCGGCGGCGTCTCGGCCAGCCTGTCGGGCTGGCTGCTGCACATGAGCGGCAGCTACGACCTGCCGATGATGGTGATCTTCGTGTTCCTGCTGATCGGCGCGGCCAACACCGCCATCCTGCTGCGGCGCAAGTGGGCGCCCAAGGTCACCGCCCGCCCAGCCCACAAACATCGCTGAAAGATACCATGGCAAAAATCGTATTCGGCGATGGCCGTGCCTCACAGCGGCATGCTCGGCCAGGCGCCGGAGGACTGGCTCAAGAACGCCGAGCGCGACTTCGACAACCCGGAGCTCTGGTTCCGCAACCGCACCTGGACCTATCCCGAGCTGGAGGCCCACCGCGGCAAGGCGTTCGAGCAGTACCTGACCATCGAGGAGCGCACGGCGCGCGCCGCGCGCTGCCGCGCCGCGCTCGACGAGATGGCCGCGGCCTACAAGCGCGCCAAGGTCGACGTGGCCATCATCCTGGGCAAGGACCAGAAGGAGATCTTCACCGCACTTCTCGCCGTCGATCGCGATCTACACCGGCGCCGAGGTGCACAACGGCCCGCCGCAGCGCGCGGTCTACGCGCCCGACCGCCATGTGGTGCACCAGTGCCATCCGAAGCTGGCGGCCTACCTGATGGAGACCTTCCAGGCCCGGGGCTTCGACCTGACGGACCTGTTCGCGTGGCCCGAGAACGGTGTGGATGGAGAAGCAGATGAAGAAGAAGGCCGACTACCCGGTCGTGCCGCATGCCTACAGCTTCGTCTACCACCAGATCATGGGCGACGAACCGCCGCCGCACGTGCCGGTGCTGATGAACCTGTCTCTACAGGTGCTTGTGCTGGTTCGCCCCTATTAACCTTAGCAATA
>JASGJO010000004.1:0-126351 GCA_049840715.1 Pseudorhodoferax sp.
GATGCGAAAAGGGGGAATCGCCGCGTATACGATGGCCTGCGCGGCATCCCTTATCATCGTCCAAGGCCGGAGCTCTCCGGCCTTCTTGTTTTGATGGACGCCTCACCCGCCCCTGCCGCACCCCTGGTCGAACTCAAGGACCTCTCGTTTTCATACGGAGAGCGTCCGATCCTGGATGGCGTCTCGCTGACCATCCCGCGCGGCAAGGTCACGGCCTTGATGGGCGCCTCCGGCGGCGGCAAGACCACCGTGCTGCGCCTGATCGGCGGGCAGATCCGGCCGCAGAAGGGCCAGGTGCTGTTCGACGGCCAGGACGTGGCGGCGCTGGACCCCGCCGGCCTGTACGCGATCCGCCGCCGCATGGGCATGCTGTTCCAGTTCGGCGCGCTGTTCACCGACCTGGACGTGTTCGAGAACGTGGCCTTCCCGCTGCGCGAGCACACCGACCTGTCCGACGCGCTGGTGCGCGACATCGTGCTCATGAAGCTCAATGCCGTGGGCCTGCGCGGCGCGCGCGACCTGATGCCCAGCGAGGTCTCGGGCGGCATGGCGCGCCGCGTGGCGCTGGCGCGCGCCATCGTGCTCGACCCCGAACTGGTGATGTACGACGAGCCCTTCGCCGGCCTGGACCCGATCTCGCTGGGCACGGCCGCGCGCCTGATCCGCCAGCTCAACGACGCCATGGGCCTGACCAGCATCGTCGTCTCGCACGACCTGGACGAGACCTTCGCGATCGCCGACCAGGTCATCGTGCTGGCCAACGGCAGGATCGCCGCGCAGGGCACGCCCGAGCAGGTGCGCGCCAGCACCGATCCGCTCGTGCACCAGTTCGTCCATGCCGAGGCCGAGGGCCCCGTGCATTTCCACTACCCCGGCCCCGGCATCGACCAGGACTTCGGTCCCACGCACGGGCCTTCCGCCGTGGTGCGCAAATGAGCTGGTACAAGCCCGCCGACATCGGCTTCGCCGCGCGCACGGCCCTGGCCGACCTGGGCCAGGCCGCGCGCCTGTTCGTGCGCCTGGTCGGCCTGGGCGGCGCCTGCCTGCGCCGCTTCGGCCTGGTGCGCGACCAGGTCCATTTCCTGGGCAACTACTCGCTGGCCATCATCATGGTCTCGGGCCTGTTCGTGGGCTTCGTGCTGAGCCTGCAGGGCTACTACACCTTGCAGCGCTACGGCTCGTCCGAGGCGCTGGGCCTGCTGGTGGCGCTGAGCCTGGTGCGCGAACTGGGGCCGGTGGTCACGGCGCTGCTGTTCGCGGGCCGCGCCGGCACCTCGCTGACGGCCGGCATCGGCCTCATGAAGGCCGGCGAGCAACTGACCGCCATGGAGATGATGGCGGTGGACCCGGTGCAGCGCGTGCTGGCGCCGCGCTTCTGGGGCGGCGTGATCGCCATGCCCCTGCTGGCCGCGTTGTTCTCGGCCGTCGGCATCATCGGCGGCTGGCTGGTCGGCGTGGTCATGATCGGCGTGGACGCGGGTGCGTTCTGGAGCCAGATGCAGGGCGGCACGGACTGGCTGGCCGACGTGGGCAACGGCGTGCTCAAGAGCATCGTGTTCGGCTTCACGGTCACCTTCGTCGCGCTGCTGCAGGGCTGGCGCGCCCAGCCCACGCCCGAAGGCGTGTCGCGCGCGACCACGCGCACCGTCGTCGTGTCCTCGCTGGCCGTGCTGGCGCTGGACTTCGTGCTGACGGCCGTGATGTTCAATATTTGAGGACCCAGCGGGTTCTGGGGGATCGATCGATGCAACGTTCCAAGACGGATGTGTGGGTGGGGCTGTTCGTGCTGCTGGGCGCGGCCGCCATCCTGTTTCTCGCGCTGCGCGCGGCCAACCTGACCAGCCTGAACCTGTCGTCCACCTACCAGATCGCCGCCAAGTTCGACAACATCGGCGGCCTGAAGCCCAAGGCGGCCGTCAAAAGCGCGGGCGTGGTCGTCGGCCGCGTCGACGCCATCGAATTTGATGACAAGAGCTTCCAGGCGCGCGTGACGCTGGCGATGCAGACTCGCTACACTTTTCCCAAGGACAGTTCGCTCAAGATCCTGACCAGCGGCCTGCTCGGGGAGCAGTACATCGGCATCGAAGCCGGTGCAGACGAGAAGAACCTCGCCGCCGGCGACACGGTGACGACCACGCAGTCCGCGGTGGTGCTGGAGAACTTGATCGGCCAGTTCCTCTACAACAAGGCAGCAGACACGCCCGCGGCGCCTGCTGCAAAAAAATGAAGGTCACCACGCCATGAAGTTTTCCGTCGTCCGATCCCGCAGCGCCGTCGCCGGGGTGCTGGCGCTGGCCTTGCTCGGTGGCTGCGCCACGGGCCCCAACGCCGATCCGCGCGACCCGCTGGAGCCGTTCAACCGCAGCATCTACAGCTTCAACGAAGGTCTGGACCGGGCCGTGCTCAAGCCCGCGGCCCAGGTCTACAACGAGGCCCTGCCCAGCCCGGTGCGCACCGGCGTGCGCAACTTCTTCAACAACCTGGCCGACGCCTGGACGGCGGTCAATGCCTTGTTGCAGCTGCGCGGGCAGGCCGCGGTCGAGAGCCTCTTCCGCGTGCAGGTCAACACCGTGTTCGGCCTGGGCGGCCTGATCGACATCGCCAGCGATGCCGACATCCCGCGCCACCGCGAGGACTTCGGCAAGACCCTGGGCCGCTGGGGCGTGCCGACCGGCCCCTACCTGGTGCTGCCGCTGCTGGGCCCCTCGACGATCCGCGACACGGCCGCGCTGCCGGTCGACACCTGGGGCAACCCGGTCTCGCACCTGGACGACCACGGCGCGCGCTACGGCCTGTACGCGCTGCGCATCGTCGACACGCGCGCGCAGCTGCTGCGCGCCAGCAACGTGCTGGAAGAGGCGGCGCTCGACAAGTACAGCTTCACGCGCGACATCTACCTGCAGCTGCGCGGTGCGTCGGACTACGACGGCAATGCCGACGATCCGGATGCGCAACCGGCGCCCGCCCCGGCAAAGTAGGCCCAGGCAGGCATCTGCACATTCTGTTGCACCCCGCCTGGCCGCTGCGGAACCCGGACGCGGCCGGCGGCTTCCAAGACCCCATGCATAGACACGGGCCTCGCGCCCCGTTGGAGAGAGCGAAATGATGAACCGCAGACAACTGGCCCGCTGGGCGGGCGTTGCCAGCCTGGTGCTGGCCCAGGGTGTGTCCAGCCTGGCTCTGGCCGCCGACGAGGCGCCCGACGCCATGATCACGCGCCTGTCGACCGAGGTGCTGGGCGCCATCAAGGCCGACAAGTCGATCCAGGCCGGCGACGTCGGCAAGATCATCGCGCTGGTCGACGCCAAGATCATGCCCAACGTGAACTTCCAGCGCATGACGGCATCGGCGGTCGGCCCGGCCTGGCGCCAGGCGACGGACGCGCAGAAGCAGAAGCTGCAGGACGAGTTCAAGGTGCTGCTGGTGCGCACCTACTCGGGCGCGCTGGCCCAGGTCAGCGACCAGGAGATCTCGGTGCGCCCGCTGCGCGCGGCGGCCGAGGACAAGGAGGTCGTGGTGCGCTCCGAGGTGCGTGGCCGCGGCGATCCGGTGCAGCTGGACTACCGGCTCGAGAAGACGCCGGGCGAGGGCGCCGGCTGGAAGATCTACAACCTCAACGTGATGGGCATCTGGCTCGTGGAGACCTACCGCAGCCAGTTCTCGCAGGAGATCAATGCCAAGGGCATCGACGGCCTGATCGCGGCGCTGGCCCAGCGCAACAAGTCCAACGACAAGAAGAGCGGCTGATGCTGGTGCTGCCGGCCGCGCTGACGCATGCCGAGGCCTCGGCCTCGCTGCACATGCTGCTGCAGGGGCTGGCCTCGCAGACCGGGCCGGTGCTGGTGGACGCCAGCGCGCTGCAGCGCTTCGATTCCTCGGCGCTGGCCGTGTTGCTGCAATGCCGGCGCGAGAGCATGAGCCAGGGCCGCGGCTTCACGGTGCGCGCGCTGCCCGAGCGGCTGCGCGCGCTGGCCCGGCTCTACGGCGTGGACCTGCTGCTGCCCGCCGCCGTTTGAGCGCTTTCCCGCCGCCTGCAGCAAAAACCGGCGGCCTTTAGAATGCCGGGTTCCCCATGCCCGCCATTTCGTTCCAGTCCGTCAGCAAGACCTATTCGGGTTCACGCGGCGGCAACTCCCCCTTCCGTGCGCTCGACGATGTCAGCTTCGACATCGCCGAAGGCGAATTCTTCGGCCTGCTGGGGCCGAACGGCGCCGGCAAGACCTCGCTGATCAGCATCCTCGCGGGCCTGTCGCGCGCCAGCAGCGGCCGCGTGGCCGTGCACGGCCACGACGTGCAGGGCGATTTCGCCGAGGCGCGCCGCAAGCTCGGCGTGGTGCCGCAGGAGCTGGTGTTCGATCCCTTCTTCAACGTGCGCGAGGCGCTGCGCATCCAGTCCGGCTACTTCGGCGTGCGCAACAACGAGGCCTGGATCGACGAGCTGCTCGACAGCCTGGGCCTGGCCGACAAGGCGAATTCCAACATGCGCCAGCTGTCCGGCGGCATGAAGCGGCGCGTGCTCGTGGCCCAGGCCCTGGTGCACCGCCCGCCCGTGATCGTGCTGGACGAGCCCACGGCCGGCGTGGACGTGGAACTGCGCCAGACGCTGTGGCAGTTCATCGCCAGGCTCAACAAGCAGGGCCACACCGTCCTGCTGACCACCCACTACCTCGAAGAAGCCGAGGCGCTGTGCACGCGCATCGGCATGCTCAAGCAGGGCCGCATGGTGGCGCTGGCCGAGACCAGCGAACTGCTCAAGTCCGCCTCCAGCAACGTGCTGCGCTTCAAGATCGACCGGGAACTGCCGCCCGCGCTGGCGCGCGCCGCGCGCGTGACCGGCCGCATCGTGCAGCTGCCGGCCCAGGGCGCGCTCGAGATCGAGCAGTACCTGGCGGCCGTGCGCCAGGCCGGCCTCACGGTCGAGGACGTGGAAATCCGCAAGGCCGACCTGGAGGACGTGTTCCTGCAGGTCATGGCCGCCGAACGCAACCCCGACGCATTGGTGGCGTGATGACCGGCTGGCAGACCCTGTTCTACAAGGAAGTGCTGCGCTTCTGGAAGGTCGGCTTCCAGACCGTGGCCGCGCCGGTGCTGACGGCCGTGCTCTACCTCCTGATCTTCGGCCACGTGCTGGAGGACAAGGTCAAGGTCTACGACGCCATCGGCTACACCGCCTTCCTGGTGCCTGGCCTCGTGATGATGAGCGTGCTGCAGAACGCGTTCGCCAACAGTTCCTCCTCGCTGATCCAGAGCAAGATCATGGGCAGCCTGGTGTTCGTGCTGCTGACGCCGCTGTCGCACTGGAGCTGGTTCGTGGCCTACGTGGGCTCGTCCGTGGTGCGCGGCGTGCTCGTGGGCCTCGGGGTGTTCCTGGTCACGGTGGGCTTCACGGGCGTGCACATGGTCGCGCCGCTGTGGATCGTCGTGTTCGCCGTGCTGGGCGCCGCGCTGCTGGGTTCGCTGGGCGTGATCGCCGGCCTGTGGGCCGAGAAGTTCGACCAGATGGCGGCGTTCCAGAACTTCCTGATCATGCCCATGACCTTCCTGTCGGGCGTGTTCTATTCCATCCACTCGCTGCCCAGCTTCTGGCAGACCGTGAGCCACCTGAACCCGTTCTTCTACATGATCGACGGCTTCCGCTACGGCTTCTTCGGCCTGTCCGACATCTCGCCCTGGACCAGCCTGGCCATCGTGGGCATCGCCCTGCTGGTCGTCAGCGCCATCGCCGTGCACCTGCTGCGCACCGGCTACAAGATTCGAAACTAGACCGCCCACCATGACCGCCGACCAACTCCGCTCCCTGATCGCCGCCGGCCTGGCCTGCGAGCATCTGCATGTGCAGGGCGACGGCCGGCATTGGTACGCCACCATCGTCTCCACCGCATTCGCGGGCAAGCGCCCGATCCAGCGGCACCAGATGGTCTACGCGACGCTGGGTGAGAAAATACGCAACGACGAAGTGCATGCGCTGTCGATGAAGACCCTGACGCCCGACGAATGGGCTGCCCAGGGCCAACCGCAGCACTGAGCGCTTCCCTTCGCCCGCGGCCAGCTGCGCGGGCCTGATTTCCTGAACGGCTTCTGATGGACAAACTGTTGATTCGCGGCGGCCGCCGCCTGAGCGGCGAGGTGCGCATTTCCGGCGCCAAGAACGCGGCCCTGCCCGAGCTCTGCGCAGCCCTGCTGACGGAGGACAAGGTCGAGCTGTCCAACGTCCCGCACCTGCAGGACGTGGCCACCATGCTCAAGCTGATCCGCAACATGGGCGTGGCGGTGGAGCAGCACGAGGACGGCCGCGTGGCCATCAACGCGCGCGCGCTGTCCAAGCCCGAGGCGCCCTACGAGCTGGTCAAGACCATGCGCGCCTCGGTGCTGGCGCTGGGGCCGCTGCTGGCCCGCTTCGGCCATGCCACGGTGTCGCTGCCCGGCGGCTGCGCGATCGGCTCGCGCCCGGTGGACCAGCACATCAAGGGCCTGCAGGCCATGGGCGCGCAGATCGTCGTCGAGCACGGCTACATGCTCGCCAGGCTACCCGAGGGCCGCACGCGCCTGCGCGGCGCCCACATCACGACCGACATGGTCACCGTGACCGGCACCGAGAACTTCCTGATGGCCGCCGCGCTGGCCGAAGGCGAGACCATCCTCGAGAACGCCGCCCAGGAGCCCGAGATCCCCGACCTCGCGGAGATGCTGATCGCCATGGGCGCCCGCATCCACGGCCACGGCACGCGCCGCATCGTGATCGAGGGCGTGGAGCGCCTGCACGGCTGCACGCACGCCGTGGTGGCCGACCGCATCGAGGCCGGCACCTTCCTGTGCGCCGTGGCGGCCACGGGTGGCGACGTGCTGCTGCAGGGCGCGCGCGCCGACCACATGGACGCCGTGATCGAGAAGCTGCGCGACGCCGGTGCGCGCGTACAGGCCGTCGAAGGCGGCGTGCGCGTGCAGGCCGATGCGCCGGCCTACGAATTCCTGCGCGCGCAGAACTTCCGCACCACCGAATACCCGGGCTTCCCGACCGACATGCAGGCCCAGTTCATGGCGCTGAACTGCATCTCGCAGGGCGCGAGCAAGGTCACCGAGACCATCTTCGAGAACCGCTTCATGCACGTGAACGAGCTGGTGCGCCTGGGCGCGCGCATCCAGATCGACGGCAAGGTCGCGCTGATCGAGGGCGCGCCGCGCCTGTCGGGCGCCACCGTCATGGCGACCGACCTGCGCGCCTCGGCCAGCCTGGTCATCGCCGGCCTCGTGGCCGACGGCGAGACCCTGGTCGACCGCGTCTACCACCTCGACCGCGGCTACGACCGCATGGAAAGCAAGCTGCGCGGCATCGGCGCGGACATCGAACGGGTGAAAGCATGATCACGCTGGCTCTGTCCAAGGGACGCATCTTCGACGAGACGCTGCCGCTGCTGCGCGCGGCCGGCATCGAGGTGCTGGAAGACCCCGAAACCTCGCGCAAGCTGATCCTGGCGACCAACAAGCCGGATCTGCGCGTGGTGCTGGTGCGCGCCACCGACGTGCCGACCTACGTGGAGTACGGCGGCGCCGACCTCGGCATCACCGGCCGCGACACGCTGATCGAGCACGGCGGCCATGGCCTGTACCAGCCGCTGGACCTGGACATCGCGCGCTGCCGCATCAGCGTGGCCGTGCGCAAGGACTTCGACTACGCCTCGGCCGTGCGCCAGGGCTCGCGCCTGCGCGTGGCCACCAAGTACGTGGGCATCGCGCGCGACTTCTTCGCCACCAAGGGCGTGCACGTGGACCTGATCAAGCTCTACGGCAGCATGGAACTGGCGCCGCTGACCGGCCTGGCCGACGCCATCGTCGACCTGGTCTCCACCGGCAACACGCTCAAAGCCAACGGCCTGGTCGAGGTCGAGCGCATCATGGACATCAGCTCGCGCCTGGTCGTGAATCAGGCCGCGCTCAAGCGCAAGCAGGGCCCGCTGCGCGAGGTGATCGACGGCTTCGCCGCGGCACTGCGCCAGCCGGCCGGGAGCGCGGCATGACGCCGAGCGCCCGCCCGCTGCGCCTGGCCACCACGCAGGCCGACTTCGAGGCCCGGTTCAAGGCGCGGCTGCACTGGTCGGCCGACACCGACGCCGCCATCGAGCAGCGCGTGGCCGAGATCCTGGCCGACGTGCAGCAGCGCGGCGATGCGGCCGTGCTGGAGTACACGCGGCGCTTCGATGGCCTGGATGCGCCCGACCTGCAGGCGCTGACGCTGCAGCCAGAGGAGTTGAAGGCCGCCTTCGACGGCCTGCCCGACGCCCAGCGCAAGGCCCTGCAGGCGGCCGCGCAGCGGGTCCGCGCGTACCACGAGGCCCAGAAGAAGGCCAGCGGCGAAAGCTGGAGCTACCGCGATGCCGACGGCACGCTGCTGGGCCAGAAGGTCACGCCGCTGGACCGCGTGGGCATCTACGTGCCGGGCGGCAAGGCCGCCTACCCGTCCAGCGTGCTCATGAACGCGATCCCGGCCCATGTGGCCGGCGTCGGCGAGATCGTCATGGTCGTGCCGACACCGCGCGGCGAGAAGAACATGCTGGTGCTGGCCGCCGCCTACGTGGCCGGCGTCACGCGCGCGTTCACGATTGGCGGCGCCCAGGCCGTGGCCGCGCTGGCCTACGGCACGGCCACCGTGCCGGCCGTGGACAAGATCACCGGCCCCGGCAACGCCTACGTGGCCGCCGCCAAGCGCCGCGTGTTCGGCACGGTCGGCATCGACATGATCGCCGGCCCCAGCGAGATCCTGGTGCTGGCCGACGGCAGCACGCCGGCCGACTGGGTGGCCATGGACCTGTTCAGCCAGGCCGAGCACGACGAGCTGGCGCAAAGCATCCTGCTGTGCCCGGACGCCGCGTACATCGACGCCGTGCAGGA
Organism: Pseudorhodoferax sp.; assembly: GCA_049840715.1. Classification (GTDB taxonomy): domain Bacteria; phylum Pseudomonadota; class Gammaproteobacteria; order Burkholderiales; family Burkholderiaceae_C; genus Pseudorhodoferax. The sequence goes on from JASGJO010000004.1 coordinate 8,887, forward strand.
GGCGATCGACCGCCTGCTGCCCGCGATGCCGCGCGCCGACATCATCGCCGCCAGCCTGAACGGCCGCGGCGCGCTGATCCACACGCGCGACATGTCGGAGGCCTGCGCCATCAGCAACCGCATCGCGCCCGAGCACCTGGAGGTCAGCAGCGCGGAGCCGCACCGCTGGGAGCCGCTGCTCAAGCACGCCGGCGCGATCTTCCTGGGCGCCTACACCAGCGAGAGCCTGGGCGACTACTGCGCCGGCCCCAACCACGTGCTGCCGACCTCGGGCACGGCGCGTTTCTCCAGCCCGCTGGGCGTCTACGACTTCCAGAAGCGCAGCAGCCTGATCGAGGTCAGCGCGGCGGGCGCCCAGGTGTTGGGGCCCATCGCGTCCGTGCTGGCCCATGGCGAAGGCCTGCAGGCCCACGCCCGCGCCGCTGAACTGCGCTTGAAGCCATGACATCCGAACTCGCGCCCCGCTTTGCCAAGCTCATCCGCCAGGACGTGCAGTCCATGCACGCCTACGCCGTGCAGGACGCCACCGGCCTGCTCAAGATGGACGCGATGGAGAACCCGTACCGGCTGCCCGCCGCGCTGCAGGCGCAGCTGGGCGAGCGCCTGGGCGCGGTGGAGCTCAACCGCTACCCCGGCAGCCGGCTCGAGGACCTGCGCCGGGCGCTGGCCCGCCATGCGCAGATGCCCGAAGGCTTCGGCCTCATGCTGGGCAACGGCTCGGACGAGCTGATCTCGCTGCTGGCCCTGGCCTGCGACCGGCCCGGCGCCACCATCCTCGCGCCCGTGCCCGGCTTCGTGATGTACGCGATGAGTGCGCAGCTGCAGGGCCTGGACTTCGTCGGCGTGCCGTTGACGGCCGATTTCGAACTCGACGAGGCCGCCATGCTGGCCGCCATCGAGCGGCACCAGCCCGCCATCGTCTTCCTCGCGTACCCGAACAACCCCACGGCCAACCTGTGGGACGACGCGGTGATCGAGCGCATCGTCGCCGCCGCGCCGGGCCTCGTGGTCATGGACGAGGCCTACCAGCCCTTCGCCAGCCGCTCCTACATCGACCACGTGGCGCGCCACGGCCATGTGCTGCTGATGCGCACGCTGAGCAAGTTCGGCCTGGCCGGCGTGCGCCTGGGCTACATGATGGGCCCGTCCGCGCTCATCGCCGAGATCGACAAGGTGCGCCCGCCCTACAACATCAGCGTGCTCAATGCCGAGTGCGCCCTGTTCGCGCTGGAACACGCCGAGGTGTTCGACGCCCAGGCCGCCGATCTGCGTGCGCAGCGCGATGCCCTGCTGCCTGCGCTGCGCGCGCTGGGCCTGAAGGTCTGGAACAGCGACGCCAACATGGTGCTGGTGCGTGTGCCGGGCGGGGAGGGTTCCGCCCAGGCCGTGTTCGAGGGCATGAAGGCCCGCGGCGTGCTCGTGAAGAACGTTTCTAAAATGCATCCCTTGCTGGCCAACTGCCTGCGCCTGACGGTCGGCAGCGCCGACGACAACGCCCAGATGCTGCGGGCCCTGCAGCAGTCCCTATGAGCAGCCTAGTTCCCACCCCCACCGCGCCCATTGCGCCATTGGCACGCACGGCCGAGGTCAGCCGCAACACCGCCGAGACCAAGATCACCGTGCGCGTGAACCTGGACGGCACCGGCCAGGCCAAGCTGGCCACCGGCATCGGCTTCTTCGACCACATGCTGGACCAGATCGCGCGGCACGGCCTGATCGACCTGGACATCGCGGTGGACGGCGACCTGCACATCGATGGCCACCACACGGTGGAGGACGTGGGCATCACGCTGGGCCAGGCCGTGGCCAAGGCCGTCGGCGACAAGAAGGGCATCCGCCGCTACGGCCATGCCTACGTGCCGCTGGACGAAGCGCTGAGCCGCGTGGTGATCGACTTCTCGGGCCGCCCCGGCCTGGTGCTCAACGTGCCGTTCACGAGCGGCATGATCGGCGCGTTCGACACCCAGCTCACGCACGAGTTTTTCCAGGGCTTCGTGAACCACGCCTTCGTGACGCTGCACATCGACAACCTGCGCGGCGTGAACGCGCACCACCAGTGCGAGACCGTGTTCAAGGCCTTCGCGCGCGCGCTGCGCGGCGCGCTGGAATTCGACCCGCGCGCGCTCGGCACCATTCCCTCCACCAAGGGCTCGCTGTAATGGCCGGCAACACCGTGGCCGTGGTCGACTACGGCATGGGCAACCTGCGCTCGGTGTCGCAGGCCGTGCAGGCCGCCGCGGCCGGCGAGGGCGTGCAGGTGGTCGTGACCAGCGACCCGGCCCAGGTGCGCGCCGCCACGCGCGTGGTGCTGCCGGGCCAGGGCGCCATGCCCGACTGCATGCGCGAGCTGCGCGACTCCGGCCTGCTCGAATCGGTGCTCGAAGCCGCGGCCAGCAAGCCCCTGTTCGGCGTCTGCGTGGGCATGCAGATGCTGCTGGACCGCAGCGCCGAGACGCGCGCCGGCGACGCCGGCGGCGCCACGCCCGGCCTGGGCCTGATCGCGGGCGAGGTGCTGCGCTTCGACCTGCAGGGCCGCACCCAGCCCGACGGCAGCCGCTACAAGGTGCCGCAGATGGGCTGGAACCGCGTGGCGCAGCAGCAGCCCGGCGGGCGCCGCCACCCGGTCTGGGGCGAGGTGCCGGACCAGAGCTGGTTCTATTTCGTGCACAGCTTTTACGCGCGACCGTCGGATCAGCGCCACAGTGCAGGCTTGACGGAGTACGGGGAAACCTTTACCTGCGCCATCGCCCGCGATAATATTTTTGCGACCCAGTTCCACCCGGAGAAGAGCGCAGCGCATGGTCTGGCGCTGTACCGCAACTTCCTCCACTGGAATCCCTGACCCCTTCTTCCCACCGCCACGGCTGCCTTCAGCACCATGCTTCTCATTCCTGCGATCGATCTGAAAGACGGTCAATGCGTGCGCCTCAAGCAAGGCGACATGGAACAGTCCACCACCTTCAGCGACGACCCGGCCGAAATGGCGCGCAAGTGGGTCGACCAGGGCGCGCGCCGCCTGCACCTGGTCGACCTCAACGGCGCCTTCGCCGGCAAGCCGAAGAACGAGATGGCGATCCGGCGCATCCTGAAGGAAGTCGGCGACGTGGTCGACGTGCAGCTGGGCGGCGGCATCCGCGACCTGGACACCATCGAGCGCTACCTCGATGCCGGCCTGCGCTACGTGATCATCGGCACGGCCGCGGTCAAGAACCCCGGTTTCCTGCACGACGCCTGCACGGCCTTCGGCGGCCACATCATCGTGGGCCTGGACGCCAAGGACGGCAAGGTCGCCACCGACGGCTGGAGCAAGCTCACGGGCCACGAGGTCATCGACCTGGCCAAGAAGTTCGAGGACTACGGCGTCGAGTCCTTCATCTACACCGACATCGGCCGCGACGGCATGCTGACCGGCATCAACATCGATGCCACGGTCAAGCTGGCCCAGGCGCTGCAGACGCCGGTCATCGCCTCGGGCGGCCTGTCCGACATCGCCGACATCGAGAAGCTGTGCGAGGTCGAGAGCGAAGGCATCGAAGGCGTGATCTGCGGCCGCGCCATCTACACCGGCGACCTGGATTTCGCCAGCGCGCAGGAGCGTGCCGACAACTACAACAATGGTTGAGCTGGCGGCCGCGGCCGAATCCTTCCGCGGCCAGCCCTGCCTGCGCCTGACCTGGGGCCCCGACGACAGCCTGCTCGTGGCCCTGCACGGGGCCCATGTGCTGTCCTGGACCGGTGCCGGGCGCGAGCGCCTGTACCTGAGCCCCAAGGCCGTCTTCGACGGCCAGGCCGCCATCCGCGGCGGCGTGCCGGTCTGCCTGCCGCAGTTCAACGAACGCGGCCCGCTGGCCAAGCACGGCTTCGCGCGCAACCTGCCCTGGCGCTGCGACGGTGCGCGCGCCGATGCGGCCTCGGGCGACGTGCAGCTGACGCTGGTGCTCGAGAGCGATGCGGCCACGCGCGCCGCATGGCCGGCGGACTTCCGCTTCGCGCTGACGCTGCGGCTCGGCGCGGGCCGGCTGGAGATGCTGCTGGAGCTGGACAACCTCGGCGCCGCGCCCTGGACCTTCACGGGTGCGCTGCACACCTACCTGCAGGTGCAGGACATCGCCGGCGTGCGGCTGCAGGGCCTGGACGGCCAGCCCTGCTGGGATGCGCTGGCCGACAGCCGCGCTCCGCATGCGGGCGAGGTGCGCTTCGACGGCGAGTTCGACCGCGTGTTCCGCGCCGCGCCGGCGCCGCTGCGCCTGCTGGACGGCGATGCGCAGCTGGAGATCGCCCAGAGCGCGAGCTTCGAGGACACCGTGGTCTGGAACCCCGGTGCCGCCAAGTCCGCCACCATGGCCGACATGGCGCCCGACAGCTACGCGCAGATGCTGTGCGTGGAGGCCGCGCAGGTCGAGCGCCCGTTGAGCCTTGCGCCCGGCGCGCGGTGGACGGGCTGGCAGCGGCTGAGCGTCGTCGCCTGATTCCCCCTTTTTTTCTTCGCAGAACGCCCATGCTGGCCAAACGCATCATTCCCTGCCTGGACGTCACGGGCGGCCGTGTCGTCAAGGGCGTCAACTTCGTCGAACTGCGCGATGCGGGCGACCCGGTGGAGATCGCCGCGCGCTACAACGAGCAGGGCGCCGACGAGCTGACCTTCCTCGACATCACGGCCACCAGCGACGGGCGCGACCTGATCCTGCCCATCATCGAGGCCGTGGCCTCGCAGGTCTTCATCCCGCTGACCGTGGGCGGCGGCGTGCGCACGGTCGCCGACGTCCGCCGGCTGCTCAACGCCGGTGCGGACAAGACGAGCTTCAACTCGGCCGCGCTCGCCAACCCCGACGTGATCGACCAGGCCTCGGACAAGTACGGCGCCCAGTGCATCGTGGTCGCCATCGACGCCAAGCGCCGCAGCCCGGAAGACGCCGCCCAGCGCGGCGCCGGCTGGGACGTCTACAGCCACGGCGGGCGCAAGAACACGGGGCTGGACGCCGTGCAATGGGCGGCCGAGATGGCGCGCCGCGGCGCCGGCGAGATACTCTTGACCAGCATGGACCGCGACGGCACCAAGTCGGGCTTCGACCTCGCGCTCACGCGCGCCGTCAGCGACGCCGTGGGCGTGCCCGTGATCGCCTCGGGCGGCGTCGGCAGCCTGGACCACCTGGCCGACGGCGTGCAGACCGGCGGCGCCGACGCGGTGCTGGCGGCAAGCATCTTCCACTACGGCGAGTTCACCGTGGGGCAGGCCAAAAACCACATGGCGGCACGCGGCATTCCCGTGCGCCTGTAACGCCATCAGGATCGCCGAGAATCCCGCGATGGACTGGTTGGACGACGTGAAGTGGGATGCGCAGGGCCTGGTGCCCGCGATCGCCCAGGAAGCCGCGAGCGGCGATGTGCTGATGTTCGCGTGGATGAACCGCGAGGCGCTGCTAAAGACCTTCGAGCTGCAGCGCGCCGTGTACTTCAGCCGTTCGCGCGGCAAGCTCTGGTTCAAGGGCGAGGAATCCGGCCATGTGCAGACCGTGCACGAGATCCGGCTCGACTGCGATGCCGACGTGGTGCTGCTCAAGGTCACGCAGCTGGGCCACGCGCCCGGCATCGCCTGCCATACGGGCCGGCACAGCTGCTTCTTCAGCAAGCTCCAGGCCGATGGCGCGGGTGCGCGCTGGCAGGCCGTCGACCCGGTCTTGAAAGACCCCGAATCCATCTACAAGTAGGCCGCATGAACACGTTGTCCCAGGATGCATTGGGCCGCCTCGCGGCCGTGATCGAGAGCCGCAAGCCCGCGGCCGGCGGCAACCCCGAGGCCAGCTACGTGGCCCGGCTGCTGCACAAGGGCCCGGACGCCTTCCTGAAGAAGATCGGCGAGGAGGCGACCGAGGTCGTCATGGCCGCCAAGGACATCGATGCCGGCCGCGGCGATGCCCCGCACCTCAAGGGCAAGTTCGTGGGCGAGGTGGCCGACCTGTGGTTCCACTCGCTGGTGGCGCTGGCGCACTACGGTGCCGGCCCGCAGGATGTGATCGCCGAGCTGCTGCGCCGCGAAGGCACCAGCGGCATCGAGGAAAAGGCCTTGCGCAAGGCCGTGGCACGCGAAGGAGGTGACGGTGGCTGACGACATCATCGACGTCCAGGTCAAGGACAACGAACAGGCCCAGCAGCTCAAGACGGTGGGCTGGATCAGCTACCTGCTGCACCTCGTGGTGGCGGTGGCGGCGGTCGTGCCATCGGCCCAGCCCAGCATCGGCCTGCTGCTGATCGCGCTGGTGATCGACCTCGTCAAGCGCTCGGACGCCGAAGGCACCTGGCAGGCCAGCCATTTCTCCTGGCGCATCCGCTCGGTGCTGTGGGCCGGCGTGCTCTACGTGGTCACGCTGCCGCTGTTCTTCCTGCTGTACCTGCCGGGCGCGATCGCCTGGCTGGTGATCTCCATCTGGTTCCTGTACCGCATCGTGCGTGGCATGGTGGACATGAACGCCAGCCGCCCGGTCGGCCTACCCCGTTGAGCGAATCCCCGATGCACGACCCCGATTGCCTGTTCTGCAAGATCGTCCAAGGGCAGATCCCGTCCCGCAAGGTGCACGAGGACGACGAGTTCTTCGCCTTCCACGACATCCGCCCGGCGGCGCCCATCCATTTCCTGGTCGTGCCCAAGGACCATGTGGCCTCCATGGCCCAGGTCACGGACGAACACGCGCCCATGCTGGGCCGCATGCTGACGCTGGCGCCGCGGCTGGCCCTGCAGGAAGGCTGCAACCCGTATCCCGACGGCGGTTTCCGGTTGGTGGTGAACACCGGCACCGAAGGCGGCCAGGAGGTGCACCACCTGCACCTGCACGTGCTGGGCGGCCCACGCCCTTGGGCGCGCGGCTGATCCGGCTATTCGCCCGTCGCGGGAATGGTTCATCCCGCGCACTAAAATTCAACGCAATTCGTTAGGAGTACTTCCATGGGTTCTTTTTCCATCTGGCACTGGCTGATCGTGCTGCTGATCGTGGTCATGGTGTTCGGCACCAAGAAGCTCAAGAACATGGGCAGCGACCTGGGCGGCGCCGTCAAGGGCTTCAAGGACGGCATGAAGGACGGCAGCACCGCCGACGACAAGGCGGCCGCGCCGAACGCGCAGGTGGGCAACGCGGCCAACGCCGAGAAGTCCACCATCGACGTCGAAGCCAAGACCAAGTCCTGATCGTTCGCCCGTGATCGATCTCGGCATCTCGAAGATGGCGCTGATCGGCGCGGTGGCGTTGATCGTCATCGGGCCGGAGAAGCTGCCGCGCGTGGCCCGCACGGTGGGCACCTTGCTGGGCAAGGCGCAGCGCTACGTGGCCGACGTCAAGGCCGAGGTCAACCGCTCCATGGAGCTGGACGAGCTCAAGAAGATGAAGGAGACGGTGGAGGGCGCCGCACGCGACGTGCAGACCTCCATGCAGACCACCGCCAGCGAGTTCGAGAAGGACTGGGCCGCCACCACGGCCGGGCTGGACGGCAGCACGGCGGCGTCTTCCGACGGCACGACGGCCGAGAGCTTCGTGCAGTACCCCGAATACAAGCACCCCAAGAAGCACTGGCGCATGAAGCAGGGCGCCATGCCGCAGTGGTACAAGGCGCGCAACGGCGTTCGCACCAAGGCCTTGTCGGGCGCAGCGCGGGTGGCCCGCTACCGGCCCCAGAAACTCAATTGAACGCGGCGCCAGCCGTGTCTGGCCGGCCTTCGCGCCGGCCGCGTCGCCATTTGCACCATGCCTGATCCGAAGACCAAGGAAGACGAACTCGCCGGTACGGAGCAGCCGTTCGTGGAGCACCTGATGGAGTTGCGCGACCGGCTCATCAAGGCCGTGGTCGCAATCGCCGTGGTGGCCGCCGTGCTGGCCGTCTACCCCGGCCCCGGTGCGCTGTACGACCTGCTGGCCGCGCCGCTGGTGGCCTCGTTGCCGCACGGCGCGACCATGATCGCCACCTCGGTGATCTCGCCCTTCCTGGTGCCGCTCAAGATCCTGCTGATGGCGGCCTTCATGATTGCGCTGCCGGTCGTGCTCTACCAGGTCTGGGCCTTCGTCGCGCCGGGCCTGTACTCGCACGAGAAGAAGCTCGTGATGCCGCTGGTGATCTCCAGCACCATCCTGTTCCTGGTCGGCGTGGCGTTCTGCTACTACTTCGTGTTCGGCCAGGTGTTCAAGTTCATCCAGAGCTTCGCGCCCAAGAGCATCACGGCGGCGCCTGACATCGAGGCCTACCTGGGCTTCGCATTGAGCATGTTCCTGGCCTTCGGCCTGGCCTTCGAGGTGCCGATCGCGGTGGTGGTGCTGGCGCGTGTGGGCATCGTGAGCGTGGACAAGCTCAAGAGCTTCCGCGGCTACTTCATCGTGGTGGCCTTCGTCGTGGCCGCCATCGTGACGCCGCCGGACGTGGTGTCGCAGCTGGCCCTGGCCATCCCCATGTGCATCCTGTACGAGGTGGGGATCTGGGCGGCCCAGCTGTTCATCAAGCACACCAAAGCCCCGGAAGACACCGAGGCCGAGGCCAGCGGCAACTGATCAGGGCCGCTGCGCGCGCTGCGGCTTGGGCCGCACGCCGGGCGTGACCTGCAGGCGCAGGCGCTCCTCGCGCCGCAGCACCTCGAACTCCGAAGCCTCGCCGGGCTTGAGCGCGGCCACCGACGACAGCAGTTCCGTCACGTTGGTGATGGGCTTGCCCGACACCTGGGCGATCACGTCGCCGGGCCGCACGCCGGCCTGGGCCGCGGGGCCGTTCTGCAGCACGCCGGTGATGATCACGCCGGCGGTGGTCTTCACGCCGAAGGTCTCGGCCAGTTCGGGCGAGAGGTCGTTGGGCTCCACGCCGATCCAGCCGCGCCGCACTTGGCCGTCGCGCACGATGCCTTCGAGCACCAGCTTGGCCGTGGACACCGGCACCGCGAAGCCGATGCCCATGCTGCCGCCCGAGCGCGAGTAGATCGCGGTGTTGATGCCCAGCAGGTTGCCCGCCGTGTCGACCAGCGCGCCGCCCGAGTTGCCGGGGTTGATGGCCGCGTCGGTCTGGATGAATTCCTGCAGCGGGCTCATGCCCAGCTGGTTGCGGCCCAGCGCACTGACGATGCCGCTGGTGACCGTCTGGCCCACGCCGAAAGGGTTGCCGATGGCCAGCACCTGGTCGCCGACCTGCAGCGCGTCCGAACTGCCCAGCACCATGACGGGCAGCTTGTCGAGATCGATCTTGAGGATGGCCAGGTCGGTCTCGGGGTCGGTGCCGATGACCTTGGCCTGGGCGCGCCGCGCGTCGTTCAGGATCACCTCGATCACGTCGGCGCCCTCGACCACGTGGTTGTTGGTCAGCACATAGCCTTCGGGGCTCACGATCACGCCGCTGCCCAGGCCGGCGCGCGCCTCGCCACCGCGGTCGCCGAAGAAGAAGCGGAACCAGGGGTCGTTGCTGTTGGGATGGGGCTGGGCCGCCGTGCTGGTGTTGATGCTGACCACGGCCGGCGCGGCGCGCTTGGCGGCCGGGGCGAAGCTGCCCGCGGCCACGCTGCCCGGCGGCGCGGCCGGCGCCTCGATGACCGAAATGCTGCCGCCCGCGAAGCCGCGCTTGCCCAGCCACTCGGGCTTCAAGGTGGCGACGACGAAATAGGCCGCGAGCAGCACGGTCACGGACTGGGAAAACAGCAGCCAGAAGCGCTTCATGGTGGCGAGGAAAAAATCCGGGAAAGTGCGCATTGTCGGCCATGGCGGCCGCGGCCTCCACGGCGCGCCAAACGGCCCTGGCCCAGCGCGACATCGGGTAAACCCTTAGAATTGCGGCCCTGCGTCAGCCGCTGCGTTCCCCGCCATGCCGGACCGGTCACCCCGGTCGCTTGCATGGGCCAGGCCCCATCCGGACCCTCCCGTCGAACGATCTTCCTCGTGCCGCCCATCCCGCGGCCGCGTCCTGCGCAGACGCGATCCTGCCTGCCGTTTCCGGATACAGCCTTCATGACCACCACTGTTTCGGTGCCGTCCCTGCCGGACGCCGCACTCCGCCGACCGCTCTCCCGCCGCGACCTGCGCACCCTCGGCCTGTCGGCCCTGGGCGGCACGCTGGAGTTCTACGACTTCGTCGTCTTCGTGTTCTTCGCCAACGTGCTGGGCGCCTTGTTCTTCCCGGCCGACATGCCCGACTGGCTGCGCCAGCTGCAGACCCTGGGCATCTTCGCGGCCGGCTACCTCGCGCGGCCGCTGGGCGGCATCGTCATCGCGCACTTCGGTGACATCCTGGGCCGCAAGCGCATGTTCACGCTGTCGATCTTCCTGATGTCCGTGCCCACGCTGGTGATCGGCCTGCTGCCCACCTACGCATCGATCGGCATCGCCGCGCCACTGCTGCTGCTGGCCATGCGCATCCTGCAGGGCGCGGCCATCGGCGGCGAGATGCCGGGCGCCTGGGTCTTCGTGGCCGAGCACGTGCCGCGGCGCCACTACGGCCTGGCGGTGGGCACGCTGACGGCCGGCATCACGGGCGGCATCCTGCTGGGCTCGCTGATCGCCGTGGCGCTCAACACCCACTACACGCCGGCCGAGATCCACGACGGAGCCTGGCGCATCCCGTTCATCCTGGGCGGCGTGTTCGGCCTGGTGTCGGTCTACCTGCGCCGCTTCCTCGAAGAAACCCCGGTGTTCCAGGAACTGGCCGAGCGCAGGAAGGTCGCGCGCGAACTGCCCGTGAAGACCGTGCTGCGCGAACACCGCGCCGCGGTCGTGCTGGTCGCGCTCATGACCTGGGTGCTGTCGACCGCCATCGTGGTCGTGATCCTGTTCACGCCGGCCTACCTGCAGAAGGTGTTCGGGATCCCGGCCAAGCTCTCGCTGCAGGCGAACCTGGCGGCGACCTTCACGCTGACCGTGGGCTGCGCGGTGGTGGGCTGGGCCTCGGACCGTTTCGGCACGAAGGCCGTGATGCTGGTCGGCTGGGGCGGCCTCGTGGTCACCACCTACCTGTTCTACCTGGGCCTGCCGGGCACGCCCGCGTCGCTGGTGTGGAGCTATGCGCTGGTCGGCTTCTTCGTCGGTTCCATCGCGCTCCTGCCCATCGTGGGCGTGCGCGCCTTCCCGCCGGCCGTGCGCTTCTCCGGCCTCTCGTTCGCCTACAACATGGCCTATGCGGTGTTCGGCGGCCTCACGCCGGTGCTGATCAGCGTCTGGCAGAAGGTCGACGTGATGGCCCCGGCCCACTACGTGGCCGCGGTCGCGGCGCTGGGCTTCCTGATCGGCCTGTGGCCCTTCGCCTCGCGCGGCTGGCAGCCGCGCGCCTGAGGGCGCGCATGGCCTGAGACAATCCGGCGATGCACACGACCACGCGCGACGAATTGCTGCAGGCCTGCGATGCACTGCTGCAGCCCGCCCGTTTCAAGGACTACGGGCCGAATGGCCTGCAGGTGGAGGGCAAGGCGCAGGTCCGCCGGCTCGTCAGCGGTGTCACGGCCAGCCGGGCGCTGATCGAGGCCGCCATCGCGGACGGCGCCGATGCCATCTTCGTGCACCACGGCCTGTTCTGGCGCGGCCAGAGCGGCACCGTCACGGGCTGGATGAAGCAGCGCCTGGCGCTGCTGCTCGCGCACGACATCAGCCTGCTGGCCTACCACCTGCCGCTGGATGCGCACCCGGAGTTGGGCAACAACGCGCAGCTGGGCCGCGTGCTGGAACTGCCGCTGGAGCCGCAGCGCTTCGGCGAGCAGGACCTGGGCTTCATGGGGCAGGGCGCCTTCGCCGACGCACACGCGCTGGCACGGCATGTGGAGCAACGGCTCGGCCGCCGCGTGACCCTGGTCGACCCCGGCCACGGCCGGCCGCTGCGCCGCATCGCCTGGTGCACGGGCGGCGCGCAGTCGTACTTCGAGGCGGCCATCGCGGCCGGCGCCGACGCGTTCATCACGGGCGAGATTTCCGAGCCGCAGGCGCACCTCGCGCGCGAGTGCGGCGTGGCCTTCCTGGCCTGCGGCCACCACGCGACCGAGCGTTACGGCGCGCCCGCGGTGGCGGCCCATGTCGCGGCTCAGCTGGGCATCGCGCACCGCTTCATCGAGATCGAGAACCCGGCCTGATGCCTGCGCTGCCGATCGCCATCAGCATGGGCGATGCCGCCGGCATCGGCCCCGAGATCGTCGCCAAGGCTTTCCAGGCCGAGCCTGCGCTGCTGCAGGGCTGCTTCGTCGTGGGCGATGTGGCGCTGGTGCGGCGCGCGCTCGCGCTGCTGGCGGGCATCGCGCCCGCGCTGGCGCCGATCGCCGCGCCCCGGGAAGCTTGGCAGGTGCCGCCGCGGTGCATCCCGGTGCTGCAGCCGGGCCCCGACACGCCGGCCATGCCGTACGGCGCGGTCAGCGCGGCGGCCGGCCGCCTGGCCGCCGATTGCGTGGCATGGGGCGCGCGTGCCGCCCTGCGCGGCGAGATCGCGGCGCTGGTCACCGCGCCCGTGCACAAGGAGGCGCTGGCGGCCGCGGGCGTGCCCTATCCGGGCCACACCGAGCTGCTGCAGGCCGAGGCCGCGGCCCATGCCGGCCGGCCCGTGGCCGAGATGCCCGTGCGCATGATGCTGGCCAATCCGGAGCTGCGCACGGTGCTGGTCAGCATCCACGTGGCGCTGCGCGCCGCGCTGGATGCCGTGACCTACGACAACGTGCTGCAGACGCTGCGCATCACGCATGCGGCGCTGCAGGCCGTGCTGGGCCGCGCGCCGCGCATCGGCGTGGCGGGCTTGAATCCGCATGCGGGCGAGGGCGGGCTGTTCGGCCGCGAGGAGATCGAGACCATCGCGCCGGCCATGGCGGCGGCGCGGGCCGAGGGCATCGACGCCCAGGGCCCCTATGCGCCCGACACCGTGTTCATGCGCGCACGCACCGGTGCCTTCGACGTGGTCGTGGCCATGTACCACGACCAGGGCCTGATCCCCGTGAAGTACCTGGGCGTGGAGCAGGGCGTGAACGTGACCCTGGGCCTGCCGCTGGTGCGGACCAGCCCGGACCATGGCACGGCCTTCGACATCGCCGGCACGGGCCGGGCCGATGCGCGCAGCCTCGTCGAGGCCTTGCGCATGGCGCGCCGGCTGGCGCGCGCCTGAGGCGGCTTACCTCTTCAGGCTGTCGCGGATCTCGCGCAGCAGCACGATGTCCTCGGGCGTGACCGGGGCGGCTGGTGCGGGCGCCGGTTCCGAGCGCTTGAGGCGGTTGATCTGCTTGATCATCATGAAGATGATGAAGGCCAGGATGATGAAGTTCACCGCGATGGTGATGAAGTTGCCATAGGCCAGCACCGGCACGCCTGCCTTGCGCAGCGCGTCCAGCGTGTGCGGCACGCCGTCAGGCACGGTGCCGAGCACCACGAACAGGTTGGAGAAATCCAGCTTGCCGAAGACCAGGCCGACGACCGGCATGATGAGGTCGGCGACGACCGAATCGACGATCTTGCCGAAGGCCCCGCCGATGATCACGCCCACGGCCAGATCGATCACGTTGCCCTTGACCGCAAACTCCTTGAACTCCTGAACCATCCCCATGGCATTCCTCGCTTTGCTGAGTAAAAAACCCGGGCATTCTCGCCGCAATTGCGTGTCGCCCAGGGCGCACGGCGCCCATCGGTGCGCCTTGAGAGCGAATAACCCTGTCCGCTACAATCTTTTGTTGACTCCAATAAGAGACTATTGAGGAACCCCATGAGTGACATTCCAGTCGACCGTAGCAAACGGACATGGCTCATCGCCTCCGGTTGCGCGGGGGCGGTAGGTGGTGTGGCGACCGCAGTTCCGTTCGTGAGTACTTTCCAGCCGTCGGAGCGCGCCAAGGCGGCGGGTGCCGCGGTCGAGGTCGACATCTCCGCGCTCAAGCCGGGAGAAAAGGTCACCGTGGAATGGCGCGGCAAGCCCGTCTGGATCATCAAGCGCACGCCCGAGCAGCTGGCCGAACTGCCCAAGCTCGACAGCCAGCTGGCCGACCCCAAGTCGCTGCGCAAGCCGTCCGAACTGACGCCCGAGTACGCACGCAACGAAGGCCGCTCGATCAAGCCTGACGTGCTGGTCGTGGTCGGCATCTGCACCCACCTGGGCTGCTCGCCGGTCGACAAGTTCACGCCCGGCCCCCAACCCTCGCTGCCCGACAACTGGGAGGGCGGCTTCCTGTGCCCCTGCCACGGCTCGACCTTCGACCTGGCCGGCCGTGTGTTCGCCAACAAGCCGGCGCCGGACAACCTGGAGGTGCCTCCGCACATGTACCTGTCCGATACGCGGCTGCTGATCGGCGAAGACAAGAAGGCTTGAGGGGACACAGGCAATGGCTGAATTCAAGGAAATCTCCCCCAACGCGCCGATGAGCGCGCACCTGACGAACTGGCTGGAGAACCGGTTCCCGACCGCCTTCGACGCGTACCGCGTCCACATGTCGGACTACTACGCGCCGAAGAACTTCAACTTCTGGTACATCTTCGGCTCGCTGGCGCTGCTGGTGCTCGTGATCCAGATCGTCACCGGCATCTTCCTCGTGATGCACTACAAGCCCGATGCGAGCCTCGCGTTCGCTTCGGTCGAGTACATCATGCGCGACGTGCCCTGGGGCTGGCTGATCCGCTACATGCACTCCACGGGCGCCTCGGCCTTCTTCGTGGTGGTCTACCTGCACATGTTCCGCGGCCTGCTGTACGGCTCGTACCGCAAGCCGCGCGAGCTGGTCTGGATCTTCGGCTGCGCGATCTTCCTGTGCCTGATGGCCGAGGCCTTCATGGGCTACCTGCTGCCCTGGGGCCAGATGTCCTACTGGGGCGCCCAGGTGATCGTGAACCTGTTCGCCGCGATCCCCTTCATCGGTCCGGACCTGGCGCTGCTGATCCGCGGCGACTACGTGGTGGGCGATGCCACGCTGAACCGCTTCTTCAGCTTCCACGTGATCGCCGTGCCGCTGGTGCTGCTGGGCCTGGTCGTGGCGCACCTGCTGGCGCTGCACGACGTGGGCTCCAACAACCCCGACGGCATCGAGATCAAGGCCACCAAGGACGCCAACGGCAAGCCGCTGGACGGCATCCCGTTCCACCCGTACTACACCGTGCACGACATCTTCGGCGTGTGCGTGTTCCTGATGGCCTTCACGGCGGTGATCTTCTTCGCCCCCGAGTTCGGCGGCTACTTCCTCGAGTACAACAACTTCATCCCGGCCGACCCGCTGAAGACGCCTGCGCACATCGCGCCGGTCTGGTACTTCACGCCGTTCTACTCGATGCTGCGCGCCATCACGAGCGAGATGATGTACGTGCTGATCGCCTGCGTGGTGCTGGGTGCCGGCCTCATGGTCGTCAAGCTGCGCCTGCCCGGCTTCGTGAAGGCCTTCATCGTGGCGGCGGCCGTCGTCGCCGTCGTGCTGATGCTCAACATCGACGCCAAGTTCTGGGGCGTGGTCGTCATGGGCGGCGCCGTCATCATCCTGTTCTTCCTGCCCTGGCTGGACCACAGCCCGGTCAAGTCGATCCGCTACCGCCCCGACTGGCACAAGTACGTGTATGGCGTGTTCGTCGTCAACTTCATCGTGCTGGCCTACCTGGGCGTGCAGGCACCGTCGCCGATCGGCGAGCGCGTGTCGCAGGTCGGCACCCTGTTCTATTTCGGCTTCTTCCTGCTGATGCCCTGGTGGAGCCGCCTGGGCGAGCCCAAGCCGGTGCCCGCGCGCGTGACCTTCAACCCGCACTGAGCCACGGAACAGACGCAGATCATGAAAAAGAATCTCCACGGTTTCATCGCTGGCCTGCTGCTGTCGCTGGGCCTGGCCGCCGGCAGCGTGCATGCGGCCGAAGGCGGCATCGCCTGGGACAAGGCGCCCGTCAAGACCAACGACATGGCGTCGCTGCAAAACGGCGCCAAGCTGTTCGTCAACTACTGCCTGAACTGCCACTCGGCCGCGTTCATGCGCTTCAACCGGCTCAAGGACATCGGCCTGACCGAGCAGCAGATCAAGGACAACCTGCTGTTCACGACCGACAAGGTCGGCGAGACCATGAAGGCCGCGATCGACCCGCACCAGGCCAAGGAATGGTTCGGCGCCAACCCGCCCGACCTCACGCTGATGACGCGCTCGCGTTCCGGCCACGGCGGCACGGGTGCCGACTACCTGTACACCTACCTGCGCACCTACTACCGCGACGAGACCAAGGCCACCGGCTGGAACAACCTCGCCTTCCCCAGCGTCGGCATGCCGCACGTGCTGTGGGAACTGCAGGGCGAGCGCAAGCCCGTCTTCGAGGAAATCCAGAGCCATGGCCATGCCACTGCCGTGTTCAAGGGATGGGAGCAGGTGAAGCCGGGCACAATGACGCCCCTGCAATACGATCAGGCCGTCGGCGATCTGGTCAGCTTCATGGCCTGGATGGCCGAACCCGCACAGAACACGCGCGTGCGCGTCGGTGTCTGGGTGCTGCTGTTCCTCGCGGTCTTCTCGGTCATTACCTGGCGCCTGAACGCTGCGTTCTGGAAAGACGTCAAGTAAGCAGTCCATGCCCGGCAGCAGCAGGCTGCGGGCGTGATCAGAGTGGGTGCGGATGCCGCACCCACTCTTTTTGGTTTTTTAGGAGTCTTCTCTCATGATGGTCTTGTACTCGGGAACGACCTGCCCCTTCTCCCATCGTTGCCGCTTCGTGTTGTTCGAAAAGGGCATGGATTTCGAAATCCGCGACGTCGATCTCTACAACAAGCCGGAAGACATCAGCGTCATGAACCCGTACGGCCAGGTGCCCATCCTGGTCGAGCGCGACCTGATCCTGTACGAGTCGAACATCATCAACGAGTACATCGACGAGCGCTTCCCGCATCCCCAACTGATGCCCGGCGACCCGGTCGACCGCGCCCGCGTGCGCCTGTTCCTGCTGAACTTCGAGAAGGAACTGTTCGTGCACGTCAGCCTGCTCGAGAACCGTGCCTCCAAGGGCAACGAGAAGGCGCTGGAAAAGGCCCGCGCCCACATCCGCGACCGCCTGACGCAGCTGGCCCCGGTGTTCCTCAAGAACAAGTACATGCTGGGCGAGAACTTCTCCATGCTGGACGTGGCCATCGCGCCGCTGCTGTGGCGCCTGGACTTCTACGGCATCGACCTCAGCAAGAACGCGGCGCCGCTGCTCAAGTACGCCGAGCGCATCTTCTCGCGCCCGGCCTACATCGAAGCGCTGACGCCGTCCGAAAAGGTCATGCGCAAGTAAGCACGGGAGTCTGGACCGGATGAACGCGCTCGATGCCACTTCCACCCGCCCGTACCTGATCCGGGCGCTCTACGAATGGTGCACCGACAACGGCTTCACGCCGTACATCGCGGTGCTGGTGGACGAAACGGTGCAGGTGCCGCGCGAGTACGTGAAGGACGGCGAGATCGTGCTGAACGTGAGCTTCGACGCCACCAGCGCGCTCAAGCTCGGCAACGACTTCATCGAGTTCAAGGCGCGCTTCGCGGGCACCGCCCGCGAGATCCTGGTGCCCATCGGCCGTGTGATCGCCATCTACGCCCGCGAGAACGGGCAAGGGATGGCCTTCCCCTCGCCGGTGGCCGCCGCTTCGCCCGAGGCCGCGCCGGCCCCTGCCGGCGTGCCTCTGCCGGCCGAAGCGCCCGAGGACAAGGCGGCGCCCAAGGTGCTGCAGCTGGCGCCGGTCGAATCCCCCGACGAAGGCGGCGAGCCCGAGCCGCCCAAGCCTGGCGGCGGCGCGCCCCGCCCGGCACTCAAGCGCGTCAAGTGACCGCGTAGAATCGCCGTTGTTTTTTGCCGATTTAGCTCAGTTGGTAGAGCACCCGCCTTGTAAGCGGACGGTCGTCAGTTCGATTCCGACAATCGGCACCAGAATGGTGCATCATGGGGTCTCAAGCAGTCCCATGTAGCCCCGGAAACCCGCATGCCTACTAGGCATCGCGGGTTTTTTTCTTGTTCATGCAGTGTCACTGCATACCATGTCGTACCAACGTCTTGTTGGTACCAGAGTTGGTGAAGGTCTCCGGGAGGAAACCGGCTACCAACAGTGGAGGTGACAAATGACACTGATGGATACATTTGTGCGCACGGTCAAGCACAAGGGCAGCGCCGTGGGCGAGAAGTACTCTGATGGTCGTGGCATGTACCTGCATGTCACGGCGACCGGGAAATACTGGCGCCTGGCGTACCGCTTCGGCGGCAAGCAGAAGTTGTTGGCGTTGGGGGTGTACCCCGATGTCAGTCTGGCGAAGGCCCGCAAGCGACGCGAGAAGGCGCGAGAGCTGTTGGCTGATGGCATCGACCCTTCGCAGGCCAAGCGCGATGAGGAGCGAGAACGAATCGCCAAGACCGTGAACACCTTCAGCGCGGTGGCCATGGAGTGGCATGCGATGAAGGCCAAGGGCGGTGAAGCGCTCACCACGACGGGCAAGCGTCTGGCCCATCTCGAAACCCATGTGCTCCCCGCGATCGGTAGTCGCCCGGTCGCAGACATCAAGCCTTCCGAGGTGCTGGCGATGCTGCGCAAGGTCGCTGACACCGGCGCTGCCTACACGGCCACCCGCCTGCGTGAAATCTGCGGCCAGATTTTTCGCTATGCCATCGCCACGGATCGCGCCGAGCGCAACCCAGCGGGCGATCTCCGCGGCGCTTTGGCAACTCCGCGGGTCAACCATCGGCCCGCGTTGACGACGCGACGAGAATTCGGCGAGTTGCTGCGAAACCTGCTGACCTACGAGAACTGCAAGCCAGTGACCAGGCTGGCGGCTCGCCTCGCGGTGCTGACCTGGACCAGGCCGGTCGAGCTGCGCACGGCGCGCTGGGAGCACTTCGACCTGGAGAACAAGGAATGGCGGATACCGGCCAAGAACATGAAGGAGGGCAAGCACCTGCAGGCCCATACGGTGCCGCTATCCGCTCAGGCCCTGTCGGTGCTCGACGAGCTTCGGACGCTCAGTGGGGATCGTGTTCCGTGGCTGTTTCCGGGCAACCACGGAGCCGACAGCGTGATGAGCGAAAACACGGTGAACTTGCTGTTCAAGCGGATGGGCTACGCCGGAAAGCAGAGTCATCATGGACTTCGAGCCTCGGCGAGAAGTCTGTTGTCTGAACGGGGCTGGTCCGCGGCGGCGTTAGAGACGCAGCTGGACCATGCGGAGCGCAGTAAGGTTGTGGCTGCCTACGCACGCAGCGAGCATCTCGTCGAGAGGCGCAGGATCATGGACGATTGGGGCGTCATGGTCGCGGCCATGGAGGGCGGCGACAACGTTGTGCCGCCGATAGCGATCATGTAGGTGTTGAATGGCTGCCTCCTGCTTACTTCATCTGATGCTTTCGAGTGCGGCAGACGAAACTCTGCGGTTAAAGCTTGACGAGGTGCCGTTCAGCCACGTTGTTGTAGTTCTTCGTCGCTAAATCTGTGGAGTCGTCTACTGAGATTAAGCGCCCATCTGGACATTGCCAAATATTAAATACACAACCTGTTGGGTTCCCTTGCGAAAAAATCTAGATGAATCGGGCGGCGGATGCGAGGGCAGCCCTTCCTTGATGTATTCTCGCGCGCTATAAGAAGGAAAGTCTGATGATAGAAGTAATCTGGGGAACTTCTGAAGAGAAGCCTCTGGCGTCACGAGCCTTGGCTGACGCGATCGCGAATCTGGACTTGGGTGCTGGATATCTATATTTGGGATATCCAGTGATCAGTTCTCCAACTGGTCCTATGAAGCTAGACGCGCTGCTCATATCCACCAAGCTCGGGCTAGTGGCATTTGATCTAGTTGAGTCTATGGGCACGGAAGGATGGCAGAGTCGGCAAGACGAAATTGCATCGATGCTAGAAGTTCGTCTAAAGCCACATGCTGCACTGCGATCTGGGCGTCGACTCCGCTTTGATATTAATGTGGTTACATATGCGCCCGCGAAAATAATAGTTCCTCCATCGGAGAATGATTATCATATTGCCAATGATGAAGAGGGATTGGATAGGACCCTCCAGAATTTTCATTGGGAAGATGATGAGGCGATCTACCAAGCGTTAGTAGCAGCGGTTCAAGTTGTTACCTCTATAAGAGCAGGTAAGCAAAAACGTGAGCCAAAAAATCCAGATTCTCGGGGGGCAAGGCTTAAGCGTGTCGAGGATTCGATTGCAAATTTGGATCAGCGTCAGTCTCAGGCGGTAATTGAGACTGTTGAGGGTGTGCAAAGAATCCGGGGGCTTGCAGGCTCTGGAAAAACAATCGTGCTGGCGCTAAAAGTTGCATACCTTCATTCGCAGAATCCCGGATGGCGGATCGCTGTAACATTTAATACTCGATCGTTGAAAGAGCAGTTTCGAAGACTCATTAATAGCTTCACATTGGAACAATCGGGGAGTGAGCCGGATTGGGATGTAATAGATATTGTGAACGCTTGGGGAGGGCCTGGCTCTCCGGACCGTGATGGGCTTTATCATAAATTCTGCCGGGCAAACGCTGTTCAGTATTATGACTATGGTGCGGCAAAGACAAAGTTTGGCGAGAAGCTTGCATTTGAAGGAGCTTGCGCAGAAGCGATGGCTGCTGCGACCTCTCCGGCTCAACTATACGATCTAATTCTTATTGATGAAGCTCAGGATTTGCCCGTTCATTTCTTGCGCATGTGTTATCAATCGCTCTCTGAACCGAAGAGGCTTGTTTATGCCTATGATGAGCTCCAGACGTTGACGAGTGCGTCGATTTCGACGCCAGAAGACCTTTTTGGTAAAAGGGCTGATGGGGAGCCACTAGTTCGATTGAATTACGAAGAAGGTGGCCCACGCCAAGATATCATTCTTGAGAAATGCTACCGAAACTCTAGACCGTTGTTAGCTGCGGCCCACGCACTCGGTTTTGGAATTTATCGGGAATCAGGCTTGGTCCAGATGTTTGATACTGATAGCTTGTGGACCGATGTAGGTTACGACGTTGTGGAGGGAGAGCTCCGTCCTGGCGCTAAGGTCGCATTGGCTCGCACAGCTGAAACGTCGCCTCTTTTCCTTGAAAACCATTCGGCACCTGAAGACCTGATTCAGTTCCACAGATTCGATAGTAAGGCGAGTCAGGCGGAGTGGTTGGTGGAGAATATAAAAAGAAATATTCGACAGGAGGAGTTGCGTCCTGAAGATATTGTTGTCATAAATCCTGAGCCTCTGTCGACCCAACGCGAGATGGCTCCCATTAGAACAAAACTGTTCTCCGATGGGGTCAATAGCGAGTTGGCTGGTGTGAGCACATCGGCAGATGTATTTGTTAAGACCGGATCAGTAACCTTTACTGGGATATTCAGGGCAAAGGGGAATGAGGCTGGCATGGTTTATATAATTAATGCGCAGGACTGCGCTAGTGGATGGGATAAAACAGCGACCGCGATTGCACGTAATCGGCTTTTTACTGCGATTACTCGGTCGAAAGCTTGGGTCCGTATTCTTGGCGTTGGTCCTGCAATGGATCGACTCACCGCGGAGTTCGAAGATCTTAGAGGAAATGACTATCAGCTTCGCTTTACTTACCCGACTGAGGAAGAGAAAAAGGAGCTTCGGGTAATTAATGTCGAGACGCCTGGTCGAGCGCGTCGCAGGAAAGAGCGTGAGCGCCAGCGCGATTTGGTTCTTGAAGCTGCTTCAAAAGGCGAGGTTGATATAGATCAACTGATTGCTGAGCTTTCGGCGCTGGGGAAGCGGCGTAAAAAATGACACCATATCAAGTGCGAGCGCAGATTGAAGATTTGATTGGGCGTCTGATTATGTCCGGTCTCTCGGTGAAGCAATTTAACCCTTCTGAAAGGGCGGAGGGGGCGGAGAGGGTCATTGGGCGCACTCAGAGTAGTGCTATGGCATTAAAAAACATTGATTACGCCGATATATATGAGGAGCTGGAGAGGACGGAGAGCTATGACGCCAAGTTGGTAGATGGTGGATTGATTCTGTTGCAGTATCGTTTTGATCGGCAAAATGCTCTGCTTCAACATCGGCTGGCCTACTTCCCTTGTCCAGTTCTTCCGTCGATCGATGATGTTCCCGAGCTTTATGAAGCAGATCAACTTTATGGTGATATTATCGAGAGGCGCCTTGTAAGATTTCCTATAAGATTTGATTTTGCGCCTGAACAAAAGATTGATGTTGTTCATCCCATTTCTCATTTGACACTTGGTCAATATGAGAATTGTAGAATTCCGGTCTCTGGGCCTGTTGGGCCACATGTATTTGGGAATTTTATCGTTCGGAATTTTTACTGTCGGGCTTACACTAGGAACAAGAATCACTTTGAGCGCAAGCCGCCCGTTCTGACCTCTATGAGAACAATCACTGCTGCGGAGCAGAAAGTTTGCCATTTTGTCCATGCGGGGTAATTTATATCCCCCGGCTGCTGCTCGAAGCCGTTGCTCTGTTCAACTTATTAGCGCTAGTTTGTTTTTGGCTGAATAGCAAACTGGGGGGAGAACGATCTTTCGGGTTGAACGATGCTCTGCGATTAACGTCCAAGGTAAACCGCAGTGATTTGTCCGCGTTCGTGGCCCAACTCGCGTGAGATGGCGAGCCGTGCCTCGCGGTCCACAATCTTTTGCTCCGCATTCAGATCCTTGGATCGAGGACCGCCCGCTGCCGGAGCCTTCCACCCTGTCAGTTCAAAGTAGCGCCTCTGCGCGTAGGCATGCCGTAGCCCGTGCACGCCGCGGATGCCTGCGCGCGCCGTCTGGGCCCTGAAGCGGTTCTGTTGGTCACGGTAATTCATCTCCGTGGGGATCAGGCTGCCACCCTGTGCCAGCGCCTTGGCTTCTTCGAGCACATGGCGCTGCATAGCGTTGGTGATTGGCACATCCCGCTCGCGGCCGCCTTTAGTCCAACTGGCCTTCAGGTGCAGCATGCCGCCCCTGTCGGCCCAGCCGGGTCGTACCTTGATGCTTTCCTCGCGCCGCAGCCCAAAGGCCTCTTCCAGCCGCAGCGACATGGCGGTGTAGGGGTCGGTCACACGGCTAAGTTGCTCGCCGTCTAGCGTCCTGGCCTTCGAGGTGTTGCTGACGTGCTGCCGCTCAGGGATGCCATAGGCGGCGTTCTCGCGCCTCACGATGTTCTGTTTGCCGATCTTCTCGGCCAGCCAGCGCAGTGCGCTCATGCGGTTCTTGAAAGTCCCTGCGGCGATGCCTTCCTCGTGCCATCGCTCGACCAGGTAGTCGATGTGCTTGGTGCGCATGCCCTGCGCGCGCAAATGGTGAAAGCCACCCTCGTGCAGTTGGTTGGCCACCAGGCTCAGGATGACCTCGCGGTCGTGTTGCGTGGCCATCGAGCCGTCCCGGTTGCGTTGGCACAGCAGTTTGAAGTCGTGGTTCAGGTCGCGCATGGTTTGCTCCTTTTCAATCCTCATCCATTCATCTCCGCACGAAGTGCGGTGCCTACGAGACCGATGGCCGAAGCCGCCGGGGTGCATGACGGTCAGGTCAGTGTTTCTGTCCGTCCCTGGCGCCGCAGCACAAGGGAACTACGAGGGACACGGGACACCACTCCAGGTTGTGCAAGCAACTTCAACTGGTCGCCGGCGTTGCACGCGCTGTGGCGCCGCGCGGTGGTGCCTGTTGGCACGTCGATGCGCGAGGACTGGTCACCCAGGGTCCATGGGGTGTGCACGTCACACGAGGGATTTATCCGTTGACGGGGATCAGGCGGCGCAGCGCCGGTCAAGCCGAACGCATGCGCATCGGACGCCGCGAGGGCATCGAGGTCGGGGGCTCCAGGCCCCATTGACGGACGCCGTCCAGCAGCGTCAGAGCCCGTCACTTCGGGCTGTCACTTCGCGCAATGCGCCTCTAGATGAGGCGCGGCGCGGACTTACCGCGTCGTCACTGTCAGCAAGCTTCCAGTGACGACGCGGAGGGCGCTGCGATGCAAAGGGCAGTTGCCCAGACATCGCAGCACACGGGCGCCATCGGGTGGCGCGCAGGATGCCGTCGCGCAAGGCGCGACAACGCGAACGGCGGCAAACGCCGCAGGTGGCTCTGCGCAGATCAAGTCTGCGCGGCAAGCCGAAGCCCGCTCAACGCGAACTCGGCATCTCTGGCCGGCACGAAGGCACGGCGAATCTACAAGGGCAGGTAACGACTGCGACGGCGGTAACGACTGCTACGGCTGTTGGTGAGGACAGCGGCCTCATGGGAATCTCCACTATGCAACGCAGCACGGGTAAGTCAACACCCAAATGCTGGACAGAGCGGCCATCGTCGGCTGGGCAGGCCGTTTCCCGGTGGAAAACGATAGCCGGTCTCATTGAGGGATGACCAAGTACGAGCCGAATCAGTGCGTGTCATATGCTGACCAAAAGTGAGAACGCTTTGGCGTTCGACATGATTTGGGCGCTGTGCAAGAACGCAGCCAGGTCGCGATAGAAATTCTTAAAAACGGATACAAGAGCGTTGTGCACCCGATTTGACGCACCGGCCGAAAAACCTAAAAGCCTATAAAATACCGGACAGGAGCTTGAGCCCGTAGGTGACCGCCGCTCCGATAGCCGCGTACAGTCCCTTCTTCCACCACGCATTCGCGGACTTAATCTCCTGCCGCAACTCCTCGACCGTGTTGTTAAGCGACTCGGTCATCTTCGTATGGCCTGCTACCTGCGCCGACAAGTCCGAAACCGAAGCATGCAACGAGCTAGTTGACAACGCGCGTTCCTCAATGTCTCGGACGGTCAGCGCGATGGATCGATGTCCAACGCGCTTATAGTAACCATTGCCGGCAGAAGTTGTGGCGTTGCTTCGGCCTATCGTGGCTACGATCACGGGCAAACCATTTGCGATGATCTTCTCGACTGAAACATTAGGCTTCGGATCTACAAGCTCAATAGCGCGTGTGATTGCTGCGATTGCTCGCTCGGGATCTGTACCGCTGATCCTGAAATTTGGCTCCTCAATACCGATAACAAAGTGGCCGCCATCAGTATTCGCCATCGCAGCAATATGTTGCGCAATTGATCTCGGGATTGGGATCGAGGCCTTGATTTCGAGCCGGGAATTTTCGCCGCGCTGCACAAGATCGAACAGTTGCTCTGGTGTCATGGTTCTATTTTCGGAAGGCCGACGGCAGTGTACGTCTCAAGGTGCAGTTGGCACGTAAATGGCGACCAGCAACCTGCCTGGGCCATACGGCGGGTCGAATGCCTTATCACCACCCAAGCAGCAACTCTTGTCGCTGCTTGAAGGTCGAACCAGTTCTGCTGATGCGACCAAAGCGTTGGGGGCGCACAGGCATTGTTTTGCAGTGATCCCGCAGATGTCACCACCAGCCTGGCCACTTTCCGAGTGCAAAGCCAATAAGTCCGCCCTGAACAATTCGCAAGCCGTTGATCTGGTTCGTGGTTCTTCGGGTTGATGGGCGCGGGATTTGCAAGGTATGGTTTTGCCAGTATCTGTTTTCCTGCAAATTCCTCCGGGGAGTCCAATGGGCCCGAAGCCTTCGCAGCCGCAAACGGCCGAGCTGTTCCGTCCAAGGCTGGACGAGCAGATCAACATGAATCACCCGCTGGTCCGACTGGCGGCGCTGATCGACTGGGCCGAGATCGAGCGCACGTTCGCGGTGTCGTTCACATCCGGACGTGGCCGACCCGCCTTGCAGCCCCGCCTGGTCGCCGGGCTGCTGTACCTGCAGCACACCTTCGACGCCTCCGACGAAGCCGTGGTCAACACCTGGGTGGAGAACCCGTACTGGCAGTTCTTCTGCGGCGAGACCTACCTGCAGACCGAACTGCCCATCGACCCGTCCAGCCTGACGCGCTGGAGAAAGCGTGTCGGGGAAGAAGGCGTGGAGACGCTGCTGGCGGCCAGCATCGAGGCCGCCCGGCGTGGCGGTGTCGTGCAGAAGTCCAGTGCGCAGCAGGTGATCGTGGACACCACCGTCATGCCCAAAGCCATCGCCCACCCCACCGACAGCCGGCTGCTGGACAAGAGCCGCCAGCACCTGGTCAAGGCGGCCGAAGACAACGGGCTGCGGCTGCGCCAGAACTACAACCGCGTGGCACCGCGGCTGGCCGCGCAGATCGGACGCTACGCGCACGCCAAGCAGTTCAAGCGCATGCGCAAGGCCGTGCGCACGCTGCGCACCCGCGTGGGCCGCGTGCACCGCGAGGTGCAGCGCCAACTGCACGGACTGCCCGAAGCAGCCAAGTCCAAGATGCAGGACCTGCTGCAACGCACCGGCCGCATCCTGACCCAGCGGACCAAAGACAAGAACAAGCTCTACGCCCTGCACGCGCCCGAGGTGGAGTGCATCAGCAAAGGCAAAGCAAGGACGCCCTACGAATTCGGCGTGAAGGTCAGCATCGCCACCACGTTGAAGGAAGGCCTGGTGGTGGGCATGCGCTCCATGCCGGGCAACCCCTATGACGGCCACACGCTGGCCGAGACGCTGGAGCAGGTGGGCATCCTCACCGGCACGGACAGGCCACCCGCCACGGTCATCGTAGACAAGGGCTATCGGGGCGTGGAGATCGAAGGCGTGCGCATCCTGCGCTCGGGACAACGACGCGGCATCACCAGGACGCTCAAGGCCATGATCAAGCGGCGCAGCGCCATCGAGCCGGCCATCGGACACATGAAGATGGACGGACGGCTGGGTCGCAATCCGCTCAAGGGCGCGTTGGGCGATGCGCTGCACGCGGTGATGTGCGGCGCAGGGCACAACCTGCGCCTGATCCTGACCGCGCTGCGGCTTTGTTGCGCCCGATTCGGGCTGTCGATGCAGGCGGTCATCGCAGCACTGCTCGCCGCGCCCGGTGACCGCAAACCCGGCTGCGGCTGACACGGGATTGTTCAGGGCGGACCAATAAGCAGTAGCGGTGCTCTGACGACCACCAACGCTACCAACTTTACGAACGCGTTGTTCTTCGCAAAGTGCTTAAGGGGGTCAGGCAATTGGATCGGGCGAGGAAGCTTTTCCATGCAGCGAATTTTCAGGGATGCCACAACCTCCACTTTCGTGGAGGTAGGTTATCCACAGCTCGGCTCGCGTTGCAAACAGCCGCAAGTGATTGATATCGCTTGTGTTGTGTCGTCTGCGCAACAAATAGTCAGGGAACTTCGCTTCTGCCTACAACTATCCTGTAAGTGACTGTTTTGAAAGAAAAATTCCGACTTTAAACGGTGAAGTCGAGGTCGTACGGAATCTTGTCGACGGTGTTGGCGAACTTGTGCCGCTCGTTGCCGTTCTTGCTGTTGCAGCCCTCCACGTACCTTGACGTTGTTGATCTCGTGGACCGCGCCCTTGTTGAAGAACTTGTTCTCCAACTTGTCGCCGATCTCGGCCAAGAACTCGTTCAACGAATAGGCAAGCTTGGCGCCTTCGGTCTCGTCCACCGACTGGGCCAGCGTGGCGCTACCGTGATCAGAACGAACGTCCAGGGTCAACCCGAAGAGGGCGCTCAAGATCACAGCCTTCGGTCTAGTTGAGCACTGATTGTTGACGTCTGCCTTCAGGGTCGGGTGCCGGCCTCACAACGATGCGCCCGGCGCGCGCACTGCACCTCTACCGGTTCCAGATGCAGTGCCTAAGGCGGCGACCTCCAAGGTGCAGAATAAATTCAGGAATATTTTTCGGAATAATTTGTCGTTTGTGCTACCATGCCACGACCAACATCTCAATCGCTCAGCCTGCTCAGAATGCAGGCGGGCCCACCTGCGGAACACATGAGCGCCAAAGAACACACCCAAGAACAAGTCGAGCAGATCGTTGACCCGCACGTCGATGGCTTACGCGAATGCGTTCAGGAAGCTTGGAAACGCTGGCGCTTCAGCGACCACGCACGCCATCTGCATTGGAAGACCGTCATGGGGAACTCCATGTGCAACTACTTCTTGGAGGTAGCAAAGCACAAGTTCTATCCCGCGGCCGGGCGGATCTATGTGGAGACCAAGCCCCCATATGTCGGGCTGTTCGTGGAAAGTGCACTCTACCTACGCTTCAAGAAAGGGCAGCGTAGTTTGAGGACGAGCAACGTGCCGACGAAGTCTGCTAAGGCATTTCACGACAAGTCGGTGACGATCGATGCGCTCGAAGGCATCACGCGCTTGGAGCTTGTATACGTTCCGACGCGCGATCTGCTGGATGTCGAGCGCATCATGTTGGTGTCCAAAGACAAGGGGCGGATTGCATGGACAATCGATCTCCTTGCCAGGGCAGAGCCAGAGCAAACAGTGATTGAATTCCCGCAACAGCCGCAGCCTCCGCACGGGCCGGCTGCGGAGCGTGTTATTAAGAGGAAGCGTGGAGCTGCCGATGAATCTAAACGGAAACCAGCAGGAAAGGGCTCGTGATAACTTTCGGCCTGAACTGCTCGGCCTGCGTCGCCGTATGTTGGGTCTTAATCAGACTGAGTTGGCCAAGGCTGCAGGAATATCCCAGGGGACTCTCTCGAAGATTGAGCAAGGGCTTAAGGATATTTCTAGTAGTAACATGGAAACACTTGCGCGAGCACTTAAGTGCCCCGCAAGTTTCTTTTTTCAGCCGGAGCGTGAATACGGCCCCCCCCTGAGCATGCACGACGGCATGTATCGCAAGGGCGCGGTTGGGATTAAGGCTATTGATAAAATCATTGCTGAACTCAACACCCGCATTGCGCACGCCAGAACTCTTCTTAAGTCCTCGGATCTTGAGCCTGAGCTTCCGTTGCCTTTTTATGAGCCCGAGGAGTATCAGGGTGATTTTGAGAAGATCGCTCAGAATGTTCGTCGTGCTTGGTTGATGCCGCGCGGGCCGGTTAAGAATTTGACCGACTTTATGGAGAGGGCCGGAGTTCTCATTATTAAGTGCGATATGAGTGGCGCGCGAATTGATGGTGTTAGCTATCAAATTAGTGGCTTGCCGCCCATCGTTTTCTTGAATGACGAAATTCCTGCTGATCGAGAGAGGTTTACTCTTGCGCATGAACTAGGGCATCTGGTCATGCATAAATATCCTACGGAAAGCATGGAGAAGGAGGCCAATAGCTTTGCAGCAGCGTTTCTGATGCCGGCGGCGGACATTGCACCGGACTTGAAGGGGATTACCTTGGAGAAGGCAGCTGCTCTCAAGCCCTATTGGAAAGTTTCAATTGGCTCGTTGCTTTACAAGGCTAAGACATTGAGGTCGGTGGACGAGGGCCAGATGCAGTATCTTTGGCGTAAGAGGTCGGCTCTTGGTTGGAATACAAAGGAGCCCGAGTCTCTTGATTTTGAGAATGAGAAGCCGACGCTTTTGAATGCCTTGCTGCAAAACATGCAAGACGATTTGGGTTACTCTTTGGAGGAGTTGTCGACTGCGTTGCACTTGCATCTCGACGAAATCTCTCAGATGTATGGGCTCAAGCAGCGACCAATCCTTAGGTCTGTTTGAACCGACGTAGCTACAGAATTCAAAGCGTTATTTACGGGAAGTAGGCATTCAACCGCGAATGACTCGGCTCTCAGGGCGAAACTTGAGCATTCCAGCTATGCCAAACGTCGGTATGGACTCACTCGCGGTGACGATAGTCTCTTCCTAGAGATGGTGATGGTGGCCGGCAGGATCGCCGTCAGCCGCTCTTACCCAGCCGGATGGCGCAGTCTGGACAGCATTTGCGCCTTGTCGAGGCCCGACTGTTGGATTGAGGCGACATTGCGATATCGCTGGTACTTTTGTTGGTCTTCGGGATGTCTTCAATAAATGATTCCTTTTGATCAAAGGGTTAGAGGACTATTCGATTCCGACAATCGCACCATCAGACAGTCTCCAGCCTGTCTCAGAGCCCGCATGCCTCCCCGGCATCGCGGGTTTGTTCCTTCCCGGACGCTTTCGCGCCGTCCTCGGCGCACCAGCAGCTTCCCAGTACCTGCATCGGCCGCCTATCTGGACCTCGAACCCCGCCACCAGCGAGCCGGCGCCTGCCCTCCACCGCCAACTTCCGCTGTAATCCCCCCATGGAATCCATCGGTTCAAGAGTGAAGTGGGCGCGTGAGCTGCGCGGGCTCACGCAGGCCGCGCTGGCCAAGGCCGCATGCGTGTTGACGAGTTCGATCGCCGACCTGGAAGCCGGCACCCGCGACAGGCCGCGCGATCTGCCGAGCCTGGCCTTTGCCCTCGGCGTCCGCCCGGCGTGGCTGGAGACCGGCGAGGGCGAGTGGAAGGAGGCCAGGCCGGGCGGTGACCCGCTCGACCATGCATCCGGGTCGGGCGGCGCGTCCGGCCGGCCCCGCGCGGCAACGGGCGTGGGCGATGCCATCGCCGAACTCGGCGCGCTGCTCGCCACGTTGAGCCCGCTGGCCCGTGCCGGCATCGCGCCCTTGCTGGCCCAGGTGGCCGGCAACCCCGCGCTGGCTGCGCAGGCGGCGCAGCTTGCCGACGCCATTGCGCGGGCCGACGGCCTCGCCCCGCGCACCCTCGAGGCGCAGACGCCTTGTTGATCGCGCGACGCGGTCTTGTCCTACGGCCGTATGCGCCGGCCAGTCGCCGAACCGTCACATGGCGCACATACCATCTCGTCCGTTGGCGCTTGCGCCCCTGTCCACCAGGAAGTGTGGGCTGCTGGAGATCAGGCTTCTCTCGCCCCACCCGAGCGCATCGGGGAGAACTCCCCAGAGGGTCGTAAACGTGAACCGCGCAAGAGTCCACGACCAATTCCGAAGCCCGCCGCCGTGCGGGCTTTCTCATGCCCGCGCGCGAGCACCCTCGGCCGGCACGGGGTGCGCGGATTTGGCACAAAGCAACAGGCCCTGGCCGCATGCATGCGGATCGCACGGAGCGCCGCTATGCTGTGGCGTCCGTCCAAGGAGGTTTCGTTGCCCGCTGAATCGCAGAGCCGAATCCCGCGCCTGACGCTGTTCCAGCGCAGGTTGTGCAAGCAACTCGGAATGCCGCCGCTGCAGGTGGCGCGCTTGACCCGGACGGACGTGCGAATACCGACGCGACCCAACTGACGCCGCCGCGCGCCTGGCGCCAGCGGCCACCAGGCCGTTCACGGGCGCGCGTCCTCACCCTCGAACGTCACCCGCAGCAGCACCCTGGGCCGGTGGTGCTCCAGCGGGGCGTGGGCGCTGTGCACCCAGGCCTTGACCACGCGCAAGCGCCCGGTGTCCATCTTGTGGGCCCAGTGCTGCTCGCCGTCGTGCTCGACGAAGCCGATGTGCGCCCAGGTCTTCCACAGGCCCCAGAAGCGTGGGCAGCGCAGCCAGACGCCGATGGCCTCCGGGTGTTTGCTGGCGGCTTCACGGCGCAGTTGCACTTCGGCGCCTTGGCGTGCGAACGCCTTGATCAGGTCGGACCGGCCCCCGAGGGCGGTGCCTGCAACGACTGCCGAATAGGTCCTGCGCGCCATGGTGTCTCCCGGCACAGAATTTAGCGAGCGGGTCGCGGCCTGCGCCGGATGCCGGTGCAACCAGGCGTTTCAGGCGTCACATCTGTGTACGAAACGGGCGCGCTTGTTTCGTCGGTTTCAGGCAGGTCGCGTCGCGCAGCGCGGTGTGCCGGTGGCCTTGTCCTACGCGCAAGGTCGGGCTCGGGCGATGGCGGCAGCCCGGGCGCAGCGGGCAAGCTCCGTGCTCGCCCTTGTCTTCCCCGGGCGGCGCGCCGCAGCCGTCCGTCGATCCCCATGTCCCATGCCTGGCAGTTCTTTCGCGCCGGCGGCGTCGATCAGGTCCTGATCGCCCGCGGCGCCGACCTCCTTCATCTGCGCGAGCTCGACCAGAAGCTCTGGGTCGCGCTGGCCTGCCCCACGCGCGGGCTGCACTTCGACGCGCGCACGCTGGATCTCATCGACACCGACAACGACGGCCGCATCCGCGCGCCCGAGTTGATCGACGCCTGCGAATGGGCCTGCGCCCGCCTGCGCGACCCCGAGCGCCTGCTGCGCGGTGGCGACCGGCTCGCCCTCGCGGATCTGGCCGGGAGCGAAGAGGGGCAGGCGCTGGCCGCCGAGGCGCGGCGCACCTTGGCGCGCCATGGCCAGGCCGACGCTGCCGACATCGGCCTGGCCGAACTGGCAGAGCGCCAGCAGCACCTGGCCGGCGAGCGCTTCAATGGCGACGGCATCGTCGTGCCGGCCACGGCGCAGGACGACGAGGGGCTGCGCGCGCTCATCGAGCAGATCGTGGCGACGCAGGGCGGCGTGGCCGACGCCGGCGGCGCGCCGGGCGTCGATGAAGCACGCGTCAAG
The DNA here is from genome assembly GCA_049840715.1 of Pseudorhodoferax sp. Taxonomy (GTDB): domain Bacteria; phylum Pseudomonadota; class Gammaproteobacteria; order Burkholderiales; family Burkholderiaceae_C; genus Pseudorhodoferax. The sequence continues at coordinate 40,991 of JASGJO010000004.1, forward strand.
GCCTTCTTCGCCGAAACCGAGGCGCTGTTCGCCTGGCACGCCCAGGGCGAGCGCGACTGCGGCACGCTGCGTGCGGCGGCGCAGGCCGTCGAGGCGGTGTACGCCAAGGTCGAGGACTTCTTCGCGCGCTGCCGGCTGGCCAGCTACGACCCGCAGGCTGCCGCCGCGTTGAGCGCGCCCGCGCCCGACCAGTTGCGCAGCCACGCGCTGCAGCCGCTGGCGGTGGACGCGGAGCCGCTGGCGCAATTGCCGCTGGCGCCGGTGGCGGCCGGCCGGGCGCTGCCGCTGGGCGCGCTGGCCCATCCGGCCTGGCAGGCAGCCCTGCGCACGCTGCGCGACAGCGCCGTGCTGCCCTTGCTCGGCGCGCAGGCGGACGATGTGCTGGACGAGGCCGGCTGGCAGCGCCTGAAGACGCACGTCGCGCCCTGCCGCGCCTGGCTGCTGCGGCGCCCGCCGGGCGCGGTGGCGGCGCTGGGCAGCGAGAAGCTGCGCGCGCTGGTGGGCGACACGCCTGCCACGGCTCAGGCCCGCGTGCTCGCGCTGATCGCGCAGGACGTGGCCGCCGGTAGCCAGCAGGGCCATGTGAACGCGCTGGAAAAGCTGCTGCGGCTGCAGCGCGACCTGGTGGTGCTGGTGCGCAACTTCGTGTCTTTCGAGGCCTTCTACCACCGCGAAGGCGCCGTGTTCCAGGCCGGCCGCCTGTTCCTGGACGGGCGCAGCTGCGAGCTGACGGTGCAGGTGGCCGACGCTGCCAGGCACGCCGTGGTCGCCGGGCTGGCCAAGACCTACCTGGCCTACTGCGAATGCCAGCGCGGCACGCAGAAGCTGACGATCGCCGCCGCGTTCACGGCCGGCGACGTGGACTTCCTGTTCGTGGGCCGCAACGGCCTGTTCTACGACCGCGAGGGGCGCGACTGGGACGCCCGCATCGTCAAGGTGATCGAGAACCCGATCAGCATCGGCCAGGCCTTTCTGTCGCCGTACAAGAAGTTCCTGCGCCTGGTCGAGGAGCAGGTCGCCAAGCGCGCCGCCGCGGGCGATGCGACGCAGCAAAAGCGCCTGGGCAACCTGGCGGGCCAACTGACCACAGCGGACAAGGCGGCGCCGCCGGCCGCGGTGCCGGGCGCGGCCGCCGCCAGCGCGCGCGGCCGCTTCGACGTCGGCACCGTGGCGGCCCTGGGGGTGGCGCTGGGCAGCATCAGCGCCGTCATGGTGGGGCTGTTCACCAAGTTCATCGACCTGGGCTGGTGGATCCCGATGGGCGTGCTGGGCATCGTGCTGTCGATCTCCGGCCCCAGCATGCTGATCGCCTGGCTCAAGCTGCGCCAGCGCAGCCTGGGCCCGATCCTGGATGCGAGCGGCTGGGCCATCAACGGCCGCATGCTGCTCAACGTGCGGCTGGGCGCCTCGCTGTCGCAGACGGCGCAGCTGCCGCCCGGCACGCGCCGGCTGCGCGACCCGTTCGCACCGCGCAGCGCCACGCCCTGGCTGGCCGCGGTGCTGGTGCTCGTCCTGGGCTTGGCGGCCTGGCGCTGGGGCGTCTTCGCCGCGTGGCTGCCCGCGGCCTGACTGCGTCAATCGCGCCGTTCGTCGCCGGTGTGCCAGGCCGGCAGCGTCCAGCCCGTCCACAGCGCCATGGCGCGCAGCAGCAGGGCGGTGCTGGCGCCCGCCACCATGCCGAGCCAGTCGTCCATCGCCAGCCGGTGCCCCAGCACCACCACCCAGGCGCCCATGAAGGCGCAGACGGCGTAGGGCTGGTGGTCGCTGAAGGCGCGCGGGATCTCGTTGCAGACGATGTCGCGCAGCACGCCGCCGAACACCGCCGTCATCGTGCCCATCAGCACGGCGACCACGGCCGGCATGTCGGCCTGCAGCGCGATCTGCGTGCCGCTGGCCGCGAACAGGCCCAGGCCGAACGCGTCGGGCCACTGCATGGCGCGCTCGGTGGCCGCGAAGTGGCGGGTGCGCAGGAACAGCATGGCCGCCACGCAGAGCAGCAGCAGCGCCCAGAGCCAGCCCGCGTGCTCGACCCAGAAGAAGGGCCGGCGGTCCAACAGCACGTCGCGCAGCGTGCCGCCGCCGAAGGCCGCCAGGCCCGAGACGATGCACACGCCCACGGCATCCAGCCGCTTGCGCGCCGCCGCCAGCAGGCCGGATGCCGCGAAAGCGAGCGTGGCGGCGGCCTCGATCACGGTCTGCGCGTTCGACAGCGTCAGCACCTGGGCCAGCGGAAGGGTTTGCATGGCCCGGGATGGTAGCGAGCCTGACCGGATGCGCAGTTGTCCGACACCGCCGGGCCGGCAGGCGGCGCAGCATGGCGGGATGACACATCCATCCATGCAACTCCTGGTGGAGGAGCCCGTGCCGGGCGCCTTCGTGTGGACCCTCGCCGAGACCGATGGCCGCGGCCGCCCGACCAAGGTGGCGCGCCGCGCATCCGAGCCCAGCGAAAGCTACGAGGCCGCGCTGGCCGCGGGCGCGCATGCACTGAACGTGCTGATGCGCGCCCAGCCGGCGCCCGCCCCGGCCTGAAACGGCGCGGCGCGGGGCGCCGCCCGCGGCCGCGTCGCTGGCACGATCTGCAACCCTTGTGGCCGCAATTGCACGGCCGCAGCGGGTACCCTTCGGGTTCTCTTCCTGGAGACAAGACCCCCATGCCCGTTCTGGAGACCAAGCTCAACGTCCGCTCCGCGGAGTTCCAGGCCAATGCCGAGGTGCTGCGCGCGGCCGTCGCGGACCTGCACGCCAAGCTGGCGCAAACGGCAGAGGGCGGTGGCCCCGCCGCGCGCGCCAAGCACCAGTCGCGCGGCAAGCTGCTGCCGCGCGAACGCGTGCAGATGCTGCTGGACCCCGGCACGCCCTTCCTCGAGTTCTCGCCGCTGGCCGCGCTGGCCATGTACCCCGACCGCGACGGCAGCGACAGCGCGCCCTGTGCCGGCATCATTTGTGGCATCGGCCGCGTCAGCGGCGTGGACTGCGTGATCGTGTGCAACGACGCCACGGTCAAGGGCGGCACCTACTACCCCATGACGGTCAAGAAGCACCTGCGCGCGCAGGAGATCGCGCAGCAGAACCAGCTGCCGTGCATCTACCTCGTCGATTCGGGCGGCGCCAACCTGCCGAACCAGGACGACGTGTTCCCCGACCGCGAGCACTTCGGCCGCATCTTCTACAACCAGGCCAACATGAGCGCCCAGGGCATCGCCCAGGTCGCCGTGGTGATGGGCTCGTGCACGGCCGGCGGCGCCTACGTGCCGGCCATGAGCGACGAATCCATCATCGTCAAGGAGCAGGGCACGATCTTCCTGGCCGGCCCGCCGCTGGTGAAGGCGGCCACGGGCGAAGTGGTCTCGGCCGAGGACCTGGGCGGCGGCGACGTGCACACGCGCCTGTCCGGCGTGGCCGACCACCTGGCCCAGGACGACGCCCATGCGCTGGCACTGGCGCGCCAGGCCGTGGCCCACCTGAACCGCAGCAAGACGCCCCAGTTGGCGCTGCAGCCCAGCCGCCCGCCGCGTTTCGCGGCGCAGGAGCTGTACGGCGTGATCCCTGCCGACACGCGCAAGCCCTACGACGTGCGCGAGGTCATCGCCCGCATCGTGGACGACAGCGCCTTCGCCGAGTTCAAGGCACGCTACGGCACCACGCTGGTCTGCGGCTTCGCCCACATCGAGGGCATGCCCGTGGGCATCGTCGCCAACCAGGGCGTGCTGTTCTCCGAGGCCGCGCAGAAGGGCGCGCACTTCATCGAGCTGTGCGGCCAGCGCAAGATCCCGCTGGTGTTCCTGCAGAACATCACCGGCTTCATGGTCGGCAAGAAGTACGAGAACGAGGGCATCGCGCGCCACGGCGCCAAGATGGTCACGGCCGTGGCCACCGTCAACGTGCCCAAGTTCACGGTGGTCATCGGTGGCAGCTTCGGTGCCGGCAACTACGGCATGTGCGGTCGCGCGTACTCGCCGCGCTTCCTGTGGATGTGGCCCAACGCGCGCATCAGCGTGATGGGTGGCGAGCAGGCCGCCAGCGTGCTGGCCACCGTCAAGCGCGACGGCATCGAGGCCAAGGGCGGGCAGTGGAGCGCGGAGGAGGAAGCCGCCTTCAAGGCGCCCATCCGCGCCCAGTACGAGCACCAGGGCCACCCCTACTACGCCACGGCACGGCTCTGGGACGACGGCGTGATCGACCCGGCCGACACGCGCCGCGTGCTGGCGCTGGGCCTGTCGGCCGCGCTGAACGCGCCCATCCCCGAGCCGAAGTTCGGCGTGTTCCGCATGTAAGGAGGCCCGCATGGCCATGCTCACCACCACCGTCCAGAACCACGTCGCCACCGTCACGGTCACGCGGGCCGACGTGCGCAACGCCTTCAACGACGAACTCATCGCCGAACTGACCCAGGCCTTCGGTGCGCTCGGCGCGCGCGACGACGTGCGCTGCATCGTGCTGGCGGCCGAGGGCAAGTCCTTCTGCGCCGGCGCCGACCTGAACTGGATGCGCCGCATGGCCGACTACACGCGTGCGGAGAACCTGCTCGATGCCGGCAAGCTCGCCGAGATGCTGCGCGTGCTGTACACCTGCCCCAAGCCGACCATCGCGCGCGTGCAGGGCGACGCCTATGCCGGCGGCACGGGCCTGGTGGCCGCCTGTGACATCGCGGTGTCCAGCGACACGGCGGGCTACTGCCTCTCCGAAGTCAAGCTGGGCCTGATCCCGGCCACCATCAGCCCCTACGTGATCCGCGCCATGGGGCCGCGCGCCGCGCACCGCTACTTCCTGACGGCCGAGCGCTTCGATGCGGCCGAGGCCCTGCGCATCGGCTTCGTGCATGCCGTGGTGCCGGCCGAGGCGCTCGACGCCAAGGTGGCCGAACTCGCGCAGGCCCTCGTGAACGCCGGCCCCGAGGCCGTCAAGACCTGCAAGAAGCTCGTGCAGGACGTGGCCGAGAAGGACATCGACGCCGGCCTGATCGCGGCCACGGTAGAGGGCATCGCCGACATCCGCGCCAGCGCCGAGGGGCGCGAGGGCGTGCAGTCCTTCCTGAACAAGCGCGCTCCGGCCTGGCTGCCGGCGCGCTGAGCATGGACCTGCTGGCCTCCTGGTGGAACGCGCTGGCCGCCTGGCTGGGCGTGGCGGCGGGCCAGGCCGGCAGCGCCGCGCAGGCGGGCGCCAGCGGGCTGGACATGGCGCAGCTGCTGGCCCTGGCCGGCGTGCTGGGCTGGGCCAGCGGCATCCGGCTCTACGCGGTGGTGTTCCTGGTCGGCATGTCGGGCTGGCTGGGCTGGCTGCCGCTGCCCGCGGGCCTGCGGGTGCTGCAGCATCCGGCCATGCTGGCGGCCAGCGGCTTCATGCTGTTCGTGGAGTTCTTCGCCGACAAGATCCCGGGGCTGGACTCGCTGTGGGACCTGCTGCACTCCGTGATCCGCATCCCGGCCGGCGCGGCGCTGGCGGCCGGCGTGTTCGGCGCCGACAGCGGCACCATGGCGGCCGTGGCCGGCCTGCTGGGCGGCTCGTTGGCGGCCACCGCGTTCGCCACCAAGGCCACCACGCGCGCGGCGGCCAACACCTCGCCGGAACCCTTCTCCAACCTGGGCCTGAGCCTGTTGGAAGACGGCCTCGTGGTGGCGGCCGTCTGGCTCGCCACCCACCACCCCGTCCTCTTCGGCATCTGCCTGCTGCTCGTGCTCGTGCTGAGCGTGCTGCTGCTGGTCGTGCTGTTCAAGTTCCTGCGCCTGCTGGCGCGCAAGCTGGCCTCCCTCTTTTCGAACACCGCATCCCAAGGTAGCTGAGACATGTTCCAAAAAATCCTGATCGCCAACCGTGGCGAGATTGCCTGCCGTGTCGCCGCCACGGCGCGCCGCATGGGCGTGCAGACCGTTGCCGTCTATTCCGACGCCGACGCCGATGCCCAGCACGTGCAGGCCTGTGACGAGGCGGTGCACATCGGCGGCAGCGCGCCCAAGGACAGCTACCTGCGCTGGGAGCGCATCCTCGAGGCCGCCCAGGCCACGGGCGCGCAGGCCATCCACCCGGGCTACGGCTTCCTGAGCGAGAACGAGGAGTTCGCCCAGGCCTGCGCCGCGGCCGGCCTGGTCTTCATCGGCCCGCCGGCCTCGGCGATCCAGGCCATGGGCCTGAAGGCCGAGTCCAAGCAGCTCATGGAGAAGGCCGGCGTGCCGCTGGTGCCGGGCTACCACGGCACCGACCAGGACGCCGCCTTGCTGGCGCGCGAGGCCGAGCGCATCGGCTATCCCGTGCTGATCAAGGCCAGCGCCGGCGGCGGCGGCAAGGGCATGCGCGCGGTCGACAAGGCGGAAGACTTCGCGGCCGCGCTGGCCTCGTGCAAGCGCGAGGCCATCAACAGCTTCGGCGACGACGCCGTGCTGGTCGAGAAGTACGTGCAGCGCCCGCGCCACATCGAGATCCAAGTGTTCGGCGACCAGCAGGGCAACGTGGTCTACCTGTTCGAGCGCGACTGCTCGGTGCAGCGCCGCCACCAGAAGGTGCTGGAGGAAGCGCCCGCGCCCGGCATGCCGCCCGCCATGCGCCAGCAGATGGGCGAGGCCGCCGTGGCCGCGGCCCGTGCCGTGGGCTACGTGGGCGCCGGCACGGTGGAGTTCATCGTCGAGCAGCGGCCCGACGGCACGATGAACTTCTTCTTCATGGAGATGAACACGCGGCTGCAGGTGGAGCACCCGGTCACCGAGGCCATCACGGGCCTGGATCTCGTGGAATGGCAGCTGCGCGTGGCCAGCGGCGAGCCGCTGCCGCTGCGCCAGGACCAGTTGCGCATCCAGGGCCATGCGATCGAGGCGCGCATCTGCGCCGAGAACCCCGACAAGCAGTTCCTGCCCGCCACCGGCACGCTGCATGCGTACCAACTGCCCGACTGCGTGCGCTTCGAACGCGGCCCCGTGCGCGTGGACTCGGGCGTGCGCGAGGGCGATGCGATCTCGCCGTTCTACGACTCCATGATCGCCAAGCTCATCGTGCACGGCGACACGCGCGAACAGGCGCTGGCGCGGCTGGACCAGGCGCTGGCCGCCATGCGCGTGGTGGGCGTGCAGAACAACGTGCAGTTTCTGCGCCACGTGCTGGCCAGCCGATCCTTCGCCCAGGCCGACCTGGATACCGCGCTGATCCAGCGCGAGAGCGCCGTGCTGTTCGACCAGGAGCCGCTCGGCCGCGACCTGGCCGTGGCCGGCGCCGTGGCGCAACTGCTGCAGGCCGAGCAGGCCGCCGCAGTGTCCGCACCCGGCAACTGGGCCGACCCCTGGAGCCGGCGCGACGGCTGGCGCGCCTACACGCCCATGCTGCGGCGCATCGACTACGTGTTCCACGGCGAGGAGGGCGCGGCCGAGCTGCGCGTGCTGCACGACGGCGCGCTGCAGCTGCGCGTGGGCGAGACCACGGGCGCGCTGGCCTACGGCACGCGCGCCGACGGACGCATCGACCTGCAGTTCGCCGGCCGGCGCGTGACGCTCGCCTGCGTGCGCGAAGGCGAGGCCGTGCACCTGTTCGCGCCGCAGGGCGCCACCCAGGTGCTGCTGCCCGATGCGCTGGCCCATGCCGGCGAACACCAGTCCGAAGGCGGCCGGCTCACGGCGCCGATGCCGGGCAAGGTGGTGTCTTTCGCGGTCAAGGCCGGCGACAAGGTCGCCAAGGGCCAGGCCCTCGCGGTGATGGAGGCCATGAAGATGGAGCACACCATCGCCGCGCCGGCCGACGGCACCGTGGCCGAACTGCTCTACGCGCCGGGCGACCAGGTGGCCGAGGGGGCGGAGCTGCTCAAGCTGGCCGCCTAGTTAGCATCGGACCTTTTTCCACCAAAGGTTCGAACCCGATGCGCATCACCGTCTGCCTTCCCGAGAAGCCCGAGCCCTGGGTCCAGGGCCTGCAACAGGCGCTGCCCGAGGCCGAGGTCATGGCCTGGGAGCCGGGCCAGGCGGCGGCCGACTACGCCGTGGTCTGGGCGCCGCCGCAGGCCTTCATCGACGCGCAGCCCAGGCTGCAGGCCCTGTTCAACATCGGCGCGGGCGTGGACGCGCTGATGAAGCTGGACATCCCGGCCGGCACGCGCATCGTGCGGCTGGACGACGCCGGCATGTCGGTGCAGATGGCCGAGTACGTCTGCCATGCGCTGATCCGGCATTTCCGCGAGTTCGATGTCTACGAGGCCGAGGCGCGCGCTGGCCGCTGGGTCTACCGCAAGCCGCGCGAGCGCGCGGACTTCCCGGTCGGCATCCTGGGCCTGGGCGTGCTGGGCGAGCGCGTGGCCAAGGCCGTGGCGCAGTTCGAGTTCCCGGTGCTGGGCTGGAGCCGTTCGCGCAAGGAGATCGAAGGCGTGCGCACCTTCGCGGGCGAGGCGCGGCTGGGCGACTTCCTGGTCGGCACGCGCGTGCTGGTCAACCTGCTGCCGCTGACGGACGCCACGCGCGGCATCCTGAACAGGACCACGCTGTCGGCGCTGCGGCCGGGCGGCTACCTCATCAACATCGCGCGCGGCGGCCACCTGGTCGAGGACGACCTGATCCCCTTGCTCGACAGCGGCAAGCTGGCCGGTGCCCTGCTCGACGTGTTCGAGACCGAGCCGCTGCCGGCCGCGCACCCGTTCTGGCAGCACCCCAAGATCAGCATCACGCCGCACGGCTCGGCGCGCACGCTGCGGCGCGAGTCGATCGCGCAGATCGCCGGCAAGATCACGGCACTGGCGCGCGGCGAGGCGGTGGCCGGCGTGGTGGACCCGGAGCGCGGGTATTGAGGCTCACAGCAGCCGGACCAGCCCGCCGGGCTGCTGCTGCAGCTGCGCGCACAGGGCTGCGTCGTCGCGGCCGAAGCTGAAATCGGCGAAGTCGAAGCCCGGCCCCACGGTCGCGCCCACATAGGCGAAGGCGCCGAGCGGCTCGGCGGCCTGCCACCATTGCGCCGGCACCACGTGGCGCGGCGCGTGGCCGGCTTCGTCCACGGGCGCGAGGTCCACGTGCGTGAGGCGCGACAGGTCCGGCGGCAGCAGCCACAGCCGCAGCGGCCCGCCTTCGAGCAGGTGCCAGGCTTCGTCGGAGGCCACGCGGTGCCAGGCCGAGAACTGGCCGCGTTCGAGCAGGAAGTCGATGCTGGTCAGCGCGCAGCGGGGCGGGCGGCCACCGTCGGCCTGCACGCTGGCGGCCGAGCGGAACCACTCGCGGAAGTCGCCGCCTTCGGGATGGGGCTGCAGGCCAAGGGCGGTGCGCAGCACGGCAGCGCGGCCATCTGGAGAGGGTGGATGCTTCATTTGATGCATCATGGCATCTTTTCAGATGCGGGCATGCCATGCGAACCACCGTGACCATCGACGACGATCTCTACGCACAGGCGCTGGAAGTGGCCGACCCCGACATGGACAAGGCCGACCTGTTCCGTGAGGCCATGCGCACCTTCGTGCGCGTGCAGGCGGCCAAGCGCCTGGCGGCGCTGGGCGGGCAGGCGCCGCGGATGCAGCAGGTGCCCCGGCGCCGCGGCGAATCCGCCACGCCATGACGGTGCTGGTCGATACCTCGGTCTGGGTCGCGCATTTCCGGGCGCGCCACGCGGCCCTGGTCGAACTGCTCGAAGCGGACCAGGCGCTGACGCATCCCATGGTGCTGCTCGAACTGGCATGCGGCACGCCGCCCGCGCCGCCCGCGCCGCCCGCGCCGCGCGCCCGCACGCTGGCCGCGTTGGGGCAACTGCGGCAGGCCGCGCCGAGCAGCACGGCGGAGGTCATGGCCTTCGTGGAGCGCGAGAGGCTGTACGGCCTGGGCTGCGGCCTGGTCGACATGACGCTGCTGGCCTCCACGCTGATCACGCCGGGTGCCCGGCTGTGGACGCTGGACAGGCCCCTGGCCGCGCTGGCCCGGCGCTTCGGCATCGCGCACGCCGTGCCCATGGACTGACGGCGCGCCGGGCCGGCTGGCACGATCCGATACCCGGTTGGCCGACCAGGTGCCGCGCGATGCGCTAGGCTTGCGGGCTTGCCCGCAGCAACCCCGAGAGACAGACCCATGACGCTCCCCACCCGCGTGAAGATCATCGACGTCGGCCCGCGCGACGGCCTGCAGAACGAGAAGCAGCCGGTGCCGGCCGAGGCCAAGATCGGCCTCGTGCACCGCTTGCAGGAAGCCGGCCTGCGCGAGATCGAGGTGACGAGCTTCGTGAGCCCCAAGTGGGTGCCGCAGATGGCCGACAACGCGGAGGTCATGCACGGCATCCAGCGCCAGGACGGCGTGCGCTACTCGGTGCTGACGCCCAACCTCAAGGGCTTCGAGGCCGCCATCGCCGCGCCGCGCGCCGAGTGGCCCGACGAGATCGTGGTCTTCGGCGCGGCCAGCGAGGCCTTCAGCCAGAAGAACATCAACTGCTCGATCGCCGAGAGCATCGAACGCTTCGCGCCCGTGGTGGAGGCGGCGCGCGCCAAGGGCATCGCCGTGCGCGGCGCCATGTCGTGCACGGTGGGCTGCCCCTACGAGGGCGAGATCGCGCCCGAGAAGGTGGGCTACCTGGCGGGGCTCATGAAGGGCATCGGCGTGCAGCGCGTGGACGTGGCCGACACCATCGGCGTGGGCACGCCGGTCAAGGTGCGGCGCGCCATCGAGGCGACGCTGGCGCACTACGGCATCGACGACATCGCGGGCCACTTCCACGACACCTACGGCCAGGCGCTGTCGAACACGCTGGCCAGCCTGGAGATGGGGGTCTGGAACTTCCAGTCCTCGGTGGCCGGCCTGGGCGGCTGCCCCTATGCCAAGGGCGCCACCGGCAACGTGGCGACCGAGGACGTGGTCTACCTGCTGCACGGCATGGGCATCGAGACCGGCATCGATCTGGACAAGCTCATCGACGCCGGCATCTACATCAGCGAGGTGCTGGGCCGCGAGCCGCACTCGCGCGTGTCCAAGGCGATCCGCACCAAGCGCTGCGGCTGATTGGAGAAAAGCGATGGAATGGCATGGCCATGGGCGCCAGCCTGTTCCTGGTCAAACGTGTTTCGAACTGAGGAATCCAACCGTGTGTGGAGCTGAATTGACGGCACTGCCCGAGGGCGTGCAGCGCGTGGCGCGCGCATTGCAGGACAAGGCGCACCCGCATGCGCCGCGCATGCTGGACGATGCCGCGCGCACGGCCCAGCAGGCCGCCGATGCGCTGGGCATCGCGGTCGGGCAGATCGCCAAGAGCATCATCTTCCGGCGCAAGAGCGACGACGCGGCCGTGCTGGTCGTGACCTCGGGCGACCGGCGCGTGGACGAGAAGAAGGTCGATGCGCTGGTCGGCAAGACCGGCCGCGCCGACGCCGAGTTCGTCAAGAGCCGGACCGGCTTCTCCATCGGCGGCGTGGCGCCGCTCGCGCATGCCACGCCGCCGGTCACGCTGATCGACCGCGAGCTGTTCCGCTTCGAGGAGATCTGGGCTGCGGCCGGCCACCCGCACGGCGTATTCAAGCTGCGCCCGCAGGATCTGGAGGCGCTGACCGGCGCGCCCGTGGCCGACGTGGTGCAGAACCCATGACGCCCGCCCAGGCCCTGCTGCGGCGCGGCCCGCGCATGCTGGCCGCGGCCGGCGACGTGAGCTCGCCCTGCGTCTCGGTCTGCCGCATGGGGGCCGACGGCCTGTGCGAGGGCTGCCTGCGCCGGCTCGAGGAGATCGCCGGCTGGTCGCGCATGGACGACGCGGCGCGGCGCGCGGTATGGCGGCTGGTGCTGGAGCGCGCAAGCGAGGCCGTGGCATGAAACAGATCGACTTCTACCTGGACTTCCTGTCGCCCTACGCCTACCTGGCGTTCGAGACGCTGCCCGTGGCGCTGCAGGGCCTGAGCGTCCAGGTGCAGTACAAGCCCGTGCTGCTGGGCGCCGTGCTGCGCGAACACGGCCTGCGCGGCCCGGCCGAGATTCCGGCCAAGCGCAGCTTCATCTACCGCCAGGTGCTGTGGCTGGCGCACCAGCACGGCGTGCCCATGGCGCTGCCGGCCGAGCACCCGTTCGCACCCCTGCCGCTGCTGCGCCTGGCGCTGGCCTGCGGCGCCGGCCCGCAGCCCAACCGCTACGTCTGCGAGACCGTGTTCCGCCATGTCTGGCGCGGCGGCGCGGACGCCAATGCGCCGGAGCGCCTGCAGCAGCTGGCGGCCGAACTGGCACCGGTGCGCGATCCGGCCGGCGAGGCCGTGAAGACCCGGCTGCGCGCCAACACCGAGGCGGCCACGGCGGCCGGCGTGTTCGGCGTGCCCGCGCTGGTGGTGGACGGCCGCGTGTTCTGGGGGCTGGACGCGCTGCCCATGTTGCGTGCCTACCTCGAAGGCGATGCCTGGTTCTCTACCAGCGCCTGGGACGAGGCGCCGCGGCGCCCCTCGGCACTCGACCGCCAGCCTTAGTCCGGCCACCAGGCGCAGGCAGAATCGCGCCACGATGCTGCCTTCCTCCGCGCTCCACCAGCACCCAGACCGGGCCCTGCTGCACAACGAAGTCCATGCCCGGCCGCCCGAGGCCCTGGCGGCGCCGCTGGCCATCACCCACGTGGTCATGCTGGCCGACGCCGCAGGCCGGGCCGCGAGCCGCGCCCACCTGGCGGCCCTGCTGCGCGACCACCACCAGCCGTTGCCGGACGACAACACCACGCACCTGCGCGCGAGCCTGGGGCCGCTGCGCCTGCGCTGGGAGCTGCACACCGAGTTCGTGACCTGGACCTTCATGCTGCCCATGGCGACCCCGCCGGTGGCCGGGCGCGTGGCGGACAGCGCCGCCGCCCAGGCGCCGCAGGACTGGCTGGCCGCGTTGCCCGGGCAATGCCTGTCGCACCTGAACCTGTGGGTGCTGTCCGCGCATGACGGCGAGGTCGAGGCGCTGGCGCGCCACTGGCTGCACGAGGACCAGCAGGTCGGCTCCAGCCTGGCGGGCGGGCTGGCCGAGGTCTACACCGACTTCACGATCCATGCCGACGGCAGTTCGCGCATGCTGCTGCGCGTGGGCAGCCTGTCCACGCGCCGCCTGGGGCGGCTCGTGCAGCGGCTGCTGGAGATCGAGACCTACCGCATGGTCGCCATGCTGGGCCTGCCCGCGGCACGCCGCGCCAGCGCCGTGCTGGCCAGCGCCGAGGGCGAACTCGCGGCGCTGGCCGAGGCCATCCGCAGTGCCGACCGCGACGCCGAGCCCGCGCTGCTGGACCGCCTCACGCGGCTGGCCGGCCAGGTCGAGAGCCAGCACGCGGCCACGCACTCGCGCTTCTCGGCCAGCAGCGCCTATTTCGAACTCATGGACAGCCGCATCGCCGACATCGCCGAGGTGCGCCGCGCCGGCCTGCAGACGATCGCCGAGTTCATGGACCGGCGGCTGACGCCCGCGCGCAAGACCTGCGAATGGGCGGCGCGCCGGCAGGACGCACTGTCGCAACGGGTCTCACGCATCAGCAACCTGTTGCGCACGCGCGTGGAGATCGAGCAGCAGCAGAGCAGCCAGGCGCTGCTGGCGACCATGAACAAGCGGCAGGACCTGCAGCTCAAGCTGCAGTCCACGGTCGAGGGCCTGTCGGTGGCGGCCATCACCTACTACATCGTCGGCCTGGTCAGCTACCTGGCCAAGGGCGCGCAGAAGCTGGGCTGGCCCTGGTCGGCCGAGAGCACGGCGGCGCTTGCGATTCCGTTCGTCGCCGGCTCCGTCTGGTGGTCGCTGCGGCAGCTGCACCGGCGCATGTGGAGCCATTGAGGTCGTACGACCCACATTCTGAAACGGTGCCTGCGGGTTAGTACCCGAGTTGTAAGAATCCGTTGGCCCGGTGTCAGAGAGGGGTCAGTGCGCACTCCAAGAATGCGCCCGGGCCCCGTCCCGGGGCCGGCTACAACAGGAGACAACGCAATGGCAGCCACAATGCAAGGGGGCAAGCCGGTCGAGGCCAGCCGCCCCATGACCAAGGAGGAGCGCAAGGTCATCTTTGCCTCGTCCATCGGCACGGTGTTCGAGTGGTACGACTTCTACCTCTACGGCACGCTGGCCGTGATCATCGGCAACCAGTTCTTCTCGGCACTGGATCCGGCCTCCCGCACCATCTTCTCGCTGCTGGCCTTCGCGGCCGGCTTCATCGTGCGCCCCTTCGGCGCGCTGGTGTTCGGGCGCCTGGGCGACATGATCGGGCGCAAGTACACCTTCCTCGTCACCATCCTGCTGATGGGCCTGTCGACCTTCATCGTCGGCCTGCTGCCCACCTACGCCAGCATCGGCGTGGCGGCGCCCATCATCCTGATCATCCTGCGCATGCTGCAAGGCCTGGCGCTGGGCGGCGAGTACGGCGGTGCAGCCACCTACGTGGCCGAGCACGCGCCGCCGGGCAAGCGCGGTTTCTACACCTCGTGGATCCAGACCACGGCCACGCTGGGCCTGTTCCTGTCGCTGCTGGTGATCCTGGGCGTGCGCACGGCCATCGGCGAGACGGCCTTTGCGGAATGGGGCTGGCGCATTCCCTTCCTGGTCTCCATCCTGCTGCTGGGCGTGTCGGTCTACATCCGGCTGTCCATGAACGAGTCGCCGGCCTTCCTCAAGATGAAGGCCGAGGGCAAGGTCTCCAAGGCGCCGCTGTCGGAGTCCTTCGGCCAGTGGCGCAACCTCAAGATCGTGATCCTGGCGCTGGTGGGCCTGACGGCCGGCCAGGCCGTCGTCTGGTACACGGGCCAGTTCTACGCGCTGTTCTTCCTGACGGGTGCGCTCAAGCTCGACGGCCCCACGGCCAACATCCTGATCGCCGTCGCGCTGGTCGTCGCCACGCCCTTCTTCGTGATCTTCGGCATCCTGTCGGACAAGATCGGCCGTAAGCCCATCATCATGGCCGGCTGCCTGCTGGCCGTGCTGACCTACTTCCCGGTGTTCAACGCGCTGACCAAGGCCGTCAACCCCGATCTGGCCGCGGCCCAGGCCAAGAACCAGGTCGTCGTGACGGCCGACCCCAAGGAATGCTCGTTCCAGTTCAATCCCACGGGCACGTCCAAGTTCACGAGTTCCTGCGACATCGCCAAGCAAGTGCTGTCGGCCAGTTCGGTCAGCTACGAGAACGTGGCCGGCCCGGCCGGCGCGCCGGCGACCATCAAGATCGGCGAGCAGCTCATCACGAGCTACAACGCGGCGGGCCTGGCGGCCGACGAACTGAAGGCCAAGGACTCGGCGCTCAAGAAGGCCGTGGCCGACGACCTC
Source organism: Pseudorhodoferax sp. (assembly GCA_049840715.1). GTDB lineage: Bacteria > Pseudomonadota > Gammaproteobacteria > Burkholderiales > Burkholderiaceae_C > Pseudorhodoferax. The sequence goes on from JASGJO010000004.1 coordinate 56,167, forward strand.
CAGGCCGCGGGCTACCCGGCCAAGGCCGACCCGGCCAAGATGAACACTTCCCTGACCATCGTGATCCTGGTCTACCTGGTGATCCTCGTGACCATGGTCTACGGCCCGATCGCCGCCATGCTGGTCGAGATGTTCCCGACCCGCATCCGCTACACCTCGATGAGCCTGCCGTACCACATCGGCAACGGCTGGTTCGGCGGCCTGCTGCCCGCCACCGCGCTGGCCATCGTGGCGCAGACTGGCAACATGTACAACGGCCTGTGGTACCCCATCATCATTGCGGCCGTCACGCTGGTCATCGGTACCTTGTTCGTCAAGGAGACCAAGGACAACGACATCTACGCCAACGATTGAGAGGCGCGGCGCGCCCCGAGTGAAAAGGCCCGGTTCGACCGGGCCTTTTTCATTCCACGCGCACGATGCGCCCTTCGTCGTCGTGGTGCACGGTGACGATGTTCATGCGTTGCCACTGCGCGACTTCTTCAGGCAGGCGGCCATGGATGGCGGCCAGGTCGGCCGGCGTGGGTGGTGCGAAGCCCTTGCGCCGGTCCACGCCGCGAAAGCGCAGGTGGTTGTACTTGGCCCAGGCCAGCAGGCCGCCGCCCAGCAGCAGGATCACCAGTGCGTAGATGCCCAGCACGCCCAGGGAGCTGGCATAGCCGTCCAGATCGATCATGTGGAACTTGAACTGGTAGCCGAAGAAGGCCCAGCCGAGCACCGTGATGAGCGGCAGCCACAGCACCACCCACAGCACCCAGAACACCGCGGTCAGCACGCCGAACACCGCGCGCTGGTTGCCGCTCTGCAGATCCGGACGCTCGATGATGAGCGGATTCGTGGGGCGCTGGTCCAGTTCGATGGAAAGACTGCTCATGTCTGGCTCTCTTTGCATTGCTTACTGTTGCGCCCGGATTCCGCGGTCCGGGCTGACCCAGGTGGCGCGCCTGCTGCCGCGCAGAATCACGCGCGGCACGGCCACCAGGGTGGTGAAGACGTTGAGGATCCAGAACGCCAGCGGGTACCAGATCATCCAGTAGTAGTTGCGGCCCAGGCCCTGCTCGTAGCGGCGGTCCAGGAACATGGACACGGCGAACTGCAGCAGGCAGGTGGTGCCGATCACAACGCCGTGCCAGCCCGGGATCAGCGTGTTGACATGCCAGGGCGCGGGGATCTGCACGAACAGGCCCGCGATCCAGAGCAGGATCACCGCGGCCATGGTGTAGGCCCACAGCACGCTCGTGAAGTACTCGATGTAGACCGGGATCATGCGGCGGTGCCGCCACTGGCCGAACACGGAGCGCCTGCCGAACAGCACCTGCGTGCCTCCCATGGACCAGCGCAGGCGTTGGCGCCACAGGCCACGGAAGGTTTCGGGCATCAGGATCCAGCACAGCGCGGCGGGCTCGAAGCGCACGTCCCAGTGGCGCAATTGCAGACGCCAGCTGATGTCGATGTCCTCGGTCAGCGCGTCGGGGTTCCAGTAGCCGGCATCGTGCAGCGCCGCGCGGCGGAAGCACACCATCACGCCGGACACCGTGAACACCTTGCCGTAGGTCCGCTGGGCGCGCTTGATCAGGCCGATGATGGACGAGAACTCGCCCACCTGGATGCGGCCCAGCAGCGTGGAACGCGTGCGGATGCGCGGGTTCCCGCTCACGGCGCCCACGCGCGGGCTGGACAGCAGCTGGCGCATCATCCAGCGCAGGCAGTGCGGGTCGACGATGGAGTCGCCATCGATGCACAGGAAGTAGTCGTAGCGGGCCAGCGCGGCGGCCGTGTTGAGCCCCACGGCCTTGCCCTGGTTGGCGGCCAGGTGGATCGCGCGGATGCGGCTGTCCTCGCGCGCGTAGCGGTCGATCAGGGCCGGCGTGGCGTCGGTGCTGCCGTCGTCGATGAGCAGGATCTCGAACTCGGGGTAGTTCAGAGCGCGCAGGGCGGCCACGGTCTCGTGCAGATTGGCCGCCTCGTTGTGGCAGGGCACGAACACGCTGACCGGCGGGTAGGAGGGCAGGGGCGGCGGCTGGTCGTAGGCCGGATCCTTGCGCTCGTAGTGGAAGTAGTAGTACAGGCCGCCGCACATCCACACATAGGACATGAACAGCGGGTAGTAGAAGGTGAAGTCGAACAGCCAGCCGATGCTGCGGCCCAGGTCGAAGTCCATGCGGGTCTCTCCTGTGGGTCAGAAGCGCCAGGTGGCGTGCAGGTAGATGTAGCCCTTGGTCTCGTAGACGCCGTCGTACGGGAAGCGGCGCGTGCCGACGCCGTAGCGGGTCGAGAAGTCGGGACCGATGTTCCACTCGTGCTCGTAGCGCAGGTCATGGAAGAAGTTCCAGCCGTAGTCTTCGCGCATCCAGCCGCCGCCCGGGGCGTGCACGTCGCTGAACTGCTTGTAGCTGCCGATGGTGATGGCGGCGCGCTGGTTGAAACTCCTGTCGTAGCGGCGCCAGGTCAGCCAGTCGCCGGCGAGCGTTACCGACAGGGCCATGTCGCGCGCCGGGTTGAAGTAGATCGCGTCGCGCAGGGTATTGGTGCTGGCGTAGAAGGCCGGCTGCAGGTCCAGCGTCTTGCCGTAGCCGCTGTAGAGGCGCTCGGTCCAACTGGCGGCCAGCGACTTGCGGCGGTTGCCGTCGTTGAAGTCGTAGTAGGCCAGGTCGGCGGCGATGCGCCGCGATTCGTTCCACTGGTAGGCCGCGCCAACCAGGCTCTTGCTGGCATGCAGGTAGCGGGGCGCGTTCAGGTAGTTCTCCGCGTCCGGCATGCGGCCCTTGAGCGGAAAGTCGTTGGTCTGGCTGTCATGCCGGGCGCGCACCGAGAAATGGTCGCCGAACTGGCGGCTGCCAGCGATGGACCAATAGGCGTCTGCGCCGTTGCGCAGGTCCCGTCCGACCTCCAGGCTCGCCTGCCAGTCGCGCCGCGTGATTTCGATGCCCATGCCGACGCGCTCATGCTTGGCCGAGTTGTCGTCGAAGCTTGCGCGCGCCAGATGGTGGTTGGCGTAGACGCGCTGGCCGTCGCCGAACGTGCCGCTGTACAGCGTGGATTCCCAGATCAGGTCGTTGTTGCCGGCCACGTGGCCCCGGCCCAGGCCGCGCGTGGCGCCGCTGACCAGCAGGGGGCGCTTGCTGCGCTCCCAGGCGCGCACCAGGCGTTGCACGGCAGGGTGTTCGGGGGCGCTGCGCTGCAGGTTCTCGACGGCCGTGCGGGCCTGGGCGATGTCGCCCTGGGCCCAGATGGCTTCGGCCAGGCCCACGCGTGCGCGGATGTTGTCGGGCGAGCGGTTCAGCACCGCCTGGAAGCGTTCCGCAGCGGCACGGGGCAGGCCGCGCCGCGCCAGCAGCTCGCCCTGGTCGAGCCACAGGCCGGCGTCGTCGGGCAGTTCGGCCTGCAAGGTGTTCAGCGCCACCTCGGCTTCGTTCAGGCGGTCGGCGAAGCGCATCAGCATGATGTCGGTCCGGCGCGCGGAGACGCTGGCGCCGCTGTCGCGCAGCTGGTCTTGCGACACGGCTTCGGCGCCGGGGAAGTTCTCGGCCTCGACCTCCGCGAAGATCAGGCCGGAGCGGGCCGCGGCGTTGGTCGGCTCCTGCTGCAGAACGCGGCGGTACAGCGCACGCGCTTCGGCCGGTTGGCGCAGTTGCAGCTGTGCATCTGCCGCGGCCAGCGCGACGTAGCCGGGCTGCACACCCTCGGCTTCGAGCTCGCGGAACAACGCCAGGGCTTCTTCTGCCCGGCCACGCTGGCGCAGCGCGACGGTGCGGTCGCGGCGCAGGCGCAGCAGCACATCGCTGGCGCCTTGCTGGCGGGCCTCGATGATGAGCCCGGCGTTTTCGGTCAACGCGGCGTCGATCGGGGCATGGCGCGCCGGCGTGAAGTCGCTGTCCAGCACCTCGATGGCTTCGCGGATGTGGCGGCCGTTCGTGGCCTGGGCATCGGCCAGCGTGGGCGCCGGCGCGGGGGCCGGTGCTGCAACTGCCGCAGGTGCTGGTGCAGGCGCTGCCGGCGTGGCCGCCGCAGCAGGCGCGGCCACGACGGGAGGCTGCACGCCCAGGGCCAGCAGACGTTCGCCGAAGGGGCGGGCGCGCGGGTCTTCGCCGCGGGCCTGCAAGGCCGTGAAGGCCGACTGCAGCATGGGCACATCCTGTCGCGCCAGCACCAGCGTGCGGCGCAGCTGCGCATCGGCCTGGGCCGGCTTGCCATCGGCCAGCAGCGCCAGGCCCGCGCCCAATGCGGCATCGGCACTGCGCGGACGGCGCTGCGCCAGCAGCCCATAGGCCTGGGCTGCGCGTGCACCGTCGTTGCGGCTCAGGGCCGACTTGCCGATGGCGGCCAGCACATAGTCTGGTGTGGAGGCGCCCAGGCGCAGCGTGCGGCTGCTGGCCAGCGCCTCTTCGTGCCGTTCGGCCCAGCTTTGCACGGCGATCAGGTCGTGCCGTACGTCGAGACGGCGCGGGTTCTGCGCCAGCAGATCCTGCAGCGTGGCGAGGGCGCTGTCGTACTGGCCGGCGCGCGCTTCGGCGATTGCCTGTCCGTAGCGGTCGGCCCAACTGGGCAATGCGCAACTGGCCAGCAACAGCGCTGCGAGGCAGGCCTGCAGGCGCGAGCGGGCGCGGCGCTGGCCGGGCGCCCGGGTCATGCCACCGACCGCGCGGTCGACTGGCTGCGCCGGCGCATGCCCCCCAGTCCCAGCAGGGCGGCGCTGAACAGCGCCACCGAGGTGGGTTCCGGTACCTGGTTGTACAGATTGCTCTTGTCGATGGACGTCCAGGCGGTGGCACCCGGGCCGCGCCAACCCAGGTCGATCACGCCGGCTTCCAGACGGTTGAAATAGGTGATGTCGATGCCGTAGTAGCCCTGTTGCAGGTACAACTCGTCGATGCCATTCATGGCCGACAGCTCGTACAGGCCGCGCCCGCTGCTGCCTGCCAGGGTGTCGTGTGCCATGCCCAGGCTGGCGTCCAGGCCGGTCAGCGTGAAGGTGAAGCCGTCATCGGCGAAGACACCGAAATCGTAGACCCCTGCAACACCCACGTAGAGGTAGCCGGAAAACACGGCGGCGTAGTTGAACTCGCCGCCGCAGTGCGCGAGGCTCTCGGCCTCCGTCTGCAGAGGGCAGCCGTTCGCGCCGCCGACGATGGGCGCCAGCGCGCGCTGGTAGTCCTCGCCCCAGACGCCGTAGGCGCCGCTGGCCTGGGTGTTGTTGTAGATGTTGTTGGCGTAGCTGACCTGGCCCGTGCTGGTCGCGGTCTTGGTCACATAGGGATTGCTGCCCGAGACGATGCCGCCGATGTCGCTGGTGGACCAGATGCCGGTGCCCCAACCGTAGGCGCCGATGGCCTGGGTCGTGCCGTTCTCGTCGGTGTAGAGCTGGTTGCTGAAGTGCGCGTCGTTCTGCACTTTGTACCAGGTGCCGGACAGACCGCCTGCCACGCTGCCGGTCGGTGCAGCGCCGGTGATGAGCGGATTCAGCGTGACGGTGGTGGCCGCTGCGGCCGATGACAGCACCACGCCTGCGCACAGCAGGGCGATTTTGGACAGTTGCGGGTGAAGGATGGATTTGCTCATATTCAGTACCTATTGCCGTTTGGTTTGTATGCAATGAATTGTGAAAACTTCTGGGAAGTCCACTTGTGAAGAAGTCGACGCGGCGGGCAGCGACGAGGGGCTGCAGGCCTGCTTTGCGGAAGACCCGGACGGTCTTTGTGAACATTTGCACGCCCCAAGCGCGGATCGGAACGCGTTCCTACAATCCCCCGCCTTCCACGTCTGCCACCCCCATACGCCATGTCCCAGGGAACCATCGCCATCCGCGGCGCGCGCCAGCACAACCTCAAGAACCTGGACCTCGACATCCGCACCGGCGAGCTGACGGTGGTGACCGGGCCCAGCGGCTCGGGCAAGTCCAGCCTGGTGTTCGACACGCTCTATGCGGAAGGCCAGCGCCGCTATGTCGAGACCTTCTCGGCCTATGCGCGCCAGTTCCTGGACCGCATGGACAAGCCCTCGGTGGACCGCGTGGAGGGCGTGCCGCCGGCCATCGCGATCGACCAGACCAACCCGGTGCGCTCGTCGCGCTCCACGGTCGGCACGATGACCGAGCTCAATGACCACCTGAAGCTGCTGTTCGCACGTGCCGGTCAGCTGTTCGACAAGGTGACGGCGCAGCCCGTGCGCCACGATTCGCCCGACAGCATCTTTGCCGAGCTGCAGCGGCGCGCGGCGGCGCAGGGCGATCCGCGGCTGGTGCTGACCTTCCCGGTCGAACTGCCGGCCGGCACCACGGCCGAGCAGGTGGCCGAATGGCTGTCGGCCAGCGGCTTCACGCGCGTCCAGGCCGAGCGCGAGGTGGCCACGCCGGCCGGCCCGCGCAAGCTGCTGGACGTGGTGGCCGACCGCTTCCGCCTGGCCGGCACCGAGCGCGTGCGCGCGGTCGAGGCCATCGAGACCGCGCTCAAGAGAGGCGCCGGCCGGCTCAACGTCTATGCGCTCGCGGCCGATGCCGAGGCCGCGCCCGAGATCTGGCGCTTCTCCACGGGCCTGCACTGCCCCGACAGCGACCTGCGCTACGCCGACCCGATCCCCTCGATGTTCTCGTTCAACTCGCCGGTCGGCGCCTGCGAGGCCTGCCGAGGCTTCGGCCGCGTGATCGGCGTGGACTACGACCTGGTCATCCCGAACGACAAGATGACGCTGCGTGCCGGCGCCATCAAGCCGATGCAGACCCCCGCCTGGCAGGAGGCCCAGGACGATCTCATGCGCCACGCCGAGGCTGCCGGCATCCCGCGCGACACGCCCTACAAGCAGCTGACGCCCGAGCAGAAGCACTGGGTCATCCACGGCTCGCCGAACTGGAACGGCAAGTGGAACCAGCACTGGTTCGGCGTCAAGCGCTTCTTCGAGTACCTGGAGAGCAAGGCCTACAAGATGCACATCCGCGTCTTGCTGTCCAAGTACCGCAGCTACACGCCGTGCGAGACCTGCGGCGGCGCGCGGCTCAAGACCGAGAGCCTGCTGTGGCGCCTGGGCAGCAAGGACGATGCGGACGCCGTGCTCGAACCGGCCCAGCGCTTCATGCCGCGGGGCGTGCAGTGGTCGCGCGCGCAGCTCGAGGCGCTGCCGGGCCTGACCTTGCACGACCTTATGCTGCTGCCGATCGAACGCCTGCGCCGCTTCTTCGACCGGCTCTCGGGCAGCACCCGGTCCGCCGACCAGGGCGAGGCCCAGGCCCTGCGCCTGCTGTTCGAGGAGATCACCACGCGGTTGCGCTACCTGTGCGACGTGGGCATCGGCTACCTCACGCTGGACCGCCAGAGCCGCACGCTGTCGGGCGGCGAGGTGCAGCGCATCAACCTGACGACCGCGCTGGGCACCTCGCTGGTCAACACGCTGTTCGTGCTCGACGAGCCCAGCATCGGCCTGCACCCGCGCGACATGCACCGCATCATCGAGGCCATGCAGCGCCTGCGCGACGCGGGCAACACGCTGGTGGTGGTGGAGCACGACCCGGCCGTGATGTTCGCGGCCGACCGCATGATCGACATGGGCCCGGGCCCCGGCGCGCGCGGCGGCAGCATCGTGTTCGACGGCAGCACGGCGCAGCTGCGCCAGGCCGACACGCTCACGGGCCAGTACCTGGGCGGACGCAGGCAGATCGGCATCGGTCAGCGCCGCGCGGTGGGCGACAACACGCCGCGCCTGATCCTCGAAGGCGCGCGCGAGCACAACCTGCGCGACGTGACGGTCGACATCCCCCTGCAGCGCCTGGTCTGCGTGACCGGCGTCAGCGGCTCGGGCAAGTCCACGCTGATCCAGGACGTGCTGGCGCCCGCGCTGGTGCGGCATTTCGGCCGCGCCACCGAATCGCCCGGCCTGCACGACCGCCTGCTCGGCGCCGACCACCTGGCCGACGTGGTCTACGTGGACCAGTCGCCGATCGGCAAGACCGCGCGCTCCAACCCGGCCAGCTACGTGGGCGCCTGGGATGCGATCCGCGCGCTGTTCGCCGATGCGCCGCTGGCGCGCCAGCGCGGCTACACGGCCTCCAAGTTCAGCTTCAACAGCGGCGACGGGCGCTGCCCGACCTGCGGCGGCTCGGGCTTCGAGCACGTGGAAATGCAGTTCCTGTCGGACGTCTACCTGCGCTGCCCGGACTGCGACGGCAAGCGCTACCGGCCCGAGATCCTGGAAGTGCACATCGAGCGCCGCGACGCGGCCAACGCCAGGCGCCGGCCCTTCAGCGTCGCCGACGTGCTGGAGCTCACCGTCAGCGAGGCCGTGCAGGTGTTCGAGCACGACCGTGAGGTCGTGCGCGCGCTGCAGCCCATCGTGGACGTGGGCCTGGAATACGTGAAGCTGGGCCAGCCCGTGCCCACGCTGTCGGGCGGCGAATCGCAGCGGCTCAAGCTCGCGGGCTTCCTGGCCGAGGCGGCGAAGAACGCCGCGCCCTCGCGCCAGAACCTTGCGCGCAAGGGCACGCTGTTCCTGTTCGACGAGCCGACCACGGGCCTGCACTTCGACGACATCGCCAAGCTCATGCGCGCGCTGCGCAAGCTGCTCGACGCCGGCCATTCGCTGGTCGTGATCGAGCACAACCTGGACGTGATCCGCGCCAGCGACTGGCTCATCGACATGGGCCCCGAAGGCGGCGACGGCGGCGGCCTCGTGGTGGCCACGGGCACGCCCGAGCAGGTGCGCGAGCATCCGAGCTCGCACACGGGCGCCGCGCTGCGCGAGTACGAGGCGGCGATGCAGCCGGGCCAGCCGCTCCTGGTCGCCGAGCCGGCCGCGCGCTATGCCGCGCCGCCCAGCGCGGCCATCGAGATCGTCAACGCCAAGGAGCACAACCTCAAGGCGCTGTCGGTGCAGATCCCGCGCGGCAGCTTCAACGTGGTCACGGGCGTCAGCGGCTCGGGCAAGTCCACGCTGGCCTTCGACATCCTGTTCAACGAAGGCCAGCGCCGCTACCTCGAATCGCTGAACGCCTATGCGCGCAGCATCGTGCAGCCGGCTGGCCGGCCCGAGGTCGACGCGGTCTACGGCATCCCGCCGACGGTGGCGATCGAACAGCGCCTGTCGCGCGGCGGCCGCAAGTCCACGGTGGGCACCACCACCGAGGTCTGGCACTTCCTGCGCCTGCTCTACGTCAAGCTCGGCATCCAGCACTGCGTGAAGGACGACGCGCCCGTGCAGCCGCAGACGCCCGACAGCATCGCGGCCCAGCTGCTGCGCCAGTTCCGCGACCAGCACGTGGGCCTGCTGGCGCCGCTGGTCGTCAACCGCAAGGGCGTCTACACCGAACTGGCGGACTGGGCGCGGCCGCGCGGCTACACGCACCTGCGCGTGGACGGCAACTTCCTGCCGACCACGGGCTTCCCGCGCATCGACCGCTTCAAGGAACACACGATCGAGCTGCCCGTGGCCAGCCTGGACGTGACGCCGGCCAACGAAGGCCGGCTGCGCGAGGCACTGGCCCAGGCGCTCGAGCACGGCAAGGGCGTGGTGCACGTGCTCAGCCAGCTCAACGGCCTGCGCGCGGCGCTGGCCGACGGCCAGCCCACGGCCGCCATCGGCCAGCTGCTGGTGTTCTCGGCCAAGCGCGCCTGCCCGGTCTGCGCGACCTCGTACGCCGAGCTCGACCCGCGCCTGTTCTCCTACAACAGCAAGCACGGCTGGTGCCCCGACTGCGTGGGCACGGGCGTCAAGCTGACCCGGGAGCAGCGCGCCGTCTACGACGACTCGGTGCGCGATGACGACAACAAGGGCCGCGAACAGACCTTCGCCGAACCCGAGGCCGAGGACGTGGGCGAGCAGGCCTGCCCCACCTGCGCCGGCACGCGGCTCAACGCCACGGCACGCGCCGTGCGCTTCGACGGCCGCGCCATCACCGACATCGCACGCATGTCGGTCGGCGAGGTGCGCCGCTGGATCCAGTCGCTGCGCGCGCCGGGCCACCTGCCCGCGCGCGAGGCAGACATCGCGCGCGACCTGCTGCCCGAGATCGCGAGCCGGCTGGAGTTCCTCGAAGAGGTGGGCCTGGGCTACCTCACGCTGGACCGCGGCGCCCCCACGCTGTCGGGCGGCGAGGCCCAGCGCATCCGCCTGGCCGCGCAGCTGGGCAGCAACCTGCAGGGCGTCTGCTACATCCTGGACGAGCCCACCATCGGCCTGCACGCGCGCGACAACCACATCCTGCTCAACGCGCTGCACAAGCTCGGCGACAAGGGCAACACGCTGGTCGTCGTCGAGCACGACGAGGACACCATCCGCCGTGCCGACCACCTGATCGACATCGGCCCCGGTGCCGGCAAGCGCGGCGGCCGCCTCGTCGCCCAGGGCAATGCGCAGGACCTGGCCCAGGCCGAGGACTCGGTCACGGGCCGCTACCTGCGCGATGCCATGCGCCATCCGCTGAAAGCGCGCAGAGGCACGGAGCCCGGCACCAGCTGGCTCTCGGTGCGCGGCGCGCGCGAGCACAACCTGCGGAACGTCGATGCCGAGGTCCCGCTCAAGCGCCTGGTCGTCGTGACCGGCGTCAGCGGCTCGGGCAAGTCCACGCTCGCGCGCGACGTGCTGCTGGCCAACGTGCAGAACGTGGTGGCCCAGAAGTCCACCCAGGCCGGCCTCGCGGCGCTCACGCTGCACGGGGCCAGCTGGACCGGCTGCGACGAGGTGCGCGGCTACGAGCAGATCGACCGCGTGCTCGAGGTCGACCAGACCCCCATCGGCAAGACCCCGCGCAGCTGCCCTGCGACCTACATCGGCTTCTGGGACACCATCCGCAAGCTGTTCGCAGAGACGCTGGAGGCCAAGGCGCGCGGCTACGGCCCCGGCCGCTTCTCGTTCAACACCGGCGAGGGCCGCTGCCCGAGCTGCGAGGGCCAGGGCATCCGCACCATCGCGATGAGCTTCCTGCCCGACGTGAAGGTGCCCTGCGAAAGCTGCCACGGCGCGCGCTTCAACCCCGAGACGCTGGCGGTCAGCTGGCGCGGCAAGAGCATCGGCGAGGTGCTGCAGATGGAAGTCGACGAGGCCGTCGAGTTCTTCGCCAGCATGCCCAACATCTCGCATCCCTTGCAGCTGCTGAAGGATGTGGGCCTGGGCTACCTCACGCTGGGCCAGCCTTCGCCCACGCTGTCGGGCGGCGAGGCGCAGCGCATCAAGCTCGTCACCGAGCTCAGCAAGGTGCGCGACGACGTGGGCCGGCGCGGCCAGAAGGCGCCGCACACGCTCTACGTGCTGGACGAGCCCACGGTGGGCCTGCACATGGCCGACGTGGAAAAGCTGATCCGCGTGCTGCACCGCCTGGTCGACGGCGGCCACAGCGTGGTCGTGATCGAGCACGACCTGGACCTGATCGCCGAGGCCGACTGGGTGCTGGACCTGGGGCCCGAGGGCGGCGATGGCGGCGGCCGCATCGTCGCCGCGGCGCCGCCGGAGGAACTGGTGCGCCTGGGCACGGCGACGGGCAAGGCATTGGCGCCGGTGCTGGCGCGCTGATCGCGCAAGCCCCGTGGGGGCTTGCGGGAGTCACGTCACTGTCGGTTCGGACACGGGCATCGTGACTGCCGCGTGACCATCTGCGTCAGGGCGTGCCGGCACCCGGCACGTCCACCGGCGTGGCCCAGACCGAGGCCTCGCGCGCGGCCCGGCGTGCGGCTTCGTGGAAATCCGGGGCCACGCACAGGAACAGGGTGCGCCGGTCCGGCCCGCCCAGCGTCAGCGCGAAGCAGCCCATGTCGCCGGTGGGGATCGACTGCAGGATCTCGCCGCCTGGTGCCATGCGCACGGCGCGGTGGCCCACGGCATCGGCGAACCAGACCGCACCCTCGGCGTCCAGCACGGCCCCGTCCGGCGCCGCCTTCAGGCCGCCCAGCACGGTCGGCACATCGGTCATCGGTGGCTGCAGCCCCCACACCGCCCAGTCGCGCCGCGGGCCCAGGCCGCCGTCGGGCTGCACATCGAAGGCCGAGATGCGGTTGCCCATGGTCTCGCAGACGATCAGCGTGCGGCCGTCGGGCGTGAGCATGGAACCGTTCGGAAAGTACAGCCCCTCGGCCGCCACCGACACCGTGCCGTCCGGGTCCACGCGCGCGAGCCGGGCCAGCGCCGGTGTGCCGCCGCCCATGAGGTCGAAGCCGAAGTTGCCCACGTAGGCGCGGCCCTGGCCGTCGACCACCATGTCGTTGGCATGGCCGCCGGCCACGCCCGACAGGTCGGCATGCGGCACGAGCCGGCCGTCGGCCTCGCGCCGCAGCACGCGGCGGTCGCGCATGGAGACCACCAGCAGCCGCCCATCCGGTAGCCAGCCCAGGCCCGAGGGCTGCTGCGGCACCTCGGCGATGGTCTCGGCCCGGCCGTCCAGGCCGACCGCGACGACGCGCTGCGTGTAGAAGTCCGACAGCCAGAGCCGGCCGTCATGCCAGCGCGGGCCCTCGAGGAAGGTGTAGCCGGCGATCAGTTCGGAAAAACGGGGGTCAGCCATCGGGTCTCCTGTTCTTGCGGTCGGGCGTTGCCACGGGCGGCAGCATCATAGGCAGCGCGCGCCAAGGGACATCACCGATGCGCGCTGCTGCCAATGTGGTGTTGAATAGCCAGCTTTGCATCCGCCACGATGAGAGGCCGCTCCATGTTCCGCCGTTCCCTGCTGGGCGCTGTCGCGCTCGCTTCGCTGACCACGCTCGTGGCTCCCGTCACCGCCCAGGCCCAGGCCTGGAAGAACTTCCCCGACAAGCCGATCAAGCTCGTCATCGCCTTCCCGGCCGGTGGCCCCACCGACATCACCATGCGCGCGCTGGCCGACAACGCGGCCAAGGTGCTGGGCCACCCTGTCATCATCGAGAACAAGCCCGGCGCCGGCGGCACGCTGCCCGCGCAGGCGCTGCAGACCGCCCAGCCCGACGGCTACACCATCGCGCAGATTCCGCTGGGTGTGTTCCGCCTGGGCTACACCACCAAGATCAACTGGGACCCGATCAAGGACATCAGCTACGTCATCAACGTCACGGGCTATGCCTTCGGCGTCGTGGTACCGACCGACAGCCCGTTCAAGACCTGGGCCGACTTCGTGGCCTACGCCAAGGCCAACCCGGGCAGGCTGACCTACGGCTCCACCGGCACGCTGACCAGCCCGCATCTGACGACCGAGATCCTGGCCCAGCAGGCCGGCATCGAACTGCAGCACGTGCCCTACAAGGGCAGCGCCGACCTGATGCTGGCCGTGGTCAGCGGCCAGCTCATGGCGGCGGTGGATTCCACGGGCTTCGCACCGCAGGTCGAGGCCGGCAAGCTGCGCGTGCTCAACACCTGGGGCGAGAAGCGCCTGCCCAAGTTCCCCGATGCGCCCACGCTCAAGGAACTGGGCTACGACATCGTGCAGAACTCGCCCTTCGGCATCGGCGCGCCGCGCGGCACGCCGCCCGAGGTCGTCAAGCGCCTGCACGACGCCTTCAAGAAGGCCATGGAAAAGCCCAGCTACGTGGCCGCGCTGGCCAAGTACGACATGCTGCCCGACTACAAGAGCACGGCCGACTACACCAAGTTCGCGCAGGACACGGTGGCGCGCGAGAAGGTCGTGATCGAGAAGCTGGGGCTGGCCAAGCCGCAGTGAGCGCAGCGGCCTGACGCGGCATCATCGCGTCATGCCCCGTTCCGAATCCTCCGAGCAAGCCGACTGGCAGGTCGTGCACGTGCATCCGCAGGCGCCGGCCAAGCCCGAGCATGGCGCGCCCTGCAATGGCTGCGGCATGTGCTGCCTGCTGGAGCCCTGTCCGCTGGGCATGTTGCTGTCGCGGCGCCGGCGCGGTGCCTGCAGCGCGCTGCGCTGGAGCGAGGACCAGGGCCGCTACCTGTGCGGCGCTTTGAGCGCGCCGGCCGAGGTGCTGGGTGCGCGCTGGCTGGCGCCGCTGGCGCGGCGCTGGATCGCGGCGGGCATCGGCTGCGACGCGCGTTTCAGCATCGCTTCCGATGCGCAAGAGGTCACTCCGGCTCGATCCCCGCCGCCCGGATGATCTTGCCCCAGCGCTCGAGTTCGCCGAGCTGGAACCTGGCAAGTTCCTCCGGCCCCATGAACGCGGCCTCCTGCCCGGTCTTCTCGATGACCTGCTGCACGGCGGGTGCGGCCAGCGCCTCGCGCACCAGGCCGGCCAACTGCTGCACCACGGGCGCGGGCGTGCCGGCCGGTGCGTAGAGCGCGTTCCAGTAGCCGAACTCGTAGCCCGGCAGCGACTCGTTGATGGCCGGCACCTCGGGCGCCAGCGGTGAGCGCCTGGGGCTGCTCATGCCCAGCGCGCGCAGCTTGCCGGCCTTGACCTGCGGCAGGCTGGTCGTGAGGTCCACGATCATGAGGTCGATCTGCCCGCCCACCAGGTCCAGCACGGCCGGCGGGTTGGCCTTGTAGGGCACGTAGTTGAACTTCGTGCCCGTGGCCTGCTGGAACAGCTCGGTCGCGATCTGCGCCGAGGAACTGCCCGAGCCGTAGTTCAGCTTGCCGGGCTGGGCCTTGGCCAGCGCCACGAGCTCGGACACGTTGTTCGCCTTGACCTGCGGGTTCACCACCAGTGCGAGGTAGCCGCGTGCCAGCAGCGACACCGGCGCGAAGTCCTTGATCGGGTCGTAGGCGATCTTCTTCAGCAGGTGCGGGTTGGCCGACTGCGTGGTGTTGGTCGTCATGAACAGCGTGTAGCCGTCCGGCTGGGCCTTGGCCACGTACTGCGCGGCGATGCCGCCGAAGGCGCCGGCACGGCTCTCGACGATCACGGCCTGGCCCGTGCGCCGGGTGATCTCGGCGCCCACGGCGCGCGTGAGCCCGTCGGTGGCGCTGCCCGGCGTGGAGCCGATGACGATGGTGATGGGCTTGGCCGGGAAGGCCGGGGTCTGGGCCGAGGCCAGCGGGGCGATGCAGGCCGTACAGGCGAGCGCGATCAGCGCGCGACGTGTGCGCATGGGGTTGTCTCCTCGAAATGGAAAAGGGAAAGGGGCGTGCGTGTCAGCGCAGCAGGTTCCAGCCGTCCAGCAGCGCGCGCAGCTGTTGCTGCTGCCTGTCGGTGAGCGGCCAGGCCGAGGGCGGGCGCGTGGCGCCGCAGTCGTTGCCCATCAGTTGCAGCGCGCTCTTGACCACGGTCACGTTGGTGCCGTTGTTTTCCTGGGCGCGCAGTTCCTCGAAGGGCAGCATCTCCTCGATCAGGCGCAGGGCCAGCGCCCGGTCGGTGGCTTCGAGCGCGTTGTAGATCGCGACCGAGCGCTCGGGCAGCACGTTGATGAGGCCCGAGGTGAAGCCGCGCGCGCCGACCGCATAGAACGGCGGTGCCCAGACCTCGGCCAGGCCGCCGACCCAGGCCAGTTGCCGGTCGGCCGTGCGGCGCATGGCGGCGGCCAGCACCAGCGGCGTGGGCGAGGCCCACTTGATGCCCACGACCTCGGGGACGCGGCACAGCGCCTCGATCGCGTCCAGGCCGATGTTCTCGTTGCGCAGGTACAGCACCAGCGGCAGGCCGGCGCCGGCCTCGGCGATGCGCTGCACGTAGGCCAGCACGCCGCGCGGCGCGACGAAGGGGTCCGGCGGCTGGTGCACCATGAGTGCGTCGGCACCGGCCGCGCGCGAGGCGCGGGCCAGCGCACAGGCCTCGCCCACGCTGCGGCCCACGCCCGCCAGCAGCGGCACGCGGCCGGCCACGCAGTCGGCCGCGATGGCCACGGCGCGCTCGGCCTCGGCCGGCTGCAGGCCGTAGAACTCGCTGGTATTACCGTTGGCCACGAGCACCTGCACGCCGGCCTGCACGGCGCGGTCGACCACGGGCTTCAGCGGTGCGGCGACCACGCGGTCCTGCGCGTCGAAGGGCGTGACCAGGATGCCGGAAATGCCGTTGAGCGCCTGGCGCAGCGCGGGACCTTGGAACGAGGGCATGGAGACTCCGGGAAGAAAGGGGGATGGAACGGGGTGCTACTCTAGAAAGCGGCCGCACCGCCGTCCAATCCAATCCGGCTATCCCGCCATCCAGGTTCTGAATCGTGTTCCAGCTTTCGCAACTGCGCTGCTTCGTCGCCGTGGCCTCCGAACTGCATTTCGGCCGCGCCGCCGCGCTGCTGCACATGACGCAGCCGCCGCTCACGCGGCAGATCCAGCTGCTCGAGCACGAACTCGGCGTGCAACTGCTCGAACGCGCGGGCGGCGCGGTGCGGCTGACGCCGGCCGGCGCCAGCTTCCTGCGCGAGGCCGAGGACATCCTGCGCCGCAGCCAGGCCGCCATGCAGGCCGCGCGCCGCGCCATGCGCGCCGACGCGGGCACGGTCACGCTGGGCTTCATCGCGGCCGCCAGCTTCGCGCTGCTGCCACGGGTGCTGGGCGCGATCCGCACCGCCTTGCCCGATGTGGAGGTGGTGCCGCGCGAGCTGCAGACCGTGGACCAGCTCGATGCGCTGGCCGCGGGCCGCATCGACCTGGGCATCGTGCGGCCGTTCGCGCCGCGCAGCTTCGCGGCCTCCTGCATGCTGCTGCGCGAGCCGCTGCTGCTGGCCGCGCCCACGGGCCATGCGTTGGCCGGCGGCGACGCCATGGCACTGGCGGAGCTGCAGGGCCAGCCCTTCATCGCCTACTGCCCCTCGGAGACGCGCTACATCTACGAGCTCATCGCGGGCCGGCTGCGCGCCGAGGACGTGGCGCCCGACACCGTGCTGACGTTGAGCCACACGCACTCCATCCTGGCCATGGTCGATGCGGGCTGGGGCGTGGCGCTGGTGCCGGCGTCCGCGCAGCGCCTGGGCTACGCGCAGGTGGCGTTCCGGCCGCTGCGCGATCCGGCCGGCCTGCACGCCGAACTGCACCTGGCCTGGCGCGCGCAGAGCCGGCACGTGGTGGCGGACACCGTGCGCGCGGTGCTGCTGCAGGTGCTGGCCGGTCAGGGCGCCGGCGACAGCGCCGGCGGCTCGCCGTTGTCGTAGGGGTTGAAGCCCGCACCGCCGCCCTGCACCTCGATCTTGACGCTGGCCGGGTCGATCTTGGACTCGCCGTCCTTGTAGTGCATGACCAGGCCCGGGAAGGCCATCACGATCACCACCATCGCGAGCTGGATCACGATGAAGGGCACGGAACCCCAGTAGATCTGGCTGGTGCGCACGCCGGCCACGGTGCGGCCGGTCACGCGGTCGCGGTAGTCGTCGTGCGGCGCCACCGAACGCAGGTAGAACAGCGCGAGCCCGAACGGCGGGTGCATGAACGAGGTCTGCATGTTCACCGCGATCAGGATGCCGAACCAGACCAGGTCGATGCCCATCTTGTCCGCCACCGGCCCCAGCAGCGGGATGATGATGAAGGCCAGTTCGAAGAAGTCCAGGAAGAAGGCGGCCACGAACACGAACAGGCTCACGAAGACCAGGAAGCCCCATTGCCCGCCCGGCAGGTTGGTCAGCAGGTGCTCGACCCACAGGTCGCCGTTGACGGCGCGGAAGGTCAGCGCGAACACCGTGGAGCCGATCAGGATGAACAGCGCGAAGCAGGTCAGCCGCGTGGTCGAGTCCATGGCCTGGCGCAGCAGCGTGAGGTTCATGCGCCGGCGCACCAGGGCCAGCGCCAGCGCGCCGACTGCACCCATGGCGCCGCCCTCGGTTGGCGTGGCCACGCCGATGAAGATGGTGCCCAGCACCAGGAACACCAGCGCCAGCGGCGGGATCATCACGAAGGTGACGCGCTCGGCCACGGCCGACAGCCAGCCCAGCTTGAACCAGCGGTTGGCCACGGCCGCCACGAAGGCGAACGCGCCCCACAACAGCATGCCCACCACGAACTGCTCGTCCACGGGCGCATCCGGCCCGACCGCGAGTTCCATGGTGCCGATCGCGAAGCCCAGCGCCATGGTCATCAGCACCACCAGCGAGCGGGCGCCGGAGTGACCGTTGGCCTCGCGGAACTGGCGTGCCTCGGGCGGCAGCGCCGGCACCTGCTTGGGGCTGATGATCGCCAGGCCGGCCACATAGGCCATGTACAGGCCCGTCAGCACCAGACCGGGCAGCAGCGCGCCGCGGTACATGTCGCCGACCGAACGGCCCAGCTGGTCGGCCAGGATGATCAGCGTCAGCGAGGGCGGGATGATCTGCGACAGCGTGCCCGAGGCCGCGATCACGCCCGTGGCCAGGCGTCGGTCGTAGCCGTAGCGCAGCATGATGGGCAGCGAGATCAGGCCCATGGAGATGACCGATGCCGACACCACGCCCGTGGTGGCCGCCAGCAGCGCGCCGACCGCCACCACCGCGAAGGCCAGGCCGCCGCGCATGGGGCCGAACAGCTGGCCCACCGTTTCCAGCAGGTCCTCGGCCATGCCCGAGCGTTCGAGGATCAGCCCCATGAAGGTGAAGAAGGGCAGGGCCAGCAGCGTGTCGTTCATGATGATGCCGAACACGCGCTGCGGCAGGGCCTGGAACAGCGCCGGTGTCAGCAGGCCCAGCTCGATGCCGACGATGCCGAACAGGATGCCGTTGGCGGCCAGCGCGAAGGCGACCGGAAAGCCCGTCAGCAGCAGCGCGATCAGCGTCGCGAACATGATGGGCGCCAGGTTGGCGATCAGGAACTCCATCTCAGCGCCCCCGGGCCGCGGCGGCGGCTTCTGCGTCGAGCCGGGCTTGGAGCTCCTCGGCCAGCTTCTCTTCCTCGCTCTTGGCCGACTCGCGTGCGGTCGGGTCGGGGCAGCGCCCCATCAGGAAGCCCACGCACTTGATGAGGTGCGAGATGCCCGCCGCGATCAGCAGCGAAAAGCCCACCGGCACCAGCAGCTTGGCGGGCCAGCGGATGAGCCCACCGGCGTTCGGCGAGGCCTCCTGCGTGACCCAGGCATCCCAGAACATCGGCCAGGCCAGCACCATGATCAGCCAGGCGGCCGGCATCAGGAACAGCAGCGTGCCGGCGATCTCGATACCGATCTGCTGGCGCTTGCCGAGCTTGGACGACAGCACGTCCACGCGCACATGGCCGTTCTTGAGCAAGGTGTAGCCCGAGGCCAGCAGGAACAGCGCACCGAACAGGTACCACTGCAGCTCCAGCCAGGCGTTGGAGCCGCTGTGCAGGAACTTGCGGGCCAGCGCGTTGAAGGTGCTGACCAGCACCACCAGCAGCACGGCCCAGGAGATCCAGCGGCCGACGAACAGGTTGACCGCGTCGATCAGCCTGGAAAGGGAAAGAACAGACCCATAGAAACAGCTCCGATGTCAATGCTTGTCGTGTGCGCGCCAGGGTGTCAGCGCGCGTTCGGCCCAGACCAGCGCGCCGTAGAGCACGAGGCCGATCAGTGCCAGCAGCAGCAGCGCGGCGAACACGCGCACCGTGTCGAAGGTGCCCTGCGCGCTCATGATCACGTAGCCCAGGCCGCGCTGCGAGGAGACGAACTCGCCGACGATGGCGCCGACCAATGCGAGCGAGACGGCCACCTTCATGCCGGCCGCGATGGACGGCAGCGCACCCGGCAGCCGCACTTTCCAGAACACCGCCAGCGGCCGGCCCTTGAGCACGCGCGCCACGTCCAGCACGTCCTGCGGTACCGAGCGCAGGCCGTGCAGCGTGTCGACGATGACGGCGAACACCGCGATCAGGAAGGCGATGGCGATCTTGGGCTCGGCGCCCGGTGCCCATCCAGATCACGAACAGCGGTGCCACGGCCACCTTGGGCACGCTGTTGAGCGCGACCACCAGCGGGTAGACGAAGCGCTCGCAGCGGCGCGAGCTGGCCACGGCCGTGCCGATCAGCACGCCGCCCAGCACCGACAGCACGAAACCGGCCAGCGTGGTCATCGTGGTGTAGCCGGCGTGGCCCAGGTACCAGCGCCATTCGGCGCCGAGCTCGGCCAGCACGGCGCTGGGCAGCGGCAGCACGATGGGCCGCACGCCCGAAGCGCGGGCCAGCACTTCCCACAGCAGCAGCAGCACCGCGCTCGAGGCCAGGCCGGCGAGGATGGAGGAGACGACGGGATGCTTCATGCCGTGGCCACCCCGGTCTCGTCGAGCAGGCCCATCTGGCCGAACAGCCGGCGGATCTCGCCCACGTACTGGCCGAACTGCGGCGTCTCGCGCACCGACAGCGGGCGCGGCCGCGGCAGGTCGATCACGAGCCGGTGCGCCACGCGGCCGGGCCGGGGCGAGAACACCAGCACCTCGTCGCCGAGGAACACCGCCTCGGCGATGCCGTGCGTGACGAAGACCACGGTGTTGCGCGTCTCCAGCCAGATGCGCTGCAGCTCGGCATTCATCTGGTCGCGCGTGAGCGCGTCCAGCGCGCCGAAGGGCTCGTCCATGAGCAGCAGCGGCGGGTCGTCCACCAGCGCGCGGCAGATCGCGGCGCGCTGGCGCATGCCGCCCGAGAGCTCGCGCGGGTAGCTGTTCGCGAACTCGTGCAGGCCGGTCATGCGCAGCAGGTGCTCGACCTTGGCCGTGTATCCGGCCACCGGCTTGCCGGCGAACTCGATGGGCAGCAGGATGTTGTCGCGGATGCTGCGCCAGTCCAGCAGGGCATGGTGCTGGAACACGATGCCCACGCCGTCCGGAGGCCCATTCACGGCACGGCCGCCGACCGTCAGCGCCCCTTCGCTGATGTCCTCCAGGCCGGCGATGCAGCGCAGCAGCGTGCTCTTGCCGCAGCCGCTGGGGCCCAGGATGCTGACGAAGCGGCCGGCGCCGATCTCGGCGTCCACGCCCTGCAGGGCCTGCACGCCGCGCGGGCCCGGGTACTGTTTCCTGACCCCCTGGGCCAGGACGCTGGAAGGCTGCATGGCTTACTTGCCGACCAGGGTGTCGAAGGCGGCGGGGTTCACGCGGCCGGCGATGTAGTAGTCGGCCGCGGGCCGGCCGGTGCCGATCAGCTGCACCGAGGACAGCGTCCTGACCGCGGCCTCCCAGTCGGCCGGCTGCGGTACGCCCACGCGTTCGCCGGGCTTGTTGTCGAAGAACAGCTTGAGCGTGTCGAGCTGGGCGCGCAGCACGGCGCGGTCGAGCCGGGCCTGCGGGCGCTGGGCGATGACGGCGTCCACGGCTTCTTCCTCGTGGCCGGCGTAGATGTACTCCCAGCTGCGCGCGACGACGGAGGCGAACCTGGCCAGCACCTCGCCGCGTTCGGCGAACTTGGCCTCGCTGACGACCAGGCCGAAGCTGGGCATGGCCAGGCCGAAATCCGCGAACGGCACGGCGCGCGAGGGGCGGGCCTTGCTCGTGGTCGGCAGCACGAAGGGGATGGTGGAGAACACCACGTCGGTGCGGCCCACGGCGTAGTTGGCGGCCTTGCTGGCGGCGTCCAGGTTGATGAGCTCGACATCGCTGCGCTTGAGCTTGCCGGCGGCCAGGAAGGCGTCGACGAAGGGCGCTTCCAGCGAGCCGGCGGTGTAGCCGATCTTCTTGCCCTTGAGCTGGGCCGGGCCCGTGATGCCGGAGTCGGCCGGCACCAGCATGCCGATGTCGTTCTTGCGCAGGAACACCGCCAGCGCCTTGACCGGCAGGCCCTTGTCGCGCGCGATCATGGCTGGCGCCAGCGCGGCGTGGCCGATGTCGAAGGCATTGCTGGAGCCGACGATCTGCACCGTGGTCACGGAGCCGTTGCCGTCTTCCAGCGTGACGTCCAGGCCGGCCTGGCGGTACCAGCCTTTCTGCTGCGCCAGGTGCAGTGCGGCATGGTTGGCCCAGGGCGTCCAGTCCAGGCGGACCTTGACGGGCTCCAGGGCCTGGGCGGCGGCCGGGGCGACGCCCAGCACGGTGGCGAGGGCCAGGGCGGCGGCCCCCAGCAGGTGGCGGCGTGCGGATCGATGGAACATGCGGGAACCTCGGAAAGAGTGATGGGGGAATGAGGGCTCAGCGGCCGCCGCCGAACAGTCGGCGCAGGCGCTGCAGCAGCAGACTCCAGACGATGGCGACGGGGCTCACGGCCTGGGGCGGCGGCGCGGCTGCGCCGGTGGCGGCGCCGCCCATGCGCAGCGCGACCTGCTGGCCGAAGTCGGCCACCATGCGGCGCACGAAGTCCTTGACCAGGCCGGAGCGCGAGAACTGCGCCAGCGGGCCCTGCAGCGCGTACAGCATGTCCACGTGCACGCGGGTGCGCTGTGGCGACGAGCTCTTCGAGCCGGTAGGCGATGTCGCCCTGGGCGCGCGACTGGCTCAGCGAGTCCTGGCCGGCGCCGCGCAGCACGGCGCGGCGTGCCGCATCGTCGCGCTCGAGCCGGGCCGCGCCGGCGAAGGCGGCGGCCATGGGGCCGAACTTGATGGCGATGCGGCCCTTGACCTTGTCGCCGTCCTGCGACTCGATCACGGCGCCGGGCAGGCAGCCGGCCACGGCCGGCAGGTCGCCCATGAAGGCCCAGACCGCGTCGGCGCCGAAGGGCAGTTCGAAGGCGGCGTCGATCTGCGTGCCCTTGCGGATGGCCGCCGTGGGTGCCTCGGCCTGGGGGGTGGCGGCGGCCGCCGGTGGCGGCGGTGCGACCGGGGCCGCCGTCGGCACGGCCGCGGCCTGCGCCGCACGCGCGGTGGTGATCGGAAACACCGGCATGGGCCGCGCCGCGCCGTCGGCCACCGCCGTGGCAGGGGCCGGCACCAGTGGGCGGCCGGCACGTACGGCCTCGCGCAGCGCGGTGATGGCCGGGTCGGGTTCCCGTTGAAGCTGGTCCAGCACGTCGCGGATGGCCGCCACGATGCCCATGTAGCCCGTGCAACGGCACAGGTTGCCGGACAGCTCCAGCCGCACGCGCGCCTCGTCGGCGTCGGGCAGCCGCAGCACGATGTCGCGCGCCGTGGCGAGCATCCCTGGGGTGCAGAAGCCGCACTGCAGCGCATGGTGGCGCGTGAAGGCAGCGCGCAGCCGGCCCATCAGCGCATCGCCGTCGTAGCCCTCCACGGTGGTGACGCGGCGGTCCTGGCAGGCCACGGCGAAGGTGATGCACGAGCGCGTGGGCGCGCCGTCCACGAGCACCGTGCAGGCGCCGCAGACGCCATGCTCGCAGCCCAGGTGGGTGCCGGTCAGGCGCACGGTGTCGCGCAGGAAATCGCCCAGGTGGGTGCGCGGTTCGACTTCAGCCGACAGCGGCCGGCCGTTGACTTCGAGCGTCACGGTGTTCATGCGTGCGCTCCTGCCGGCGTGGCCGCCGGCGCCGCCAGGCCGGCCTGCGCCAGCGCGCGCGCCAGGCAGACCGTGTGCAGCTGGTGGTCCACCGCGTCGCGGCCGGGCAGGGCGGCGCGCACCGCGGCGGCCAGGCCCTCGCGCGTGGCGGCGGCTGCGCCCTGCTGCGCGATGCGCTCGGCCAGGGCGGGCAGCTGCAGCGGCGCGCCGTCCAGCGCGCCGAGCACGATGCGCGCCTGCGGCTGCCCTTCGCCCTGCCAGACGGCGGCGCTGGCTTCGGCGAACTCGCCGGGCTTGCGGCAGAACTTGTGGTAGCCCCAGCGGTGGCCCGCGGTGGCTTGCGGCACGTGGACGGCGGCGATGGCCTCGTCCGCGTCCAGCGCGGTGGTGTAGGCGGCGTGCATGAATTCTTCGAGGGCGATGCTGCGTGTGCCGCGCGGCGAGCGCAGCGTGAGCCGGGCACCGAGTGCGGTGAGCGTGACGATCCAGTCGGCGGCGGGGTCGGCGTGCGCCAGGCTGCCGCCCAGCGTGCCGCGGTTGCGCACGGCGCGGTAGGCGATGCCGGCCGCGACCTCGCGCATGGGGTGCTCGCGCAGCGCGGCGTGCAGGCCGTCCTCGATGGCGGCGTGGGTGACGCCCGCGCCGATCTCGACCTGGCCCTCGGCCACGCGCACGCCGGCCAGTTCGGCCAGGCGCGAGATGTCCACCACGAGTTGGGGCCGGGTCAGGCGCAGGTTCAGCATGGGGCCGAAGGACTGGCTGCCGGCCATCAGCTTGGCGCGGCCGGCGTGCTCGGCCAGCAGCTGCGTGGCGGCCGGCAGGCTGTCGGGGCTGCGGTAGTCGAATGCGGCGGCCTTCATGGCGTGGCCTCCGCCGCGGTGGCCCGGCCTTGCGCGAGCGCCTGCAGCAGCCGCCGCGGCGTCAGCGGCGTCATCAGCAACTCGGGCGCGCCGGTGCCGCGCAGCGCGTCGTTGACGGCGTTGAACAGCACGGCCGGTGGCGCGATGGCGCCGCCTTCGCCCATGCCCTTGGCGCCGAACTCGGTGTGCGGCGAGGGCGTCTCGAAATGGTCGATCCGGATGTGCGGCACCTCGGTGGCGCCGGGCAGGATGTAGTCGGCCAGCGTGGAGGCCAGCGGCTGGCCCTGCTCGTCGTACGGCATCTCCTCGTACAGCGCGGTGCCGATGCCCTGGGCGATGCCGCCGATGGTCTGGCCCTCGACGATCATGGGGTTGACGATCACGCCGCAGTCCTCGACCACCACGTAGTCCAGGATCTCGATGGCGCCGGTGTCGGGGTCGACCGCCACCACGGCGGCCTGGCTCGCGTAGGTGAAGGCACCGGTGTCGACCTTGGGCTTGTAGCCGGTCGACACCTCCAGCCCCGCGCGGTCCACGTCGGCCGGCAGGCGCTGCGGCGTCACGTACCAGGCGTTGGCGACGTCGGCCAGCGTGACCGACTGCTCGCCGGCCCAGGCGCGGCCGTCCGCGAGTGCG
The DNA here is from genome assembly GCA_049840715.1 of Pseudorhodoferax sp. Classification (GTDB taxonomy): domain Bacteria; phylum Pseudomonadota; class Gammaproteobacteria; order Burkholderiales; family Burkholderiaceae_C; genus Pseudorhodoferax. Next base: position 80,729 of record JASGJO010000004.1, read on the forward strand.
ACCACGGCCGGGTCCACGCCCAGCAAGTGGCCGGCGATGTGGCGCAGCCGCGGTGCCAGCTGCTTGCAGGCCACGGACACGGCGCCGCCCGACATCACCAGCGAGCGCGAGGCGTAGGTGCCGGTGGAGTAGGGCGTCTGGCCGGTGTCGCCGTGCAGCAGGCGGATGCGCTCGAGCGGGATGCCCAGCACGTCGTGGGCGATCTGGGCGAAGCTGGTCTCCATGCCCTGCCCATGCGAATGCACGCCCACGCGCAGCTCCAGGCCGCCGTCCGGCGTCATGCGCACCATGGCCTGGTCGTGGCCCGGGATCACGGCCGTGCCCCAGGTCGCGAACACCGAGGTGCCATGGGCGGATTGCTCGGTGTAGGTGGCGCAGCCCAGGCCGATCAGCCGGCCGTCGGGCTCGCCGCGGCGCTGGCGTTCGCGCACGGCGTCGGCGCCGACCATTTCCAGCGCGCGGCGCAGGCTGGCCGGGTAGTCGCCACCGTCGAAGTGCTTGTTGGCCACGTTGACGTAGGGCATCTGCTCGGGCCGGACCAGGTTCTCCAGCCGGACCTCGGACGGGTCGCGGCCGACCTCGCGCGCCAGTGCGTCCATCAGCAGTTCCAGCGCGAAGCACACGCCGGTGCGCGCCACGCCGCGGTAGGGCACGAAGCCGGGCTTGTTGGTGGCCACGCAGCGCGTCTCGCAGCGGTAGCCGCGGAAGTCGTAGGGGCCGGGCAGGTTGCCAACCGCCTGGCCGGGCTCCAGGCCCACGGTGAAGGGCCAGACCGAATAGGCGCCGCCGTCGATGGTGATGACGGCGTCCAGCGCCAGCAGGCGGCCGCGCCGGTCGGCATAGGCCGTCACCTCGTAGTGGTGCTGGCGCGAGTTGGCGCCGGCGATCAGGTGCTCGCGCCGGTCTTCCAGGAAGCGGAACGGGCGGCGGTAGGTCTTGGCCAGCCAGGCCACGCAGAGCTCTTCCTGCTGCAGCACGCACTTGTAGCCGAAGGCGCCGCCCACGTCGGGCGAGATCACGCGCACGCGCTCCTCGGGCAGGTCCAGGAAGCTGGCCAGGCCGGTGCGGATCAGGTGCGGCACCTGGGTGGCGCTGACCACCACCAGCTGGTCGGCCTGGAAGTCCCAGTAGGCCAGCACGGCCTTGCCTTCCATGGGCACCATGCACTGGCGCGACAGCTCGATGCGGCGCGAGACCTTGACCTCGGCCGTCGCGGCGAGCTGGTCGAAGTCGCGGTCGGCCTGGAGCGTCACGAAGCGGTTGTCGTGCCAGGTGGCGTGCACGAGGTCTTCCGTGGCGTCCAGCGCCGACCACACGTCGGCATAGACCGGCAGTTCCTCGTATTCGACCTCGACCCGCTCGACCAGGTCCTCGGCCTGCGCGCGCGTGGGTGCGAAGGCCAGCGCCACGGGTTCGCCGACGAAGCGCACCTTGCCCGAGGCCAGCGGCGGCTGCGCCGAAGGCTGGTAGGTCGGCAGCGTGGAGGGCGAGACGATGTCCTGCGCGTCGGGCATGGCGTCGCGCAGCACCACCAGTTCGGCGATGTCGGCCGGTACCCGGGCCGAGACGATGCGCGCGTGCGCGAGCGGGCTGCGCAGGAAGGCCACTTCGCTGAGGCCCGGCATGGCCATGTCGCCGACGAAGTTGCCTTTGCCCGCCAGGTGGCGGGCGTCTTCCTTGCGCGGCACCCGGGCGCCGATGCCCTGCGCCTTGACCCGGGCGCCCGGGTTGTCACTGTGGTCCATGGATCTGTCGTGGGGACGGGAGAAAGTCAGCGGCGCGAGACGGCGTTGAAGGTGTAGCCGTCCAGTGCGGCCTCGGCCACGCGGAACCACTCCACCTGCTCCTTCTGGAACGCCTGCCACTGCGGGAAGATCGCGGCGAAGTCGGGGTTCTTCTCCGACAACTCCTTCCAGACCTCCTGCGAGGCCTTGTAGGCGGCGTCCATCACGTCGCGCGGGAAGTAGGCCACCTTGGCGCCGCCGGCGATGAGCTGCTTGAGCGCGCCGGGGTTGGTGGCGTCGTAGCGCGCCAGCATGGACAGCGTCTGCTCGTGGCAGGCGGTTTCGAAGATGGCCTTGAACTCGGGCGACAGCGCGGCCCAGGCCTTCTCGTTGACCATGGTGGTGATGGAGGCGCTGCCCTCGAACCAGCCCGGCGAGTAGTAGAACGGCGCCACCTTGTTCAGGCCCAGCTTGAGGTCGTCGTAGGGGCCGATCCACTCGGCCGCATCGATCGCGCCCTTCTCCAGCGAGGGGTAGATGTCGCCCGGCGGGATCTGCTGCGGCAGCGCGCCGAGCCTGGACATGACCATGCCGCCGATGCCGCCGATGCGCATCTTCAGGCCCTGCAGGTCGGCGACCGACTTGATCTCCTTGCGGAACCAGCCGCCCATCTGCACGCCGACGTTGCCGCTGACGAAGTTGACGATGCCGTACTGCTTGTAGAGCTTGCGCAGGTGGGCCAGGCCGCCGCCGTGCATGACCCAGGCGTTGTGCTGGCGCGCGTTGAGGCCGAAGGACAGGCCGGTGTCGAAGGCCACCGCGCTGTTCTTGCCGAAGTGGAAGGTGGCCAGCACGTGGTTGCATTCCACCGTGCCGTTGCTGACGGCGTCCATGTTCTGCGCGGGCGGAACGATCTCGCCGCCCGGGAAGGCGCGGATCTCGAAGCGGCCGCCCGAGAGTTCGCCCACGCGCTTGCACAGCTGCTCGGCCGAGCCGTACATGTTGTCCAGGCTCTTGGGCCAGGAGGTCGACATGCGCCAGCGCACGGTGGCCTGGGCGTGTGCGGCCGGGGTGACGAGGGCGGCGGCACCGGCGCCGGCCAGGGCGGCCTGATTCAGAAAACCACGACGTTGCATTGGATGTTCCTTCCGTGTGAGGGTGGGGCAGGGATGGGGCTGACCGCTCAGGGTCAGCAATTGCTATGCCATGCATGCGCTTCGTCTTGTCGAATCACGAAGGTACTACGCATTTTTAAGTCAGCATACTGAACTATGGTGCAAAGGGGAATCCGGTTGGCGAAAAAAGGGTCTCGGGGTTTGCCCGGATGTGGTGCATTCATGCCTCATGGCAGCGCATTCCTCCCTGAAGAAGTGCGCAGCTCGATTTCGTTTCCTGGAAGGAAGTGGCTTTCCGGTGTCTGTCCGGAGCTGCAGACCTTCGTCGCAATGCGCGCAGATACGTCTTGCAGGCGGGGCTATCTTTCTCTTAATATGCAAGCCTACTGAGTAATTTGGACGGCATGAAGACTGCTATCTCCCCCGCATCCCCGGCGGCTGCCGACGCAGCGGCCCGACACCGAGACCTGACGCCATGAACTGGATACGCATCGCATCTGCCCACGACCTGCAGGACGACGAAGTGCTGGGCCTGACCGTGGGTGGCGCCCGCATCGCGCTGTACCGCAGCGAGGGCGAGTTCTTCGCCACCGACAACCGCTGCACCCACGCCGAGGCGCTGATGTCCGAGGGCTACCTGGAAGACGGCTGCATCGAGTGCCCGTTGCACCAGGCCCGCTTCGACATCCGCACCGGCAAGGCGCTGTGCGCGCCGGCCACGCAGGACCTGCGCACGCACGCCCTGCGGCGCGAGGGCGACGAGCTCTACATCGCCGATCCGGCCGCGGCATGAGCAGCGCCCAGCCCATCGCCGGCGAAGACGCCGACGCCGCGCCCATCGTCATCGTCGGTGCCGGCCAGGCCGCGGCACGGGCCGCCCAGGCCTTGCGCGAGGCCGGCTACGGCGGGGCGCTGGTGGTGGTCGGCGCGGAGGCGCACCGGCCGTACGAGCGCCCGCCGCTGTCCAAGGCCGTGCTGTGCGCGGCACAGGAGCCGGTGCTGGACGTGCTGGCGCCGGCGCAGTTCGATGGCTGCGGCCTGCAGTTCATCGCCGGCATGCGGGCCGAGCGCCTGGAGCCCGCGCAGCGGCGCATCCACCTGGGCGACGGCCGCGTGCTGGCCTACCGCCATTGCCTGCTGGCCACGGGCGGGCGGGCGCGCACGCTGGACGCCTTGCCGCCCGGCATGCCGCGCGTGCACTACCTGCGCAGCCTGGACGATGCGCGCCGCCTGCGCGCGGTGCTGGCGCCCGGCGTGCGGCTGGCCGTGGTGGGCGGCGGCTTCCTGGGCCTGGAGGCTGCGGCCTCAGCGCAGGCCATGGGCGCGCAGGCCACGGTGGTCGAGAGTGCACCGGCCTTGCTGTCGCGCTTCCTGCCGGCCGACGCTTCGGCCTGGCTCGCGCAGGCGGCGCGCGCGCAGGGCGTGGCACTGCAACTCGGGCGCACGCTGCGCGAAGCCCGTGCCGACGCCGACGGCGTGCAGTTGCTGCTCGACGATGGCACGCTGCTGCAGGCCGACCAGGTGCTCGTGGCCATCGGCCTGGAGCCCGAGACCGCACTGGCGCGCGCTGCCGGTCTGGCCATCGACGCGCGCAACGGCGGCATTGCGGTGGACACCCGGTGCCGCAGCTCCGATCCGCATGTCTTCGCCGCCGGCGACTGCGCCAGCCAGTTCAACCTGCACCTGGGCCTGCAGCTGCGGCTGGAGTCCTGGCAGAACGCCAACGAGCAGGCGCGCATGGCCGCGGCCGGCATGCTGGGCCTGCCGCAGCCGGCCACGCCCTATCCCTGGTTCTGGACCGACCAGGGCGCGCACAACCTGCAGATGCTGGGCCTGGCCGCGCCCGACCTGGCCTATGTGCGGCGCGGCGATCCGGCCGCGAACGCCCAGGCCCTGTGGATCGGCCACCGTGCCGGCGTGCCGGTGCACGGCATCGCCCTCAACGCCGGCGGCGAGTTGCGTGCCCTGCGCGCGCTGTTCGATGCCGGCACCCCGTTCGACCCGGACACGTTCGTGGCCCATGCCGGCCCGCTGCGCGCCTGGGTCAAGGCCACGCTGGCCGCGGCCTAGCGCCTTTCCAAGGAAGACCCCATGTACCAATCCCAAACCGTGATCGGCATCACGGACGCCTCCAAGAACGTCCCGCTGGACGGCTGCGTCTGGCCTGCCGATGCCCTCAACACCATCCCCGACTGGGTCTACACCAGCCAGCCGCTGTACGACAGCGAGATGGACAAGATCTTCCGCGGCGACACCTGGAACTTCGTCGCGCTGGAGGCCGAGATCCCCAACGTGGGCGACTACAAGCGCTCCTACGTCGGCGCCACGCCGGTGGTGGTGTCCCGCGCCGAGGACGGCAGCATCGCCGTGTTCGAGAACCGCTGCGCCCACCGCGGCGCCGAGTTCTGCCGCCACAACCAGGGCAACGCCAAGGAATTCGTCTGCCCCTACCACCAATGGTCCTACGACCTCAAGGGCAACCTGCAGGGCGTGCCGTTCAAGCGCGGCGTGAACAAGCAGGGGGGCATGCCCAAGGATTTCCGCACCGCCGACCACGGCACGCGCCAGCTGCGCGTGGCCACGCGCAACGGCGTGGTGTTCGCGTCCTACTCCGACACCGTCGAGGCGCTGGAGGACTACCTCACGCCCGAGATCCTGCAGGAGTTCGACACCACCTTCACGGGCAGGAAGCTCAAGGTGCTGGGCTACTACCGCAACGAGCTGCCCTGCAACTGGAAGATGTACCACGAGAACCTCAAGGACCCGTACCACGCGACCTTGCTGCATTCCTTCCTGGTGGTGTTCGGCCTGCTCGTGGCGGGCAACAAGTCCACCATGTTCGCCGACACCGTGCATGGCCGGCACGGCTTCATGGGCTCGGCCAAGACCGAGGAGAAGTACGCCAGCGTCAGCGAGGAGAACAAGAAGGAGATGCGCTCCTTCCACGACGGCCTGCGCCTGCAGGACGAGCGCTTCCTCGACTTCGTGCGCGAGTTCGATTCGCCCTGGTCCGTGACCATGATGACGGTCTGGCCCAACCTCATCGTGCAGCGCGAGATGAACACGCTGGGCGTGCGCCACATCATTCCCAACGGCCCCAACAGCATGGTCATGCAGTGGACCATGTTCGGCTACGAGGACGACACGCCGGAGATGCAGCGCCACCGGCTGCGCCAGGGCAACCTCATGGGGCCGGCGGGCTTCCTGGGCCTGGAGGACAACGAGGCCATGAAGTTCGTGCAGGAGGGCGTGCGCCGCTCCAGCACCGGCACCAACCACATCAAGCTGGACCCGGGCCGCATCGGCACCTCGGAGAGCCTGATCTCCGAGGCCGCGATCCGCGCCATGTACATCTACTACCGCCAGGTCATGGGGCTGCCAGTCGAAGGAGCCACGGCATGAAGCTCACCGCCTACCGCCCCTGCCTGCTTCCGGCCGCGCGCGCGATCGCGCTGCGCCAGGAAATCGAGCTGTTCAACGCCGAATACTGCGCCGTGCTCGATGCCAACGACCTCGAGCGCTGGCCCGACTTCTTCACCGAGGACGCGCTCTACCGCGTGACCGCGCGCGAGAACGCCGAGCTGGACCTGCCGGTCGGCCTGGTCTATTGCGAGGGCCGGGCCATGATGGTGGACCGCGCCGTCGCGATCTCGCGCACGCAGATGTTCGCGCCGCGCTACCTGCTGCACCTGCTGGGCCTCACGCGCGTCGAGGCCGAGACGCCCGAGGGCATCCTGGCCCAGACGCCCTTCATGCTGGTGCAGACGCTGGTGGAGGGCCCCTCGACCCTGCACCTGGCCGGCTGCTACCACGACCGCTTCGTGCACCAGGAGGGCCGGCTGCTGCTGGCCGACCGCCAGGTCGTGCACGACACCAACATCCTCGCCAACGACCTGGTCTACCCGGCCTGAGCGGCCCTGACGGAACCTTCCTGTGAACGCCACCCCCAAGATCGCCTTCGAAGAAGCACTTCTCCGTACCCGTCTTCTCCGAGTACGCCAAGGCCTTCACCCAGCACCTGCCCGCCGACGCCCGCAAGGACCTGCTCACGCGGCTGGCCGATTTCGACGACGCGCGCCTGGACGACATGGCTGCCGGCAACGTGCAGTACGTGATCCTCTCGCAGAGCGCGCCCGGCATGCAGGCCGAGCCCGATGCCGCGCTGGCGCAGCGCCGCGCGTCCGAGAACAACGACTTCCTGGCCGAGCGCGTGGCGCGCCGGCCCGACCGCTACGGCGGCTTCGCCCACCTGGCCATGCACCAGCCCGAACTGGCGGCGCGCGAGCTCGAGCGCGCGGTCACCGAACTGGGCTTCAAGGGTGCCCTGATCAACGGCCACACCTGCGGCCGCTACTACGACGACCCGGCCTTCGACGTGTTCTGGGAGCGGGCCGAGGCGCTGGACGCACCCATCTACCTGCACCCCGCCAACTTCAGCGCCGTGCCGGCACTGCTGGCCGAAACGCCGGTGCTGCAGGGCGCGACCTTCGGCTGGGCCGTGGAGACGGGCGGCCATGCGTTGCGCCTGCTGTTCGGCGGCGTGTTCGACCGCTTCCCGGGCCTCAAGCTCGTGCTGGGTCACATGGGCGAGTTCCTGCCCTTCATGCGTTGGCGGCTGGACAGCCGCTTCGCGGCCTACCCGCATGGCGTGACCCTGCGCAAGCCGCCTTCGGCCTACTTCCAGTCCAACCTCTTCATCACCACCTCGGGCGTGTGCTCGGCGCCCACGCTGCTGGGGGCCATCGGCGAGATGGGCGCGGAGAACGTGCTGTTCTCGATCGACTACCCCTACGAATCCACCGTGGAGGCCTGCCGGTTCATCGAGCAGGCACCGCTGGACGCCGCCACGCGCGCGCTCGTCTGCCACGGCAACGCCCGCCGCCTGTTCAAGCTCTGAGACAAGACCATGACCAAGACCTTCCGCATCGGACAGATCGTCCCCAGTTCCAACACCACGATGGAGACCGAGATCCCGGCGATGCTGACCGCGCGCCAGCAGATCCGGCCCGAGCGCTTCACCTTCCACTCCAGCCGCATGCGCATGAAGAAGGTGGTCAAGGAAGAGCTGGCCGCCATGGACGCCGAATCCGACCGCTGCGCCATGGAGCTCAGCGATGCGCGCGTCGACGTGCTGGGCTATGCCTGTCTGGTCGCCATCATGGCCATGGGGCCGGGCTACCACCGTGTCTCGCAGGAACGCCTCACGCGCCGCACCGAGGAGAACGGCGCTACCGCGCCCGTGCTCACGAGCGCTGGCGCGCTGGTCGATGCCTTGAAGGTCATCGGTGCGAAGAAGATCGTGGTGGTGGCCCCGTACATGAAGCCGCTGACCGAGCTGGTGGTGGACTACATCCGCCGCGAAGGCCACGAGGTGCTGGACTACCGCGCGCTGGAGATCCCCGACAACCTGGACGTGGGCCGCCACGACCCGGCGCGCCTGCCCGGGATCGTGCAGACGCTGAACTACGCCGATGCCGACGCCATCGTGCTGTCGGCCTGTGTGCAGATGCCCTCGCTGCCGGCCATCGCCCAGGTCGAGGCGATGACGGGCAAGCCCGTGATCACGGCTGCGGTGGCCACCACCTACGCCATGCTCCAGTCGCTGGGGTTGGACCGCGTGGTGCCGGGCGCCGGCGCGCTGCTGTCCGGCGCCTACTGAGGAGGCCGCCGGCATGAGCAGCTTTCTGTACGGCGCCAACATCGCCGCCAACGGCATCCGCCAGCATGTGCTGCGCTACGGCGGCCCCGGCGAAGGACGGGCAGCGCGCGACACCATCGTGCTGGTGCCCGGCATCACGAGCCCGGCCATCACCTGGGGCTTCGTGGGCGAGCGGCTGGGCCAGACCTTCGACACCTACGTGCTCGACGTGCGCGGGCGCGGCCTGTCCTCGGCCTCCGACACGCTGGACTATTCGCTCGAGGCGCAGACGGCCGACGTGCTGGCCTTGGTGCAGACGTTGGGCCTGCCGCGCTTCGCGCTGGTCGGCCACTCCATGGGTGGGCGCATCGTGGCGCGCGCCGCGGCCCAGGCACCGGCCGGGCTGTCGCGCGTGGTCCTCGTCGACCCGCCAGTCTCCGGCCCGGGCCGCCGGCCCTATCCGGCCAACTACGCCTGGTACGCCGACTCCATCGCGGCCGCGACCGTGGGCTGCGACCGCGAAGGCATGCGCAGGTTCTGCCCGACCTGGACCGACGCCCAGCTCGACCTGCGGGCCGAATGGCTGCACACCTGCGACCCGCGCGCGGTCAAGACCTCGTTCGACGGCTTCCACACCGACGACTTCCACGCCTGCCTGCCCGCCATCCGCGTGCCCGCGCTGCTCATGACGGCCGAGCGCGGCGACGTGGTGCTGCCCGCGGATGTGGCCGAGATCGAGCGCCTGCTGCCCGGCGTGCGCCACCACCGCGTGCCGGGCGCCGGCCACATGATTCCCTGGGACAACGAGGCGGGCTTCTACGCCGGCTTCGGCGACTTCCTGGGCACCCCCGTTTGAAGGAGAACCCATGCCCGTCAGCGACCACCAATTGACCCAGGCCTGGAGCGAGGTGCTGCGCCTGTCCAAGGTGCAGCCCGGCCAGGCCGTGACCATCCTGACCGGTGCGGCCACGCACCCGCAGACCCTGCGCGCGGCCACCATGGCGGCCCAGGCGGCCGGCGCCATCGTGAGCCGCATCGACCTGCCGCCCGTGAACGCCGACAAGGCGCTGAGCCGCGACGCGCTGGCCTACCTGGGCGAGACGCCGCTCACGGGCAACCCGGCCGCGATCGCCGCGCTCAAGGCCAGCGACCTGGTGCTGGACCTCATGACGCTGCTGTTCTCGCCCGAGCAGATCGACATCCTGGAGTCCGGCACCAAGATCCTGCTGGCGGTGGAGCCGCCCGAGGTGCTGGTGCGTACCGTGCCGACCGAAGCCGACCGCGCCCGCGTGCTGGCCGCTTCCACCAAGCTCAAGAAGGCCAGGACCATGCACGTCACGTCCGAGGCCGGCACCGACGTGACCTTCCAGCTCGGCGAATTTCCGACCATCTGCGAGTACGGCTTCGTCGACGAGCCCGGCCGCTGGGACCACTGGCCCAGCGGCTTCCTGTTCACCTTCGCCAACGAGGGCGGCAGCAACGGCACCATCGTCGTCGACACGGGCGACATCGTGCTGCCGCAGAAGAGCTACGCCACGGCGCCGATCCGCCTCACGATCGAGAACGGCTACGCCCGTGCCATCGAAGGCGGCATCGACGCGCAGCTGCTCAGCGAGTACATGGCGACCTTCCGCGACCCCGAGGCCTATGCCATGTCGCACATCGGCTGGGGCCTGCAGCCGCGCTGCCACTGGAGCACGCTGGCCATGTACGACAAGGAGCAGACCATCGCCATGGACGCACGCGCCTTCGAGGGCAACTTCCTGTTCTCGCTGGGGCCGAACAACGAAGCGGGCGGCCAGCGCACCACGGCCTGCCACATCGACATCCCGCTGCGCAACTGCACGGTCAGCCTGGACGGCGAGGTGGTCGTGCGCCAGGGCAAGGTGCTGGACGGAGGCCAGCCATGAGCCAGGCCGAGAACGCCGTCTATGCCCGCCAGGGCTTTGGCGCGGCCATGCCGCCCAAGGCGCCCTATGGCCTCCTGATCGTCGACTTCGTGAACGGCTTCGCCGACCCGGCGCAGTTCGGCGGCGGCAACATCCCCGCGGCCATCGAGCGCACGCGCGCGCTGCTGGCCGCGGCGCGCGCACGCGGCTGGCCGGTGGCGCACAGCCGCATCGTCTACCAGGACGACGATGCGGACCACAACGTCTTCTCGCGCAAGGTACCGACCATGCTGGGGCTCAAGGAAGACCTGGCGTCCAGCCAGATCGTGGACGTGCTCGCGCCCGCGGCCGGCGAACTCGTGGTGCGCAAGACCGTGCCCTCGGCTTTCTTCGCCACGGGCCTCACGCCCTGGCTCGCACAGCGCGGCGTGCAGACGCTGCTGGTGGCCGGTGCGGTGACCAGCGGCTGCGTGCGCGCCAGCGTGGTCGATGCGATGTCCTGGGGTTTCCGGCCGCTGGTGGTGACGGACTGCGTGGGCGACCGCGCGCTCGGTCCCCACGAGGCCAACCTGTTCGACATGGGCCAGAAGTACGCGATCCTGATGGACCGCGACCAGGCGTTGGCGGCCACCGCCAACCGAGCTTGAACGCGGGGCGCCGCGCCTACAGCGACGAGCGCGTGGGCGCGCGCGAGTACTCGTTGTTGCCGTCCACGAGCGTGGACAGCAGCTTCAGGAAGATCTCCTGGTTGCGCGGCGACAGCGGCGCCATGAGCCGGCGCTGCGCGGCCATCATGCTTTCGTGCAGCGACTTCATGGCGTGGTAGCCCTCTTCCGTGATCATGGACTGGCGCGAGCGCCGGTCGGCCGGGTTCATGCGCCGCTCGATGAGCTTCTTCTCCTCGAGCCGCTTGAGCACGTCGGCCGTGGTGGTGCGGTCCAGCCCGAGTTCGCTGCCGATGGCGGTCTGGTCCAGCCAGGGGTTCAGCGACAGGGCCGTGAGCACGCCGAACTGCACCGGCGTCATGCTGTAGGTCTTGCACTCCTCGGCGAACAAGGCGTAGTGGATCTGGTTCAGCCGGCGCACCAGGAACCCCGGGCGCGCCCACAGCACCTGCTGGATGGGATCGAAATGTGCACCGGATGGCCGCTTCTGCGCACGCTGCGGTTTGGGCTCGTTTCCCTCGGTAGCCATCGAATTCCTGCCTTGTGACGATCCTCAGAACTGCTAGTGTACTGACTAATTTGGCGGTGTGGCGCCCGCCGGTTCCGCAATTCAGGGGAGATGTCTGTCGCGCTGCGCCAGCACCAGCCGCGCGAACTCGGCGAAGCCCGCGCCGCGCGCGCCCTGCGCCACGTAGCGCGGCAGGTGCGCCAGCTGCGGCACGAAGCGCGCGATGTTGGCCACGCCCACGCTGTTCTCGAAGGCCTGGAACATGCGCGCGTCGTTGGTGGAGTCGCCCACGTAGGCCCAGTGGCCGATCTCGGCGTCCAGGTCGCGCTGCCAGAGTTCGCGCAGGATCCAGCGCGCGCCCTCGAGCTTGTCGTGCGTGCCGAACCAGCCGTTCACATGGATGGAGGAGACCGTGGCGTGCAGGCCGGCGCCGCGCATGGTCTGCACCACGGCGCCGATCCGGGCCTCATCCAGCTGCACGAACTCGCTGTGGTCGATGGCGATGTCGGTCTCGCGGCCGGCCGAGTCGCCGGCCCGCCGCGCGCCCGCGATGCCGTGCTCGACCTGGGCCAGCACCTGCTGCATGCGCGCGAAGTTGGCGGCGCGCGTGGCGGCGTCCTGCAGGTAGCGCTTCTCCACGAGGCCATCGGCCCCGCGCAGCAGCGCCACGGCGCCGTTCTCGGCCACGATGGCATCGACCGGCCACGCGCCCGCGAACGGAAGGCTCCAGCCGACCGAGCGGCCCGTGATGGCGACCACCGCGAGGCCCGCGGCGCGCAGGTCGGCCAGGGCCTGCAGCGCGTCCGCGGTGATCGCGCCTTCGGTCGTGAGCGTGTCGTCGATGTCGGTGAAGATGCCGCGCAGCGCTTTCGACGCCGCCGCCGGCCAGGCCGCCAGCGGCTTCATCCGGCGTTCTGCAGCGCCAGCCCCGCGTGCTCGCGCAGCGGGTGGAAGTGGATCTTCGGGAAGCGCTCCTGCGCCAGCCGCACGTCGTAGGGCGAGGTGCACAGGTAGGCCAGCGTGTCGGCCGCGTCGCGCGCCATGCGGGCCGGGTAGGCGTCGACGAACTGGCGCAGCTCGGCCGGCGTGTCGGCCGTGATCCAGCGCGCACCCGTGTACTGGCAGCCTTCGAGCCGGATGTCGGCGTCGTACTCGGTCTTCAGGCGGTGCTGCACCACTTCGAACTGCAGCTGGCCGACCGCGCCCAGCAGCATGGGGCCGCCGGCCTCGGGCTTGAAGACCTGGATCGCGCCTTCCTCGCCGAGCTGGGCCAGGCCCTGCTGCAGCTGCTTGGTGCGCAGCGGGTTCTTCAGGATCACGGTCATGAACATCTCGGGCGCGAAGAAGGGCAGCCCGGTGAACTGCAGGTTCGCGCCGTCGGTGATGGTGTCGCCCAGCTGCACGCCGCCGTGCGTGGTGAAGCCGATGATGTCGCCCGCGTAGGCCTCGTCCACCGCCTCGCGGCGCTGGCTCATGAAGGTGACGACCGAGGTCGGCCGCAGTTCCTTGGACGTGCGCTGCACCTTGAGCTTCATGCCCGGCGTGTACTTGCCCGAGGCCATGCGCACGAAGGCGATGCGGTCGCGGTGGTTGGCGTCCATGTTGGCCTGCACCTTGAACACCACGCCGGCGAAGTCCTTGTCCTCGGGCTGGATCTCCCTGGTGACGGGCTGGCGGTTCATCAGCACGGTGCTGACGCGCTTTTGCGGTGGCGGCGCCAGGTCGACCAGCGCGTCCAGCACCTCCATCACGCCGAAGTTGTTGACGCCGGAGCCGAAGAACACGGGCGTCTGCTTGCCGGCCAGGAAGGCGGCGTGGTCCCAGGCCGGCGAGGCGCCGGTGGCCAGTTCCATGCTCTCCATGGCGGTGTCGAACTCGTGGCCGAAGCGGGCCTGCAGCGCCGCGCGGTCCGCGAGCGGCATGGTCTCGAAGTCCTGCGGCCGGCGTTCGCTGCCGGACTCGAACACCGTCATGGCCTGGGTGCGCAGGTTGACGATGCCGCCGAAGCTCTTGCCCTGGCCCACGGGCCAGGTCATGGGCACGCAGGGCATGCCGAGCTCGCGCTCCACCTCGTCCAGGATGTCCAGCGGCTCGCGCACCTCGCGGTCCATCTTGTTGACGAAGGTGATGATGGGCGTGTCGCGCTGGCGGCAGACCTCGATCAGCCGGCGCGTCTGCGCTTCCACGCCGTTGGCGGCGTCGATGACCATCAGCGCCGAGTCCACGGCCGTCAGCACGCGGTAGGTGTCTTCGGAGAAGTCCTTGTGGCCGGGCGTGTCGAGCAGGTTGACCACGTGGTCGCGGTAGGCCATCTGCATGACCGAGCTGGCCACCGAGATGCCGCGCTGCTTCTCGATCTCCATCCAGTCGGAGGTGGCGTGGCGGCTGGCCTTGCGCGCCTTGACCGAGCCGGCGATCTGGATCGCGCCGGAGAACAGCAGCAGCTTTTCGGTCAGCGTCGTTTTACCCGCGTCGGGGTGGGAAATGATGGCGAAGGTGCGGCGACGCCGGGTTTCGGAGACGAAGGACAAAGCGCGGTTCCAGGTGAGGGGGCGGGCGGCGCGGCAGGGGCGCGGCCGGGAAAACCGCCATTTTCGGGCAAACCCGGATCAGCGCGGGCAGCGGCCGTCCACGGGCGTGGAGCCGTCGCGGCATTCGGTCAGGATGGGGGCGCTGCTGCGGGGCGGGGCGTCGCCCTGCACGTAGACGATCTTCCTGCTGCCCATGCCGCAGCTGCCGACGACCCGGCCCGGCGCGCTCTGCCCAGCGTCCACCACGGTGACCACGGGGTTGGCGATGCCGCCCGCGCGGATGCGCGCCTCGATGCCGCTGCGGATGGCTTCGCAGTTGTCGGCGGCGTGGGCGCTGCCGGCCAGCAGGCAGAGCAGGGGGATCAGCGAGGGTTTCATCGTGGCGAGTGTCGCAGCTGCAAGAATGCTCCGTGTGACGAAAGTTTCGATGCTGCGCAAAGGGGGCCTGCCCTGGCTGCTGGCTGCGCTCGCGGCCTGCACGCCGGTGCGCGCGCCCCTGGTGGCCTACGCCTGCGAGGGCGGCGTGCGGCTGGACGTGCGCTTCGAGCGCGACCATGCGCTAGTGTCCCTGCCCGGCGGCGGCGAGGCGCGGCTGCCGCAGCGCACCAGCGGCTCGGGCTTCTGGTACGCGGGCGCCGGCCACCAGCTGCGCGGCAAGGGCCAGGCCCTGCAGTGGACCGTGGGCGAGGCCCAGCCGCTGGCCTGCCTCGTGGTCGGCCCCTGATCAGATCAGGTTGCGCATGGCCTGCGCGGTCTCGCGCAGCACGGGCAGCACGCGCGCGACGGCGTCGTCGCTGCTCTCGTGGCCCATGGGCATGGTGATGTTGAGCGCGCCCACGACCTCGCCGTTGCGGTCGCGCAGCGGCACGGCGATGCCGCGCGAGTTCAGGTCCAGCTGCTGCTCCGACAGCGACCAGCCCTGCGCCCGGATGCGCGCGAACTCCAGCCGCAGCCGGTCCTTGCTGGCGATGGTGTGCGGCGTGAACACGCGCAGTTCGTGCGTCCGCAGCCAGTCGCTCGGCCTGGTCCTCGGGCCGCAGCGCCAGCATCAGCGTGCCCGAGGCCGTCAGCTGCGCCGGCACCCGCGCGCCCAGCACGTAGCCCGTGTTCATGCCGCGGTTGGGGCCGTTGCGCGCGATGTAGACCACGTCGTCGCCGTCCAGCACCGCGCAGGTAGGCGGTCTCGTGCGTGCCCATGGCCACGCGCTGCAGGAAGGGCTGCACCACCCGCGGCAGCCGCGCAGATTCCAGGTAGGACTGGCCCAGCCGCAGCACGCGCGGCGTGAGCCAGAACAGCTTGCCGTCGCCGGCCACGTAGCCCAGGTGCTGCAGCGTGAGCAGGTAGCGCCGCGCCGCGGTGCGCGTCATGCCGGTGCGCTGGCCGATCTCGCTGGCCGTCATGCGCGGGTGGGCGTCGTCGAAGGCCTCGATCAGGCCCAGGCCGCGGTCCAGGCCGGCGATCCAGTCGCGCCGCTGCAGGCCGGGCGGGACGTTGTCGGTGGGGTCATTCATCGGAGGAGGCCCTTGATGCGTTCGATAATCGCGCGTTTCTGTTCGATTATCGACCTTAATGTGCATGGTTCGGCCATTCGATGCGGGTGCTCGCTAGACTACGGTCCGTCGCACCAGCCGTGCGATTGTCGAACGATTTCTCGTTTCAGCCAGGAGACATTGACCATGAGCACCGCAACCGCCGCGCACGAGCCCGCAGGGCCGGCACCAATCCAAGAAGGCCGCCGCCAGCGGCTGGATCGGCTCGGCGCTGGAGTACTACGACTTCTTCATCTACGCCACCGCGGCGGCGCTGATCTTTCCGCAGATCTTCTTCCCCAAGGGCGACCCCGGCGATCGCCATCATCGCCTCGCTGGCCACCTACGGCGTGGGCTATGTCGCGCGCCCGATCGGCGCCTTCGTGCTGGGCCACATGGGGCGACACGCACGGCCGCAAGAACGTGCTGGTCTGGTGCATGTTCCTGATGGGCTTCTCGACCGATCGCCGTCGGCATGCTGCCGACCTACGAGCAGATCGGCCTGTTGGCGCCGTTCCTGCTGGTGGTGCTGCCGCCTGATCCAGGGCTTCGCCGTGGCCGGCGAGATCTCCGGCGCCAGTTCCATGATCCTGGAGCATGCGCCGTTCGGCCGCCGCGGCTTCTTCGCCAGCTTCACGCTGCAGGGCGTGCAGGCCGGCCAGATCCTGGCCGCCGCCGTGTTCCTGCCGCTGGCGCACTACATGCCCGAGGACGCGTTCAACAGCTGGGGCTGGCGCATCCCGTTCCTGCTGTCCTTCATCGTGATCGTGGCCGGCTACATCATCCGCCGCGAGGTCGACGAGACTCCGGCCTTCACCGACAGAGTCCGAGCAGCAAGCAGCGCGCGCGCTCGCCGATCGTCGAGGCCTTCAAGTAGAGCTGGCGCGACATGCTGCGCGTGGTGCTGATGGCGCTGATGAACGTGATCCCGGTCGTCGCCACGATCTTCGGCGCCGCCTACGCGGTGCAGCCGGCCTACGGCATCGGCTTCGCCAAGGACGTGTACCTGTGGATCCCGGTGATGGGCAACATCCTCGCCGTGCTGGTGATCCCGTTCGTCGGCAACCTGTCGGACAAGATCGGCCGCAAGCCGCCGATCATCGTCGGCTCGCTCGCGGTCCGGCCTGCTGGCCTTCGGCTACCTGTACGCCATCAGCATCCACAACGTGCCGCTGGCGATCGTGATGTCGCTGCTGATGTGGGGCGTGGTCTACCAGGGCTACAACGCGGTGTTCCCGAGCTTCTACCCCGAGCTGTTCCCCACCCGCACCCGCGTCTCGGCCATGGCCATCTCGCAGAACGTCGGCACCGCCGTCACCGCGATGCTGCCGGCGCTGTTCACGCTCGTGGCTCCGCCCGGCGCGCAGAACATCTGGCTGACGGTGGGCGCCATCGCCTTCGGCATCACGGTGATCGCCGCGCTGGCCGCCGCGAGTGCCCGCGAAACCTACCGCATCCACATGAAGGACCTGGGCCAGCCCGACGCGCAGCCCGTGCCGCTGGCCGAGTACCAGCGCCAGCGTGCCGCCGCCGTGGCACAGGCGCGTGCCGGCGCCTGATGCATCTGACAATGGCCCCTTCGTTCCCGAACGCACCGCACACACCATGATCTCCGGCAAGACCACGCTGATCGCCCACTTCGGCTACCCCACGGCCACCTTCAAGGCGCCGATGATCTACAACCCCTGGTTCGAGAAGCAGGGCATCGATGCGGTGGTCATGCCGATGGGCGTGCTGCCCGAGGACTACGCGGTCTCGCTGCGCCAGATCGTGCGCTTCACCAACCTGCGCGGTGCGCTGGTCACGATGCCGCACAAGGTCGTGACGCTGGACCTCGTGGACGAGGCCACGCCCACGGCGCGCATCGCCGGCGCCTGCCAACGCCATCCTCAAGCGGCCCGACGGCAGCCTGCTCGGCGACATGTTCGACGGCGCCGGCTTCGTGCGCGGCGTGCAGCGCAAGGGCCGCAGCTTCGCCGGTGCGCGCGTGCTGGTCTCGGGCGCGGGCGGCGTGGGCTCGGCGATCGCGGCCTCCATCGCCCAGGCCGGCGCGGCCGAGATGGCGCTGTTCGATGCGCGCGCCGAATCGGCCGAAGCCCTGGCCGCGCGGCTGCGCGAGCACTACCCCAGCCTGGTGGTGCGCACGGGCAGCAAGGACCCGGCCGGCTTCGACATCGTCGTCAACGCCACGCCGCTGGGCATGAAGCAGGGCGACCCGCTGCCCTTCGACATCGCCCGCATCGCGCCGACCAGCTTCGTCGGCGAGGTCGTGATGAAGCAGCGAGTACACGCCGCTGTTGCGCGCCGCCATGGACAAGGGCTGCGCCGTGCAGGTCGGCACCGACATGCTGTTCGAGAAGATCCCGGCCTACCTGGAGTTCTTCGGCTTCGGCACGACCACGGCCGAGGCGCTGCGCGCGGTGGCCAGGCTGCAGTACTGAAGAAGGCCGCGGCCATGAGCCTGTTCGAGGGTTATCTCTCCACCCCCGAAGCCGTGGCCGCGTTCAGCGGCCGCAGCGTGGTGGCGGCGATGCTGCGCTTCGAGGCGGCGCTGGCCCAGGCCCAGGCCGACGAGGGCCTGGTCCCGCCGGCGGCGGCGCGCTCCATCGTGGGCTCCTGCCGCGTCGAACTGTTCGACGTCGAGAAGATCGTGCGCGACAGCGGCCGCGCCGGCAGCGTGGCCATCCCGCTGGTCAAGGCGCTGCGCGAGGCCGTGGGCCTGTTCAATGCCGACGCCGTCGCCTGGACGCATTTCGGCAGCACCAGCCAGGACGTGATCGACACCGCGCTGGTGCTGGTCACGCGCGACGCGCTGGCCCTGCTCGATGCCGATCTGCAGCGCTGCATCCAGGCCCTGCTGGCACTGGCCGAGGCCCATGCCGGCACGCCCATGCTGGCGCGCACGCTGATGCAGCCGGCCTCGGTCACGAGCCTGGGCTTCAAGTGCGCCGACTGGGCCGCGCCGCTGTTGCGTGGGCGCCAGCGGCTGCAGCAGGCGGCCGCCGATGCGCTGCAGCTGCAGCTGGGCGGCGGCGTCGGCACGCTGGCGCAGATGGGGGTGGATGCCGCGCGCGCGGCCGCCGTGCGCGCACGCGTGGCCGCGTCCCTGGGCCTGCGCGACGGCGGGGGCGCCTGGCACACGCAGCGCGACGACTGGGTGGCGCTGGGCTGCGCGCTGGGCCTCATGACCGGCAGCCTGGGCAAGCTCGCGGCCGACCTGGCGCTGCTGGGCCAGCACGAGGTCGGCGAGCTCATGGAGCCGGCCGAGACGGGGCGCGGCGTCTCCACCGTGATGCCGCACAAGCGCAACCCGGTGGCGTCCATGGTGGCCTTGTCGGCCGCCCAGCGCGTGCCGCAGCGTGTCGCCGCGCTGCTGGCCGGCATGGTGCAGCAGCACGAACGCGCGCTGGGCGCCTGGCAGGCGGAACAGGCCGAATGGTCCTCGCTCTGGCTGGCCGCGCTGGGCAGCCTGCGCGCGCTGGCCATGGCCCTGCCCGGGCTGCGCGTGGATGCGGCACGCATGCAATCCAACATCGACCGCGTCTGCGCCGAACTGCCGGCCGAGACCGTGCGGGAGTGGTTCGCGCCGGCGCTGGTGGACATGGCCGGCGCCCAGGCGCGCCAGCGCACCGCGGCGCTCAGGCGCGCGGTCGGCTGAACCAGTCTTCGAACGCTTCGGCCGGCATCGCCTGGGCGAACAGGAAGCCCTGCGCGTAGTCGCAGCCGGCCTCCAGCAGCAGGTCGCGCTGCGCCGGGGTCTCCACGCCTTCGGCGATGACGGCGATGCCGAGCTGGTGCGCCATCACGACCATGGCCTTGCACAGCGCGAGGTCGTTGGACCGAGGCGCCAGCCCGGCCATGAAGGACTTGTCGATCTTGATGAAGTCGATGTCGTAGCGCTGCAGGTAGGCCAGCGAGGAATAGCCCGTGCCGAAGTCGTCCAGCGACACGCCGATGCCGGCCGTGCGCAGCGCCATCAGGTGCTCGGCCACGGTGGTGCTGGGGTCCAGCAGCAGGCTTTCGGTGATCTCCACCGTCACGGCGTGGGGCGGCAGGCCCAGCGCCGCGAGTTCGCGCAGCCAGCGCGCGCGGTCCTCGTCGGTGCGGTGGAACTGCACGGGCGACTTGTTCACGCTGATCTGGAAGCGCGGATCGAGCCGGGAACGCCACAGCTGGGTCTGCCGCGCGGCCTCGCGGAACACCCATTCGCCGATCTCCACGATCATGCCGTTGGCTTCGGCGATGGGCACGAAGTCCATCGGCGCCATGCGGCCGCGCTGCGGGTGGCACCAGCGCAGCAGCGCCTCGGCCATGTGCACCGCGCCGCTGGCCAGCGCCACGATGGGCTGGTACTCCACGCTGAGCTGCTGCGCCGGCAGTGCGCCGTGCAGGTCGTTGGCGACACGGGCGCGCCGCTGCGCGCCTTCCTGCAGCGCCGGCGTGAAGTAGGCGAAGCGGTTGCGCCCGCCGTCCTTGGCCACGTAGAGCGCCTGGTCGGCCTGGCGCAGCAGGTCGTCCACGCTCTGGCCGTCGCCGGGGTCGAGGTGATGCCGATGCTGGCGCTCACGAAGGCGGGCTCGTCGCCGAGGTGGAAGGCGCGTGCCAGCTCGCGCAGGATGGCGTGCACGATGCGCTCGACCTCGCGCGCGTCGCGCAGGTCGGGCAGCACCACGGTGAATTCGTCGCCGCCCATGCGGGCCACGGTGTCGGAGGCGCGCACGCAGCGGCCGAGCCGTTGCGCGGCCTCGACCAGCAGGCGGTCGCCGCCCTCGTGGCCCAGGGTGTCGTTGACGGTCTTGAAGTGGTCCAGGTCGATGAACAGCAGGGCCAGCTGCAGCTTCTCGCGGTCGCTGCGCAGCATGTGCTGGCCGAGCCGGTCGCGCAGCATGCGGCGGTTGGGCAGGCCGGTCAGTGCGTCGAAGTTGGCCTGGTGCCAGATCAGCGCCTCGGCCTCCTTGCGCTGCGTGATGTCGGTGTGCGTGCCCACCATGCGCAGCGGCTTGCCCTGGGCGTCGCGGTTGATCACCATGCCGCGCGTGAGGATCCACTTCCACGTGCCGTCGGCACACTGGATGCGGTGCTCGTTCACGTAGCTGGGCGTGAGCCCGTCCAAGTGGGCCTGGCGGTCGCGCAGCATCCGGGCCTTGTCGTCCGGGTGCGTGCGCTGGTCCATGCTCTGCGACACGGGGAGCAGGTCCTGCTCGCCGAAGCCGTACATCTCCAGGAAGCGGCGCGACATCGTGGCCACGTTCTCGGCCAGGTTCCAGTCCCAGACGCCGTCGCCCGTGCTTTCCAGCGCGAGCTTCCAGATCTCGTCGCGCCGGCGCATTTCGGCCTCGGCGCGCACGCGCTCGGTGATGTCCTCCACCGTGCCTTCGTAGAACAGCACGCGGCCCGCGGCATCGCGCACCACGTGGGCGTTCTCGCTGACCCAGATGCGTTCGCCGGTCTTGTGGCGGTAGACCTCGGAGACGAAGCCGCGCACATAGCCCTGGCGTTCGAGCTGTTCGCGGAATGCCGTGCGGCGCGCGGGGTCCACGTACCACTGGCGGCCGATGTCCTGCATCACGGCGACGAGCTCGGCCTCGTGCGCGTACCCGTTCAACTGCACCTGGGCTGGATTGGCACGGATCTGCCGGCCGTCCGGCAGGGAGCGGTAGGCACCGATGGGCAGGAAGTCGAACAGCGTCGAGAAATCGGCGGCCTGCGCTGCCGTGGCGGCGGGCACCAGTTGGCTGGGTGGGTCGGCGGTTTTCATGCGCGGCGTATTGTTCCGGGGAATCGTACAAGTGCGTACACGCATTCGTGCAGTTTTGCACGGTATGGGCTTGAGCATCTGCCCTCCCTAGCGGCGGCGCAGGGCGACGCAGCCTGCCAGCGCCACGCCGGCCAGCACCAGCGGAAAGCCCAGCAGCGGGGAATGGTCCAGCAGCCAGCCCGAGGCCGCCGAGGCGCAGGTGCTGCCCAGCGTGTACGACAGCACCAGCACGGCCGTGCTGTTGACCAGGGTGATGCCTTGCTCGCGCGCGCCGATGTCGATCATGGCCAGCGTGTAGAGGCTGCCGGCCGCGCCGCCCCACGGCGAAGGCCAGCAGCCAGGCCAGCCAGCCCAGCTGCGCGACGAAGGGCATGGCGCAGGTCGCCGCCAGCGTGGCGGCGGCCAGCACGCGCATGAGCCGGCGCCGGCCCTGCGCCGGATCGGCGAAGCGGTCGGCCAGCAGGCCCACGGGCAGCATCAGCAGCGCGCTGCCCAGGCCGCTGGCGGAGACCAGCAGCGCCGCGGCGGCGGCGCTCAGGCCCAGGCTCAGGCCGTACAGCGGCAGCACCGAGGTGATGCCGGCCTCGAAGAAGCCGCCGACGAAGCCCGCCAGCATGATGACCGGATGCGCGCGCAGCGCGGCCCAGACGCCGCGCAGGCCCACGTGGGCCTCGTGCGCGTCGTCCGCCGGCGGCACGCGCGGGATCAGCAGGCTGACCAGCAGGCCGGCCGCCATGCAGCCGATGGCGACCCAGGGCGCGGCGGGCGCGTCGGCGCCGACCCAGACCAGGAGGGCCGGGCCGGTCACGAAGGTGGCGCCCACCATGGTCTCGAACAGGCCCACGTTGCGCCCGCGCGTGCGCGCGGTCGAGAACTCGGCCACCAGCGCCTCGGACAGCACCCAGCGCAGGCCCGAGGCGGCGCCCGCCAGCATCTCCAGCGCGAACCAGGCCGGCAGGTTGCGCGTCGAGCGCGAAGCCGCAGCAGGCCAGGGCCGGCACGGCGGCCGACAGCCACAGCGCTCGGCCGGCGCCCGAGCGCGCGCGTGACCCAGGACGAGAACGGCGTGAACAGGAAGATCGCCGCCCAGCCGCTGGCCGCGAACAGCCCGGCCACGGTGCTGGAGACGGCCGCGCCCTTCAACTGCAGCAGCAGCCAGGGCGTCACCATGAAGTAGCCGACCAGTTCCAGGAAGGTGGAGACGAACAGGGCGGCGAGGCCCAGCGCCGGGGCGCGCGTTGCAGGCATGGCAGAAGGCATGGACGGGACGAGGGGCGCGCGATTGTCGCCAAGGCCGGCGCTTCTATAATCCGCCGCTTCCGAGGAGCGTTGCAGCGCCATCACCCACACCGGGGGCGCGAGGCTCGGATTCCATTCGCAACGACGCTCGCCCACGCTCCGTGCGGTGAGTTCCTTCCCCCAAAGCGTGGTCGTCTTCAACCCGTCCCTGACCGGGATCACGGAGCCGTCATGAACGCCCCCGCTTCTTCCAAGCAACTGCTGAACACCGATTGCGCCATCGCCGACCTGGGCCTCGCCGCCTGGGGCCGCAAGGAAATCGCGATCGCCGAGACCGAAATGCCCGGCCTGATGGCCATCCGCGAGGAGTTCGCCAAGAGCCAGCCGCTCAAGGGCGCGCGCATCGCGGGCTCGCCGCACATGACGATCCAGACCGCCGTGCTGATCGAGACGCTGCAGGCGCTCGGCGCGCAGGTGCGCTGGGCCTCGTGCAACATCTTCTCGACGCAGGACCACGCCGCCGCCGCCATCGCCGCGGCCGGCACGCCGGTGTTCGCGGTCAAGGGCGAGTCCCTGGTCGACTACTGGGACTACACGCACCGCATCTTCGAGTTCACGGGCAAGCACGACGGCCCCAACATGATCCTGGACGACGGCGGCGATGCCACGCTGCTGATGCACCTGGGCGCCAAGGCCGAGAAGGACATCAAGGCCCTGGGCCGCGCCAAGAGCGAGGAGGAGAAGATCCTGCACGCCGCCATCAAGGCCAAGCTCAAGCTCGACCCGACCTGGTACAGCCGCCGCCTGAAGAACATCATCGGCGTGACCGAGGAGACCACCACGGGCGTGCACCGCCTGAACGAGATGTCGGCCAAGGGCGAGCTGATGCTGCGCGCCATCAACGTCAACGACTCGGTGACCAAGAGCAAGTTCGACAACCTGTACGGCTGCCGCGAATCGCTGGTGGACGGCATCAAGCGCGCCACCGACGTGATGGTCGCCGGCAAGGTGGCCGTGGTCTGCGGCTACGGCGACGTGGGCAAGGGCTCGGCCCAGGCGCTGCGCGCGCTGTCGGCGCAAGTGTGGGTGACCGAGATCGACCCGATCAACGCGCTGCAGGCGGCCATGGAAGGCTACAAGGTCGTGACGATGGAGTACGCGGCCGACAAGGCCGACATCTTCGTCACGACCACGGGCAACAAGGACGTGATTCGCTACGAGCACATGGCCGCCATGAAGGACCAGGCCATCGTCTGCAACATCGGCCACTTCGACAACGAGATCGACGTCGCGGCGCTGGAGAAGAACTGCCAGTGGGAGGAGATCAAGCCCCAGGTCGACCACGTGATCTTCCCCAAGGTCGGCCGCAAGCCGGCCAAGCGCATCATCCTGCTGGCCAAGGGCCGCCTCGTGAACCTGGGCTGCGGCACGGGCCACCCGAGCTACGTGATGTCGTCCTCGTTCGCGAACCAGACCATCGCCCAGATCGAGCTCTACACCAAGCCCAGGGAGTACAAGGTCGGCCAGGTCTACGTGCTGCCCAAGCACCTGGACGAGAAAGTCGCGCGGCTGCAGCTGTCCAAGCTCGGCGCAGAACTCACGGTGCTGAGCAAGGAGCAGGCCGCCTACATCGGCGTGCCGGTGCAGGGCCCGTACAAGCCCGACACCTACCGCTACTGATGGCGGCGGCGCACACCATGCGCGCCGACCAGCTGCTGGTGGACCGCGGCCTGGCGGCCTCGCGTTCACAGGCCCAGCGGCTCATCGCCGCGGGCCTGTCCTGGCGCGTGGGCAGCGGGCCCTGGAAGGCCGTGGCGAAGAACCGCGACGAACTGCCGGAGGCGGCCGAGCTGCAGCTGGCGGACGCGGCCGAATCGCGCTACGTCTCGCGCGGCGGGCTCAAGCTGGAAGGCGCGCTGCACGCGAGCGGCGTGGACCCGGCCGGCCTGGTCTGCCTGGACGTGGGCCAGTCCACGGGCGGCTTCACCGACTGCCTGCTGCAGCATGGCGCGGCGCGCGTGGTCGGCGTGGACGTGGGGCACGACCAGGTGCATCCGCGCGTGCGCGGCGACGCGCGCGTGCATTGCATCGAGGGCGTGAACGCCCGCGCATTGGAAGCCGAAGACCTCGGCGATGCGCTGCCGGAGCGTGGCTTCGGCCTCATCGTGGGCGACCTGTCCTTCATCTCGCAGACGCTGGTGCTGCCGGCCATCGTGCCGTTCCTGGCCGACGACGGCGCCTTGCTGATGCTGGTCAAGCCGCAGTTCGAGCTGCAGCCGGGCCAGGTGGGCAAGGGTGGCATCGTGCGCGACGAAAGCCTGTACCCCGTCGTGCGGGCGCGCGTCGAGGCCTGCTGCGCCGAGCTCGGCCTGGCCGTGGCCGGCTGGTGGGACAGCGCGATCAGCGGGGGCGACGGCAACCGCGAGTTTTGGATCCTGGGGAGAAAGAAACCATGAACACGGACCGCCCGGCCCTGCCGGTCAGCTACGAGTTCTTTCCGCCGAAGACGCCGGAGGGCGTGGCCAAGCTGCGCGGCGTGCGCCAGGCGCTGTACGCGCACAAGCCGACGTTCTGTTCCGTCACCTACGGGGCCGGCGGCTCGACGCAGCAGGGCACCTTCGGCACCGTGGGCGAGATCCTGGCCGAAGGCGTGGACGCGGCCTCGCACTTCTCGTGCATCGGCGCCACCAGGGACAGCGTGCGCACGCAGCTGGCCGAGCTGCGCGCCATGGGCGTCAAGCGCCTTGTGGCGCTGCGCGGCGACCTGCCCAGCGGCTACGGCGCGGGCGGCGAGTTCCAGTACGCGAGCGACCTCGTGGCCTTCATCCGCGCCGAAACGGGCGACGCCTTCCACATCGAGGTGGCGGCCTACCCGGAGGTGCATCCGCAGGCGCGCTCGCCCGAGGCCGACCTGCAGGCGTACGCCGCCAAGGTGCGCGCGGGGGCCGACTCGGCCATCACGCAGTACTTCTACAACGCCGACGCCTACTTCCGCTTCGTCGAGGACAGCCAGCGCCTGGGCCTGGCGGTGCCCGTGGTGCCGGGCATCATGCCGATCGGCAGCTCCACGCAGCTCATGCGTTTCTCGGACGCCTGCGGTGCCGAGATCCCGCGCTGGATCCGGCTGCGGCTGCAGGGCTTCGGCGACGACACGGCCTCCATCAAGTCCTTCGGACTGGATGTGGTGACCACGCTGTGCGAGCAGCTGCTGCGCGGCGGCGCGCCGGGGCTGCACTTCTACACGATGAACCAGTCGGTGGCCACGCTGGAGCTGTGCCGGCGCCTGGGCCTGTCGCGCGTTTGATGCAGCGCAAGCCGGCGGCTGGTGCAGCCCGCCGGCGCCGCGCGGTTTGAGGCGCATCAAGCCGCGCGCGCCACGGTCCTCCTGTAATCGGTGCCGGGAGTGTTCCCGGACCGATGACAGAGAGAAAACCATGAACAAGCCAACGATCGCCGCGGCCGTGCTGGGCCTGGCGCTGGCCGCCCCCGCATTCGCGCAGACCGCCGACACCGGACCCTGGCAGGTGCGTGTGCGCGCCGTGCACCTGAACAGCGACAACGGCGACAGCACGGGCCTGGGCTTGTCGATCAACGACAAGACCATCCCCGAAGTCGACATCAGCTACTTCTTCACGCCCCACATCGCGGCCGAACTGGTGCTGACGATCCCGCAGAAGCACGACCTGCGCGCCGGCGGCGCCACCATCGGCACGCTGCGCCACCTGCCGCCCACGCTGACGGCGCAGTACCACTTCAACCCGGCCGGCAGCGTGCGGCCCTACGTGGGCGCCGGCATCAACTACACGCGCTTCAGCTCGGTGCACCTGCCGGCCGGCGTGGACATCGACCGCAACAGCTTCGGCGGCGCGCTGCAGGCGGGCGTGGACATCCCGCTGCCCTACAAGAACCTGGTGCTCAACATCGACATCAAGAAGGTCTGGCTGGGCACGGACGTGAAGGTCGCGGGCGCCAAGGTCGGGAAGTTCGACGTGGACCCGGTGCTGTTCGGCGTGGGCCTGGGCTGGCGGTTCTAGCGCTGGCGCCCCGCGCGGCTCAATCGCAGCCGTAGCTCGTCGCCGCGCGCGGATCGCCGGAGCCCGCGTACCTTGCCTTTTGCGGGTGGACGCACACCAGCCCGCTGTGGCCCCCCTGGCTCTGAAGCGTGGCCGCCCCGGGGGCGGTTCCCTGCTCGACCCACTTCGTCATCATCTCGTACACCTGGGTCGGGCCGAAGTTGGGCACGTCCGCGGACGCATTGGAGGTGCCGTTCGGCGTGCCGTGGCCGACGCCAGGCACCAGGTAGAGCCGGTAGAAGCTCTGCACGTCGGCGAGCCCTCCCATTTGGGCGACGACGCGGTTGTAGTAGTTGACCGTTCCCTGCGGCATGATGAGTTCGTCCGCGAGGCCGTGGTAGGTCAGCAGCTTGCCGCCCCGCGCCTTGAAGGCCGACAGGTCCGGGCTGTCGGTGTTGATGTTGCCGAAGCGCGCCTGCAGCGCGACGCCCTGGTCGTAGGCGTCGGAGAGTTGCGCATAGCCCAGGCCCTTCCAAAGGCTCTGGCCGTTGCCGGTGGCGTTGACGAAGCCGGGATCTGCGATCGACGGGTTCTGCAGTTCGAGCGCGACCTGGTCGGACGCGATGGGAAACGGGCCATTGGGGCTCGCGAGTCCGTTCAATCCGAAGGGGGCGTAGGCCATGGCGTAGGTCGACGTGCCCCGTGCCAGGCCCCACCACCGCAAGCTGCCGCTTGGCAGCGCGGGCGCGTTGGCGGCAGGCCAGCCATTGTCGGAGGCCGGCGAGGGGACGCTGCCGTCGGCCGTCATGCCGTACCAGATCTTGTTCATGGCAGTGGCCTGGACCACCGACACGCACGCCGCCGAGGTGTTGGTTCCCCCGTCCGACACGCACAGCACGCCCGGATCGGTGGCCGGGTCATAGGCACAGGCTTCAGGGTCCTGGATGTAGCCGAGGTGCTGTCCACCGACCAGATCGCAGGACGCGATCGCGGCGTTCGACATGAGGTCCTGCTGTGCTGTGGTCAGCGGCGTGCCGCCGAGGTCGCGCTGGAACACGATCTGGGGATACAGCTCCGCGGTGATGAAGCGGCTCCAGTTGATGGCGGGAAACAGCGCCACGATGCCGTCGAAATCTTCCGGGTGGTTCTGGGCGAGGTTCAGGCCTTGCCGCCCGCCGGTGGAGCCGCCGTCCCAGTAGGAATACTTGGGCGCGGTGCCGTAGTACGCCGTCGCCAGCGCCTTTGTCTTCACGGCCTGCTCGTGGATCGCACGCGAAGAAAAATCGGTCCAGAGCGTCTCGTTGATGGAGCCATCGGGCTGCATCGCGAAGGAGCCGTCCAAGCCGGTGTGCCCCGTGTCCGTGAAGGACGATACAGCGGCTTCCGTGCCCGCCACGGCCGCCGCAACCAGCGATGCGATCTCCGTCGCCAGGCCGGCACCACCACCCTGCCAGCCACCACCGCCAAGGGCGTGGAACCTCTGGTTCCAGCTTTGCTTGGAGGGCAGCCAGACCTCGATGCCGATGCCCGCGGACGTGGACGGAGCGCCCGCGGGCCCGGCGTTGCCAGGCCCGACCATCAGCTTGACCATGCACATGTCGTTCGCCGCGACAGGCGTGCTCGCGCCGGGTGCGGCGCTCAAGGAAAGGGCCGCTCCCTTGCCGAAGGCTTTCACCGCGACGACGGTCGTTTCCGCGCCGCCGTTGAAGGCCGTCTTCAAACTGTCGTCGCAGGTGAGCAACGGGGCGGCGGCCGACGAATCGTCGCTGTCCCCGCAGCCCCCGAGCACGGCAAGGCCGATGGCCGCCATGGGAATGAACGCCACACCCGTGCGGCCGCGGCCGGATCGAATCTGCATCGCTGGTCTCCTTGTTGTCTGTGGGTATCCGGCGCGACGCTTGCGAGCCGAATAGGCACTATTGTGCAGACGACATCCAGGAGCAGTGTCAGGGTCTACCACATGAAGTGGAGTTTGGGGCAAGGAGCACGTTTCCAGCGCCGCTTGGGTCCACTTTCTTGTGAATTTAAATTCCTGGTGTTAACCCTATGCATCCTGTGCGCAGCCGGCAGCCACGCAGCAGCGAGAGCGCTGCTAGGCGATGCCCAGCGCCAGGGCCAGCGACCGGCCCTGGCGTTCCAGCCGGCGCGAGGCCGGCAGCAGCCGCGCCTGCTGCTGCACGAGGTTCTGCGCCTCGGCCAGTTGGCCGCCGCGCGCGAGCGCATCGATGTAGATCTGCTGGAACAGGTCGCGCTGCGCGTGGCTGCCGCCGATCTCGCGCAGCCGCGGCAGGGCGAGGGCGAGTGCGCGCGCCGCCTCGGCATGCCGGCCGCGCGCATGGGCCACGAGGCCCTGCGCGGCGGGCAGGGCGACCTCGCGCCAGGTGCGGTCGCCGGCGGCGTGCCGCGCCAGGTTGGCCAGCAGCCGGTCGGCCTCGGGCCGGCCCGCGCGCGCCAGGCCGTAGAGGTATTGCAGGTCGAGGAAGGCCAGCACCTGGTCGGCCACGCGCGGCGCGAGCCAGGTCGCCAGGTCCTGCCAGCGTGCGCCCACGTCGGCGCCCGCCAGTTCCAGCCGCGCCAGCAGCGAGACGGCGTTGATCTGGTCCTGCGAGTAGTCGGGCAGCACGCCCCAGACCTGCTCGTCGTAGAGCCGCAGCGCCGCGTCGAACTGCTCCAGCTCGATCGCGAACAGCGCCGCATGCCACCAGTTGTGCGTGCGCATGAAGGAGTTGAGGCCGGCCCAGTGCGGCGCCATCGCCTGCATGAACTGCTGGCCCTCGGCGATCCGGCCCTCGGTCAGCATCACGTGCGCGAGCGCGTGGTGCGCCCAAGGCTCGCCGGGTTCGCCTGCGAGTGCCTGCCGCGCCGCGGCCTCGGCTTCGCGCAGGTAGTGGCATTGCTCCCAGCCGAAGGCCAGCATGCCGTGCAACTGCGGCACCTCGCCGGCGGCCGGCAGCACGGTGCGCGCGAGCCGCAGCATGCCGGGCGCGTCGCCGCGGTTGAACAGGTGGTATTGGCCGAGCTTGACGGAGACCAGGTCGCGCGGGAACTCCGCCGCCTGTTCTTCGTGCAGCGCGATGGCGCGGGCGATGTCGCCCGCGACCCAGGCCGCGATGGCCGCGACGAAGCGCTGCTCGCGCGGCGTGGCGCGCGGGGCCGCGGCCTGCGCGCGTTCGATGTGCGGGCGCGCCAGCGCCGGCGCACCGGGCGTCTAGGCGAACATCTGCAGCGCCGCGGCATAGGCCTGCACGAGCGCGCCGGGCTCGCTGCCGGCGATGTCCAGCAGCGCGACCGCCCGGGGTTCGTAGCGCAGCAGGCCCTGGACGAAATCGTCGACGCGCGCCAGGCTGGCCGCGTCGTCCAGCGTGACGGGGTTGCCCAGGCTGTCGCGCGGCATGCCCGTCACCGCTGGCTCAACCCCAGGACAGCGCGCCCAGGTCGTTCGCGAAGATCGGCAGGCTGGTCCACAGGCCCTTGACGTTCTTCTTGGCGATCGTCGGGAACTGCGGCTGGTACAGGAAGCCGTTGGCCGCGTCCTGGGCCAGCAGGCGCTGGGCTTCGCCGAGCAGCTTGTTGCGCTCGGCCATGTTGCCCGTGGCCATGAGCTTGTCGTAGACCGCGCGGTACTCCTTGGAGTCGTAGCCCCAGTAGTAGTCGGGCTTGGCGTAGTTGCCCAGGTCGAAGGGCTCCACGTGCGAGACGATGGACAGGTCGAAGTTGAAGCCGCCGCCGTAGGTGCCCGACAGCCACTGCGCCCATTCCACGTTCTGCGTCTTCACGTTGATGCCGATCTTGGCCAGCTGCGCCGTGATGACCTCGCCGCCCTGGCGTGCGTAGGGCGGCGGGGGCAGCGTCATGGTCAGTTCCAGCGGCGTCTTGATGCCGGACTCGGCCATGAGCCTCTTCGCCTTGTCCAGGTCGAAGGGGTTGATGTCCGTGGTGTCCACGTAGCCCGGCGCGCCGGGCACGTAGTGGCTGCCGATGGGCGTGCCGAAGCCGTCGGCCGCGCCCTCGATCACGGCCTTGCGGTCGATCGCGGCCAGGATGGCGCGGCGCACGCGCAGGTCCTTGAGCGGGCCGCGGCGGTGGTTGAAGGCCAGGATGGTCTTGGCGCGCGAGCCGGCCAGGATGGTCTGGTACTGCGGGTTGCCCTTGAACTGCGCGACCACGCGCGTGGCGATGCGCGGGAAGGCGTCCACGTCGCCGGCCAGCAGCGAGGCGGCCTGGGCGGCCGGGTCGGAGATGAAGCGGAAACCGATGCGCGAGAGCTTGGCCGCGGCCGGGTTGCGGTAGGCCGCCCATTTGCGCAGCCACAGCGCCGAACCCTTGTTGTAGCTCTCGAGCTGGTAGGGGCCGGTGCCGACCGGCTTGGCGGCGTTGGTGTCCACGCTCTTGGGCTCGACGATGATGGCCGTGGCCTGGCCCAGCGCGAACGGCAGGTCGGGGTCGATCTCCTTGTTCAGCAGCACGACGGTGTAGTCGTCCACCGCCTGCACGCCCAGGTTGGCGAAGGTGCGCTTGTCCTTGTTGGTGCTTTTCTCGCCGCCGGCGCGCTCGAACGCGAACTTGACGGTCTGGGCGTTGAAGGGCTCGCCGTTGTGGAACTTGACGTCCTTGCGCAGCCGGAAGGTGTAGGTCTTGAGGTCGGGCGAGACGTCCCAGCTCTCGGCCAGCAGCGGCACGACGCGGCCGTCGGGCTGGATCTTGGTCAGCGTCTCGTAGATGCTGTAGAGCGTGACCTCGGCGATCGAGGCGGCGGCGCTGACGGTCGGGTCCAGGCCGGTGCGGCTCCAGCGTCATGCCCAGCACCATGGCGTCCTTGCGGTTCTGGGCGGCGGCCGGCAGCGCGGCGACGAGGGTTCCGGCGGCGCTGGCGGTCAGGACGGTACGGCGGTTCAGCATGTCATCTCTCTCCGAAAAAGAAGCTTGCGGGACAAACCGCCGGAACATACCTCAAATCGGGCGCCGGTCCGGTGGTTCTGCGCGTGGCACGGCCGCCAGCAGCGCCTGGGTGTAGGGGTGCTCGGCGTGCTGGAACAGCTGCGCCGTCTCGCCGCGCTCGACGACGAGGCCGCGGTGCAGCACGCAGACCTCGTCGCACAGGTGGTTCACCACCGCGAGGTCGTGGCTGATCAGCAGGTAGCTCACGCCGTACTTCTCGCGCAGGTCCTGCATGAGGTTCAGCACCTGGGCCTGCACCGAGACGTCGAGCGCGCTGACGGGCTCGTCGGCCACGATGAGCTTGGGCCGCGTGATCAGCGCGCGCGCGATCGCGATGCGCTGGCGCTGGCCGCCCGAGAACTCGTGCGGGTACTTGTCCAGGTCGGTGCTGCGCAGGCCCACGGCGGCCAGCATCTCGCCGGCACGCTCGCGCTGTTCCTGCCGGCCCGAGTCCGCCAGTGCGGCCAGCGGCTCGGCCACGATGCGGGCCACGGTCTGGCGTGGGTCCAGCGAACCGTAGGGGTCCTGGAACACCATCTGGAAATCGCGCCGCGCGGCCTTGAGCGCAGCGTCGTCGAGCGCGTGCAGGTCCCGGCCCTGCAGGCGCACGCTGCCGCTGGTCGGGCGGTCCAGCGCCATGACCAGGCGCGCGATGGTGGACTTGCCCGAGCCCGATTCGCCCACGATGCCCAGGCTGCGGCCGGCCTGCAGCGCAAAGCTCACGCCGTTGAGCGCGCGCACCATGGGCGGCGGGCCGAACAGGCGCTCGCGCGGCAGCGCGTAGTGGCGCACGAGGTCCTGCACTTCGAGCAAGGCCGTCATGCACGCGGCTCCCGCGATCTCGGGCAGCCGGATGCAGCGCACGGCATGGTCGTGCGGCAGCAACGTGGGCGGCGGCACGGTGGCGTGGCAGTCGGGCACGGTGTGGGCGCAGCGGCCCGCGAACGGGCAGCCCGGCGGCAGGTCCACGAGTTCGGGCACGCTGCCCGCGATCGTCGCCAGCCGGTGGCCCTTGCGCCGCGCCCAGCGCCGGGCGGGCCGCGAACAGGCCCTGCGTGTAGGGGTGGGCGCGCTCGGCGAACACCGCGGCCGTGGGGCCGCTCTCGACCACGCTGCCGCCGTACATGACCAGCATGCGCGAGACGGTCTGCGCGATCACGCCGAGGTCGTGCGAGATCAGGATCAGCGCCATGCCGCGCTCGGCCACGAGTTCGGCCAGCAGATCGAGGATCTGCTTCTGGATCGTCACGTCCAGGGCCGTCGTGGGCTCGTCGGCGATCAGCAGGTCGGGCCCGCAGGCCAGCGCCATGGCGATCATGATGCGCTGGCGCTGGCCGCCCGAGAACTGGTGCGGGTAGGCGTCCAGGCGCTGCGCCGCATCGGGAATGCCCACGCGGTCGAGCAGCGCCAGGGCCTCGCGCGCGTGCATCCGCCCTGGACAGGCCGCGGTGCAGCCGCAGTGGCTCGGCCACCTGGCGCGCGATGGTGTGCACCGGGTTCAGCGCCGTCATGGGCTCCTGGAAGATCATGCCGATGCGGTTGCCGCGGATCTTGCACATGGCGGAATCGGGCAGGCCCACGAGCTCCTGGCCGCCGAAGCGGATGCTGCCGCCCACGCGCGCGTTGGCGGGCAGCAGGCCCATCAGCGACATCACGGTGATGGACTTGCCGCAGCCCGATTCGCCGACGATGCCCAGCGTCTCGCCGCGCGCGAGGTCGAAGGACAGGCCGCGCACGGCATCGGCCGGGCCGCGCTGCGTGGTCAGGCCGATGCGCAGGTCGCGCACCTGGAGCAGGGGTTCGCTCGTCGCGGTCATCGGGCGCGGGCCAGTCGCGGGTCGAGCAGGTCGCGCAGACCGTCGCCCAGCATGTTGAGCCCCAGCACGGCCAGCGCGATCGCCATGCCCGGGAACACCGCCAGCAGCGGCTGCTGGAACATGAGCGTCTGCGCCTCGCTGAGCATGCGGCCCCAGGAAGGCTGCGGCGGCTGCGTGCCCAG
Source organism: Pseudorhodoferax sp. (assembly GCA_049840715.1). Classification (GTDB taxonomy): domain Bacteria; phylum Pseudomonadota; class Gammaproteobacteria; order Burkholderiales; family Burkholderiaceae_C; genus Pseudorhodoferax. Next base: position 114,276 of record JASGJO010000004.1, read on the forward strand.
GCCCAGGTAGGACAGCGCGGCCTCGGCCAGGATCGCGATCGCGAAGCGGATGGTGCTCTGCACGATCAGCGCGGCCGAGATGTTGGGCAGCACGTGCTGGAAGGTGATGGCCCAGGCGCCCTTGCCGCAGGCGCGCGCGGCCGTCACGTACTCGCGCGCCCAGACCGCCTTGGCCGAGCCGCGCGCGATGCGCGCGAACATCGGGATGTTGTAGATGCCGATGGCGACGATGGCAGTTGACGATGCCGGGCCCGAACACCGCCGTCAGCATGATGGCCGACAGGATGGCCGGGAAGGCCAGCGAGAAGTCCGCCAGCCGCATGATGGCCTCCTCGACCCAGCCGCGCCTGGCGGCGGCCAGCAGGCCCAGCGCCGTGCCGGCCACGAGGCCGATGCCGACCGCGATCACGCCCACGAGGATGGACGCGCGCGCCCCCACCAGCAGCAGCGAGGCCACGTCGCGGCCGAAGGCGTCCGTGCCCAGCCAGTGCCGGGCCGTGGGGCCCTGCAGCTTGTTGGCCATGTCCATCTCCAGCGGCGGCCACGGCGTCCAGAGGTAGGAGAGTCCGGCGGCGGCGAGCAGCAGCGCCGTGAGCACGGCGCCGACCACGAAGCTGCGGTGGCGCAGCGCGCGCGACCAGAAGCCGGGCGCCTGCGCGGCGGGGAGGACGGCGCTCATATGTCCGAAGCCTTCAGGCGCGGGTCGATCACGGCGTAGAGCAGGTCGACCACGAAGTTCACGATGACCACCATGGCCGCGAGCAGCATCACGCAGTTGCGCACCACGACGAGGTCGCGGTTGGCGATGGACTGGAAGATCAGCCGGCCCAGGCCCGGCAGGTAGAACACGTTCTCGACCACGATGGTGCCGGCCATGAGTTCGGCGAACTGCATGCCCATGACCGTGATGACGGGGATCAGCGCGTTGCGCAGCACATGGCCCCAGAGCACGGCGCGCTGCTTCAGGCCCTTGGCGCGCGCGGTGCGCACGAAGTCCTCGCGCATGACCTCGAGCACGGCCGAGCGCGTGATGCGCGCCAGGATGGCGGCCTGCACCACGGCCAGCGAGAGGGCGGGCAGCACCAGGGCCTTGAGGCCTTGCCAGAGACCGTCCAGGCCCTCGCCCCAGCCGTCGAAGCCGCCGGCCGAGAACCACTGCAGCTTCACCGAGAACAGCAGGATCAGCAGGATGGCGAACCAGAAGTTCGGGATCGCGATGCCGACCTGGGTCAGGCCCATCAGGCCGACGTCGCCGATCTGGTTGTGCCTGGACGCGGCCGTGTCACGCCCACGATCAGCGCCAGCACGGTGGTCAGCAGCATGGCGATGACGGCCAGCGGCATGGTCAGCGCCAGCCGCTCGAGGATCAGGTCCAGCACCGGCGAGCCATAGGCATGGCTGTCGCCGAGGTTGCCGGTCAGGAGGCCGGCGATCCACTGCCAATAGCGCGTCCAGGCCGGCAGGTCCAGGCCCAGCCTGGCGGCCAGTTCGGCCACCGCCTCGGGCGAGGCGTCGGGACCCAGCAGGATCTGCGCGGCATTGCCGGGCAGGATGTCGAGCACCAGGAACACGATGACCGAGGCGCCGATCAGCGTGGCGACCAGGGTGGCGAAACGCTTGGCCAGGAACAGGCTCATGGTGCGCCGCTGGATGTTGTGGGCCTTGGGCCTTGTGTGGGGCGGGTCATCGCGGCGCCATGATAGCGAGGGCAGCGCGGGGCGGGATAATCGCGCCATGGCCCTGACCATCACCGACGAGTGCATCAACTGCGACGTTTGCGAGCCCGAGTGCCCGAACGACGCCATTTCCATGGGCGAGGCGTTCTACCAAATCGCGCCCGACCGCTGCACCGAGTGCGTGGGCCACTTCGACGAGCCGCAGTGCGTGCAGATCTGCCCCGTGGCCTGCATCCCGGTGCACCCGGACTTCGTGGAGAGCCGCGAAAGCCTGTGGGCCAAGTACCGCAGGCTGCAGGCCGAGGCCGGCACGCCCGCGGCCGATCAGGCCGAGGGGGCGCCGCCGGCGCCGGCGGCTCCTGCCGCGGCGGCTTGGGCCGGGGCGGCTTGCTGGTGTGGATCTGCGCCATGGCCTGCGTGAAGTCGCCCGCCGCCAGCAGCGGCAGCGCGCGCACCGAACGCTGGATGCATTCGTCGATCGCGTCGCGGTGCTCTGCCATGGGCTTCTTGAGCACCCAGCCCAGCACCTGGTCCTTGGCGCCCGGATGGCCGATGCCCAGGCGCAGCCGCCAGTAGTCGGACGAACCGAGCTGGGCGTGGATGTCGCGCAGGCCGTTGTGGCCGGCATGGCTGCCGCCCTGCTTGAGCTTGACCTGGCCCGGCACGATGTCGAGCTCGTCGTGCGCGACCAGCACCTCCTCGGGCGCGATCTTGAAGAAGCGCGCGAGCGCCGCGACCGACTTGCCCGACAGGTTCATGAAGGTCTGCGGCTCCAGCAGCCACAGCGTCTGGCCCTGGAACTGCGCGCGCGCCGCGAGGCCGAAGTAGCTTTTCTCGGGCACGAGCGACACCTTGAGTTCGCGCGCCAGCGCGTCGATGAACCAGAAACCCGCGTTGTGCCGCGTCTGTTCGTATTCCGAGCCCGGATTGCCCAGGCCGACGAAGAGCTTGATCGCCATGGCCGCGGTCACTCCGCCGAAATCTTGGCGGCGCGGATGATGCGGCCGTTGGCCTCGTGCTCGGCCGCGATCGCCCGCGCGAACTCGGCCGCCGTGCCGCCCGTGGGCAGGTTGTCGGTGGCCTGCAGCTTGGCGCGCAGGTCGGGCGTGGCCAGGGCCTTGTTGATCTCGGCGTTGTAGCGCGCGAGCAGCGCGGCCGGCAGCCCCGCGGGCGCGAAGATGCCGAACTGCGAGGACAGGTTGGCGGCCGGCACGCCGAGCTCGGCCAGCGTGGGCACCTGGGGCATGCTGTCCAGCCGCGCGGGCGAGCCCACGGCCAGCGGACGCAGCTTGCCGCTGCGGATGTGGTTGACGAGGGCGGGGCCGGCGTTGGTCGAGAGGATCTCGAACTGGCCGCCCAGCGCGTCGTTGAGCTGTTGGCCGCCGCCCTTGTAGGGAATGTGCGTGATGTCCACGCCGGTGGCCGCGCGCAGCTGCGCCAGCATGATGTGGCCCAGCGAGGCCTGGCCCGAGGTGGCCCAGCGCACGGCGCCGGGCTGGCTGCGCGCCAGTTCGAGCAGGGCCTTGAAGTCCGGGGCGGCGCAGGCCGGCGTGGCGGCCAGCACCACGGGCGAGACCATCACGCTCGCCACGGGCGCGATGGCCTTGAGCGGGTCGAACGGCGACTTGCCCAGGTGGGGGTTCAGCACCAGCGGGCTCACCGCGGAGAAGCCCAGCGTGGCGCCATCGGGTGCGGCCTTGGCCACCATGTCCATGCCGATGCTGCCGCTGGCGCCGGCGCGGTTCTCGATGATCACGGTGGAAGGAATGCCTTGGGCCAGGCCGGCGAGGGGCAGTGCGGCCAGGGCGCCCAGCACGCTGCGGCGGGACACGGGATGGTTCATGGTCGGTGGTGAACGGATGCGGAAATGAAAACGGCCCGCCGAGGCGGGCCGTCGTGGCGAGGTGCAGAGCTTACTTCTTGCCCTTGCCCTTGGCAGGCGCCGCGGGGGCGGCTGCCACGGGTGCCACTTCTTCTTCGGCGGCGGGTGCGGTGGCCGAGGCCAGCACCGGGGCCTTGCGGCCATGGCTGACCCACTTCACGCCCTTGGGCAGCTTGATGTCGTTCAGCGTGACGGTGCCGTTGTTCTTCAGGCCCGACAGGTCGACTTCGATGAACTCGGGCAGGTCGGACGGCAGGCTGTTCAGTTCGAGCTCGGTCGTCACGTGGCTGACCAGGTTGTGGTCGAGCTTGACGGCGTCGGACTCTTCCTGGCCCTTGAAGTGCACGGGCACCTTCTTGTTCAGGCGGGTCTTGGCGTCGACGCGCTGGAAGTCGATGTGCAGCACCAGCTGGCGGAACGGGTGCATTTGCACGTCGCGCAGCAGGACCTTGCTGACCTGGCCGCCCAGGTCCATCTCCAGCACGGAGGAATGGAAGGCTTCCTTCTTGAGGGCGTGCCACAGTGCGTTGTGGTCCAGCTCGATCAGCTGGGGCTCGCCGGAACCGCCGTAGACGATGCCGGGGGTCTTGCCCGTGATGCGCAGACGGCGGCTCGCACCCGTACCCTGCTTGGCGCGCTCGAAAGCGACAAATTTCATGGTGAACTCCTGTTGGAACGGGCCGCGACCAGCCTGCGCTCCTGTTTGAAAAAACGCCGCCGCGCACGAGGCGAGGCGGCGTCCGCTTGATGCTCCCGGCCTAGAACAGGTTGTCCTGCTCCGAGAACAGACTCATGACCGACTCACCCTTGGCGATGCGCTGGATCGTCTCGGCGATCAGCGGCGCCACGGTGAGTTGGCGGATCTTCTTGCAGCCCGCGGCGGATTCGCTGAGCGGGATGGTGTTGGTCACGACGACCTCGTCGAGCGCCGAGCCCTGCGCGATGCGCTCGATGGCCGGGCCCGAGAAGATCGGGTGCGTGCAATAGGCGTAGACCTTCTTGGCGCCGCGTTCCTTGAGCACCTCGGCCGCCTTCACCAGCGTGCCGGCGGTGTCGATCATGTCGTCCATGATCACGCAGTTGCGGCCGTCGATCTCGCCGATCACGTGCATGACTTCGCTGACGTTGGCCTTGGGGCGGCGCTTGTCGATGATGGCCATGTCGCAGCCCAGCTGCTTGGCCAGCGCACGCGCGCGCACCACGCCGCCCACGTCGGGCGAGACCACGATCAGGTCTTCGTAGTTCTTCTGGCGCAGGTCGCCCAGCAGCACGGGCGAGGCGTAGATGTTGTCGACCGGGATGTCGAAGAAGCCCTGGATCTGGTCGGCGTGCAGGTCCATGGTCAGCACGCGGTCCACGCCGGCGGACTGCAGCATGTTGGCGACGACCTTGGCCGTGATCGGCACGCGGGCCGAGCGCGGGCGGCGGTCCTGGCGGGCGTAGCCGAAGTAGGGGATGACGGCGCTGATGCGCTCGGCCGAGGCGCGCTTGAGCGCGTCGACCATGATCAGCAGTTCCATCAGGTTGTCGTTGGTCGGGGCGCAGGTGCTCTGCACGACGAACACGTCGCGGGCGCGCACGTTCTGGTTGATCTCGACCGTGACTTCGCCGTCGGAGAAGCGGCCCACGCTGGCCGCACCGAGCGTGATGCCGAGGTGGTGCGCGATCTCCGCCGCCATACCGGGATTGGCGTTGCCGGTGAAGATCATGAAATCGGGATGGAGGGCCTGCATCACGTGCCTCGGCAGAAATTGCGCCAGAAACAGCGGGCCTGTATCAGGCCCGGCTTGTCAGGTGGCAGGGGAAGAAGGATTCGAACCTTCGCATGCTGGAATCAAAATCCAGTGCCTTAACCAACTTGGCGACTCCCCTACACAGGTGTCCGGCAAAGCCGTCCACCGATCAATTGTCTCCGGCTGCCCACCCCGCCAAAGGATGGACATCCATGTTGCTGCAAATCCGTGCTTGCCAACCTTGCGGAGCGACCGGATGGTCATCCCGATCCCAAAGGGCAAACACTGCGCTTCCAGAGCCCGTCATTCTGCCATTTTTTCCGTGTGCCGAGAGCCATCGAAGGGCATCTGCGACATCCGGGCTCAGGCCTTGAGCGACGTCCTGCAAGTCGTTTCTACCGAAGTAAAAGGGCTGTGCAGCAAAGCCTGCGAGTATAGCAGTATCTGAATCACGCTTCAACGAAGGCGACCCAAAAATTTTTGCGGTCTCCAATCCCTGGGTGGTTTGACCACCAGGAAGCGGGCCGAGGGGACGTCCACGGCCTGCATGGATTCGCCGATGCCTTCGACCCAGGCGTTGCGGCCGAACAGGAAGAAGGGCACGTCCGCGCCGAGTTGCAGGCCGATGGCCGAGAGCTGGCGCAGGTTCAGCTTCAGGCCCCACAGCCGGTTCAGCGCGAGCAGACAGCTGGCGGCGTCCGAGGAGCCGCCGCCCATGCCGGCCTGCGCCGGCACGCGCTTGAGCACGCCGATGTGCGCGCCCAGCGGCGTGCCACTGGCCTGCTGCAGCGCGCGCGCTGCGCGCAGCGTGAGGTCGTCGGCCGGCAGGGCGGGGCCGAGGTCTTCGCGGCTCAGCTGGCCGTCGGGGCGCAGCTCGAAATGCAGCGTGTCGTGCCAGTCGATCAGCATGAAGACCGACTGCAGCAGGTGGTAGCCGTCGGCGCGGCGGCCCGTGACGTGCAGGAACAGGTTGAGCTTGGCCGGCGCCGCGACCTCGTACAGCGCCTTCATGGCTGCTGCAGCACGATGCGCAGCTCGGCCGTGGGCAGCGGCTCGCTGCGGCGCGCGGTGAGGCGGCCGTCGGCGATGCGCGAGAGATCGGCCTGCCAGCCCGGCACCTCGGCCGGCTTGCCGTCGAGCCAGGCGAACAACGCAGGCAGCGGCAGGGCCGTGCCCGTGGCCTCCTGGGTCAGCGCATCGATCGATGCGTACTGGCGGCGCTGGCCGTCGGCCTGGAGTTCGGCCATGCCGGGCGCCCAGCGCAGCTGGGCGAGCGTGGCGCCCAGCGGCGAGTACAGCGAGAGTTCGCCGGCCTGCGGCGCGCCGCGCAGCTCGAAGCCGGCCGAGAAGGACTGGGGCCTGTCGCCATCGACCTGCAGCGCGAGCCGGCCGTTCCAATAGGGCTGGCCGGCTGCGTCGGGCGCACGCGGGGGCAGGGCGCAGGCGGTCAGGCCCAGCGCGGCGGCCAGCAGCAGCGCGCGCCGTACAGGCAGTGCGCTCATTGCAGCCCGGGCACGCGCAGCCGCTTGAGGGTGGCGCGCAGCGTCTCGTTGTCGGCGTTCAGGCTCAGGCCCTCGCGCCAGATGGCGATGGCGCGCTCGCGCTGGCCGGTCGTCCACAGCACCTCGCCCAGGTGGGCGGCGATCTCGGCATCCGGCTTGGCCTGGAAGGCCTGCAGCAGGATCTTCTCGGCCTCGGCGCGGTTGCCCAGGCGGAACTCCACCCAGCCCAGGCTGTCGGCGATGTAGGGATCGTTAGGGACGATCTCCAGCGCCTTCTGGATCAGGCGCTTGGCCTCGTCCAGCCGCACGTTGCGATCGGCCAGCGAGTAGCCCAGCGCGTTGTAGGCGTGGTGGTAGTCCGGGCGCAGCTCGATCAGCCGGCGCAGCAGGCGCTCCATCTCGTCCAGCCGCGAGAGCTTCTCGGCCACCATGGCCTGGTCGTAGAGCAGGTCGGTGTCGTTCGGCTCGCGCTCCAGCGCCTGCTGCAGCCGGTCGTAGGCTTCCTCGTAGCGCTTGGCATCGCGCAGCAGCTGCACTTCGGCGTTGAGCTTGGCGCGGGCCTCGGCCTCGTTGCGTTCGGGCAGGCTGCGGATCAGCGCGCGCGCCTCGTCGAACTTGCCCTGGCGCGCCAGCAGCGAGGCGCGGCGGTGCTGGGCCGCCGCCATTTCCTCGGCGTTGTCGATGCGGCCGAGCCAGCCTTCCGCGGCGGCGAAGTCCTTGCGTTTCTCGGCGGCCTGCGCCAGGGCCAGGTAGGCCTGGTTCATGGCGCGCCTGCGCGGCTCGCTCTCGGGCAGCGGCTGCACGAGATCGAGGAAGCGCTTGAGCGAGACCTCGGCCTGTTCGGGCCGGCTGTCCTGCGCCTGCGCCGAGCCGAGCACGAGCCAGCCGTCCGGGAACTCGGGGCTGCGCGTGGTCAGTTGCTCCAGCTGCGCCAGCGCTTCGGTGTAGCGCATCTCGTCGAGCAGCCCGCGGGCATAGGCCAGCTGCATCTCGGGCGAGGGGCTGGCCTGCAGCTGGCGCTTGACGATGTCCTCGGCCTGCGGCTGGCTGCGGCCGAACATCTCCAGCGCCAGGATGGCCGGGGCCTGCGCGCCGGGCTCGATCTCCTGTCCGCGGCGGGCGGCGTCCAGCGCACCGGCCACGTCGCCGGCCAGCAGCCGCATGCGGCCCAGGCTGGCCCAGGCCGACGCGCCCGTGGTCTGGTCCTGGAGGTAGCCCTGCAGCGCTTGCTCGACGGCCTGCAGCGCGAGCTTCTTGTCGGGCACGCGGCCGTACACGCGCGGCACGGCCAGGATGGCGGCGTTGCGCTCCATCGGCGGGCTGCTGGCGATCTCGCTGCGCAGCGGCTCGACCGATTCCAGCACCCGGTTGGCCGCGACCAGGATCTGCAGCAGGAAGCGGTTGGCCTCGCGCGACTGCGGCAGCGTGTCGCGCCAGGCGCGCGCGGCGCGCAGCGCGGCGTCGGGCGAGCGCGACTGCAGCGCCAGTTCGACGGCGCGCTGGAACAGCTGCGGGTCCTTGGCCTTGATGGCCGCGTCGAGGATCAGCGCGTAGCCGGTCGCACGCTCGCCGCCGGAGGCGTTCATCTCGCCCAGCAGCAGCTCGTAGAACAGTTCCGCAGTCAATGCGGACGGGGTGGGGGAGGGTGTGGGTGGTGCTTCGCCGTCGGTGGCGGAAGGTGCTTGCGCATGCGCCGGCAGCAGGCCCAGCAGCAATGTCAGCGAGACAAGACCACGGGCGGCCGGTCGCAGGAGTCGCTTCATCGGGCCATCATAATGCAGCCCGCCAAGCCCCATGGACCATGCCGGAACTGCCAGAAGTTGAAGTCACGCGCCGCGGTTTTGCCGAGCGCATCGCCGGCGCGACCGTGACCGGCGTGCGCCTGGGCAAGCCGCTGCGCTGGGCCCTGGGCGTCGCCCCAGAGGCCCTGGTCGGCAGGCAGGTGCAGGCCGTGCGCCGGCGCGGCAAGTACCTGCTGCTGGACCTGGACCGCGGCCTCTTGCTGCTGCACCTGGGCATGTCGGGCAGCCTGCGCTTCGACCTGCAGATGCAGCCGGCCGGCCCGCACGACCATTTCGACCTGGAGACCACGCTGGGCCTGCTGCGCCTGCACGATCCGCGCCGCTTCGGCGCCGTCGTGCATGCCGAGAGCCAGGATGCGCCCGAGGCCGTGAAGCTGCTGGGCCGCCTGGGCGTGGAGCCATTGGACGACGGCTTCGACGCCGCCGTCTTCCACGCCGGCCTGCGCCTGCGCGCCGCGCCGATCAAGCAGGTGCTGCTGGCCGGCGAGCTCGTGGTGGGCGTGGGCAACATCTATGCGTCCGAAGCGCTGTTCCTGGCCGGCATCCGCCCGACCACGCGGGCCCGGCGCATCGGGCCGGCGCGCGCGCGCAAGCTGCATGCGGCCGTGCGCGAGGTGCTGGCGCGCGCCGTGCTGCGCGGCGGCAGCAGCCTGCGCGACTTCTCCAATGCCTACGGCGAACAGGGGCACTTCCAGCTGGAAACCATGGTCTACGACCGGGAGGGCCTGCCCTGCCGCGTCTGCGGCACGCCGATCCTGGCCCTGCGCCAGGGCCAGCGCTCCACCTACTTCTGTCCGCAATGCCAGAAAGCATGAGCGCAGCGCCGGACCGCCCCAGGCAAGCGCGCTCCCGCCTGGCGGGACAGGCCGCAGGCCGAAGGGTGCACCAATGAGCGGCGCCGATCCGCGCGAGCCCGGCTGGGCCGCGCACCAGGTCGTGCAGTGGCAGGCCACCCATGGCCGCCATGCGCTGCCCTGGCAGAACACGCGCGACCCCTACCGGGTCTGGCTGTCCGAGATCATGCTGCAGCAGACCCAGGTCGCCGCGGTGATCGGCTACTACGCACGCTTCCTCGAACGCTTTCCCGACGTGCAGGCCCTGGCCGCGGCCAGCCAGGACGATGTCTTCGCGCACTGGGCGGGCTTGGGCTACTACAGCCGCGCGCGCAACTTGCACGCCTGCGCGCGCCAGGTGGTGGCGCTGCACGGCGGGCAGTTCCCGCGCACGGCCGAGGCCCTGCAGACGCTGCCCGGCATCGGCCGTTCCACGGCCTCGGCGGTCGCGTCCTTCTGCTTCGCCGAGCGCGTGGCCATCCTGGACGGCAACGTCAAGCGCGTGCTCACGCGGCTGCTGGGCTTCGGCGCAGACCTGGCCGAGGCCCGCAACGAGCGCGCGCTCTGGGCGCTGGCGACCGAACTGCTGCCGCAGACCGGTCTGGACCAGGCCATGCCGCGCTACACCCAGGGCCTGATGGACCTGGGCGCCACGGTCTGCACGGCGCGCAGTCCTGCCTGCCTGCTGTGCCCGCTGCAATCGCGCTGCGTGGCCAGCCGCGAGGGCCGCATGCAGGACTACCCGGTCAAGACGCGCAAGCTCAAGCGCGGCCGCGCCGACTGGTGGCTGCTCTGGGCCGAGGACGACCAGGGCCGCATCTTCATCGCGCGGCGTCCGCCCACGGGCATCTGGTCGGGCCTGCATTGCCTGCCCGTGTTCGAGGACGAGGATGCGCTGCTGGCCGCCCTGCCGGCCGGCGCGCGCGCGCAGGTCCAGCCGCTGCCACCGTTCACGCATGTGCTGACGCACAAGGACCTGCTGCTGCACCCCGTCTACGTGCAGCTGCCGCGAAGCGGGCTGCCGCGCGAAGGCCAGTGGCTGCTGCCCGAGGAACTGGCCGGCATCGGCCTGCCGGCCCCGGTCAAAAAACTGTTGAGCCCCATTTCGGGTCTGGCGCCGGCCCCATGGACGCTGCTGGCGTGGGCGTCGAGCTCACGGTGGCGCTTGAGCGTGACCCAGTTGCGGCTGAAGCTCTTGGCCAGTTGCTCGACCAGGTAGACCGAGCGGTGCTGGCCGCCGGTGCAGCCGATCCCACCGTCACGTAGCTGCGGTGGTCGGGCGCGAGCGGCTCGGCATCCAGTGCGTGAGGAACCCTCGATGTGCGCGAACATCGCGCGGCCTCGGCGCTGTGGCGCAGGAAGTCCACCACCGGCTGCGTCGCATGCCCGTCAGGGCGCGCAAGTCCGGGTCGTAATAGCGGATTGGGCAGCATGCGCACGTCGAACACGTAGTCCGCGTCGAGCGGAATGCCGCACTTGAACGCGAAGGACTCGAACACCAGCGTCAGCTGGCTGTGCGGGCGCGGCGATCAGCAGACTTGACGTAGCCCTGCAGCTGCGAGGCCGCGGTTGATGCTCGTGTCGATCACATGCAGCCTGCTCGCGCAGGTCGGCCAGCAGTTCGCGCTCGAGTTCGATGGCTTCGTAGAGCGCGTTCTGCTGGTCCGTCGCTGTCGCGCCGCACAGCGGGTGGCGGCGCCGCGTTTCCGAATAGCGCCGCACCAGCGTGTCGGTGCCCGCGTCCAGGAACAGCGACTTGACCGTCACGCCCCGGCTGCGCAGCGCGGCGAGCTGCGCCGGCACCAGCGGCAGCGAGGTGGCGCTGCGCACGTCCATCGCGATGGCCACGCGACGGCTGCGTGCTTCCTGTTCGAGCTCGGCCAGGTGTCAGCAGCAACTCGGGCGGCAGGTTGTCGACGCAGTAGTAGCCCGCGTCCTCCAGCGCGTGCAGCGCCACCGACTTGCCCGAGCCGGACATGCCCGGTGATGAGCACGATGTCCAGGTGGGTGGCGGGCGTGCTGAAGATGCGGCTCCCTCGCCGGGTGTAGCCAATGGATACCTCTCGCGCTGCGCGCTGCGGTGCCGAGCACCTTGGGGCGGCCCGGCGGATGCTCAAGGCGCCACCTCCGCGTCGCCGCGCGTATGCATGGGTTGTGCTGGTCGGTGGCCGGCGCCATGTTCGCTGTCGTCGATCCCCGCTGCGCGGGCCCCCTCGCCGTGTGCGCTGGTCATGGCGCCTCCCCCGACATGTCGCGCGCATGGGCCAGCGTGGTGCTCGACAGCCGCTCGCCACCCGCTGCATGCGGGCGATCTCGGCGACGCGCTGCTCGCCCTGCACCTCGCCGACATGGCTGACCGTGGCCGCGCCTTCGCGCTGCTTGGCCACCACCATGTGGTGGTCGGCGCAGGCCGCCGCCTGCGGCAGATGGGTCACGGCCAGCACCTGGCGGTCGGTGCCGAGCTGCTTCATGAGCCGGCCCACGGTTTCGGCCAACGGCACCGCCCACGCCCGAATCGACCTGGTCGAAGATCAGCGTGGGCGCGCCGCCCAGCGCGCTGGTGGTCACGGCGATGGCCAGCGCGATGCGCGAGAGCTCGCCGCCCGAGGCCACCTTGCCCACCGGGCGCGGGGTGCTGCCGGCGTGGC
>JASGJO010000005.1:0-41787 GCA_049840715.1 Pseudorhodoferax sp.
TGCGCCGCCATACGCCGGCCGGCCAGGACATCGACGCCGTGTTCGACCTGCGCGCCGTCTTCCCGCAGCGGCACGACGAACTGGCGCTGGAGACCATGCCGGCGCTGCTGCTGCCGCACAAGGGCCGCCACGGCCTCGTCGACTACGAGAAGGTGTTCGCGGCCGACGGCCGGCCGGGCCAGGACATCTACGCGCTGCGCGGCATCGACCGCGCACGCGGCGCGCTGGTGGTGGTGCGGCCCGACCAGTACGTCGCGCAGGTGCTGCCGCTGGATGCGCACCAGGCGCTGGCCGGCTTCTTCGCCGGCTTCATGCGCGCGGCCTAGCCGAAGGCTAGAGGCGCGCCGGCAGCGTTTCCAGCAGCTCGGCCGCGCGGTCGAGGTCGAACCTGGCCAGCGCCTGCTCCACCTGGGCCGCATGCTGGGCCAGGCCCTTGCCGCGCAGGCGCTGCAGCAGGGCGGGCAGCGCCGCATCGCCATGGTCGCCGTTGCGCAGGGCCACCACGGTGCTGCGCAGCGAGTCGTGCCAGGGCTGCTCGTCGGGATCGGGGGCATCGAACAGCGCCTGCAGGCCCGCGGGCAGCGCTGCCTCCTGCGACGCTGCGGCCGGCGCGCCCTCGGCGGCCGGCGCGGGCGCCTGCACGGCGGCATCGGCCAGCGGCACCAGCACGCGGAACACGCTGCCCAGGCCGGGCGCGCTCTGCAGGGTCAGCGTGCCGTCCATGCGTTCGACCAGTTGACGCGCCAGCGCGATGCCCAGGCCGGTGCCGCCGAAACGCCGGCTGGCCGAGCCGTCGACCTGGGAGAAGGCTTCGAAGATGCGGGCCTGGTCCTGCGTGGCGATGCCGATGCCGGTGTCGTGCACGGCCAGCAGCACCTGGCCCTGCTGGCGCGCCAGCTGCAGCCGCACGGTGCCCTGCTCGGTGAACTTGACGGCGTTGTCCAGCAGCTTGTCCAGCACCTGGCGCAGCCGCGCGCCGTCGCCCCGGAAGGCATCGCCGAGGCCGGGCTCGGTGTCCAGCCGCAGGGCCAGGCCCTTGAGTTCGGCGGCCTGGCGCTGGCCCGCGAGCGCCTCCTGCGCCAGTTCGCGCAGCGAGAAATCCGCCTCCGTGCACTGCAGCTGGCTGCGTTCGAGCTTGGCCATGTCCAGGATGTCGTTCATGAGCCGCAGCAGCGCGACGGCGGCCTGGCGTACCTTGAACACGTACTGGCGCTGCAGCGTGTCGAGCTCGTTGCGCAGCACGATCTCGGAGAAGCCGATGATGGCGTTCAGCGGCGTGCGCACCTCGTGGCCCATGTTGGCCAGGAACTGGGTCTTGGCCGCCACGGCCTGCTCGGCACGGTCTCTGGCGTCGCGCAGCGCCTGCTCCATGGCCTTGCGTTCGCTGATGTCCATCACCACGCCTTCCAGCCAGAGCACGCGGCCGGCGGCATCGCGCTGGGCCTTGCCGCGTTCCCAGGCCCAGAAGCTGTGGCCGTCGCGGTGCATGGCGCGGTATTCGAGCGTGTAGCTGCGGTCGGCATCGATGGCGGCCTGCACCTCCGCGCGCACACGCGCCTGTTCGTCCGGGTGCACCAGGGCGCGCAGCAGTTCGGGCGCAGCGAGGTAGTCGGCGGGCGACCAGCCCGACAGCGCCTGCACGGCATCGCTGATGAAGAGCACGGTCCAGCTGTCGTCGGCGGTACGGCGGTAGGCGGCGCCGGGCATGCCGTTGACCAGCGAGGTGTACAAGTCCCCGTGCTGCCGGGCCTGCAGTGCGGTCCCCTGTTGGCTGTCGAGGGCGGCGGCATCGGCGGCCCGCTGGTGGCGCAGCGCCGTGGTTTCCGCGCGCAGGTGCGCCGACTCGACGCGCGCGTCGCGGAGCGCCCGCCATTGCCGCCATGCGAGCAGCGCCACCAGGGCCAGCAGCAAGGCCAGCGCCATGCACAGGAGTTCCAGCGTGGCCACGCCGGAAGACAGGCTGGACGGCGGTGAAAGTGGAGAGGTCGGCATCCCCTGGGGCCTGGACTGGATGGAGGGGCTGCGCAGGCGCAGCAACCGCGCAACTATAGAAAGCGAACCGCTCTTATTTCACACATATGCGGTGATCAATCCGTTCGGAGTGATGACTTTCGCACAGTCCGCGTCGATTTCTGGACTGCATACACGCCGCCGCGCAGGCAGGTGCCCGGCTGCGGCCGGGACCCGGTTCAGTAGCCGGAGCGGTCGCCTGGCGGGCCGTTCCGGCCAAGGCCGAAGTCCGCCGCCAGCCGGCGCGTGGACTGGGCCAGCAGGCCCACGTCCACGCCCACCGCCACGAAGCGCGCGCCCAGTTCGAGGTAACGGCGCGCCAGGGCCGCGTCGCCGGTCAGGATGCCGGCGGCCTTGCCGCTGGCGACGATGGTGGCGATGCCGTTCTCGATGGCGGCCTGGACCTCGGGATGGCCCGGGTTGCCGCGGTGGCCCATGGAGGCGGCCAGGTCGGCCGGGCCGATGAACACGCCGTCCACGCCGTCGACGGCGCAGATCGCCTCCAGGTTGCGCAGCGCCGTCGCGGTCTCGGCCTGCACCAGCAGGCAGACCTCGTCGTTGGCTTCGTCCAGGTAGCCGGTGCGCGCGTTCCAGCGCGAGGCGCGCGCGATGGCCGAGCCCACGCCGCGCACGCCCTCGGGCGGGTAGCGCGTGGCGGCCACCATGGCGCGCGCCTGCTCGGCCGTGTCGACCATGGGGATCAGCAGGCTGCGCGCGCCGATGTCCAGCAGCTGCTTGACCAGCGCCGTGCTGCCCTCCACCGCGCGCACCACGGGCTGGGCGCGGTAGGGCGCCACGGCCTGCAGCTGCGCGAGGATGCTGCGCACGTCGTTGGGCGCGTGCTCGCCGTCGACGAGAAGCCAGTCGAAGCCGGCCGTGGCGCAGATCTCGGCCGTGTAGGCCTCGGCCAGCGAGAGCCACAGGCCGATCTGGGGCTGGCCGGCAGCCAGTGCCTGCTTGAAGGGATTGCCCATCGTGTTGCTTGTGTCGTTCATCCGAAGTGGCACGAGACCGTGCCGAATTCACCATAGTCCGCGACGATGGTATCGCCCTTGGCCACCTCGATCGGCCGGATGAAGGAGCCCGCCAGCACCACCTCGCCGGCCTGCAGCGTCACGCCGTGGCGGTGCAGCCGATTGGCCAGCCAGGCGATGCCGTAGCCCGGGTGGTTCAGCACGCCGGCGGCCAGGCCGGTCTCCTCGACCTCGCCGTTCCTGCCGACGATGGCGCCGATGCGGCGCATGTCGGCATCGACGAGCTGCGGCTTGAACGGCCGCCCGCCCAGCACCAGCGCGCAGTTGGCGGCGTTGTCGGAGATGGTGTCGAGCACGGTGCGCGGCTTCTTCGTGGCCGGGTCCACGCGGTGCATGCGCGCGTCCAGGATTTCCAGCGCCGGCGTCACGTAGGCCGTGGCGTCGAGCACGTCGAACAGCGTGCAGTCCGGGCCCGCGAGCGGCTTGTCGAGCACGAAGGCCAGCTCGGCCTCGATGCGCAGCGCGAGGTAGCGGTCCGTGGGGATCACGGCGCCGTCGCGGAAGAACATGTCGTCCAGCAGCACGCCGAAGTCCGGCTCGGCGATGCCGACCGCGCGCTGCATGGCCTTGGAGGTCAGGCCGATCTTGTGGCCCTTGACGCGGCGGCCCGCGCGCTGCTTGAGCGCCATCCAGGCGGCCTGGATGGCATAGGCGTCCTCGATCTGCATGCCCGGGTGCTGCAGCGAGACGATGGGGCAGGGCCGGCGCGTTTCCTCCGCCTGCTGCAGCTGCGCGGCGATGGCCTCGATGGCGGTGGTGTCCAGGCTCATCGCGGCACCTCCTCGTCGCGCACGGGGTTGGAGAGCGTGCCGATGCCGTCCACCGTGACCTCCACGCGGTCGCCGGCCTTCAGGAAGCGCGGCGGGTCGAAGCGCACGCCGGCGCCGATCGGCGTGCCGGTGGCGATCAGGTCGCCGGGCTTGAGCGTGATGAAGGTCGACAGGTAGGTGACCAGGTGCGCGAAGTCGAACATCAGGTTCGCCGTGGTGTCGTCCTGGCGCAACTCGCCGTTCACATGGGTCGTGAGGTGCAGGCTGTCGTAGCCGGCGCTGAACTCGTCGGCCGTGGCGATCCAGGGGCCGATGGCGCCCGAGCCTTGCCAGTTCTTGCCCTGGGTGACGTTGAACTTGGCGTGATGCACCCAGTCGCGGATGGTGCCTTCGTTCATGATGGTCAGCCCGCCGATGGCGGCCAGCGCCTCCTCGCGCGAGGCGGCGCGGCGCACGCTGCGGCCGATGGCGATGACGATCTCGCCTTCGTAGTCCAGCTGCTGCGACTCGGGCGGCGCCAGCAGCGCCTCGCCATGGCCGACGAAGGAGTCGGGGAAGCGCACGAAGATGCTGGGGTGCCGGGGCAGCGCGCTGCCGTCCTTGTATTCGGCGTTGCGGTGCGCGTAGTTCACGCCGATGCACAGGATCTTCTCGGGCTGCTGCACGGGCACGAGCAGTTGCACGTCGGACAGCGGAAGGTCCGGCGCGGCGCCCGCGAGCGCATCGCGCGCCTGCTGCAGCGCGGCCGCGCCGCCTTCGAGCAGGGCCTTGACCGAGGCGATGCCGGGCAGCCGGCGCGCGAGGTCGACGATGCCGCCGTCGACGGCGGCGCCCCAGCGCACGGCGCCCTGGGAACGGTAGGTGAGGAGTTTCATGGGGTGTCGAAGCCGAAGAAGTGGGCGGGGTTGCCGACCAGCAGCTTGTGCAGCGTGGCGGCGTCGGGCGCGAAGCGGTAGGCCAGTTCCAGCAGGTCGCCCTCGTTGGGCGGCTGCTTGACCGAGACCGGGTGCGGCCAGTCGCTGCCCCAGACGCAGCGGTCGGGCGCGGCGCGGATCAGCCGGCGCGCGAGCGGCACCACGTCGTCCCACGGGAAGCCGGCCTTGGAGGTCTTCTCCGACAGCGACAGCATGACCCAGAAGTTGCCGCGGCCCAGCAGCTCGACGAGCCTGGCCAGGCCCGGGTCGGCCTCGCCCCGGGCCAGGTCGGGCCGGCCCATGTGGTCGATCAGCACCGGGATCTCCAGGTGCTCGAAGGCGGCGATCTGCTCGGCGATGCCGCTGGCCTCGGGCTGCACCTTCACGTACCAGCCCATCTCGCGGCAGCGGTCGAAGGCGCGCTGCTGCTCGGCCGGCGTGAGGCTGATGCCCAGCCCGGCACGCGTGAAGCGCGCGCCGCGCACGCCGGCGTCGTGCAGCTTGTGCAGGTAGGCGTCGTCGCGCTCGCCGAGCACGGCGGCATTGGCGCAGCCCACGTAGTGGCGCGGGCCATTGCCGTTCAGGCCGGCCAGCGCGTCCAGCACCACGCTGTGGTCGGCGCCATAGGTCGTGGCCTGCACGATCACGCCGCGCTGGATGCCCAGGGTGCGGTGCAGCGCCTGCGCGACCTGCCAGGTCGCCGTCGGCATGGTGTAGGCCGCGCCGGGGCGCACGGGGTATTGCGCGGGCGGGCCGAACACGTGGAACTGGCTGTCGCAGGCCAGGGCCGGCGGCAGCGGGCTCGGGGCGCGCGGGTGTGGGTCGAAGGGCAGGTAGTCGGGCATGGGTTCCTCTAGGCGATGCAATGCGCCACGCTGGCAGGCGTGGGCTTCGGCCCGCATGGCGCGGAGCCGATGGCCGCGGAGCAGGCCACGCCAGTGCACCCGCGGAACTGGCTCTGCCAGGCCGCTGGGTGCGCCCCCCTCGCGCAGCGGAGGGGGGTTGGCGGAGCGCGCAGCGCGGAGACTGGGGGGTTCAAAGGATGTAAGCGGTGAAGTCGCACTCGATGAGCTTGCCCATGTCGAGGTCCGACTGCATGGTGTGGCGGGCCGGTCGGCTTTCCGGGTTGGGGAACATCTCCAGCCAGGGCGCGTTGAGCGCGGGCCGCTGCGCGCGGTCCTTCATCCAGACCGTGAGCTTGACGATGTCGTCCGTGCCGCCGCCGGCGGCCTCGACGATGCGGCGCACGTTGTCCAGCATGAAGCGGCATTGCGCCTCGATGGTGGCGGCCGGCTTGCCCGTGGCCGGGTCGTTGCCCTGGATGCTGCCGCTCATGAGCAGCGGGCCGATGCGGCAGCCCGCGGGGATGGGGTTCTTGTGGCCGAAGCCCTCGACGTAGATGCTGGCGCGGCCCGCGGGGGCGGCGCGCGTGAGGCGGGTGCGGTCCATGCTCATTCCGCGGAGATGTTCGATTGCTGGATGACCCGGGTCCACTGCGCGTCCTCCTTGGCGAGGAACTGGCCGAACTGCTCGGGCGTCATGGCGCGCGCCTCGGCGCCCAGGTTCTGGAACTTCTCCTGCACCGCCTTGTCGGCCAGGATCTTCTGCAGCGCGGCCGAGAACTTCACGACGATGTCCCTGGGCGTGGCGGCGGGCGCCATCACGCCCGTGAAGGTCTCGGCGCTGAAGCCCGGAAAGCCGGACTCGGCCAGCGTGGGCACGTCGGGCAGGCTCGCCAGGCGCTTGGCCGAGGTCACGACCAGCGCGCGCGTGCGGCCC
This sequence comes from Pseudorhodoferax sp., assembly GCA_049840715.1. Lineage (GTDB taxonomy): Bacteria > Pseudomonadota > Gammaproteobacteria > Burkholderiales > Burkholderiaceae_C > Pseudorhodoferax. The sequence goes on from JASGJO010000005.1 coordinate 6,508, forward strand.
TGCGCGACGAAGGGCTGGGCCACCGACAGCTGGTCGAAGTTGAAGTCCACCTGGCCGCCCAGCAGGTCGGTGGTGGCCGGTGCGTTGCCCTTGTAGTGGGCGGTGGTCCACTTGGCGCCCGTGGCGCTCTGCAGGTATTCGCTGACGAGGTGGTTGGTCGTGCCCGCACCCGGCGAGGCCATGGTGATGCGGCCCGGCGCGCTCTTGGCCGCGGCCAGGAATTCGGCGAAGGTCTTGTACGGCAGCTTGGGGTTGACCTGCAGCAGCAGCGGCGTGAACGAGACCGAGCCCACCGGCGTGAAGTCCTTCTTCCAGTCGTAGACCGCGCGGCGGAAGATCAGCGGCGAGAACAGGATGGGGCCGTTGGCGCCCATGAAGAAGGTGTAGCCGTCGGGTGCCGACTTGGCCACGTGCTCGCCCGCGATCAGGCCGCCCGCGCCGGGCTTGTTGTCGACGATGAAGGGCTGCTTGAAGACCTGCTGCAGCTGCTCGGCGATCACGCGCGCGGCGCTGTCGACGTTGCCGCCGGGCGGGTAGGGCAGCACCAGGCGCACGGGCTTGTCGGGCCAGTTCTGGGTCGGCGTTTGGGCCAGGGCGGGGGCGGTGAACTGGCCGAAGGCGATGGCCGTGGCGGCCAGCAGGGGCAGGGCTTTCATCCGATGTCTCTCCTCGTGTTGGTGCGAAAGCGGCAACGGCGCCGGAGGTGGCGCCGCATGGCCAGGACTCTACGGAGCGGGCCGGATTTGCTGCAACGCAATAACTCGAATTTGTTCCACAATATGGACGTTTGCGTGACGTGGGCCTCGCCCGCGGCCCGGCCCCGTCAGGACAATGCCGGCATCCCATCCACCGAGACCAACGCATGCAGATCGCCGCCGACGCCCTGACGCCCGAAGCCACCTACCGCCTGCTGTCCGGCGTGGTCGTGCCGCGGCCCATCGCCTGGATCACCACGCTGAACGATGCCGGCGTGGTGAACCTCGCGCCGTTCTCGTGCTTCACCTTCGTGTCGAACAAGCCGCCCATGCTGGGCGTGAACATCGGCCGCAAGCGCGGCGTGCGCAAGGACACGGGCGCCAACATCCATGCCATGCGCGAGTTCGTCGTCCACATCGGCCACAGCGGCCAGCTGCACGCCATCCACGAGAGCAGCGTGGAGCACGCGCCCGATGTCAGCGAGGCCGAACTGCTGGGCCTGGCCACCGCGCCGAGCACGACCATCCGCACGCCGCGGCTGCTGGACGCGCCCGTGGCCATGGAATGCCGGCTCGACCGCGTGATCGAATTCGGCAGCACCGGGGCCGAGTTCATCGTCGGCGAGATCACGGTGTTCCACGTCCGCGACGGGCTGTACCGCGACGGCAAGGTGCAGACCAAGGAGCTCGATCCGGTGTGCCGCATCGGCGGGCCGAACTACGCGACGCTGGGCGAGATCGTCACCTTGCGCGCCGTGCCGCAGACGGCCAAGGCCGAGATGCCGTGAGTTCGGAAGCTCCTGCCCGCGGCACCGACGGCGCGCAGAGCATCCGGCGCGCGCTGGCCGTGCTGCGCATCGTGGCGGCAGGCCAGGAGCTGGGCGTGCGCCTGGTCGACGTGGTGCGCGCCTGCGGCCTGAACCGGCCGACCGCGCACCGCATCCTGCGCGTGCTCGTCGAGGAAGGCGCCTGCGAGCAGGACCCCGCCACGCGGCGCTACCTGATCGGCGGAGAGGTCGCGCTGCTGGGGCTGGCGCGGCGCGCGCGTTTTCCGCTGCGCGGCCTGGCCGAGCCGCATTTGCGCGCGCTCGGCGAATCGCTGGGCGACACCACCTTCCTGACCATCCGCAACGGCGACGACTCGGTGTGCCTGGCGCGCTGCGTGGGCAGCTACCCGGTCAAGGTGCTGTCGATCGAGGTCGGCGCGCGCCGGCCGCTGGGCGTGGGCGTCAGCGGCCTGGTGCTGCTGGCCTCGCTGCCCGAGGACGAGATGCGCGAGGTGGTGCGGCGCAACCGCCAGCGCCTGCTGGCCATGCAGATCGACCCGGAGGAACTGCTGCGCCGGGCGGCCCGCGTGCGCCGGCAGGACCACGCCTTCGCCGCCGTGGGTGTGGTGCCGGGCTCGCGCGCCGTGGCGGTGCCCGTGCGCGACGCCGAGGGCCGCACCGTGGCCGGCATCGCCGTGGCCACGGTCACGGCGCGCATGCCGGCCAGCCGCGTGCCCGAGGTGGTACAGGCCATGGCCGCCGAGGCGGCGGCGATCACGGCGAAGCTCGCGGCGCAGTCGGCAGGGCAGGCGCGGCCAAGGCGCCGCGCATAGGCCCGGGTTTCAGGCGCGGGGCGCGCGCAGCGCGGTCTGGTAGATGTTCCGCAGGCACCGGCGCGCGCCGCCGGCGCCGCCCAGGGGTGTCATGGCGGCGCGGGCGGCTTTCCGCGCGGCTTGACGGCCGCGCCGCGCACCTCGATGCGCACCGCGTCGAGCACGGCGCCCGTGCCGTCGACCAGCTGCAGCTCGTGCCGGCCCGGCCAGGGCAGCCAGGCCAGTTCGCGGCCGCGGCCCAGCGGCTTGCCGTCCATGCGCCAGCGCGCGTCCGGGCCCTGGGCGCGCAGCCACAGGCGCTGGTGGGCCGGCGGGATGTCGGGGTCCAGCGCGACGATGCTGCCGTCCACCGGCGCCAGGATGCGCGGCGTGGCGGCGCGGTCGTCCACCGTCCTGGCCAGCGCGAACACGGGCTGCGCCGTGCCGGGCAGGAACCATTCGCGGCGCGGCGCCTCCAGCGCATCGCCGAAGCGCACGGCCACCTGCTCGACGCCGGCCGGCGCGCGCGGCGCGCGGCCTGGCGCCTGCCGGTGCAGCTGCTGCATGAGCGCGGCCCAGATGGGCGCCGCGCCGCTGGTGCCGCTGACATCCCACATCGCAGCGCCGCCCGCGTTGCCGACCCAGACGCCCACGGTGTAGCGCTCGGACCAGCCGATGGCCCAGTTGTCGCGCATGTCCTTGCTGGTGCCGGTCTTCACGGCCGCCCAGCCGCGCGTGGACAGCACGCTGTCGGTGCCGAAGGTCATGGCGCGCGCGAGCGGGTCGGCCAGGATGTCGCCGACGATGAAGGCCGCACGCGCGTCGAGCACGGCCGGGCCCGGCGCGGGCGGCGGGCCGGGCTGCAGCCGCACGGGGCCGGCGCGGCCGCCGTTGGCCAGCGCGCGGTAGGCGTTGGTCAGCGCGAGCAGCGAAACCTCGGCGCTGCCCAGCGCCAGGCTGGTGCCGTAGTGGTCGCCGCCGTGCGCGAGCGCCAGGCCCAGCGCCTGCAGCTGCCGCGCGAAGGCATCGGGCGAGACCATGACCAGCGTGCGCACGGCCGGCACGTTGAGCGAGGAGGCCAGGGCCGTGCGCACCGAGACCCAGCCCTTGAAGCGGCGGTCGTAGTTCTGCGGGATGTACAGGCCGGCCGGCGTGGCGATGTGCGTGGGTGCGTCCTCCAGCAGCGAGGCGGCCGTGAGCCGGCCCTCGGCGATGGCCTGGGCGTACAGGAAGGGCTTGAGCGTGGAGCCGCTCTGGCGCGGCGCGAGCACGCCGTCGACCTCGGCCGCGCGGCTCAACGCGCCCGAGGAGCCGACCCAGGCCAGCACCTCGCCGCTGGCGTTGTCCAGCACCACGAGGGCGCCGTCTTCCACGTTGCGCCCGCGCAGTTCGCGCAGGTGCCGGGCCAGCTGCTGCCCGGCGAAGCGCTGCAGGCCGGCGTCCAGGCTGCTGCGCAGGCTGGGCGCGCCCGTGCGGTCCTCGTGCAGCAGCCGGCGCGCCAGGTGCGGCGCGATGCCTTCGCTCGCGGCCCAGCCGCGGCGCTGCAGGGCGCCCAGCGTGAGCAGTTCCAGGCCGGCGCAGTCGGGCGCGCCCGTGCTGTCCTGGAGCACCGCGCAGGCGCGGCGCGCCACCACGGCCGGCGCCGCGTTCGGGCCGCGCACCAGGGCCGCGGCGATGGCGGCTTCGCGCGCGTCCAGGCCGTGCGGCGCCTTGCCGAACAGGCTGCGCGCGAGCGCATCGATGCCGACGGTCTCGCCGCGCAGCGGCACCAGGTTCAGGTAGGCCTCGAGGATCTGGTCCTTGCGCCAGCTGCGCTCCAGCCGCTGCGCGGCCACGGCCTGGCCCAGCTTCTGGCCCATGCTGCGGCCGCCGGGGCCGGCGCGCCAGTCTTCGTCCAGCAGGCCGGCCAGCTGCATGGTCAGCGTGGAGGCGCCGCGCGTGCGTGTGTTCCAGAGGTTGGCCCAGGCCGCGGCCGAGACGGCGCGCCAGTCCACGCCGCTGTGCTGCCAGAACGCGCGGTCCTCGCTCAAGACCAGGGCCGTGCGCAGCGCGGGCGAGACCTCGGCCAGCGCGACCCAGGGGCCGCGCCGCACGCTGGCGTCGGTGCGCACGCGCTGCAGCAGCTGGCCGTCGCGCGCGAGCACCAGGGTCTCCGACGGCCGGTGCGCGGTGCGTACCTCGTCGTAGGAGGGCAGGGCCAGCGCCAGCGAGCCCACGCACGCCAGCACCAGGCCCAGCCAGAGCTGCTTCACGGCGCCTCCACCTTCACCCGCGCGTTCGGCAGTTCGCCGAACATCTCGGGCGCGTACATGGCCTCCACGCGCGTGGGCGGCAGCGCGAACTCGCCCACGTTGTTGAGCCGCACCGTGTAGCTGGTCCTGGCCTCGCCCTTGGGCAGGAAGCCGTAGTAGCTGCGGAAGGCCTCGAAGCCGCGCTCCTCGAAGGCCGGCCAGGCGCTGCCGCCACGGCGCTCGCCCTGGGTGGCAATGGCCGAGTCGCGGCCCAGGCCGCTGCCCAGGATGGTGGCGCCGCCCGGCACCGGGTCGGACAGCACGACCCAGCTCATGTCCTGCGCGGCCGTCACCGTGAGGTCGATGCGCAGGATGTCGCCGCGCGTGAAGCGGCCGGGCCGGGCCTGCTCGACGGGCACCACCGCGCGTGCGATGCGGTAGCCGCCGTCGAACGGCGCCTTCAGTTCCACCGCGGCCAGCGACTGCAGCGTGAGCCAGGGCCTGCCGCTGCCTTCGTGCGTGGCCTGCAGGGTGGCGGCCGCAGTGCCGGGCCAGGGCAGGAACCAGGCTGGCGGGGCGCCCCGATCCGAGTTCGCAGGCCAGTCGGCGCGCACGCTCTCGCCGCCCAGCTGGGCGCGCGTGCTGCCGCTCACGGGATCGGCCTCGTACCTGGCCGAGAACCTGCGCAGCGCCAGGCTGCCCCAGAGGTTGGCCGTGGTGGTCTGCCAGGCGCCGCGCTGCTGGCGCGCGATGAGGCCGCTGGCCAGCCGGCCCATGTCGGCCTGCCAGCCGGCCTCGTTCTGCACGGCGAGCAGCAGGCGCGCGGCATTGGCGTCGGTGTTGGCCATCAGCCACCACCAGGCGTCGCCCTGCTCGGTGGAGAAGCCCACGCGCGTGCCCGCGTAGGCGAGCCGCGTGCGCAGCAACTGCTGGGCCTGTTCCAGCCGCTGGGCGCGCTGCGGCACGTCCTGCATGCGCTGCAGGATCTGCACCCAGTCCAGCAGCGCATGCGTGGGCCATTGCTCGGGCGCGATGGTGAGGCTGGCCAGCAGGCGGGCGGGCGCGCGGCCGCTGCGCGACAGCGCTTCGAGCGCGGCGAGCTTGCGCACGTCCAGGTCGGCGCGCGGGCTCCAGAAGCTGCGCTGCAGCCGGCCTTCGACGAAGGCCAGCAGGCCGTCCTCCATCTGGCGGCGGATGGGCTCGGGCAGCGCGAAGCGCGGGTCCAGCGCCGCGGCCTCGTGGGTCGCGGCCAGCAGGTAGGCCGTCAGCGTGTCGCTGCCGCGCGCGGCCTCGCCGTCGCGCGGCGGGAAGTAGTTGGCCAGGCCGTCGCTGTCCAGGTAGGTGGGCAGCTGCGCCACCAGGCCCTTCCACATGGCCTCGTCTTCCAGGCCCAGCGCGCGGCTGGCGCTCTGCTCCAGGCAGGTGTAGGGGTAGCGCTGGAACCAGTCGCGCACGCCGGGCAAGCCATCGGCCAGGCGCGGCTGCAGGGCCAGCGCAAGGCCGCCGCGCGGCTTGCCGTTGGTGGCCAGGGCCTGGGCGGGCGGCTGCACGGGCTGCGTGAACGGCCCGTCCAGTTGCACCAGCGTGGCCTGCTGCACGGCGATGGGCACGGCCGGCACGATGCGCTGGCTGGCCTTGAGCGCGTCGCGCGCACTCCCCGACAGGTCGCGCGCCTCGACCTCCCAGAGGATGGATTCCGCCCGTGTGTGCGCCAGCTGGGTCGGCGCCACCACGTCCCAGGTCGCTTCGCGCGCTTCGTTCGGCGGGATCTCGATGGTCTGCGGCGTGAGCTCCAGCAAGGTGGCCCGCGGCTTGAACTCCACGCGCATGGCCTTCGCCGTGGTGTTGCGCAGCGTGAACTGGGCGCGGAAGCGGTCGTCCTCGCGCACCAGCGGCGGCAGGCCGCTGACGATCTGCAGGTCCTGCGTGGTGCGCACGGTGGCCTGGCCGGTGCCGAACAGGGCCTGGCCGCTGTCGGCCACGGCGACGATGCGGAACGTCGTCAACGCGTCGTTGAGCGGCACCTCCACGGTGGCCTGGCCTTGCGCGTCCAGCACCACGCGCGGGTTCCACAGCAGCAGCGTGTCCAGCAGCTCGCGCGTGGGGTTGCGGCCGCCGCCGCCGCCGGCCGGCACCGCCTTGCGGCCATAGTGGCGCCGGCCGATGATTTCCATCTGCGCGGTGGCGGTCTGCACGCCCCAGGCGCGGCGCTGGAGCATGGCGTCGAGCAGGTCCCAGCTGTCGTTGGGGAACAGTTCGAGCAGGGCCTGGTCGACGGCGGCCAGCGCCACCTCGGCGTTCGCGGCCGGCTTGCCGTCGGGCAGCCTGGCCGTGATGCGCACCTGCACGCGCTCGCGCACCTGGTAGCTCGCGCGCTCTGGCTGCACCTGCACGTCGATGCGGTGCGCGCGCGTGCCGACCTTGAGTTCGGCCACGCCCAGGCGGAAAGCGGGCTTGGACAGGTCGACCATCGCGCTGGGCGCCACCACCTCGTTGCGGCCGTTCCAGAACGCGCTCCACCAGCTGCGCGGGGCCTTGTAGCCCCAGGTGAAGAACGAGTACCAGGGCACCTCGCGCAGCCGGCCGCGCAGCACCAGCGCGCTGACGTAGACGTTGGGGCCCCAGCCTTCCCGTACCTTCAGGCGCAGGGTCGGGTCCTGCCCGCTCAATTCCACGACCTCGTGCCAGAGCACGCCTTCGCGTTCCACGGTGACCAGGGCCGTGGCCTGGCGGAACGGCATGCGCACCTGCAGTGCCACGGTGTCGCCGGGCTGCACCTCGCGCTGCTCGGGCAGCAGGTCGATGCGGTCGTGGTTCTCGCCGCCGAACCAGAGCTCGCCCTGGCGCGTGACCCAGACGGAGCTGGCGGCCTGCACGCTGCGGCCGGCTTCGTCCCTGGCCGTCACGACCAGTTCGACCTCGCCGCCCTGGCCCAGCTGGGCCTCGCAGAGCAGCAGGCCGCGCGCATCGCTTTTGCCGCTGCAGACGCTGCCCAGGTCCTTCGTCTCGCGCTTGGTGTCGTAGGTGTAGAAGCCGCCCACCATGCGCTTGCGGCTGGTCGTGGCCACATGGGCCTGGGCGCGCACGTCCAGCGCCACGCCGGCCTTGGGCTTGCCGTTCAGGTCCAGCGCGAGTGCCTGCAGCTGCACCTTGCCGCGCGCCGAGACCCAGCCCTCGGTCTTGAGGCCGGCCACCACGCCGGCCGGCCAGACCGTGTGCGTGCCGCGCAGGGTCTGGATCTCGCCGTTCGGGTCGGCGTAGCGGGCTTCGAGCAGCAGCTCTTGCGCGCGTGAGGCGGCCGGGATCTCGGGCAGCGCCACGCGGCCGGCGCCCTGGGCGTCCAGCGTCACGGGCAGCTTGTTGGCGATCACGCGCGGGCCGTTGGCGGCCTCCGATTCCTCTTCGCCTTCGTCGGAGTCGCCCTGGCGCCGGTCGCGCGGCGGCGCGAAGCTGAAGGCGTCATAGCCGTCGAAGGCCAGCCAGCGCTCGCGCAGCAGTGCCGAGACCTCCACCGGCAACTTGGCCGCGCCGCCGCCGGCCACGTAGTTGACCTGCACGTCGGCGGCCAGCGCGCCGGGCTGGACCAGCGGCCCGCTGGTGGCGGGTGTCACGCGGCCTTCCATGACGGGCAGGCGGAACTCCTCCACGCGGAAACGGCCCGAGACCAGGCTGCGCTCGGCCTCCTGGTCGATGCCCACGAGTTCGATCTGGTACTCGCCGAGCCTGGCCGCGCGCGGCAGCTGGAAGCTGCTCTGCGCGCTGCGCCCGCCCGTGGCCGTGTCGCGCCAGGCCAGCGGCTGCTCGAAGGCCTGGCCGCTGCCCACGTGGGTGATGCGCAGGGTGCTCGGGCGCCAGGCGGCCGGCGCCAGGCCGGCGCTGGTCTCGGTGCGCAGCAGGTGCTTCATGCCCACGGTCTCGCCGGCGCGCAGCAGCGTGCGGTCCAGGATGGTGTGGGCGCGCAGGTCGGGCGCCACCTCCTGGCTGGTCGGCAGGTCGAAGCGCCAGGGCTCGATGCCGCGGTTCCAGTCGCTGAAGGTGAAGGCCAGGTCGTCCACGCCGTCGGCGCCGCGCGCGCGGGCCGTGACGAACCAGGCGGCGGCGCCGTCGTCCTGCACGCAGGACGGCGGCTCGGGCGACAGGCCCTGGAGCTGCACCACGCCCTGGGCATCGGTCTGGCCCTGGGCGACCTCGCGGCCGCGGCAGTCGCTGACCGCCACGCGCGCGCCGGCCACGGGCTTGCCGCTGTCCAGCGCCGTGACCCAGGCCAGCGCGTTCTCGCGGCCGAGCTTGAAGTGCACGCCCAGGTTGGTGACCAGCGCGGCCGTGCGCACGACCATGGTCCGCTCCGGGCCGTAGCGTTCGTCGAGCAGGGCCGCGCCGAGCTGGCGCGAGGCGATCTCGACCACGTGGAAGCCCGGCGCCATCGGGATGCCGACCACCTCGAAGGGTCGCGTGTCGTTGCCGTCCGCGGCCGGCAGCTTCAACTGCTGCACGCCGTTCTGGCCGGCCAGCAGCGACAGCATGCGCGACTGCACCCAGCCCTTCTGGTCGGGGTCGACCACGCGCGGCAGCGGCTGCTTGAGGTCGGCCGCGGCCTGTTTGCGCTCGACCTGGAAGCGGTCGTAGCGCTGCACCTTGCGCCACCAGGCCAGGATCTCGGCATCGTTCTCTGGACGCAGCGTGGCCACCTGGCCGTCGGCGATGCGCAGCACGCCCCCGCCGGGCGCGGCCTCGATGCGGCGCACGGTGACGGGCAGCAGCGGCGGACCGTCGGGCTCGGCCAGGCGCTCGACGATGCCGAAGGGGCTGGAGGCGAACTTGGCCAGCGGCGGCATGGCGCCCGTGCGCACGGCCAGCGGGAAGCTGGCGGCGTTGTCCAGCGGCCGGTCGGAGGCGTCGCGCAGCCCGGCCGGCAGCGTCAGCTGCCAGTCCGTGCCTTCCGTGAACGGCGGGTCGAAGCGCAGGCCGTCGACGAGCGCGTCGGCGTTGTCGTCGGTCTGCGGCGCGATGCTGCGCCCGCCGCCCTGCAGCCGGACGGCCTGTGCCTGCTCGCGCGGCAGCGGGGCGCTGAACTGCAGGCGCAGCGGCCGGATCGGCAGGCAGTCGGCCTGCGCGTTCTCGCGCTCGCAGCTGAAGCTGGCCGTGAAGGGCGCGCGCACCGTGAAGTCGAAGCGCTTCTCCACGCGGTTGGCGACGCCGCCGGGCGTGGCCACGCCGGCGCCGTAGACGATCTGCAGGTCGGCCGAGGCCGGCAGGCGCCGGTTGCAGGCCAGCGTCTGCACGGCCAGCGGCGATTGGGCGGCCTCCTGCTCGAGCCGGCGCGCCTTGAGCAGCGCGGCGCGCTCGGCACCCTCGACCAGGCGCACGGGCACGCGCTCGCCGATGCCCTCGACGGCGCACCAGACGTTGGCGCGCACGCTGTCCAGCGTGGCCGGGCCATTGAGCCGCAGCACGAAGAACTGCTGCTCGTCGACCTGGCCGCCATAGGGCCAGGTGCTGCGCACGACGGGCCCCATGGTCTGGAACGTGAAGCGCGTGCGGCCCGAAAGCTCCAGGCTGGATGCGGCCGCCACCTCGCAGCGCTGGCCGGGCGGCAGGTCGTTCTCGAACTGCCAGACCCATTCGCGCGCGTTGTTCCAGCGCCCGGTGCCGCGGCCGGCGGCCTCATCCACGCAGCGCACCGTGGCCGGCGCGGCGGCGCGCGCGTCGCCGAAGCGCGTGGCGTCCTGGTCGAAGCGCACGACCACCTGGCGCGCCCGGGCCACCTCGCCTTGGGGCGTGACGGCGGTGATCTGCAGGGCCTGGGCTGCGGGCGTCGCCAGGGCGGCGACGAGGAGTGTGAGAAGCAGGGGCTTGAGCGGCACGCGGGCGGTCCTTCCGGTCGGCCGCGCAGGTTAGCGCAGTTTGCCGGCCGCCCTGCACGGCCGCGCCGGGTGGGCGCGCCGCGCGCGCCTCACCGCGTGCGCCGCCGGTCCAGGAAGGTCTGGCGCCAGGGCAGCACGCGCACCGACGCGAACAGGCCGCCCTGCCGAAACGGGTCGCCGCCGATGAAGCGCTCGGCCGCGGCACGGTCCTGGGCATCGACGACGAGGAGGCCGCCGATCGCACGGCCCTCCTCGTCGAGCACGGCGCCGCCGGCCAGCAGCGCGTCCTCGTGCGCGTTCAGGTAGTCCAGGTGCGCCGGCTTCAGTTCGGCGCGCAGCGCCTCGGCGCCGGGCTTGTCGAAGAACAGGATGGCGAAGGGCATGGGCGGTCCGCCTCGGCTCAGCTCGGCGTGATGCCGGCCTTGGCGATGATCTCGCCCCAGGTCTTCATCTCGCGCGCGATGAAGGCCTGGAACTGGGCCGGCGTGCTGCCCACCGGCTCCGCGCCGTTGCTCGTCAGGGCTTCGCGCGTGCCGGCGGTCTGCAGTGCCTTGCGCACCTCGGCGCTCAGGTGGTCGACGATCGCCGGGTCGGTGCCGGCCGGCGCGAGTACGCCGGTCCAGGCGCTCACGTCGAACGGCATGCCAGTGGCCTCGGCCACCGTGCGCACCTCGGGCAGTGCGGAGGAACGCCGCGCCGTCGAGGCCGCCAGTGCGCGCAGCTTGCCCGACTTGACCAGCGGCGCGGCGGCCACCACGTTGGCGAACATCAGCGCGACGTGGCCGGCCATCACGTCGGCCAGCGCCGGGCCGGTGCCCTTGTAGGGCACATGCGTCATCGCCACGCCCGACTGCAGCGCCAGCAGCTCCATCGACAGGTGGTCGGCGGTGCCGCTGCCGGTGGAGGCGAACGACAGGGGGCCGGCCTTGGCCGCCGCCAGCGCGTCGGCCAGCGACTGGATCGGCGACGCCGCGGACACCACCATGATGAAGGGCGACTGCACCGCCAGGCTGATGGGCGCGAACGCCTTCAGCGTGTCGAACGGCATGCGTTTCATCATCCACGGGTTGGTGGCGTGCGGCACGCTCGCGACCAGCAGCGTGTAACCGTCGGCGGCCGCCTTGGCCACGTACTCGGAGCCGATCAGCGTGCTCGCGCCGGGCTTGTTCTCGACGAAGAAGGACTGGCCCAGCGATTCCGACAGGCCGGCGGCGATCGCGCGCGCCACCACGTCGGTGCCGCCGCCGGCGGTGAAGGGCACGACCACCCGGACCTGGCGGCTCGGGTAGGGGGCGGCTGCGCGTGCCTGCAGGATGCCCGCGGCACAGGCCCCGGCCAGGGTGGTGACGAAGTCGCGACGGATCATGGGGTTTCCCGGAGTTCAGGCGTTGAAATGCAGTGCGAGCCCGGGCACGGGCCAGGGCAGCGACACCAGTTGCCCGGTGCCCGACAGCGTGACGTAGGCGGTCTGCAGCGCCGGACCGCCGAAGCACAGGTTGGTGACATAGGTGTCGGGAAGGGCCAGCTGGCGCAGCAGCGCGCCGCTGGGCGCGATGACCGAGATGGCGCCCGTGAGCAGCGTCGCCACGCACAGGTTGCCGCCGGCCTCCAGCGCGAGGCTGTCGAAACGCTGGAAGCCCGGCAGTCCGCAGACGATGCGCCCGCCGTGCGGTGACGGGAAGGGCTGCTTGTGCACCACGCCGGGCGCGGCGATGTCGAAGGCCCACAGGCGCGCCGTCTCGGTCTCGGCCACGTACAGCACGCAGCCGTCCGGCGACAGGCCGATGCCGTTGGGCGACAGCAGCGGGTAGGCCACTTCGACGATGCGCGAGCCGTCCGGCAGCGCGTAGTACACGCCGCCATGGTCGCGCAGCCGCGCGTGCTTCTTGCCGAAGTCGGTGAAGTAGAAGCCGCCCAGCGCATCGAACACGATGTCGTTGGGCGCGGACAGCCGGTGGCCGTCGCAGTGGGTGTAGAGCAGCGAACCGGCGCCGGTGGCGAGGTCGAAGCGCCGGATGCTGCCGCCCGCGTAGTCGGCCGCCGGCCCGGTCGAGGTGAAGCGGCCCGGCGCATAGGCGCTGCCGCCGTTGTCGCAGACGTAGAGCGCGCCGTCGGGGCCGATGGCCGCACCGTTCGGGCCGCCGCCGCAGTCGGCCACCCGGTGCACCTGGCCGTCGGGCGCCACCCGCACGATGCGGCCTGCGCGCATCTCCACCAGCAGCACCGAGCCATCGGCCAGCGCCACGGGGCCCTCAGGAAATTGCAGACCCTCCGCGAGAATCCTCATGCGTTTGCGGTGGCTTGCAGAGTCCCCTGCGGTCCCGGCGAAGCCCCTTGTCTCCAAGTGTTCGATGCACTGAAGATACGGGAATGGGGGCGCCGGCCTCAAGCACAATTAACTCATGTGAGAAATGACAAAAAGTCATGCTGTCCCGGTGCGGCTCAGGCCTCTGCCGCGGCCGTCTCGCCGGCGATCCAGGCCTCGAAGTCGCGCACGCGCGGCGGCACCGGCTGGTCGGTGCGCCAGGCCATGAAGTAGCCCCCCGCCGTCGGCACGCGCAGTTCGAACGGCGCCACCAGCCGCCCGCTGGCGAGGTCGTCGCGCACGAAGGCAAGCAGGCCCACCATCACGCCGAGGCCTTCCGCCGCCGCCTGGTAGGCCATGCCGGCGTTCTCGAACTTCAGGCCGCGGTTGGTGTCGATCTGCGCGCCGGCCGCCTCCAGCCAGGCGGGCCAGTCCTGCGGGCGGTTCAGCGAGCCCAGCAGCGTGTGGTGGGCCAGGTCGGCCGGCGTCGCCAGCGGCGGCGCGCGCTGCAGCAGCGCCGGCGCGCAGACCGGCAGCAGCGTCTCGCGAAACAGCAGCCGGTAGCCGGGTCCCTCGGGAGGCAGGGGCTCGGAGTGGATGCTGACGTCCACGTCGTCGCGCGCGAAATCCGTCGGCTTGTGCGAGGTCGTGATCTGCACGTCGATGCGCGGGTGCAGCGCATGGAAGCGCGCCAGCCGCGGGATCAGCCAGCGGATGGCGAAGGTCGGCGGCAGCTTCACGCGCAGCAGCCAGGCATCGGAACTGCGCTGCAGCTGGCGCGTGCCGAGCTCGATCTGGTCGAAGGCCACGCGCATGCTGGCCTGGTAGGCCTGCCCGGCCGGCGTCAGGCGGATGCCGTGGCGGCCGCGCTCGAACAGCGGCAGCTGGAGCCAGTCCTCCAGCGTCGCGATGTGGCGGCTCACCGCGCCCTGGGTCACGAACAGCTCCTGCGCCGCGCGTGTGAAGTTGCCGCAGCGTGCCGCCGCCTCGAAGGCGCGCAAGGCGTTGAGAGGGGGTAGTCGGCGTGTCATGGGTCTGAATTTTACTCATGCCTGCATGCATTAATTTGGCTTGAGTGCGGCTGTCCTGCAGCCGTAGCATGCGCCCCATTACAAGCGAAGGAGACGAGCAATGATGAAGAAACTGCATGCCTGCCTGGTGCTGGCGGCGCTGCTGGGAACGCAGGCCACGGCCTTCGCACAGGATGCGGCGGCGCACTACCCGCAGCAGCCGATCAAGCTCATGGTGCCCTGGCCGGCGGGCGGCGGCGTGGACACCACGGCCCGCATCGTGTCCGACCTGCTCGGTCAGCGCCTGGGCCATCCCTTCGTGGTGGACAACCGCGCCGGCGCCGGCGGCAACATCGGCACCGAGCTGGCCGCGCGCCAGAAGCCCGATGGCTACAACCTGCTGATGTCCTCGATCAGCCCGAACGCGGTCAACGTCAGCATGTATAGCAAGCTGGGTTTCGATCCGGTCAAGGACTTCGAGCCGGTCATCTACGTCTCGGCGGTGCCCAACATCCTGGTGGTGCCGGGCGATTCGCCGTTCAAGACCGTCCAGGACGTGATCGACGCCGCGCGCGCCAATCCCGGCAAGCTCAACTACGCCTCCGGCGGCATCGGGTCGTCGCAGCACCTGGCGGCGGTGCAGTTCGCCGCTGCCGCCAAGATCGACATCGTGCACGTGCCCTACAAGGGCACGGCGCCGGCCGAGGCCGATCTCGCGGCCGGCCACGTCTCGTTCATGCTGGACACCACCACCTGCCTGCCCTTCGTCGCCAGCGGCAAGATGCGCGCGCTGGCGGTGGCCTCGAAGGTGCGCAATCCGGCGCTGCCCAACGTGCCCACGCTGGACGAGGCCGGCCTGCGCGGCGTCTACGCCGCGTCCTGGTACGGCATCTCGGCGCCGGCCGGCACGCCCAAGGCCATCATCGCCAAGCTCAACGCCGAGGCCAACGCGGTGCTCAAGTCGCCCGAGTTCCAAAAGCGCATGCTGGCCTTCGGCGCCGAGATCGGCGGCGGCACGCCCGAGGACTACGGACGCTTCATGGCCAGCGAGACGCAGCGCTATGCCGAGATCGTCCGCCTGTCCGGCATCAAGCTCGACTGACCTTCCTCCCCGGCCTTCCCGCAACGAACGCTCCGTTCCCCGTCCATGCCGCCTGAACCCTCCGCCGCCGCCACGCCCCGCACGCTGTTCGACAAGATCTGGGAGCCGCACGTCGTGATGCAGCGCGACGACGGGCAGAGCCTGCTCTACGTCGACCGCCACCTGGTGCAGGACGGGTCCGCGCCGGCCTTCGAGATGTTGCGCCAGCGCGGCCTGCCGGTGCGCCGGGCCGACCGCGCCTTCGCCACGCCCGACCACTACGTGCCCACCGGCTCGCGCGTGCTGGCCGACATCGCCGATGCGGAAAAGCGCGCCATGGCGCAGGCGCTGCGCGACGACAGCGCGGCCGCCGGCATCCGCTTCTTCGGCCTGGAGGACCTGCGCCAGGGCATCGTGCACGTGGTGGGGCCGGAGCAGGGGCTGAGCCTGCCGGGCAGCGTGATCGTCTGCGGCGACAGCCACACCGCCACGCACGGCGCGCTGGGTGCGCTGGCCTTCGGCATCGGCGCCTCGGAGGTCGCGCACGTGCTGGCCACGCAGACCCTGTGGCAGCGCCGGCCGCGCACGCTGCGCGTGGCCATCGACGGGCGGCTGGCGCCGGGCGTCTCGGCCAAGGACATCATCCTGACCGTGATCGCGCGGATCGGCGCGGCAGGCGGCACCGGCCACGTGATCGAGTACGCGGGCGAAGCCATCCGCGCGCTCTCGATGGCGGGGCGCATGACGGTGTGCAACATGTCGATCGAGGCCGGCGCGCGCGCCGGCATGATCGCGCCCGACGACACCACCTTCGAATGGCTGGCGGGCCGCCCCGAGGCGCCGCAGGGCGCCGCCTGGGACCGGGCCGTGGCGCAATGGCGCCGCCTGCCCAGCGACGACGGCGCGGTCTTCGACAAGGAAGTGCGGCTGCATGCCGGCGACTTCGCGCCGATGGTCACCTGGGGCAACAGCCCCGAGGACGCGCTGCCGATCGACGGCCGCGTGCCGGATCCGGCGCAGGCGGCCAGCGCCGAGCGCCGCGAGGCGATGCAGCGCACGCTGGCCTACATGGGTCTCGCGCCCGGCCAGGCGCTGACCGACGTGGCCGTGGACCGCGTGTTCATCGGCTCGTGCACCAACGGCCGCATCGAGGACATGCGCAGCGCCGCCGAGGTGGTGCGTGGCCGCCGCGTGGCCGCGGGCGTGGAGGCCTGGGTCGTGCCGGGCTCGGGCCTGGTCAAGCAGCAGGCCGAGGCGGAAGGGCTGGACGCGGTGTTCCGCGCCGCCGGCTTCCAGTGGCGCCACGCCGGCTGCTCGATGTGCCTGGGCACCAACGGCGACCAGGTACCGGCCGGCCAGCGCTGCGCGTCGACCTCCAACCGCAACTTCGTGGGCCGCCAGGGGCCGGGCTCGCGCACGCACCTGATGAGCCCGGCGATGGCCGCCGCCGCGGCAGTCACCGGCCGCCTGACCGACGTGCGCGCGATCCTGCCCGCACGCTGAGCCGGCCCCGACCACGCACTTTCCGATGGAAGCCTTCACCCAACTCGACGCGGTGGCCGCACCGCTGGTCCGCAGCAACGTGGACACCGACCAGATCGTGCCGGCGCTGTACCTGCAGAAGCCGCGCTCCGACAACTTCGGCAACTACCTGTTCCACGACGTGCGGCACGACGCCGAGGGCCGCCGCCGCAGCGACTTCCCGCTCAACGACCCGGTGTTCGAGCAGGCGCGCATCCTCGTGGCGGGCCGCAACTTCGGCTGCGGCTCCTCGCGCGAGCATGCGGTCTGGGCGCTGTACGACGGTGGCTTCCGGGCCGTGATCGCGCCGAGCTTCGGCGACATCTTCCATTCCAACGCGCTCAAGAACGGGCTGCTGCCGGTGCGGCTGCCCGAGGACGTGGTGCAGGCGATCCAGGCCGCGCTGCTGGCCGCGCCCGGCGGCCGCATGCGCGTGGACCTGCAGGCGCAGACCGTCGCCTGGCCAGGCGGCGGTGTCGAGCGGTTCAGCATCGACCCCTTCCCGCGGCTGTGCCTGCTGCAGGGCCTGGACGAGATCGACTACACGCTGACGCAACGCCAGCGGATCGAAGACTTCGAGCGCCGCCGCGAGGCCGACGCCACCCATTTCATCTGAAGCAAAGGTTGAACGACATGAAGATCGCAGTGATGCCGGGCGACGGCATCGGCCCCGAGGTGACCGCGCAGGCGCTCAAGGTCCTGCAGGCCGTGGTGGGAGCGGCGCAGCCGCTGGAACTCGCGCACGCCGCCATCGGCCAGGCCGGCATCGACAGCGCGGGCGACCCGCTGCCGGCGGCCACCAGCACCGTGGCACGCCAGGCCGACGCCATCCTGTTCGGCGCGGCCGGCATGCCCGGCGACGAGGCCATCCCGTTCATGATGCGCCCTGGCGCCAGCCTGCTGCGCCTGCGCAAGGAACTGGGCCTGTTCGCCAACTTCCGGCCGGCCTTCCTGTTTCCCGAGCTGATCGGCGCCTCCACGCTCAAGCCCGAGGTGGTCGACGGGCTGGACATCCTGATCCTGCGCGAACTGACCGGCGACGTGTACTTCGGCGAGCCGCGCGGCACCGGCGTGAACGCGGCCGGCGCGCGCGAGGCCTTCAACACCATGCGCTACTCCGAGCCGGAGGTCGAGCGCATCGCGCACGTCGCCTTCCGCACCGCCCGCGCGCGCAAGCGCAGGCTGTGTTCGGTCGACAAGGCCAACGTGCTCGAGGTGATGCAGCTGTGGCGCGACACCGTCACGCGCGTGGGCCGCGAGTATCCCGACGTGGAACTGAGCCACCTGTTCGTCGATGCCGCCGCCATGCAGCTGATGCGCGCGCCCAGACAGTTCGACGTGATCGTCACGGGCAACATCTTCGGCGACATCCTGTCGGACGCGGCGGCCATGCTGACCGGCTCCATCGGCATGCTGCCCTCGGCCTCGATGGCCGCGGGCAACTTCGGCCTGTACGAGCCGGTGCACGGCACGGCGCCCGACATCGCCGGCAAGAACCTCGCGAATCCGCTGGCCGCGATCCTGTCGATGGCGATGATGCTGCGCCTGTCCTTCGGCCAGGAGGACAACGCGGCACGCGTGGAGCGGGCCGTGCGCCGCGTGCTGGCCGACGGCCTGCGCACCGGCGACATCTTCCAGCCCGGTGCCACGCGCGTGGGCACCGAGGAGATGGGCGCGGCGGTGGTGGCTGCGCTGGGCAAGGCCTGAGCTTCGCCCCGCAGGCCGCGCCAGGGCGCGGCCGACAGAGTCTGCGCAGGGGCAGGGCGGGCGCCGTGCCGTCGGAGGGGTGTCTGCGTGCCCGGCTGGGCGGCGTGGATCCGCCGGCTTCTCGTGGGATCGACTCCGCTGCGCTGCCGCGGTCTCAGGGTCGCGTGCGTTTGCGCTCGCGCGCACGCAACGTGCGCTGCCATTCGGCCAGCCGCGGATCGGCGGCGGCGCTGCTGGCGATCAGCTGGTCGAGCAGGATTTCCTGGTCGGTGCTGAACCTCTCGGGAAACACCGGCTCGATCTCCACCACCAGCGCGCCGCGCGGGCCGCGGTGGCGCTGCGGGAAGCCCAGGCCGGGCAGCTCGTAGCGCTGGCGGCCGCGTTGCAGCGCCAGCGGCTGCACGCCGTCCAGCGTGGGCATGGACACGCTGCGGTTGGCCATCCAGGCGAAGCCGTCGACCGGCAACTTGCAGTGCAGGCTGCCGTCGTCCTGCAGCGCGAACAGCGGATGCGCCGCCACGCCGACCTGCACCTCCAGGTCGGCCGGCGCGCGGCGCGCCGCCACGTGCAGCAGGTCGCCTTCGCGCACGCCGGGCGGAATGCGCACCTGCACCGCGTAGTCCTGGGCGGCCAGCTTGCCGGCGCCCGCGCAGTGGCGGCAGGTCTCGCGCGCGCTACCGGTGCCGGCGCAGTCGCCGCACTCCTCGGGCTGGCCCGGCCAGCCGAACCAGGCCGAGGGCCGCACGAAGGTGCCGCTGCCGCGGCAGCGCCTGCACGGGCTGCCGGGCAGGCGGTGGCCCAGGCCCGCGCAGGGCTGGCAGACCGGCGTGAACTTGCCGCGCAAGGACTTGATGCAGCCGGCCGCGGCCTCTTCCAGCGTGAGCTTGAGCTTGCGGCGGATCGGTGCGTGGGCGGCGCGCGCCTGCTGCGCGGGGGCGGTGGCCGGCGGCTCGGGCGCCGGTTCCGGGGCCGGCGCGGGGGACGCGGCGGGCGCGTCGGCCTCGCCCTGGCGCATCCGCTGCAGTTCCGCGAACGCCTGGTTGATGCGCTGCATCCGCGCCACGGCCTGGGCGCTGCCGTTGCGGTCCGGATGCCAGCGCGACGCCATGCGGCGCCAGGCGGCCTTGATCTCTGATTCGCTGGCGCCGCTGGGCAGGCCCAATTCGGCAAAGGCTTGGTCGTTGCCCACGTGCTTGTCCTCTCCGGCAGCGATGGTAGCCGATGTGTTGCTGCGCCGCAGCATTCGCCGAGACGGCCGGCTTTTCCCCGGCTTATCGGCGCTTCGGTGCCGGCGGGGCAGGCTCAAATCCCTGGCTCGTGTCACAACGAGTTACAGGGAGTTCCGATGCGATCCACCGCCGCGCCGTTGTCCGCCACGCCACCCGCGATCCCGCGGGGGCAGTTGATCCGCGAGCTGTCCGTCTTCGCCACGCCGCGCAACAGGAGCGGCGCCCTGCTGCTGCTGCGCGACGGTGCGCTGTACTGGGGCCTGTGGGCCGCCGTGCTGTTCGCTCCCGCCGTGGGCTGGAAGGTCCTGGCCAGCGTGCTGATGGGCATCCGCCTGACCTCCATGTACACGCTGGCGCACGACGCCTCGCACCGCACCCTGTTCGCCAGCCGCCGCTGGAACTGGATCGCGGCGCTGGCGCTGGGCGTGCCCTCGGTGCAGAACTACCGCATGTGGACGCACGACCACAACCATGTGCACCACCCGCGCACCAACGGCGACCACTTCGACTTCTACCGTCCGTTCTCCAAGGCCGAGTACGACGCGCTGGGCCCGCTGCAGCGGCTGGCCGAGCGCCTGTGCCGCGCGCCCAACGTGTTCGGCCTGTTCGTCTACTGGCTGGTGCGCTGGATCCCCACGCGCGTGTGGCCCAACCCGCGCACGCCGGTGGAGCAGCGCGGCGTGTCCATGGCCTATGCCGTGCCGCTGCTGCTGTTCCATGGCGGCATGGTGGCCTTCCTGGCGCTGGCGGCGCCGCGCATCGCGCCCATCGGGGCCGGCACGGCCGTGCTGCTGGGCTGGTTCGGCCCGCTGATGCTGCACTTCTGGATCAGCAGCGCGACGCTGTACCTGATGCACACGCACCCCAACATTCCCTGGTTCAAGGGCGACATCGCGCGTTCCGGCGACTACGCGCCCGAGCTGTGCTCCACCGTGCTGACCACGCCCGACTGGTTCAGCAGGATGGTCAACAACGTCTACTGCCATGCCGCGCACCATGCGCACCACGGCATCCCGAGCTACATGCTGCTGCCGGCGCAAAAGCGCATGAACGCGCTGCTGGGCAACCGGCTGGTGGTGGAGCCGCTGTCGCTGTACTCCATGCTGCGGACGCTGCGCACCTGCAAGCTCTACGACTTCGAGCGCCACCAGTGGCTGGACTTCGACGGCCTGCCGACGGCCGCGCCGATCAACCTGTCGGCGCGCAATGCGGTGGCCGAACAGGCTGCAGCGCCCCAGCGCAAGCAGCCGCAGCAGCCGCAACGGCCCGTGGCGGCCTGAACGTTCAGGGCGCCACGCGCGTGGCGCTCCAGGCGGCGCCGTCCACGGTGCCGCGCATCTGGTTGCCCGCCACCTCCCCCGTGTAAGTCCGGCCGCCGGCCGTGAAGCGGATCCGCGCGCCGTCCAGCCGCGCAGCGGCCAGCGGCGCGTCCGCGCCCAGGCGGCCCTCCAGCTTCTGGAAACTCTGCGCGAGCACCAGCCGCTCGCCGCCCAGCTGCCAGCTGCCGCCAACCTTGGCCGGCACCACCCACTTGAGCGCGTTGCAGTAGCCCGAGCAGCCCTCGACCACGTTGAACGAGTCGTCGGGCTCCCAATCCTCCATCGTGAAGGAGTTGGACAGCACGCGCGTGCCGGGCGGCATGTCCAGCAGCGTGGGCCGCAGGCGCATGTTCAGGTTGGGCAGCAGGAACAGCGTGACCACGGTGGCCTCGGAGAAGTCGGACGCGAAGATGTCGGCCTGCTCGAAGCGCGTGCGCGCCGCCACGCCCTCGGCCTCGGCGGCGCGCCGCGACAGCGCCACCATGTCGGGGTTGTATTCGATGCCGCGTGCCCGTGCGCCGCGCTTGGCCGCCGTGATCACGAGCCGGCCGTCGCCCGAGCCCAGGTCGACCAGCCGGTCCTGCGGCGTGAGGCCGGCCATGTCCAGCATGCGGTCGACCAGCGCCTGCGGGGTCGGCACCCACACCACGTCCTTGCCGCCCTGGCCCACCTGTGGCTGGTAGGCGCTGCCGCCGGACTGCGCCCGGGCGTACTGGCCGATGCTGGCCGCGCCGAGTGCGGCGCCGAGGAAGGATCTGCGTGCAATGCTCATCGAAACGCTCCTGGCAAGAGTGGGGAAAAAAGGGGCCCGCGGCCGGCCGGGCGGCGCGGGCGGACCGGCGATGGAGTCGGCCCGCGCGCGAATGTTCCGCGTTCAGGCGGCCGCGGCAAGGCCGGGCGCGCGCAGGCACAGCACCAGGCCCGGGATCGGTTGGCGCTGGTCCTCGCGCAGCACCAAAGGCTGCTCCTGCACGATGTCCAGCCCGTGCTGCGCGGCCAGCTGGCGCAGCGGCGCCGCGCCATGCGCGTAGCGCAGGCTGGGGCGCAGCTGCAGCGCCGCGCCGTCGGACAGCTCCACCGAGAACGCGAACACGCCGCCCGGCCGCAGCACGCGCCGCACACCGGCGAACACCGCGTCGAGCGCGCCCACGTAGATGAACACGTCGGCCGCCGCGACGAGGCCGTAGCGTTCCGGCGTCTCGTGCAGGTGGCTGGCGAGGTCGGCCTGCAGCAGTTCGTCGTAGCAGCCGCGCGCGCGGGCCTGCGCCAGCATGGTGGGCGAGAGGTCCAGGCCGTGCAGGCGGCGCGCCAGCGGGCGCAGCAGCGCGCCGCACAGGCCGGTGCCGCAGCCCAGGTCCAGCGCGGCGTCCACCGGCGTGCCGGCCAGCGCGGCCGCGGCCGCCTGCGCCACGGCCTCGTGGCCGCGGTAGCGCAGCACGTCCAGCAGGTGCGGCTCGAAGTCGCCGGCGTAGCTGTCGAATAGGCCGCGCACGTAGGCCGTCGGGGCGCTGGCGGGCGTCTCGCCGGCGCCCAGGCCGGCCAGGAAATAGCGGCACAGCGCGGCATCGGCGCCGCCGGCCAGGGCCTGCTCGAAAGCGGCGCGCGCGGCGGCGGGACGCTGCAGGTCGCGCAGCAGCTGGCCCAGCAGCAGGCTGGCGTCGGCGAGGCCCGGATCGAGCGCGACCGCGCGTTCGTAGGCGGGCAGGGCGTCGGCATGGCGCTCCAGCGCCTGCAGCGTCTGCCCGCGCAGCTGGTGGGCCGCGGTGGTGGCCGGGTGCTCGGCCAGCAGCGCGTCCACCAGGGCCAGCGCCTCGGCGTGGCGGCCGAGCTGGTTCAGCGCCAGGGCGCGCTGGAAGCGCCCGGCCGGGTTGGCGGGCTCCAGCGCGGCCAGGCCGTCGAGCGCGCGCAGTGCATCGTCGGGGCGGCCCAAGCGCAGGCGCACCACGCCCAGGTTCAACAGCGTCGAGGGGCGGTCCGGCACCAGCGCAGCGGCGGCTTCGAGCCGGGTTTCAGCCTCGGCATGCCGGCCGCCTTCGGTCAGGGCCACGGCATCGAGGAACAGGGCCTTGGCTTGCGCGAAGGCGTGGTCGGTGGGTGCTGTCATGCGGCCGCAGCATAGCGGCTGGGCCCGGGCCGGCGGTGCGCGTGCACGCAGCCCAGCACGCTGGCGGCCACGCAGGCCATGGCTAGCCGTTCCCGCAACGGCAGCGGCACTTGATGTGCATCAAGGTCGAGGACCAGCGCCTGGTTACGCTCGTGGGACAGCTGGGCGTGGCGCATGCCCGGCCAGCGGCAGCACGGGTTGCGCGTGCTTGTGGCGGTGCTCGTCCGCGGCCAGGCCGTCGCTGCGCAGATTCAGCGTGAACGGTGGTTCCGGCGGCATGGGTGGCACGTATGGCACAGGCCGGCGCGCGTTGCGCCCCTATGCTTTGCGCGCCGCGCTGCAGGCGGTCCCGCCCCCCTTGTTCCGTCATTTCCCTCGAAGGAGTTTAGCGGTGCTTTCGCCCCATCCAGCTCATGCGCCGCTTTTCCATCCGCCTGCGCATGCGTGCCGCCATTGTCGAGGTGCTCGGCCTGTTCGCGCTGATCGCCGTGGCCGCCCTGGTCGGCCAGCGGCAGCTGCAGACGCAGAGCCTGCGTTTCATGACCGAGGGCGCGCAGGAACTCGCCGCGCTGGGCGATCTGCGCGCCGCCATGCACCTGGCGCGCCGCCAGGAGAAGGACGTGCTGGCCGCCTACGCCGGCGACGCCGCGCGCGCGGCGCAGCAGCGCGGCCAGTGGACCGAGGCGCTGCGCCAGGCCCGCGCCGCGCTGGACGTGCTGGCCGCCAGCGCGGCCGGCGCCGTGCAGCAGGCGGCACGCGGCGCGCGCGAGGGCCTGGACGCCTATGCGGCCGCGGCCGCACCCGTGCTGGACCAGGTGCAGGCCGGCACGCACGACGGCCTGGCCGCGCCGGACCGGCTGCTCGAACCGGCCAAGCAGCGCATGGCGGCCGCGATGGCCGAGGTCGATGCGATGGACCAGGCGATCGAGCGCGGCATCGAGAAGACGCGCGCGGACTTCGAAGCCACGGCGCAGCGCGTGCAGTGGATCTTCGGCGCCGTGCTGGCCGTGGTGGTGGTGGCCGTGGTGCCGGCCACGCTGGCCAATTCGCACTCCATCACCGCGCCCATCGTGCAGGCGCGCGACCTGGCCCAGGCGATCGCGGCCGGCGACCTCACGCGGCGCATCGCCGGCCAGGACGGCACCGACGAACTGGCCGAACTGCTGGACGCGCTGGAGCAGATGCGGCAGTCGCTCGCGGCCATCGTCGGCGAGGTGCGCCAGACCTCGGACGCCATCGGCGTGAGCTCGGGCGAGGTGGCGGCCGGCAACGCCGACCTGTCGGGCCGCACCGAGCAGACCGCGTCGAACCTGCAGCAGACCGCCGGCTCCATGGACCAGCTGACCGCCACGGTGCAGCAGAGCGCCGACGCCGCGGTGCAGGCCAACCAGCTGGCGACCACGGCCGCCGGCGCGGCCCGGCGCGGCGGCGAGGTGGTGGCCGAGGTCGTGGCGACCATGGGCGAGATCAACGCCGCCAGCCACCGCATTGTGGACATCATCGGCACCATCGACGGCATCGCGTTCCAGACCAACATCCTGGCCCTCAACGCGGCCGTGGAGGCCGCGCGCGCCGGCGAGCAGGGGCGCGGCTTCGCGGTCGTGGCGGGCGAGGTGCGCCACCTCGCGCAGCGCAGCGCGGCGGCCGCGCGCGAGGTCAAGGACCTGATCGGCGCGAGCGTGGAACGCGTCGATGCCGGCACGCGCCAGGTGCAGGCGGCCGGCGGCTCGATGCAGGAGATCGTGGCCGGCGTGCAGCGCGTGTCCGACACCATGGCGCAGATCTCGGCCGCCGCGCGCGAGCAGAGCCAGGGCATCGCGAAGGTCAACACCGCCGTGGGCGAGCTCGACCAGATGACGCAGCAGAACGCCGCGCTGGTGGAGGAGTCCACGGCCGCCGCACAGAGCCTGCGCCAGCAGGCCGGCCGGCTCATCGAGATGGTGGCGGCGTTCCGGATCGCCGAGGCCGATGCGGCACGCGCGCCGCACCGGCTCCACTGACCACCGGCCTTACTTTCCGCGCACCAGGGCCATGACCTTGGCCGCGTCCAGCGTGCGCGCCTGCTCGCGCATCTGCGGCAGGTACTGCTGGTGCAGGCCCTGGGCCTGCCGGGTCAGGTCGGCGTAGCCGTCCTTGAGCAGCTGGGTCGACAGCACGCGCCCGCCCGCGTAGTAGCGCTTGGCCACGTGGCCCAGCGCGTAGGTGGTGGCGAAGCTCATGCCCGAGCTGACGGCCTGGTTGCCCACGCCGCGCAGCAGCCCGCCGCCCAGCTTGCCGAGCAGGCCGCCCAGCAGCTTGCGGCCGGCCTGTTCCAGGTACTGCGAGGTCAGGCCCACGCCCACGGTGGCCAGGAAGTCCTTGATGTGGCCGCTGTCGAGCTGGTAGCCGTGCGCCTTGCCGACGTTGAACACCAGGCGCATCTGCAGCGGGATGATGGCCATGGTGGACAGGCTCTCGGGCAGCAGTTCCAGCGCGCCGTTGAGGACGGCGGCGTTCAGGATGTTCTTGTCGAGCGCGGCCTCGTCCACCGCGGACCTGGCGGGCGCAGGCGCAGGTGTTGCGTCGGCGGCGGCCAGCGGCGCGGCGGCCACGGCATCGGCCTGCTGCAGGAAGCCGTCGGCCGCGCCGGGCGCCAGCGCCAGGGCGGCCTTGGCCTGTTCGAGGAAGCGCAGTTCGGCCGGCGAGTGCAGGCCGTCGGCATCGCAGACGCAGACGGCCATCTCGTAGGCCAGCTGGCGCGCGTCGGCGTCGGGCAGCGCGGCGGCGATGTCGGCCAGCTGAACGCGCTTCATGAGCACGTCCTGCACCAGCGCGGGCAGGTGCACGCCGTCGGCCTGGGCCAGGTTGTCGGCGATGCGGCGGATCTCGGCGCGCTCGCGCTCGTGCTTGTCGCCATCGACGAAGGCGGCCAGCAGGGCCAGCGACAGGATGGCCCGGGTTTCTTCAGTGGTCATGCAGGTTCTCGGCAGCTTCGACACGCCCCGTCCACGGGGCGGCCGGAGCTTAAGCCGGACCGTCCTCCAGGGCCCGCAAGGCCTTGGCCACCGGATGGTGATCGATGGGGCGCACCAGCCGCTCGCGCTCGCGGCCGTCCTGCAGGAACACCAGCGTGGGCCAGAGCTTGACGCCGAACGAGCGGCCCAGCGGCCGGCCCCGGCCATCGGCGATCTTGATGTGGCGCACGTCGGGCCGCTCGGCGAGCGCGCGCGCGATGGCGAGCTGGGCGGCGCGGCAGAAGCCGCAGAAGTTGTCGCCGAATTCGAGCAGCACGGGGCCGCGCATGGCATCGACCTCGGCGCGGCCGGGTTCGTCGGAGCTGTAGGGTGCGGACATGGCCGGATGGTAGCGGTGGGGGTCAGCGGCCCCGGACGGGCGAGGGCGGCGCCTCGTCCGCATCCACGTCCGCGTCGTCGGGATAGGGATCGGGCCGGGCGTTCTCGCGCGCCCGCTGGACTTCCTCGCCGGCTTCTCCGGCGGCCTCGCGGACCGGGTCGGAGATCGCCTTGCCCAGCGATTCGAGCGGGCCGTCGCTCCTGGCGGGGCGTGCCGGCGTCGGTTCTTCGGGGCGCTGCGGGGTGTCGGGGGAAGCCATGGCGATCTCCTTTGTGGGTTGTGCCGCCATGGTCGGCCCCGGCGGCGCCCCTGGTTGACGGCCGGCGCCCCGCACGCACGCGGCGGCGGGGCGCTGGCGGCCGTAGTCGCCGGCCTACAGGCCCGGGCGTCGACCCAGCGTCAACCCAGGCGGACCGGCACGAAGATCTTGTCCTCGCCGCGCTGGATCAGCAGCGCCACCGACTTGTCGGCCTTGGCCACCGCGTCGCGGGCCTGCTCCGGCGCTCGCCGACCGGCGTGCCGTTGACGGCCAGCAGCACGTCGCCGGCCTCGACCCCGGCCCGCGCCGCGGCGCCGCCGACCTGCTCGACCACCAGGCCACCTTCGACGCCAGGCCGGCGGCCTGGCGCTCCTGCGGCTGCAGCGCGCGCAGCGCCAGGCCCAGCCGGCCCTGCGCGGCGGCATCGCGGCGTGGCCGCGGCCACGGCCTGGTCCTTGGCGCCGCCCAGCGTCGCGCGGATCTCCTGCGCGCCGCCCTTGCGCCAGACGTCCAGCCTGACCGTCTCGCCCGGCGCGGACAGGCCGATCGCGGCCGGCAGGTCGCCCGAGGTGACGATGGTCTTGCCGTCGATCTTGCGGATCACGTCGCCGGGCTGCAGGCCGGCCTTGTCGGCCGGGCCTCCCTTCTCGACGCTGGCCACCAGCGCGCCCTCGGGCTTGTCGAGGTTGAAGGAGTCGGCCAGGGTCTGGTTGACCTCCTGGATCGCCACGCCCAGGCGCGCATGCTCGACCTTGCCGTGCTGCACGATCTGGTCCTTGACTCGGCTGGCCAGGTCGATCGGGATCGCGAACGACACGCCCTGGTAGCCGCCGCGTGCGGCTGTAGATCTGCGAGTTGATGCCCACCACCTCGCCGCGCGCATTGAACAGCGGGCCGCCCGAGTTGCCGGGGTTCACGGCCACGTCGGTCTGGATGAAGGAGACCGCGCTGTCGTTGGGCAGCGAGCGGCCCTTGGCGCTGACCACGCCGGCCGTCACCGTGTTCTCGAAGCCGAACGGCGAGCCGATGGCCAGCACCCATTCGCCGGGCTGCAGTTCGGTCGGCGAACCGATCTTCACCACCGGCAGGTTCCTGGCGTCGATCTTGAGCACGGCCACGTCGGTGCGCGGATCGGCGCCCAGCACCTTGGCCTGGTATTCGCGCCGGTCGGTCAGCTTGACGGTGACCTCCTTGGCGCCCTTGACCACGTGCGCATTGGTCAGGATGGTGCCGTCGGCGCTGACGATGAAGCCCGAGCCCTGGCCGCGCACCAGCGGCGCCTCGCCGCGCGGCGCGCGCCCCTGGCCCGGCTGCTGGAAGCGGCGGAAGAACTCGAAGAAGGGATCGTTGCCGAACGGGTCGTCGCGCTGCGCGGCCTGCTCGCCCTGGTCCGATGCGTCGCCGGTGCCGGTCACGCTGATGTTGACCACGGCAGGGCCGTATTCGCGCGTGATCTGCGAGAAGTCGGGCAGGCTCACGGCCACGGGCGCCGCAGTTGTAACGGCTGGTGAGGGCGTGGCATGCGCGAGCTCGGTGCGTGCCAGCCCGACGCCGGCGCCACCGATGGCGCCTGCAGCCAGAAGCGCCAGCACGACGCGGGATTTTTTCACGGAAGAGGGGTTGGGTCGGTCGGTCATGGCATCCAGCCTTCAAGTGGGTTGCGGATGTCCGAAATGATGGGGAAGCAGACTTAGACCGGACTTAAGGCTGTGACGCATGGTTGCAATCACTTACTGTCAGAACTAGCAGCTGACGCGTATAGGCAAGCCCTGGTGCAATCGCGGGCTTTCGCGGCACCAGCCGCCCAAGGAACCTGCGCGTGTGCGCAATGCGGGAAATGAACGAGAACGACATACTGGAATTCGTCGAAGACGGCGAGGGGCCGGAGCCGACGGGACCCCAGGAATCGGCGCCCTGGCGCATCCTGGTGGTCGACGACGATGCCGATGTCCACGAAAGCACGGCCTTCGGCCTGCGCGGCATGGAGATCGAGGGGCGGCCGCTGCAGCTGCTGCACGCCTATTCGGGCGCACAGGCGGTGGCGGTGCTCGGGCAGGAGCGCGATGTCGCGGTGGTCCTGCTGGACGTGGTGATGGAAAGCGTGGAAGCCGGCCTGGCCACGGTGGACCGCATCCGCGGCGAACTGGGCCTGGCCCATGTGCGCATCGTGCTGCGCACCGGCCAGCCGGGCCACGCGCCGGAGATCGAGACCATCCGGCGCTACGACATCAACGACTACAAGACCAAGAGCGAGCTCACGCGGGTCAAGCTGTACACGGCGTTGACGGCGGCGATCCGCGCGTACGACCAGCTGCAGCGCCTGGACGCCAGCCGGCGCGGGCTGGAGAAGATCGTCGAGGCCAGCAACCAGTTCCTGGCCGAGCAGGGCCTGCGCACCTTCGCCGAGGGCGTGATCACCCAGATCGCCGGCCTGATCGGCGTGCAGCCCGAAGGGCTGGTCTGCGCCTCGCGCCGCGGCACCGAGCGCGGCGCGGCCAGCCAGTGCACCGTGATCGCCGCGGCCGGCGCCTTCGCCGGCCTGGTGGACCGGGACCTCGCCGACATCGGCGACGCCGTGGTCGCCGACTGCCTGGCCCGCGCCCTGGCCCAGCGCGGCAACCTGCTGGAGCCGCGGCACCTGACGCTGTTCTTCGCCGGTCGGGACGGCAACGACTTCGCCGCCTTCGTGCGGGCCGGCAAGCCCTTGCGCGACGTGGACCTGCGGCTGCTCGACGTCTTCTGCGCCAACATCTCGCTGAGCGCGGCCAACATCGACCTGCTGGAGCGCCTGCGCGCCCACGCCTTCCGCGACCGCCTGCTGGACCTGCCCAACCGCATGGCCCTGCTGCAGCACATCGACCAGGAGGCGGCCGCGCGCAGCGACGACGGCCAGGTCCTGGCCCTGCTGGACATCGACCGCTTTGCCGAGACCAACGACATGTTCGGCTACGCCTACGGCGACCTGCTGCTGCAGGCCATCGCCCGGCGCCTGGCCGATGGCCTGCCGCCGCACTGCCTGCTGGCGCGGGTGGCGGGCGACACCTTCGGCGTCTGGGGGCCGGCGCAGGAACTGGCCCCGGCGCGGCTCGCGGCCTTGCTGGAGGCGCCCTACCTGGTCGAGGGCGTGGAGCGGCCCATGTCGATCTCCATCGGGCTGGCGCGCAGCGAGCACGGCGCCGGCACGGGCCAGGAGCTGTTCAAGAACGCGCTGATCGCGCTGAAGCAGGCCAAGGCGAGCGGCCAGGGGCGCGCGCACTACTACACGGCCGAGGTCGGGGTCGCCACGCGCGAGCGCACCCGCCTGCTGCAGGGGCTGCAGCAGGCCTTCGACCGCGAGAACCTGTTCGTCGTCTACCAGCCCCAGCTCGCGCTGGCGCAGGGCCGGGTCATCGGGGCCGAGGCGCTGCTGCGCTGGCGCCTGGAGGACGGGCGCTTCGTCTCGCCCGCCGAGTTCATTCCGGTGGCCGAGCAGTCCGGCCTGATCGTGCCGATCGGCAACTGGGTGCTGCGCACGGCGCTGCAGGCGCTGGCGCGCCTGCGCGCGCAGCAGGACGGCCTGCGCATGGCGGTCAACGTGTCGCCGCTGCAGTTCGCGCAGCCGCAATTGCTGGCGGAGGTCGACCAGGCCCTGCACGATGCCGGGCTGCCGCCCAGCTGCCTGGAGCTGGAGATCACGGAATCGGTGGCCGTGATGGGCCTGGAGCGCGTCTCCGCGCTGCTGCACCAGATCAAGGCGCGCGGCATCGCCGTGGCCATCGACGACTTCGGCACCGGCTTCTCCTCGCTGTCCTACCTGGACCGCCTGCCGGCCGACCGGCTCAAGATCGACCGTGCCTTCGTCTCGGCGCTGGACTCGGGCGACACCACCGCGCGCATCGCCGAGATGATCATTCCGCTGGGCCACCGGCTCGGCATGCAGGTGCTGGCCGAGGGCGTGGAGACCCCCGCGCAGGCGCAGGCGCTGCGCCAGCTCGGCTGCGACGAGGTGCAGGGCTACCTGTACGGCAGGCCCATGCCGCTGGACGGGTTCGTGGACTGGCTGGCGCAGCGGGAGCCGCTTGCGTGAGGCGGCGTGCCCTGGCCGTCGGCCTGGCCGGGTTGGCGGGGCTGGCGGGCTGCCAGCCGCAGGGACTGTCCCGGATCGGCTTCCTGGCCGGCCTGTCCGGCCGCGGCGCGGCCACCGGCGTGGACGGGCGCAACGGCGCCATCCTGGCGGTCGAGCAGGTCAACGCGGCGGTCGATGCCAGGGGGCGGGGGCTCGAACTCGTGGTGCAGGACAACGGGGACGACCCCGCCACCGCGCGCACCGCCATGGAGAACCTGTTGGCGGCGCAGGTGCAGGCCGTGGTCGGCCCGTTCGCCAGCGCCGTGGCCATCGCCGTGCTGCCGCTGGCCGCGCAGGCGGGCCTGCTGCTGGTCAGTCCGAACGCCACCGCCTCGGTGCTGGCCGGCAAGGACGACATGCTGCTGATGCTGAGCCCCGGCACGCGCGACACCACCCGCGCCTACGCGCAGCTGCTGCGCGACCGCGGCCACCGGCGCATGGCCGTGGCCACCGCCACCGACCCGCGCGACGCCGTCTACGCCGTGGCCTGGCGCGACGAGTTCCGCGCCGCCTTCCAGGCGCTCGGCGGCGCCGTGACGGTGGCGGCGGACTTCGCCTCCGACACGGCCACGGCCTACGGCGAGGTCGTGCACAGGATGCTGCAGGAACGGCCGGACGGCCTGGTGTTCGCCTGCGGCACCGTCGATGCCGTGCGGCTCGCGCAGCAGGCGCGCAGGCAGGCGCCGGGGCTGCCGGTGGCGGTGGCCGATGCCGCCGGCGGCGAAGCCCTGATCGCGCTGGGCGGCCGCGCGGTCGAAGGCGTGCTGGTCGGCCAGTTGCACGACCGCGCCAGCACCAGCGCGCGCTACCTGGCCTTCGTCGCCGCCTACCAGGAGCGCTTCGGCCGCGGGCCGGGCTACCACGCGGCCATCGCGCACGATGCCGTCACGGTCCTGGTGCAGGCCGCCGTGCGCGGCCTGGCCGGCGAATCGCTCAAGCAGTCGGTGCTGCAGCACGGGCCCTACGACGGCCTGCAGCAGCCGATCGGGTTCGACCGCTTCGGCGACACCACGCGTGCGCCGAGCTTCGTCGTCGTGCAGGACGGCCGCTTCCAGCCGCTGCGATGAGCGCCGCCCGGCCGGTCCGAAGGCGCTGGCAGGCGCGGCACGCAGCGCGGGGGGCCGCGCCATGAGGGCCGCGCGGGTCTGGCGGCTGCGCCACCACCTGTCGGCGCTGCTGCTGGCGACCATGGTGCTGGCGTTCGCGCTGGTCAGCGTCG
This sequence comes from Pseudorhodoferax sp., assembly GCA_049840715.1. Classification (GTDB taxonomy): domain Bacteria; phylum Pseudomonadota; class Gammaproteobacteria; order Burkholderiales; family Burkholderiaceae_C; genus Pseudorhodoferax. Next base: position 38,069 of record JASGJO010000005.1, read on the forward strand.
TCGCGCTGGTCTGGCGCGTGCCGGACATCGAGGCCGAGGCGCTGCAGGAGCTCCGGCAGGATGTGGCCGACGTCTCCGAGCGGCTGGAACTGCTGCTCGGCGCGCGCCAGTCGCGGCTGGAGCTGGTCGCCGCGCTGCTGCGCGGCCGGCCGGCGCAGGCGGCAGCGGCCGTGCTCCATGCCGACGTCGGCGTGGGCCGCATGTTCCGCGCGGTGTACCTGGTCTCGCCGACGGGGCGTGTCGAAGCGGTCGGCCTGTCCGCGGACATGCCGGCGCGCGGCGAGGAACTGGTGGGCAGCGACCTGTCCGCCAGTGCGCCGTTCCAGGCCGTCGACGCCGACCGGCCGACCGCCTGGAGCGGGCGCCTGCTGTCGGCGCTGTCGGGCGGGCTGGTCGTCGGCGGTGGCGCACCGCGACGCCGGTGGGCGCGTGCTGATCGGCGAAGTGCCGGTCGCCGCCCTGCTGCAGGACCTGCAGGCGCTGGCCGGCGCCGGCGCGTCCACCATCTGGGTGGTCGACCGCAGCGGCGAAGTGGTCGCCGACACCGGGGGCCGCCACACGGGCCGGCTGAACCTGCACAACTGGCCCCTGCTGCAGGCGGCGTTGCAAGGACAGGAGGCGCCCTCGGCGGTCGAGTTCGAGGGGCGCAGCCTGCAGGCCGCCGTCGCGCAGGCCCCGACGCTGGACTGGTACGTCGTCGGCACCATCCCGCGCGGCCTGCACTATCCCGGCGTGCAGCGGGCCTTGCTGTATGCGCTGGGCAGCTTCGCGGGGGCCCTGGCGGTGGGCCTGCTGGTCGCGCCGTTCTGGGCCAACCGGCTGGTCCGCGCGCTGCAGGAGATCGTGCAGCGCGCCGCGCTGACCACGACCGGCCAGGCCCTCGGCCGCCACTGGCCGCAGCGGCCCCGTGGCCGAGTTCAACAGCCTGGCGGCGAACCTGCAGGCCATGGCCGACGCCCTGCAGGAGCGCGAGCGCAAGCTGCAGGCCTTGTTCAACGTGGCCCCCGTGCCGATGGCCGTGGCCGACGTGGACGACGGGTACACGCTGCTGGACGTGAACGACGTGTGGACCGAGGAGGTCGGCTACACGCGCGCGGAGGCCGTGGGCCTGAACTCGCTCGAACTCGGCCTGCTGGGAGTCGCCGGTGCGGCGCGACGCGCTGCTCGGCAGCGGGCAGGACGGCTCGCTCTGCGGCGAGATCGAGATCGTCTGCAAGAGCGGCGAGGTCAAGCTGTTCAAGTCCTTCGGCCGGGTGTTGAAGTTCCGCGAACAGCGCCTGGTGGTCTGGGGCAGCATCAACATCGGTCCGCTGCGCCGCGTGGAGCAGGAGCTGCGCAGCGCCAACCACGACCTGGAGGCGCGGGTGGCGCAGCGCGCCGAGGCGCTGGCGGCGTCCAACGAGGAGTTGTCGGCGACGCTGGTGCACCTGCGGGCCGCACAGGCCGAGCTGGTGCGTTCGGAGAAGATGGCGGCGCTGGGCGGCCTGGTGGCCGGCGTGGCGCACGAGCTCAACACCCCGCTGGGCAACGGCGTCATGGCCATCAGCGCCATGGACGACGCCACGCGCCGCTTCCGCGCGGCCATGCAGGCCGGGCTGCGGCGCGCCGACCTGCAGCAGTTGGCTGGACAGCGTGGAGCAGGGCTGCGACATCGCCGCGCGCAACCTGGGCCGCGCCGCCGACCTGGTGCAGAACTTCAAGCAGGTGGCGGTGGACCAGACCAGCGTCCCAGCGGCGCAGCTTCGAGCTGGCCGAGGTGGTGCACGAGATGGTGGTGAGCCTGCGCCCGAGCTTCGCCCGCACGCCCTACCGCATCGAGACGGAGGTGCCGGCGCAGGGCCTGCGGCTGGACAGCTACCCGGGCGCGCTGGGGCAGGCGCTGGGCAACCTGTTGCAGAACGCGGTGCTGCACGGCTTCGACGGCCGCGCGCAGGGCACGGTGCGCATCACGGCCGGCCGCGCCGGGGACGGCCGCATCTGGCTGCGCGTGGCCGACGACGGCCGCGGCATCGCCCCCGAGCTGATCGGCCGCATCTTCGATCCGTTCATGACCACCAAGATGGGCCAGGGCGGCACCGGATTGGGCCTGCACATCAGCTACAACGCGGTCGTCAACCTGCTGGGCGGCACGCTGACGGCGCAGCAGCGTGCCGGGGCGAGGGCGCCTGCGTTCGAGCTGCGGCTGCCGGACACGGCGCCGCGCGCCAGCCTGCCACCCCTCGCCCCGGGCGCGAACCGCAGACGAGGCCCGCCGCATGACGACGCACCCCCGCATCGATGGCCCGGCGCCACTGGCTGGCGGGGCTGCTCCCGGCCGCTGGGAATTGGAATGGGCCTGGGCGGCTGCGGCCCGAGGCCGCCGCTGCGCCTGGGTTTCCTGGTCGACCGGCACGGCGTGGACGGCAACTTCGCCGAGGACGCGCGCAACGGCATCGTGCTGGCCGTGGAGGAGTGCAACAGCCGGCGGCGGCGTCGCCGGCCGCCAGCTCGAACTGGTGGTGCGCGACTTCGACCGCGGCCAGGCCGGCGAGGCCATGCAGGCGCTGCATGCGGCCGGCGTGGCGCGTGCTGATCGGTCCGTTCGGCACCGCGCTGGCGATCGAGCTGTTGCCGGTGGCGCAGTGCGCTCGGACGTGCTGATGCTGAGCCCGACCGTCGACCAACCAGGCGCTGGTGGGCAAGGACGACCAGCTGCTGCGCCTGAACCTGACCAACCGCGAGAGCGCGCAGGCGACGGTGCGGATGCTCGTCGGCGGTCGGCTGCGAGCGCCTGGCGATGGCGCGCGACCTGCGCAATCCCGACTATACCGTGGCCTGGAGCGAGGCCTTCGAGGCTGCCTACGAGGCGGCCGGCGGGGCCATCGTGACCACGGTCGATTTCGGCCCCGATCCGGAGCTGTCGTTCGAGGCCGTGGTGCAGCGCATTTTGGCCAGGCAGCCGCAGGGGCTGCTGTTCGTCGCGAGCGGCGCCGATGCGGCGCGCCTGGCGCAGCAGGTGCGCAAGCGCAGCGCCAGCGCCGCTGCTGGCGGCGGCAGCGTGGGCCGCCACTCCGGCGCTGCTGGAACTCGGCGGCCATGCGGTCGAGGGCATGCTGCTGGTGCAAAGCCACAACCCGCAGGACAGCTCGCCGCGCTTCGCGGCGTTCCAGCAGGCCTTCCGTGCGCGCTTCGACGGTCTACCCGGCTACGGTGCCGCCGTCGCCTACGACGCCGTGCTGGTGCTGGAGCAGGCGCTGGCACGCGCGGCGCCCGGCGAATCGCTCAAGGAGGCCGTGCTGGGCCATGGTCCCTACCAGGGCCTGCAGCAGAGCATCGCGTTCGACCGCTTCGGCGATGCGAGCCGCACGGCCTATGCCACGGTCGTGCGCGGCGGGAGGTTCGTGTTGTGGCCATGAGCGCACCGCCGCCGGGCCCGCCCGCCGCGCGTGTGGCGCATGCGCAGCCATCTGGCCGCGCTGCTGGTCGTCACCATGCTGGTGACCTTCGCCGTGGCCGGGCGCGGTCATCCTGATCGCGCGGCTGCCGGCCATCGAGCGCGACACCCAGACGGAACTGCAGGCGCGCGTGGAGGAGCTCGTGGGCCGGGTGGAGCTCTTGCTCGGCACGGTGCAGACCCGGCTGGAACTGCTGGACGCGTTGGCCCGGGATGCGGCACCCGGGCAGGCCGACCCCTAGGTGCTGTTCGGATTCTATGATGTTTCCCTATTAACCTTCAATGC
>JASGJO010000006.1:0-12958 GCA_049840715.1 Pseudorhodoferax sp.
CGTGGTGTTGCAGGGCGAGGCGCTGGCCGACTTCGTGAGCGCTTCCCACGACGACCATGTCAAGGTCTTCTTCCCGACGCCTGACGGCGCCGTGGCGCGCGACTACACGCCGCGCCGCTACGACAACGCGGCGCGCGAACTCGCCATCGACTTCGCGCTGCACGGCGACGGCCCGGCTGCCGACTGGGCGCGCCAGGCGCGTGCGGGCGATCCGCTGACGGTCGCCGGCCCGCGCGGCTCCTTCGTCGTGCCGCTGGACTTCGACTGGTACCTGCTGGTCGGCGACGAGACCGCCTTGCCGGCCGTGGCGCGGCGCCTGGAGGAACTGCCGGCCGGCAGCCGCGCCATCGTGCGCCTGCACGTGGCGGCGGCCGACCGCCCGGCGCTGGCCAGCGCCGCCGCGCTGGACCTGCAGTGGGCCGACGGCGACGAGGCCCTGCTGGACGCCGTGCGCGCGCTCGAACTGCCCGCCGGCCACGGCTACGCCTGGTGCGCGGCCGAAGCCGGCGTGGCCGCCGCGGCGCGCCGCATCCTGGTCGACGAGAAGGGCCACGACCGCAAGGCCATCCGCGCGGCCTCGTACTGGAAGCGCGGCGCCATCGCCCACCACGAGAACCTGGAAGACGCCGGCTGAAGCCTGCCTCCTAGAATCCGGTGGATGTTCGTCCACCTGCGCATCCATACCGAGTTTTCCGTCGTCGACGGCACCAACCGCATCGACGAGCTGGTTCCCAAGGCCGCGGCCGACGGCCAGCCCGCACTGGCCATCACCGACCTGAACAACCTGTTCGGCGGCATCAAGTTCTACAAGGCCGCGCGCGGCAAGGGCGTCAAGCCCGTGATCGGCGCCGAGGTGCAGATCGAGGGCATGGGCCAGGACCCGGCCGCGACCTCGCGCGTGCTGCTGCTGGTGCAGGACCGCCAGGGCTACCTGAACCTGTGCGAGCTGCTGGCGCGCGCCTGGACGCAGAACGTGGTGCGCGCCCAGGCGGTCAGCAAGCTGGCCTGGCTGCAAGAGCTCAACGCCGGGCTGATCTGCCTGTCCGGCGCCCAGGCCGGCCCCGTGGGCCAGGCCCTGGTGCAGGGCGATGCCTCGCGCGCAGGCCACCTGGCGCTGCAGCTGGCGGGCGTCTTCCCGCACCGCTTCTACATCGAGATCCAGCGCGCGGGCCGTCCCGACGACGAGTCGCACGTGGTCGCCGCCGTGGGCCTGGCCGGCCGCCTGAAGCTGCCCGTGGTGGCCACGCACCCCGTGCAGTTCATGGCCGAGGAGGACTACGAGGCGCACGAGGCCCGCATCTGCATCGCCGAGGGCGAGATCCTGGCCAACCAGCGCCGCGTGCGGCGCTTCACGCGCGAGCAGTACTTCAAGACCGCGGCCCAGATGCAGGCGCTGTTCGCCGACGTGCCCACGGCCCTGGCCAACACGGTGGAGATCGCCAAGCGCTGCAACCTCACGCTGGTGCTGGGCAAGCCGCAGCTGCCCAACTTCCCGATCCCGCTGGTCGACGGCAAGCAGATGACGGTGGAGGAGTACTTCCGCCACGTCTCGCACGAGGGCCTGGAGGAGCGGCTGGCGCACCTCTACAAGGACCCCGCCAGGCGCGACGCCGAGCGGCCGCGCTACGTGGAGCGGCTGGAGTTCGAGATCGAGACCATCCTCAAGATGGGCTTCCCGGGCTACTTCCTGATCGTGGGCGACTTCATCGGCTGGGCCAAGGTCAACGGCTGCCCGGTCGGCCCGGGCCGGGGCTCGGGCGCGGGCTCGCTGGTGGCCTATGCGCTGAAGATCACCGACCTCGACCCGCTGCACTACAAGCTGCTGTTCGAGCGCTTCCTGAACCCGGAGCGGGTGTCCATGCCCGACTTCGACATCGACTTCTGCCAGAGCAACCGCGACCGCGTGATCGACTACGTGAAGCAGAAGTACGGCAAGGAGGCCGTGAGCCAGATCGCCACCTTCGGCACCATGGCGGCCAAGGCCGCCATCCGCGACGTGGGCCGGGTGATGGACATGAGCTATACCTTCTGCGACGGCATCTCCAAGCTGGTGCCGGCCAAGCCGGGCATGTCCTACACGCTGGCCTATCCGCCCGAGCCGAAGAAGGAAGGCGACAAGAACAACTACGCGCTGGAGCTGGAGCCGCAGCTGTACGAGCGCGTGCGCAACGAGGAGGACGTCAAGAACCTCATCGAGATGGCGCAGGCGCTCGAAGGCATGACCCGCAACATCGGCATGCACGCCGGCGGCGTGCTGATCGCGCCGGGCAAGCTCACGGACTTCTGTCCGCTCTACCAGCAGCCCGGCAGCGAGTCGGCCGTGAGCCAGTACGACAAGGACGACGTGGAGGCCATCGGCCTCGTGAAGTTCGACTTCCTGGGCCTGGCCACGCTGACCATCCTGGAGATCGCGCGCGAGTTGATCGTCAAACGCCACAAGGGCCAGGAAAACTTCGCCTACGAGAACATCCCGCTGGACGACAAGCCGACCTACCGGCTGTTCCAGGAGGGCAAGACCGAGGCCGTGTTCCAGTTCGAAAGCCGCGGCATGCAGGGCATGCTGCGCGACGCCAAGCCCACGCGGCTGGAAGACCTGATCGCGCTGAACGCGCTGTACCGGCCGGGCCCGATGGACCTGATCCCCAGCTTCGTGAACCGCAAGCACGGCCGCGAGGAGGTCGAGTACCCGCACCCCATGGTGGCCGAGATGCTGTCGGAGACCTACGGCATCATGGTCTACCAGGAGCAGGTGATGCAGACCGCCCAGATCCTGGGCGGCTACTCGCTGGGCGGCGCCGACATGCTGCGCCGGGCCATGGGCAAGAAGAAGGCCGAGGAGATGGCCGAGCACCGCGAGATCTTCCGCAAGGGCGCGGCCAGGAACGGCATCGACCAGGACAAGGCCGACGAGGTCTTCGACCTGATGGAGAAGTTCGCGGGCTACGGCTTCAACAAGTCGCACGCGGCCGCCTACTCGCTGCTGGCCTACCACACGGGCTGGCTCAAGGTCCATTACACGGCCGAGTTCTTCTGCGCCAACATGACCGTGGAAATGGACGACACCGACAAGCTCAAGGTGTTGTACGAAGACGCGCTCAAGATGGGCCTGACCTTCGAGTTCCCGGACGTGAACCGCGGCCGCCACCGCTTCGAGCCCGTCACCGACAAGGTCATCCGCTACGGCCTGGGCGCCATCAAGGGCACGGGCCAGCAGGCGATCGAGGCCATCGTCGCGGCGCGCGAGGAGGGCGGCGCGTTCAAGAGCCTGTACGACTTCTGCCTGCGGGTGGACCGCACGAAGCTGAACAAGCGCACGCTGGAGGCGCTGATCAAGGCCGGCGCCTTCGACAGCCTGCAGCGCAACCGGGCCGCGCTGGTGGCCTCCATCGACCAGGCCTTCGCATTCGCCAGCGTGAGCGCGGCCAATGCCAACCAGCACGGCCTGTTCGACATGGTGGACTCGCACGCGTCCAGCACGCAGGAGCCCGACCTGGTCGAGGCCACGCCCTGGGGCGTCAAGGAGCAGCTGGTCTACGAGAAGACGGCCATCGGCTTCTACCTCTCGGGCCATCTGTTCGACGAGGTCGCGCGCGAGGTGCGCCAGTTCGTCAAGCGGGGCCTGGGCGACCTCATCGACACGCGCGAGCCGCAGCTGTTCGCCGGCATCGTGACCGACCTGCGCGTGATCAACGGCCAGCGCGGAAAGCTCGCGCTGTTCAAGCTCGACGACAAGTCCGGCGTGATCGAGGCGCGCGCCGACGAGGCCCTCATCAACCAGCACAAGGACCAGCTCAAGGACGACGAGATGATCGTGGTCATGGGCAAGCTGATGCCCGACCGCTTCAGCGGCGGCCTGCAGATGACGGTGCAGCAGGTCTGGGACCTGGCCGGAGCGCGTTGCCGCTTCGGCAAGTTCCTGCGCATCCGGGTCGACCGCACGAACGGCCACAAGCCGCCCGCGATCGGCCAGTTGCTGCAGGACTACCCGGCCAGGACCGAGATGTCCGAGCACGGCGAACTGCAGCGCGGCCTGCCGCTGCGGCTGTCCATGATGTTCCCGGGCTTCGTGGCCGAGGACGTGGTGCGGCTGGAGGACAGGCGCTGCTTCCCGACCGATGCGGCGCTGGCCGGCCTGCGGGCGCAGGCGCACGAGGGGCAGGCCACCGTCGTTTACGAATGAGGCATGCGCGTGACTGTTTCATGAATGACATCAAATCGTCACGAACAGGCTAGACACTCGGGCTACATTCGGTGCCCTTTCTGAGTGCCCGAGCGCCATGCCCCCTTCTTCCGATGCGAGCAAGCCTGAAGCTGCCGCGGCCCCGCTGGCCTTGCTCGACCGCGACCACAGCATCCTGGCCTTCAACGAACGCGTGTTCGACTGGGCGCGCCGGGACGACGTGCCCCTGCTGGAGCGGCTGCGCTACCTGTGCATCGTGTCGTCCAACCTGGACGAGTTCTTCGAGGTGCGCGCCGCCGCGCACCTGGAGGCGGCCGGCGGCCGCGCCACCGATGGTGTGTACACGCCGGAGTCGTTCCGCGCGCTGTCCGAGGCGGCGCACGATCTCGTGGCGCGCCAGTACGCGCTGTTCAACGACGTGCTGATGCCGGCCTTCGCGCGCGAGCGGATCCAGATCCTGTCCCACTCCGAGCGCGACCCGGCCCAGCGCGCCTGGGTCCACCAGTACTTCGAGCGCGAGGTCCGGCCGCTGCTGGTGCCTACCGGCCTGGACCCGGCCCATCCGTTCCCGCTGGTGGCCAACAAGTCGCTGAACTTCATCGTGCAGCTGACCGGCCGCGACGCCTTCGGCCGCGAGAACGACATCGCCATCGTCAAGGTGCCGCGCGTGCTGCCGCGCGTGATCCGCATGCCGGACAAGCTCTCGGGCGGGCGCACGCTGGCGGTGCTGTTGTCCAGCGTGATCCGCGCCCATCTGTCCGAGCTGTTCCCGGGCCGCCAGGTCGGCCAGTTCTCGCAGTTCCGCGTAACGCGGCACTCCGACCTCGCGGTGGACGAGGAGGAGGTCAACAACCTGCGCACCGCGTTGCGCCAGGGCCTGGAGTACCGCCACTACGGCCAGGCCGTGCGGCTGGAGGTCTCGGCCAGCTGCGATGCGCAGCTGGCCGATTTCCTGCTCCAGCAGTTCAAGCTGCCCGAACTGGCGCTGTACCGTGTGCACGGCCCCGTGAACCTGGCGCGGCTGACCCAGCTGGTCGACCTCGTCGACGAGCGGCGGCTCATGTTCCCGGAGCACAAGCCGGTCTGGCCGCTGGGCTTTCCGGTCGACGGCTCGCTGTTCGAGCGCCTGCGCGAGCGCGACGTGCTGGTGCACCAGCCCTTCGAGAGCTTCGACGCCGTGCTGGCGCTGCTGCGCGAGGCCGTGCACGACCCGGCCGTGCTGGCGATCCGCCAGACCATCTACCGCACCGGCAGCGACCCCGAGCTCATGGGCCTGCTGCGCGAAGCCGTGCGCCGCGGCAAGGAGGTCATGGTCGTGGTGGAGCTCAAGGCCCGCTTCGACGAGGAGGCCAACATCAACTGGGCCGAGATGCTGGAAGGCATCGGCGCGCAGGTGGTGTACGGCGTGGTCGGCCTCAAGACCCACGCCAAGATGCTGCTGATCACGCGGCGCGAGGGCCGCAAGCTGCGCCGCTACGGCCATCTGTCCACCGGCAACTACAACCCGCGCACGGCGCGGCTGTACACCGACCTGAGCTACTTCACGGCCGACGACAAGCTCACCGCCGACATGGAGCAGGTCTTCGTGCACATCGCCGGCCAGAGCCGGCTGGCCCACATGGCCCGGCTGCTGGTGGCGCCGTTCCACCTGCAAAAGGCCATGCTGGAGCGCGTGGCGGCGGCGGGCGAGGCGGCGGCCGCCGGCCGGCCGGCACGCATCATCGTCAAGACCAATGCGCTGACCGACGAGCAGCTCGTGCGGGCCCTGCTCAAGGCCGGCCAGCAGGGCGTGGTCATCGACCTGATCGTGCGCGGCGCCTGCATCCTGCCGGCCCAGCTGGCGGGCGTGTCCGACAACATCCGCGTGCGCTCGGTGGTCGGCCGCTTCCTGGAGCACACGCGCGTGTTCTATTTCCGCCAGGGCGACGAAGAACAGCTGTTCCTGTCCAGCGCCGACTGGATGGGCCGCAACATGCTGCGCCGCATCGAGCTGGCCTGGCCCGTGACCGACCCGGCGCTGCGCCAGCGCGTCATCGACGAATGCTTGGTGCCCTACCTGCACGACGGCTGCGACGCCTGGACGCTGGGCCCCGACGGGCGCTACACGCGCGCCGAGGACTGCATCGGCCCCGATGGCCTGCGCCACAGCGCGCAGCTGGCCCTGGCCCAACGTTTTGCCTACCCGAGGGGGCTCTGATGGACCTGATCTTCTGGCGCCATGCCGAAGCGCACGACGAGAGCGCCGACGGCACCGACCTGGCACGCGAACTCACGCCGCGCGGCCACAAGCAGGCCAGCCGCGTGGCGAACTGGCTGGATCGCCAGCTGCCCGACGGCGCGCGCATCGTCTGCAGCCCGGCGCAGCGCGCGCTGCAGACCGCCGACGCGCTGGGCCGCAAGTACAAGGTGCGGCCCGAGATCGCGCCGGACGCCTCCGCCCAGGCCCTGCTGGACGCCGTGCAGTGGCCCCACGGCAAGGGCGTGGTCGTGGTCGTCGGCCACCAGCCCACGCTGGGCCAGGCCGTGGCCCAGCTGCTGCAGGCACAGATCGGGGAGATGCCCATCCGCAAGGGCGCGGTCTGGTGGCTGCGCACCCGTGAACGCGACGGCCAGCGCCAGACCGTCGTCGTCGCCGTCCAGGCTCCAGAGACCGTCTGAACGTCCTCCACGCCCGTCCGCCGGGCCGTGAAATCCTCGTCCAGCGTGGCCGTTTTGCGACCGATAGAATGGTTCGCATGGCCACCAAAATTCCCTCCAAACCTGCGCAGCCCAGGGCCAAGCCTGCGGCGCCGGACGACGGCGGATCGGTCGTGCTCGAGCGGCGGACCCAGAAGGCCAAGCCGCCGCAGATGTACCAGGTCGTGATGCTCAACGACGACTACACCCCGATGGAGTTCGTGGTCGTGGTCATCCAGGAATTCTTCAGCAAGGACAAGGAGACGGCGACGCAGATCATGCTCAAGATCCATCTGGATGGGAAAGCAGTCTGCGGCGTGTATTCGAAAGACGTGGCGGCCACCAAGGTCGACCAGGTCCTGGAGGCGGCTCGTCAGGCGGGTCACCCGCTCCAATGCGTCAGCGAGCCTGTGGAATGACGGGTTGAAAAACCTGGCCCCCACACCCAAGTAGAGCGCACGTTATCAGCATGGTGTCAAAGGAATCTTCATGATCGCCCAGGAATTGGAAGTCAGCTTGCACATGGCCTTCGTGGAGGCGCGCCAGCAACGCCACGAGTTCATCACGGTTGAACACCTGCTGCTCGCCCTGCTGGACAACCCCAGTGCCGCCGAGGTGTTGCGGGCCTGCTCGGCCAACATCGACGACCTGCGCAAGTCGCTGACGAACTTCATCAAGGACAACACGCCGCAGGTGGCGGGCACCGACGATGTGGACACCCAGCCCACGCTGGGTTTCCAGCGCGTGATCCAGCGCGCCATCATGCACGTGCAGTCCACCGGCAGCGGCAAGAAGGAAGTCACCGGCGCCAACGTGCTGGTGGCGATCTTCGGCGAGAAGGACTCGCACGCCGTCTACTACCTGCACCAGCAGGGCGTGACGCGCCTGGACGTCGTGAACTTCATCGCCCACGGCATCAAGAAGAGCGATCCACCGGAGCCGACCAAGTCCAACGACGCCCAGCCCGAGAGCGAGGAGGGCGCGGCCGAGAAGAACGAGAAGGCCTCGCCGCTGGAGCAGTTCACGCAGAACCTGAACCAGATGGCCAAGGACGGCAAGATCGATCCGCTGATCGGCCGCGAGTACGAGGTCGAGCGCGTGATCCAGATCCTGTGCCGACGCCGCAAGAACAACCCGCTGCTGGTGGGCGAGGCCGGCGTCGGCAAGACCGCCATCGCCGAGGGCCTGGCCTGGCGCATCACGCAGAAGGACGTGCCCGAGATCCTGGCCGAGGCCCAGGTCTATTCGCTCGACATGGGCGCCTTGCTGGCCGGCACCAAGTACCGCGGCGACTTCGAGCAGCGCCTCAAGGGCGTGCTCAAGTCGCTCAAGGACAAGCCGAACGCCGTGCTGTTCATCGACGAGATCCACACGCTGATCGGTGCCGGCGCGGCCTCGGGCGGCACGCTGGACGCGTCCAACCTGCTCAAGCCGGCGCTGTCCAGCGGCCAGCTCAAGTGCATCGGCGCGACCACCTTCACCGAGTACCGCGGCATCTTCGAGAAGGATGCGGCGCTGTCGCGGCGCTTCCAGAAGGTCGACGTGGTCGAGCCCACGGTCGAGCAGACGGTGGAGATCCTGAAGGGCCTGAAGTCGCGCTTCGAGGAACACCACAGCGTCAAGTACGCCAACGCCGCGCTGCAGGCGGCGGCCGAGCTGTCGGCCAAGTACATCAACGACCGGCACCTGCCCGACAAGGCCATCGACGTGATCGACGAGGCCGGCGCGGCCCAGCGCATCCTCACGCCGTCCAAGCGCAAGAAGACCATCGGCAAGACCGAGGTTGAGGAAATCGTGGCCAAGATCGCGCGCATCCCGCCCGCGAACGTGTCCAACGACGACCGCAGCAAGCTGCAGACGCTGGAGCGCGACCTGAAGAGGCGTGGTGTTCGGTCAGGACAAGGCGCTCGAGGTGCTGGCGTCCTCGGTCAAGATGGCGCGCTCGGGCCTGGGCAAGGGCGACAAGCCGATCGGCAGCTTCCTGTTCAGCGGCCCCACCGGCGTCGGCAAGACCGAGGCGGCCAAGCAGCTGGCCTACATCATGGGCATCGAGCTGATCCGCTTCGACATGTCGGAGTACATGGAGCGCCATGCCGTGAGCCGCCTGATCGGCGCGCCTCCGGGCTACGTCGGGTTCGACCAGGGCGGCCTGCTGACCGAGGCCATCACGAAGAAGCCGCACGCGGTGCTGCTGCTCGACGAGATCGAGAAGGCGCACCCGGACATTTTCAACGTGCTGCTGCAGGTCATGGACCATGGCAGCCTGACGGACAACAACGGACGCAAGGCCGACTTCCGCAACGTCATCATCATCATGACGACGAACGCGGGCGCCGAGACCATGAACAAGGCGACCATCGGCTTCACGAACCCGCGCGAGGCCGGCGACGAGATGGGCGACATCAAGCGCCTGTTCACGCCCGAGTTCCGCAACCGGCTGGACGCGATCGTGAGCTTCAAGGCGTTGGACGAGACCATCATCCTGCGCGTGGTCGACAAGTTCCTGCTGCAGCTGGAGACCCAGCTGGCCGAGAAGAAGGTGGAAGTCACCTTCACCGACGGCCTGCGCAAGTACCTGGCGCGCAAGGGCTTCGACCCGCTGATGGGTGCCCGGCCGATGCAGCGTCTGATCCAGGACATGATCCGGCGCGCGCTGGCCGACGAACTGCTGTTCGGCCGCCTGACCGACGGTGGCCGCCTGGTGGTCGACATCGCCCTGTCCAAGGACGAGAAGGGCGTGGAGACCGGCGAGGTGCAGCTGGACATCCAGCCGCTGCCCAAGAAGGAAGGCCGGGCCAAGCCCGAGGCCGAGGAAGCGACGGCAGGCTGAAGGCTCCCAGGCCACGAAAAGCCGACCCGAAAGGGTCGGCTTTTTTGTTGCCGCAAGGCAACGGGTGCGCCGCCCATCACATTAACTTGACCGCGCAAGTCTTTGATGTTGTGTGAGCTTTTTGGAGTGGATACACTCCTGCATCCTCGGCGGTTTCAGTAGGTGGGCGCATGATTTCTTCTCGTTTTTCCGGCTTGCATCGGTGGGTGCAGGCCCTCGTCGTGTTTTCCTGCCTGTTCATGCTGGCCTTGCCCCAGGCCGATGCCGCGCCGCGCAAGAAAAAGGTTGTGGCCGAGAAGCGCCAGGCCGAGCGCAAGACCGCCGCCGTCACGCCCAAGCGCCGCGTCAAGGTCAGCGTCCAGGGCCGCCAGCGCATCGAGACGCCGCGCGCCGCCATCATTCCCCTCAAACCCTCGTTCGGCCAACTGGCCGGCCTGCACGCCGCCGACGATCCGCTGGACCTGAAGTCCAGCGTGGCCCTGGTCATCGACCAGGAGACCGACGAAGTCCTGCTGCGCAAGAACGAGAACGCCGTGCTGCCGATCGCCTCGCTGACCAAGCTCATGACCGGCGTGATCGTCAACGAGGCGCAGCTGCCGATGGACGAGATGCTCACGATCACGCAGGATGACGTGGACACCGAGAAGTGGAGCCGTTCGCGCCTGGTCGTCGGCGCCACCCTGAGCCGCGGCGAACTGCTGCACCTGGCCCTGATGTCGAGCGAGAACCGCGCCGCCCACGCGCTGGGCCGCACCTTCCCGGGCGGCATGGCGACCTTCGTGAGCCGCATGAACGCCAAGGCCGAGCAGCTGGGCATGAAGGACACGCGCTACGTCGAGCCGACCGGCCTGTCGCCCAACAACCAGTCCAGCGCGCACGACCTGGCCCTGCTGGTCGGCGCCGCCTACCGCGAGCCGCTGATCCGCGAGCTGTCGACCTCGCCGAGCTATGCCGTCGACGTCGGCCGCCGCACGCTGCAGTTCAACACCACCAACCGGCTCGTGAAGAACCCGGACTGGGACATCGGCCTGCAGAAGACCGGCTTCATCAACGAGGCCGGCCAGTGCCTGGTCATGCAGGCCAGCATCGCCGGCCGCAAGCTGATCATGGTGTTCCTGGATTCGGCCGGCAAGCTGAGCCGCCTGGGCGACGCCGAGCGCGTGCGCAAGTGGGTCGAGTCCACGACGGGCGCGGCCATCACCGCCGGCGGCCACGGCGCAGCGGTCCTGGTGCCGGTGTCCACGCACCGCTGAGCCGTGCGGGCCCGGCGGGCCCGTTCAGCCGTTGCCGTTCTTGTCGTTCTGGCCGGCGCGGTAGCCCAGCGCCGCCGAAATCTCGTTGGCCGTCTGCTGCAGCTTGGGCAGCCAGGATTCGTCCAGGCGGTCCGCCGGCGAGGAGATCGACAGGCCCGCGACGAGCCGGGCCTGGTCGTCGTAGATGCCGGCCGCCATGCAGCGCACCCCGAGTTCCAGTTCCTCGTTGTCGCGCGCCACGCCCGTCGTGCGGGCCTTGGCCAGTTCGCGCTCGAGCAGCGGCAGCTGCGTGAGGCTGTTGCGCGTGTGGCCGGCCAGGCCCGTGCGCGTGGCGTAGGCGCGCACGCGCTGCGCATCGTCGGCCGCCAGGAACAGCTTGCCGACCGAGGTCAGGTGCAGCGGGGCGCGGCCGCCGATGGCGCGCACCACCTGCATGCCCGAGCGTTCGGACAGCGCACGCTCGATGTAGACGATCTCGTCGCCCTGGCGCAGGCTCAGGTTCACGGGCTGCTGGATCAGCCGGTGCAGCTCGCGCATGGGGGCCAGCGCCGCGTCGCGCACGCTCAAACGGCCCTTGACGATGTTGCCCAGTTCCAGCAGGCGCATGCCCAGCCGGTAGCTGCCCGGTTCCGGCCGGTCGACGAAGCGGCCCGTGGCGAGGTCGTTCAGGATGCGGTGCGTGGTCGAGGGGTGCAGCCCGGTCTTCTCGCTGATCTCCTTGAGCGACATGGCATCTTCGCGCGAGGCCAGCACGTCGATCAGCGAGAACATGCGCTCGATGACCTGGACCGTGGGAGTGCCGCCGGCTGGCTGTTCGCTCTTCTTCATGGCTGGGCAGGGCCGTCCTGCCAATGGCCATCGACGAGCAGCTGGTGGGGTTGGAAGCGGGCTTTGTAGTTCATCTTGTCGCTCTGGCCGATCCAGTAGCCCAGGTAGACATGCGCCAGGCCCATGCTGCGGGCCTGCTCGATCTGCCACAGCACGCTGTAGGTGCCGTAGCTGGCATGGGCTTCGGGTTCGTAGAAGGTGTAGACGGCCGACAGGCCGTCGTTGAGGATGTCCAGGATGGACACCATCTTGAGGCGGGGCGGCTCGCCGTCCGCCCCGGGCGCGTGGAACTCGACCAGCCGCGAGTTGACGCGGCTTTGCAGCAGGAACTGCGTGTACTGGTCGATGCTGTCGTGGTCCATGCCGCCGCCGGCGTGGCGGCCGTTCTGGTAGCGCAGGTACAGCTGGTAGTGCTCGGGCACGAAGCACAGCTTGAGCACGCGTACCTGCAGCCCGGCGTGGCGCGCCAGCGCGCGGCGTTGGCTGCGGTCGGGCTGGAAGCGGTCGACCAGCACGCGCAGCGGCAGGCAGGCCTGGCAGCCGTCGCAATGCGGCCGGTAGGTGAACATCCCGCTGCGCCGGAAACCCTTCTGCACGAGTTCCGAATAGGTGTCGCTCTGGATCAGGTGCCCCGGCGTCGCCACCTGCGACCTGGCCTGCCGGTCCGCCAGATAGCTGCACGGATAGGGCGCGGTCGCATAGAACTGCAGCGTCTGCAGTGGGAGATCGTTCAGGTGGGTCACGCCGTACGGGACACTGGAGTGAACAGTGCGGACCAGTATACGGGGTCGAATAACCAGGGCGGATCGGGGGCCTGTGCATCCTGGCGCAGCCGCGACACGAAGTCCGCGCGCGGCATTTCGGCCGCGCCCAGCGAGGCCAGATGGCGGGTGTTCTGCTGGCAGTCGATCTGCACCACGCCGTGCACGCGGCACCAGGCCACCAGGGCCGCCAGCGCGATCTTCGAGGCGTCGGTCGCGCGCGCGAACATGGATTCGCCGAACACCGCCCGGCCCAGGCCCACGCAGTACAGGCCGCCCAGCAGCTCGCCGTCGACCCAGGTCTCCACGCTGTGCGCGCTGCCGGCGGCGTGCAGGTCTTCGTAGGCGCGCACCATCTCGGGCACGATCCAGGTGCCGGACTGGCCTTCGCGCGGGCTGGCGGCACAGGCGCGCACCACGTCGCCGAAGG
>JASGJO010000007.1:0-127991 GCA_049840715.1 Pseudorhodoferax sp.
CTGGGCGAAGGCATCGCCCATCACGCCGCTCAAGGGCTCGGCCTCGGCGGTGACCATCGAGACGACCTCGCCCTGCGAGACGGTGTCGAGCGTCTGCAGGGAAAGCGCAGCACCTGGGCGATCAGCTTGTAGCGCAGCCGCCGGATGAGCCTCTCGCCGACGACACCCCGGTAGATGCCGAGCTGCATCTTGATGACGCCTTCGGCGAAAGTGCAGACCAGAAAGGCCAGGCAGAGCACCATGAGAAGCGTGGTCTGGTCGAGATGCAGGCCCAGGTGGTTGAGCGGCGTGACATGCCCCTGAAGCGCGCCGTTCAGGATATATTTCGGCAATTCCAGCGACAGATAGAGCACCGGAAAGGAAGCCACGGTCGCAGCCAGTAATAAAAGCTGATGTCGCCTGCTGTACCGCCAGACGAACGAAAACAGCCCGGATCTGTCCGGATCGCCATTGCTGGACAAAAGTCGCCTCCCGCCCGTTGCGAGATCCCCACATCTTCATGTGTGACTACAACCCAGTATAGCAAGCCACCGGCAGGCGAAAACCGCTCCCTTGCCTATATCGGCGCACGAGAAAGGCCTTTTCTTGGCCTTCACCAGATGCCAGCGATGTCGTGCCCTGCGTCGTACCGTGCCAGGAGGCCGTCTCGATATCGAAGACGAGCGCACTGACGACCTGCCTGGCGACGTTCTGGTGGAAGGCCACGACGCTTTCGGCCTTGAGGAAGAAGGACTGCGTCAGCAGGCGGCGGCCCGATCGGGCATCGGACAAGGTCACGACGACATTGAGATGCGGCTCGCCGGCCACGACCTGACCCTCGACCAGATAGTCGACACCGGCGACCGTCTTGGGTGACGGTTTGCGCCGTGCCGGCGGCTGCACCACGATCACGCGCGAATTGGCGATCGCGCCCCGGATTTCCTGCACGATGGTCTCGAAGGCAGGCTTCATCCCGCCATCCACGCCACGCAGGCTGAACGGCATCACCGCGACCTTGGGCTCCGCCGCGCCGGCATCGAGATCGATGTCATCGGTGCCCTGCTCCGGTGCCTCCGGCGCATCAGCGAAAGCCTTCGGGCGGCATGTAGATGTAGCCCCGCCCCGGCACGGTGTGGATGATACGGTGCTGCTCGTCTCCGACGCTCTGACGCGCATCGCGAATGCAGCGCAGCAGGGCCCCTTCGGTAACCACGGCAGGCGGCCAGACCGCGGCGAACAATTCGTCCTTGCGGACGACCCTTCCGGCATATCGCGAGCAAGATAGCTCAGCAATTTGAAGGTTTTGGAGCGCACCGGCACGCGCGCGCCGGCCTTGCGCAATGTACCTCGGCTGAGATCCAGAACGGATTTGCCGAGCCTGTAAGTCAGCTCCTGATCCATGTCTCTACTCTCTCGGCAGTGGGGGTTGGGCGAGGTTTGTCCCCGCTCCGTCTGTGGTGCCGCCGAAAAAGTGCAGGAGGATTTGCAGGAAGCCTCCGGCTGTCTCAGCCGCAGCTCCAGTTTCGCCATTCCTGCCAGGGAAACATCATCAAAACAGATGAGGCGCAGCCGGATTTCTTGCGTCACGGTGCTCATCGAAAGCAAAGTGTCTATCAACATGACTGCACACGGGAGCGCTTGGCGCCCGTGGCCATGACTTCGCGCAGCTGGCCGCCCGTGGCGTCGACGAGCGCCTGCACCGTGCCCTCGCCGCCGTCGGCCATGGGCAGGAGGCGGTAGTGCGCCTCGGGGAAGACTTCGCGGAAACCGGCCGCGATGGCCTGCGCCACCTGCAGCGCGCTGAGGCTTTCCTTGAACGAATCGGGGGCGATCAGGATCCGCATGGTCAGCCGCCCTGGCGCAGCAGGGGGAAGGCGTCGCGGCCCGCGTAGACCGCGTCGCGGCCCAGCTCGGCCTCGATCCAGAGCAGCCGGTTGTACTTGGCCATGCGGTCCGAGCGGCACAGCGAGCCGGTCTTGATCTGCGTGGCGCGCGTGGCGGCGGCCAGGTCGGCGATGCAGCAGTCCTCGGTCTCGCCCGAGCGGTGCGAGACCACGGCGCCGTAGCCGGCCGCCGCGGCCATGTCGATGGCCGCCAGCGTCTCGGTCAGCGTGCCGATCTGGTTGGGCTTGACGAGGATGGCGTTGGCGATGCCGCCGTCGATGCCGCGGCGCAGGATCGCGGTGTTGGTGACGAACAGGTCGTCGCCCACGAGCTGCACGCGCCGGCCCAGGCGCTCGGTCAGCAGCTTCCAGCCGGCCCAGTCGCTCTCGTCCAGGCCGTCCTCGATGGAGACGATGGGGTAGGCGTCGACCCAGCGCGCGAGGTAGTCGACGAAGCCCGCGCTGTCGAACGCCCGCTGCTCCGACGCCAGCGTGTAGCGGCCGCCTTCGTGGAACTCCGAACTCGCCGCGTCGATGCCCAGGAAGATGTCGCGGCCCGGCGCGAAGCCGGCCAGTTCGATGGCGCGCACGATGGTGTCCAGCGCGGCCTCGTTGGACGGCAGGTCGGGCGCGAAGCCGCCTTCGTCGCCGACGGCGGTGGCCAGGCCGCGCGTCTTGAGCAGGGCCTTGAGCGCGTGGAAGACCTCGACGCCGTGGCGCAGCGCTTCGCCGAAGCTCGGCGCGCCGATGGGCAGCACCATGAACTCCTGGATGTCGACGTTGTTGTCGGCATGGGCGCCGCCGTTGATGATGTTCATCATGGGCACGGGCAGCGTGAGCGGGCCGGTGGGCGCGAGCTGGCGGTACAGCGGCCGGCCCTGCGATGCGGCCGCGGCCTGGGCGGCGGCCAGCGACACGGCCAGCAGCGCGTTGGCGCCCAGGCGCGACTTGTCGGGCGTGCCGTCCAGCGCGCAGAGCTTGCGGTCGAGCGCCGCCTGGTCCAGCGCATCCTGGCCGGCCAGCGCCTGGGCGATCTCGCCGTTCACGTGGGCGACGGCGCGGCGCACGCCCTTGCCCTTGTAGCGCGCGGTGTCGCCGTCGCGCAGCTCCACGGCTTCGCGCGAGCCGGTCGAGGCGCCCGAGGGCGCGGCGGCGCTGCCGCAGCTGCCGTCGGCCAGCCGCACGCGCGCGGCGACCGTGGGGTTGCCGCGGGAGTCGATGATTTCCAGGGCCTGGATTTCGGTGATGGTGGACATGGCGTGGTTCTTTCAGGCCTGGGCGATGTGGAGCAGGTTGGTGGTGCCGGCCTTGCCGAAGGGCATGCCGGCGGCGATGACGATGGCGTCGCCCGGCTGCGTGAAGCCCTGGTCGCGGGCCAGCGTGCGGGCGGCCTGCACCATGCCGGGCACGTCGTCCACGTCGTGCGGCACATGGACCGAATGCACGCCCCAGGCCAGCGCCAGCCGGCGCGCCGTGGCGAGGTCGGGCGTCACGCTCACGATGGGCGCCTGCGGCCGCTCGCGCGCCGCGCGCAGGCTCGTGAAGCCCGAGCGCGTGAAGGTCAAGATGGCGGCCGCGCCCAGCAGTTCGGCCGACTGTTGCAGCGCCGCGCAGATCGCGTCGCCCATGGTGGGCTGGGGCGCGAAGCCCGAGGCCTCGACCACGGTGCGGCAATGCGGGTCGGCCTCGGCCGCGCGCACGATGGCGTCCATGACGGCGACGGCCTCGCGCGGGTAGCGGCCCGAGGCCGATTCGGCCGACAGCATCACGGCGTCGGCGCCGTCGTAGACGGCGGTCGCCACGTCCGAGGCCTCGGCGCGCGTGGGCACGGGGGCGCTGACCATCGACTCCAGCATCTGCGTGGCCACGACCACCGGCTTGCCGGCCTGGCGGCAGCTGCGCACGATGCGTTTCTGGATCGGCGGCACCTGCTCGGCCGGCATCTCCACGCCGAGGTCGCCGCGCGCGACCATCACGGCGTCGGACAGCGCGACGATGGCGTCCAGGTCGGCGATGGCGGCCGGCTTCTCGAGCTTGGACAGGATGGCGGCGCGGTCCTGCACCAGCGTGCGCAGTTCCTGCACGTCCTCGGGCCGCTGCACGAAGGACAGCGCGACCCAGTCCACGCCCAGCTCCAGGCCGAAGGCCAGGTCGGCGCGGTCCTTGGCCGTCAGCGCCGAGATCGGCAGCAGCACCGAGGGCACGTTGACGCCCTTGCGCTCGGACAGCACGCCGCCCGCGATGACCTCGGTCTCGGCGAAGCCGGCGCCGCAGGCCAGCACGCGCAGGCGCAGCTTGCCGTCGTCGAGCAGCAGGTCGTGGCCCGGCTGCAGCGCCGCGAAGATTTCGGGGTGGGGCAGCGGGGCGCGCGTGGCGTCGCCGGGCTGGGCGTCGAGGTCGAGCCGGAAGCGCGCGCCTTCGGCCAGCGTGACCGGACCGTCGGCGAAGCGGCCGATGCGCAGCTTGGGGCCTTGCAGGTCCAGCAGCACGGCGATGGGCCGGCCGCAGTCGCGCTCGACGGCGCGGATCAGGTCGTAGCGGGCCTGGTGGTCGCTGTGGCTGCCGTGGCTGAAGTTGAGCCGGAACACGTCGGCGCCGGCTTCGAACAGGCTCTGGATGGTGGCGCGGTCCGAGCTTGCGGGACCGAGCGTGGCGATGATCTTTCCGTGGCGTTGGCGTCGCATGGGGCGGGGCGTTCCGGTCGAGGGGTGGCAGATGCGGCGACTCTAGGCGCCGCCTCTGCCTTTGACCAATGGCATTGCGTCAACACCGCCATGCCCCGCAGGAATGACGCGCTACAGACGGACGGCGATGCCTTCGGCGGATGAACGCAGCACGGCCTCGATGAGGCGCTGCACGGGCAGGGCCGAGGCGCCGTCGGTGAGCGGTGCGCGCCCCTCGGCGATGGATGCGAGGAAGTCCGCGACCACGGCGCGGTGGCCCGCATGGTCGAAGCCCATCAGGTTGGCGCCCGATCCCGAGGCCTGGGGCTGGCCCACGCGCAGCGGTTCCTGGCCGGGGCGCTCCACGACCAGGGCGCCGGCCTCCAGCGTGGCCGTGCCCTGCGTGAAGTCGAGCGCGATGCGCTCGGGGTAGCCCGGATAGGCGGCCGTGGTCGCGTGGAGCAGGCCGATCGCGCCGTTCTCCCAGTGCAGCAGGGCGGCGGCATGGTCCTCGGTTTCCATGCGGTGCACGGGCGTGGTGGCGGCCAGGCCCAGCACGCGCTGCGGCGCGCCGACCAGGTGCAGCAGCAGGTCCAGCGTGTGGATGGCCTGGGTCATGAGCACGCCGCCGCCGTCGCGCGCCAGCGTGCCGCGGCCGGGCTGGTCGTAATAGCTCTGCGGCCGCCACCAGCGCACGGTGGCGCTGGCGCCCGTCAGGGCGCCGAGGCTGCCGCCGCGGACCAGTTCCGCCAGTTGCAGCGCGGCGGGGCTCGCGCGGTGCTGCAGCATCACGGCCAGGCGCACGCCGTGGCGGGCGCAGGCGGCGACCAGGGCCTCGGCGCGTGCCAGCGTGAGTTCCACGGGCTTTTCGACCAGCACATGCTTGCCCGCGGCGGCCAGGCGTTCGACGATCTCCAGGTGCGTGTGCGGCGGCGTCAGCACCAGCGCGGCGTCGACGCTGGCGTCCTCCAGCACATCCTCGAGCCGCGTCGTCGTGCGTGCGCCGGGCGGCAGTTCGGCGCTGGCCAGCCGCTGCAGGTCGCGGCCCCAGACCCAGGCCACTTCGGCCTGGCCGCGCAGGTCGTGCAGGCTGCGCAGGTGCGGCGGCGCCGCCACGCCCGCGCCGACCACGGCGATGCGCATGCCTGGCTTCACTTGAACAGGCCGGGCAGCCACAGCGAGAACGCCGGCACGTAGGTCACGAGCATCAGGCACACCGTCAGCGCGCCGTAGAAGGGCAGGATGGACTTCATGACCTGCCCCACCGAGACCCCGCCGATGGCGCACCCCACGAACTGCGTGACGCCCACGGGCGGCGTGTTC
Source organism: Pseudorhodoferax sp. (assembly GCA_049840715.1). Classification (GTDB taxonomy): domain Bacteria; phylum Pseudomonadota; class Gammaproteobacteria; order Burkholderiales; family Burkholderiaceae_C; genus Pseudorhodoferax. The sequence goes on from JASGJO010000007.1 coordinate 5,849, forward strand.
AGGCCCAGCGCGCAGTTGATCAGCATGACGATGCCGAACTGCACCGGGTCCATGCCGAAATGCTGGGCGATCGGCAGGAAGATCGGCGTGCAGATCAGGATGGTGGCGGCCATGTCCAGGAAGGTGCCCAGCACGAACAGCAGCACGTTGATCATCAGGAAGATCATCCAGGGGCTGGTGGTCACCGACTGCATCAGCTCGCCGGTCTTCTGCGGCACCTCGTACAGCGCCATGAAGTAGCCGAAGGCCGAGCTGATGCCGATCAGCAGCAGCACCACGCCGGTGGTCTTGCAGGCCTTGGCGCAGGCCTTGAGGAAGTCCTTCCACGACAGCGAGCGGTAGACCAGCACCGTGACCAGCAGCGCCCACAACACGGCCGTGGCGGCCGATTCGGTGGCCGTGAAGATGCCCGACAGGATGCCGGCCAGGATGATCACGACGATGAGCAGGCCCGGCAGCGCGGCCAGGAACGAGACCAGCACTTCCCTCCAGCCCGGGAACTTGCCGCGCGTGGGGTAGCCGCGCTTGACGGCCACGTAGTAGGCCGCGACCAGGTTGCAGATGGTCAGCAGCACGGCCGGGATCACGCCTGCCAGGATCAGGCTGAACACGCTGACCGAGGCGATGCCCGTGGTCGCCAGCGTGAAGATGATGAGGTTGTGCGAGGTCGGCATCAGCGCGCCGACCAGTGCCGCGTGCGTGGTCACGTTCACGGCGTAGTCGGCGTCGTAGCCTTCCTTCTTCATGAGCGGGATCATCACCGAGCCCATGGCCGAGACGTCCGCCAGCGGCGAGCCCGCGACGCCGCCGAACAGCGTGCAGCCCAGCACGTTGCTCATGCCCAGGCCGCCGCGCACATGGCCCACCAGGCTGTTGGCGAAGCGCACGATGCGGTCGGCGATGCCGCCGTAGAGCATGAGTTCGCCGGCGAACACGAAGAACGGGATCGCCAGGAACGAGAAGATCTGCATGCCGCCCACCATCTTCTGGAAGACGATGGCAATGGGCATGCCCGAGTACAGCACGGTGGCCACCGAGGCCAGGCCGATGGAGAAGGCCACGGGCACGCCCAGAACGAGCAGCACCGCGAAGACGATGGAGAGAACGGTCAGTTCCATGTCGCGCTTTCAATACCAGGATGGAACGACGTCTTCGTGGCGCAGCAGCGCGACGATGTGTTCGATGGAAAACATCACGATCAGCACGCCGGCGATCACGAGCGAGAGGTAGTCGATGCCCACGGGCATCTGCAGCATGGGGTCGAGTTCGTCCCACTTGAGGCGGGTCCAGAGCCAGCCGCTCTGCACCATGATGCAGCCGAACAGCGCCACCAGCGCGTGGATCAGGATCTCGATCTTGAGCCGCAGCCCCTCGGGCAGCAGCGAGACCAGCGACTCCAGGCCGATGTGGCCGGCATCGCGCACGCCCACGGCCACGCCCAGCGCGGTCACGTAGAGCACGAGCTGCAGGGCCAGGGCCTCGGCCCAGGTCGGCGTGTCGTTGAAGACGTAGCGGCCGACCACCTGGACCTGCACGCTGACGATGATGCCGACCAGGCCGAAGATGGCCAGGACCAGGCTGGCCTTGCTGAGCGCGCCGCACAGGCGCGAGTACCAGTGCGTCGCGGCGGGGCGGTCGTGGGAGGGGTCGAGGGCAGGGGCGACCGGTGCGGCGGCTGCGCTCGTCGCGGCGGCCTGGGCCGATGGCAGGGGAGAGTTCATGGCGGGTCCGGCAAGGGCGCCGGTCCCGTGCCGGGGCACGGGACCGGCCGGGTCACAGGCTTACTTGGTGTCCTGCACGGCCTTGACCAGGCGCTGCAGGTCGGGCGTGTTGATGAACTTGGCGTAGACGGGCTGCATGGCGGCCTTGAACGAGGCCTTGTCCACGTCCTTGACGATGGTGGAGCCGGCCTTGACGACGATGTCCAGCGCCTTGGCTTCCTGCTCGTCCCACTTCTGGCGCTGGAAGGTCACGGATTCCTTGGCGGCCTTGCGGAACAAGGCCTGGTCGGCCGGGCTCATCTTGTCGAAGACGGCCTTGGAGATGACCAGCATCTCGGGCGCCATGGAGTGCTCGGTGTGCGAGTAGAACTTGACCGCCTCGTAGTGCTTGAAGCCTTCGTAGGAGGGAATGTTGTTCTCGGCCGCGTCGATCAGGCCGGTCTTGAGCGCGGTGTAGACCTCGCCCGTGGGCATGGGCGTGGCGTTGGCGCCCATGGCGCCGACCAGGGCCACCCACAGGTCGGACTGCTGCACGCGGATCTTCAGGCCCTTGGCGTCGGCCAGGGTCTTGACCGGCTTCTTGGCGTAGATGGAGCGCGCGCCCGAGTCGTAGAAGGCCAGGCCGACCAGGCCCTGGCTCTCGCAGCCCTTGAGGATCTCCTCGCCGACGGGGCCGTCCAGCACCTTGCGCATGTGCGGGATGGAGTCGAACAGGAAGGGCATGGTGGGCACCAGCGTCTTCGGGCAGATCGCGTTCAGCGAGCTGATGTTGACGCGGTTCATCTCCAACGCACCGATCTTGACTTGGTCCAGCGTCTCCTTCTCCGAGCCCAGCGCGCTCTTGTTGAAGACCTTGATCGTGTACTTGCCGCCGCTTTCCTTGGCCAGCACCTGGCTCATGTGCTTGACGGCCGCCACGGTGGGGTAGTCGTCGCTGTTGTGCACGTCGGCCGAGCGGAACTCGACGGCCTGGGCCGACAGGGCGAGGGCGCTGGCGGCCAGCGCGAGAAGGGTTTTGGGGGTGCGGTTCATTTGTCGTCCTCTGTTGGTGGTGGTGGTGGAAGGGGAAATCAGGGTTGGAAGGCCGGTTCCGCGATGCCCTGGGTGCCGGGTCGCAGGGCGAACACGCCGCCGGCCAGCGGCTGGTCCGACAGGTCGCCGGCCGGGCGGATCGAGGTCACGTACAGGGTGTCCAGGCGCGGGCCGCCGAAGGCGCACATCGCGGGCTTCCTGACGGGCACGGCCAGCGACTTGTCGAGCCGGCCCTCGGGCGTGAAGCGGTGCACGAGGCCGGCGTCGTTGCCGCAGATCCAGTAGCAGCCGTCCACGTCGACGGCGGCGCCGTCGGGGCGGCCCGGCAGCGGGTTCATGTCGACGAACAGGCGGCGGTTGGACGGCGTGCCGCTGGCGGTGTCGTAGTCGAACGCCCAGACGCTTTGCACCTGCGGATGCGAGTCCGACAGGTACATGGTCCTGCCGTCGGGGCTGAAGGCCAGGCCGTTGGGCACGATGAAGTCGGCCAGCCGGGCGGGCAGGGCGGTGTCGCCGGCGCCGAAACGGTACCAGGCGCCGGCGCGGACCGCGGCCGCCATGTCCAGGCACATGGTGCCGGCCCAGAAGCGGCCCTGGCGGTCGCAGCGGCCGTCGTTGAAGCGCATGGCGGGGGCGCCGTGCTGCACGGCGGCCAGGCGCTCGGCCCGGACCTGGCCATCGTCCTGCAGCTGCAGCGCGAACAGGCCGCTCTCCATGCCCGCGATCCAGCGGCCCGGCGTGGGCGTGGCGGCGATGCAGGCCGGCATTTCGGCCGTGGCCCACAGGCGGTGGCCTTGCGTGGGCGACCAGCGGTGGATGGCCTTGCCCGGGATGTCGACCCAGTACAGCGCCTGCTCGGCCGCGTGCCAGACCGGGCTTTCGCCGGTGCCGTTGCGGGCGTCGAGGATGAGCTCCGCGTTCGCCATGTCAGTTCTCCATGACGCTGGCGCGCCACCCGCAGAGCACGAAACCGGGTCGCAAGCCGCTGGCCGAGAGGCCGCGGAGCAGGCCATGCCAGCGCAGCCGCGGAACTGGCTCTGCCAGGCCGCCGGGTGCGCCCCTGGAGGGGGATGGGACTTCTACACGAAGTGAGAAGTCCAAACGGGGTGGTTTCATGTCAGTCGCCGAACGGGCCTTGGGCGGTGAACGCGCCGCCCTGGTAGATGGCGTTGGGGTCGTCGTCGGCCACGGGCGGCTGCGCCTCGACCTTGGCGCGGAAGGGCTCCGAGCTGTCCTTGGGCGTCCAGCCGAGCCTGGCGGCGGCGCGGTTGTCCCACCAGACGTTCTCGTTGGCCGAGGCGCCGTAGACCACGGTGTGGCCCACGCCCGGCGTGAACAAGGCCTTCTCGACCAGCGCGGTGAGGTCGTCGTAGCTGAGCCAGGTGCTCATCATGCGGCGGTTCAGCGGCTCGGGGAACGAGGAGCCGATGCGGATGCTGACGGTCTCGATGCCGTAGCGGTCGAAGTAGAACTGCGCCATGTCCTCGCCGAAGGACTTGGACAGGCCGTAGTAGCCGTCGGGCCGGCGCAGCACGTGCGCGTCCAGCGTCTCGGTCTGCTTGTAGAAGCCGATCACGTGGTTGGAGCTGGCGAACACCACGCGCCGGACGCCGTGGCGGCGCGCGGCCTCGTAGACGTTGAAGATGCCCTTGATGTTGGCCTCGAGGATCTCCTCGAAGGGCCGCTCCACCGAGATGCCGCCCAGGTGCACGATGGCATCGCAGCCGTCCAGCAGCGCGGCCACGGCCTGGCGGTCGGCCAGGTCGCAAGGCACGACCTCCTCGTGCGGGCCGCGCGCCTCGCCCAGGGCCGCGATGTCGGACACGCGGAGCCTGTCGGCCAAGGGCACGAGGCGCTCGCGCAGCACCTTGCCCAGGCCGCCTGCGGCACCGGTCAGAAGCAGGCGCTGCAGGCGCGGCGCCGGGGAAGAAGTCGAAGTGGACATGGGCAAAAGGTTGAACGTGGTTCCGCTGGCAGACCAGCCCGGACTTTCCAGAACTTCTCTGTTCCGGGGAAGGATGGGTAAACGTTTAACTGGTCTCGAAAAAAATACGCCACAGGGCGAATGGGGGTGATGCTCCTGCAGCGTCGGGCTTGCGTCAATCCCTGGAGGCTAATCGTTTACCCTAGGTCGGCGCGGCGCCGTGGATTCGCGCGCGACGATGCGGCTGGGCAGCACGTCGTCCTCGTGCGTGGAGGGCTGGCCCTTGATCACGCCGACCAGCTTGCGCATGGCCAGCTCGCCCGTGGCCTCGCCCATCATGTCCACGCTGGTCAGCGCCGGGCTCACGAGGCGGCCGTAGGCCAGGTTGTCGAAGCCGGCCACCGAGACCTGCTCGGGCACGCGGATGCCGAGCGACTTGGCCTCCACCAGCAGGCCCATGGCCAGCAGGTCGTTGTAGGTCACGATGGCATCGTCCAGTTCCTGCGACAGCAGCACCGTGGAGGCCAGGCGCTCGCCTTCCTCGGCCGACGGGGCGCTCGCGTCGAAGCTGCGAAAGCGCGCCTCCACGCCCTGGAACGCGTCCTTGAGCCCGCGCTCGCGCTCGAAGCTCCAGCGCGCGCCCGAGAAGCCCAGGTAGCTGATGCGGCGGTGGCCCAGTTCGCGCAGGTGGCGGCCCAGCATCAGCGCGGCGGCGTAGTTGTCGCAGCCCACGTTGTGGTTCTTCTCGTAGGGCGAGGGCCGGCCGTAGAACACCACGGGCGTGCCGCTCTCGAACAGCGATTCGATGGCCGGCGCCGGCAGCCGCGCGCTGACGATGAGGCCGTCCACGCGCCGGCGCAGCGACTGCAGCACGCCCAGCTCGGGCGAGGTGCTTTCCTCCGCGTCCGCGATGATGAGGTTGAGCCCGGCGCTGGCGGCCTGGCGCGCCGCGCCCTTCACGAGGCTCGTGAAGTAGGGGTTGCGGATGTCCAGGATGACGATGCCGACGTTGCCGGTCTGGCCCGTGATCATGCCGCGCGCCATCGGGTTCAGCGAATAGCCCAGCTGGCGCACGGCCTGGGCGATGCGGGCCTCGACCTCGGCCGTGAAGCGCTGGTTGCCGTTGACGAACTTGGACACCGTGGCGGTGGAGACCTGGGCGGCTTCGGCCACGTCGCGGATGGTGGCGGCGCGCTTGCGCGGAACTGTCATGGGATGGATCGGCCGGAAAGTGACGCAGGGCGCGAACCATGCCACAGATGGGCGGTGGCGGGAACTGCGCGCCGTCCCATGGTCTGTTGTCGTACAACTACCGAAAGCACTATGATGCCCTCCATGTCCACGCTGTCCACCGGGCCGAGCGCCACGCCAGATGCCGCCCCTGCCGCGCCGTTCGCGGCGGCCGTTACGCGCCGGCGCGGCCGTGGCCTGGCCCACGGGCTGGTGGACGACCTGTCCGAGAAGATCCGCAGCCAGCAGCTGCGCACGGGCGACAAGCTGCCGACCGAGTCGGCCATCATGCAGGCCTATGGCGTGAGCCGCACCGTGGTGCGCGAGGCGCTGTCCAAGCTGCAGGCCGCCGGCCTCGTGGAGACCCACCATGGCGTGGGCACCTTCGTGCTGCCCCCGCGCGCGGCGGGCATGTTCCGGCTGGAGGGCTCGGACATCGCCACCACGGTCGACGTGCTGGCCGTGCTGGAGCTGCGCATCAGCCTGGAGACGGAAGCGGCCGGCCTGGCCGCGCTGCGCCGCACGGAGGCGCAGCTGCAGGGCCTGCGCGCGGCGCTCGACGCGTTCGAGGCCAACGTGGTGGCCGGCGGCGACACCGTGGCGCACGACTTCAGCTTCCACCTGCAGATCGCCCAGGCCACGGGCAATCCGTACTTCGCCGACATCATGGGCCACCTGGGCACCAGCCTGATCCCGCGCACGCGCGTGAGCGCGATCCGCAACCACGACCGGCGCGGCGAGTACCTCGTGCGCGTGAACCGCGAGCACGAGGAGATCTACGCCGCCATCGCGCGCCGCGACCCGGACGCGGCCCGCGCCGCCATGCGCATCCACCTGACCAACAGCCGCGAGCGGCTGCGCCTGGCGCAGGAAGCCGCCCAGCGCGCGGCCGGCACGGCCGGTTGAGCGGTTACGAAAAAAATGTGGCGCAGGCTTGTCTTTGGTTGTACGATGACTGACTTCATCGCAACCGACAGACCCGAGGAGACTCGATGCAACTCAAACGCCGCGAATTGCTGGCCGCCGCTGCGGCGAGCGTGGCCCTACCGGGCCTGGCGCAGACCCGGGACGCCTGGCCGAGCAAGCCCATCCGCATCGTCGTGCCGTACCCGCCGGGCGGGTCGTCTGACATCATCGCGCGCGCCATCAGCGTGCCGCTGGCCGATGCGCTCAAGCAGACGGTGATCGTGGAGAACAAGGCCGGCGCCAACGGCAACCTGGGCGCCGATTTCGTCGCCAAGTCCGCACCGGACGGCTACACGCTGCTGCTGTGCGACGTGGGCGCGCTGGCGATCAGCCCCTCGGTCTACACCAAGCTGCCGTTCGACCCGTCCAAGGATCTGCGCGGCGTGACCATGCTGGCCTACTCGCCGCACCTGCTGGTGGTGCATCCGTCCGTGAAGGCCGACAACCTCAAGGAACTGGTCGCGCTGTCCAAGACCACGGACCTGAACTTCGCCGTGACCGCCACCGGCAGCGCGCCGCACCTGGCCGGCGTGGCGCTGGAGCGCGCCACCCACGCCCGGTGGGTCTACGTGCCCTACAAGGGCGGCGTGCAGGCGATCCAGGACACCGTGGGCGGCCAGACCCAGGTGCTCATGAACGGCATGCTGGCCACGCTGCCCCACGTGCAGAGCGGCAAGCTCAAGCTGCTGGCCGTGTCCAAGGGCACGCGCATGCCGCTCGTGGGCGACACGCCGACGATCGCCGAGCAGGGCGTGCCGGGCTACGAATCGGGCACCTGGCAGGGCGTGCGCGTGGCGCGCGGCACGCCGGACGCCATCGTGCAGCGCCTGAACAAGGAGCTCATCACCGTGATCCGCTCGGCCGACATCCGCTCGCGCCTGGCCGGGCAGGGCGCCGAGGTGGTGACCATGGCACCGGCCGAGGAAGAGCAGTTCTTCAACAAGGAGCGTGCCCGCTGGGCCTCCGTGGTGCAGGCCGCCGGCATCCAGCTCGACTGATTTTCGACCCCCCTACAACGAGGACACCAACATGAATCCGCAAGAACTCAAGACCATCATGGGCTCCGGCCTGCTGTCGTTCCCGATCACGGACTTCGACGAGCAGGGCGAGTTCCGCCCCAAGACCTACATCGAGCGCCTGGAATGGCTGGCCCCCTACGGCGCCAGCGCGCTGTTCGCGGCCGGCGGCACGGGCGAGTACTTCTCGCTGTCGGGCGCCGAGTACAGCCAGGTCATCAAGACTGCCGTGGACACCTGCCGCGGCAAGGTGCCGATCATCGCCGGCGCCGGCGGCCCGACCCGCACCGCCATTGCCCATGCCCAGGAAGCCGAGCGTCTGGGCGCCCACGGCATCCTGCTGCTGCCGCACTACCTGACCGAAGCCGGCCAGGAAGGCCTGATCGAGCACGTGGCCCAGGTCTGCAAGAGCGTGAAGTTCGGCGTGATCGTCTACAACCGCGACCGCACCAAGCTCACGCCCAACTCGCTGGCGATCCTGGCCGAGCGCTGCCCCAACCTGATCGGCTTCAAGGACGGCGTGGGCAACATCGAGACCATGTCCTCCATCTACATGAAGATGGGCGATCGCTTCTCCTACCTGGGCGGCCTGCCGACCGCCGAGGTCTATGCCGCGGCCTACAAGGCGCTGGGCACGCCGGTGTACTCGTCTGCCGTGTTCAACTTCATCCCGAAGACGGCGATGGACTTCTACAAGGCCGTGGCCGCCGACGACATGGCGACCCAGCACAAGCTGCTCAAGGAGTTCTTCATGCCCTACCTCAACATCCGCAACCGCGTGGAAGGCTACGGCGTCTCCATCATCAAGGCCGGCGCCAGGATCGTCGGCCACGACGGCGGCCCGGTGCGCGCACCGCTGTCCGATCTCAAGCCGAACGAGGTGGAAGAGCTGGCCGCGCTGATCAAGAAGCTCGGCCCGCAGTAAGCTACCGCTCCCCCGGGGCCCGCCACAGTGGCGGGCCCCGCGCCCATTCAGGAGACCCCCGTGTCCACCCCCCTCGTCAAAGACCTGCGTGTCGTGCCCGTGGCGGGCCACGACGACATGCTCATGAACCTGTCGGGCGCGCACGGCCCGTACTTCACGCGCAACCTGCTGATCCTCACCGACAACGCCGGCCGCACCGGCGTGGGCGAAGTGCCCGGCGGCGAGAAGATCCGCCAGACGTTGGAAGACGCGCGCGCGCTCATCGTCGGCCAGCCCATCGGCAACCACCAGGCGATCCTCAACGCCATGCGCACCCGGTTCGCCGAGCGCGACAGCGGCGGCCGCGGCCTGCAGACCTTCGACCTGCGCGTGGCCATCCACGCCGTCACGGCCGCCGAATCGGCCCTGCTCGACCTGCTGGGCCAGCACCTGGAAGTGCCCGTCGCGGCCCTGCTCGGCGAAGGCCAGCAGCGCGAGGCCGTGCAGATGCTGGGCTACCTCTTCTACGTGGGCGACCAGGGCAAAACCGACCTGGCCTACCGGCGCGAGCCCGAGGCCGACAACGCCTGGTTCCGCCTGCGCCACGAAACAGCCATGACCCCCGAGGCCATCGTGCGCCTGGCCGAAGCCGCCCAGGAGCGCTACGGCTTCGAGGACTTCAAGCTCAAGGGCGGCGTGCTGCGCGGCGACGAGGAAGTCGAGGCCGTCACCGCCCTGCACGAACGCTTCCCCGATGCCCGCGTCACGCTGGACCCCAACGGCGGCTGGCTGCTGAAAGACGCCATTCGCCTGGGCCAGCGCATGCGCGGCATCGTCGCCTACGCCGAAGACCCCTGCGGTGCCGAAGGCGTGTTCAGCGGGCGCGAAGTCATGGCCGAATTCCGCCGCGCCACCGGACTGCCCACCGCCACCAACATGGTCGCCACCGACTGGCGCGAGATGGCGCACAGCCTGTCGCTGCAATCGGTGGACATCCCGCTGGCCGACCCGCACTTCTGGACCATGGCCGGCTCCGTGCGCGTGGCCCAGCTGTGCCAGGCCTTCGGCCTCACCTGGGGCTCGCACAGCAACAACCACTTCGACGTCTCGCTGGCCATGTTCACGCACGTGGGCGCGGCCGCGCCGGGCAAGGTCACGGCCATCGACACGCACTGGATCTGGCAGGACGGCCAGCGGCTGACCAAGGAGCCCTTGAAGATCGAAGGCGGCTACGTGCAGGTGCCCAGGAAGCCGGGCCTGGGCGTGGAGCTGGACATGGCCGAGGTGGAGAAGGCGCACCAGCTGTACCTGCAGCACGGTCTGGGTTCGCGCGACGACGGCGTGGCCATGCAGTACCTCATCCCCGGCTGGAAGTTCGACAACAAGCGCCCGTGCATGGTGCGCTGAACAGGAGTAGACAGATGCAGAACCATGACAACCTGATCAACGGCGAATGGGTCGCGGGCAAGAGCTACAGCCCCAACCTGAACCCGAGCAACCTGGCCGACGTGCTGGGCCAGTACACCCAGGGCGACGCGGCCCAGGTGGATGCGGCCGTGGCCGCCGCCACCGCCGCCTTCCCGGCCTGGGCCACGGGCTCGGTGCAGGCGCGCAGCGACGCGCTGGACAAGATCGGCACCGAGATCCTGGCCCGCAAGGAAGAACTCGGCACGCTGCTGGCGCGTGAAGAAGGCAAGACCAAGGCGGAGGGCATCGGCGAGGCCACGCGCGCCGGCCAGATCTTCAAGTTCTTCGCGGGCGAGTGCCTGCGCTTGGCGGGCGAGACGCTGCCCTCCGTGCGCCCCGGCATCGGCGTGGAGATCACGCGCGAGCCGGTCGGCGTGGTCGGCCTCATCACGCCCTGGAATTTCCCCATCGCCATCCCGGCCTGGAAGATCGCGCCGGCGCTGGCCTTCGGCAACTGCGTGGTCCTGAAGCCCGCCGACCTGGTGCCGGGCTGCGCCTGGGCGCTGGCCGAGATCATCAGCCGCTCGGGCATCCCGGCCGGCGTGTTCAACCTGGTCATGGGCCGCGGCAGCGTGATCGGCAATGCGCTGGTCGGCCATGCCGGCGTCCACGCCATCAGCTTCACGGGCTCCACGGGCGTGGGCCGCGCCATCGCGCTGGAATGCGTCAAGAGCGGCAAGAAGGTGCAGCTGGAGATGGGCGGCAAGAACCCGCAGGTCGTGCTGGACGACGCCAACCTGGACCAGGCCGTCGAACTCTCGGTGCAAAGCGCCTTCTACTCCACGGGCCAGCGCTGCACGGCCTCCAGCCGCCTGATCGTGACCGAAGGCATCTACCCGAAGTTCATCGAGGCGATGAAGGCCCGCATGGCCAGGATCAAGGTCGGCGACGCGCTGGCGCAAGGCACGGACATCGGCCCGGTCTCCAGCCAGAGCCAGCTCGACCAGGACCTGGAGTACATCGCCATCGGCAAGGGCGAAGGCGCGACGCTGGCGGCCGGCGGCGAGCGCCTGAAGCTCTCCACCGACGGCTTCTACATGGCGCCGGCGCTGTTCAGCGAGAGCGCCAAGACCATGCGCATCAACCGCGAAGAAATCTTCGGCCCCGTGGCCAGCGTGATCCGCGTGAAGGACTACGAGGAAGCGCTGGCCACCGCCAACGACACCGAGTTCGGCCTGTCCGCCGGCATCGCCACCACGAGCCTGAAGTACGCCACGCACTTCAAGCGCCACAGCCAGGCCGGCATGGTCATGGTGAACCTGCCGACGGCGGGCGTGGACTACCACGTGCCGTTCGGCGGCCGCAAGGGCTCGAGCTACGGCCCGCGCGAGCAGGGCAAGTACGCGCAGGAGTTCTTCACCACGGTGAAGACGGCCTACACGCTGGCCTGACCGGCAGCGGCCCCATGCGGCAAGGCCTGCTCCGCGAGGAGCGGGCCTTTGTCGTTGCGGGGTTCAGCGCCGGCGGCGGCGCAGCGCGTACTCCAGCAGCTCGAACACCGCCTCGCTGAGCAGCGCCAGTGCGGCGGCCGGCAGCGCGCCGGCCAGCAGCAGCTGCCTGTCGTTGAGCGCCAGGCCCGTGACGATGCGCTCGCCGAAGCCGCCCGCGCCGATGAAGGCCGCGATGGTGGCGGTGCCGATGGCGATCGTGGTCGCGGTGCGCACGCCCGCGATCAGCGTGGGCAGCGCCAGCGGCAGCTGCACCAGCCGCAGGTTCTGGCCGGGCGTCATGCCCAGCGCCGTGCCGGCCTGCTTGAGCCCGTCGGACACGTCGGCCAGGCCGGTCACCGCATTGCGCATGATGGGCAGCAGCGCGTAGAGCGTCAGCGCGACGAGCGCGGGCAGCACGCCGATGGCGCCGAGCGCGGAGATCAGCACCGCCAGCAGCGCGAGCGAGGGCACGGTCTGCAGCAGGCCGGCCGCGCCCAGCACCACGGCCCGCAGCCGCAGGTGCGGAAACACCCAGATGGCGACCGGCACGCCGATCAGCGTGGCCAGCCCCACCGACACCGCCACGAGCAGCAGGTGCTGGCGCGCCAGGCGGGCCAGGTCGGCGCCGAACAGCCGTGCCGTGAAGCCGCTCGCGTGGTCCGTGGCCGCGCCACCGGCCAGGAAGTCGCGCGCGATGCGGTCGAAGGCCTGGCCCTGCAACTCGGCGCGCGCGTTCATGGCGATCATCGCGCGCTCGTCGATGCGGCCTTCCAGCTGCTGCAGCGCGGCCCAGGCCAGGGGCAGGCGCTGCGGCAGGTCCAGCCGGTACAGCACGACCGCGTCGTAGCGCGGGAAGTAGGCGCGGTCGTCCTCCAGTACCGCCAGGCCCAGGTGGTCGATCTTGGCGTCGGTGGTGTAGATGTCGATCACGTCGACCTGGCCGGCCGTGACGGCGTCGTAGGCCAGGCCATGGTCCAGGCCCATCGGCTGGTGCGGCAGCTGGTAGTGCCGGGCCACGCCGCGCCAGCCGTCGGCGCGGCCGATGAACTCGTTGGTCAGGCCGAGCTTGAGCTGGGGATGCCGGGCCAGGTCGCTGAGCCGGCGGATGCCCAGGCGCTCGGCCTCGCTGGCGCGCATGGCGAAGGCATAGCCGTCGTTGAAGCCCAGCGGGATCGCCACGCCCAGGCCCAGCGGCGCCAGCGCGGCCTGCATGGCCTCGCGCGACAGCGGCGCAGGGCTGCGCAGGATCTCCGCCGCGATGGTTCCGGTGTACTCGGCGTACAGGTCGATCGCGCCCGAGCGCAGGGCCTCGTAGACGATCGCCGTGTTGCCCAGGCCCTGGCGCACCGTGGGCGCGCTGCGCAGCTGCGGCGCGGCGGTCTGGGCCAGGATCTCGGCCAGGATGTAGGACTCGGTGAAGCGCTTGGAGCCCACGCGCAGTGCGCCTTCGTCGGCGGCGCGCGCTGCGCCGGGCGCGAGGAACAGCACCAGCAGGGCGCAGAGGACGGAGAGCGCGTGGCGCACGGCAGCCATCGGGCCAGTGTAGTGGTGGGCCCCGTGCCCGTCACGGGCGGGCGTCCTACGCGCGGATGCGCGCCCGGCCCATGTGCGGCGCATGCGTCTTCCCGCGGCCGTGGGCGCGGCCGCGCCGCAAGATCGGGGCGCGCCGCATCCGCAAGGCGCTCACAAGGACATGCAGCGATGAGCAAGAAGGAGACCCGCAAGCCCAAGCCGACCGGCAAGCGCAAGCGCCACATGCCCAGCGTGGTGGGCGCGCACCATGGCACGACGGCATTGGCCGCGCTCGACATCGCAGGCTACAACCTGGAGGTTTCGGACGAGGACGGCTTCATCGGCGACCGCGCGAGCCAGACCGCCTTCCGCAAGCTGCTCGACGTCTGGCGCAAGCGCTGCCGCGACAAGGGCCGCGCCGACCCGCTCGGCGACCTGCCCTCGGCCCAGCTCAGCAAGAAGGTGCTCGACCGCGCGCTGCGCGGCCGTGCCGCGAGCGAGGCCGGCGACATCGTGCGCGGCGCGATCGAGGAGTTCGCCGTCGAGCTGACCGACGTGATCGAGCGCTTCATGCGCCAGAAGGCCTGGAGCGGCGTGCAGCGCATCGTGATCGGCGGCGGCTTTCCCGAGAGCGAGGTCGGCGAACTCGCGATCCTGCAGGCCGCCGCGCTGTGCCACGTGGCCGAGATCCCGGTGGAACTGGCGCGGCTGCGCCACGAACCCGACGACGGCGGCCTGATCGGCTGGGTGCACTTGGCGCCGCCGCACTTCATCGAGCATGCCGACGCACTGCTGGCGCTGGACATCGGCGGCACCAACGTGCGCTGCGGCATCGTGAAGTTCCGGCGCGACAAGGCCAGGGACCTGTCGCGCGCCAAGGTCGTGCGTCGCAGCAAGTGGCGCCATGCCGACGACGAGCCCAGCCGCACGGCGCTCGTCGATGGCCTGGTGGCCATGCTCACGGACATGATCGCCTGGGCCGGCCGGCGCCGCATCCGGCTCGCGCCCTTCGTCGGCATCGCCTGCCCGGGCCTGATCCGCGAGGACGGCAGCATCGCGCGCGGCGCGCAGAACCTGCCCGGCAACTGGGCGGCCGACACCTTCCACCTGCCGACCGCGCTGCGCGAGAAGCTGCCCGTGGTCGGCAAGGAGGCGACCCAGGTGCTGCTGCACAACGACGCCGTGGTGCAGGGCCTGTCCGAGCTGCCGTTCATGCGCGACGTCAAGCGCTGGGCCGTGCTGACCATCGGCACGGGCCTGGGCAACGCGAGCTACGTGAACAAGGGGCCGCGGACGCAGCCGGCCGACTGAACCTGAAGCGGCCCGCGCTACTCTGCGGCCTGGCCGGTGGCCTGGCGCAGCGCGTCCAGCGCGGCCTCGAAGTCGTAATCGGCCACGGCCTGCGACAGCGCGGCGTAGTGCGGGCCGAGCGCCGCGCCCAGCGTGGCCTGGTGCTCCTCCAGCAGTTCGGCGGCCTCGGCATCGTCCTGCTCCAGCAGCCGGGTCAGGCGTTGCAGCAGGGCCTGTTCGGAAGGGCCGGCCGCGGCCACGACGGTGCTGGCGGCGGCGGCCGGCGCCAGGTGCGGGCGCAGCGCGTCCAGCAGCGCGTGCAGGCTGGCGGCGGTCGCGGCCAGCGCGGCGTCGATGGCGGGCCGCGGGCGGCGTTCGCGCAGCGCCTCTTCCAGCGCGCCGGCATGCTCCTGCAGATCGTGCGCACCGATGTTGCCGGCCACGCCCTTGAGCGTGTGCGCCAGGCGCTCGGCCGTGGCCGGGTCTTCGTCCTGCAGCGCCTGCACGATGGCCTCGGGCGCCCGGGCCTGGCCGGCCGCGAATTTCTCCAGCAGCTGGTGGTACAGCGCCTGCTTGCCCATCACGCGGCGCAGGCCCGAGGCCGTGTCCAGCCCCGCCACCACGGGCAGGCTGGCCGGCGGCGCCGCAGGCGCGCGCGGAGCCGGTGCGGCAGCGGCGGCCGGTGCGGGCGCAGGAGGGGCGGCATCCGCGTCCAGGCCGGCGTCTGGCTTGAGCCAGCGCGCCAGCGCCAGCCACATGGCATCGGGCTCGATCGGCTTGGCGATGAAGTCCTGCATGCCGGCCTGCAGGCAGCGGTCGCGGTCGGCCTGCATGGCGTTGGCGGTCATGGCCAGGATCGGCATGGCCGCGTGGCGCGGATCCATGCGCAGCAGGCGCGTGGCGGTCACGCCGTCCATGACGGGCATCTGCATGTCCATGAGCACCATGTCGTAGGCCGGCGTGCGGGCAGCCTGGGCCTGCACCATGTCGATGGCCATGCGGCCGTTGTCGGCGATGTCGACGGTGAAGCCGGCGTCGCGCAGCAGCTCGCTGGCGACCTGCTGGTTGAGGTCGTTGTCCTCGACCAGCAGGATGCGGGCGCCGCGCAGGCCACGCAGCGCATCGAGCGCGCTGCTGCGGCCCGCGCCCGGCACCGGCGCCGCCACGGGCATGGCCGCGCCGCGGCTGGCGCGCATCATCGTGTCCAGCAGCACGGACGCGCTGACCGGCTTGAGCACCAGGTGCTGGATGCCGGCCCGCTGGGCGCCCTGGATGATCTCGTCGCGGCCGTAGGCGGTCACGATCATGAATTCGGGCTGGCGCTCCAGCTGCAGCGCACGGATGGCCTCGGCGGTCTGCAGGCCGTCCATGTCCGGCATGCGCCAGTCCAGCATGGCGAAGTCGAAGGGCTGGCCGGCGTCGGCCGCGTCGCGCGCGGCGGCCACGGCCTGCTCGCCCGAGTGCACGGTCGTGACCTGGAGCGACATGTGCTCGAGCATCTCGCCCAGCACGGTGGCGGCATGGGCGTTGTCGTCCACCACCAGCGCGCGCTGGCCGCGCAGGTCGACCAGCGGCAGGGCGGGGGGCGCGCGGCGCTCGCCCAGGCCCAGCCTGGCCGTGAACCAGAACACCGAGCCCTTGCCGAGCTCGCTGCGCACGCCGACCTCGCCGCCCATCAGCGCCGCCAGCTGCTTGCTGATGGCCAGGCCCAGGCCGGTGCCGCCGTAGCGCCGCGTGGTGGAGGTGTCGGCCTGCTCGAAGCTGCGGAACAGCCGGGCCATCTGCTCTTCCGACAGGCCGATGCCGGTGTCGCGCACCTCGAAGCGCAGCATGGCCTGCGGCCCGGCGTGCGCCGGCGCGCCGTGCAGGCTGTCGACCCGCACCACGATGCCGACCTCGCCCTGCTCGGTGAACTTGATGGCGTTGTTGACGTAGTTGATGAGGATCTGGCCCAGGCGCAAGGGGTCGCCGATGAGCTGCTGCGGAACCTCGGGCGCCACGTCGAACACCAGTTCCAGGTTCTTGGCCGTGGCCTTGTCGGCCACCACGCCGGAGACGGTGGCCATCATGCCGTCCAGGTCGAAGGGCGTGGCCTCCACATCCAGCTTGCCGGCCTCGACCTTGGAGAAGTCCAGGATGTCGTTGAGGATGCCCAGCAGGTGCTGGCCCGACTGCTGGATCTTGGCGATGTAGTCGCGCTGGCGCGGCGTCAGCTCGGTCTTCAGCGCCAGGTGCGACATGCCGATGATGGCGTTCATGGGCGTGCGGATCTCGTGGCTCATGTTGGCCAGGAAGTCGCTCTTGGCGCGGCTGGCCGCGCCGGCCTCGTCGCGGGCGCGCACCATCTCGGTCACGTCCATCTGCGCGCCGGTCATGCGGATGGCGCGGCCGTCGGCGTCGCGCTCGATGCGGCTCAGGGTCTGGGCGATGCGGACGCTGCCGTCGGGCAGCTGGATGCGGAACTCGTCGCGGTGCGTGAAGGCCTTGGGGTCGTTGAGCGCGTCGAAGAAGCTCCTGCCCGTGCGCTCCCGGTCTTCCTCGACGAGCCGCTTGTTCCAGTTCCAGTAGCTGCGCTCGGTCGAGCCTTCCATGCCCCACAGGCGCTCGAGCTGCGGGCTCCAGTAGTGTTCGTTGGTGACGAGGTCCAGGTCGAACAGGCCGATGCCGCCCGCGTCCTGCGCGATGTTGAGCCTGGCGCTGGCCTTCTGCAGGGCTTCCTGGGTCTTGTTCTGGTCCATCATGTCGACGACCACGCCCACCATGCCGGCGGACGAGCCGTCCGGCCGCGCGATGGCGCTGGCCGAGTACAGCGCGGGATGCAGCTTGCCATCGGCGAACTGGAATTCCTCCTCGCGCTGGAAGGTGCCGCGGCCGTGCGCGAGCGCCAGCTGCTCCTCCTGCAGGCGGTGGGCACGCTCCGCGTCCATGGCGCCGAGCGCCGGCTCGTCCTTGCCCAGCAGCTGCTGGGCGTCGGCGCCGAAGGCCTGGCGAAACGCGATGTTGATGCCCAGGAAGCGCGCCTGCGCATCCTTGTAGAACATGGGCGTGGGCACGGCGTCGAGCACGGACTGCAGGAAGGCCGTGTGCTCGGCGCTGACCTGCAGCGCCGCATGGCGGTGGCGCTCGCGCTGGCTCAGCGAGCGGCTGGCCAGCAGGATCAGCAACAGGCCCAGCGCGGCCACGATGGCGGTGACGGTGCGGTGCAGCTGGCGCACGGGCGCGAGGGCGTCCAGCGCGCTGAGCGTGAGCAGCTGGTAGCCGGGCTCGGACAGGTCGGCGCGTTCGACGACATAGGGCGTGCCCGCGACCAGCCAGTGGTTGGCATGCAGCAGTTCCGCCGGCCGCTGCACGGCCAGGATGGCCGGCGCGACCGCGCCGGCGGGGGCGGCCTGCGGATCGGCCGCCTCGCCGCCGGCCAGCGCGCCGACACGCTGCAGCACGAAGTCCGGCCGCGAGGAGGCCAGCACCATGCCGTCGCCGTCGACGATGGCCGCGACGCGCTGCCCCGCCAGCATCTCGTTCATGGTGGCGGTGTCCAGCCGCACGACCACCGCGCCGAAGGTGCCGTCGTTCGCGTCCACGCGGCTGGCCACGTAGAAGCCGGGGTGCCGGCCGTCGCTGCCCATGTCGAAGCGGCGCCCCACGCCTTCGAGCAGCACCTGGTAGAAGTAGTCGCGGTCGCCGTAGCTGGCGCCCAGCAGGCCGCCGGGCTCGGTCCAGTCGCCGCTGGCGATCACGGTGCCGGAGCGGTTGACCACGAACATCTGGTCGTAGCTCAAATCCTGGATCAGCCGGCGCAGGTAGTTGCCCACGTTGCGCACCAGCGGGTCCTGCGACAGCGTGGCGGCCCGCTCGGCTGGGGTCTGGGCGGTCTCGATGGGCGAGTTGACGACGAAGCGGCGCGAGGCCTCGATCACGTCGACCTGGTGCGCGGCCATGCTGGCGACGCTGCCGAGTTCCACGAACATGCGGTCGATCAGCCGCCCGGTGGCCGAGGCGTCCAGCCGGGCACCGTCGGCGAGGCTTTCCACCTGGGCGCCGACGATGCGGTCGGACACCAGATGGCCGGCCAGCGCCGTCGCCAGCAGCCAGGCCACTGCTGCGGCGGCCGTCCACAGGCGGATGGGCCGCAACGGTGGTGGGGCGTCGGCGGGCTGGGGCCCGGGCGGTGGCGGCATGCGGCGGCTCCAAAAGCAGGCGGGGGCAGTGTGGCACGAGACCGCGGTTGCGTGGACGCCGTCCTTGCGGACGGCTTGTGCACACGATGACCGCGTTGCCTGCGGTTGGTACCGTTTGTAGCAGAGGACGGTAGCGGGTGGACAGCCGGCCGCGCGCAGACCCGTGCGCACGCGCTGCAGGCCGGCGGCGGCCATGGGTCCGCGTGGCGGCCCCCCGCCTTCAGGCCCTGCTGAAAGTTTTGGGCAGGCCGGCGACGGCGACCGCGCCGCGCAGCGTTTCGCTGGGCAGAGATTCGGCCAGCAGGCGGCGGGCCGCGACCAGCTGCGGCAGGTCGACGCCCGTGCGGTAGCCCATGGAGGCCAGCATGAAGACCAGGTCCTCCGTCACGATGTTGCCCGAGGCGCCCGGCGCGAACGGGCAGCCGCCCAGCCCGCCCAGGCAGCTGTCGAAGGCGCGGATGCCCTCGTCCAGGCCGGCCAGCGCGTTGGCCAGGCCCAGGCCCATGGTGTCGTGCAGGTGCAGCTTGGTCAGGCGCGTGCCGATGGCCGCGCGCACGGCGCGCACCGTGGCGCGCACCTGGGCCGGCTGGGCGTAGCCCACGGTGTCGGCCAGCGCGATGGCGTCGGCGCCCGTGGCGGCCAGCGCGCCGGCCACGTCCACCACGCGCTGCAGCGGCACATGGCCTTCCATGGAGCAGCCGAACGCTGTGGCCGCGGCCACGTCGATGCGCATGGGGCGGGCCTGCGCGCGCACCCAGTCCACGGCCGCGCGCACCATCTCGATCTGGGCGTCCGTGCCCTTGTTCACGTTGGCGCGGCTGTGCGTGTCGCTGACCGAGATCGGGATCGCGACCACATGGGCGCCGGCCTCGTGCGCCGCGACCACGCCGCGCAGGTTGCCGGCCAGCGCGCAGACCGTGAGGCCCTCGATCTCCAGCGCGCCGCGCACCACGGCCCCGGTGTCGGCCATCTGCGGCACGAGCCGGGGCGAGACGAAGCTGCCGACCTCGATCTCGCGCAGGCCGGCTTGCGCGAGCTGGCGGATCCAGCGCAGCTTGACGGCGGTGGGCAGGGTGTCGCGCGCCATCTGCAGGCCGTCGCGCGGGCCGACTTCGCAGACGGTGACGGTGTCAACGGTCATGGCGTTCACTCGACCTTGATGTGGGCGCCCTGGATCACGGCGCGGTTCTTCTGGATGTCGGCCTTGATCATGGCCGCGAACTCCTCGGCGGGAATCGGCTGCGGCTCCAGGCCGTTGCCCTGCAGCGCGCTGCGCACGTCGGGCAGGGCCAGGATCTTGTTGAAGTCGGCGTTCAGGCGCTGCAGCAGCGGCTGCGGCAGGCCGGCCGGCGCGAAGATGCCGTAGTAGGTCACGAAGTCGGCATGCTGCAGGCCGGCCTCCGAGACGGTGGGCACCTCGGGCACGGCGGCCACGCGCCGGGGCGAGGTCACGGCCAGCGCGCGCATCTTGCCGGCCTTGAGCAGCGTGGTGGCCGAGGAGATCGAGGTGGATGCCATGGCGAGGTGGCCGCCCATCACGTCGGCCAGCGCCGGCGTCGAGCCCTTGTAGGGCACATGCTGGGCCTTGAAGCCCGCGGCGCTCTGCAGCAGCTCCATGCTGATGTGTGCGCCGCCGCCCGTGCCCGAGGTGCCGTAGCTGATGGTGCCGGGCGCGGCCTTGGCCGCCTGCACCAGGTCGTTCAGGGTCTTGTAGGGCGAGTTCTCTGGCACGACCAGGATCATGGGCGTGGTGGCGACCAGGGCCACCGGCGTGAGATCCTTGACGGGGTCGTAGGCCACCTTGAGCAGCAGCGGGATCAGCGACACGTTGTCGGTCTGGCCGACCACGAGGTCGTAGCCGGCCGGGCTGGCGCGCGCGGCCTCGGCCAGCCCCAGCGCGGTGCCGGCGCCGGGCTTGTTGTCCGGCACCACGGACCAGCCGTTCATCTCGGCCAGCTTGGTGGAGAGCAGGCGGCCGATGAAGTCGGTACCGCCGCCGGGCGTGGACGGGATGATCATGCGGATCGGCTTGCTCGGGTAGCCGGGCGTCTGTGCGATGGCGGGCGCGGCCGCGCCCAGGGCGGTGGCCAGTGCGGCGGCGGCGAGCAGGTTCAGGGTGCGGCGTTGCATGGGGTTGTCTCCTCTTCGGGCCGGGTGGTGGGTGGGGATGCTTCAGCCGCGCACGGTGCCGGCGGCCAGCATGGCCTCGACCTGGGCTTCGTCGTAGCCGAGCGTGCGCAGCACGGCGCGCGTGTGCGCACCGATGCCGGGCGGGTCGTGGCGCTTGCCGGCCTTCATGCCGTCGAACTCGATCGGCAGGGCCGCGGCGTCGATGTGGCCGCCGTCGGGCAGGTCGGTCGGCAGCAGGGCGCCGCCGGCGCGCAGGTGCTGGTCGTGGACCATGTCGTGCGGCTCGCGCACCGGGCCGAAGGAGATCTGCGCCTCCTCGAGCGCGCGGCACAGGTCGGCCGTGTTCCAGTCCTTGAGCACCTCGGCGATGCCGGGCACGAGCCAGGCGCGCGCGGCCTCGCGGCCCACGGCCGTGGCCAGGCGCTGGTCCTCGCCCCACTGCGGCGGCATGAAGCGGCGCGCGAAGGCGCGCCACTGCGCGTCGCTGACGGCGGCCACGAAGACGCGCCCGTCGGTGGTGTCGAAGATGTCGTACACGCCCCATGGCGGCTTGCGCTCGCCGCCCTGGGGCTGGGGCGCCTGCCCGGTCAGCTGGTACTGGGCGACGAACTGGGCCACCAGCAGCAGGTTGTTCTCGAACAGGCCCGAGCGGATGTGGCGGCCGCGGCCCGTGCGCGCACGGTCGTGCAGCGCCGCCAGCGCGCCGACCACGCCGAAGGTGCCGCCTAGGATGTCGTTGGCCGAGGGCGCGACGCGGCGCGGCTGGCCCGGCGCGCCGTTGATGTAGGCCAGGCCGCCCATCATCTGCACCACCTCGTCGAGCGCCGTGCGCTGCTTGTAGGGGCCGGACAGGAAGCCCTTGAGCGAGACGCAGATCAGGCCCGGGTTCCCGGCCGCGAGCGCGGCGTAGTCCAGCCCGTACTGGGCCAGCCCGCCGTCGCGGAAGTTCTCCAGCAGCATGTCGGCCTGCAGCGCGAGCCGGCGCACCACGGCCTGGCCGTCGGCGGACTTGAGGTCCACCGCCAGGCTCTGCTTGTTGCGGTTGAACACCGGGAAGTAGCCGATGCCCGAGCCCTTCAGGCGCCGCGTGTTGTCGCCCTCCAACGGCTCGACCTTGATGACCTCGGCGCCCAGGTCGGCCAGCACCATGCCGGTGATGGGGCCCATGATCATGTGCGACAGCTCGAGCACCTTGATGCCGCGCAGCGGCAGCTCGTCGGAGCCCAGGAACGAAGGAGGGGACATGGCTTCTTTCATTGGGAGGAAACGTGGAGCGCGGCCTCGAGCGCGCCCTGCAGGTGGTGGCGCATGTGCGCGGCCGCGGCGTCCCCGTCGCGCGCGCGCAGGGCCTGCAGCACGGCCTGGTGCTGGGCCAGCGCGTCCTGGACGCGGCCGGCCCGGTTCAGCGAGCCCACGCGCGCGAGCCGCACCAGCCGGCGCAGGTCGTTGACCATCTGGGTCTGCCAGCGGTTGCCGGCGATCTCCAGCATGCGGGCGTGGAAGGCCACGTTGAGCGTGTAGAAGGCCGCGTTGTCGTGGGCCGCCTGTTCCAACTGGCGGTGCAGGGCCTCGAGTTCGTCGAGTTCGGCCGGCGTCGCCAGGCGCGCCACGGCGGCCGCGGCGTCGCCTTCCAGCAGGGCCAGCAGGTGGAACAGCTTGTCGAGGTCGGCGGCGGGCACCTCGGTCACGTAGGCGCCGCGGCGCGGCTTCATCGTGACCAGGCCCTCGGCAGCCAGCACCTTGAGCGCCTCGCGCAGCGGCGTGCGGCTGATGCCGTACTGCTCGGCCAGCCGCAGTTCGTCGATCCAGCTGCCGGGCGGCAGGTCGCCGCCCAGGATGCGCTGGCGCAACAGCTCGGCGGCGTCTTCGTACAGGGGGCGGGGGAAAGGACGGCGGACATGGTCTGTGCAGGATTGGAAAACATTATTCTGAATTCATAATTATGAAAAACCCGCATGCGGCGGCAGCCGGCCGCCGCGTCAGCCGGCCGGTGCGTAGGGCGCGAAGCGCCGCGCGTTCGGATCGATGCTGAGCGGCCGGCCCATGGCCGGGAAGGCGCGCTGCACGCAGTTCTCGCGGTCGCAGACCTTGCAGCCCGAGCCGATCGGCACGGCGCGGTCGGTCGCGTCGGCGGCCAGGCCGTCGCCGTAGACCAGGCGGCTGGCGTGGCGCACGTCGCAGCCCAGCGCCACCGAGAAGATGCGGTGCGGCGTGCCGTAGCCGCCGCGCCGGTGCTCCACGGTGCGCGCGATCCACAGGTAGGTGCGGCCGTCCGGCATGCGCGCGAGCTGCGTGAGGATCTTGCCGGGTTGCGAGAAGGCCTCGTACACGTTCCACAGCGGGCAGGTGCCGCCCGTGCGCGAGAAGTGGAAATCGGCCGAGGACTGGCGCTTGGACATGTTGCCGGCCCGGTCCACGCGCACGAAGAAGAACGGGATGCTCTGCGCATGCGGGTGGCGCATGGTGGAGAGCCGGTGGCCCACTGTCTCGAAGCCCACGCCGAAGCGCTCGCTGAGCAGGTCGATGTCGTAGCGCAGTTCCTCCGCGCTTTCCTGGAAGATGCGGTTGGGCAGCACCAGCGCGCCGGCGAAGTGGTTGGCGAAGCCGATGCGCGCGAGTGCGCGCGCCTCGCCCGTGCTGAACTCGCTGGCCTGGATGAAGGCGTCGATCATGGCCCCCATCTCGAAGAACGCGAGCTGCACGCCGAGCTGGAAGGCCTGCTGCGCGGCGCCCAGGCCGGCCGCCAGCGTGATGGTGCGGCTGGCGGGGTCGTAGCTGCGCAGCGGCTGCTCGGCCATGGAGGAGCCCGACTCGCAGCGCACGGCGATGCCGTGCAGGCGGCGCAGCCGCTGCTCCAGCGCGGCGAACAGGTTGCCGGCGCTGGGCTGGCGCGGCGGCGGAAAGCTGTCCTGCAGCTGCGCGTAGACCTGCTCGGCGCGCTCGTCCAGCTGGGCCAGCGGCTCGTGGCGCGCGTAGAAGAACTCGCGCACCTCTTCGTAAGGCTGCAGGGGCGTGCCGGCTGCGGCGCCCTCGCCGCCGCTGCTCTCGGCGATCAGCCCGAGCCGTTCCTCGGCCGAGCGCACGCGCTTGTGCAGGGCCAGGATGGCCCTGGAGACGGCCGGCAGCTGCTGGGCCAGCATCTGCGCCTCGGCCTGCGGCACGGTGCCGGCGTCCGGCCCCTCGGCCAGCACGGCGCGCAGTTCGGCCAGCTGGCGCGTCTGCGCGTCTTCGGAGAACAGCTGCAGATCGATGCCGAAGGCCGACTGCAGGCGCAGCAGCACGTTGACCGTCAGCGGCCGCTGGTTGTTCTCGATCTGGTTCAGGTAGCTGGCCGACACCTTGAGCGCCTGCGCCAGCGCGGCCTGCGTCGAGACCGCGCTGCTCGCGCAGCGTCTTCAGGTGCACGCCCATGAATGCTTTGGCCATATTCGCAAAGTTTGCACCATTGCAGAGGAGGTTTGCAATGATTGCACTTTCACTTGTTGCGAAGACGCTGCTCTTTTGCGAACATTGCAAGGCTGCAATACGAGAGGACAAGCAACATGGCACTGGATCGAGGCGATCTGCAGAAGTGGGCACAGGCGGCCGCCAAATCCGCGCCGGGCGGCGATCTGGCCGCGCTGAACTGGCTCACGCCGGACGGCATCACCGTCAAGCCGCTCTACACGGCGGCCGACCTGCAGGGTCTGCAGTACACGGACACCTTGCCCGGTTTCGCGCCCTACATCCGCGGCCCGCAGGCCACGATGTACGCGGTGCGGCCCTGGACCATCCGCCAGTACGCGGGCTTCTCCACGGCCGAGGAATCCAACGCCTTCTACCGCAAGGCGCTGGCCGCCGGCGGCCAGGGCGTGTCGGTGGCCTTCGACCTGGCCACGCACCGCGGCTACGACAGCGACCACCCGCGCGTGACGGGCGACGTGGGCAAGGCCGGCGTGGCCATCGATTCGGTCGAGGACATGAAGATCCTGTTCGACCAGATCCCGCTGGACAAGGTCAGCGTGTCCATGACCATGAACGGCGCCGTGCTGCCGGTGCTGGCCGGCTACGTGATCGCGGCCGAGGAGCAGGGCGTGAGCCAGGACCAGCTGTCCGGGACCATCCAGAACGACATCCTCAAGGAGTTCATGGTCCGCAACACCTACATCTACCCGCCCGAGCCGAGCATGCGGATCATCGGCGACATCATCGAGTACACGGCGAAGAACATGCCGAAGTTCAACTCGATCTCGATCTCCGGCTACCACATGCAGGAAGCCGGCGCCAACCAGGCGCTGGAGCTGGCCTTCACGCTGGCCGACGGCAAGGAGTACGTGAAGACCGCGCTGGCCAAGGGCCTGAATGTGGACGATTTCGCAGGGCGCCTGTCGTTCTTCTGGGCCATCGGCATGAACTTCTACCTCGAGGTGGCCAAGATGCGCGCGGCGCGCCTGCTGTGGCACCGCATCATGAGCGAGTTCGGCCCCAGGAACCCCAAGAGCCTGATGCTGCGCACGCACTGCCAGACCTCGGGCTGGAGCCTCACCGAGCAGGACCCCTACAACAACGTGGTGCGCACCACCATCGAGGCCATGGCGGCCGTGTTCGGCGGCACGCAGAGCCTGCACACCAACGCGCTGGACGAAGCCATCGCGCTGCCGACCGAGTTCAGCGCGCGCATCGCGCGCAACACCCAGCTCATCATCCAGGAAGAGACCCACATCACCAACGTGATCGACCCCTGGGCCGGCAGCTACATGATGGAGAAGCTGACCCAGGACATGGCCGACAAGGCCTGGGCCATCATCGAGGAGGTCGAGGCCATGGGCGGCATGACGCGCGCCGTGGACTCGGGCTGGGCCAAGCTCAAGATCGAGGCGGCCGCGGCCGACAAGCAGGCGCGCATCGACTCGGGCAAGGACGTGATCGTCGGCGTCAACAAGTACAAGCTCAAGAACGAAGACCCGGTCGAAATCCTGTCCATCGACAACATGAAGGTGCGCGAAGGCCAGGTCGCGCGGCTCGAGAAGATCCGTGCCACGCGCGATGCTGCCGCGGTGCAGGCCGCGCTGGACGCGCTGACCGCCGCCGCCGAGGGCAACACCGGCAACCTGCTGGCGCTGACCATCGACGCCGTGCGCCTGCGCGCCACCGTGGGCGAGATCAGCGACGCGCTCGAGAAATCCTTCGGCCGCCACCGCGCCGACACGCAGAAGGTGACGGGCGTCTACGCCGCGGCCTACGACTCGGCCGAGGGCTGGGACAACCTCAAGAAGGAGATCGACGCCTTCGCCTTGAGCGAAGGCCGCCGCCCGCGCGTGATGATCTCCAAGCTGGGCCAGGACGGGCACGACCGCGGCGCCAAGGTCGTGGCCACGGCCTTCGCCGACCTGGGCTTCGACGTGGACATGGGCCCGCTGTTCCAGACGCCCGAGGAATGCGCGCGCCAGGCCATCGAGAACGACGTGCATGCGGTGGGCGTCTCCACGCTCGCGGCCGGCCACAAGACGCTGGTGCCGGCCATCATCGAGGAACTGCGCAAGCAGGGCGCGGACGACATCATCGTCTTCGTCGGCGGCGTGATCCCGCGCCAGGACTACGAGTTCCTGTACGAGGCCGGCGTGAAGGGCATCTACGGCCCGGGCACGCCCATTCCGGCCAGCGCCAAGGACGTGCTGGAGCAGATCCGCAAGGCGACGGCCGCGGTTTTGTGATACTGTAATACAGTATTTCGGGAGTTCGCCATGGCCGTGTCCGTCCGCATGGACCCTTTGCTGGAAAAGGAACTGGAGCTTGCCGCCAAGCGCCAGGGCATCACCAAGTCGCAGTTCATCATCGATGCGGTGGAGCGTGCGCTGAACCGCAAGGATCCCTACGCCCTGATGCAGCAGCTCAAGGTGGAAGAACAGCGCGCCGACTACCAGCCGGTGGCCAGGGCGTTCGAAGGGGCGGACCAGCCCTACGACACGGAAGCCTCGCGCGCCGCGCTGGTGGCCAAGCTCCGCGCCAAGCATGGCCTCGGCGCTGATTGACGCCAGCGCGATGGTGGCGGCGTTCGGCCGGCAGCAGCCGCATGCCGAGCGCTACCACGATCTGCTGCAACTGGCCTCGCTGGAGCGCTGGGCCTTGTCGACGACCTGGCCCTGCGTGGTCGAGGCCAGCTACCTCGTGTCGCCGCCGCAGCGCTATACCCTGTTGCAGTGGCTGGGCCACGGCGCGGTCGCTGTCTTCCCCTTCGGCCAGGAGGCGCTGGTGGACTTCGTGCCGCTGATGCAGCGCTACACCACGGCGCCACGCAGTGAAATGGACCTGGCCGATGCTTCCTTGGTCTGGCTCGCCGGTGAGACCGGAGTGACCCAGATCATGACCACCGACATACGCGACTTCTCGCGCTACCGCCTGCCCGACGGGCGTGCCTTCGAGATCCTGTGAACATGCCATCCATCCCCTGGGCCGAGCCGCTGCTGCGCGGCGAAGGCACTGCCCAGCGCCGCGCCATCGCCAAGGCCATCACGCTGCTGGAATCCACCCGCGCCGACCACCGCGCGCAGGCCGACGAACTGCTGACCGCGCTGCTGCCGCACACCGGCCGCGCCTTCCGCCTGGGCATCTCGGGCGTGCCCGGCGTCGGCAAGAGCACCTTCATCGAGGCCCTGGGCCTGTACCTGATCCGCGAGGGCCACCGCGTGGCCGTGCTGACCATCGACCCCTCGTCCACCGTCTCCGGCGGCTCCATCCTGGGCGACAAGACGCGCATGGAGCAGCTGTCGGTGCACGAGCGCGCCTACATCCGCCCCAGCCCCTCGTCGGGCACGCTGGGCGGCGTGGCCGAGAAGACGCGCGAGGCCATGCTGGTCTGCGAGGCCGCGGGCTACGACGTGGTCATCGTCGAGACCGTGGGCGTGGGCCAGAGCGAGACGGCCGTGGCCGGCATGACCGACATGTTCGTGCTGCTGCAGCTGCCCAACGCGGGCGACGAGCTGCAGGCCATCAAGAAGGGCGTGATGGAGATCGCCGACCTCGTGGTCATCAACAAGGCCGACATCGACCCCGACGCGGCCACGCGCGCGCAGGCGCAGATCACCTCGTCGCTGCGCCTGCTGGGCCAGCACGGCAACGCCGCCCATGCCGCGCACGACGAGACGCTGTGGCATGCCCAGGCCATGCGCCTGTCGGCCCTGACCGGCCAGGGCGTGGACGCGTTCTGGGCCAAGGTCGAACAGTTCCGCCGCCTGCAGACCGCCAACGGCCGCCTGGAGGCCCGGCGCCGCAAGCAGGCCCTGGCCTGGATGTGGGAACGCATCGAGACCGGGCTCAAGCAGGCCTTCCGCGCGCACCCCGCGGTGCGCGGGCAGCTGCCCGACATGGTGGCGGCCGTCACCGAAGGCCGCATCGCCGCATCCACCGCCGCGCGCCAGCTGCTGGCCAGCGCATCCGTACCGACGTGAAGAAGACACAACCGCTAGAGGAGTGACATGCAGGACATCCTGGAACAACTGGAAAAGAAGCGCGCGCTGGCGCACCTGGGTGGTGGGCAAAAGCGCATCGACGCCCAGCACAAGAAGGGCAAGCTGACCGCGCGCGAACGCATCGAGCTGCTGCTGGACGACGGCACCTTCGAGGAATGGGACATGTTCGTCGAGCACCGCTCGGTGGACTTCGGCATGGCCGAGCAGAAGATCCCGGGCGACGGCGTGGTCACCGGCTACGGCATGATCAACGGCCGCCTGGTGTTCGTGTTCAGCCAGGACTTCACGGTGTTCGGCGGCGCGCTGTCCGAGGCCCATGCCGAGAAGATCTGCAAGGTCATGGACCAGGCCATGAAGGTCGGCGCCCCGGTGATCGGCCTCAACGATTCGGGCGGCGCGCGCATCCAGGAAGGCGTGGCCTCGCTGGGCGGCTATGCCGACGTGTTCCAGCGCAACGTGATGGCCTCGGGCGTGGTGCCGCAGATCAGCATGATCATGGGCCCCTGCGCGGGCGGCGCCGTGTACTCGCCGGCCATGACCGACTTCATCTTCATGGTCAAGGACAGCTCGTACATGTTCGTGACCGGCCCCGAGGTGGTGAAGACCGTCACGCACGAGGAAGTCACGGCCGAGGAACTGGGCGGCGGCATCACGCACACCACGCGCTCGGGCGTGGCGGACCTCGCGTTCGAGAACGACGTGGAGGCGCTCATGATGCTGCGCCGCCTGTACAACTACCTGCCGCTCAACAACCGCGAGAAGCCGCCCGTGCGGCCCAGCAACGACCCGGCCGACCGCCAGGACCTGAGCCTGGACACGCTGGTGCCCGAGAACCCGAACAAGCCCTACGACATGAAGGAGCTGATCACGAAGACGGTCGACGACGGCGACTTCTTCGAGATCCAGCCCGAGTACGCCAAGAACATCGTGGTCGGCTTCGCGCGCATGGAAGGCCAGACGGTGGGCATCGTGGCCAACCAGCCGCTGGTGCTGGCCGGCTGCCTGGACATCAAGAGCTCGATCAAGGCCGCGCGCTTCGTGCGCTTCTGCGACGCCTTCAACATCCCGGTCATCACCTTCGTCGACGTGCCGGGCTTCATGCCGGGCACCAGCCAGGAGTACGGCGGCATCATCAAGCACGGCGCCAAGCTGCTGTACGCGTATGCCGAGTGCACGGTGCCCAAGATCACGGTCATCACGCGCAAGGCCTACGGCGGCGCCTACGACGTGATGAGCTCCAAGCACCTGCGCGGCGACGTGAACTTCGCCTGGCCCAACGCCGAGATCGCGGTGATGGGCGCCAAGGGCGCGGTGGAGATCATCTTCCGCGAGGACAAGAGCGACCCGGCCAAGCTGGCCGCGCGCGAGGCCGAGTACAAGGCCCGCTTCGCCAACCCCTTCGTGGCCGGCGCGCGCGGCTTCATCGACGACGTGATCCTGCCGCACGAGACCAGGAAGCGCATCTGCCGTTCGCTCGTGATGCTGCGCGACAAGAAGCTCGAGAACCCGTGGCGCAAGCACGGGAACATCCCGCTCTGATGTCCAAATCAAGTGTTCCTATTTGAACTGTAAATCCTGATTTCGAGGTTTAATTGTTCTTTTTGGAGCCATTGATTGCTGGAACTTCAATCTCCGGAGGCGATCTGCCGCATGCTGGGCGAGCGCGCCCGCGTGCTGCGCCTGGCGCGCAACCTGTCGCAGCAGGAATTGGCGAGCATGAGCGGTACCTCGCTGTCCACCGTGCGCCGCCTGGAGACCAGCGGGCAGGGCAGCCTGCAACTGGTGGTGCAGGTGGCGCAGGCATTGCATGCCGTGCAGGGATTGGACGCGCTGTTTGCGATGCCGGTCCGCAGCATCGCCGAAGCCGAGGCCGCCGCACGGGTGTCTTTGCGCCAACGCGCGCGCAAGCCGCGCCGCGTGCCGCGCTCGGGCGGATGAAGCCCATGGCCGGCATCACGCGCCTGCACGTCCGCTACCTGGGCTGGGGCCAGGACTGGCCGCTCGGCCTGCTGTCCGAAGTGCAGGGTCGCCTGCTGTTCGAGTACTCGCCGCAGGCGGTCGCGCAGGGCCTGGCGTTTTCTCCGCTGCGCGTGCCGCTGCCGCGCCCGGGTGCCGTGCAGCAGGCCTATAGCGGGCCAGCGCACTTCCACGGGCTGCCGGGCTTCATCGCCGACAGCCTGCCCGATGGCTGGGGCATGCTGCTGATGGACCGCGCGCTGCGCAAGGCCGGGCGCAACCCGCAAGCGGTGTCGGTGCTGGAGCGGCTGGCCATCGTCGGCCACTCTGCCATCGGCGCGCTGGCGTTCGAGCCGGCCGATCCGCTGGAGGCGGAGCGGTCGGACACCGTGCGGATCGCCGAACTCGCGCGCGAGGTGCAGGCCGTTGCAGCCGACGACCAGGAGCGCAGCAGCAGCGCGCAACTGCGCCGCCTGCTGTTGCTGGGGGGCTCGCCGCAGGGCGCCCGGCCCAAGGCCTTGCTGCGCTGGCAGCGCGGCGAGAACCGCTTTGCGCCCCCCGACGCGGCGCAGGGCGAGCCCTGGCTGCTGAAGTTTCCGGCGCGCGGCGAGCACCCGGAGGTCTGCGCGCTGGAGATGTTCTATGCCCGCCTGGCGCGCGCCGGCGGCATGGACATGCCCGAGGC
Source organism: Pseudorhodoferax sp. (assembly GCA_049840715.1). Lineage (GTDB taxonomy): Bacteria > Pseudomonadota > Gammaproteobacteria > Burkholderiales > Burkholderiaceae_C > Pseudorhodoferax. Next base: position 36,738 of record JASGJO010000007.1, read on the forward strand.
CGCCCACTTTCCGCTGGGCACGCGCCACGCGGCCTTCGGCGTGCGGCGCTTCGACCGCGCGCCGGTCGATGCGGGTGAGCAGCGCGTGCCGCTGCTGAGCCTGGCCGCGTTGCTGGATGCCGACCACCGCCTGCCCGCGCTCGACTACGAGACCGTGCTGCTGGCCACGGCCCGCCTGACCGGCGACTACCGCGAGACGCTCAAGGCCTTCGAGCGCTGCGTGTTCAACGTGCTCACGCACAACCGCGACGACCATGCCAAGAACTTCGCCTTCCGCATGGAGCCCGACGGCCGCTGGCGCCTGTCGCCGGCCTTCGACCTGAGCTTCAGCCACGGGCCGGGCGGCCAGCACAGCACCAGCGTGGCAGGCGAGGGCGCGACGCCGGGGCGTGCGGAACTGCTGCAGGTGGCGCAGCGCGGCGGCATCAAGGCCAAGGACGCACAGTCCTGCATCGACCACTGGCTGCACGTGCTGCAGCCTCAACCCGCCTTGCTGGGCGACCTTCCCATCCGCCAAACCACCTTGCGCAGCTTGCGGGCCGCGCTGGCGCGCGTCTGGCAAGGGCTATGAACTTTCAAGAAGAGGTGACGAATGTTTAAGAAGATCCTGATTGCCAACCGCGGCGAGATCGCCTGCCGCGTCATCAAGACGGCCAAGAAGATGGGCATCGCCACCGTCGCCGTCTACTCCGACGCCGACAAGGACGCGCGCCACGTCGAACTGGCCGACGAGGCCGTGCGCCTGGGCCCGGCGCCCTCGCGCGAGAGCTACCTGCTGGCCGACAAGATCATCGAAGCCTGCAAGCAGACCGGCGCCGAGGCCGTGCATCCAGGCTACGGCTTCCTGTCGGAGAACGAGGCCTTCGCCAAGCGCGTGGAAGAAGAGGGCATCGCCTTCATCGGCCCCAAGCACTACTCCATCGCGGCCATGGGCGACAAGATCGCCTCCAAGAAGCTGGCCAACGAAGCAAGGGTCAACACCATCCCGGGCTGGAACGACGCCATCGAATCGGCCGAGCGCGCGGTGCAGATCGCCAGGGACATCGGCTACCCGGTCATGATCAAGGCCAGCGCGGGCGGCGGCGGCAAGGGCCTGCGCGTGGCCTTCAACGACAAGGAGGCGCTGGAAGGCTTCACGGCCTGCCAGAACGAGGCCCGCAACAGCTTCGGCGACGACCGCATCTTCATCGAGAAGTTCGTCGAGCAGCCGCGCCACATCGAGATCCAGGTGCTCGGCGATGCGCACGGCAACGTGATCTACCTGAACGAGCGCGAATGCTCGATCCAGCGCCGCCACCAGAAGGTCATCGAGGAGGCGCCTTCGCCCTTCATCAGCGACGCCACGCGCAAGGCCATGGGCGAGCAGGCCGTGGCGCTGGCCAAGGCCGTCAAGTACCAGAGCGCGGGCACGGTGGAGTTCGTGGTCGGCAAGAACCAGGACTTCTACTTCCTGGAGATGAACACGCGCCTGCAGGTCGAGCACCCGGTGACCGAGTGCATCACGGGCCTGGACCTCGTGGAGCTCATGATCCGCGTGGCCGCCGGCGAGAAGCTGCCGCTCGCGCAGGCCGACGTCAGGCGCGACGGCTGGGCCATCGAGTGCCGCATCAACGCCGAGGACCCGTTCCGCAACTTCCTGCCGTCCACGGGCCGGCTGGTGCGCTTCGCGCCGCCGCAGGAAACCATGTTCTCGGCCGACACCGAGCACCTGCAGGGCGTGCGCGTGGACACCGGCGTGCAGGACGGCGGCGAGATCCCGATGTACTACGACTCGATGATCGCCAAGCTCATCGTGCACGGGCGCGACCGCAGCGAGGCCATCGCCAGGATGCGCGAGGCGCTCAACGGCTTCATCATCCGCGGCATCAGCAGCAACATCCCGTTCCAGGCCGCGCTGCTGGCGCATCCGAAGTTCGTGGCCGGCGACTTCAATACCGGCTTCATCGCCGAGCATTACGGCCACGGCTTCCATGCCGAGGACGTGCCGCACGACGAGCCCGAATTCCTGCTCGCGCTGGCGGCCTTCGCCAACCGGCGCTACCTGGGCCGCGCGAGCGGCATCAGCGGCCAGATGGCGGGCCACGGCCTGAAGGTCGGCCAGGACTTCGTGGTCGTGGCGCTGGGTGCCGATGGCCACCACAAGGCCACGCCGGTGCGCGTGACCAGCTACGAAGGCCAGACCGGCAGCAGCACCGTGCAGGTGGGTTCGCGCAGCTACGCGCTGGCCAGCGACAGCCGGCTCGGCGCGATCCGGCTGGCCGGCACCAGCAACGGTGCGCCGTTCAGCGCCCAGGTCGAGCGCGGTACGCCCAAGAACCCGCTGGCCATCCGCGTGCAGCACAACGGCACGCAGCTCGACGCGCTGGTGCTGTCGCCGCGCGGCGCCGAGCTGTTCGCGTTGATGCCCTACAAGGCACCTCCGGACATGAGCCGCTTCGTGCTCTCGCCCATGCCGGGCCTGCTGGTCGAGGTCTCGGTGCAGCCGGGCCAGAAAGTGCAGGCCGGCGAGCGCGTGGCCGTGATCGAGGCCATGAAGATGGAGAACGTGCTGTTCGCCGCGGCCGACGGCGTGGTCGGCAAGGTGCTGGCCAGCAAGGGCGAGAGCCTGACCGTGGACCAGCCCATCGTCGAGTTCGCCTGAAGCCGGGCCGCGGGCGCGCGCAAGTGCGCCCATCGTCCGGCGGCCCGTCCCGGGGTTCGGCGCGGTTCGCCGCACGTTCGCGGCAGAACGGCGCGGCGCCGGAACGCAAGCGCCCAAGTGCCGCGAACCAGGGCGCAACGCCGTTCATCGTCGGCCATCGCCTCCTGGGATTTGGGCGATCTTGGCGGCATGAAAACCGGGCCGACTTTCTGCGGCCGCAAGCTTCCCAGGCGCGGCGAAGGTCTCCCACAATCGCCGCAGATCCCGTTGAAACCAGGAAGGACGCGATGCTTCAAGAATCCCTGTCGACCCCCGCTGCGCCGGCCGTGCGTGCGCAGCCTGTGCACTTCGCGCCGCCGGTCCGCCGGGCGCAGGCCGCCACCCAAGGTGCGCAGCGCTGGCGTGTCGAGGACGTGCAGGCGCTGCTGGACTTGCCGTTCGACGAACTGCTGTACCGGGCCCAGACCGTGCACCGCGCGCACTGGCCCGCCGGCGACATCGAGCTGGCCACGCTGCTGTCGGTCAAGACCGGCGGCTGCCCCGAGAACTGCGGCTATTGCCCGCAGTCGGCCGAGTTCGACACGGGCGTCAAGGCGCAAAAGCTCATGTCCGTCGCCGAGGTGCGCCGTGCGGCCCAGGCCGCCAAGGACGCGGGCGCCACGCGCTTTTGCATGGGCGCGGCCTGGCGCGCGCCCAAGGACCGCGACATCGAGAAGGTGGTCGAGCTCGTGCGCACCGTGAAGGACCTGGGCCTGCAGTCCTGCGCCACGCTGGGCATGCTCGAGAAGCACCAGGCCGTGGCCCTGCGCGACGCGGGGCTGGACTACTACAACCACAACCTGGACACCGCGCCCGAGTACTACGCCGACATCGTCGGCACGCGCAGCTACCAGGACCGGCTCGACACGCTGGCCCATGTGCGCGCGGCCGGCATCAGCGTGTGCTGCGGCGGCATCGTGGGCATGGGCGAGGCGCCCGTGCACCGCGCCGGCCTGATCGCGCAGCTGGCCAACCTGGCGCCCTATCCCGAGTCGGTGCCGATCAACAGCCTGGTGCGCGTGCCGGGCACGCCGCTGGCCGATGCGGAAGCGATCGACCCGCTGGACTTCGTGCGCGTGATCGCGGTCGCGCGCATCACCATGCCGACCGCGCGCGTGCGCCTGTCGGCCGGCCGCCAGCAACTGGGCGAGCCGGTGCAGGCGCTGTGCTTCCTGGCCGGCGCCAACTCGATCTTCTACGGCGACAAGCTGCTCGTGACCGGCAATCCCGATGCGGATGCCGACCGCCGGCTGCTGCACAAGCTGGGCTACGCCACCCGCCAGGTTTCCATCGAACAGGGAGAACACGCATGAGCACCAACCAACGGCCTTTCCGCGTGCTGGGCATCCAGCAGATCGCCATCGGCGGGCCCGACAAGCAGCGGCTGCAAAAGCTCTGGGTCGAGATGCTGGGCCTCACGGTCACGGGCAATTTCCGCAGCGAGAGCGAGAACGTGGACGAGGACATCTGCGCGATCGGCAGCGGCCCGACCAAGGTCGAGGTCGACCTCATGCAGCCGCTGGACCCCGAGAAGAAGCCGGCCGTGCACACCACGCCGCTGAACCATGTGGGCCTGTGGATCGACGATCTGCCCAAGGCCGTGGAGTGGCTCACGGCCCAGGGCGTGCGCTTCGCGCCGGGCGGCATCCGCAAGGGCGCGGCCGGCTACGACATTTGCTTCCTGCACCCCAAGGCCAACGAGGCCTTCCCGATCGCGGGCGAGGGCGTGCTGATCGAGCTCGTGCAGGCGCCGCCGGAGGTGGCGGCCGCACTGGCGCTGCCGGCCTAGCCTGCATCCCCTTGCAGGCCCCACGCGGGCCCGGATTCCTGCCGCGCAGGCTCCTGGGTCCGCACGGCGGCGGGCAGCGCGTCGCGCAGCTGCCGGGCGGCGTGGCCGAAGTCGAAGTCGCCGACGGCGTTTGCGATGCCGTCGTACCACTCGCCCAGGGCCGGGCGCAGCACGGCGGCGTTGCGCTGCAACAGGTCGATGGCATCGGCGTCGTCCTGCTCCAGCAGCGCCTGCAGGCGCTCGGCCAGCGGGCGCACGGTGGCCCAGTCCACTTCCTGGGCCGCGGCGGGGGCGGGGGTGGCTTCGTCGGTCGCCAGTGCCTGGCGCAGTGCCGCCACCAGCGGGCCGCACAGCGCCTCGCAGGCGGCCAGCAGGCGTTCCTCCTCGGTCGCATCCTGCAGCGGCTGGCTCAGCATGGTCTCGGCCGCCTGCGCGGCCTGTGCCAGCGGGCCGGCGCCGATGGTGGCCGCCGTGCCCTTGAGCGTGTGCAGCAGGCGCTGCGCCAGCGTGCGGTCGCCCGCGGCCAGCGCCGTGCGCGCGGTGGCGACGGCCTGGGCCTGGCCGTCGACGAAGCGGCGCAGCAGGCCGTCGTAGGTGCCGCGCCGCTGCAGCACGCGGCGCAGGCCGGAGGCGGCGTCCAGGCCGGCGATGCGCAGCAGCGCGTCGTCGGCCGCCAGCCCGTCCTGGGGCGGGACGGGCGCGGCGACGGCTGGCGCGGCCGCGCGCTCGCGCCGGGGCAGCCACTGCAGCAGCTGGGCGTAGAGCTCGTTCGGGTCGATCGGCTTGGCGATGTGGCTGTTCATGCCGGCGTCCAGGCAGCGCTGGCGGTCGATGGCCATGGCATTGGCCGTCATGGCCAGCACGGGCAGCTGCTGCCAGAGCGGGTTGCGGCGGATCGTGCGCGTGGCCTCCAGCCCGTCCATGACCGGCATCTGCATGTCCATGAGCACCAGTTCGTAGGGCCTGGCGGCGAGCCGGTTCAGCGCCTGCTGGCCGTCCTCGGCCACCTCGACCTGGATGCCGACGGCCTCCAGCAGTTCGGTGCCGATCTGGCGGTTCAGGTCGTTGTCGTCGACCAGCAGCACCAGCGCGCCGCGCAGCGGCGCCAGGTGGGGCGCGTCGGCCTGCAGGGCCGCGCGCGGCACGGGCTCGGCGGCAGGCTGGGCCACCGCCAGGGCGCGCAGCGCGGTCTCGAACAGCACCGAGGGGTTGACCGGCTTGACCAGCAGCAGCTCCACGCCCACGCGCTGCGCGTCCTGCAGCACCTCCTCGCGGCCACGGGCCGTCACGATCACGGGCACGGGCGGGCAGGGGAGCCGCGCCAGCTGCGCGGCCAGTTCGATGCCGTCCATGTCGGGCATGCGCCAGTCCAGGAAGGCCAGCTCGAAGGGCCGGCCGGCCCGCTGCGCCGCGTGGGCCAGCGCCAGCGCCTCGGCGCCGCCCGAGGCCTGCGCCACGCTGCAATGCATCTGCTCGAGCATGGTGCCCAGGATCTCGCGCGCGGCCGGGTGGTCGTCCACCACCAGCACGGGGCGGCCGCGCAGGTCCGGAATCGACAGCAGCGGCGCCTCGGCCTGCTGGCTGAACAGCAGCCGCGCGGTGAACCAGAAGGTGCTGCCCTGGCCTGGGTGGCTTTCCACGCCGACTTCGCCGCCCATGAGTTCGGCCAGCCTCTTGGAAATCGCCAGGCCCAGGCCGGTGCCGCCATGCTTGCGCGTGGTCGAGCTGTCGGCCTGCTGGAAGGACTGGAACAGCCGCGTGCTCTGCTCGGCGGTCATGCCGATGCCGGTGTCCTGCACCTCGGCGCGCAGCTGCACGGCGCCGTCGGCCAGCACCTGGTGGCGCACCCGCACCACGACCTCGCCCTGCTCGGTGAACTTGATCGCGTTGCTGGCGTAGTTGATGAGGATCTGGCCCAGGCGCAGCGGGTCGCCGCGCAGCCGGCGCGGCAGCAGCGCGCCCTCGGTGTCGAACACCAGTTCCAGGCCCTTGGCCGTGGCCTTCTCGCCGACCAGGTCGACCACGCTGTCCAGCACGTTCTGCAGGTCGAATTCCACGCTCTCGACCTCCAGCTTGCCGGCCTCGATCTTGCTGAAGTCCAGGATGTCGTTGATGAGGTCCAGCAGGTGCTGGCCCGAGCGCTGGGTCTTGCGCACGTAGTCGCGCTGGCGCGCCGTGAGCTCGGTGCGCAGCATCAGATGGCTCATGCCGATCACGGCGTTGAGCGGCGTGCGGATCTCGTGGCTCATGTTGGCCAGGAAATCGGACTTCATCTGCGAGGCCTGTTCGGCCCGCGCCTGGGCCTGGCGCAGTGCCCCTTCCTGGGCGCGCAGGCTGTCGTTGGCCTCGGCCAGCGCGGCCGTGCGTTCCTGCACGCGCCGTTCCAGCGCTTCCTCGCTGCGCTTGAGCGAGGCCACGAGCTCGCCCTGGGCCTGGAGCGTCTCGGCGCTGGCGCGCTGGCGCGCCGCGAACTGGCGCGCCATGGCGGCTGCCAGCAGCAGCGTCAGCACGCACTGGAAGGCGGTCAGGATGCCGGTCTGCAGGGTCTGGGCCTGCACCTCGCGGTTGCGCTGGTCGCTCAGTTCGCCCGAGGACTGGGTGGCGGCCAGCGACATGTCGCGCACCGGCGTGCGGATCTCCAGGTACTGCGTGCGCAGCCCCTCCAGCGCCGCCCGTGCCGGGTCCGCCGCGGCGTTCGGGCCGAGCACCTGGTCGCCCGCGACGACGAAGCGGCGCAGCTCCTGCATGCCCTGCCGGTAGGCCGGGTCATCGCGCATGAGCTGGTAGGCCGTGCCTTTCTCGACCGCGCCCACGCGGCTGATGAACACGTCGTAGCGCAGCTGCAGCTGGCTGTGCGGCATGGCGGCCGCATCGAGCAGGTGGGCGTTCAGCGCGTGGTCGAAGCGCTCGTACTCGACGTTGAGCTGCGCGAAGGTCCACAGCGCATTGATGTCGCCGCGGCGCATCACGTCGTCCAGCGCCCGGTACTGCCGGTACTGCAGGACGCCGATGGCGATGTAGACCAGCACCAGGCTGGCAATCAACAGGCGCAGGAGGCGGCGTTGGCTGCGCGGCATGCGGAGGGGGCAGGACCCGGGTGGCTCCCGGTCGTCTCTGGAGCGTTCGGCGGCGTCACTGCACCTGCAACTGGTGCAGCTGCCAGGCCGAACGGTTGTAGAAGCTCTCGGCCTTGAGTTCGGCCTTGCTGTCGAAGGGGTAGACGATGAACAGCGGCCCCTTGTCGCGCACCGGCATGGGTTTGTCGTTGAGCAGCCGGGCCACGATCACGTCGTAGCGGGCCGCATCGGTGAAGGGGATGTCGGTCCTGTAGTCGTTGAGCGCCACCGCCACGAGCTTGCTGCCGCTGGCGCCGGCGGCGGCCAGCACGTCGCGCAGCAGCGGGCCGGTGAAGCGCGTGGGGCCGGAGTGCCAGGGCGTGTTGGTCGAGAAGCTGTGCTGGGGCAGCTTCTCCAGCATGGCCATGTCGAACACGGCTTGTTGGCCGGCATTGGGCTGGCCGACCTTGCCGCTGATGGTCAGCACCACCTCGCCCGTAGGCTTGTCCAGCGCCGCGGCCCAGGCCGGGACCAGGCAGGCCAGCAGAAGCGCGGAGAGGCGAAGCAGCTTGGCCAGGGACTGGGTCATGGCGAACCTCGTGCAAAAGGTGGTGCGGCCGCGCCTCGGTGTTTCAAGGCGTTACTGTGCACCACTATAGCGAATACCAGGCCGGATTGGCGTGTCGGACGTGCGTTGGCGCGGGCGCCACGGGTGCGGGATTCACCGTAGGCCCGGCGCAGCCCCCACGCGTAGACTGGTCTGACCAGTAGGCCACCCGGCACCGCTGGGCAAGGAGACAAAGATTGCAGCCAACGCAAGTAGCCAGTCCGTCTTATTTCCACAAGGTCGTCGACTGCCAATGGGCCTGCCCCGCCCACACTCCCGTTCCCGAGTACATCCGCCTGATCGGCCAGGGCCGCCATGCCGACGCCTACATGGTCAATTGGGTGTCCAACGTGTTCCCCGGCATCCTGGGCCGCACCTGCGACCGGCCCTGCGAGCCGGCCTGCCGGCGGGGCCGCGTCGAGGAAGCAAGCCAGGAGCAGCCCGAACCGGTGGCGATCTGCCGCCTCAAGCGCGTGGCGGCCGACATGAAGGGCGAGGTGGCGCACCGCATGCCGCAGGCCGCGCCGCGCAACGGCAGGCGCGTGGCCTGCGTGGGCGCGGGACCGGCCGCATTGACCGTGGCGCGCGACCTCGCGCCGCTGGGCTATGACGTGACGGTGTTCGACGGCGAGGCCAAGGCGGGCGGCTTCATCCGCACGCAGATCCCGCGCTTCCGGCTGCCCGAGGAGGTCATCGACGAGGAGACCGGCTACGTGCTGGATCTGGGCGTGGAATTCCGCGGTGGCGAGCGCATCGGCTCCATGGCCGCGCTGCTGGCGCAGGGCTTCGATGCGGTCTTCGTGGGCTGCGGCGCGCCGCGCGGCCGCGACCTGGACCTGCCGGGCCGGCAGGAAGCGTCTGCCCACATCCACATCGGCATCGACTGGCTGGCCTCGGTCTCGTTCGGCCATGTCACGCGCACGGGCCGGCGCGTGCTGGTGCTGGGCGGCGGCAACACGGCCATGGACTGCTGCCGTTCGGCGCGGCGCCTGGGCGGCGAGGACGTCAAGGTCGTGGTGCGCAGCGGCTTCGAGGAGATGAAGGCCTCGCCCTGGGAGAAGGAGGATGCGCAGCACGAGGGCATCCCGATCCTGAACTGCCACGTGCCCGTGGCCTTCGTGCACGAGGGCGGGCGGCTGACCGGCATGCGCTTTCAGACCGTGCGCGCGGAACGGGACGCACGCGGCCGCCGCCAGCTGGTGCCGACCGGCGAGCCCGAGGTGCTGCTGCCCTGCGACGAGGTGCTGATCGCGGTCGGCCAGGAGAACGCCTTCCCCTGGATCGAGCGCAGCTGCGGCATCGCCTTCCGCGAGAACGGCCTGCCCGTGCTCGATGCGCAGACCTTCCAGTCCTCGCTGCCCCGGGTGTTCTTCGGCGGCGACGCGGCCTTCGGCCCCAAGAACATCATCACGGCCGTCGCGCACGGCCATGAGGCGGCGGTGTCGATCGACCGCTTCCTGCAAGGCGCAGACGTGCAGGAGCGCCCGGCGCCGACCAGCAACCTGATGTCCACCAAGATGGGCATCCACGAGTGGAGCTACGACAACGCCGTGGCGCCCGAGGCACGCTTCAAGGTGCCGTGGGCGCAGGCCGAGGTCGCGCTGGCCAGCATCCGCGTGGAGGTGGAACTGGGCTTCGACGCCGCCACCGCCTTCAAGGAGGCCCAGCGCTGCCTGAACTGCGACGTGCAGACCGTGTTCGCGCAGGAGGCCTGCATCGAGTGCGACGCCTGCATGGACATCTGCCCGATGGACTGCATCAGCTTCACGGCGCCGGGCGAGGAGGACGAACTGCGCGGGCGGCTGAAGGCGCCGGCGCTGCACCCCGAGCAGGACCTCTATGTCTCGGCCCCGCTCAAGACCGGCCGCGTGATGGCCAAGGACGAAGACCTGTGCCTGCACTGCGGCCTGTGCGCCGAGCGCTGCCCCACGGGCGCCTGGGACATGCAGAAATTCCAGTTCAAGACCGCGCAGGCCGGTGCCTGCCAGGGAGCGCGCGCATGACGCCGATCGCCGCCGTCAACGACTTCGTCGTCAAGTTCGCCAACGTCAACGGCTCGGGCTCGGCCTCGGCCAACGAGCTGTTCGCCAAGTCCATCCTGCGCATGGGCGTGCCCGTGAGCCCACGCAACATCTTCCCGAGCAACATCCAGGGCCTGCCGACCTGGTACGAGGTGCGCGTCAGCGAGGCCGGCCACCTGGGCCGGCGCGGCGGCATCGACATGATGGTGGCCATGAACCCGCAGACCTGGGCCGAGGACCTGGCCGAGATCGAGCCGGGCGGCTACCTGTTCTACGACAGCACGCGGCCCGTGCCGCCCGAGCAGCTGCGCAGCGACATCACGGTGATCGGCATGCCGCTGACCGAGATCGCCAACGCGGTCTACAGCGACCCGCGCCAGCGCCAGCTGTTCAAGAACATCATCTACGTGGGTGCGCTGTCGGTGCTGCTGGACATCGATGCCCAGGTCATCGTCGACCTGTTCGCCGAGCAGTACAAGGGCAAGGAGAAGCTGCTGGCCTCCAACGTGCGCGCGCTGCACCTGGGCCGCGACTTCGCGCAGGAGCACCTGCAGGCGCCGCTGCCGATCCGCGTGCGCCGGGCCGACAAGGTGGGCCGGCGCATCTTCGTGGACGGCAACAGCGCCGCGGCGCTGGGCTGCGTGTACGGCGGCGCCACGGTGGCGGCCTGGTACCCGATCACGCCCTCGTCCTCGGTGGCCGAGGCCTTCCAGTCCTACTGCACGAAGTTCCGCGAAGACCAGGAAACCGGCGAGCGCCGCTACGCCATCGTGCAGGCCGAGGACGAGATCGCCTCCATCGGCATGGTGGTGGGCGCGGGCTGGAACGGCGCGCGCGCGTTCACGGCCACCTCGGGCCCCGGCGTCTCGCTGATGACCGAGTTCATCGGCCTGGCCTATTTCGCCGAGATCCCCGTGACCATCGTCAACGTGCAGCGCGGTGGCCCGTCCACCGGCATGCCCACGCGCACGCAGCAGGCCGACATCCTGGCCTGCGCCCATGCCTCGCACGGCGACACCAAGCATGTGCTGCTGCTGCCGCAGGACCCGCGCGAGTGCTTCGAGCACGCGGCGGCCGCGCTGGACCTCGCCGACCGTTTGCAGACGCCCGTGTTCGTGATGACCGACCTGGACATCGGCATGAACCAGCGCCTGTGCGAACCCTTCGAATGGGAGGAGGGGCGCGGCTACGACCGCGGCAAGCTCATGACGGCCGAGATGCTGGAGGCCGGCCGCGACTTCGGCCGCTACAAGGACGTGGACGGCGACGGCATCCCCTGGCGCACGCTACCCGGCACGCATGCGAGCAAGGGCGCGTACTTCACGCGCGGCACCACGCGCGACGCCTACGCGCGCTACTCCGAGCGCGGGCCGGACTACGTCTACAACGTGGAGCGGCTGCTGCGCAAGTTCGCCACCGCGGCCGACCTCGTGCCCGCGCCCGTGGAGCGCGCGGCCGCGCAGGCGACGAAGCTCGGGGTGGTCTACTTCGGCTCCACCAGCCCGGCCATGGACGAAGCCCTGCAGCTGCTCGCGCAGGCCGGCGTGCACGTGGACGCCATGCGCCTGCGCGCCTTCCCGTTCCCGGCATCGGTCCGCCGCTTCATCGCCGCGCACGAGCGTGTCTTCGTGGTCGAGCAGAACCGCGACGCGCAGATGCGCAGCCTGCTCGTCAACGAGCTCGATGCCGACCCCGCGCGCCTGGTGCGCGTGCTGCATTTCGACGGCACGCCGATCACGGCGCGCTTCATCGCCCGCGCCATCACCACGGCGCTGGACCGCCAGCCGGAGACCGCCGCATGACCTACCTGGCCAAGCCCCGTTTGCACCATCCCTCGCTGGCCCGCAACCAGGTCGGCTACACGCGGCGCGACTACGAAGGCAAGATTTCCACGCTGTGCGCGGGCTGCGGCCACGATTCGATCTCGGCCGCCATCATCCAGGCCTGCTGGGAGCTCGACGTGGAGCCGCACCGCGTGGCCAAGCTCTCGGGCATCGGCTGCAGTTCCAAGACGCCGGACTACTTCCTGGGCGCCTCGCACGGCTTCAACACCGTGCATGGCCGCATGCCCTCGGTGCTGACGGGCGCGCAGCTGGCCAACCGCGACCTGCTGTACCTGGGCGTGTCGGGCGACGGCGATTCGGCCTCGATCGGCCTGGGCCAGTTCGCGCACGCCATGCGGCGCGGCGTGAACATGGTCTACATCGTCGAGAACAACGGCGTCTACGGCCTGACCAAGGGCCAGTTCTCGGCCACGGCCGACCAGGGCTCCAGGAGCAAGAAGGGCGCGGTCAACCACGACAGCCCGATCGACCTCGTGGGCCTGGCGCTGCAACTGGGCGCGAGCTACGTGGCGCGCGGCTTCTCGGGCGACAAGGCCCAGCTCGTGCCCCTGATCCGCGGCGCCATCGGCCACCGCGGCGCGGCTTTCATCGACGTGGTGAGCCCCTGCGTGGCCTTCAACAACCACGCGGGCAGCACCAAGAGCTACGACTACGTGCGCGGCCACAACGAGGCCGTGAACCGCATCGACTTCATCCGCCTGGCCGACGAGATCCAGGCCGAGCCGGCGCCGGGCGAACTGCTCACGCTGCCGCAGGCCGACGGTTCGGTGCTGCGCCTGCGCAAGCTGCGCGACGACCACGATCCGGGCGACCGTGCCGCGGCCTTGCAGCATGTGGTCGCGCAGCAGGCGCGCGGCGAACTGCTGACCGGGCTGCTCTACGTGGACCGCGAGGCCGAGGACCTGCACACCATGCTGCAGACCAGCCGGACGCCTTTGAGCCAGCTGCAGGCGCCCGATCTGTGCCCCGGCGCCAGGGCGCTCGACCGGATCAACGCGGGTCTGCGCTGACGCGGGCGCGCCCCGCCGGCGTGATGTGGGCGACCCAGCGGTCGTCGTGCTGCACCACGCGCGCCCAGCCCGGGCCGCGCACGCCGCCGATGGCGGCATCGCCCATCAGCGTGAGTTCGCGCAGCAGCACGCTGGCGCCCAGGCCCAGGCGCTTGCCCAGGCGCGGCAGCGACATGCCGCCGTCCGCGGGCGCGGCGGCCAGTTCCTGCAGGATGCGGGTGGACAGTGGCGCCTGGTCCTGCATCAGACCGGCGCGGCGGCGGTGGCGTCGGCCGTTTCGAACGCGGCCAGCGCCTGCGGCGTCAGCACCACCGGGATGGCCTTGGAGGTCGGCGTGCCGGCCACGATGGCCGTGGCCGACAACGGCACCAGCGGGTTGGTCTCGGGGTAGTAGGCCGCCACGGTGCCGCGCGGGATGTCGTAGGCCACCAGCTTGAACCCGTCGGCCCGGCGCTCCTGGCCGTCGTCCCAGACGGTGTGGATGTCGACCCAGTCGCCGTCCCGCAGGCCCAGCGCGCGGATGTCCTCGGCGTGGATGAAGACCACGCGGCGCTGGCCGAAGACGCCGCGGTAGCGGTCGTCCATGCCGTAGATGGTGGTGTTGTACTGGTCGTGCGACCGCGTGGTCAGCAGCGTGAAGACGACGGTGTCCTGCGCCTTCCTGCTGCGGCGCGCGCGGTGCACGGGCGTGTCGCGCGGCACGGCATGCGGGAAGAACGTGGCCTTGCCCGTGGGCGTGCTCCAGACGCGCTCGCTGGCCGTGTTGCGCAGCCGGAAGCCGCCCGGGTGCGCCACGCGGGTGTTGAAGTCCTTGAAGTCGTCGAACACGGCCTCGATCTTGTCGCGGATGCGCGCGTAGTCCTCCACCATCCAGAGCCAGGGCGTGCGGCTGCGGCCTTGCAGGGTGGCGGCCGCCATGCGCGCCACGATGGCCGGCTCGGACAGCAGGTGCTCGCTGGCCGGCGGGTTGATGCCCATGGAGATGTGCACCATGCTCATCGAGTCCTCCACGGTCACGCCCTGCGGACCGGCGGCCTGCATGTCGATCTCGGTGCGGCCCAGGCAGGGCAGGATCAGCGCCTCCCTGCCATGCACCACGTGGCTGCGGTTGAGCTTGGTGGCCACGTGCACGGTGAGCGCGCACTGGCGCAGCGCGCGCCAGGTGGCGTAGGTGTCGGGCGTGGCCGCGGCGAAGTTGCCGCCGAGCGCGAAGAACACCTTGCCCTGGCCGTCGAGCATGGCCTGGATGGCCTCCACCGTGTCGACCCCGTTGTGCCGCGGCGGCTCGAACTGGAACACCTCGGCCAGCCGGTCCAGCAACGCGGCCGGCGGCTTCTCCCAGATGCCCATGGTGCGGTCGCCCTGCACGTTGCTGTGGCCGCGCACGGGGCAGAAGCCCGCACCGGGCCGGCCCACGTTGCCGCGCGCCAGGAGCAGGTTGCCCATCATCTGGATCGTGGCCACGGAGTGCTGGTGCTGGGTGATGCCCATGCCCCAGCAGAAGATCGCGCTATCGGCCGCGATGTAGATGTCGGCGGCCTTGTGGATCTGCGCCAGCGTGAGGCCGGACTCCTGGACGATCACGTGCCAGGACTCGGCGCGCACGTCGTCGGCCAGGGCCTCGAAGCCCACCGTGTGCTCGGCGATGAAGGCCTGGTCCAGCAGGTCCTCGCCCGCGTCCTGGCGCTCGATGAGCCGCTTGAGCATGCCCTTGACGACGGCGAAGTCGCCGCCGCTGTGCAGCTGGAAGTAGTCGGAGCTGATGGGCGTGGAGCCCAGGGTCATCATCTCGATCTTGCTTTGCGGATCCTGGAAGCGCTCCAGGCCGCGCTCGCGCAGCGGGTTGAAGCTCACGATGCGCGCGCCGCGCTTGGAGGCGTGGCGCAACTCGCCCAGCATGCGGGGATGGTTGGTGCCCGGGTTCTGGCCGAAGATGAAGATCGCGTCGGCCTTCTCGAAGTCGTCCAGGGTGACCGTGCCCTTGCCCACGCCGATCTGCGGCTTCATGGCGCTGCCGCTGGGCTCGTGGCACATGTTGGAGCAATCGGGGAAGTTGTTCGTGCCGTACTCGCGCACGAACAGCTGGTACAGGAAGGCGGCCTCGTTGCTGGCCCGGCCCGAGGTGTAGAAGATAGCCTCGTCGGGGTCGGGCAGGGCGTTGAGGTGGCGGGCGATCAGCGCGAAGGCATCGTCCCAGGCGATGGGCTGGTACTTGTCGGTCGCGGCGTCGTAGACCATGGGGTGCGTGAGCCGCCCCTGGTCCTCGAGCCAGAAGTCGCTCTGCTGCAGCAGCTCGGCCACGGTGTGGCGCGCGAACAGTTCGGGGCCGGCGCGGCGGGCCGTGGCCTCGGCCGCCACGGCCTTGACGCCGTTCTCGCAGAACTCGAAGGTCGAGGCGTGGTTGCGGTCGGGCCAGGCGCAGCCCGGGCAGTCGAAGCCGTCGGGCTGGTTGGCCGACAGCAGCGTCCTGGCGCCCTTGATGGGAATGTCCTGGCGCAGCAGCGCGTTCTTCACGCTGTTGAGCGCGCCCCAGCCGCCGGCCGGGCCCTTGTAGAACTCGATCTTCTGTTCGCTCATGGCGATCCCCTGCGCGACGGCCTCAATGGAAGAACTTCGCGGCGCTCAGCAGCGTGCGGTAGATGCCCCAGGCCAGCGGGATGCCGACCAGCAGCCAGGCCGCGACCACCAGCGCGGGGCTGGACTGGCCGTCCGTGCCGCTGCCGGAGACCTCCGCCGCCGCCGCGCGCTCGTGCGCCAGTTTCTTCTCCGCCGCCAGCTCCGCGTCGGTCATGAAGTGCCTGGCCGCCACGGGCCGCACCAGCAGGTTGGCGATGAGGCCGACCACCAGCATGCCGATCAGGATGTACATGGTCTGGTTGTACACCTGCGCGCGCGGGATGCCCAGGCCCAGCTGGTATTCGCGCATGTAGTTGACCACCACCGGGCCCAGGATGCCCGCCGTGGCCCAGGCCGTGAGCAGTCGCCCGTGGATGGCGCCGACGAACTGCGTGCCGAACAGGTCGGCCAGGTAGGCCGGAATGGTGGCGAAGCCGCCGCCGTACATCGAGATGATGACGCAGACCGCCGCCACGAACAGCAGCTGGCTGCCAGCCGCCGCGCTGGACGGGATGCTCCAGTACAGCACGCCGCCGAGCACGAAGAACACGGTGTAGGTCAGCTTGCGGCCGAGCTTGTCCGACAGGCTGGCCCAGAAGAAGCGGCCGCCGATGTTGAACAGGCTGATCAGCGCCGTGAAGCCGCCCGCCACGATGGCGATGGCCGTCAGCTCGTCCTTGCCCAGTTCGGTGAAGGTCTTCTGCACGCCGATCAGGGCGCCCGCGAACACCTCCTGCAGCATGGGCGATGCCATGCCGATGACGCCGATGCCCGCGCTCACGTTCATGCACAGCACGGTCCACAGCAACCAGAACTGCGGGATGCCCCAGACCTTCTTCACGTGCACGTGGCGCTGCGTGATCATCGCGTTGCTGGTCTGCGCGGCGGGCGGCGTCCAGCCCGCGGGCTTCCAGCCGGCCGGGGGCACGCGGTAGCCCAGCGCGCCGATGGTCATGAAGACGGTGTAGAGCAGGGCCATGACGACGAAGGTCTGCCACACGCCCACGTCGGTGGGGGTGGAGAAATACTTCATCAGCTCCACCGCCAGCGGCGAGCCGATCATCGCGCCGCCGCCAAAGCCCATGATCGCCATGCCGGTGGCCATGCCGCGCCGGTCCGGGAACCACTTGATCAGCGTGGACACCGGCGAGATGTAGCCCAGCCCCAGGCCGATGCCGCCTATGACGCCGGAGCCCAGGATCATCATCCAGTACTGGTGGGTGTAGATGCCGAGCGCCGAGAACAGCATGCCGCCGCACCAGCAGAGCATCGAGATGATGCCCACGCGGCGCGGACCGACCCGCTCCAGCCAGCCGCCCCAGACCGCCGCCGCGACGCCGAGGAACACGAAGAACAGGGTGTACATCCAGCCGAGCGTGGACACCTTCCAGTCGCAGCTGGTGATGAACAGTTCCTGGAAGAAGCTGACGTCGGCGCCGCAGGCGGCGCCGGTGCCCGCCGTCTGCAGCATCTTGGACAGCGGCAGCCAGAACACCGAGAAGCCGTAGGCCATGCCGATGCACAGGTGGATGGCCAGCGCGGCCGGCGGCACCAGCCAGCGGTTGAAACCGGGACCGGCGATGGTGCGTTCCTTGGACAGGAAGCCCGGAGTGCCGGCAGGAGTGGGCGTCGCGCCCGGCCCGAGTACTGATGACATCATGCTCCTTTGATCTTTGTGCTTGCGGCACCACGGACAATGTGGTTGGTCATATCAGTGGCGGCGCATCCTCCCTCCGAACGGGATGCGCGGCAATATGAGGCGCACCCGCCGGTGTTTAGGAAATCCATCTCATAAAGGGCAAGTACGCATGAACCAGGTCGCCATCGTTCCGGTCTGGACCATCCAGGACGCGCAGGGCGTGCAACTGCCCGCGCGGCTGATCGAGCTGCTGGTCCAGGTGGCCGAGACGGGCAGCCTGCAGAGCGCCGCGCGCGTGCTGGGCCTGTCGTACCGCCATGCCTGGGCGCTGGTGCGCCAGGGCGAGGAACTGTTCCAGGCCCAGCTGATGCTGATGGAGCGCGGCAAGGGCTCGACGCTGACGGAGCTGGGCGCGCGCATCGCCTGGGCCGACCGGCGCATCCACGCGCGGCTGCGGCCGGTGCTGGAGACGCTGTCGTCCGAACTGGAGGACGAGTTGCGCGGCGCCTTGGAGCAGGCGCCGGCGGCGCTGCGCATCCATGCCAGCCACGGCTTTGCCATCGAGCGCCTGCTCGAGCGCCTTGCCAGCGACGGGCTCGAGATCGCGTTCTCCTACGCCAGCAGTTCGGCCGCCGCCGCGGCGCTGCGCGACGGCGACTGCGACGTGGCGGGCTTTCACATTCCGATCGGGCCGATGGAGCCGGTGGCGCTGGCGCACTACACGCGCTGGCTGCGCGGGCTGGACCTGCAACTGGTGGACATCGCCGTGCGCCGCCAGGGCCTCATGGTGCGGGCGGGCAATCCCAAGGAACTGTTCGCGCTGGCCGACCTGGCGCGTCCCGGCGTGCGCTTCATCAACCGCCAGCCGGGCTCGGGCACGCGCTTCCTGCTGGAGCAGTTGCTCGCGGCCCAGCAGATCGTCCCGACGGCCATCTCCGGCTTCGAGCAGGGCGAGTACACCCACGCCGCCGTCGCCGCGCATGTGGCCAGCGGCATGGCCGATGCGGGCTTCGGGCTGGAGCCCCCCGCGCGCCGGTTCAAGCTCGACTTCGTGCCGATCGCCACCGAGCGCTACTTCCTGCTGTGCCGCACCGACGTGATGGCCACGCCCGCGCTGCAGGTCGTGGTGCGGGCGCTGCGCGATCCGGCGTTCCAGCAGGTGCTGGCCGCGCTGCCGGGCTACAACCCCGCCGCCGCGGGCACGGTGACGCCGGTGGCCGAGGTCTATCCAGCGCTGGTGTAGCCGGAACGACCCACGAATCGCCTTGCTTGTCCATTGGACTGCAGGCATTTTTTTAGAATGCATGCATCGAATGCGTTCGAAGAGATTGCCATGGCCATGCCGGTGGGGGTATCGAAGACGCCAAATCCAGTGTCCATGCGGCGATCCTCAGGACTGCGAGCGGTCAACTGCCGAATCTAGGTTCAGACCACCAGTGCGGACAACGTGGCGGCCCGGCGCCTCTCACGGCCGCACACCGTAGCGGGCTGTGGGCCCCAGCGTCGTCGCCAGCCGCACCTGCGCCGCGTCGATAAAGCGGCAAAGCATGCGCCGCGTGTCGCGCGGGTCGATGATCTCCTCCACACCGAACGCCTCGGCCGTGCGGTAGGGCGAGGACAGCGCACGAAGCTCGGCCTCGATCTCGCGTTCGCGCAGCGCCGGGTCGGGTGCCTCGGCGATCTCGCGCCGAAAGGCCGCGGCCACGCCGCCTTCCAGCGGCAGTGAACCCCACTCGGCCGAGGGCCAGGCCAGCTTGAGGCCCAGGCCGCGCTTGTCGATCGTCGCCATGCCGGCCATGCCGTAGCACTTGCGGACGACCACCGTGACCAGCGGCACCGTGGCCTGCAGGGCCGTGTAGACGCTGCGCATGCCTTCGCGCAGCGTGCCGGCCGCCTCGGCGTCGCGCCCGACCATGAAGCCGGGCACGTCGACCAGGAACACCAGCGGAATGTGGAAGGTGTCGCACAGCTCGATGAAGTGCGTCTGCTTGCGCGCCGCGTGCACGTCCATCGCCCCGCCGTAGACCTTGGGGTTGTTGGCGATGAAGCCGACCACCTTGCCGTTCAGGCGGCCCAGGGACGTGATGACCGAGCGGCCGAAGTCGGGCTGGATCTCGAACAGCGAGTCCAGATCGGCCACCAGCGCGAGCAGCGCGCGCATGTCGTAGGCGCGGCGCCGGTCGCGCGGCACGATGGAGGCGAGCTTCTCCTCGCGTCGCCAGACCGGGTCGGTGCAGGCCAGGGCCGGCGGCAGCTCCCAGACGTTGCGCGGCATGTACGAGAGGTAGCGCCGCACGAGCGCGAAGCAGGCCTGTTCGTCGGTCGCCACGTTGTCGACCAGGCCGGCCCGGGCCACGGCCATCTGGGCGCCGCCCAGTTCCTGCTTGGTCAGCTTCTGGCCCAGCGAGCGTTCGACCACGGGCGGGCCGGCCGCGAACACGTAGCTGCTGGACTGCGTCATGACCGACCAGTGCGACAGGATGGCGCGCCCGGCCGGGCCGCCCGCGGCCGTGCCGAGCACGGCGCTGACCACGGGCACGGTGCCCAGCAGGTCGACCGAGGTCTCGAAGCCGTGCACACCCGGGAACTGCTGGTAGCCGCGCTTGCGCGGTCCGCCCACGCTGCCGCCAGCCCCGTCGATGAGGTTCACGAGCGGCATGCGGTAGTGCAGCGCGAGGTCTTCGACGAAGCCGCCCTGGCCGCCTTTCTTGCGCTCGCCGCTCCAGCTCGCGCCGCCGCGGATCGTGAAGTCCTCGCCGCCGATGGCCACGTCGCGCCCGTCGATCTGCGCCAGGCCCATCACGTAGGGCGCGGGGGTCATGCCGGCGAGCCGGCCGTCCGGGTCGTAGCTCGCCGCGCCCGTGAGCTTGCCGATTTCCTGGAAGCTGCCGGGGTCGGCCAGCGCGCCGATGCGCTCGCGGATGGTCAGCTTGCCGCTGGCGCGGTGGCGCGCCACGTTGAAGGGGCCGCCCATGGCCTCGGCATGGGCGTGGCGCCGCGCCAGTTCGTCCAGCTCGGGCTGCCACAGCGGTTCCGTGGCGGGCGTCTCGTCGCGCCGTGCGCTCGCATCGCTCATGGCAGCTGCACCGCGCCGTCGGCGGCCAGTGCGGCGATGGCCGCGTCGTCCAGCGCCAGCCAGCGCGCCAGCACGGCGTGCGTGTCCTCGCCGCGCTCTCGGCCGGCGTGGCGCACGGCCCCCGGCGTGGCCGTGAGCCGCGGCACCACGTTGGCCATGGCCACGCCCTCGGCCACGTGCGGCGAGGGCGCGCGCACCACCATCTCCCGCGCCGCGTACTGCGGGTCGGTGAAGGCATCGGCCACGGAATAGATGCGCGCGGCCGGCACCTCGGCGGCGCGCAGCGCAGCCTCCGCCTGCGCCAGCGTGCGGCTGGCGGCCCAGGCGCCGACGATGGCGTCCAAGGCCTCGGCCTGGGCCACGCGGTGGCGCGCCAGCGCATAGCGCGGATCGTTCGCAAGCGCAGGCTGGCCGATCGCGCCGCACAGCCGCCGGAACACCGCATCGGCCATGGCCGCGATGTGCAGGTGCTGGCCATCGGCTGTCACGTACAGGTTGTTGGGCACCGAGCCTGGCAGGGCCGAACCCGTGCGCTGGGCCACCACGCCACGGTGCGCGAAGGCGCCCACATGCGGCTCCATGAGGCTGAAGCCGCATTCGTACAGAGCCGCATCGACCACCTGGCCTTCGCCCGTGCGGTTGCGGTGGTCCAGCGCGACCATCGTGCCGAAGGCCGCGTACAGGCCGGTCAGGTAGTCGGTCAGCGAGGTGTTCATGCGCGGGGGCGGACGGTCGGCATCGCCTGTGACGCTGCGCAGTCCGCTCATGGCCTCGCTGATCACGCCGTAGCCGGGCCGGCCCGCGTAGGGGCCGGTCTGGCCGTAGCCGCTGATGCGCACCAGCACCAGGCCGGGGTTGTCCGCGCGCAGCCGCTCGTATGCAAGTCCCCATTTCTCCAACGTGCCGGGGCGGAAGTTCTCGACCACCACGTCGGCCTGCGCCGCGAGCCGGCGCACCAGCGCACGGCCGGCCTCGGTGCGCAGGTCGATGGCCGCGTTGGCCTTGTTGCGCAGGATGCTGGCCGCGTACAGCGAGTGGCCGTCCACGTGCTCGCCCATGGCGCGCACGGGATCGCCTTCCAGAGCCTCGACCTTGACCACCTCGGCGCCGAAATCGGCGAACAGCCGGCCGCAGAACGGGCCGGCGATGGTCGAGCCGATTTCCAGCACCTTGTAGGGTGCCAGCGGGCCCTGGCGCGGGGGTTCGGGCGTGGCGCTCATTCGGCCTGGATCCCGGACTGGCGCGCCACCGTCTGCCACTTGGCCAGTTCGGCGCCGACCAGCGCGCGCATCTGCTGCGGCGTGCCGGGCGTGAGCCGCAGGCCGCCGGTTTCGGCCAGCTGGCGCTGCACCTCGGGCGCCTGCAAGGCCGCGGCCAGCGCCGCGTTGAGCCGCGCCGTGACGGCCGCAGGCAATCCGGCCGGCCCCATGAGGCCGAAGAAGATCGAGGCGTCGAAGCCCGGCAGGCCGGCCTCGGCGAAGGTCGGCACCTCGGGCAGGGCCGGCGAACGCTGCGCGCCCGTCACCGCCAACGCGCGCACGCGGCCCGTCCGCGTGGACTGCGCGGCCAGCAGCACGGTGTCCAGCAGCACATCGATCTCGCCGGCCAGCAGGGCTGCGCCGGCCGGGCCGTTGCCGCGGTAGGGGATGTGCGTCATGCGCGCGCCGATGGCCTCGCCGAGCAGTTCGGTGCCCAGGTGGGTGGAGCCGCCGATGCCCGAGGAGCCGTAGTTGAGCTTGCTGCCCTCGCGGCGCGCGTGGACGATGAATTCGGCCAGCGTGCGCACGGGCAGTCCCTCGCGCACCAGCAGCACCGTGGGCAGCGTGCCGACCAGGCCAATGGGTTCGAGGTCGCGCGCCACGTCGTACTTGAGATCCCGGTAGATGGCCGGGCCGATGGCCAGCGCGCCCGACACCGTGGTCAGCGTGTAGCCATCGGGCGCGGCGCGCGCCACGGCCGCCGTGGAGATCGTGGAAGCCGCGCCCGTGAGGTTCTGCACCACCACGGGCTGCCCCAGCTGCTGGGCCAGGCTGTTGGACACCACGCGCGCCACCACGTCGGTGGCGCTGCCGGCCGCGAAGCCGACCAGCATGGTGATGGGTTTGGCCGGGTAGGGGGCCTGCGCGAAAGCGCGGCCGGCCAGCCCGGTGGCGGCCAGGGCGGCAAGGCCAAAGGTTCTGCGTTGCATGAGGATGGTGGCGGGGAGACAGGAAGGAAGAGGGCCTCAGGCGGCGGGGCGCCGGTGGCCCTTGTGGACGATGACGGTCTTGAGCTGGCTGTAGTCGTGCAGCGCCGCGAGGCCCTTCTCGCGGCCGTAGCCGCTCTGCTTGTAGCCGCCGAACGGAGCTTCGACGCCCACGGGCTGGTAGTCGTTGACGTAGACCTGGCCGGACTGCAACTGTTCGGCCAGCGCATGGGCCCGGCCCACGTCGGCGGTCCAGACGGCGGACGCGAGGCCGAAGTCGCTGTCGTTGGCGATCGCCACGGCTTCTTCCTCGGTCTCGAACGGGATGACCACGGCCACGGGGCCGAAGATTTCCTCGCGCGCGATGCGCATGCCGTTGTGGCCTTCGGTGAACAGCGTGGGTTGCAGGTAGTGGCCGGCCACCGGCACGCCGGCCGGGCGGTCGCCGCCGTGCACGAGCTGCGCGCCCTCGGCGCGGCCGATGGCCAGGTAGCGTTGCACGCGTTCGAGCTGGCGCGCCGAGACCAGCGGGCCCAGGTTCAGGTTGTCGCGGCCCGGGCCCACGCGCAGCGCGGCCAGGCGCTCGACGAGCTTGTCGGTGAACGCGCGCTGCACGCCGCGCTGCACCAGCAGCCGCGTGCCGGCCGAGCAGATCTGGCCCGAGTTCAGCACGAAGGCCTTGATGGCCAGCGTCGCGGCGCGGTCCAGGTCGGCATCGTCGAACACCAGGAAGGGCGACTTGCCGCCGAGTTCCACGGTGGCCGGCACGATGCGTTCGGCCGCCGCGCGCAGCACCACGCGGCCGGTCTCCACCGATCCCGTGAACGAGATCTTGCGCACGCCCGGGTGGCTGACCAGCGCCGCGCCGGCCTCCTGGCCCAGCCCCGTCACCACGTTCAGCACGCCGGGCGGCAGACCCGCCTCGATGGCCAGCCGCGCGAACTCCAGCGTGGTGATCGGCGTCTCCTCCGCGGGCTTGAGCACGGCCGCGTTGCCGGCGCACAGCGCGGGCGCGGCGCCGCGGCCGGCCTGCGTGAGCGGCGCGTTCCAGGGAATGATGTGGGCCGTCACGCCATAGGGCTCGCGCTGGGCGTACATCAGGTGTTCGCGGCTGGCCGGGATCACCTCGCCGAGCTGCTTGTCGGCCACGCCGGCGAAGTACTCGAAGTAGCGCGCGCAGGTCTCGACCTCGGCGCGCGCGACCCAGGTCGGCTTGCCCGTGTCCAGGCTCTCCAGCGCGGTCAGGTCGTCGAGGTGGCGGCGCACCTGCTCGCCGATGCGCGCCAGCACGCGGCCGCGCTCGACCGGGGCCAGCGCGCGCCAGGTGGCCAGACCTTGTTCGGCGCTGGCCACGGCGCGCTGAACGTCGGCCGCGCCGCCGCGCGCGCTCTGCGCGATGACCTGGCCGGTGGACGGGTCCTCGATGTCAAGAGTCCGCCCATCCGCGGACGGCACCCATTCGCCGTGGATGAACTGGTCGTAGCGCTGGCGCAGCGCGATCGTCTCCGTGCTCATTGGACTGGATCCGCTTCGCCGACGTAGCGGCCGCCGTCGACGATGAACTCCGCGCCCGTGCTGAAGCGCGACTCGTCGCTGGCCAGGAAGGCCACGAGGTTGCTCACGTCCTCGGGCTGGCCGGGCTCCTTGATGAGCTGGTTGGGGCGGATCGGCGCGTTCAGGCCGGCCGTGAGTTCGGTCACGATGCGGCCCGGGTGGATGGAGTTCACGCGGATGTGGTGCGGCCCCAGTTCCAGCGCGGACGCCTTGGTGATGCCGCGCACGGCCCACTTGGCCGCCACGTAGCCGACCGTGTTGGGCAGGCCCAGCATGCCGGCGATGGACGAGACGTTGATGATGCTGCCGCCGCCCGCGCGGATCAGCGAGGGCGCGACGACCTTGGTGCCCAGGAAGGTGCCGTTCAGGTTCACCTGCACCACGGCGTCGAAGTCTTCCAGCGTGCTGTCGAGCACGCTGCCCAGCTTCTGGATGCCGGCGTTGTTGACGAGGATGGAGATGGGGCCGAAGCGGGCCTCGGCCTGCTCCAGCGCGAACTGCCAGGAGGCTTCGTCGGTCACGTCCAGCCGCACGAACAGCGCATGCTCGGCGCCGAGTTCCTCGGCCAGCGCGCGCCCGGATTGCTCGAGCAGGTCGCCGATGACCACGCGCGCGCCTTCGCGCACGAAGCGCCGCGCGTGCGAGGCACCGAGGCCACGGGCGCCGCCGGAAACGAAGGCGACCTTGCCGATCAGACGTTGGGACATGTCGGGAATTCCTTGGATGTGTCGAGAAGAGGAAGGGTGTTCAGGCGGGCAGCGCCGCCAGCCCCAGGCGGTCGCGCAGCGTGCCGTCCACCGGCTGCGCGGGCCGCAGGCCGCGCGCCTGCAGCAGCGGCACCACCGTGTCGACGAACAGCGTGAGGTCGGTCGGCAGCAGGTGCGGCATCAGCATGAAGCCGTCGGCCGCGCCGCCGGCGTGCCAGGCCGCGATGTGGTCGGCAATGTCCGGCGGCGTACCGGCCACGGTGGCGTGGCCGCGGCTGCCGGCCAGGAGATGCAGCAGCGCGCGTACGCTGGGCGGGCGCTCGCGCGCGATCACGTCGGCGATCACGCCGAAGCGGCTGCGGATGCCTTCGAACTGCGCCACGTCGCCGAGCTGCGGCGGCAGCGGGCCGTCCAGGTCGTGGCCGGCCAGGGCGATGCCGAAGCCTTCCAGCCAGGCCAGCGAGACCTCCGTCGGGATCAGCGCATCGAGCGCGGCCTTGCGCGCGAGCGCGTCGGCGCGGCTGGTGCCGATCGACGGGCTCAGGCCGACCACCACGCGCGGTGCGTCGGGCCGGCCGGCTGCGCGGGCGCGCGCGCGCAGGTCGGCGCGGAACGCGCGGCCGGCTTCCAGCGTGCCCTGGGCCGTGAACACCACGTCGGCGTAGCGCGCTGCAAAGTCGCGGCCATCCGGCGAGGAGCCGGCCTGCACGAGCACGGGCCTTGGCTGCACGGGCGCGGGCACGCCGCTGGCCGGCGCGCCGGCCCACAGCGCCAGCACCGCTTCCACGGCGCCCTGGGCCCGGGCGTAGCGCTCGCCGTGCGGCACGGGCCGGTCCAGGCCGAAGTTGGCGGCCGCGCGCGGCTCGCCGTTGGTCACGATGTTCCAGGCCGCGCGGCCCGCGCTCAGCTGGTCCAGCGTGGCGAAGGCGCGCGCGATTTCCTCGGGCGCCGAGAAGCTGGCCGAGGCCGTGGCGATCAGGCCCAGCCGTTCGGTGGCCGCGGCCACGGCCGCCAGCACCGTGAGCGGATCGAGCTCCCAGCGCGGGCTGTGCGCGATGCCGGGGTAGTAGACGAAGAAGTCGGCCACGAACAGCGCGTCGAAGCCGCCGCGCTCGGCCGTGCGCGCCAGCGCCTGGTAGTAGCCGATGTCGCGCAGCCGCCCGGGCTCGGCGTCGGGATGGCGCCAGGCCGCCTCGTGGTGGCCCGTGACCAGCGCGTTGGCGAACAGCAGTGGGAAGTCGTCAGCGGGCGATGGCATGGCGGGGTGGCGTGGGGTGGGGCAGGCCCAGCCGCGCGCGCAGCGTGGCGGGCGCGGCAGACACGGTGCCGGGGTGCACGGCCTGGCCGGACAGCAGCATGTCCACGCCCGGCGCGGCGCGTTCGGCGTAGAACACCGGGTGGCCCTGCGGCGGGCGCGGGATGTCGAGCGGCCCGGCGCTGCGGTAGAACGGCCCGCGGTGGTCGGCGGCGCGGATGCCCGTGGTGTCGATGTAGCGGCCCGCGGCGCGGTCGATGCGGTGCAGGTCCTCGCCCCAGCTGTCCCACAGCGCGCGCGCGGCGGTCAGGTAGTCGGCGGCGCGTTCCGCGTCGGTGTCCTCCGCCAGAAACCAGCCGATGCGGCCCTGGCTGGCATGGTCGAGCGCGGCCAGCCGGCGCGCGGCCGTGTAGGGCGGCGTCACGCGCGGGGCGATGCCGACCACGAGGCCGATGCGCTGCGTCTGCGCGGCCAGGCCGGCAGCCAGCGTCAGCGGCTCCAGGCCACCGGCCACCTGGGGCAGCAGCACGGCCGTCGCCCCATCGCGCTCCAGCCGCAGCACCTGCGCCAGCGCGCGCGGCCAGTTGCGCAGCGCGGCCTCGTCAAGGCGGACGTGCAGGCGGGCGTGCGCGGGCATCAGGCTGCGCTGGTGCCCAGGTCGACGAAGCGCTCGACGTCGAGCTTGTTGCGCACCAGCCGGTTGTCCAGCAGGAAGCCGACCGAGCGGTTCAGCTCGGCGCGGACCTCGGCGTCCACGGGCGGCAGCCAGACCGAGCGCGAGAAGGCCTTGAGCGTCTGCTCGGGCGTGAGGCCGAAGCCCTGGGCCAGCGCCTTGGCCGATGCCTCCGGCTGGCCGCGCAGGGCCTGCGCGCCGCGCTCGGCCGCGCGCAGGTAGGCTTTGACGAAATCGGGCCGTTCCTTGAGCACGGCGGCCGACGCGATGATCGGGTTCAGGTTGTTCTTGAGACCCTGGCCGTCGCGCAGGATGCGCGCGCTGCCCTCGGTCTCCAGCCGTGTGAACAGCGGGTCCCAGGCCAGCGCGGCCTCGATGTCGCCCTTGAGCAGCGCCGTGCCCTGGTCCTGCAGGCCCAGGTTGATGAACTCCACGTCCGAGAGCTTGAGCCCGGCCTCGGCCAGGATCAGCACCAGCAGCTCGTGCACGTTGCCGCCGCGCAGCGTGGCGACCTTCTTGCCCTTGAGTTCCTTCACGCTGCGGTAGGGCGCATCGGCGCGCACCAGCAGGGCCTGGGCACCGCCGCCCTTGTAGGCCAGGCCGACGAGCCGGTTGTCGATGCCCGAGGCGTGGCCGACCAGCGCCGGTGTGTCGCCCAGCGCGGCGACGTCGATGTTGCCGGAGGCGAAGGCCTCGTTCACCGGCGGGCCGCCGGCGAACTGGGTCCAGCTGACCTTGGCGCTGGCGTGGCCGAGCTTCTTGAGTTCTTCCTCGACCCAGCCGTTCTGGCGCGCCAGCAGGATGGCGGAGTAGGGCACGAAGGGCATGAAGCCGATGCGCAGCTCGCCGGACGATGCCGAGGATTGGGCCCGCACGGGCAGCTGGGCGG
Organism: Pseudorhodoferax sp.; assembly: GCA_049840715.1. Lineage (GTDB taxonomy): Bacteria > Pseudomonadota > Gammaproteobacteria > Burkholderiales > Burkholderiaceae_C > Pseudorhodoferax. The sequence continues at coordinate 64,339 of JASGJO010000007.1, forward strand.
TGCCGGCGGCCAGGGCCATGGCAGACAGGGTGCGCAGGAAGTGACGACGCATGGGATTCTTTCTAGGAAGCGGTTGGCAAGGTGTGCGGGTCGGCCCGCGGCGTGAAGAAGTCCTGGTAGATCTCGGTGCGGCGCGCGGCCAACGCCGGGTCGCTGCGCCGGCGCGGGCGCGGCAGCTCGACTTCGAAGTCGGCGATCACGCGGCCGGGCCGGCTCGACAGCACGGCAATGCGGTCGCCCAGGTACAGCGCCTCCTCGATGTCGTGCGTGACCAGTACCGTGGTGATGCGCTCGTGGGCGTGGATGCGCAGCAGCGCGTCCTGCAGCTGCATGCGCGTGAGCGCGTCCAGCGCGCCGAAGGGCTCGTCCAGCAGCAGCACGCGCGGTCGGTGCACGAGCGCGCGCGCGATCGCCACGCGCTGCGCCATGCCGCCTGACAGCTGGTGCGGAAAGGCCTGCTCGAAACTCTCCAGCCCGACCAGCACCAGGGCCGAGGCGATGGCCGCGTCGCGTGCGGCCGCGTTCTGGCCGTGCAGGGCCAGCGCGAGGTTCTGGCGCACCGTCATCCAGGGCACGAGACGGTGGTCCTGGAACACGATGCCGCGGTCCAGGCCGGGCCGGGCGATGTCCTGGCCGTCCATGCTGGCCTGGCCGCCGTGGCGCGTCTCCAGGCCCGCGAGGATGCGCAGCAGCGTGCTTTTGCCGCAGCCGCTGGCACCGATGATGCAACTGACCGCGCCGGCCGCGAAGTCCAGGCTCACGTCCTGCAGTGCGCGCACGCGGCTGCCGTCGCGCGCGGCGAACTCCACGCCGACGTGGCGCAGGGCCAGGCCGGCCGGGCTGGGGTGGGCGCCGCTGGCCATCACAGCCCCTCGAAGCGCGGACGCCAGCGGATCAGCCGCTGCTCGGCCAGGCGCAGCACATCGTCGGTCAGCTTGCCCAGCAGGCCCATGAGCACCATGCCGGCCACCACCAGGTCGGCCTGCGACATGGCGCGCCCGTCCATGATCAGGAAGCCCACGCCGCGCGAGGCCGCGATGAGTTCGGCCGCCACCACGCACATCCAGGCCATGGCCAGGCCCAGGCGCAGCCCGCTCATGATCTGCGGCAGGGCCCCTGGCAGCACGATGCGGCGGATGAACAGGCTGCGTGGCAGCTCGAGCACGCGCGCCAGCTCGACGAAGCGCCCATCGGTCTGGCGCACCGCGTCCACCGTACTGACCAGGATCGGGAAGAACGCGCCCAGCGCGATGATGAAGACCTTGGCGCCCTCGTCGATGCCGAACCACAGGATGGACAGCGGAATCCAGGCGATCGGCGGCACCGGCTTGAGGATCTGGATCAGCAGGTCGACGAAGCCGTCCAGCCGCCGGTAGGCGCCCATCGCGATGCCCAGCGCCAGGGCCGCCAGCGCCGCCACCGCGAAGCCCTGGAACACGCGCGCAGCGCTGGCGCCCACATGGCGGGCCAGCTCGCCCTCGCGCAGCAGATACCACAGCGTGTCGGCCACGGCGGCGGGCGAGGGCAGCAGCGTGGGGCTGGCCCAGCCGGCGCTGCAGATGGCCTGCCACACGGCCAGCAAGAGCAGCACCAGGCCGAAGCGGCTGGAGCGCTGCGCCAGCCAGCGTCCGGCGCCTGGCAGGCTGGGGCGCGGCGCTGGCGCCACGGCGGAAGTTCGGGTCGGGACATGCGTGCTCACGACCCGCACTCTAGGCACGGCACGCGCGTCTGCATGCGCCCATTGCGCATGAGCAACATTGAAAAACACATAAGAGATGACATGAATGCCGACAAGAATGTCGATAAATTTTTTGCGCGACGAGGAGCTTTCGCCGATGACCGACAACCTGGAACTGGACGCGCTGCCGTCCATCGAGCGCGTGCTGCGCGAGCGCATCAGCGCGCGCCAGATCCTGCCGGGCAGCAAGCTCAAGGAGGTGGACCTGGCGGCCGAGTTCAACGTCTCGCGGGCCCAGGTGCGCGAGGTGTTCGCGGCGCTGGCGATGCGCGGGCTGATCGAGCGCATCCCGAACAAGGGCGCCGTGGTGGCGCAGCCCGACTTCGCGCAGGTGGCCGAGATCTTCGCGGTGCGCGAGGCCCTGGAGGGCATGTGCGCGCGGCTGGCCGCGCAGAACTCCAGGCCCGAGGACTGGGCCGGCCATGCGCGCGTATTCGACGAGGACATGCCGCGCCTGCTGGCGCAGGGCGACTTCCTGGGCTTCCTGGCTTGCTACGAGGCCTTCCGCCAGGACGTCATCCGGCACGCCCGCAACGCCACGCTGGCCGAGATGCTGGACAGCATCCGCGACAAGATCCGCTACCTGGGGCGGCGCATCATCATCCTGCCCGGCCGTGCCGAACTGGCCCTGCAGGAGCACCGTGCGGTGCTGGACGCCCTGCGCGCCGGCGACGCCGCGGCGGCCGAGCGGCTGCGCATGGCCAACATGCGCAGCGGCTTCGAGTGGTTCGAGCGCTACCGCGAATTCATCCTCTGACCCCGGGTTTCCTGCATATCGACATGCGCAATGGGCGCAGCGCCAGGCAGGCGCTGTTCCTAGACTGGTTCGGCCGTTGCGGCGCAGCGCCGCCGGACTGCGGCGCGAGCCCCTGCCGGCAGGGCGCTCTTCCTCTACCGCACCACCGCCCAAGGAGCCGAATCCAGATGAGCCAAGTCGCCGAACGCACTACCGCCACCGCCCACCTCGTCAGCGAGCCCGTCTCGCGCCTGCGCGTGCCCGCCGAGAGCGAACTACCGCCCAAGCTGCGCGAGATCCACGCCGGCGTGCGCAAGAAGTTCGGCTTCGTGCCCAACTTCCTGACCGCGCTGTCGGCCAACCCGGCCACGGCGCTGCGCATCATGGCCTTCTACGAGCACCTGTTCGACCCCAGCAACAGCCACCTGACGGCCTCCGACCGCGAACTCATCGCCGTGGTCACCTCGGCCGCGACGGGCTGCAGCTACTGCGTGTTCAACCACCGGCCCGCGCTGGCCGCGGCGCTCGGCGGCGAACCCGTGCTGGCCGACCGCATCGCGCGCAACCACCACGACGTGCCGCTGGCCCCGCGCGAGCGCGCGCTGGCCGACACCGTGCACAAGCTGGCCGCGGCGCCGCACAGCGTTGGGGAGGCCGACATCGACCGCCTGAAGGCGCTGGGCTTCGGCGAGGCGGCGATCCTCGAGGTGTTCGAGGTCTCGGCCTTCTTCTCGTACGGCAACCGCCTGACCATCGCGCTCAACGTGCTGCCCGACGCGCAGTTCTTCGCCGCATGAGGACGCCGGCATGACGCAGCACACCGCTTCCCCCCACGCACCGCACCCGGCCTTCGGCGAGGGCACGCAGGCCTTCGACGTGCCGGTGCTGGACAGCCACATCCACACCGTCGCCCATGGCCAGGATGGCACGGGCGACCCCATCGTCTTCCTGCACGGCAACCCGACCAGCTCCTTCCTGTGGCGCCACATCTTCCGGCGCCTGCAGGGCCGGGGCCGGCTGCTGGCGCCCGACCTGGTCGGCTACGGCCATTCGGGCCGCCCGCCCATCGACTACACGCTGCCGGACCAGCAGCGCTATGTCGACGCCTGGTTCGACGCGCTGGACCTGCGCAACGCCACGCTGGTGCTGCAGGACTACGGTGCCGCGTTCGGCCTGAACTGGGCCAGCCGCCACCCCGGGCGCGTGCGTGCCGTGGCCTTCTTCGAGCCCGTGCTGCGTGCCATCGACGGCGCAGCCGTGTCGCCCGACTTCATCGCCAGGCGCGCGCAGCTGCGCCGTCCGGGCGAGGGCGAGCGCTTCGTACTGCACGAGAACCGCTTCCTGACCGAGCTGTTCCCCTGGTTCTTTCTGAAGCCGCTGGCGCCGGACGACCTGGCCTGCTACCAGGCGCCGTTTCCTACGCCGGATTCGCGCCGCGCCATCCTGGCCGGCCCGCGCAACCTGCCGATCGACGGCGATCCGGCCGCCAGCGTGGCCTTCCTCGCGCAGGCCGAGCCCTGGCTCCAGAACAGCGACACGCCCAAGCTGCTGCTGACCTTCGAGCCCGGCTTCCTGGTCACGCCCGACGTGCTGGCCTGGGCCCGCGCCAACATCCGCCAGCTCGAGGTCGAGGCGGCCGGCGCCGGCATCCACTTCGTGCAGGAAGAGCAGCCCGAGGCCATCGCCCAGAAGGTCGGCGCCTGGCTGGAGCGGCTGCGCCAGGCTGCCTGACCGCGCCCCCGATGCAAAGGGGCCCGCTCGGCGGGCCCCTGTCGCGTGCGCGTGCAGTGCTCAGGCCGCTTCGCCCAGCACCCCCAGCCAGCTCTTGCCGATCACGTCGTGGCTGGCCACGGTGTTCGGCGGATGGAAGGGGCCCGAGCGCACGTCGCGCACCAGCCGCTCCAGCGCGTTGCGGCGCAGCAGCGAGGAGGCGCCGACCACCTCCGTCGCCAGGTCGACCACGCGGCGTGCGCCGTCCACGGCATGCTGCTTGGCCGCCAGCAGCTTGGCCGGCCACAGCGGGCCGTGGTCCACGCCGTTCGCCCAGTCCTGGGCCGTGCGGTCGAGCAGTGCGGCAATCGCGTCCAGTTCGATCGCGGCCTTGGAAACGTTCAGTTGCGCGATGGGGTGGTGCGCATGGCTCTTGCCGCCCAGTGCCGCCGATGTGCGCTTGCGCGCCGATGCGATGGCCAGGTCGAACGCGCGTTGCGCGATGCCGTGGTAGACGGCCGCGATCGGCAGGATGGCGGCGCCGAAGATGCCTTCGACGAAGGGGTCGTTCGGCGGGCCGGCCGGCAGCACGCGCGTGACATGGGCGGCGTCGGCCACGGCGCCTTCGAGCACGGTGTCGTCGCTGCGCGTGGCGCGCACGCCCAGCGCGTCCCAGGTCGGCTCGGTGCGGTGGCCAGGATCGCTGCGGCGGATGAAGGCGTGCACGATGCGCGGGTTCGCGGGGTCGGAATCGTCCAGGCCGTGCACGCCCAGCCAGTCCCAGACCGGTGCCAGAGAAGTGAACACCTTGCGGCCCGTGAAGCGGTAGGCGCCGCCTTCCAGGGGCTCGGCGCGCACGGTGGAGCCGGCCAGGCCCAGGTCGTTGTTGGGCTCGCCATGGCCGGCCGCGAAGATCCTGCCGGCTGCGATCTCGTCCAGGATCCAGTCGGCCGAGTGGTCGCCGCGCTGGTTCAGGTGGGCGGCCGTGCCGCTCCAGTACAGGTGCATGTTGATGGCCAGCGCGGTGGCCGGCGCGTGGTAGGCCAGGCGGGTCTGCTCGCGCAGCACCTGCGGCAGCTGGTAGCCCAGCCCGCCGAGCGCCTTGGGCACCCAGAGCTTGAGGTAGTTGGCGCGGCGCAGGTCGTCCAGGTCCTCGTCGAAGAAGCGGTTCTCGCGGTCGTAGCCCGCGGCGCGCGCGCCGATGCGCTCCAGCACGGCTTCGCTCAGCACGGGCGGGCGGTCGGTGGCTGCGGGTGCGTGCTGCACGGTGGTCTGGCTCATGCCGTTTTCCTTTGAAAGGTCGGTGGACGCGAGCCACCTTAGCCTTGGGCCTGCACGCGGTGAAGGAAGCGATGCGTCTATGCATATCCGTTCCGCGTTCTGCGGTTCGCGCAGATGCATAGGCGCAAAGCTTCGTAGTGCGCATGGGCGGTGCGGGCTAAGTTCCACGGCTTTGCAGTTCGGGAGCAGAGCCATGGCAACGACAGTGCGATCCGGGCCCGGCGCTTCGGCGCAGGCCGACCTCGGTGCGGCGCGGCAGATCGTGGCCGACGTGCTGGTCATCGGCGGCGGCCCGGCGGGCACCTGGTCTGCCATCAGCGCCGCTGCGCTGGGCGCGCGCGTGGTGCTGGCCGACAAGGGCTTCTGCGGCACCTCCGGCGCGACGGCGCCAGCCGGCACGGGACTGTGGCATGTGGACCCCGGTGGCGACGCGCGCGAGAAGGCCAAGGCCAGCCGCTATGCACTCGGCGGCGAACTGGCCGAGACGGCCTGGATGGACCGCGTGCTGGCCCAGACCTGGGACAACGTGCAGCGACTGCAGGAATGGGGCTACCCGTTCCCGGCCGACGACGCGGGCCGGCTGCGCTGCAACTCGCTGCAGGGCCCCGAGTACATGCGGCTCATGCGCAAGCAGGCCAAGGCCGCAGGCGTGCGCATCCTCGACCACAGCCCCGCGCTGGAACTGCTGCGCGATGCGCAGGGCACGGTGGCCGGTGCCTTCGGGGTGGGGCGCGCGCAGGGCGATACCTGGGCCGTGCGGGCCGGCGCCGTGGTGCTGGCCACGGGCGGCTGCGCCTTCCTGAGCAAGGCGCTGGGCTGCGACCTCCTGACCGGCGACGGCGCGCTGATGGCGGCCGAGGCCGGCGCGCGGCTGTCGGGCATGGAGTTCTCCAACGCCTACGGCCTGGGGCCGGCGTTCTCCTCCGTCACCAAGTCGCTGTTCTACAACTGGGCCACGTTCTACGACGAAGGCGGCCAGCCCATCGAAGGCGCGGGCTCGTCGCGCGGGCGCGGCATCATCGCGCAGCGCCTGCGCAGCGGCCCGGTCTACGCGCGGCTGGACAAGGCCGACACGCAGATCCGCGCCTGGATGCGCAGCGCCCAGCCCAACTTCTTCCTGTCCTTCGACCGGCTCGGCATCGACCCGTTCACGCGGCTGTTCCCGGTCGCGCTGCGCCTGGAGGGCACGGTCCGCGGCACGGGCGGGCTGGACCTCGTGGCGGACGATTGCGCGACCACGGTGCCCGGCCTCTACGCGGCCGGCGACGTGGCCACGCGCGAGCTGATCTGCGGCGGATTCACGGGCGGCGGCAGCCACAACGCGGCCTGGGCGCTGTCCTCGGGCTTCTGGGCCGGTGCCGGTGCGGCCGCCTTCGCGCGGGCCGTGCAGCCGCTGGCAGGGGGTGCGGCACGGCCGCTGCGCCGCGCCGGCGGCATCTTCCTGCGAGACAGCACGGGCGCGGCCGTGGACAGCGGCGCGCTCGTGCGCGCGGTGCAGGCCGAGGTGTTCCCGACCGAGCGCAACTGGGTGCGCGAGGCCGGCGCGCTGGAGGATTCGCTCGGCCGGCTCGATGCGCTGTGGGCCCGCCTGCGTGCCGGCGGCGCGCGCGCGGCTGCCGGCGACGTCGAGGCGCTGCTGCGCGCGCGGGAAGCCGCCGCCCTGCTGGCCAATGCGCGCTGGATGTACCGCAGCGCGCTGGCCCGCACCGAGACGCGCGGCATGCACCGGCGCGCCGAGCACGGGCAGAGCGATCCGGCGCAGCGCCACCGCGTGCTGAGCGGCGGACTGGACGAGGTCTGGACCGGCCGGCAGGCGGTGCGCACGCCCGTGCTGGAGGCCGCATGATCGAAATCGTCGATGCCGCGCGCTGCACCGGCTGCAACATCTGCGTGCAGGCCTGCCCCACGCGCGTGTTCGAGGCCGTGGCCGACGGCATCCCGCGCATCGCGCGCCAGCACGACTGCCAGACCTGCTTCATGTGTGAGCTGTATTGCCCCGAGGATGCGCTGTACGTGGCGCCCATCGCCGACCGCGCCGCCACGACCGACGAGCTGGAGGGCTTCGCCACCGCCCAGGCCGGCGCGTACCGGCGTGCCGTGGGCTGGGGCCGCGGGCGCCGGTCCACCGCGCAGGACGACGCGAGCTACGAACTGCTGGGCCGCACGCATTGAGAAGCGGTGAACGGATCGGCCGTCAGACCCTGGCTCGGCGTGGGCGCGCGGCGCCATGGCGGGCCGGGCCTGCACGAGAAGCTGGCCCCGCCAGCGCGCGTCGCACGCATCCGCCAGACACTGGAGCGCGTGGGCCTGCCGGCCGCCACGGCGAGCCGCTTCCCGCACGAGTTCTCGGGGGGCACCACGGACGGGATTGGTTCGGCAGGATTGCTCGGGCGCGGCCGGTTGATGGAGCACGCTGCTGCGTGCGCTCCCGCGCCGACGGTGCGTTTCGCGTCGCCAGCTGAACTGGCCGATCGGCGGTGGACGCCGACCGATCGTCAGGCGGCCGCCTGCACCGTCCGCCGCACGGCAGCCCGATGCCCAGGCCGCTTCAACCCCAGATGCTCCCGCAGCGTCGTCCCCTCGTACGCCGTGCGCACCAGCCCGCGCCGCCGCAACTCCGGCAGCACGAGTTCGATGAAGTCGTCCAAGCCACCCGGCAGCCAGGGCGCCATGATGTTGAAGCCGTCCGCGCCGCCTTGCTCGAACCACTGCTGCAGCTGGTCGGCGATGCTCTCGGGCGTGCCCACCACCTGCTGGTGGCCGCGCGCGCCCGCGATGCGCAGGTACAGGTCGCGGATGGTCAGGCCGTCGCGGCGCGCCAGGTCCAGCAGCAGGCGCTGGCGGCTCCTGGGGCCGTTGGTCTCCGGCAGCTCGGGCAGGGGGCCGTCGACCGGATGGCCGGACAGGTCGATGTCGCCGTCGCCGATCACGGTGGACAGCAGCGCCACGCCGACCACCGGATGGACCAGGTCCTGCAGCTGCTGGAACTTGGCCTCGGCCTCGGCCTGCGTGCGACCGACCACGGGGAAGATGCCCGGCATGATCTTCACGTCGTCGGGGTGGCGGCCGTAGCGCTGCACGCGCGCCTTGATGTCGGCGTAGAAGTCCTGCGCCTCCTGGAAGGTCTGGTGCGCGACGAAGATCACCTCGGCCGTGCGCGCCGCGAGTTCCTTGCCGTCCTCCGACGCGCCGGCCTGCACCACCACGGGCCGGCCCTGCGGCGAACGCGCCACGTTGAGCGGGCCGCGCACCTGGAAGTGCTTGCCGCGGTGCTGCAGCACATGCAGCTTGTCGGCGTCCAGGTACTGGCCGGAAGCCTTGTCGCGCGGGAAGGCGTCGTCCTCCCAGCTGTCCCACAGGCCCGTCACCACGTCGTGGAACTCGGCCGCGCGCTCGTAGCGCAGCGCATGCGCCAGGTGCACGTCGCGGTTGAAGTTCTGCGCCTCGGCCTGGCCGCTGGAGGTGACCAGGTTCCAGCCCGCGCGGCCGCCGCTGATCAGGTCCAGCGAGGCGAACTTGCGCGCGATGTTGAAGGGCTCGTTGAACGAGGTGGAAGCGGTGGCGATCAGGCCGATGCGCTCGGTCACCGCCGCCAGCGCGCTCAGCAGCGTGAGCGGCTCGAAGTGGTCGGCGCGCGCCGTGCGCGCCAGCGACTCCAGGTGCGTGCTGCGCACGCCCACGCCGTCGGCCAGGAACACGGCGTCGAACCTGGCGGCTTCGGCCTTGCGCGCCAGTTCCACGTAGTGCCGGAAGTTGCGGCCGGCGTCGGCCTGCGCGTCCGGGTGGCGCCAGGCCGCGATGTGGTGGCCGGTCTGCATCAGGAAGGCGCCGAGCTTGATCTGGCGGGCGGTGCTGGGCATGTCCTTTTTCTCCTCAGAACGCCGGCACCACGGCGCCCTGGTACTTGTCGGCGATGAACTTCTTCACCTCGGGCGTGTGCAGGGCCGCGACGAGCTTGCGGATCTCGGGTGCGTCCACGCGCTCGGCACGCACGGCGATGAAGTTGGCGTAGGCCGAATTCAGGCCGCTCTCCAGGAACAGCGCGTCGCGCTGCGGACTGAGCTTGGCTTCCAGCGCGTAGTTGGTGTTGATCAGCGCGAGGTCCACGTCGGGCAGCGCGCGCGGCAGCTGGGCGGCCTCCAGTTCGCGGAACTGCAGCTTGCGCGGGTTGGCGACGATGTCGCGCGCGGTGGCCTGGATGCTGCTCGGGTCCTTGAGCTGCACCAGGCCCTGCTGGGCCAGCAGCGCGAGCGCGCGGCCCGAGTTGGTCGGGTCGTTCGGGATCGCGACCACGGCGCCGTCCTTGAGTTCGGCCAGCGACTTGATCTTGCGCGAATAGCCGCCGAAGGGCTCGATGTGCACGCCGCTGTTGGGCACCTCGGCCACCTGGGTCTTGCGGTCCTTGTTGAAGGACGCGAGGTAGGGGCGGTGCTGGAAGTAGTTGGCGTCGATCTGCTTGTCGTTGACGACCAGGTTGGGCTGCACGTAGTCGGTATAGACGCGCACCTGCAGGTCGATGCCCTGGGCCTTGAGCTGCGGCTTGATGAATTCGAGGATCTCGGCATGCGGCACCGGCGAGGCCGCGATGCTGAGCACCTGCTGGGCCTGGGCCGCTGCGGACCAGGCGGCGAAGGAAACGGCCGCGACCGACAGCATGCGGGAGAGGGACCAAGACATGCGATGACTCCTGTGGATGTTGTGGAGATGGAACCGCCGCGCGGCAGCGCAGGCGAGGGTGGTCCGCACTCTAGGGACGGCCTGCAGGCCGGGCAACGAAGGTCTGCGCACTTGCATATGCGCGCGCGGCATGTCCGCGGCCACCGGGCCGCCGCGGTCAGCGCAGTGCGGTCTCGGCGGCTGCCGTCGTGGCCTGCGCCGCGCCGCGGCTGCGCGGGACCGCTGCGGCGCAGGGGTCGGGCACCGGCCTGGCCGGGGCATCGGCCCCGATGTCGTAGTGGCAGGCGATCCAGTGCGCCATGCCCACGGGTCGCAGCACAGGCCGCTCGGCCGCGCAGCGCGCCGTGGCATGCGGGCAGCGCGACTGGAAGCGGCAGCCGCCGGGCAGGTCGATGGGCGAGGGGATGTCGGCCACGGCCGTGGGCGCCGAACTCGACGCGGCTCTCGCTGGATGCGATCAGCGCGCGCGTGTAGGGGTGGCGCGCGCGGCCGACCACGTCCTCGCGCGTGCCCAGTTCCATGAACTCGCCCAGGTACAGCACGCCGACCTGGTCGCTCATGTAAGCGACCACGGCCAGGTCGTGCGAGATCAGCAGGTAGGTCAGGCCGCGCGCGCGCTGCAGGTCCTTGAGCAGGTTCAGGATCTGCGCCTGGATCGACACGTCGAGCGCCGACACCGGCTCGTCCAGCACCAGCGCCTGCGGCTGCAGGCCCAGCGCGCGCGCGATGGCCACGCGCTGGCGCTGGCCGCCGCTCAGCTCGTGCGGATGGCGGCGCGCCATCTCGGGCGCCAGGCCCACCAGCGTGAGCAGTTCCTCGGCCTTGGCCAGTACCTCGCCGCGTGCGGCCAGTCCGTGCACGCGCAGCGGCTCGCCGATGATGTCGGCGATGCGCATCTGCGGGCTCAGCGACGAGTAGGGGTCCTGCAGCACGGGCTGCACCGTGCGGTGGAAGGCCTTGCGGCGTGCGCCCTGCAGGCCGGCCAGTTGATGCTCGCCCACGCGGATGCTGCCGCCGCTGACGGGCTCGGCCGCCAGCACCAGCCGCGCCAGCGTGCTCTTGCCCGAGCCCGATTCGCCGACCAGGCCGAAGGTGGAGCCCTCTGGCACGTCGAAGCTCACGCCGGCCACGGCGTGCAGGGTCCTGCCGCGGCCGAACAGGCCGCGCCTGACCTGGTACTGGCGCTGGGCGTTGCGACGGAGATGAAGGGCCTGCTCATCGCACAGCCTCCAGTTCAGCCACCGGCTGCACCGGCTCGCCCGGGGCGTCCTGCACACCCAGCCGCTCGGGCGTGCGCCAGCAGGCCACGGCCCGCCGACCCCCGTCCCAGCCGAACCAGTTGGGGTACTGCGCGTTGCAGCGCGCGTCGGCGAGCAGGCAGCGTGGCGCGAAACGGCAGCCCTGCGGCCAGGCGCGCGGCGAGGGGGGCGTGCCAGGGATGGTCCTGAGCCGCTCCTGCAGGTCGGCCAGCGAGGGCGCGGCGCGCAGCAGGCCTTCGGTGTAAGGGTGCACGGGGCGGTGGAACACCTCGCCGATGGGGCCGCGCTCGACCATGCGGCCGGCGTACATGATGGCCACGTCGTCGCAGAACTGGGCCGCCAGCTTGAGGTCGTGCGTGATGAAGACGATGGTCATGCTGGCGGCTTTTCTGCAGTTCGCGCAGCAGGTTCAGGATCTGCAGCTGCACGGTCACGTCCAGCGCGGTGGTCGGCTCGTCGCAGATCAGCAGCTCGGGCGCGGCCGCCACGTTGATGGCGATGGACACGCGCTGGCGCATGCCGCCGCTGAACTGGAAGGGGTAGCTGTCCAGCCGCTCGGCGGCGGCCGGGATCTGCACCGCCTCCAGCGCCGCGGTGGACAGGCGCCGCAGCTCGGCCTTGTCGGTGATGCCGTGGTGGTAGCGGAAGATCTCGCCGATCTGGTCGCCGATGGTCATCAGCGGGTTCAGCGAGGTCATCGCGTCCTGCAGCACCATGCCGATCTGGCGGCCGCGGATCAGCGCGCATCTCGCTTCGGCGTCTTGCGCAGCAGGTCTTCGCCCTTGAACAGCACCTGGCCCTTGACCACGCGGCCGTTGGCCGGCAGCAGGCGCAGCATGGAGCTGCAGGTCATGCTCTTGCCCGAGCCGGATTCGCCGACCAGGGCCAGCGTGCGGCCCTTCGCCACGCGCAGGTTCACATGGTCGATGGCCGTGACTGGTGCCGTGGGCGTGACCAGCTGCGTGGTCAGGTCGCGGGCTTCCAGGAGGATGTCGGGCATGTGGGTTCTGCTACCAACTCTCGGGAATCGCGGTATTCAAACGGTCGCGCAGCGCGTCGCCGAGCAGGTTGGCCGCCAGCACCGTGACGATCAGCACCGCGCCCGGTGCCACGCAGACCCACCAGGCCGTGGACAGGAAGCCGCGGCCCTCGGCGATCATGGAGCCCCAGGAGGGCGTGGGCGGCTGGATGCCCAGGCCCAGGAAGCTCAGCGTGGCCTCCAGGATGATCACGCTGCCCACGTCCAGCGTGGCCAGCACGACGAAGGTGCCGACGATGTTGGGCGCGATGTGGCGCAGCATGATCCACGGCGGCGAGGCGCCGGCCAGCCGCGCCAGCAGCACGAAGTCGCGCGACTTGAGCGAGAGCACCTCGCCGCGCACCACGCGCGCGAAGCGGGCCCAGTTGGCCAGCGTCAGCACCAGGATCAGGTTGAACAGGTTCACGCCGATGGCGCCCGACAGCACCAGCGCCAGGATCACGGCCGGGAAGGCCAGCTGCATGTCGGCCAGGCGCATGACCAGCGCGTCCACCGCGCCGCCCAGGTAGCCGCCGGCCAGGCCCAGCGCCGTGCCGAGCACGCCGGCCAGCAGCACCGCGCAGGCCGCGATGAAGAGCGAGATCCGCGCGCCCGCGATGGCGCGGGACAGAATGTCGCGGCCCAGCTGGTCGGTGCCGAACCAGTGCGTGGCCGAGGGCGGCTGGAAGGTGTCGGACAGCGAGATCGCCACCGGGTCGAACGGCGCGACCCAGGGCGCGAACAGCGCCGCGACCAGCACGGCGCCGAACACCGCGAAGCGCCAGCCCCAGCTGGAAGCGGGCCAGCCGGCGCCGGCTGCGCGCGGGCGCGCTGCCCGCGAACGTCGGCTCGGCCGGCGTCTCGGTCAGCACGATGGGGGTGAGTTGCAGGGAGCGTTCAGCCATAGTGGATGCGCGGGTCGATGACCGCGTAGAGCAGGTCCACCGCGAGGTTGACCAGCGCGAACACGACGGCCGAGACGGTGACTGCGGCCTGCACCACCGTGTAGTCCAGGTTGTTGATCGAGTCCAGGATCAGCTGGCCCACGCCGGGCCAGGCGAACACCACCTCGACCGACACGGCGCCGCCCATCAGCACGCCGAACTGCAGCGACACGAAGGTGATGACGGGCAGCAGCGCGTTCTTGAGCGCGTGGCGCAGCACGATCACATGCTCGGGCACGCCCTTGATGCGCGCGAACTTCACGTACTCGCTGTGCAGCACGGCCGCCATCGACGAGCGCGTGAGCCGCGCGATGCCGGCCGCCGCATACCAGCCCAGCGCGAGCATCGGCAGCGCCATGTGGTTCAGGCCGCCGTAGCCGCCCGTGGGAAACCAGCCGAACTGCAGCGAGAACAGCTTCACGAAGATCAGGCTGAAGAAGAACGGCGGCGCTGCCTGGCCGAACACCGAGAACAGCTTGCCGAACTGGTCGAGCGCGCCGCCGGGCCACACGGCCGAGGCCACGCCCAGCGGCAGGCCGATGGCCAGCGCCACCAGCAGCGCCGCCAGCGTGAGCTGCAGCGTGGGACCGAGCGCGCCGGTCACCACCTCCAGCGCGGGCTTGGAGAAGCGGTAGGAGTTGCCGAAGTCGCCGCGCGCGAGTTCGCCGACGAAGCTGGCGAACTGCTGCGGCAGCGGCCGGTCCAGGCCCATCTGCTCGCGCAGCACCTGGCGGTCGGACTCGGTCGCCTCGGGCGGCAGCATGAGGTGCGTGGGGTCGCCGATCGCGCGCACGACCGTGAAGATCAGCGCGACGACGAGGAACACCGTGAAGAAGGCCTGCACGAGGCGTCGCAGGATGTACTGGGCCATGGAAAGACGTGGGGAACGGCGCGAGCGGCCGGTGCGGGGAACGGCCGGAGAGGGGCTCCATGGTGGCAGGCGCACGCCACGGGGCAACGAAGCTTTTCCGATATGCATAGCCGAAAAAGCGTCTTGATTCCGCGGGCCATGCGCCGCCAGACTGCATGCCCTTCTCCGTCCGTACGCCATGCCCTTGTCCCTTCGCCCGCTGCTTCTTTCGGCTGCCCTCGCGCTGGCCGCCACGACCAGTGCCCACGCGCTGGGCGGCAAGCCCGCCGTGGACCGCAAGACCGTGGTGGTCGGCATCTTCTCGGACATCGGCAACCTCGATCCACAGGTCTCCACCACGGTGGATTCGGCGCGCTCGGGCTGGCAGCTGTTCGACACGCTGTACGGCTTCGACATCGCCGGCCACATCGAGCCGCGCCTGGCCACGGCCTACCAGGCCAGTGCCGACGGGCTGCGCTACAGCTTCACGCTGCGCCGCGGCGTGAAGTTCCACGACGGATCGGCGCTGACGTCGGCCGACGTGAAGTACTCGCTCGAGCGCATCCTCGAGCCCGAGACCAAGAGCACGCGCCGGCCTTACTTCGCCGGCCTCATCGCGGGCATCGACACGCCCGATGCGCAGACCGTGGTGATCCGCCTCACGCGGCGCGATGGTGCCTTCATCAACAAGGTGGCGGGCTACCTGTACATCCTGCCCAAGGCCTACACCGAGTCGCTCAAGACACCCGAGGCCTTCGCGCAGGCGCCGGTCGGCTCGGGGCCGTACCGGCTGGTTTCGCGCGCCATCGGCCAGCAGCTCGTGTTCGAGCGCTTCGACGGCTACTACGGGCCCAAGCCCGAGATCGAGAAGCTGGTGTTCCGCGTGCTGCCCGACGCCAACAGCCGCGTCAATGCGCTGCTGGCCGGCGAGGTCGACATCGCCGACGACGTGCGCGCCAGCGACCTCGCGCGGCTGCGCAGGACGCCCGGCGTGGAGGTGCAGAGCGGCCCGGCCGGCAGCCCGCTGCACGTGCGCCTGTACTCCAACGTGCCGAACACGCCGCTGGCCAGGCGCGAGGTGCGCCTGGCGCTGAACTACGCCATCGACACCGAGGCCATCATCCGCAACGTGATGCACGGGGCCGGCGCGCCGCTGTCGTCCTTCATCTCCAAGGCCTACCCCTACGGCGCGCTGCAGGGCAAGGGCAACCCCTATGGCTACGACCCGGCGCGCGCCAGGAAGCTGCTGGCCGAGGCCGGCTACCCGAACGGCTTCGACACCGAGGTGCTGTGCTACTCGGTCTACGAGCGCGCGATCTGCGAGGCCGTCACGGCTTACTGGTCGCAGGTCGGCATCCGCGCCAAGCTCAAGGTGATCGACCCCGTGGCCTTCGGCCGGCTGGACAACACGCACCAGAGCGGGCCGATGAACTTCACGCAGTTCGCCAACGCGATCTACGACCCGGTGCACCCGGTGGCCGGCGGCGCGAGCAAGGCCGGCACCTGGTCGGACTACTTCAACCCCGAGGTCGAGGCGCTGCTGACGACGCTGGAGGCCGAGTCCGACCGCGGCAAGCGCGACGCGCTGTTCCAGCAGATCGCGAACATCCTCAACGAGGATGGCTTCGACGTGCTGCTGTCCGAGCAGTTCTTCAACATCGCGCGCGACAACGGCCTGCGGTGGGAGCCCCAGCGCGGCGGCAAGTTCTACAACTTCCGCAACGTGCGCTGGAAGTGAACCGCCCGATCCCCATGACCCGCGGCACCGCCGCGCAGCACTCCAGATGACCCAGGAAATCCGTTTGAACGCCTTCGCGCTGGCCGCGCCCTCGCACCTGTCCGCCGGCCTGTGGCGCCACCCGCGCGACCGCTCTGTGGACTACCACAAGCTCTCGTACTGGACCGACCTCGCGCAGCTCATCGAGCGCGGCAGGTTCGATGGCCTGTTCCTGGCCGACGGCATCAGCCTGTACGACGTATACCAGGGCTCCAGCGACGTGGCGCTGCGCCTGGGCCTGCAGTTTCCGCGGCTGGACCCGCTGTTGCTGGTCTCGGCCATGGCGCATGTGACGCAGCACATCGGCTTCGGCATCACGAGCAGCGTGACCTACGAGCCGCCCTACATGTTCGCCCGCCGCATGGCCACGCTGGACCACATCACGAACGGCCGTGCCGGCTGGAACATCGTGACCAGCTTCGGCGACAGCGGCACCAAGGCCTTCAACGGCAAGGCCGCGCGCCAGCACGACGACCGCTACGCCGTGGCCGACGACTACCTGGAGCTGGTCTACAAGTACTGGGAGGGCAGCTGGGAAGACGGCGCGGCCTTGCGCGACCGCGCCACCGGCGCCTTCACCGACCCCGGCAAGATCCATGTGGTGCGCCACGACGGCGAACACTTCCAGAGCGAGGGCGTGTTCATCAGCGAGCCCTCGCCGCAGCGCACGCCGGTGCTCTACCAGGCCGGCGCCTCCACGCGCGGGCGCGAATTCGCCGCGAAGCATGCCGAATGCGTGTTCATCAGCGCGCCCAGCCGCAAGGTGGCGCGCGACCTCGTGGCCGACACGCGCCGGCGTGCTGCCGAGATCGGCCGCGACCCGCGCGACATCCGCTTCTTCCAGTCGCTGACGGCCATTCCCGGCCGCACGCGCCAGGAGGCACAGGACAAGCATGCCGACTACCTGCGCTATGCCAGCGTGGAGGGCACGGCCGCGCTGTTCTCGCGCTGGACCGGCGTGGACCTGTCCAAGTTCGCGCTCGACGACCCCATCACCTACGTCAAGACCAACGCCCAGCAGTCGGCGCTGGAGGTCTACACCACGGCCGACCCGGGCCGCGTCTGGACCGTGCGCGAGGTGCTGGACCGCGTGGCCATCGGCGGCGGCGGCGACCTGCTGGTGGGCTCGCCGGCCGACATCGCCGACGGCATGCAGGCCTGGGTGGAGGAGACCGGCATCGACGGCTTCAACCTGGGCTACGCGCTCGCGCACGAGAGCTTCGCCGACTTCGTGGAACTGGTGGTGCCCGAGCTGCAGCGCCGCGGCGCCTTCAAGCGCGACTACCAGCAGGGCACGCTGCGCGAGAAGCTGTTCGGCGCCGGCCAGGCGCGGCTCAACGAGCGGCATCCGGGTGCCCAGGCGCGGCACGGTGCTCGGCAGGCTGTGGTGGCCTGATCCCTTGTTCCAGGAGGACGCCGCATGGTCTTCGACACCGACCTTTCCAACCCCTGCCTGCGCGAGGTCTTCGACGTCCACAGCGTCTTCAACCACCGCGTGCACGACCACACCGTCGGCGCCAACGGACTGGAAAGTTCGCTGGCCGGCGCCTGGGTCGAATCGGCCTGACCACGGGAGTCCCCATGCCACAAGAAATCCGCCTCAACGCCTTCGCGATGGCCGCGCCCTCGCACCTGTCCGCCGGCCTGTGGCGCCACCCGCGCGACCGCTCGGTGGACTACAACAAGCTCTCCTACTGGACCGACCTCGCGCAGCTCATCGAGCGCGGCAGGTTCGACGGCCTGTTCCTGGCCGACGGCATCAGCGTCTACGACGTCTACAAGGGATCGAGCGAGCCGGCCCTGCGCCTGGGCGTGCAGTTCCCGCGCATCGACCCGCTGCTGCTGGTTTCGGCCATGGCGCATGTGACGCAGCACATCGGCTTCGGCATCACGAGCAGCGTGACCTACGAGCCGCCCTACATGTTCGCGCGGCGCATGGCCACGCTGGACCACATCACGAATGGCCGCGCCGGCTGGAACATCGTGACCAGCTACGGCGACAGCGGCGCCAAGGCCTTCAACGGCAAGGCCGCGCGCCAGCACGACGACCGCTACGCGCTGGCCGACGACTACCTGGAGCTGGTCTACAAGTACTGGGAGGGCAGCTGGGAGGACGGCGCGGCGCTGCGCGACCGCGCAACGGGTGCCTTCACCGACCCCGGCAAGATCCACGTGATCCGCCACGACAGCGAACACTTCCAGAGCGAGGGCGTGTTCATCAGCGAGCCCTCGCCGCAGCGCACGCCGGTGCTCTACCAGGCCGGCGCCTCCACGCGCGGGCGCGCGTTCGCCGCGAAGCATGCCGAGTGCGTGTTCGTCAGCGCGCCCAGCCGCAAGATCATCAAGGACATCGTGGCCGACACGCGCCGGCGCGCAGCCGACAACGGCCGCGATCCGCAGGACATCCAGTTCTTCATGTCGCTGACCGCCATCCCGGGTCGCACGCGCCAGGAGGCGCTGGACAAGCATGCCGACTACCTGCGCTACGCCAACCACGAGGCCACGGCCGCGCTGTTCTCGGGCTGGACCGGCATCGACCTGTCCCAATACAAGCGCGGCGACCCGATCAGCTACATCCCCACGCAGGGCCAGCAGTCCGCCGTGGAGCGCTACACCACGGCCGACCCGGGCCGCGTCTGGACCGTGGGCGAGGTGCTGGACCGCGTGGCCATCGGCGGCAGCGGCCAACTGGCCGTGGGGTCGGCGGCCGAGGTGGCCGACGAGTTGCAAGCCATTGTCGAGGAGACCGGTGTGAACGGATTCAACCTGGGCTACGTGCTGGCCCACGAGAGCTTTGCCGACTTCGTCGAGCTCGTGGTGCCCGAACTGCAGCGCCGGGGCGCGTACAAGCGCGAGTACCGCAGCGGCACGCTGCGCGAGAAGCTGTTCGGCGCGGGGCCGCGCCTGCCGGAGACGCACCCGGCGGAGCAGGCACGCCGCAAGCCGGCGGTGGAGGTGGACTGAGCCTGGATTCGGCAGTTGACCGCTTGCAGCCTTCGGGAACGCTGCATGGCGACTGGACTTCGCGCCTTCGATGTCCCTCACCATCTCGGTGAGGGCGCTATGCACCCGTCGGCACCGCGCTCGCCGCGCCTTGCCTGGCACGCCGATCACGACGCCATCGGGCGCATCCAACTGCCGAATCCAGGCTGAGCGGACGCGCCGGCGTCAGCCCGGATCGAGCCGCGTGAACTGGCTGCGCGACAGCAAGCGCCTGAAGTCGCGGTCGAAAGTGACCAGGTGCTCGCCCTGCTGGATGACGGCCGCCGCCAGCCAGGCGTCCGGCAGGTCGTTCGCCGCGAGTTCCTTGTCGACGCACAGCGAGCGCAGGATCGGCCATTCATCGCCCAGCGTGGGCACATGCACGCCAGGCGCGTCGACCAAGGCATCGACGAAGCGCATGGCGTCCGCGATGGGCGTGGGCTGGGAAAAGATTCTTGGGTGCGTGACCAACCGCAGAAAGCTGGCGGTCACCATGGGCTGCAGTGCCAGGGGGGCTGTTTCCTCCGCCTGTGCGAGCGCGGCTTCGAGCCATTCGCGCGCGCTGGCGTGGTGAGGATGGTCGCTGCGGGAGGCCGCGACGAGGACGTTGGCGTCCGGCGTCATGCGTCTGCAGCGTCCAGCAGATCCTTGTTGCGCAGGCCGTCGAGTCCGGATGCCAGACCGCCCTTGCCATGGTAGACGGGCAGGCTGCGCGCAGTGCGGCTGCGCGGTGCCGCCTTCAAACGCAGTTGCAGCCCTTCCTCGATCAGCCGCGTCAGGCTCGTGCGCTGCTGCGCCGCCAGGGTTTTCGCCTGGGTCACAAGTGCATCGTTGAGGTTCAGTGTGGTCTTCATGGGGAACCTGCTTCAATACAGATATCTGTATTGTAAAGCCTCGACTACCGTCCGGCAACGCGCTGCAAGACCAACGCACCGCCCGCCACGCCGGGGCCGGCGCTGGCCCAGCACGGCCAGATAGATGCCGGCCAGCAGCAGGGACGCGGCGTGGTGCATGGTGCCGGCGATTCTGCGCCGGGCAGCGCCGGCGCGCCCCGGCCTATTTCCAGCTGGCCCCGCGGAAGTCCAGGTTCCAGCCCGCCGCCTGCGGCTTCCACTGCAGCGCGGTGTCGCGCAGGTAGCCCAGCTGGGGCTCGGCCAGCAGCACGGCCTGGCCGTCGTCGCGCGCCAGGCGCAGGATCTGCTTGAACAGCGCGTCGCGCCTGCCGCGGTCCGATTCGCCCTCGACCTGCTGGATCAGCGCCTCCACCTCGGGGTTGAAGTAGTCCGACCAGGTGCCGTTCTTCGCCACGGTGCCGCCGATCACGTGGATCGGGTCGTAGATGGCGTTGCCGAAGCCCATCACCACGAGCGGGCCGCTCTGGTGCGCCGCGTTGAGGCGGTTGTAGGCGGCCGAGTCGATGACCTTGATCTGCGTGCGGATGCCGACCTGGCCCCAGTAGGCCGCCAGCGTCTCGCAGATCGCGCGCGGCTGCGTGGTCGGGCAGGTCAGGCTGGTCTCGAAGCCGTTCGGCACGCCGGCTTCGGCCAGCAGCTTCTTCGCGCGGGCCGGGTCGTAGGGGAACGGCTTGAGCGTGGCATCGACCCCGTAGGGGTAGCTGTTCGGAATCAGCGCGCCCAGCGGCGCGGCCTGGCCGCGCAACACGCTCTTGATCAGCGCGTCCTTGTCCACCGCATGGTTCAACGCCAGCCGCACCTGCGGCTTGGACAAGGGCGTGGCCGGGTCGTTGGAGTAGATGCGGACGTGCAGCGGGCTGGCGCCGGCCACGAGTTCGGTCGCCAGCCCCTTGGCGTCGGCCAGGCGCTCGATGTCGGCCGGCGCGATCTCCACGCCCACGTCGGCCTCGCCGGCCAGCAGCGCATTCACGCGGCTGCTGGGCTCGGGCACGAAGCGGTAGACCAGCCTGGCGATGGCGGGCCTGCCGCCCCAGTGGCCGTCGAAGCGCGCGAACTCCAGCGAACGGCCGATCTGGTGGTCCACGATGCGGTAGGCGCCCGTGCCCACGGGCGCCTGGGCAAAAGCCTCGGGCGTCTTGAGCGACTGCAGGTAGGCCTTGGGCACGATGTAGAGGTAGCCCGCCAGCTTGTTCAGGAAGGCGCCGTCCTTCTGCTTCAGGCGGAACACCACGGTCTGCGCGTCGGGCGCCTCCACGCTCTCCACCGTGTTCACGAAGAACGGGCGGCGCGTGCTCTTGGTCTCGGGCTGCAGCACGCGCTCCATCGAGAACTTCACGTCCTCGGCCGTGAACGCGTCGCCGTTGTGGAACTTCACGCCGCGGCGCAGCGCGAAACGGTGCACCAGGCCGCCTTCGCTGACCTGGTGCGCGGTGGCCAGGCGCGGCTCCAGCCGGCCCTCGCGGTCGAAGCCGTACAGCGTGTCGAAGCTGTTCCAGGCGAACTTGGCCGAGTCGATGCTGGGCGGGATCAGCGGGTCCAGGTTGCCGGGGCCCGAAGGCAGGGCCACGACCAGCGTGTCGCGGTCCACGGCGGGCTTGCCGTCGAAGGCCTGGGCGGGCAGGGCGGCGGCCAGCGCCGCCGTCAGTGCGCAGAGGGCGAGGCGCTTCATGGCTGCGGTGCCTTCCAGCCCACGTTGCGGAAGTTCAGGCTCCAGCCCGCCACCTGCGGGCTCCATTGCAGGTCGGGGTCCTTGGCGTAGTTCAGGTTCAGCTCGGCCAGCAGCACGGCCTGGCCGTCGTCGTGCGTGAGCTGCAGGATCTGCTTGAACAGCGTGTCGCGCTTGCCGCGGTCGGCCTCGCCCTCGACCTGGTCGATGAGCTTCTGCACCTCGGGGTTGTAGTAGTCGGACCAGGTGCCGCCCTTGGCCACCGAGCCGCCGATCACGTGGATCGGGTCGTAGATCGCGTTGCCGAACTCCGAGAAGGCCAGCGGCCCGCTCTGGTGCACGTTGTTGATGCGGTTGAAAGCCACGTAGTCGATGGTCTTGACCTGGGCCTTCACGCCGACCTGGCCCCAGTAGGCGGCCACGGCCTCGCACAGCGCGCGCGGGAAGGCCGCGGCGCAGTAGAAGCTGGTCTCGAAGCCGTTCGGATGGCCGGCCTGGGCGAGCAGCGCCTTGGATTTGGCCGGGTCGTAGGCGTAAGGCTTCAAGGCCGGGTTGCTGCCGTAGGGGTAGCTGGCTGGAATCGTCGAGGCCAGCGGCGCGGCCTGGCCGCGGAACACGCTCTTGATGATGGCGTCGCGGTCCAGCGCATGGTTGAGCGCCAGCCGGACCTCGCGCTTGGACAGCGGGGTGGCCGCGTCGTTGGAGTAGATGCGGATGTGCAGCGGGCTGCCGCCCGGCACGGAGACCACGGACACGCCCTTGCGCGTGGCCAGTTGCTCGGCGTCCGACGGCGCCACGTCGGTCGCCAGGTCGATCTCGCCGGCCAACAGTGCGTTCACGCGGCTGCTCGCCTCGGGCACGAAGCGGAACACCAGCTTGGCCACGCCGGGCTTGGCGCCCCAGAAGCCGTCGAAGCGGGCCAGTGTCAGCTGCTGGCCGATCTTGTGTTCGACGAACTTGTAGGGGCCGGTGCCCACGGGCGCGAGCGCGAAAGCCTCGGGCGTGGGCAGGGACTCGGTGTAGGCCTTGGGCACGATGTAGAGGTAGCCCGCCACCTTGTTCAGGAAGGCGCCGTCCTTCTGCGTGAGCTTGAACACCACGGTGTGCGCGTCGGGCGTCTCCACCGAGGCCACGGTGTTGACGAAGTAGGGGCGGCGCGTGCTCTTGGTCTCGGGCTTGATGATGCGCTCGATGGAGTACTTCACGTCGACCGAAGTCAGCGCCGCGTCGTTGTGGAACTTCACGCCGCTGCGCAGCTTGAAGGTGTGGGTCAGGCCGTCGGCGCTGACGGTATGGGCCGTGGCCAGGCGTGGCTCGATGTTGCCCTTGAGGTCGAAGCCGTACAGCGTGTCGAACACGTTCCATGCGTACTTGGCCGAGTCCACGCTGGGCGCGACCTGCGGGTCCAGGTTGCCAGGGCCGGACGACAGTGCCACGACCAGCGTCTCGCGGTCGACGGCGGGCTTGCCGCCCAGGGCCTGGGCGGCGCCGGCGGCGAGCAGGCCGATGGCCAGCACGGCGGCGGCGAGGGGGTGCATGCGTGTTGGCATGGGGAAACTCCTGAAGGTGAAAGGAATCAGGCGGCGGCCGGCAGGCTGGCGCGCTTGAGCCCGCAGCGCTGGCTGGCCGTGATGTGGCGCGCGGCCACGCGGCCGCCGACCAGGCACTCGGCCAGGTTGCCGCCGGCCATGTAGACATGGCCGAAGGCGCTGCCCAGTTCGCCGGCCGCGTACAGGCCGGCGATGGGCCGGCCCTGCGCATCGAGCACGCGCTGGTGCTCGTCGTGCACGGGCCCGCCCTGGGTGTTGATGACCAGCGGCCAGACCTCGGCCACGTAGAACGGCGGCTCGCGCAGCGGCGCCATGGTCTCGGGGCGGCGGTCGAAGTCGGTGTCGGCGCCCGCGTCGCAGGCCGCGTTCCACTGCGCCACGGTCTGCTGGACGGCCTGGGCGTCCAGGCCCGCGAGCGCGGCCAGTTCGGCCCAGCTGCCGGCGCGGCGGAACAGGCCGTTGGCGAACTCCTGCTGGTTGTCGGCGCTCCAGGCGTATCCCAGGTCCGGGTCGTTGGCCACGGCGCGGCCGAGCGGGACCATGCGGAACCCCGCCGCGTCCAGCAGCATGCAAGCCGGCAGCCGCGTGTGCTGCGCACGCGTGGCGTCGAAGTGCGCGAAGTGACGCACGCCGGTGTCGCCCGGGTAGGGCTCGTACTCGTTGGCGAAGCGGCGGCCGCGCTGGTCCACGAGGATCCAGGGCATCACCGGCAGCGGCGCGTGCTGGTGGCCGGGCGTCCACATCGGGAAGTTCTTGGTGTACAGGCCGTAGCGGAAGGCCGGGTCCGGATGCCGGAAGCCGTAGGGCCCGTGGAAGTGCCACATGTGCCACAGGTCCGCGCCCACGGCCTGGGCCATGCGGATGCCGTCGCCCGTGTTGCCCAGGAAGCTGGCCGGCAGCACGCCCTGGGTCTCGAAGTACTGGCTCTGCAGTTCGGCATCGGCTTCGAAGCCGCCACAGGCCAGCACCACGCCGCCGGTGGCCCAGGCCTCGTGGGCCTGGCCGTGCTGTTCGAAACGCAGGCCGCTCACGCGGCCGTCGTCCTCGCGCAGCAGGCTGCGCACGGGCGCGTCCAGCCGCACATCGATGCCGCGGCGGCGCACGTGCTCCACCAGCAGGCCGAACAAGTTGGCGCCCAGGCCTTGGTGAGCGATGCCACGCGCCGGGTCGGCCGGCAGTTCGGCGACCTCCACGTAGCCGAGCTGGTCGAAACCCTCGAAGGGGTAATTGCCCAGCGAGGGCCGCACGCGCACCTGCGCGCCGACGGCATCGCCCAGGGCCTGCATCCAGGCCGGCAGCTCCGCCATGCCGCGCGCCAGCCTTTTCAGCACGGCCGGCGGCGTGCGACCGCCGCAGGTGACCATGAGGTAGGCGAACGCGGCCTCGGCATCGAAGGCGATGCGCGCGCCGCCGGCGGAGACCACCGACAGGCCGCCCGCATAGGGCATCTTCTCCAGCAGCAGCACGCGCGCGCCGGCATCGTGCGCGGCAATCGCGGTGGCCGCGCCGGCCGCGCCATAGCCGACGACGATGACGTCGTAGAGCAGGTCGGCGGCCACGTTCACACGGGTCGCTCGCCCTGGACCGTCACGCGGTAGCCCGACCGGACCGCGGGCCGGTAGTCCCACACGGCCAGATGCTGCGTGCAGCGGTTGTCCCAGAACGCCACCGAGTGGGTCTTCCAGCGGAAGCGCACGACGAACTCGGGCTGCGTGCTGTGCTCGTACAGGAAGGCCAGCAGGGCCGCGCTTTCCTTGGTCGGGATGCCGTCGATGTGGGTCGTGAAGCCCGGGTTCACGAACAGCGCCTTGCGGCCCGTGACCGGGTGCGTGCGCACCACGGGATGGCTGGAGCGCGGGTAGACCTTGCCGGTGTCCGCGGCGCCGTAGTTCTTGAAGCGGCCGCGGTAGACATGGTCGCCGTCGTGCGTGGCGGTCAGCCCGTCCAGGTACTGCTTGAGGCGGTCCGACAGCGCCTCGTACGCCGCGTACATGCTCGCGAACAGCGTGTCGCCTCCCTGCGGCGGCACGGTGTGCAGGTGCAGGATGCTGCCCAGTGGCGGCTCGGCGTCGCAGGACACGTCGGAGTGCCAGTTCTCGCCGGCGATGTACTTGGAGTTCGCGTCGGCGTGGATGCGCAGGATCTCGGGATGGCCCTCGGGCGAGGGCGCACCCGGGTGGATGTGCAACGGGCCGAAGTGGCGGCCGAAGGCCTTCTGCGCGTCGAGTTCGAAGGGCTGGTCGCGGAAGAAGATCACCTGGTGGTCGGCCAGCGCCTGCTGCAGGTCGCGCACCTGGGCCGCGTCCAGCGGCTGGGTGATGTCGATGCCGCTGATCTCGGCGCCGATGTGGCGCGTGAGCGGCTCTGCGCGCAGGGTGGCGTAGCGGCGGGTGTCGGAAAGCGTGGTCGTCATGAGTATGGGGAGGCCGGGCGCGCGAGAACCGCGCAAGAGGCCGTGGCGCTGCGGAGCAGGGCATGCTAGGTGGCCGTGCGTGCCGGCGCAAAGAACGAAAACGAGGATGCATGCGCGGTCTGCGCATAGCGCTGCGCACGGATATCGATATCCGGAATCCTTCGCTCGCAGGCCGGTGCCGGCTTCTATGCTCGCCGGCGCCCGGTGGTGCCACGTCCCACCGCCGCCCGGCCATTCGACACCGACACGGAAGCGACCGCACACCATGGCCGAAGCCACTCTCACATCCCCACCCCGGACCTGGCTGGCCCGCAACCGCTTCCTGCTGGTGTTCGCCCTGCTGGCCTCGCTGATGGGCACCAGCGTGGGCGTGGCCAAGATCGTGTCCTCGCTGTACGCGATCGAGCTCGGGGCCAGTGCCAGCCAGCTCGGGCTGGTCGCAGGCGGGCAACTCGTGGGCACGCTGGCCATGAGCATCCCGGTCGGCTTCCTGGTCGAGCACTACGGGCCGGCGCGGCTGTTCGTGCTGGGCAGCGCACTGGCCGGCCTGACCTATGCGCTGGTGCCGGCCGTGCAGTCGGTCGGCTTCCTGCTGGGCTGCATCACGGCCGTGAGCTTCTTCATGCCGCTGCGCTTCGTGTCGCTGAACGCGGTGTTCTTCGAGCAGGTGCGCCACCTGGGCGAGGGCAAGGCCGGCTGGTACCGCGGCACGCACATGAGCGGCATGTTCCTGATCGGCCCGGCCGTGGCCGTGGGCCTGGTCGGCACGCTCGGCTACGCCGGTGCCTGGTGGGCTCTGTCCGCCAGCTTCGCACTGACCATCGCGCTGTCGCCCATCGTGTTCGGCCGCTACGGCCAGCTGCCGTCCAGCGGCGTGCCGCGACCCGGTCCGCGCCAGATGCTGCGCGACCTGCGCCTGCTCTGGCGCGACGACGCGCTGCGCCAGACCTGCGTGGCCGACTTCTGGGCCTCCGCCGCGACGCTCTACCAGAGCACCTTCATCGTGGCGATCGCGTTGCAGACGCTGCGCCTGGACGCCGCCCATGCCTCGGGCTATGTCACGGGGACCGGCCTGGCCTACATCCTCACCTTGTTCTTCGCCGGCACCGCGGTGCGTCGCGCCGGCCTGCGCGCGGGCTATGTCGCAGGCTTCGTGCTCGTGGTCGGCGCGATGCTGCTACAGGGCGCCGCTCGCACGCCCGCGGGCCTGTGGCCGGGCGTGCTGCTGCATGGCCTGGGCATGGGCGTGCTGCAGACCGTGACGCTGGTGCGCGTGGCGCGTGCGGGCGCGCGGCTGGGCCAGGGGCGCGTGTCGGGCGTGAACCTGCTGGCCATGCCCATCGGCGCGCTGGCCGGCGGTACCCTGGGCGGCCTGCTGGGCGGGGCCATCGGGCTGCAGAACATGTTCTACGTCTTCGTGCCGGTGTTCGTGGCCATGGCCTGGTGGCTGGGCCGCAGGCCGGTGGCCGACGCCTGAGCGCTCAGGCCGCCGGCGCGGTGCGGAACCGCGCCGCCGGATGCCGCTGCGGCAGCCGCGCGCCGCCGGCCGTGCCGAGCTTCTCGCGCAGCGTGCCAGGGCGGTAGGCGGTCTTGTAGCGGCCGCGGGCCTGCAGCTCGGGCACGATGAAGTCGGCGAAGTCCTCGTAGGCGCCCGGCGTGATCGCGTAGCTCAGGTTGAAGCCGTCGATGTCGGTCGCTTCCTGCCAGGCCACCATCTGGTCGACCACGCGCTGCGGCGAGCCCACGAACACCGGGCCGCGCCCGCCGATGCTGTTGTGCAGCGCCATCTCGCGCACGGTCCAGACCCGGTTCGGGTCGCTGATCGTGAAGTTCTCCAGCGCCGACAGCACGCCTTCGTCGGTCTCGATGTGGCGGATCGGCTCGTCGGGGTCGTACCTGGAGAAGTCGATGCCGGTCCAGCCCGAGAACACCACGATGGCCGCCTCCGAGCTCGCGTAGCGCTGGTAGTCGCGCAGCTTCTCCTGCGCCTCCTCGTCGGTGCGGCCGGTGATGATGGTGGCCATGGCGAAGAACTGCAGGTCGTCGGCACGCCGGCCGGCGCGCACGGCCTCCGCGCGCGTGGCGGCCACGGTGGGCGCCAGCACCTGCTGGCTCGGCCCGCTGATGTAGATGCACTCGGCATGGCGGCCGGCAAAGCTGCGGCCGCGCTTGGACGCGCCGGCCTGGAACAGCAGCGGCGTGCGCTGCGGCGAGGGCTCGGCCAGGTGGATGCCGTCGACCTTGAAGTGCTCGCCATGGTGGTGCACCGCGCGGATGTAGGCCGGGTCGGCGAACTCGCCCGTGGTCCGGTCGCGCCGCACGGCGCGCTCGTCCCAGCTGCCTTCCCAGAGCTGGTAGACCACGTCCAGGTACTCGTCGGCGATGTCGTAGCGCTTGTCGTGCGCGGTGACCTTGGGCAGGCCCAGCGCGCGCGCGCCGCTGTGGCTGTGGCCCGTGACGATGTTCCAGCCGATGCGGCCCTTGGTCAGGTGGTCCAGCGTGGACATGCGGCGTGCGAACACGAAGGGCGGCTCGTGGTTGGCATTGCTCGTGATGCCGAAGCCCAGGTGTTGCGTGGCATGGGCCATGGCCGAGACCGTCAGCAGCGGGTCGAGCTTGGGCACCTGCGCGCCGTGGCGGAAGGCCGCGTCGGCCGAGCCGCCGTGGGTCTCGTTGCTGCCGATGCTGTCGGCGATGAACAGCGCATCGACCAGGCCGCGCTCCAGCGTGCGCGCCAGGTTCACCCAGTAGTCCAGATCGGTGTAGCGCAGCGACTGGTCCTGCGGATGGCGCCACAGGCCGGGCGAGTGGTGGACGGGGGTCATCATCGCGAAGGCGTTGATGCGGATTTCGCGCAGGGGCTGGGTCATGGCGGGTTTCTCAGAACAGGCTCAGCTTGGGCAGCGGTTCGCCGTTGATGTGGTGGTTGCCGATGGCGGTGGACTTGTAGACCGTGGGGTTGTGCGAGGCCACCGTGCGCGCGTTGCGCCAGTGCCGGTCCAGGTTGTGCGAGCGCTGCGTGGCCGAGGCGCCGCCCACGTCGAAGATCTGCGCGCCGGCGCGGATCACGAGCTCGTCCACCACGACCTTGGCCTTGGCCGCCTGCAGCGCGGCGCGGTGGGCATGGGCCTCGTTCCAGTGGCCGGCGGCCTCGGCCGCGTCCAGTTCTCGGCCTTGGCCTGCTCGAAGATCAGCGAGGTCGAACCGCCCAGGCCCGGGTCGATGGACTTGGCGTAAAGCGCCGACAGCTGCGCCGCCGGGCCGGGCAGCAGCGCCCATTCGACCTCGAAGGGCGCGCCGTCCAGCACGCGCGATGCCAGCACGGACTCGCGCAGCTCGATGGTCTGCACGCCGATCACGAGCTTGGGGGCGGCTCTGTGCGCGGGACTGCCTGGCCAGGCCCAGGGCCGTGACGGCACCGGCCTGTTCGAGGACGTCGCGTCGAAGGGGCTGCATGGCGGTGTTCTCCAGGAAGCGTTCAGTGGGGCGCCGCCTCGGCCTCGACCACGCCCAGCCGGGCCAGCAGCCGGGTGCGCGGCTGGTCGAAGGCGGGCGCGGTGCGTCGGCGTGGGCGCGGGATGGCGACGGGCAGGTCCAGCCCGACCTCGGCCAGGGCCTGGCGCGCGGCGGCCTCGGCCTGCGGCCCGCTCTCGCCGAGCACCACGTTCTGCCAGACGCGGCGCGCCGACACCAGGCCGGCCTGGGCCACGGCCTGCCAGAGCAGGAGCAGCAGCACCGGCGAGGCCGCACGCCGCGCCAGCGTGGCGAACAGGCGGCCGCCGTCCCAGGCCCGGGGTTGCAGGCGCGGGCGCACGTCGACCAGGGCGACGGCCGCGGCGCCGTCCTGGTGTGCGGGTGCGGCACGGAACATCCCGTTCAGTGGCGGTAGGCCGGCCCGCCGCCATCGACGGCCAGCACCGAACCGTTGACGAAGGCCGCGGCGTCGGACAGCAGGTAGGAGGCGGCATGCGCCACGTCGATGGGCTGGCCCGGTGCGCCGAGCGCCACGTCGGGGCGCTTGTCGCTGCCCGGCGCGGCCTGCTCCATCGCGCTGTAGCGCGGCGAGACGATGGGGCCCGGCGCGATCGCGTTGCTGCGCACGCCCTGCGGCCCGTAGCGCCGGCCCAGGCCCTGCACGAGCAGGTCGAGCGCGGCGTTCACGCTGGCGCCCGGGAAGTGCTGCGGCGGCGGATCGATGCCGCCGCGCCCGGTGATGACGACCACGCCGCCCTTGCCCTGGCGCACCAGGGCCGGCAGCGCGGCGCGCACCACGCGCACCGTGCCCAGCAGCTTGGCCTCGATCACGCGGTGCCATTGCGCGTCGTCCAGCTCCAGGAAGTCGCCGAAGGCCGCCACGTTGGTGCTGGTGACCACGCCGTCGAGCCGGCCATGGCGCGCCACGAGCTGGGCCGCGGCGGCCTGCACCGCCGCGTCGTCGGTCACGTCCAGCGGCACGGCGTCGATGCCGGCGTGTTCCGCGAAGTCGCGGGCCTGCACCGAGCGTCCGCTGACCACCACGCGTGCGCCTTCGCGCGCCAGCTGGCGTGCGACCGAGCCGCCGAGGGCGCCGGATGCGCCCGTGACCCAGAAGACCTTGCCCGTGTGAGTCGCCATGCCATTCCTTTCAAAGCCCTTCATGCTAGGCAGCGCCGGCGCCGGCCAAGCGCGTTTACCGCCTATGCATAGACGGTGCGGCTGCATGAGCTCATGCGGTATGCGTCGTTCGCCGCGGGCAGGGCGCTGCCTAGGATTCCGAGGCTCGACGACCACCCCGCCAGGCATGACCACCGACAGCCCCCCAAGACTTCGAGCAGGCCGCCCGCGCCGGTCCGCGCCGTGCATCCATTCGCCCATCCACCAGGCCGATCCGGTGCGCCATGCGGCCGTGCTGCACACGCACATGCCCGATGCCACGGCGCTCAAGCGCCAGCTCGACCCGCACAACCCGGGCTACGCCCTTTGAATCACGGGACTTCGACATGAATGCACGCATCTCTTCCACCGGCGGCGGCCTGCGCCGCCGCAGCCTCGTGAGCGGCATCGCCGCCGGTCTGGCGCTGCCCTTCCACGCCGCGCGCGCGGCCCAGCAGATCCGCGCGGCCGACATCACGGGCTCGGGCCTCAAAGCCTTCTTCGAAGCCTCGGGCGAGGCCAAGGGGCTCGATTACGAGGTGGTGTGGAGCCGCTTCCCCGCCGGCCAGCCCGTGCACGAGGCCTTCAACGCGGGCGCTATCGACATCAGCCGCACGGGCGACTCGGTGTTTCTGTTCGCCTATGCGGCCGGCAGCCCGGCGCGCGCCGTCAATGCCTATGTGATGCAGCCGACCTTCATCGAGCTGATCGCGCATCCCAGGTCCGGCATCCGCAACGTCGCCGGCCTCAAGAGCAGGAAGCTGGCCGTCAACGCGGGCGGTGGTCCGCACCTGATGGCCTTCGACCTGCTGGAGCAGGCCGGCCTCCAGCGCGAGGATGTGCAGCTGGTGTTCCTGCCCCCGGCCGACGCCAAGCCGGCGTTCGCTTCGGGCGCGGTCGACGCCTGGCTGACCTGGGCGCCGTACTCCACGCTGGCCAAGGACCAGAACGGCGGCATCCCGATCGCCAACCTGTCCAACAGCAGGCTCTACACCGGCAACGATGTGCTGGTGCTCCACAAGGACCGGGTGGCCGGCAAGCGCGCGGCGGTGCAGGACTTCATCGGCCGCATCGTGCGCTCGCACCGCTGGGCACTGGCCAACCCCGAGGAGGGCGCCACCGCGCTGACGCGCGACACCAAGCTCGACAAGAGCGTCACGCGCGCCATCCTGACCGAGTACCGGCCCACGCTGGTGGGCCTGACGCCCGCCGTGCGCCAGGGCCTGCGCAGCGCGGCAGAGGGCTTCCACCGCTACGGCATGATCAAGCAGCCGATCGCCAACGTGGACGGCGCGTTCGACGACAGCTTCGCGCAGCCCGCCGCCTGAAGGCCATGCCGAGCAGCAGCATTGCCGTGGCCGAGCCACGCACGCCGGCGCGCCGGCTCTCGCTGGCGCCGCTGGCCCGTTATGTCACGCCGGCCCTGGTGCTGGCGCTGTGGCAACTGGCCTCCAGCGCGGGCTGGATCGACGAACGCCTGTTCTCCTCGCCCTGGCAGGTGGCGCGGACGCTGTGGGAACTCACCAGTTCGGGTGAGTTGGGCGAACACCTGCTGACCTCGCTGGGCCGCGCCGGCACGGGCCTGGCCATCGGCCTGGTGCTGGGCGTGGCGCTCGCGTTGACCGCGGGCCTGTCGCGCCGCGGCGAGAACGCGGTCGACGCGATGCTGCAGATGGGCCGCACGCTGCCGCACCTGGCCCTGGTGCCGCTGTTCATCCTGTGGCTGGGCATCGGCGAGGCGCCCAAGATCGCTCTGGTGGCGCTGGGCTGCCTGTTCCCCATCTACCTGAACCTGTTCGCCGGCGTGCGCGGCGTGGACCGCAAGATCCTGGAGGCCACGGACACGCTGGGTCTCACGCGCGCCGAGCAGATCCGCCACATCGTGCTGCCGGGTGCGCTGCCGTCCTTCCTGGTCGGCCTGCGCTATGCGTTGAGCATCTCCTGGCTGTCGCTCGTCGTGGGCGAGCAGATCAATGCCGTGAGCGGCATCGGCTACCTGGCCATGGCTGCGCGCGACATCATGCGCACCGACATCATCATGGCCTGCCTGCTGGTCTATGCCGTGCTGGGCCTGGCCACCGACGGCCTGGTGCGCCATGCCGAGCGCAGGCTGCTGGCCTGGCGCCCCAGCGTCCTGAAGGATTGAACATGGCGAGCGCAGACTCCCCCGCGGTGCGCGTGCACCGCCTCACGCGGCGCTTCGGCGAGAACACCGTGCTGAACCAGCTCGACCTGGACATCGCGCCGGGCGCCTTCGTGGCGCTGCTGGGCCGCTCGGGCTCGGGCAAGTCCACGCTGCTGCGCACGCTGGCCGGCCTGGACGCCGCGCCGCCCGGCAGCCTGCGCGTGCCGGAGCGCCGCTCCGTGGTGTTCCAGGAACCGCGGCTGGTGCCGTGGAAGACCGTGCGCGAGAACATCGCGCTGGGCCTGCGCGTGCGGGAGCCCGAAGCCGTCATCGCCGCCGCGCTGCAGGAGGTCGGCATCGCCCACCGCGTCGACGCCTGGCCGCTCACGCTGTCGGGCGGCGAGGCGCAGCGCGCCGCGCTGGCCCGCTCGCTCGTGCGCGATCCCGAACTGCTGCTGCTCGACGAACCCTTCGCCGCGCTGGATGCGCTGACGCGCCTGCAGATGCAGCGCCTGGTGGCGCAGCTGTGGCAGCGCCACCGCGCCACCGTGCTGCTGGTCACGCACGACGTGGACGAGGCCCTGCTGCTGGCCGACCGCGTGCTCGTGCTCGAGCACGGCCGCATCGCCGAAGACATCGCGGTGGAGCTGCCGCGTCCGCGGCACAACGCGCACCCGGCCTTCGTGGCATTGCGCGAACGGCTGCTCGCCAGCCTGGGCGTGGCCGAACACGCCTGAACCCATTCCTTCTCTCCACTGGATCGACCCACATGTCCACCCACATCTCCATCCCCCTGTCGCTGGCCGACATCGACGCGCTGCTGCCCTGGGTCAGCGAGCAGGAAGCCACGCCGCAGCGCGACACCACGCATGTCAAGCAGACCATGCAGCGCCTGAAACAGGCCCGGCTCGGCGCGCTGCGCCTGCCGCCCGAACTCGGCGGCGCCGGCATCACGCTGACCGCGCTGTTCGACCTCGTGATCCGCCTGGCCACGGCCGATTCCAGCATCGCCCATTCCTGGCGCAACCACCTCAACGCGACCGAGAGCTTCCTGATCGACCGCAGCCGCATCGACACCCACGGCCACTGGCTGCAGCGCATCGCGCGCGGCGAGACCTTCGGCTCGTCGGCCACCGAGCTGGGCCGCCAGAACGTGGGCAACCTGCAGTACGAGACCGCCGTGCTGCCGGGCCCGAATGGCCTGCGCCTGAACGGCCGCAAGTTCTACAGCACGGGCAACCTCTACGCCGACCACCTGCAGGTCTTCGCGGTCGACGTCGACGGCCAGCCGGTCAAGGTCATCGTGCCGGCCACGCGTGCCGGCGTGGACGTCGCCGACGACTGGGACGGCTTCGGCCAGGAGTTCACGGGCAGCGGCAGCACCACCTACACCGACGTGGCCGTGGAGCCGCAGGACGTGGTGCGCGATGCGCGCGCGACCAAGCTGCCGTACTTCGCGACCTTCGCCCAGCTCTACCTGTCGGCCGTGGTGGCCGGCATCACGCAGCGCATCGTCGACGACGCGACGGCGCTGCTCAAGGCGCGCGAGCGCAACTTCTACCATGCGGTCACACCCGTGGCGGCCGAGGATCCGCTGCTGCAGACCGTCATCGGCCGCCTGTCCAGCGTGGCCCACATCGCGCGCATCGGCGTGCTGGACGCGGCCACGCTGCTGGGCGCGGCCTACGAGAGCGCCACCATCGGCCAGGTCGACGCCACGCTGTTCGCACGCGCGGCCGACGCCACGGCCCGCACCAAGGTGGTGGTGGACGAACTCGCGCTGCGCGCGGCCGGCGAGCTGTTCGAGGTGGCCGGCGCCTCCGCCAGCCGGCGCGGCAACCGGCTGGACCGCCACTGGCGCAACCTGCGCACGGTCACGGCGCACAATCCGCTGGTCTACAAGGCGCTGGCGATCGGCCGCCAGGTCGTGCAGGGCACGCCGCTGCCGAACCTGTCGTACTTCTGATCCTGCGCGCGCCCCCGGGGCGCGCGCGCAAGCCGCACTTGCCGAAAACGAATCTTCTCGCCGGCGCCCGGTCCCTGCCGGACGGCACGGTCTCGCTGTCCTTCACGCAGCCCCGCGCGCACCCGGACATGACGCTGTACCGCGGTGAGGGCTGGTACGGCATCCGCGCGGGCCGGAACTTCGAGTGCCTCCGCAAGCTGCGGGCCGGCCAGGCCTGAGCGCTACAGCGCGATCCGCGGGATCGCGCCGACCAGCGCCTGCGTGTAGCCGTGCCGCGGCGCGCGGAACAGCGCCTCGGTCTCGCCGTCCTCCACGATGCGCCCGTCCTGCAGCACGACCACGCGGTCGGCCACGTGGTGGACCACGCCGAGGTCGTGCGAGACGAACAGGATGGTCGTGCCGTGTTCGGCACGCAGCGCGACGAGCAGGTCCAGCACCTGGGCCTGCACCGACACGTCGAGCGCCGAGACCGGTTCGTCGCAGACGATGAGGGACGGCCGCGGCGCCAGTGCGCGGGCGATGGCCACCCGCTGGCGCTGGCCGCCCGACAGGCTGCGCGGATGGCGTTCCAGCACGCTGCGCGGCAGCTGCACCTGGTCCAGCAACTCCAGCACGCGCCGCTGCCGCGCGGCCGCATCGGGCACCGGCCTCAGCAGCGATTCCTCGATGAGCCGGCCCACCGCGTAGCGCGGGTCGAACGAGCCCAGCGGGTCCTGCGAGACCAGTTGGGCGCTCGCGCGCTGGGGCCGGCGTTCGGATTCCCGGAGCGCGCTCCAGGGCCGGCCGTTCAGCAGCACCTCGCCGCTGGTCGGCGCCAGCAGGCCCAGCACGATCTTGAGGATGGTCGACTTGCCCGAGCCCGACTCGCCGACGATGCCCAGCGTCTCGCCACGCCGCACCTGGAAGCTCACGTCCGACACCGCCGTGAAGCCCGTGCCGCGGCGGACCGCCTTCTCGCTGCCGTAGACCTTGGTCAGCCGGCGCACGTCGAGCACGGTGTGGTCCGCGCTGGGCCGGTGCACGGGCGCGGCGATGCGCTGCAGGCCCGGCGTCGCACCATCGGCGGCGGCGAACCGGGCCAGGTAGTGGCCGCGCGAGCTGCTGGACGGGATGGCCGCCAGCAGCTGGCGCGTGTAAGCGTGCTGCGGCCGCCGGAGCACGGCCTCGGTCGGGCCACGTTCCACGACCACGCCGGCCTGCAGGATCAGCACCTCGTCGGCGATCTCGGAGACCACCGCGAGGTCGTGGCTGATCAGCAGCAGCGCCGCGCCCGCGTCGCGGCGCTGCCGCAGCAGGCCCAGCACGCGCTGCTGCACCGTCACGTCCAGGGCCGTGGTCGGCTCGTCGGCGATGAGGACCTTGGCGTCGGCCGCGATGGCCGAGGCGATCAGTGCGCGCTGGCGCTGGCCGCCGGACAGCTGGTGCGCATAGGCGTCGACGCGCTGTGCGGCGTCGCGCACGCCCACGGCCTGCAGCAGCGCGACCGCCTTGGCCGACTGCTCGGCACGCGTGCCGATCCCGTGGGCCTGCAGCGTCTCGGTGACCTCGTTGCGCAGCGTGCGCAGCGGGTCCAGGCTGGTGAGTGCATCCTGCAGCACCAGGCCGATCTGCCGGCCGCGGATGCGCTGCCAGTCCTTGTCGGCGAAGGCCAGCGCGTTCTCGCCGCCGATCTCGAGCCGGTCCGCGCGCACGGCGAGCCCCTCACCGGCCAGGCCGACCAGGCTGCGCGCCGTGAGGCTCTTGCCCGAGCCGGACTCGCCGACCAGGGCCAGGCAGCGGCCGGCGCGCAGCGCGAAGGACACGCCGGCGGAGACGATGGGCACGGCACCGGGCAGGCCGATGCGCAGGTTCTCGACCTGGACCAGCACATCGCTCATTTCAGCCTGCCCTCGAAACGCGCCTGGATGTGGTGGCCCAGCACGGCGAACGCGACCACGGCCAGCACGATGGCGCCGCCCGGGAACAGGCTGGGCCAGCTGGCGATGCGCAGCACGTTGCGGCCTTCGGCGACCATCACGCCCCATTCGGGCGTGGGCGGCTGCGGCCCCATCTGCAGGAAGCTCAGGCCCGAGACCGCGAGCACCGCGGTGCCGATGTTGATCGCGGCCACCAGGCCGATGGAGCCGATCACGTTGGGCAGCACATGGCGCAGCACGTTGCGGGCCCGGCTGTGGCCGAACAGCACGGCCTGCGTGACGTAGTCCGCGCCCGCCACCTGGATCGTGCGGCTGCGGATGATGCGGCCGAACTTGGGGATGCTGGAGACGCCCACGGCCACCGCGATGCCGACCGGACCGCGGTCCCAGAGCACCGCGATCAGCAGCGCCAGCAGCACGCCGGGAAAGGACGACAGCAGGTCGAAGAAGCGGCTCAGCACCTCGTCGAGCCAGTCGCGGGCCAGGCCGGCGCACAGGCCGACCGCGGTGCCGCCGACGACGCCGATCAGCATGGCGGACAGCGCGATGCCGAGCGACCAGCGCGTGCCGGCCACGACCCGGCTGTAGACGTCGCGGCCGAGCTGGTCGGTGCCGAACCAGTGCGCGGCCGATGGCACCTCGAGCGCGCGCTCGGGCGCGGCCGCGGTCGGGTCGCCGGCACCCAGCAGGCCGGGCGCGCACACCGCGACCAGCAGCACCAGCACGTAGGCGATGGCGATGTGCACATGCAGCGGCAGGCGCCGGCGCGCGGTGTGGCGCGCGATATGGTGCGCGATATGGCGCTCCGGTGCTGCCGCGTCGGCGGGGTAGGGCAGCGCCGCGGCCTGGTCTTGGCTCATGGGTTGGCTTTCGTGCGAGGGTCGATGACCGAGTACGAGATGTCGACGAGCGCCGAGGTCACGACGTAGACCAGCGCGACGATGAGCACCACGGCGAAGACCACGGGCACGTCCTTGCCCAGCACGGCCTGCAGCGTGGTCGTGCCCAGGCCGGGCCGGCTGAACACGGTTTCGGTGATGACGGCGCCGCCGAGCAGGTTCCCGATCAGCCAGCCCGCCAGCGTGACGGCTGGCACCAGGCCGTGGCGCAGCGCGTGGTGGGTGCGCAGGCGCAGCGGGCCGATGCCGCGCGACAGGGCCGTCAGCGCGAACGGCTGCTCCAGCGCGCGCTCCATGGCCTCGCGCAGCACCTGGCTCAGCAGCCCGAAGGTGGGCAGGGCCAGCACGATGGCCGGCAGCACCAGCGAGAGGAAGCCGTCGGCGCCCGAGATCGGAAAGATCGGGATCTTCACCGAGAAGGCGATCAGCAGCACCAGGCCCGACCAGAACACCGGCACCGAGTTGACCAGCAGCTCGAAGCCGATGAAGAAGGAGCGCAGCGCACGGTTGCGGCCGGCCGTCAGCAAGGCGACCACGGTGGCGCCCAGCACGGCCAGCAGGCCGGCGGCCAGGGCCAGCTGCATCGTCGGACCGATGGCCTGGCCCAGGATCACGCTGACGTCCTCGCGCTTGACGTAGGAGCGGCCGAAGTCGCCGCTGAAGACGCGCGCCACGTAGTGCACGTATTGCACATACCAGGGCTGGTCGAGGTTCCACTCCCGGCGGATCGGCCTCCTCCAGCCCCTCGTAGCTGCTCTGGCCGGCCATGATGGCGGCGATGTCGCCCGGGATCAGGTGCAGCGCGACGAAGGTGAGCGTCACGGCCGCCCAGAGCACGGCCACCGAGCCCGCGAGACGCCGCAAGAGCCATGCGCGCTGGCCGGTGCCGACGCCCACGCTGTCGCTCACTTGGCGATCCAGACGTCGTACAGGCTGCCGACGGTCAGCGACTCGGGCTCGAAGCCGATGTGGTGCACCTTGGCGCGCGCCGCGAGCTGGAACGCGCCCGAGGTCAGCGGCACGAACAGCGCGTGCTCGACGACCAGCTTGCGCTGCGCCTCGCCCAGGATCTTCTTGCGCGCATCCTGGTCGATGGTGGCCGTGGCTTGGGCGCCCAGCTTGGCGACATCGGCCACCTCGGCCGGCAGGTCCTTGACCCGGTAGCGGTAGAGCCAGTTCACGATGAACGAGGTGATGTTGTTGCCGTAGTCGGCCCGCGTCCAGATGTTCGGGTAGATGCCGTAGTCGCCCTTGCCGAGCAGGTCGTAGAACGGGCCGGATGCCGGCGTGCGCAGCTGCAGCTCCAGGCCGATGTTCTTCTTGAGCGCCGCGGCCACCGCCTGGATCAGCGTGTCGCGCTGGTCGCGCACGGCCTCGGCGATGTACTCGACGGTGACCGTCAGGCGCTGGCCGTCCTTTGTCCGGTAGCCGTTGCTGTCGCGCGCGGTCCAGCCGGCCTCGTCGAGCAGGCGGTTGGACTCGGCGACCTTGTTGCCCCAGGTGCCCTGGAGCGAGGCGTCGTAGTAGGGGCTGTCGGCGCCGGCCCAGCTCCAGGCCCGCGTGCGCGCGCCCTTGTAGAGCGAGGCCACGATGGCGTCCAGGTCGAAGCCGTCGCGCAGCGCCTTGCGCACGCGGATGTCGTCCAGCGGCGCCTTGCCGGCATTGAGGTTCAGGCCGAAGGAGGTCGTGGTGTCGTAGCCGACCACGTGCTGGTAGTTCTTGTCGTCGGCGAACAGCGGCACGTCGTAGGACTGCACGGAGTCGATCGCGTCGACCTGGTTCGACTGCAGCGCCGCGGTGCGCGAGGAGATGTCGGGCAGGAAGGAGTAGACGATCTTGTCGAGGTAGGCCGGCCCGGTGTGCTGGCTGCCGGCCTTGGGCCAGTTGTAGTCCTTGTTGCGCACCAGCGTGATGTCCTGGCCTCGGCGGTACTCCGTGAAGACGAAGGGGCCGGTGCCGACGATCTCGGTGGCGTTCTGGCAGAGCTTGTCCTTGAGCGGCAGCTTGCTCGGCTCGATGAAGCCGGCGCGCACGCTGGCCAGCGAGGCGAGCAGGCCGGCATCGACCTGCTTGAGCCTGAGCACGAGCGTGGTGGCATCGGGCGCCTCGGCCGACTGGATGCTGCCCAGGATGCCGAGCGAGTTGGCCGCGTTGGCCTTGTCGAGCACGAAGTCGAAGTTGGCCTTGGCGACAGCCGCGTCGAAGGGCGTGCCGTTGCTGAACTTCACGCCCTTGCGGATCGTGAAGGTGTAGGTCAGGTGGTCGTCCGAGACCGCATAGGACTCGGCCAGCCAGGGCGTGAGCCTGCCATCGGCCTCCAGGTACAGCAGCGAGTCGATGACGTTGCGCG
Source organism: Pseudorhodoferax sp. (assembly GCA_049840715.1). Classification (GTDB taxonomy): domain Bacteria; phylum Pseudomonadota; class Gammaproteobacteria; order Burkholderiales; family Burkholderiaceae_C; genus Pseudorhodoferax. Next base: position 103,742 of record JASGJO010000007.1, read on the forward strand.
ACACCGTGTAGTTCATGATGGTGCCCGTGTAGGCCGGGGCCAGGCAGGGCGGCTCGACCGACAGGCCGAACTTGAGCGTGCCGCCGGCGACCGGCGTGGCATCGGCGGCCTGGCCGGTGCCGGGCGCCGCGGTGTTCTGCGTGTTGGGGGTGTTCGGCTTGCAGCCGCTCACGATCAAGGTCAGCGCGACGGCTGCCGTTGCGGCACCCGCGCCCCAGGTCTTCTTCATGGTCCAACTCCGCGACGGAGTCCGTTGGCGCGCACCAGGAGATGGGTGCGCTTCATCGTCGATGGGAGCGGCAGCGGAGGGCTGCATGGTCCCGCAAACCCGCAGGATGCTAGTGAAGGCCTGGCGGTCGCGTTAGACCGAATTCGCAGTTCCAAACTTGGAATTCGTGCCAGGGCCGCGGCTCACAGCGTGCCGACCTTGGCCGGCGCATCCCCGTTCAGGTAGTAGCTGCCGATGGTGTGGAATTTCCAGTGCACGGGGTCGTGCACGGTGTGCGTGCGCGCGTTGCGCCAGTACAGGTCGAAGCCGTGGGCGCTGCGCGTGGTGCTGGCGCCGCCGTACTGGAACAGCGCGTTGGTGGCGGCCAGCGCGACCTCGGTGGTCAGCACCTTGGCCTCGGCGGTGGCGATGGCGGCGGCCGTCACGCGCTCGGCGATGGGGTCCTGCACGGCGGCGTCGACCAGGTGGCCGGCGCGTTCGAGCAAGGCCTCGCCCGCGCGCAGCCGCACGCAGAGGTCACCGATGCCGGAGACCACGTAGGGGTCGTCGCTGGCGCGCGCGATGCCGCTGCCGTGCAGCGGCCGCGCGTGCGTGCGCACGTAGGCGATGGTGGCGGCGATGGCGGCCTGGGCGATGCCCGCGTCGATGGCCGCATGGCCCAACTGGGCCACCGTGCCCAGCGGCGTGCGCTGCTGCGCCAGCGCGGCGTCGAACACGCGCCCGGCCGGCACCGCCACGCCCTCGAAGATGGCCGTGCCGCTGGCCGTCGTGCGCTGGCCCATGGCGTCCCAGTCGTCCAGGATGGTCACGCCCTTGGCATGGCGGTCGACGATGGCCACGACGAGCCTGCCGTCCTCGTCCAGCGCCGCCACGTTGATGAAGTCCGCATGCAGCGAACCCGTGGTGTAGTACTTGCGCCCGCCCAGGCGGCGCACCTCGCCGCGCCCGGCCAGGCGCGTCGTGAAGCTCTCGGGCGTGGCGCCGCCGACCTCCGACCAGGCATTGGCGAAGCGGTGGCCCTGCAGCAGCTTGTCGAAGAAGAAGCGCTTCTGCTCCTTGCTGCCCACGGCGTCGATGAGCCGCACCGTGAGGTTGAAGTTGTTGACCACATGGCCCAGCGAGGCATCGGCTGCGGCCACGATGGCGGCCACGCGGGCCACCGTCGCGTAGGAGATGCCGGCACCGCCCCAGGCCTTGGGCACGGTGGCGGCGCTGAGCCCGTGGCGCGTGAACGCGTCGAGCTGCTGCTCGGGAAAGCGGCGCGCACGGTCGCGCTCGCCCGCGCCCTCGGCGAAGCCCGGCGCCAGGCGCGCCGCGACTTCGAGCGCGTGGTCGTCGGAGCGGATCGGGTCGGCGCTGCGCACGGGCAGGGTGGCGGCGGCCGGCGAGCGGGCGATGGTGGCGGCGGGCATGGGTTCTCCTCGGGATTCAGGCGGCGGCCGCCAGGCGGTCGGTCAGGCGGTGGTGGGCATAGCCCGGCGGGCGCAGGCCGCGCCGGCGCAGTTCGGGCACGAGCAGGTTGACGAAGTCGTCCATGCAGGTCGGCAGCGCGTGCGTGATGCACATGAAGCCGTGGCCGCCGCCGTCGGCGAGCAGCGCCTCGAGCTGCGTGGCGACCTGGGCCGGCGTGCCCACGATGTGCGGCCCCTGGCCGGCGGCGTAGACCTTGGCGATCTCGCCCAGCGGCACCTCGGGGCCGAAGTCCTCCGACACCATGGCCAGGTGGCTGCGGATGCCGCTGGTCTCGCCGATGGCGGGCAGCGGCTTGCCGGGGTCGAAGCGCGCGAGGTCGGTGTTCAGGAAGGCCGAGAGCATGGTCAGGCCCGCGTCCACCGTCACGTTGTCGCGGATCTGCTGCTGCTTGCGGCGCGCCTCGGCCTCGGTCTCGGCGACGATGGGCACCACGCCCCAGAGCACCTTGGGGCCGCCGTCCGTGCGGCCCGCGAGGCTGGAGGCCTGCGCGACCTTGCCCACGTAGTCGCGCATGCCGCGCGCGGTGTGGCGCAGTCCGAACAGCACGTCGGCATGGCGCACGGCGAAGGCCAGGCCGGCCGCCGAGGCGCCGGCCTGGGCCAGGGCCGGGCGGCCCTGCGGCGAGCGCGGCACCGTGAAGCGGCCCTCGCTGCGGAAGTGCCGGCCTTCGAAGCGCGTGCGCCGCACCTTGGCCGGGTCGGCGAAGACGCCCGTGGCGCGGTCGGCCACGATGGCGTCGGCGTCCCAACTGCTCCAGAGTTCGTGGCACAGCGCCAGGTACTCCTCGGCGCGTTCGTAGCGCGCGTCGTGCTCCAGGAAGGGCTGGCCGAACAGCCGCGCCTCGGCCTCGCCGGCCGAGGTCACGATGTTCCAGCCCACGCGGCCCTCGGTCAGGTGGTCCAGCGTGGCGAACTGGCGTGCCGTCCAGTAGGGCGGCAGGAAGGCCGTGCTGAGCGTGGTGATGAGGCCCAGGTGCTCGGTCACGCGCGCCATGGTCGGGATCAGCGGCAGCGGGTCGTGGCGCGGGCACTGCACGGCGAAGCGCACGGTGTCGTCGCCGTTGCCGCGGTAGGTCTCGTAGATCGAATACGAGTCGGACAGGAACACCGCGTCGATGCCGCCGCGCTCGGCCGTGCGCGCCACATGCTCCCAGTAGGCCGGCCGGTCGTAGCGAAAGCCCTGGAAGGACTGCGGCAGCCGCCACTGGCCCACCGTGTGCGGCGAGGCCGAGTGCGAGAGGAAGAAGGTGAGGATCATCCTGGCTTCACCGGTTCGACACCGCGGGGTTCTCGATGCCCAGCACATGCCGGCCCACGATGCCGGTCTGCTTGTCGACCGAGTCGTGCAGCGTGAGCGTGCGTGCGTTGCGCCAGAAGCGGTCGGCCGCCCAGGCGCGCGAGGCCAGCCGGGCGCCGCCGATCTGGAACAGCCGCGACGAGGCTTCGAGCGCCACATGGCTCGCGAACACCTTGGCCTGGTAGACGCTGCTGAGCACCTCGTGGATCGCGCCTTCGCCGCGTTCGATGCCGTCCATCTGCTCGGCCGCCTGGCGCACCAGCGCGGCCGCGGCGGAGACCTGGATGCGCAGGTGGCCGATGTGGCCCTGCAGGTTCGGCTCGTGCGCGGCCGTCGCGTAGCCGGCCGTGGGCTTGAGCCGGGTGTTCACATGCTCCACCGCGAAGGCCAGCGCGGCCTCGGCGATGCCCACGAAGATGCTCGCGAAGCCGAGCTGGAACAGCGGCGCGAAGATCTGCGCACGCGGCCGCGTGGCGGCGTCGCCGAGCACCCATTGCGGCGCGACCACGGTGTCCTGCACGACGAGCCGGCCGCTGCTGGTGGCGCGCTGGCCCATGCCGTCCCAGGTGTCGAGCACGCTCAGCGCGGCATGCTCGCGCGGCAGCACCACCCAGTTGGTGGCCGGCGGCGCCAGTTCGTCCGGCGTGCCGGCGCGCGTGGCGCACTGGAACAGCGCGTAGCTGCAGCCCAGCGAGCCGGTGGCGAAGGCCTTCTCGGCGCGGACGCGCCAGCCGCCGTCCACGGGTTCGGCGACGGACTGCAGGTTCACGCGCTTGTTGTCGTGCGTGAAGCGCTCGTCGGGCTCGGCGCCGACGAAGCAGAAGGTGGCGGCGCGCTCGACCACCTCGGCGGCGATGCGGTCAACCAGCGCGTCCGTGCCCAGCAGTTCGACCGCGAACAGCGCGGCGTTCTGCACGGCGAACAGCTGGGCCGTGTTGCTGCAGGCCGCGGCCAGGCGCACCAGGCCGTCGTAGTAGGCGCGGTAGGACAGGTCCGCGCCCAGGCCCAGGCCGCCGCGCCGGCGCGACAGGCCCACGCGCAGCAGGCCGGCCTCGGCCAGCAGTGCGATGCTCTCGGTCGGGTAGGTGGCGGCTTGGTCGACCTGGGCCGCGCGCGCCTGCAGTGCGGGCGTGGCCTGGTCGAGTGCGGCGCGCAGGGCCTGGGCGGAGAGGGTCGGGGTGGTGCTCATGTCGGGGTACGTCGTTGGGCGGCGGCCGGATGCTGCGCGGGCAGCCAGGGCCCGCGGCCGGGGAAGGTTTTCGCGCAGCGTGCCGTCCGCGTAGGCGGTCTTGTAGCGGCCGCGGCGTTGCAGTTCGGGCACGACCAGGTCGACGAAAGCCTCCAGGCTTTCGGGCTGCACCACGCGCATGAGGTTGAAGCCGTCCACGCCGGTGCGGTCCACCCAGTCGAGCAGGCCGTCGGCCACGTCGGCCGGCGAACCGACCACGAAGGGGCCGCGTCCGCCGACACCGTCGAAGCCGATCAGTTCGCGCGGCGTGAGCGGCTTCTCGGCGCGCACGGTGATGTTCTCCACCATGGACTGCAGTGCGTTGGTCCTGACGAAGCCCACGGGCTCGTCCAGGCCCTGGCGCGACAGGTCGATGCCGGTCCAGCCCGACACCAGGGCGAGCTGGCCGAGCGGGTCGATGTAGCCGGCGTACTCCTCGCGCAGGGCCTGGGCCTCTTCGCGCGTGGGCGCCACGATGACGGTCGCGCCCAGGAAGACCTGCACGTCCTCGGGCCGGCGGCCCTGGGCGGCGGCGTGCTCGCGGATGTCGCGCACGGCCTGCGCCACGATGGCCGGGGTCTGGCCGTTCAGGAACACGCACTCGGCATGGCGGCCCGCGAACTGCTTGCCGCGGCGCGAGGTGCCGGCCTGGTAGAGCACGGGCACGCGCTGCGGCGAGGGCTGGCTCAGGTGCACGCCGTCGACCTTGTAGAACGGCCCGTCGTGCCGCACGCGGTGCACCTTGCGCACGTCCACATAGGGCTCGCCGGGCGCGGGGTTCGTGTTCAGCGCACCGTCCTCCCAGCTGCCTTCCCAGAGCTTGTAGACGGCATGGAGGAAGTCGTCGCCGGCCTCGTAGCGCTGGTCGTGCTCGCGCACCTGGGCCTGGCCCATGCCCTGCGCGGTGGTCTTCAGGTAGCCGGTCACGATGTTCCAGCCCACGCGGCCGTTCGTGAGGTGGTCCAGCGTGCTGAAGCGGCGCGCGAACTGGTAGGGGTGCTCGTAGGTCAGGTTGGCCGTGAGGCCGAAGCCCAGGTGCCGCGTGACGGCCGCCATGGCCGGCACCACCAGCAGCGGGTCGCAGGAGGGCGCCTGCGCGCCCGTGGCCAGTGCGGCGTCGGTGCTGCCGGCGTAGCTGTCGTAGAAGCCCAGCCCGTCGGCGATGAACACGCCGTCGAACAGGCCGCGTTCGGCGGTGCGTGCCAGGTCGGTCCAGTAGTCCAGCGTGACATGGCCGCGCGAGCGGTCGCGCGGGTGGCGCCACAGCCCGGCCCAGGAGTGGGCCGGCGTGTTCATCTGGAAGGCGTTCAGGCGGACTTGCTTGGGCATGGGGTCAACGCGCGGTGATGACGCGGTTCCACTGGTCCACGGCACGCTCGTGCGCGGGCCAGTACCTGTTCCAGTCCGGCAGGTAGAGCTGCTTGACCTGCTCGATGGTGTAGATGATCTTGCCCGACAGCTCGGCATCGGCCGCGATCACCGGGGCCAGCAGGCGGTTGGTCGGGCCGTAGTAGAAGTCGATGGCCAGGCCCAGCTGCAGCAGCGGCCCCAGCGTCTCGTTGATGAACTGGTGGGCGGCCTCGGCATGCGGCGTGCCGGCCACGATGTCGATGGTCGAGTTGTACGAGACCGAGCCCTCCTTGGGCCGCACGGCCTTGAGCGTGCGCACCTGGTCGCCGATGGCGTAGGCGCGGCCGTCGGCCCAGGGGGCGGCCCAGACTTCGCCGGCCTTGAGCTGGTTCTCCAGGTCCTGCGATGTGTTGAAGTAGCTGCGCGCCTTGATCCTGGCGATCTCGGCCACGGACTTCGTCAGGTCCGATTCGTCGCCGCCGAGCAGGCGCGCGGTCTGGATCGCGAAGGCGCGGCCGGCGCCGTTGTCCAGCACCGGGATGGAGACGCGGCCGGCCAGGCGCGGGTCCCAGAGGTCCTTCCACGAGGTCGGCGCCGGGATGCCGGCCTGCTTGAACTTCTCGGCGTTGTAGACCAGGGCCAGCGAGACGAAGTCGAAGTCCGGGCCGTAGCCGTCCTTGTTCTTCAGTTCGTCGTAGACGTGTTTGGCGTTCGGGATCCTGGCGAAGTCGGGCTTCTGCAGCACGCCGGCCTTGATCGCGTTGGCGCGCACGTCGCTGTCCAGCAGCACCACGTCGTAGGGCACGTTGCGCCCGCGCGCGGCCACGAGCTTGGCCACATGGTCGGAGGAGTTGCCGTCGATGAACTGGACCTTGTTGCCGGTCTTGTTGGTGTAGATCGTGGCGGCGTACTTGATGAAGACCTGGGTGGCCTTGCCGCCCCAGTTGGACACGCGCAGCGTGATGGGTTCGGCGTCGGCGGCGAAGGCGGGTGCGCCGGCGCTGGCGAGCAGCGTGGCGCCGATGGCGGCGGTGAAGAGGGTGCGGCGTTGCATGGTGGGCGGTCCGGTTGAAGAGGTCAGCGCTTGGTGATGAGGCGGTTCCACTGGTCCAGTGCGCGTTCGTGCGCGGGCCAGTACTTGTTCCAGTCGGGGTGGTAGAGCGTGCGCAGCTGCTCCAGCGTGTAGATCAGCTTGGAGGCCAGTTCGGGGTCGGCCGCGATCACGGGCGTCAGCAGCCGGTTGGTCGGTCCGTAGTAGAAGTCGATGGCGTTGCCCAGCTGCAGCAGCGGGCCGTAGACCTCGTTGATGAATTGGTGCGCGGCCAGCACGTGCGGCGTGCCGGCCACCACGTCGACCGTGGCGTTGTAGGAGACCGTGCCCTCCTTGGGCCGCACGCCCTTGAGCCCACGCACCTGGTCGACGATGGAGTAGACGCGGCCGTCGGCCATGGGCGCGGCCCAGACCTCGCCGGACTTGAGCAGCGCCTCCAGCTCCTGCGAGGTGGTGTAGTAGTTGCGCGCCTTGATCCTGGCGATCTCCTGCACGGCTTTCGTGAGGTCGGACTCGTCGCCGCCGAGCCGGCGCGCGGTCTGGATCGCGAAGGCGCGGCCCGCGCCGTTGGCGAGTTCGGGAATCGCGACACGGCCCGCCAGACGCGGATCCCACAGGTCCTGCCAGGAGCTCGGCTCGGGGATGCCGGCCTGGCGCAGCTTCTCGGCGTTGACGACGATGGCGGCCGAGACGAAGGCGATGTCGGGGCCGTAGCCGTTTTTGGGCTTGAGTTCGTCGTAGACCAGCTTGGCGTTGGGCGCCTTGTCGTAGTCGAGCTTCTGCAGCACGCCGGCGGCGATGGCGCTGGCGCGCGTGTCGCCGTCCAGCAGCACCACGTCGTAGGGCACGTTGCGCCCGCGCGCGGCCACCAGCTTGGCCACGTGGTCGGACGAGGCGCCGTCGATGAACTGCACCTTGTGGCCGGTCTTGTTGGTGAAGATGGTCGCCGCGTACTTGACGAACATCTGCGTGGACTTGCCGCCCCAGCCCGACACGCGCAGCGTGATGGGTTCCGGGTCGTCGGCGGCGTGGCCGGCGGGCGCCATGAGCAGCAGTGCGGCGGCGGCCAGCGGGGCGAGCAGGGTGGTGAACTTCATGGTGGATCGATGGAAGTGGAGGAAGTCAGCGGCCGAACGGCCCGGCGCGGTCCAGCCGCAGGAAGCGCGACAGCACCAGCAGCAACACCGCCCAGGCCGCGACGATCAGCGTGCTGAGCGCGGTGATGGCGTTGTCGAACTCGACCTCGATGGAGGTGAACAGCTTGACCGGCAGGGTCAGCTCGGCCGGGTTGCCGATGAACCAGGCGATGACCATGTCGTCGAAGGACAGCACGAAGGCGAAGATGGCGCCGGCCGCGATGCCGGGCACCAGCGCCGGCAGCGTGATGCGCCAGAACGCGTACAGGGGCGTGGCGCCCAGGCTTTGCGCGGCCTCGTCGATGGCGACGTCGTAGTGCGCGAAGCTGGCGACCACGGTGCGCACCACGATGGGCAGGGTCATCACGCCCTGCAGCAGCACGATGGCCGTGGAGCTGCCGTTGAGCGCCAGGCCCGTGCCGTCCTGCGCGAGCAGCGCGAACTTGAAGCCGGCCACGGCCACGACGATGGACGGCACGGCCAGCGGCGCGAGCAGCATGGCGTTGAGCGGCGCCACGTAGCGCGAACGCGAGCGTGCGATGACCACGGCTGCCGGCACGCCCAGCAGCACCACGAGCAGCGTGGAGGCGGTGGCCAGGCGCACGCTGTACCACAGGGCCTCGAAGTAGCTCGGGTCGATGCTGCGGTACCACTGCAGGCTGAAGCCCTGCGGCGGGAAGTTCAGGGCGCCCTGCGGCGACAGCGAGGCCAGCACCACGCCCACGAAGGGCAGCAGCAGGAACACGGGCACGGCGACGACGAGCGTGCGGTAGCCCAGGCGCAGGATGGCGGTCATGTCGCCTCCTTCTGCGCCAGCAGCCGCATGGCGATGCACATGGCCGCGACGGCGGCCACCATGGTCAGGATGGCGGCGGTGGCGCCCACGGGGTAGTTCAGCACCGCGCGGATCTGCTGGTTGATGTACAGCGCCATCAGCATCACGCGCTTGCCGCCCAGGATGCCGGGCGTGACCAGCGCGCTGATGGAGGCCATGAAGACCAGCAGCGCGCCGGCGATGAGGCCGGGCCGGGCCAGCGGCAGCACCACGCGCCAGAAGGTCTGCCAGGGCGTGGCGCCCAGGTTGATCGCGGCCTCCTCGATGGCCGGGTCGATCTTGCGGATGGTCGCGCCGAGCATCAGGATCATGATCGGGAACTGCACGTGCACCATGCCGATCACGGCGCCCAGGTAGTTGAAGATCCACTGCGGCGGCGCCTGCACCACGCCGGTCTGCAGCAGCAGCCAGTTGACGAGGCCGTTCTCGCCCAGGATGGGCAGCCATCCCAGGTTGCGGATCACCACGCTGACCAGCAGCGGCACCACGGTCACGAACAGCAGTGCGGGCCGCCAGCGCGAGGACGTGCGTGCGAGGAAGTAGGCGAACGGAAAGCCCAGGGAGGCGCAGACCGCGGCCGTGGTCAGGCCGTAGAGGAAGGTGTCCCACAGGATGCCGACGTAGTAGGCGTCGGTGGCGAAGCGCTGGTAGTTGGCCAGCGTCCAGCCCGGGTCGATGCGGCCCATGCCGCCGCCCGCGTGCAGCGAGACCGTGAACAAATAGCCGATGGGCGCGGCGAACAGCAGTGCGAGGAAGACCAGCGCCGGGCTGGCCAGCAGCACGCGCAGCGGGTTGGCCTGCCAGGGGCGGGCCGCAGGCGTGGCGGCGGCGCGCGGGGCGGGCAGCGGAAGGCTGGACATGCGGCGGCCCTCAGTGCGGTGTGTCTTCGAGCAGCACCGAGCGCGCGGGCTGCCAGCCCACGTCCAGCCGCTCGCCCACGCGCGGTGGCGCGGCGCCATGGCTGCGGATCTGCAGCTGCAGCGCATCGCTGGCGCGCACCGTGATCTGCCAGCCATCGCCCTGGTAGAGCACCTGTTCCACGGCCACGTGCAGCCGGTTGGGATGGTGGCTGCCGAACTCGATGTTCTCGGGCCGCACCGACAGGATGCGTTGGCCGCCGCCGGGCGCGGCCGCGCTGTGCAGCCGGATGGCCGCGCTGCCTTCGCCATGGCGCAGCGCCTGCACGCCCTGCGCGTCGGGCGGGCCGTCGACCTGCACCGCGATGAAGTTGGTCTTGCCGACGAAGCCGGCCACGTACTTGTTGGCAGGGTGCTCGTACAGCGCGCGCGGCGTGTCGATCTGGCTGATGCGGCCGCGGTCCATCACGGCGATGCGGTCGGACAGCAACAGCGCCTCGCCCTGGTCGTGCGTGACGAACAGGGTGGTGATGCCCAGGCGCGCCTGGATCGCCTTGATCTCGGCCTGCAGCTCCTCGCGCAGCTTCTGGTCCAGCGCGCCGAGCGGCTCGTCGAGCAGCAGCACGCGCGGATTCACGACGATGGCGCGGGCCAGCGCCACGCGCTGCTTCTGCCCGCCCGAGAGCTGGGCCGGGAGCCGGCTCGCGAAACCTTCCAGCCGGACGAGCTTGAGCGCCCCGGCCACGCGGCGCTCGGCCTCGGCGCGCGGCACCTTGCGCACGCGCAGGCCGAAGGCGACATTGGCCGCCACGTCCAGGTGCGGGAACAGCGCGTACTGCTGGAACACCATGCCGGTGTCGCGCAGGTGCGGCGCGAGGCCCGTCACGTCCTGCGCGCCGATGGCCACGCGGCCGGCGTCGGGCGCGACGAAGCCGGCCACCATGCGCAGGCAGGTGGTCTTGCCGCAGCCGCTGGCGCCCAGCAGGGTCACGAATTCGCCGTCGGCGATGGTGAGCGAGACGTCGTCGACGACGCGCTGCGCGCCGTAGCTCTTGACGACGCCCGCGAGTTGCACGGTGGCCATGGCGCGCTTCCCGCTTAGGCGGTGTGCGGGAAGGTGCGGAAGGCGACCAGCGGGTCGCGGCCGATCTGTTCCAGCAGGTCGATCTCCCAGCGCAGGTATTCGCGGAAGGCCGCATGCGGGTCGGCCGCGCGGTAGGGAGAGCGCCAGCTGTCGTCGGCCGCGTGCAGCTGGGCGGTCGGGCCGGTTTCCAGCGGCTGGCCCAGGGCCTGCCAGGCGGCGGTGCCGCCGTCGAGCACGCTGACCGGCCGGCCCAGGAGGCGGGCGAGGTCGGCAGCGGCCAGGCGGGCCAGGCGCGGGTCGGCCGCGGTGGCCACCAGGGGCTGGCCGGACAGGCGCTCCAGCCCGGCCGGCAGGCGCGCGCGCACGGCATAGAAGGCGCCCGGGACGTGGCCGTCCTCGTAGACCTGGGCGGGGCTGAAGTCGATGACCTGGGCCTGGCTGTCCTTCAGCGCGGCAGCGGCGACCACCGGCACCTCGGGCAACGGAGCCAGCAGCAACTCGGGCTCGGCGCCGGTTTCCGTGGCCGCGCCTTCCGGCAGCCGGTAGGCCCACACCTCGCCCCAGGCCAGTTGCTGCAGCCACGAGGCCGTGATGGCCGCGCGTGCGCCGAGCGCGTCGTCGATGACGACGATGCGCGCATGGCGCGCGCCCACATGCTTGTCGAGTTCCTGCACGAGCTGGCCGCCCTCGATCCAGGCGCTGCCGGGCAGGTGGCCGGCCGCGTACTCGGCCTGGGTGCGCACGTCGTAGAGGTACAGGCTGCGCTGGTCCTGCTGGGCCTGCAGCCGGGCCAGGCCGGCGTCGTCGAGCCAGCGCAGGTCGTAACGGCGGGTCAGGTGCTCGACGCTGGCGCGCGGCGCAGTCGTGTCGGCAGGCGAGGCCGGCAGCGTGGCGGCGCGGCCGTGCTCCAGCGTGTGGCCTTCCAGCAGCCAGTCCATGGTGCCGTTGCGCAGCGCGGCCACGGGGTTCTGCAGGCCCGCGTTGATGAGCGCCTGCGCGCCGATGATGGAGCGCGTGCGGCCCGCGCAGTTGACGACCACCAGCGTCTCGGGCGAACGCAGCAGGGCATGCACGCGGTAGGGCAGTTCGGCGTTCGGGACGGAGTGCGCACCGGGCAGGCTGAAGTCCTCGAACTCCTGGGCCGTGCGGCTGTCCAGCACCACGAGGTCTTCGCCGGCGGCGAGCTTGGCGCGGAATTCGGCGACCGAGACCGAAGGCGTGTGGTCGTGGTGCTCGACGTACTCGCCGAAGGCCTTGGTGTAGGTGCTGGCGCCCGTGTAGACCTCCTGGCCGGCGGCCTGCCAGGCCGCGACGCCGCCGCGCAGCACGCGCACATCGGTGAAGCCCAGGGCCTGCAGGCCGGCGGCCGCGCGCTGCGCCAGTTCGCCGCCGTCGGCGTCGGTGACGACCACGCGCACGCCGAGCCGGCGCAGCAGCCGGCCGGCGCGCAACTCCAGCCGGCTCAATGGCAGCGGCACCGACCACAGCAGGTGGCCGTCGCGCACCTGCACGCCTTCCTCGCGGGCATCGACGATGGCGAGTTCCTGGCCGTCCTGGAGCGCATGCAGCAGCGCATTCACGTCCAGGAAGACAGGGGCGGGCAGGGCGGCGGAGGCAGTGGTCATTGGGCGGGGACGGTATCAGCCGTACATGTATATTCCGAATATCGGAATGAGCAATATGAATAGCGGGATAAGTGTTCCAAATTCAGTTTAGACTTGCGCCGAAATCGGCATACGAGCGTTTTTGCATAAGGACATGCGAAAGCCGAACAAGCCTGTCGCGCTCGTTGCCAGGCACAGGAGTTCATTGCATGGATGAGGTGTCGTTGGCCCCACCGAGGGTGTCGGAGCGGTCGGGCGAATCGGGTTCGCTCGCGCGCGGCCTGCAGGTCATGGGCGTGCTGCATGCGGCCATGGCGCCACTGGGCGTGTCCGAGATCGCGGAGGAGACGGGCCTGGCCTCCAGCACCGTGCACCGGCTGCTGCAGACCCTGGTGGAGCACGGCCACGCCACGCGCACGCCGGCCGGCCGCTACCGGCCTTCGGCGCGCAGCCTGCTGCCGCTGGTGCAGGACCATCCGGTCAGCGCGCTGCGGCGCGACTGCGGCGAGCTGTTGCGTACGCTGTGCACGCGCTACGGCCCCTCGACGAGCCTGATCCTGTTCTTCGGTCACGAGCGCGCCGTGATCGAACTCGCGCTGGGCCGCTACAGCGTGACGCCGTACTACGACACGCACCTGAACAATCCCTACCACGCCACGGTGTCGGGCAAGCTGCTGCTGAGCGGCCTCACGCCGGCCGAGCGCGCCGCCTTGCTGGGCGAGGGGCCGCTGCGCGCGGCCACGCCCGACACGGTGGTGGACCGCGCGGCGCTGGAGCGTGAACTGGAGGTGGTGCGGGCCGAGGGCTATGCCACCAACGTGCACGAGAACGTGGTGGGCATCTCGGCCGTGGGCGCGCGGCTGGTGGCGCCGAGCCAGCGGCCCATCGGCGCGCTCGTGATGTCGGGGCCGAGCGAATACTTCGGCGACGCGGCCAAGGCCGGCATGAAGACCGACCTGCTGCAGGCCGCCGAACTGCTCAACAACACCTCGTCGGCCCTGCGGGCCGTGGCCCGCTACCTGGGTTGAGGGTCAGGCCGGAACGACGGCCTCGCCCAGGTTCAGCATGAGCCGGTTGGCCCAGGCGAAGATCGCCACCGCGTGCACGAGGTCCAGCAGCTCCAGCGCCGACAGGCCTGCCGCGCGCAGCGGGGCCAGTTGCGCGGCACCGAACTGGCCCGGCGCCGCCGTCAGTTCGATCGCCGCCTGCACGATGGCCCTCTCGCGCGCCGTCGTGCCCGCGCCCTGCGGCTGGGCGAAGACCTGGGCGATCACGTCGTTGCGTTTGGCCAGCTGCTCGAAGCGTTGGGCGTGGACCGAGCAGCAGTAGACACAGCCGTTCACGCGCGAAACCACGGCGCTGGCCAGCTCGCGCTCGGCGCGCGAGAGGCCGCCCGGCGCGTACATGATGGCGTTGAAGACGATGGAGCGCTGCGCGAGGATCTCGGGCTGCTGCACCAGCGTGAGGTAGTAGTCGCTGGTCTTGGCTTTGGGGTGGCTGGTCTCCAGGATCTGCAGCTGCACGGCGCTGGCCTGCGCCAGGTCGAGCACGGGCAGCCAGGCCTTCCATTCCAGCGTCTCGCTCGTGTAGCCGTTCAGGCGCAGCGGCTCGCCGGGCCTGGGCAGGTTGGCCGGGTGCACGAAGGGCGCTTCCTCGGCCGGCACCGCAGCAGGTGCGGCGCTGTCGCCGAGCGCGGCCAGGGCCTGCAGGCCCGCGACCACGCGCACCTGGTAGGCCACGAAGGCGATCAACTGGGCCAGCGCGACCACGGCGGGCGTGGAGAGGCCGGCCGCCGGCAGGCGCAGCAGCGCGTCGCGGTCGCCTTCCACGGGGCGCAGGGCCAGCCGGCGCGCGTAGCCGAGCAAGGTGTCCAGGCGCGCATCGCCCGTGGGCTGGCGGCCCGCCAGCGCAGCCTGCTCGGCAGCGCCCAGCGGCAAGGCCTGCAGCCGTTCGCGGTAATGCGCCTGCACGGCCGCGCTGCCCGAATCCGCGGCGATGGCCAGCGCGCTGAGCAGCCGCTCGGCCAGCGAGAGGCCGGGCAGCGCCGGGTCGAACAGGCTGTCGTAGCTGCCCTGGGTCGCGGCGACGACCTTGTCGCGCTGGTGGCGCACGGCGTGGGTGGGGCTGTCGGTTGCCAGCGGCACGAGGCTGTCGATGAGATCTTTGGAGGTGGTCATGGCGAGGTCCGCAGATGCCGGGTGGCGTGTTGCAGGAAGGCGCGCACGCCGGCCCAGGAGGCTTCGTCGGCGTGCGCGTTCGGGGCGGGCGCGCCGCCCGTGGTGCTCAGGCGGCCGGACACGGGGTGGGCGTAGACGAGTTGCGTGGTCGGCACGGTGGGAAACACGATGGAGTGGCCCGCGCCTGCGAAGTCCAGGTGCTGCACCGGCCAGGCGTGGCCATGCGCGGCGAGCCGCTCGGCCACCATGCGGCCGTAGAGGCTGGAGGGCCAGGAGCCGTCGTCGCTGGCCGAGAGCAGCATCACCGGCCCGCGGATGCGCTCCACGCGGATGCGCGCGCGCTCCACGGCGTCGGGGTCCTGCAAGGCCGTCAGCAGCGCGTTGGCGTGGCGGCGCGGCTCGGGACCTTCGTCCCAGGGCGCCCAGGTGGCGGTGCGGTTGTTCTCCCACAGGTGCGGCAGCGGCTGGCCGCGGAAGATCCAGGCCGGGCCGTTGCGGCTGTCGGGGCCCTTGGCCGGGTTGCAGGCGTTCTGCGCGCTGTGCACCACGGCGCCCGGCACGTAGCCGATCACGGCCGAGACCAGCTCGGGGAACAGCGCGCCCAGCAGCAGCACGAGTTCGCCGCCGCGCGACTGGCCCGACAGCGCGACGAAGCCGCCCAGCGGGCGCACTTCGGCATGCAGCCATTGCAGCGCGGTCTCGAAGTACTCGAGATGCGTGTCGGAGATGTGCTCGGGCCGGCCCGGCGACTTGAAGTAGCCCAGCGCCAGCGCCGCGTAGCCGTGCGAGGCATAGAGCGCGGCACGCGGCTCGTTGATGCCGCCGCCCGAGCCGTTCAGCACCATGACCGCCGGGTGCGGGCCCGGGCCGGGGGGCAGGAACAGCGTGGCCGACAGGCCCTGGTCGCGGATTTCGCGCCGCGTCACGCCGGGGCCGGCCAGGCGCTGCACGAACTCGGCGTGCCAGAGGCTGCCGTCGGCACGTTGCAGCGTGAGCGTGGTGACCAGCGGCGCGGCCGGTTCGTTGGCAAAGACCTCGCGCGGCGCGCCGGCGCGCTCGGGCGCCTGTGACCAGACCAGGCCCATGGGCGCGACGCCTTCGTAGCTGCCTTGCAGCGGCGCATCGCGCTCCAGGTCCACGGTGCCCTGCGCATCGGCGCGCAGGCGCACCTGCGATGTCCAGGCGATGCCGGGGCCGCGCACGGTGAGGCTCGCGAGCGTGACCTCTTCGCCAGGCGCGAGACCGTCGGCCGCGATGCGGCGCGGCTGGTCGATCAGCGCGTCGGCCGGGGTGGCGTGCAGCATGGCCTCAGTTGCCCGTGCGGGTCACTTGCATCGCGGTCGTGCGGTCGCTCAACAGCGGCTCGACCTTCAGGCCCTTCCTGGCGGCCCAGATGTTCTTGTAGTGGAACAGCGGAATCTGGCCCACGTCGTCGGTCACGAGCTTGGCCGCGTGGCGGAACACGGCCTCGCGGCGGCGTGCGTCGAACTCCACGGTGGCAGCGTCGAGCGCCTTGTCCACGTGCTCGTTGCTGTAGCGGCCCCAGTTGTTGATGCCACGGCCGCGCTTGGGATCGTGCGTGGCCAGGGTCTGCAGCAGGCCGTAGCCGGCCTCGCCCGTGCCGTTGCCCCAGGCGATCACGCTCACGGCGTATTCGTTGCGGCCGGCGCGCGCGGCGTAGACCGACCATGGCACGACCTCGACCTTGGTCTTCACGCCGATGCGCGACCAGAACTGGGCCACGGCCTGCACGCTCTCGGGTGCCTGCGGGTAGCGGTCGCCCGGCACGTGGATGCTGATCTGGAAGCCCTGCGGGTAGCCGGCCTCGGCCAGCAGCTTCTTGGCCTGCTCGGCGTTGAAGGCGATGTCCTTGACCTCGGGGTTGTAGCCGAAGCTGCCCTTGGGCATCCACTGGTTGGCCTCGGTCACCGTGCCCTGCAGCACACGGTCGACGATGGCCTTGCGGTTGATCGCCACCGACAGGGCCTGGCGCACGCGCACGTCCTGCAGCGGGTTCTTCTCCAGCGGCTTGCCCGCGTTGTCCGTGATGAACTCGCTGCTGCCGGCGCGCAGGCTGGGTTGCAGCAGCAGCACGCGCAGGCCGGGGTAGGTGTAGACGCTGACCGAGGGCGTCTTGCGCAGCTTCTCCACGTCGGTCACGGCCACCTTGTCGATCACGTCCACGTCGCCGGCCAGCAGCGCGGCCGTGCGCGCCGCGCCGTTGTTGATGAAGCGGTAGGTCACGCGGTCCCACAGCGGCTTGGGGCCCCAGTAGCTGGTGCTGCGCTCGAACACGGTGCGGTCGCCCGGCGTATAGGAGATGAACCTGTAGGGGCCGGTACCGACCACGGCGCGGCCGGCGTTGTAGTCGGCCGTCTGCGATTTCTCGCCCACGTGCTTGCTGACGATGTAGATCGAGGCGATCTCCAGCGGCAGCATGGGGTTGGGGCCGGTGGTCTTGACGATCAGCGTGTGCGGGTCCTTGGCCGTGGCCGATGCCACGCTGCGCAGCGCGCCCGAGTACGAGGCGACCGAGCCCGGCACGGCACGCGCGCGCTGGAACGAGTAGACGATGTCGTCCGCCGTCATGGGCTTGCCGTCCTGCCATTGGATGTCGGTGCGCAGCTTGAATTCCCAGGTGGTGTCGTCGAGTGCCTTCCAGCTCGCGGCCAGGCCGGGATCGAGCTTGCCGCCGTCGCGCGAGGCGACCACGGAGTCCCAGAAGTGCAGGGCCAGCGAGCGGTCGCCCGCATGGTTGTTGAGCTGCGGATCGACCGAGGAGATCGGGTCGGCGAAGGCGATGGACAGGTTGTTCTGCTGCGCCTGCGCGCCGTGGGCGGCCAGCAGCGCGGCCGCCAGCAGGGGGAGGAGGTGGTGCTTGCGCATGCGGGTCCTTTCGTGCGTCGGGTGGATCAAGGGTTAAACGGTGTCTTCGAGATGGCAGGCGCTCAGGTGCTGCACGGCGATGCCGCGCAGCCGGGGCGCCTCGGTGCGGCAACGCGGCATGGCGTGCGGGCAGCGCGGGTGGAAGTGGCAGCCGCTGGGCGGCGCGATCGGGCTCGGGATCTCGCCGCGGATCGGCGTGAACTGCGTGCGGCGCGCACCGATCTTCGGGATCTCCTGCAGCAGCGCGCGCGTGTAGGGGTGGCGCGGCCGCGCGAACAGTTCGGCCACGGGTGCGCTCTCGACCACGCGGCCCAGGTACATCACGACCACGCGGTCCGACAGGTGCTCGATCACGCCCAGGTCGTGGCTGATGAACAGGTAGGCCAGGCCCAGCTGCTCGCGCAGGTCCATGAACAGGTTCAGGATCTGCGCCTGGATCGACACGTCGAGCGCGGCCACGGCCTCGTCGCTGACCAGCATGGCGGGCTGCACCGCGAGCGCACGCGCGATGCCGATGCGCTGGCGCTGGCCGCCGCTGAACTGGTGCGGATAGCGGTGGCGCAGAGCCGGGTCGAGCCCGGCGCGCGTGAGTTGGGCGCAGACGTACTCGTCCTCGCCGGCCGCATCGGTCAGGCCATGCAGGCGCGCGGCCTCGCCGACGATGCGCGCCACGCGCAGCCGCGGGTTCAGGCTGCCGAACGGGTCCTGGAACACCATCTGCACGCGCAGCCGGGCCTTGGCGTCCAGCGTGGCGAGCGGCTTGCCGTCGACCAGCACCTCGCCCGCGCTGGGGTTCAGGAGGCCGGCCGCGATGCGGCCCAGCGTGGACTTGCCGCAGCCCGATTCGCCGACCAGGCCCACGACCTCGCCGGGGCGCACGGCCAGGTCCACCTGGTCGACGGCGTGCGTGATGGTGGGCTGGTCCGCAAGGCCCAGGCGGCGCAGGCCGCGCGCGAGCGCACCGTCGGGCCGCCTGCCGAAGCGCATGGAGATCTGGCGCAGGTCGACCAGCGGGGTCGCTTCGTCGACGGAAGAGGGCTGCGCGCTCACTGGCGTACCTTCGGCTTCGCCTGCGGAGCGAGCACCCTGGGGCGGCCCGGCGGTGCTCATACGGCTTCTCCTGGATGGATGCAGCGCACGCCGTGCGTGGCCGCCTCGGCGCGCGGGTAGCTCAGTTCGGGCATGGCGGCGTCGCACTGCGCGGTGGCGCGGCCGCAGCGCGGCGCGAAGGCGCAGCCCTGCGGCAGCCGCGCAAGGTGCGGCGCCATGCCGGGGATCTGGCGCAGCCGCGCACCGCGCCGGTTGGCGCTGGGCAGGCTGCCGATCAGGCCCTGGGTGTAGGGGTGTTGCGGGCGGTCGAGCACGTCGTCCACGCCACCGATCTCGACGATGCGGCCCGCGTACATCACGGCCACGGCATCGGCCAGGCCGGCGACCACCGACAGGTCGTGGCTGATCCAGATCAGCGCCGTGCCGCTGTCGCGCACGAGCTTTTGCATCTCCGACAGGATTTGCGCCTGGATGGTCACGTCCAGTGCCGTCGTCGGTTCGTCCGCGATGATGAGATCGGGCTTGTGCAGCAACGCGATGGCGATCGCCACGCGCTGGCGCATGCCGCCCGACAGCTGGTGCGGGTAGGCGCGCAGCCGTTCCTCGCGGGCTCGGGATGCCGACCAGGGCCAGCGCCTCGGCCGCCTCGCGCCGCGCCTGGGCCTTGCCGACGGGGCGGTGCGCCGAGCACGGCCTCGACCATCTGCGTCGTCCACGCGCAGCACCGGGTTCAGTGTGGCCATGGGGTCCTGGAAGATCATGGCGATGCGGTTGCCGCGCAGTGTGCGCAGTTCCTTGTCGGACAGCTGCGCGAGGTCGCGGCCCTGGAACAGCACCTGGCCGCCCTCGACGCGGCCCGGCGCATCGACCAGGCCCATGATGGAAAAGCCGGTGACCGACTTGCCCGAGCCCGACTCGCCGACCAGGCCCAGCACCTGGCCGCGCCCAAGCTGGAAGGACACGCCGTCGACCACGGGCAGCACGCCGTCGCGCGTGTGGAAGCGTGTGCGCAGCGCGCGCAGTTCCAGCACCGGAAGACGGTTGGTGCTCATTTCTGCAACCTCGGGTTCAGGACGTCGCGCAGGTGGTCGCCCACCAGGTTGATCGCGACGATGGTGGCCAGCAGGGCCAGGCCGGGGAACACGCTGATCCAGTACTCGTTGGACAGCAGGTACTGGTAGCCGTTGGAGATCAGCAGGCCCAGCGAGGGCTCGGTGATGGGCACGCCCAGGCCCAGGAAGGACAGCGTGGCCTCCAGCGTGATCGCGCGCGCCACCTGCAGCGCGCCGATCACGAGCAGCGGCGGCAGGCAGTTGGGCAGCACGTGGCCGACCAGGATGCGCCAGGACGGGATGCCCTGGCCGCGCGCGGCGTCCACGTATTCGCGCCGTGTTTCCACGAGGGCCTGGCCGCGCGCGGTGCGCGCGTAGTAGGCCCATTCCACCAGCACCAGCGTCAGCACCACGTTGCCGATGCCCTTGCCCAGGTAGGCCAGGATCATCAGCGCCATCAGGATGGTGGGAAACGACAGCAGCAGGTCCACCAGGCGCATGAGCACGGCGTCGACGCGGCCGCCCGGATAGGCCGCCAGCAGGCCGACCAGCGTGCCGACCACGGCCGCGACCAGCGCCGAGCCCACGCCCACCAGCAGGCTGATGCGCAGGCCGTAGACGATGGCCGAGTACAGGTCGCGGCCCTGGCCGTCGGTGCCGAGCCAGTAGGTGAAGCTGTCCTCGCCGTTGCGCGCGCCGGGCGCCAGGCGCGCGTCGAGCACGTCGAGCTGCAGCAGGTCGTAGGGGTTCTGCGGCGTGATCCAGGGCGCCAGGCGAGCGCGGCCAGCACCACGAGCGCGAGCACCACGAGGCCGAACACGCCGCCGTGCGCGAGCGCAGGAAGTCGGCTGGCCACGCGCCGCCACAGCGACGTCTTCGCGTGCCGTGCTCATCGGGCGCCTTCCAGGCGCACGCGCGGGTCCAGCAGCCGGTACAGCATGTCCACCACCAGGTTCAGCGTCACGAAGATCACCACGACGACCATGAGGTAGGCCACGACCACGGGCCGGTCGAGCGCATTGATGCTGTCCAGGATCAGCTTGCCGGCGCCGGGCCAGGCGAAGATGGTCTCGGTGACGACCGCGTAGGCGATGGTGGAGCCCAGCTCCAGGCCCAGCACCGTGACCAGCGGGATCAGCGTGTTGCGCAGCACGTGGACCAGCGTCACGCGCAGCGGCGTGAGGCCCTTGGCGCGCGCGAACTTCACGTAGTCCTGCGGCAGCACCTCGCGTACGCCGGCGCGCGTGAGCCGCAGCACCATGGAGATCTTGAACAGCGCGAGGTTGAAGGCCGGCAGCAGCAGATGCTCCAGCCCGTCCAGCGTGAGCCAGGACCATTGCACGCCGAACAGCTCGCGCGCGGCCCCGCGCCCGCTGGCCGGCAGCCAGCCCAGCTGCACCGCGAAAACCATGATCAGCATCAGCGCCGACCCAGAAGGCGGGCAGCGAAAAGCCCACGATGCTGGTCGTCATGACGGCCGCGGCCAGCGGGTGCTCGGGATGCATCCCGGCGAACAGGCCCAGCGGCACGCCGATCAGCACGGCCAGCAGCAGCGGCCGCGACCGCCAGTTCCAGCGTGGCCGGCAGACGCTGCAGGATCAGGTGTGATCGCGGCTTGTTGTAGACGAAGCTGCGGCCCAGCTCGCCGTGCACCGCGCATTCGCAGGAAGGACAAGTACTGCCGCCACAGCGGCTGGTCCAGCCCCAGGCGCGCGATGGCGGCGGCGCGCTCGGCCTGGTTCATGTCGTCGCCGATCAGGATGTCCACCGGGTTGCCGATGGCGTGCAGCCGACAAAGACGATGACCGTCATCGCCAGCACCACGAGCAGCGCCTGGCCGAGCCGGCGCAGCAGCCAGCCGGTCATGTTGTCCCCAGTTCGGCACGCGGGTCCATCGCTCCCGCTCGCATGGGCGGCCGGCCGTGCCTGGCTCCCTGCGTCGAGCACGCCTCGTCCATTCATGGCCTTGCAGTTCGGGCTCGGCGTAGCGCTGCAGTTGGCGTAGTGCGTGGGCATGTCCTCGGCCAGCAGCGTGCGCGGAGAAGCCTGCGGCCCAGGCGCTGCGCGCCATCGGTGATCTGCGGGATGTCGCCGGCACCCGCGCCGTGCGACAGCGCGGCCGGGTAGTTGTAGCAGTGCATGCGCTCCAGGCCCGGGCAACGCCGGGCTGCTTCTGCTGGAACTCGAAGGCGGGCCCAGGTCTGGCGACTCGGCCAGTTCCGCATCGTCCAGCCCGGCGCGGCGCGTGGTAGCGGTCCGCCACAGGCGCACATGCGGGCTGCAGCGCGGCGTACTCGGGGCGCTGCGCCCAGTCGGTGCGAAAGCCGGTGCAGAAGATCACGTGGTCGGCCACGAGCGGGCCCTTGGCCGTGTCCACGCGCAGCGCGCCGTCGGCCGCACGCGCGTCACCGCAGGGCGCCGGCGCCCAGGTGGAAGAAGCGCGTTCGCGTGGCGCGACACGCGCAGCGTGCTGCCGTGCGGCGGCGGAACCTGCTGTTCGTTGATGTAGTGGCGGAAACGCCATTTCCATTCGTCGGGCAACAGGCCGAAGCCGTGCGACATGCCAGGGCTGCCGGCGCCCTTGCTCTTGTTGATGCGCGGCAGCTCGGCGCGGCGGATCAGGATGTCGACGCGCGCGGCGCCGGCTTCGAGCGCGGTGGCCGCGCGTCCATGGCCGAGGCACCGCCCCCGATCACGGCCACGCGCGCCCGCGCAGAGCCGCGCCGTCCCAGACATGCGGCGGAATGCACCCAGCGTTCGCGCGGCAGACGCTGCGCCCAGGCTGGCACCCAGGGGCCGCCCAGGCCGTCGCGGCCGGTGGCGATCACCACATGGCGGGCCAGCACGCGTGTACGGTGCGGCCGCCTTCGGCCTCGTCGACTAGGTCCAGCGCACGACGTCCGTCGGCGTGCGGCCGCACGCGCCTGCACGCGCTGGCGGTTGCGCAGGTCCAGGTCCAGCACCCGGCGGTACCAGCGCAGGTAGTCCATCCACTGCAGGCGCGGGATCTTGTCCAGCGCCTGCCAGGCCGGCGCGGCCGAACTGCGCCTCGAACCAGGCGCGGAAGGTCAGCGCGGGCAGGCCGAGCGCGGGGCCGGCTCAGCTCCTTGGGCGAGCGCAGCGTCTCCATGCGCGCCGTCGTCGCCCAGGGCCCTCGAATCCGGTCGGGGCTTGGTCGAACACCGGCGCCTGCACGCCCAGCTGCTTGCAGCGAGGCGGCGAGCGCCAGGCCCGCCATGCCGCCGCCGACGATGGCTACGTCGAGCACGGGCTCGCCATCGCGTTCGCTGCGGCGGCACCCAGCGCTTGGCGGGCAGCGCCAGCCACTCGCAGGTCCTGGCGCAGGCGTTGCTTCGAGGGGCGGCGAGGCCGGGTGGGTGGGAAAGGCCGTTGTCATGGGGTCAGGGGCGGGGCAGTTCAGCTGGCGGCTTGCAGCAGTTCGGCTGCAGCGATGCGTGGTGCTCGATGAAGCCGGGCACGGTGGACGCGGCCGCAAGCAGGGCATCGGACAGCGCCTGTACGCGGCGACCCGAACGCGGCGGCCCTGCTGGGCTGATTGCGCCGAAGAAAAGGGATGTCGCCGGCCAGCGGGCGCATGCAGATGCTGTCAACGGCATGCCGTGGGCGGTCAGCGGTTCCAGCAGCGCGATGCCGAGGCCGGCGCGCGCCATGGCGATGGTGTTGATGGACGAGTTGGTCTCGATCACGCTGGCAGGCCGGTCGGTGCCGGTGCCCAGTACCTGGTCGATGCGGCTGCGCAGCCGGTAGGGGTTGGCCAGCGTGATGATGCGCTGGCTGGCCAGCGTCAGCCGGGTCCAGCGTGGTGCCGGGCGGCCAGCGCATCGGACTCGGCCAGCACGGCCATGCAGGGCGCCTGGGCGATCCACAGCAGCTGCATGCCGCGGTGCTCCAGCGGCAGGCTTGCCATGCCGAGCTGCACAGCACCGCTCTGCACGGCCTGCAGCACGCGCTCGGGCGCGGCGCTTTGCAGGCGCACGGGGGCCGGGCCATGGTCCTGCCTCCAGCGCGCGCAAGGCCTCGGTAGCAGGCCCACGGCCACGGCCGAGGTGGCGGCCAGCAGCAGCGGTTCGCCGCCGCTGGCGCGATCTCGGCCGCGCGCTCGCGCAGGTGGCGCCAGGCTGGCGAGCAGCGCGCTCTACGTCGCGTAGAGCAGGAAAGCCTCGTGCGTCGGCGTCACACGCGGGCCGTGGCGGTCGAAGAGGGCATAGCCGATGCTCGGCCTCGAGCTCACGGCACCAGCGCTTGTGACGGCTGGCTGCGAGCGCTCGAGCAGGCGCGCCGTCGCCCGTCATGCTTCCGGTGGTCATGACGGCGGCAAAGGCTTCGAGCTGGCGGATGTCCATCTGTCATTACTATTCGGTATGTGGATGATGGCGCAATCATCATCCATTTTGCAAATAATAAAAATACACATGCTTATGCGGGGGGCGGCATTGCAATGGCGTGCGCGATGAAGTGCAAGTCCTCGTCGCCGTAGAGGTCGAGCATGCAGGAGCCCGACGTCGTGCCCTTGGTCTCTGTTGAGCCAACCGCTGCGTTGCCTGCTGTTGCTGGCTGTGTGACTGCATGCCCAGGTGCTGTTCCATGGTCTGGCAAGTTTTGGATATGCGGTTTTCTTCTCAACCGTAGGACTGGCCCGGCCCCCAGACATGCCCCGTCCACCATCCTCATGGCAGGAGCGCTCCCATCAGCCACACCCCTCATGGCCGCATTGACACCGTTTTGGTGAGTGGCCGCGCGCCACTGTGTGGCCGGCCACATTGGTGGCTAGGTGCTGCACCTCAATGCGTCCTACCTGTCGCCCAGACCTTCGAGCACCTCTACGCTGCGCTGCTCGCGCACAAGGTGCTAGGTGCTGTTCGGATTCTTATTGTGTTTCCCTATAACCTTAGCAAGACCACCTACTCAAGACAAACATACA
>JASGJO010000008.1:0-13017 GCA_049840715.1 Pseudorhodoferax sp.
AGGCGCCCTTCCTACAATCCCGCCCATGCCGCATCCCGCCTACACCCGCGCCCAACAACTGCCGGACATCCTCGCCCGGCGCATCGCCATCCTCGACGGCGCCATGGGCACCATGATCCAGCGGTTCAAGCTGACCGAAGCGCAGTACCGCGGCGAACGCTTCAAGGACTTCCACAAGGACGTCAAGGGCAACAACGAGCTGCTGTCGCTGACCCGGCCCGACGTGATCGCCGACATCCACGAGCGCTACCTCGCGGCCGGCGCCGACCTGGTCGAGACCAACACCTTCGGCGCCACCACGGTCGCGCAGGAGGACTACGAGATGGCGCATCTCGCGCGCGAGATGAACCTGGAAAGCGCCAGGCTGGCCCGCGCCGCCTGCGACAAGTACAGCACGCCCGACAAGCCGCGCTTCGTCGCCGGCGCGCTGGGCCCCACGCCCAAGACCGCCAGCATCAGCCCCGACGTGAACGACCCGGGCGCGCGCAACATCGACTTCGAGACGCTGCGCGCGACCTACTACGCGCAGACCGAAGCCCTGGTCGAGGGCGGGGCCGACGTGATCCTCGTGGAAACCATCTTCGACACGCTCAACGCCAAGGCCGCGCTGTTCGCCGTGGACGAGTACTTCGAGGCCAGCGGCCAGCGCCTGCCCATCCTGATCAGCGGCACCGTGACCGACGCCTCGGGCCGCATCCTGTCGGGCCAGACCGTCACCGCCTTCTGGCACAGCGTGCGCCATGCCCAGCCGCTGGCCATCGGCCTGAACTGCGCGCTGGGCGCCGCGCTGATGCGACCCTACATCCAGGAGCTGAACCGCGTCGCGCCCGACACCTTCATCAGCTGCTACCCGAATGCCGGCCTGCCCAACCCGATGAGCGACACCGGCTTCGACGAGACGCCGGCCGACACCTCCAAGCTGCTGCACGAGTTCGCGGCCGAGGGCCTGGTCAACATCGTGGGCGGCTGCTGCGGCACCACGCCCGAGCACATCGCGGCCATCGGCCAGGCCGTGGCGCCGGTGGCCACGCGCGCGGTGCCGGCCCGCACGGCGTTCTACCCGGCCGCGGCCTGAACGGCCCGCCATGGCCTTCGCGTTTCCCTACGGCTTCTCCGGCCAGCCGGAGATCGACGAGGCCTACGACCCGTTCCGCCGCGCCCACGATGCCGCGGCGTCCAACCGCCGCTTCGCCGAGCGCAGCGAAGAGGCCCGGCGCACGCTGCCGCACCGGCTCGGCGTGCCCTACGGCCCCACGCTGGCCGAGACGCTGGACATCTTCCCGGCCGCGCAGCCCGGCGCCCCCGTGTTCTTCTTCGTCCACGGCGGCTACTGGCGCGCCCGTGCCGCGCGCGACTTCAGCTGCGTGGCGCTGGGCCCGCAGGCCATGGGCTTCACCACGGTGGTGATCGACTACGCACTGTGCCCCACGGTCACGCTGGACGAGCTGGTGCGCCAGGTGCGTGCGGCCGCCGCCTGGACCGTGCGCCACATCGCCGAGTTCAACGGCGACCCGGGCCGCATCGTCATCGGCGGCAGTTCGGCCGGCGGCCACCTGGGCGCCATGCTGCTGACCACGCCCTGGCGCGCCGACTACGGCCTGCCCGACGATCCCTTCGCGGGTGCCGTGCTGCTTTCGGGCCTGTACGACATCGCGCCGCTGCGCTACAGCTACCTGCAGCCGCTGATCCAGCTCGACGAAGGCAGCGTGCGCCGCAACTCGCCCGTGCAGCATGTGCGGCCCTGCGCCACGCCGCTGCTGCTGGCCTGGGGCGACGCCGAGCAGGCCGCCTTCGCGCAGCAGTCGCAGGGCCTGCACGCGGCCTGGCAGCAGGCCGGCAACCGCAGCGAACTGCTGGCGCTGCCCGGCGCCGACCACTTCGAAGCCATGGTGCCGCTGGAGCAGCCGGACAGCGCGCTGTGCCGCGCCCTGCGCGGCTTCGCCGGCGCATAGGGCCGCAGCGGGCACGCGGCCTGCTACATCCGCCGCGCCCCCGTTGCCCGCCCACCCATGAGCACCCTCCATTTCACCGAGCCGACCACCGGCTACTGGCAGCAGATCCTGCCCGCCACCGCGGCCGGCCCGGCCGACGGCCCCTGGCAATACGGCTACCCGGCGCGCCTGCCCGACGGCCGCGTGCTGCTGCTGCCGATCCGCCAGATGGCGGGCCAGCCGGACCACGCCGTGGCCTCGCTGATCTGCAACCAGGCCGCGCTCGACGTGATCGACGCACTGGGCGAGCTGCTGGCCGCGCGGCTCGCACCGCTGCAGCCCGAGGTGGTGGTGGGCGTGCCCACGCTGGGCCTGTCCTTCGCGCCCATCGTGGCGCGCCGGCTCGGCCTGTCGCGCATGGTGCCGCTGGGCTACTCGCGCAAGTTCTGGTACGACGAGGCGCTCTCGGGCGCCGTGCAGTCCATCACCACGCCCACGGCCGGCAAGCGCGTCTACCTCGATCCCAACCTGCTGCCGCTGGTGCGCGGCAAGCGCGTGGTGCTGGTGGACGATGCCGTCAGCAGCGGCAGCACCATCGCCGCGCCCTGGAACCTGCTGGAGTCTGCGGGCGCCACCGTGCTGGGCGTGGGCGTGGCCATGTGCCAGGGCCGGCGCTGGGCAGAGGTGCTGGGGCCGGAGCGGGCCGCCAAGGTCTTCGGCGTGTTCGACAGCCCCTTGCTGAAGGCGGCGCCGCAAGGCTGGGTCCGCAGGGATTGAAGGCCCCCCCGGCAGGGCGTTTGGTACGCAACTTGCGTCCCGTGGCGTAGCCCACAACGTATCGGCCATCGTATACGTTTTGGTGCATGGCCCGCCCCGGGCCGGTGCACCGCATCCGCCATCCCCCTCGGAGCCGCCATGTCTTCTTCGCCGATTCCTTCCCGTTCCCTGTCGCGCCGCCGCCTGCTGCAGGCCGCGGGTGCCGCCGCCTGCGGTGCCGTGGCCGCGCCGGCGTTCGCGCAGACGCGCGCCGTCGGCATCACGCTACCCTGGGTCGTGAACGGCTCCAACTACTGGCCCATGGTCGGCAAGGAACTGGGCTACTTCAAGAAGCGCGGCATCGACCTCACGGTCTCGCGCGGCAACGGCTCGGTGGCCGCGGCGCAGGCCGTGGCCAACAAGCAGTTCGACCTGGGCGTGGTGTTCTTCGGCGGCACGCTCGTGAACATGGCGCGCGGCCTGCCGCTGCAGGCCCTGGCCACCGTGGGCTACGACGCGCTGATGGGCAACCTGGTGCTGGGGGACTCGCCCATTCGCGCGCCCAAGGACTTCGAGGGCAAGCGCGTGGGCACGGTCACGACCTCGGCCGAATCGCCGTACTGGACGGCCTACGCGGCCAAGACCGGCATCGACCTCTCCAAGGTCACGCGCCAGCAGCTCGATGCGCGCCTGATCGAGCGCGCGCTGATGGACAGGCAGGTCGACGCCATCACGGCCATCGGCTCCTCCAGCATCCCGGTGCTGGACTCGCTGGGCGTGAAGACGCGCTTCATCCCCTGGGCCAGGACCGGCGTGCAGCTCTACGCCGCCCAGGTCATCGCACGGCGCGAGACCATCGAGGCCGACGCCGGCCTGTGCCAGGCCATGGTCGACGGCATCCTGGAGTCGGTCGTCACCACGCTCAAGAAGCCCGAGGAATCGCTGGAGATCCTCTACAAGGCCCAGCCCGAGATCGGCATGGCCAAGGGCGGCAAGGAGAACGCCAGGATCTCGCAGGGCCTGGCCCAGGCCACCATGGTCGCGCCCGAGGCCATCGAGCACGGCATGGGCTGGAGCACCATCCCCACGCTGGCCAGCATGATCGCGCTGGCCGCGCGCGCCGGCGCGCTGACGGCAGACGCCAAGCCGCTGGTGCCCGAAGACCTGGCGACCAACCGCTTCGTCGGCAGGATCAAGCTGACCACGGCCGAATGGGACCAGATCCGCAAGAACGTGGCGCCGTACAACAAGATGCTCGGACTGGCCTGATGCCGTTCACGCTGCCCACGCGGCCCGAGCCGCTGGCGGCCGAGCGCGCGCGGACCGCGCTGGTCGTCATCGACATGCAGAACGGCTACCTCTCGCCGGGGGGCTACCTGGACCTGGCGGGCTTCGACATCGCGGGCAGCCCGCCCGTGATCGCGCGCGCCGCGCGCGTGCTGGCGGCAGCGCGTGCGGCCGGCCTCCTGGTCGTGCACGTGCGCAACGGCTGGACCGAGAGCCTGGCCGAGGCCGGCCCGGCCAGCTCGCCGATGTGGCACAAGTCCAACCCGCTCAAGTACATGCGCGCCCACCCTGGCGCGCAGCTGCTGATCCGCGGCAGCTGGGACCATGCCTTCGTCGAACCCATGCAGCCGCTGCCGGGCGAGCCCATCGTCGACAAGCCGCGCTACAGCGCGTTCGCCGGCACCAACCTGGAGATGCTGCTGCGTGCTCACGGCATCGGCACGCTGGTGTTCGTGGGCGTCAACACCAATGTCTGCGTGGAGACCGCCGTGCGCGACGCCTTCCACCGCGAGTTCTTCGCCGTGATGGTGGCCGACGCCACGCTGCAGGCCGGTTCGCCCGCCGTGTTCGAGGCCAGCGTGTTCAACATCGAGAAGTTTTTCGGCTGGACCATGTCCACCGACGACGCGGTAGCCTGCCTGGCAGGACTTGGAGGGCCGCCCGCTTGACCGATGGACTGACGCCGCGGCGCACCGTGCTGCCGCTGCTGTTCGCGCTGGCCATGCTGGCGCTCTGGGAGGGCGTGGTGCGCGGCTTCGGCATCCGCGAGGTGCTGCTGCCCGCGCCCAGCGCGATCGCGCAGCGCCTGGTGGAGACCTTCCCGCTGCTCATGCAGCACGCCTGGCCCACGGTCTGGGAGAGCG
The DNA here is from genome assembly GCA_049840715.1 of Pseudorhodoferax sp. Taxonomy (GTDB): domain Bacteria; phylum Pseudomonadota; class Gammaproteobacteria; order Burkholderiales; family Burkholderiaceae_C; genus Pseudorhodoferax. The sequence continues at coordinate 4,838 of JASGJO010000008.1, forward strand.
TGGCGGGCTTCGCCATCGCCTCGCTGCTGGGCGTGGCGCTGGCCGCGCTGCTCTCCACCTCGGCCTTGATGCGCGACATGCTGTATCCCAACGTCGTGCTGTTCCAGCTCATCCCCAAGATCGCGCTGGCGCCGCTGTTCATCGTCTGGCTCGGCATCGGTTTTTCGTCGCGGCTGACCTTCTCGGTCTTCATCAGCTTCTTCCCGGTCGTGATCGCCACGCTGGCGGGGCTGGACCATGTCGACAAATCGCTGCTGCGCCTGTGCCGCGCGCTGACGGCCACGCCCTGGCAGGTGTTCACCGCGGTGCGGCTGCCGCATGCGCTGCCCTACGTGTTCAGCGGCATGAAGATCGCCACCACCTTCGCCATCATCGGCGTGATCGTGGGCGAGTTCATCACCTCGCAGGCCGGGCTGGGCTACCTCGTGCTGTTCGCGTCGGCCCAGGCCGACACGGCGCTGATCCTCGCGGCCATCCTCGTGCTGTGCGTGTTCGGGCTGGCGTTCTACGGGCTCGTCGCGGGCCTGGAGCGCTGGATGCAACAGAAGTTTGGCGCCTGATGTCTAGTGCTTCCCCTTCCTGGCTGCAGCCGTTGGCAACACCGGCCGACCGCGGCCAGGCCTATGTATCGGTGCAGAACGTGCACAAGACCTACGCCACGCGCAACGGCGCGGTCCATGCCGTGCAGCATGCAGATTTCGACGTGGCCGAGGGCGACTTCCTGAGCCTGGTCGGCCCCAGCGGCTGCGGCAAGAGCACGCTGATGTCCATGGTCGGCGGCCTGGAGCACCCCAGCGCGGGCCGCATCCTGGTCGGCGGCGAGCCCGTCGCCGCGCCGCGCCGCGACTTCGGCTACGTGTTCCAGGACGCCACGCTGCTGCCCTGGAAGAGCGTGCTGGACAACGTGCTGTTCCCGATCCGCACGCAAAAGCGCGTGGTGGCCGACTACCGTGCCGAGGCCGAGCGGCTGCTGCGCGCGACCGGCCTGTGGGACTTCCGCGACAAGCGCCCGGCCGAACTCTCGGGCGGCATGCGCCAGCGCGTGGCGATCTGCCGCGGGCTCATCAACGACCCGCGCCTGCTCATGATGGACGAGCCCTTCTCGGCGCTCGACGCGATCACGCGCGACGACATGAACCTCATGCTGGCCCGGCTCTGGGACGAGGTGCACAAGACGGCCGTGTTCATCACGCACAGCATCCGCGAGGCGGTCTACCTGTCCGACCGCGTGCTGGTCATGAACGCGCGGCCCTCGCGCATCGTGGCCGACATCCGCGTGCCCTTCGCGCGGCCGCGCCGGCCCGAGATGCAGGAGGACCCGGTGTTCAACAGCATCTGCAGCTTCGTGCGCGAGACCATCCATGCCGGGCACGAGAACCGCGGCGCCTGAAGCGGCCACGCCGCTGCAGCGCCTGGTGGCCGAGCGGCGCGCGGCGCTGGGCGGGCGCTTCAGCACCGACGACATCGTGGCCGTGCTGCACCAGGCCATCGTGCGCGGCATCTTCCATCCGGGCCAGGCGCTGCGCCAGGACGAGCTCGCGGCCGAGTTCCAGGTCAGCAAGATCCCGCTGCGCGAGGCGCTGCGCACGCTGCAGGCCCAGGGCTTCGTCGAGCTGCCGATGAACCGCGGCGCCCTGGTGCAGGCGCCCACGCTGGAGCAGCTCAAGGACGCCTTCGCGCTGCGCCTCCTGGTCGAGCCCAGCCTGATGCGCACGGCCGCGCCGCTGCTCACGCGGGCCGATCTGGACGAGGCCGAGCGCCTGGTGCGCGCGATGGACAAGGCCGGCACCGCCTGGGCCTTCAGCGAACTCAACGTGCACTTCCACGACCTGCTCTACGGCCCGGCCCAGCGTCCGCTGTCCAAGCAGATCCTGGCCATGCTGCAGGGCCACATCCAGCGCATGTCCTTCATGCAGCTCTCGCTGGCGGGCTTCAACCGCAGTTCGAACGAGGACCACCGCGTGATTCTGGCGGCCTGCCGCGCAGGCGATGCGGACGCCGCGGCGCGCGCCGTGGCGGGGCATGTGAAGGGCGTGCGCAGGATCGTGCTGGAACTGGTGGCGCAGCAGGGCCTGGGCTGACCCGGCATTGCTCTTGCTTGCCGGGGCGATGTCTTCCGAACGGAGGTGTCGCGGTGAGAACAGGCAGATCCCGGTCTGCGTCGCGCACCTGGGACGACGAGCGTCCCAGGTCCGGCCCGGCGCAGCGCGCCGACGCGGCGGCGGAGCGCCCCCTGGGCGTTCGGGCCGCTGGCGCCCCGCAGCAGGTGATTTCCGAGCGCTGGAACGTGCTGTGCACCCATCTGTACCGCTGCCGCTGCAGCATGGCCCGGTTGTGAGAGCGGGTGCACCGACGGCACACGACGATGCATGGCGGTGCACGGCGCACCGTGCTGGCGCCGGCCTGGCCTACTCCGGCTCGATCCCTGCCGCCTTCGCCACCTTGCCCCACTTCACCATCTCGCTGCCGATGAAGGCCGTGAACTGCTCGGGCGTGCCGCCCACCGGCTCGACGCCGGCCGCCAGCATGCGCTCGCGCACGTCGGGCAGGGCCAGGATGCGCGTGGTCTCGGCCGCGAGCTTCTGCACCGTGGCCTTGGGCGTGCCGGCCGGGGCCAGCAGGCCGCCCCAGGTGCTGGTCTCGTAGCCGGCCAGGCCCGATTCGGCCACCGTGGGCACGTCGGGCAGGGCGTCCAGGCGCTTGGGCGTGGTGACGGCCAGTGCGCGCAGCTTGCCGCCCTTGATGTGGGCGCTGGTGGCGGCCAGCGTGTCGAACATGATGGACACGCGGCCGCTCATGAGGTCCGGGTGCGCCAGCGTGCTGCCCTTGTAGGGGATGTGCTGCATGTCCAGCCCGGCCATGCTCTTGAACAGCTCGCCCGAGAAATGCGGCGCGCCGCCGTTGCCGCTGGAGGCGAAGCTCAACTGGCCCGGGTTCTTCCTGCCGAAGGCGATCACGTCCTGCACGCTCTTGAACGGCGAGGAGGGCGCGACCACCAGCACCAGCGGCACGGTGTGCGTCTGCACCACGGCCTCGAAGCCCTTGACCGTGTCGAACGGCAGCTTCTTGAACATGCTGGGGTTGATCGCGTGGCTGCTGGCCACGAGCGCCAGCACGTGGCCGTCGGGCGCGCTCTTGGCCACGAAGTCGGTGCCGATCACGCCGGTGGCGCCGGTCTTGTTCTCGACGACGACGGGCTGGCCCCAGGACTCGGTGAACTTCTGGCCGATCAGCCGCGCGGCCAGGTCGATCGCGCCGCCGGGCGAGGCGGGCACGACGATGGTCATGGGCTTGGTCGGGAAGTTCTGCGCCAAGGCGGGCAGGGCCAGTGCCAGGGCCGCGGCCAGTGCGAAGGTTCTGCGTTGCATCGGGTCGGTCTCCTCCAGGTGGTCGACGGTGTTCAGCGGCCCTTGGCCTTGCGCCATTCGGCGAAGTCCGTGCGGCTCTTTTCCTCGGTCGGCGGGTACAGGCCCAGGATGCTGCGGCCTTCCATGACCTTTTCCTGCACGAAGTCCTCGAAGGCCGTCATCTCGGTGGCCTCGACGGCGATCTCGTCGGCCAGGTGGGCGGGCAGCACGACCACGCCCTCGGCATCGCCGACGATGACGTCGCCCGGGAACACGGGCGCGTCGCCGCAGCCGATCGGGCCATTGATCTCGATGGCCTCGTGCAGCGTCAGGTTGGTCGGCGCACTGGGCTGGCGGTGGTAGGCCGGCATGGCGTATTTGGCGATGTCTGGGCTGTCGCGGAAACCGCCGTCGGTCACCACGCCGGCCACGCCGCGCTGCATCAGCCGCGCGACCAGGATGCCGCCGGCCGAGGCCGCGCGCGCGTCCTTGCGGCTGTCGATGACCATCACGGCGCCGGGCGGGCAGTCCTCCACGGCCTTGCGCTGCGGGTGCGCACGGTTCTGGAACACCTCGATGCCGTTGCGGTCCTCGCGCGCCGGCATGTAGCGCAAGGTGAAGGCCTCGCCGACCATGTTGGGTCCATTGGGGTTCAGCGGGCGCACGTCCTGCACCATCTGGTTGCGCAGGCCGCGCTTGAACAGGGCGGTGCACAGCGTGGCGGTGCTGACCTTCATCAGCCGGTCGCGGGTTTCTTGCTTCATGCGGTGGGTCTCCGGGTTCAAAAAATATCGGGCTCCGGGACGGGCTTGCCGAAGGTCGTCTCCAGGAAATCGAAGTCGCAGCCTTCGTTGGCCTGCTTGATGTGGCGGCCGAACATCCAGCCGTAGCCGCGTTCGTAGCGCGGGGGCGGCGGGGTCCAGGCAGCGCGGCGGGCGGCCATCTCGTCGTCGGAGATTTCGAGGTGGATCGTGCGGGCCGGCACGTCCACCGTGATGCGGTCGCCGGTCTTGACCAGCGCCAGCGGCCCGCCGATGGCCGCCTCGGGCGAGCAGTGCAGCAGACAGCCGCCGTAGCTGGTGCCGCTCATGCGCGCGTCCGACAGGCGCAGCATGTCCTTCACGCCCTGCTTCAGGAGCTTGGTCGGGATCGGCAGCATGCCCCACTCGGGCATGCCGGCGCCCAGCGGGCCGGCGTTGCGCAGCACCAGGATGTCGTCGCCGCTCACGTCCAGGTTCGGATCGTCCACGGCTTTCTTGAGGCTGGGGTAGTCGTCGAACACCAGCGCGCGGCCGGTGTGGCGCAACAGGTGAGGCGCCACCGCGCTGGGCTTGATGACCACGCCGTCGGGCGCCAGGTTGCCGCGCAGCACGGCCAGCGCGCCCTCGGCATAGATGGGGTTGTCCAGCGGGCGGATCACGTCGTCGTCGTAGACCTCGGCGCCCGCGATGTTCTCGCCGATGGTCTTGCCGTTGACGGTCAGCGCCTCGGTCTTCAGGTGCGGGCGGATGCGCTCGAGCATGGCGCGCAGGCCGCCCGCGTAGAAGAAGTCTTCCATCAGGTAGGCATCGCCGCTGGGACGGATGTTGGCGATCACCTGCACGCGGCGGCTGAAGGCGTCGAAGTCCGCCAGGCTCACGGGGTGGCCGGCGCGGCGCGACATCGCGATCAGATGGATGATGGCGTTGGTCGAGCAGCCCATGGCCATGGCGCAGGCGATGCCGTTCTCGAAGTTGGCGCGCGTGAGCATCTTCGCGGGCGTCAGGTCGTCCCAGACCATGTCGACGATGCGGCGGCCGCATTCGGCGCTCATGCGCACGTGGTTGGCGTCGGCCGCGGGGATGCTGCTGGCGCCCGGCAGCGTCAGGCCCACGGACTCGGCGATGCCCATCATGGTGGCGGCCGTGCCCATGGTCATGCAGGTGCCGTGGCTGCGCGCGATGCCGGCCTCCATCTCGAACCAGGCCTGGTCCGACAGGCGGCCGGCGCGGCGCTCGTCCCAGTACTTGAAGGCGTCCGAGCCCGAGCCCAGCACCTTGCCCTTCCAGTTGCCGCGCAGCATGGGCCCGGCCGGCAGGTAGATGAACGGGATGCCCATGGACAGCGCGCCCATGGTCAGGCCCGGCGTGGTCTTGTCGCAGCCGCCCATCAGCACGGCGCCGTCCACCGGGTGGCTGCGCAGCAGCTCCTCGGTCTCCATCGCCAGGAAGTTGCGGTAGAGCATGGTGGTGGGCTTGACCATGCTTTCCGACAGGCTGATGGCGGGCAACTCCAGCGGGAAGCCGCCGGCCTGGAACACGCCGCGCTTGACGTCTTCCACGCGCTGCTTGAAGTGCGTGTGGCACTGGTTGGCATCGCTCCAGGTGTTGACGATGGCGATGATGGGCTTGCCCTTCCAGTCCTCGTAGCCGTAGCCCATCTGCAGCACGCGCGAGCGGTGGCCGAAGGAGCGGAAGTCGTCGGGGGCGAACCAGCGCGCGCTGCGCAGGCTGTCGTAGGTGCGTCTTGTCATCGTGGGTGGGTGTGGGAGAGGGCTATTCCGCCTTGATGCCGGCGGCCTTGATCACTTTCGCCCATTTCTCGACTTCGGCCTTCTGGTACTCGCCGAGCTGCGTCGGCGTCATGTCCGAGGGCAGCATGCCGAAGCCCTTGAGCCGGGCCTGTACGTCGGGCGTGGCGACGATCTTCATGATCTCGGCGTGCAGCCGGTCGACGATGGGCTTGGGCGTGCCGGCCGGTGCGAACACCGCCTGCCAGGAGCCCATGTCGAAGCCTTTCTGGCCGGCCTCGGCGATGGTGGGCACGTCGGGCAGCGACTCCAGCCGCTTGCCGCTGCTGACCGCGATCGGCCGCAGCTTGCCGGACTGGATGTGCGGGCCCACGATCAGCGTGGTGTCGAACATCATGTCCACCTGGCCGCCGACCAGGTCCTGCACGGCCGGGCCGCTGCCCTTGTAGGGCACGTGCGTGAAGGCCACGCCGGACTGGTAGCTCAACAGGGCCAGCGCCATGTGCGGCGAGGTGCCGTTGCCGGGCGAGGCCGAGGACAGGCCGCCGGGCTTGGCGCGGCTGGCGGCCAGCACGTCGTTCAGGGTCTTGTAGGGGCTGCTCGCGTTGACCACCAGCACCAGCGGCCCGGAGCCCAGCATCGCGACGGGCGCGAAGGACTTGACCGGGTCGTAGTCGAGCTTGGAGTACAGGCTGCCGTTGATGGAGTGCGAGCTGATGGTGCCGCCCAGGATGGTGTAGCCGTCCGGCGCGGCGCGCGCCGCCAGGGTGGAGCCCACGCTGCCGCCGGCGCCGCCCTTGTTGTCGATGACCACGGGCGTGCCCAGCGCGGTCGACAGCGCCGGCGCGATCACGCGGGCCAGCGTGTCGGTGTTGCCGCCGGGCGGGAAGGGGACGATGTAGGTGATCGCCTTGCCGGTGGGCCAGCTGCCCTGGGCCTGGGCCGGCAGCGCGAGGGCGCTGCCCGCGATGCTCGCCATGGCGCCGTGGATCATCGTGCGACGGTGCATGTTCATCTCCTTGTTTCGTGGTGGTCGGGGCTTGCTGGCGCAGGATTGAAACACTAATATATTAGTACGTCAATGCAGAATCGCCCGCAATGAACGCCCTGCCGAAGATCCGCCTGGACCGCACGCGCCTGGCCGCGCCGCAGGTGCTGGAGCGGCTGCGCGAGGCCATCCTGGACCTGGAACTCGTGCCCGGCACGGTGTTGGCGCGCCAGGCCCTGGCCGAGCAGTTCGGCGTGAGCCAGACGCCCGTGCGCGAGGCGCTGCTGCGGCTGGCGGAGGAGGGGCTGGTCGACGTGTTCCCGCAGCACGCCACGCTGGTCAGCCGCATCGACCTGCGCGCGGCGCGGCAGGCGCATTTCCTGCGGCGCTCGATCGAACTGGAGCTCGTGCGCGAGCTGGCGCTGCGCCGGCCGCAGGGCCTGGTCGAGGCGCTGCGGCGCCAGATCGCCTTGCAGCAGGCGCTGGCCGAAGCCCAGCAGTACGGCGAGTTCGTCGCGGCGGACCGGCAGTTCCACCAGCTGCTCTATGCGGCGGCGGACATGGCGGCGCTGGTCGAACTGGTCGGCCGGGTCTCGGGCCATGTGGACCGGCTGCGCCGCCTGCACCTGCCGACGGCCGGCAAGACCGCCTCCATCCTGCGCGACCACCGCGCCATCGCGGAGGCCATCGCGGCTGGCGACGGCGCTGCCGCGCAGGAGGCGCTGCGCGCACACCTGTCGGGCACGCTGTCGGCGGTGGAGGAGATCCGGCAGCAGTTTCCGGACTACGTGGTGGAGCCCGAGTCCTGAGCGTTCTGAAGCAGTCCCAGGCCGCGCGCCGCCCGGCATTCGAAAACGGCGGCGGAGTCAGTTCGTGTCATCGGCATTGGCTCCAGTCTTGCAACCGGCTGTCCGTGCTGTGTCAGTACAACTTCCTCGCCCGCTTGCGCACGCAGTACCAGATCGTCTAGTCGTTCGATGGCTTCGGTGACAGAGATGTGCACGCCGACCTCCCGCGATGGATCGCTCCCTTGAGCATCCCATTGTGGCGGACCACGGCAGTTGCCCGCCGAGCGCCTAGAATTCGCACCTCCCAAGGAGCGTTGCAGCGGGCCATTCCACAGGCGCCCGTCAGGCTTGGGACCGCGCATCCGCAACGACGCTCACCTGTTCCTTGACCGGATGCCCAGGTGAGACCATGACCCCAGATTCCGCTGCCTCTTCTTCCGCTGCCGACGTTTCCGCGCCGCCGCCCATGCGCCTGTCGGGCCTGGAGCCCGTGTCCATCGGCGCCGGCAGCCTGTTCGTCAACGTGGGCGAGCGCACCAACGTGACGG
>JASGJO010000009.1:0-121250 GCA_049840715.1 Pseudorhodoferax sp.
CGGATGCTGGCGCCGACGTGCGGCCAGATCTCGCCCGTGCCCAGCACCATGGCATACAGCTCGCGCACCGTGTCGGAGGGCGGCGGGAACATCTTCACGTTCACGCCGGGCATCACGCGCGGCAGGATTTCCCAGACGACCAGGAACAGCAGCACGCCGGCACAGCCCAACGCGAACTGCTGCCAGCGCGCACGCCGGATGCCATGGGCGCGCGCCGCCAGAAAGCCCTGTTCGATGCTGCTGCGTTCGGCGGCGTTCATGCGGTGCCCTCGGTGGCGGCCGCGCTGGCGCGGGCCTCGGTGTCGGCGAAACTGGCGGCGATGCGCGCATAGGTGGCCGCGAACTCCGGCGAGCCGCGGTCGCGCGGGTAGGGCAGGTCGACGTCGATCACCTGGTCGATGCGGCCCGGGTGCGGGCTCATGACCACCACGCGCTGCGCCAGCGTCACGGCCTCCTCGATGTTGTGGGTGATGAAGAAGACGCTCGGCAACAGCGTGCGCCAGATGTTCAGCAGCTCCTGCTGCAGCGTGGCGCGCGTCAGCGCGTCGATGGCGGCGAAGGGCTCGTCCATGAGCAGCACGCGCGGCCGCGTGGCCAGCGCGCGTGCCACGGCCACGCGCTGGCGCATGCCGCCGGACAGCTCGAACGGGAAGCGCCCGGCCGCGCGCGCCAGGCCGGTCAGCGCCAGCAGTTCGGCCGCGCGCTGCCTGCGCTCGGGCGGCGGCACCCCCTGCATCTTCAGGCCGAACTCCACGTTCTTCTGCGCGGTGAGCCAGGGGAACAGCGCGTACTCCTGGAACACCACGCTGCGCTCGGGCGACGGTCCGTCGATGGGCCGGCCCTGGCTGGCCACGGTGCCGCCGGTGGGCGTGATGAAGCCGGCGATCAGGTTCAGCAGCGTCGTCTTGCCGCAGCCGCTGGGACCGATGGCGCAGACGAACTCGCCGTCGGCGATGCGCAAGTCCACGTCCATCAGGGCCCAACTTGGCTGGCCGTCGGAGGTGGCATAGAGCTTGGAGACGTGGCGGATCTCGACCGCCGGCACGGCGCCGCTCACGTGAGCTTGACCCGCTCGGGCGCCACGGTGCGCATGGCGTCGGGCCAGATCAGGCTGCGGTACAGCGCCCGCAGATCCTGGTCGTCTTTCTTCACCAGTCCGGCCTCGATCGCCCACTGGCCGTTCAGCACCAGGTCGTCCAGCAGCGTGTCGTCGAGCCCGACGCCCACGCCCACGGTCTCCAGCGACTTGAGCACCACCTCGTTCGGCGCCTTCAGCCGCGCAGCGACGTCGGCAACGGCGCTCTGGTGCTGGGTCTTGTAGAAGGTCTCCGCATCGATCAGCGCGCGCACGGCGGCCTGCACCAGCTCGGGCCGCTGCCGCACGACCTCCTCGGTCGCGGCCAGGATGTAGTGGCTGGCGAACACCTTCTCGATGTTCTCGTTGGACAGGATGCGCACCTTGTCCGGCGCCTGGCCCAAGGCGTTCTCGGCGGCTTCCAGGCCCCAGGCGAAGGCGTCGATGTCGCCCCGCACGAGTGCCGTCACCGCATCCGGCGCGCGCAGGTTGATGACCTGCACGTCCTTGAGCGTGAGCTTGTGCAGCGTGAGGTAGCGGCTCAGGTAGTAGTGGCCGCTGGTGCCCAGCGTGGTGGCGATGCGCCTGCCCTTGAGCGCGGCGGGCTCGGAGATGCCGCGGTCGCTGCGCGCCGCCACCACCATGCCGCTGGAGATGCGCGAGAACTCGGCCACGACCATGGAGCGCAGGCCGTTGGCGCCCAGCAGGGCCATCGGACTGTCGGTGGTGGTGCCGAACTGGGCCTTGCCGGCCAGCACTGCGTCCAGCGCCAGCCGGCCCGAGGTGAAGCCCAGGGTCTGGGCCTCGATGTCGTACTTCTTCCAGAAGTTGCGCGAGGAGACCAGGTAGGGCAGCGCCCAGTTGTAGCCCTGGCTTTCGGCCACCACGATCTTTTGCGCGGCCTGCGCGGGCAGCGTACCCATGGCGGCGGCACCGCCGAGGCCCAGCACGACGCTGCGGCGCGAGAACAATGGAACTGGCATGGCGAGGAGTCCTTTCGCGAGGAGGGTGGAGAGGGCGGGAAGGCGGGCAGAGCCCGCCGGCATCAGCCGTAGGAGTACGGGTTGGGCGGCGCGCCGGTCAGCAGCCAGCGGCCGACTTCCTTGAGCCGGTAGTCGATCGGGTCGTGCAGGGTGTGGGTGCGCACGTTGCGCCAGAAGCGGTCGAAGCCATTGCGGTTGGCCGTGGCGCGCGCGCCCACCATCTCGAAGATCTGGCTCGTGACCTGCAGCGCGGTGCGCGCCGCCAGTGCGCGGGCGGCGGCCACGTCCACGCTCAGCGCGCCGCGCTGTTCTGCGGTGAGCGCCAGCCCGCGCTGCCAGGCCTGCTCGAAATGCCGGTTGGCCAGCTCCGACAGCGCGACTGCGCCGCGCAGCTGCATCCACAAATCGCCGCTGCGCAGCAGCAGGTAGGGGTCTTCCACGGCCTCCTGCACATTGGCCATGGCCCAGGCCTTCGCATGCTCGCGCGTGTACTCGGCCGCCAGCCGCAGCGCGCCCAGCGCGTTGCCGAGGTAGTTCTCGGTCAGCATGATCTGGCCCAGCATGTTGCGCAGCGTGGCGCGCGGGCTGGAGGCCGGTCCCGGGTCGCGCAGGATCTCGTCGGCGTGGATGGGCACAGCCTCGAACTGCACCGTGCCGCTGTCGGTCTGGCGCTGGCCGATGGCATCCCAGTCGTCCAGCGCGGTCACGCCTTCGCGCGTGGTGGGGATCGCGGCGAACAGGCGCTCGGTCGGCGCGCTGCCCAGCGCCACCGACACGGTCATCATGTCCGAGCCGCGCGTGCCCGAGCAGAAGCTCTTGACGCCCTGCAGTACAAAACCGTCGCCCTGTGGCCGCACCTCCAGCCGCGTGTCGCGCGCGTTCACGGCATTGCCCCAGAGCCAGCGGTGCTGCACCGTGCCCTGCAGCAGGCGCTGCTGCTGCGCCGGACTGCCGAACAGCAGCACGGTGGCCACCTGCAGGTGCTGGAACGCGAAGATGTGGCCCAGCGAGCTGTCGCTCTGGGCGATGCGGCGCACGGTGCGCAGCACCCGATCCCAGGGCGCCTGCTGGCCGCCGAAGGCCTGCGGCACCGCCAGCGTGGTCAGCCCGCTCTCGCGCAGCAGCGCATGCTGCGCGAAGGCGCTGCCGCCCTGCTTGTCGCGCGCGACCACGGAGGGCTCCAGCGCGGCACACAGCCGCTGCACGGCGTCGGCCTGGGGTCCGAGGTCCAGGGTCTGGCCACAGACATCGAGGGCGGCCTGCGGTGTCGCAGGCGGATGGTCGAACGAATACGCAAGGTCCACGAAGCATCTCCCGTTGCACGGGCATGCACGGCCCCAAAGCGCCGCTCACGCCGCCATTGTGCGAGGACGGTCCCCAGCCCCAAGCGCGAAAAACGCGCTTGCTTATGCGCTCGGCGCAGCTGCCTCGAGCGCACGGCCGGGAACCGGCCAGGCCGGTCCTTCTTCGTCTCCCCCGTCGTCCGAACAGGTGGCGCGGCGTGGCCGCGCCGGCGGCACTTACGGCTGCGCCGCCGCCAGCTCCATGGCCTTCTTGCTGGTCTTGATGATGGAGCCGCGTGCCGCGATGCCGCCGTCGATGGTGACGATGGTGCCGGTGATGTAGGCCGCGTGCCGGGAGGCCAGGAACAGCATCAGCTCGGCCACTTCCTGGGCCTCGGCCGGGCGGCCGCCCGGGTACTGCAGGAACAGCTCTTCCCAGCGGCCTTCGTCGCCCAGGTTGTCGAGCGCGCGGCGCTTCATGAGCTTGACCATGCGGTCGGTGGCCACCGGACCGGGGTTCACGCCGACGACGCGGATGCCGTCGTCCAGGCTCACGCCGCCCAGCGCCTTGGTGAAGGCCATCACGGCGGCGTTGCCGGTGGAGCCGGCGATGTAGTTGGCGTCCCAGTTCTCGCCCGAGTTGCCGATGTCGTTGACGATCACGCCGTGGCCGCGCCGCTTCATGCGCGCATAGACCAGCTGCGTCAGTTCCATGTAGCCCAGCACCTTCAGCGCGAAGCCGCGGCGCACCACGTCGAAGTCCAGCGACTCGATCGGGCCGGCCGGGATGTCGCCCGCGTTGTTGACGAGGATGTCGATGTCGCCCACGGCTTCGTCCAGCGCGCGCATGGCGCCCGGTGCGGCCAGGTCCATCGGGTGGATGGTCACGCGCACGTCGTGCGCGGCCATGATGGCCTCGCGTGCGGCGGCCAGGGCCTCGCCATCGCGCGCGGCCAGGTGCAGGTGGCAACCGGCGGCGGCAAAGCTGTGCGCGGCGGCCAGGCCGATGCCCTTGGAGGCGCCCGTGATGAGTGCGGTCTGTCCGCTGAGGTCGAGAGTGATCATGGGATGAAGGAGAACGGAAGGAACAGGAGGCTCACAGGCCGGGAAGGTGCGTGGAAATCGCCGCGATCAGGTCGACCATGTCGTCCTGCAGCAGCGTCACGTGGTCGACGGCCGCGGCGAACGCGGCATCGGGATCGTTGCGGTCGAGCGCGTCCAGGATGGCCTGGTGCTCGCCGATGGTGGCCGCCATGCGGCCGGGCTGGAAGGTCACATGCCGGCGGTACACGCCCACGCGCTTGCGCAAGCGGTGCGTCTGCTCGGACAGGTAGCTGGTGTTGGAAGCGTCGTACAGCGCCTCGTGGAATTCGCGGTTGACCTCGTAGAAGCTCTCGTGGTCGCCGATCTCCAGCAGCTCCACCAGGCGCTTGTGGATGGCGACCAGGTTGGCGCGCTGGGCCGGCGTGGCGCGGCGCGCCGCGTACTTGGCGCACAGGCCTTCGCTGACGGCCATCATCTGGAACATCTCGATCAGCACGGGCACAGAGATCGTCGCCACGCAGACGCCCTGGTGGCCGCGCATGTCGACGAGGCCGTTGCCGGCCAGCGACTTGAGCGCCTCGCGCAGCGGCGTGCGGGAGACCTGGAAACGCTCGACGAGCTGGGCCTCGTCCAGCCGCGTGCCGGGCTTGAGCGCGCCGCTGACGATCAGGCCTTCCAGCGTTTCCTGCAGTTCGTCGGCCAGCGTGACGGACTTGTCCCGGGCGCGTTCGCGCGGCGTCGATGCCGGTGCCTTGCGTGCCTTGCCGCGGCTTTTGTTGTGATTGGTGTCTACGGTCGTCATGTCGTTCTTGGACGGAGGTGGACGGTGGCGGTGGCACCGCTGTCCCGCGGTGGCCATCGACATATACGGTTCCGCAAAAGCAGTATCCATGCCACACGAGACCGGGCCGCCACGGCAGTACTGCAGCGCTTCCCCTGGCGCGGTCTTGGTGCGCCCCAGATCAAAAATACAAAAACGCCGTTTTTGGATGCACCGAATGCCTGCGCCGTGCACCCAAACAGGGTGTGCGGGCGAAATCAGGGCCGCGAATGCATTGGCATGGCATCTGCTTTGCACTCGCCGATGACCGCCACCACCACCACCATTCCACGTCCATTCGAACTGCGCAACGCGTACTTCGACCGGCTCTGCACCACCCCCGGCCTGATGTGGCTGGGCCAGAACACCAACCACTTCGACCCGCATCCCTCGGTGCTCGAGGCCGCGGTCGCCGCGCTGCAGGACGGCAGCTACCACGCCTACGCGCCGCCCTGCGGCTTCGAGGAGTTGCGCCAGCTGATCGTCGAGGACGTGGGCGTGCCCGGCATGTCGGCCTTCGTCACGGACGGTGCCGTGGAAGCCCTCTACAACGTGTGCAGCAACATCTGCGCGCCCGACACCGACTTCGTGACCACCGACCCGAGCTGGGCCTGGCCCATGCACTTCGCGCGCAAGGCCGGCGCACGCGTGGTGGAGCTGCCGATCTACGACGCGGCACAGGGCTACAAGCTCACGCCCGGGCAGCTGCGCGCGGCCGTGACCGACAAGACCCGCGCGATCTACCTCGTGGACCCCAACAACCCGCTGGGCACCTGCCACACGGCGGCCGAGATCGAGGCCTTCTGCGACATCGCGCGCTCGGTCGGCGCCTACTTCATCCACGACGCCACCTACTCGCAGTTCGCCGACGGCTTCAGCCCCGCGCTGCGCTGCTACCCCGAGAAGGCGATCCTGACCTACAGCTTCTCCAAGTGGCTGGGCCTGGCTGGCATGCGCCTGGGCGCGGTGCTGGCCCACCCGGACATCATCGAACTGCTGGCCACCGCACCGCCGAACAACCTGGGCAGCAACGTGGTGTCGCAGCGCGCCGCCATCGCCGGCCTCAAGAGCAAGGCCGAGTGGTTTCCCGGCGTGCTGGCCCGGCTGCGCGCCAACCAGAAGGCGGTGTATGAGGCGGTGCAGCGCATCCCGGGCCTGCACATCCCGGTGTACCCGTCCAACGCGAACCTGCTCGTGATCGAGACCGTGGACGCCGGCATCCGCCCCGAAGCGCTGGTCGAGGCCTACCAGCAGGAAGGCGTGATGATCCGCCAGGGCACCTACCACACCAAGCGCTTCGGCGACCGCTTCGTCAAGGTCAGCCTGAGCGTGCCCGAAGCCTGGGCTGCGCGCTTTTGCGAACTGCTGCCGGCCATGGTCGAGAAGGCCCGCCGCATGCCCGTCTCGTCCGCCCTGTTCTGAGGTCCGCGCCATGCCCATGATCACCACCCGCGACGGCACCCGCCTGCATGTCGAAGAAGCCGGCTCCGGCACGCCCATCGTCTTCGTGCACGAGTTCGGCGGCGACCATCGCAGCTGGGAGCCGCAGATGCGCTACTTCACGCGGCGCTACCGCTGCATCACCTACGGCGCGCGCGGCTACCCGCCCTCGGACGTGCCGACCGACGTGGAGCGCTACTCGCAGGCGATTGCCACCGACGACATCGCCGACGTGATGCGCGCGCTGGGCATCGAAAAGGCGCACATCGTCGGCCTGTCCATGGGCGGCTTCGCCACGCTGCACTTCGGCCTGCGCTATCCCGAGCACGCGCTGTCGCTGGTCGTGGCCGGTGCCGGCTACGGTGCCGAGAAGCAGCACGAGGAGTACTTCCGCAACGTCTCGCTGGAGGTGGCGCGCAAGTTCGAGGAACTGGGCGCGGTCGAGTTCTCCAAGATCTATTCGACGGCCGCCTCGCGCATCGTGTTCCAGGTGAAGGACCCGCGTGGCTGGCAGGAGTTCGCGACGCAGCTGTCCGAGCACTCGGCCGTGGGCTCGGCCCGCACCATGCAGGGCGTGCAGGCGCGCCGGCCCTCCATCTACGACCTGGAGGCCGAACTCCGGCAGATGCAGGTGCCCACGCTGGTCGTGGTCGGCGACGAGGACGACCATTGCCTGCAGCCCGGCCTGTTCCTCAAGCGCACCGTGCCCGCCAGCGGCCTCTTGGTGCTGCCCAAGACCGGCCACACGCTGAACATCGACGAGCCGGGGCTGTTCAACCAGTTCGTGGCCGACTTCCTGGCCACGGTGGAGCAGGACAAGTGGTTGCCGCGCGACCCGCGCTCCATGCCCGCCGAGATCATGAAGACGTCGTGATGGCCGCACCGTCCTCCTTCGTCAGCGAACAGCGGCTGTGGGACAGCCTGCAGGCCATGGCGCGCTTCGGCGCCACGGCCGCGGGCGGCGTGAACCGGCAGGCCCTGTCCCCCGAAGACAGCGCGGCCCAGGCCGAACTCGTGCGCTGGAGCCAGTCCATCGGCATGCTGGCCAGCCGCGATGCGGCCGGCAACCTGTTCCTGCGCCTGCCCGGCAGCGACCCCGGCGCCGCGCCCGTGCTGAGCGGCTCGCACCTGGACAGCCAGCCCACCGGCGGCAGGTTCGACGGCGTCTACGGCGTGCTGGCGGCCTTCGAGGCGGCGCGCGCCATCCGCGCGAGCGGCGTGGCGCCGCGCCGCTGCATCGACGTGGTGGCCTGGATGAACGAGGAGGGCTCGCGCTTCGCGCCCGGCATGATGGGCTCGGCGGTGTTCGCCGGCGACCGCCCGCTCGACGCCATCCTGGCCGCGCAGGACGCGCAGGGCGTGCGCGTGGGCGAAGCCCTGGCCGCGCAGCAGGAACGCCTGGCCCATGTGCCGCTGCGCGCGCTGGGCGGCGCCGTGCACGCCTTCGTCGAGGCCCACATCGAGCAGGGCCCGGTGCTCGAGCGCGAGGGCTTTCCAGTCGGCATCGTGAGCGGCATCCAGGGCAAGCACACCTTCCGCGTGGAGGTGCTCGGCGAGGCTGCGCACGCCGGCACCTCGCAGCGCAGCGAGCGCAAGGACGCGCTGCTGGCCGCCACCGCCATGGTGCAGTCGCTGGCGGCGGCCTTCCACGACGCCGAGGACATCGCCAGGTTCACGATCGGCCGCTTCGAGGTGCTGCCCAACGCGCCCTCGGTGGTGGCCGCCAAGGTGGTGTTCTCGATCGACCTGCGCCACCCCGAGACGGCCCGGCTGCGCGCCATGAGCGCGCAGGTGGAGCACCTGTGCGCCGCCGCGCGCGGGCCCTGCGAGGTGCACGTGCAGCGCCTGTCGGCCGCCGATTCGCTGGAGTTTCCGGAGGCGCTGCGCCAGCGCGCGCGCGCGGTGGCCGACCGGCTCGCCACGCCCTGGCGCGACCTGCCATCGGCCGCGGGCCACGACGCGCGCTACCTGCACGCGGTCACGCCCACGGCCATGCTGTTCGTGCCCTGCCACCTGGGCATCACCCACAACGAGGCCGAGTCGGCCACGCCCTCGGACCTGGCCACCGGCACGCGCGTGCTGGCCGACCTCCTGCTCGAACTCGCCAATGACTAAGCCGCCTCACATCGACGCCGCCGAATGGCAGGCCCGCGTCGATCTCGCCGCCTGCTACCGCCTGGTCGCCCGGCTCGGCCTGGACGACATGATCTACAACCATATTTCGATGCGCGTGCCGGGCAGGCCGGGGGAGTTCCTGCTGAACCCCTATGGCCTGCTGTTCGAGGAGATCACGGCCTCCAGCCTGGTGCGCATCGACCTGCAGGGCCGCAAGCTGGAGGACTCGCCCTACGAGGTCAACGCCGCGGCCTTCGTGATCCACGGTGCCATCCACGAGAGCCGGCACGACGCGCTGTGCGTGCTGCACACGCACTCGGACGCCAGCCTCGCGGTGTCGGCCCAGCCCGAGGGCCTGCTGCCGCTGTCGCAGTTCGCGATGCGCTTCTACCAGCGCCAGGCCTTCCACGGCTACGAGGGCGTGGCCATCGACCTGGACGAGCAGACGCGCCTGGTGCGCGACTTCGGCCGGCACCCGGTCATGCTGCTGCGCAACCACGGCCTGCTGACCGTGGGCCGCACGGTGGGCGAGGCCTTCATGCTGCTGTACTACTTCGAGCGTGCCGCGCGCATCCAGCTGCAGATGCAGGCCGCGGTGGCCGGCGGCGCCGGCCCCATCGTCGTGCCCCCGCACGCGGTGTGCGAGCACGCCGCGCGCCAGTTCTGGGAACAGCACGGCGACATCCTGGTCGCGGGCGAGCGCGAATGGCCAGGCCTCCTGCGCAAGCTGCGGCGCGAGACGCCGCCCGGCACGCCGGCCCACGACGACTGAATTCCCCGCACCCCCTTCCCATCCCCTTCGTTTCTCCGAGAGGTTCCCCATGAAGACGCGTCATTTCCTCAGCACCGTGGCCGCCGCCGTCGCGCTGGCCGCCCTCGCACCCATCGCCCAGGCCCAGACCAAGGAGTCCGTCAAGGCCAGCCTGCGCCTGAAATGGCTCACGCAGACCCAGTTCGCGGGCTTCTACTACGCCCAGGCCAAGGGCTACTACAAGGACGAGGGCATCGACCTCACGATCAACCCGGGCGGCCCCAACCTGCTGACCGAGAACCTGGTGGCCACGGGCGCCGACACCTTCGGCCTGTCCGGCGGTTCGGACAGCGTGATGGCCGGCGTGGACAAGGGCCTGCCCATCGTCTCCATCGGCGTGGCGCACCAGATCACGCCCTTCGTGTTCGTGACCAAGGCCGACAGCCCCGTCAAGACGCTCAAGGACTTCGAAGGCAAGAAGGTCACGACCTGGTTCACGGGCGCCAACTACGTGCTGTTCGGCATGCTGGGCCAGGCCGGCATCGACCGCGCCAAGGTCGACATCCAGCCGCAGCAGGTCAGCATGACGCCCTTCATCAACGGTGACACCGACGTGGCCACGGCCACGGTCTACAACGAGATGTGGGTCGTGAAGGACAAGCTCGGCGACAAGATCCGCACCTTCCGCGCGGAGGACAGCGGCATCACCTTCCCGCGCGACACGCTGATCGTCTCCAGGGACACGGCGCAGAAGAACCCCGAACTCGTGAAGGCTTTCCTGCGCGCCTCGATCAAGGGCTGGCGCGAGGCCGCGGCCAATCCCAAGGAGGCGGTGGACATCGTCATGAAGGTGGCGCCCACGCTGAACCGCGCGCAGCAGGAGTCCATGCTGACCGAGGCCTACAAGCTCATGACCGCCGGCAAGGCCAAGACCGAGGGGCTGTTCAGCATCGACCCGACGGCGCTCAAGAGCGCGCACGACTTCCTGCTGGCCAACAAGGTGCTGACCAAGCCCGTCGACATCTCGGTGGCCTTCGACGACAGCTTCCTGAAGTCGCTGACGGCAGAGCAGCGCAAGCCCTGATGTCCGCCCCGATGCGCATGGCGGCCATGGGGCCGCAACGCCACGCCGCGCCGGCCGATGCAGCGCAGGCGCGCGCGCGCTTCTTCAACTCGGCCAACGCCTTCAACATCAAGCTGCCGCCCGTGCCTTCGCACAGCTTCACGGCCGAGGCGCGGCGCGCCACGGATCCCGAGGCATCCACCGGCTGGCAGCCCTGCGACCAGTCGCAGGCGCTGGGCTCCGCCACGCCCGCCACCACGCCGCTGATGCTGGCGCGCTATGCGCACATCGCGCCGGGCGAGACGCTGGCCTCGCACTTTGCGGCCACGGGCGCGATCTGGTACGTGATCGCGGGCAGCGGGTGCACGCAGGAAGGTGGATCGGCGCTGCTGAGCTGGGGCGCCGGCGACGTGTTCCACGTGCCCGGCACGCGGGATCTGCGCCACACCGCCGGTGCCGAGGGCGCGACGCTGTGGGTCGTGACCGACGAGCCGCTGCTGGCCGCCGGTGGCCTGGCCGCACCCGCGACAGACGAGGGCGTGGTGCACTACCCGGCGGCCGAGATCCGGCGCCAGCTCGCGCTGATCTACGCCGCCGAGCCCGAGGCCGAGACCTCGGGCCGCGCGCTGATCTTCTCGTCCGAGCTGCTGGAGGCCAGCCACAACATCCACCGCACGATGACGCTGTCGCTGAACACGCTGCCGCCCGGCGACAGCCAGGCCGCGCACCGGCACAACTCGGCGGCGATCACGCTGATCGTGGACGGGGAGGATTGCCACTCCATGGTGGACGGCGAACGCATCGCCTGGGACCGCTGGACCACCATGGTCACGCCGCCCGGCGCACCGCATTCGCACCACAACGGCGGCAGCACGCGGCGCGCCCTGTTCCTGATCGTGCAGGACGGGCAGTTCCACTACCGTGCGCGGACCATGGGCTTCGCGCCGGTCTGAGGCACCGCGACCGCCGCGCGGCGGTCGCGCTCTTTCCGACTCAGGCCGCCCGCAGGGCCGGGCGGCGCAGGCCCAGCAGCTCGCGCAGCGTGCCGCCCTCGTACGCACGTCGGAACAGCCCGCGTTCCTGCAGCACCGGCACCACCAGGTCGACGAAATCGTCGAAACCTTCGTGGAAGTAGGGCGGCATCACGTTGAAGCCATCGGCCGCACCGCCCTCGAACCACTGCTGCAAGGTATCGGCGATGGTCTCGGGCGAGCCGCACAGCACCCAGTGGCCGCGCGCGGCGGCCGTCAGGCTGTAGAGGTCGCGCAGGCTCATCTGCTCGCGCCGCGCCTTGGACAGCAGCACGCGCGTGAACGCGTGGTAGGTGTCGGGCAGGGCAAGCTCGGGAACCGGGCCATCGAGGTCGTAGGTGGAGAAGTCGTGGCCGAAGCGCTCGGACAGCACGGCCAGCGCGCTGCCGCTGCCGATGTGCTCCTGCAGCGCGTTGAGCTTGTCGCGTGCCTCGCGGTCGGTGCGGCCCACCACCGGCATCACGCCGGGCAGCACCGTCACTTCGCTGGCCGCGCGGCCGAAGCGGGGCAGGCGGTCCTTGAGCGATGCGTAGGCGGCGCGCGCCTCGTCGAAGTCCTGTACCACGGAGAACACCACGTCGGCCGTGCGCGCGGCCAGGTCCAGGCCGGGCGCGGAACCGCCGGCCTGCAGCACCACCGGGCGGCCCTGCGGCGTGCGGCCGATGTTGAGCGGGCCCTGCACCTTGAAGAAGGCGCCGTCGTGGTTGAGCGCGCGCACCTTGGCCGGGTCGATGTACAGGCCGCTGGCGCGGTCGGCCACGAGCGCGTCGTCGTCCCAGCCGTCCCACAGGCCCTTGACCACGTCGACGAACTCGCCGGCCATCTCGTAGCGGCGCGCATGGTCGGGGTGGATCTTGCCGAAGTTGGCGGCGGTGCCTGCATGCGAGGTGGTGACGGCGTTCCAGGCCGCGCGGCCGCCGCTGATGTGGTCCAGCGAAGCGAACATGCGTGCCACGGTGTACGGGTCGCTGTAGGTGGTGGAGACGGTCGCGCCCAGGCCGATGTGGCGCGTGGACATGGCCAGCGCCGACAGCATGGTCAGTGGCTCCAGCCGCAGCGTGTACGAAGGATGGGCCTTGGGGTCGGCGTACAGGTTGTCGCCCATGAAGATCAGGTCGAAGCAGCCGCGTTCCGCGGTCTGCCCGATCTTCTGGACGGCGGCGAAGTCCTGGAAGCTGTCGACCGCGCCCGGCATGCGCCAGCCGGCGGTGTGGCTGCCCGTTCCGAGCAGGAACAGGCCGAGATGCATGTGTCGTCTTGTCATTTCCAGAAAACCGTCCTGTGTTCGATGAAGCTCACGATGCCGAAGAAAAGCAGGCTGGCGGCCGAGGCCACGAAGACCGCGGCCCAGACCTGCACGAAGTCCACCTGCACCACGGCCTGGTAGATCAACAGGCCCAGACCGGCCTGCGCGCCCAACATCTCGGTGACCACGGCGATCAGCACGCTGCGCGCGGTGGCCACGCGCAGGCCGGCGAACATCAGCGGCAGCGCGGTGGGCAGCCGCAGCCGCCACAGGATGGCCAGGCGGCCGGCGCCGAAGCTGCGCATGAGGTCCACGCTGCGGCGGTCCACGCGGTCCAGGCCCGACAGCGTGGACAGGAACAGCGTGAATGCGATGGCCAACGCCACCATGACGAACTTGGACGACATGCCCATGCCGAACCACAGCAGCACCAGCGGCGACCAGGCGATCACGGGCACGGAGTTGAAGGCCGTGGCGGCCGGCAGCACGGCACCGCGTACACGCGGCGCCATCGTGACCCAGATCGCGCCGCCGATGCCGATCAGCGCACCGAGCACGTAGCCGACCAGGGCCTCGGTGACGGTGACGCCGGCCGCGCGCAGCAACCCGGTGCGCATGTCCCAGATCGCGCTGAAGATCTGGCTGATGGCGGGCAGCGTGTACGCCGGCAGCTGGAAGCCGCGCGCGATGCCTTCCCACAGCGCAACCAGCAGCACCGCGCCCAGGATGCCGCGTTGTGCGGCCAGGGGAACCATGGGCTTCATTGCTCGGCTCCCCAGAACACCAGGCGGCGTTCGATGAAGGCCACCACGCCGTAGAACAGGGTGCCCAGCACGGCACAGCACAGCAGCGCGGCCCACAGGCCCACCGCGTTCTCGTTGAACATGGCCTGCAGCAGCAGCACGCCCAGGCCCGTGGTGTCGCCGAACCATTCGCCGACGATGGCGCCGACCAGGCTCAGCGAGGCGCCCAGGCGCAGTGCCACGAAGATCTGCGGCAGGGCGGTCGGAAACTGCAGCTGGCGCATGAGCTGCCCGCGCGTGGCGCCGAAGCTGCGCATCAGCGCCACCTGGCGCGGATCGACCGAGCGCAGGCCGACCAGCGTGTTCACCGTGACCGGGAAGAAGGTCACATAGAACGCGATGATGGCCTTGGCCAGCATGGTGTTGCCGAACCACAGCACGACGAGCGCGCCGAAGGCGATCACTGGAATCGTCTGCGACACGATGAACAGCGGGAACACCATGTCGCGCAGCACCGGCATGCGGTAGAACAGGATGCCGATGCCGATGCCGAACACGGCGCCGGCCGAGAAGCCCATCAGCGCCTCGCTCAGCGTGCGCACGAAGCCGCTCCAGTAGGCCTCGGGCGCGGCGGCGATGGCCTGCAGCACCAGGCTCAGGCGCGGCAGGTAATGGGCCTGGATGGACAGCAGCACGACGGCCGCTTCCCAGACGATGCCGACCGCGAGCAGGACCAGCGCCACGCGCACCACGCGGCGCAGGGCGCCGCTGGCGGCAGGGCGCGGCGGCGCGCTGGCGGCGCGTGCGACGTCCATGCCCGCGGGGGCGGAGAGGGGGGGACTCGACATCGCGGGCTCAGGCGTGGGCGGGGCGCGCTTCGGTCGCCTGGAAGGACTTCATGCTCTCCTCCTCGATGGCTTCGAGCAGGATGCGCTTCAGGCGGATGAACTCGGGATCGGTCAGCAGCTCGGGCTTGCGCGGGCGCGGCAGGTCGACCTTGAGCTCGAGCTTGATGCGGCCCGGCCGCGCCGTCATGGCCAGCACGCGGTCGCCCAGGAACAGCGCCTCGTCCACGTCGTGCGTGATGAAGAGGATGGTGCGCTTGTGCTTCTGCCACACGTCCAGCAGCCAGCGCTGCATCATGGTGCGCGTGAGCGCGTCGAGTGCGCCGAAGGGCTCGTCCAGCAGCATCAGGTCGCGCTTGAACATGAAGGTGCGCATCAGCGCCACGCGCTGGCGCATGCCGCCCGAGAGCTGGTGCGGGTACTGGTTCTCGAAGCCGGCCAGGCCGAACTCCGGCAGCATGCGCAGCGCCAGCGCGCGTGCCTCGGCACGTGGCATGCCTTCGATCTCGATGGCCAGGATGGCGTTGTCGATCACGGTACGCCAGGGCAGCAGCAGGTCGCGCTGCGGCATGAAGGAGACGCGGCCCAGCAGTTCGTGCGCATGCACCGAGCGGTCCTCGAAGCGCAGCACGCCGCCGGTATCGGGCTCGTCCAGACCGGCCACCATGTTGAACAGCGTGCTCTTGCCGCAGCCGCTGGGGCCGACCACGGTGACCAGTTCGCCCGGGGCGATCGCCACGTCCAGGCCGGCCACGGCCTGCACCGGACCGAAGGTCTTGTGGATGTTGCGCATTTCGAGCAAGGGGCGAGAGGGGGTGGAGGTCGGTCCGCTCATCGCGCTGCTCCGAAGTTGTGACGTGGCTTCATGCCCGGAGAAAAGCAACAGGCATGCCACCTGGACACCGAAACCCCGCTCTCCGAACACCCGCTTTGCGAATAGGTATGCAAATTGCTGGAATCTGGATATTTCCGAAGCCGAACCATGCGCATGACCTCTGAAACCACCTTGCCGTCCTCGACCGGGCCGGCACCCGTCGACGCCCGGGATTTCCGCGATGGCATGGCCCGCCTGGGCGGCGCCGTGCACCTGGTCACCAGCGATGGCCCCCAGGGCTGGGCCGGCTTCGCCGCCTCGGCCGTGTGCAGCGTGACCGACGATCCGCCGACGCTGCTGGTCTGCCTGCGGCGCGATTCATCGGCCCATGCCGCCGTCACCGGCAATGGCGTGCTTTGCGTGAACACGCTGGAGGCCGACCACCAGGCCTTGTCGACGCTGTTCGGCGGCAAGACGCCGATGGAGACACGCCGCGCTGCGGCCGACTGGTCGCGCCTGGCGACCGGTGCGCCGGTGCTGGCGGACGCGCGCGTGGCCTTCGACTGCCGCATCGCGCGCAGCGTGGGCATGGGCACGCACGATGTGCTGTTCTGCGAGGTGCTGGCCGTCGCGCACGGCGCCTCCGCGCACGGCGGCCTCTATTACACGGAGCGCCAGTACCGGCAATTGGCGCCCCTGCCCACCTGAGGTGCGGCGCCGATTCGGGGCACCGGCGCACACGCGCAGGGCATGTTGCCCCGGTGTGGGTCAGGCGCCCAGCAGCGCCACCAGCCCCAGCACGAGGAAGATCACCGCTGACACCAGGTGCACCGCGCGCACCGGCACCCGCTTGGTCAGTTTCTCGCCGAGCCAGACCGCCGGCGCATTGGCCAGCATCATGCCCAGCGTGGTGCCGGCGACGACCCAGGCCAGCGCGGCCTCGTAGCGCGCGGCCAGCATCACGGTGGCGATCTGCGTCTTGTCGCCGATCTCGGCCAGGAAGAACAGCACGAGCGTGGTGCCGAAGACGCCCAGGCGCGGCGCCTTGTCGCCCGCGTCGGCGTCGATCTTGTCGGGAATCAGCATCCAGACCGCCATGGCCAGGAAGGACAGGCCCAGCACGACGCGCAGGGTGGTGGGGCTGACGAGGGTCTGGATCCAGGCGCCGACCGCGCCGGCCGCCGCGTGGTTGGCCAGCGTGGCGACCAGGATGCCGGCGACGATGGGCCAGGGCTTGCGGAAACGCGCGGCCAGCAGCAGGGCCAGCAGCTGCGTCTTGTCGCCCATTTCGGCGAGCGCGACGATTCCGGTGGAGATGAGAAAGGCTTCCAAGGAAACAACTCCGGCCGGGATGCGACACCCATGACTGACGACAGCTTTCCCGGCACGAGAAGCTGCGCAGTCAAAGGTCTCGCTGAAACCCCGAGCAGGCCGTGCCCGTTGCAGGCCCGTCGCCGGTGGTCCGTTTGCGCCATGTCGGCCGCTGGCGCGGCACGAACAAGTCTGTTGACGCAAACACCTCTCGCGCGAAGCGAAGGTTGGCTACTCCCCCAAGACGGGCGCGATTGTAGCCTTGGGCCAGCCACCGCCCCGTTTCAGTATTCGCGTTTATCCCTAGCCGCACTCGTTCGCAAACCGAACAAGTCCCCGCATAATGGTGGATTCTTGCGCCTGCGTGGCGCATGCACTTGCGGTGTTCGGTCGGTTCGGTCAGCGGGCGGCTCCCCCATCGCGTGAGTTTCGAGATCTGATTCCAAGGAGTCCTGCGTGGGCAACAGACTGTATGTGGGCAACCTGCCCTATTCCTTCCGCGACGATGACATGCACCAGGCATTCAGCCCGTTCGGCAACATCGCCAGCGCCAAGGTCATGATGGAGCGCGACACCGGCCGCTCCAAGGGCTTCGGTTTCGTCGAGATGTCCAGCGCCGCGGAGGCCCAGGCGGCCATCGAAGGCCTGCACGGCCAGAGCGTCGGCGGCCGGGCCCTGGTGGTCAACGAAGCCCGCCCGCTGGAGCCGCGCCCGCCGCGCAGCGGTGGCTTCGGCGGCGAGCGCAGCCGCTACTGACACGGTTTCGGGGTTCTCACCACGGATTGGCACTTTTCGTGTTGAATATTTTCACGTGATTTGTGTTTCTTTCCGATCTGACCGCATATGATGGTAGAGCGTGTGCCCTGCGTACATGCGGCTTGCGGTGTCGGCCAGTTTCGCGTCCTTGAGTTCTGCAGATTGCGTTTTCGGGACTCCATCGCTTTTTCTTTGTGTTTTTGAGGAGTCCCTTCAATGGGCAACAAACTGTACGTCGGCAACCTGCCCTACTCGGTTCGTGACAGCGACCTGGAGCAGTCCTTCAGCCAATTCGGCACCGTGACCAGCGCCAAGGTCATGATGGAGCGCGACACCGGCCGTTCCAAGGGTTTCGGCTTCGTTGAAATGAGTTCCGATGCCGAAGCACAGGCCGCCATCAACGGCATGAACGGCCAGTCGCTCGGCGGCCGCAGCTGCGTCGTCAACGAAGCACGTCCCATGGAAGCCCGTCCCCCGCGCAGCGGCGGTTACGGTGGTGGTGGTGGTGGCGGCGGCTACGGCGGCGGTGGTGGTGGTTACGGTGGTGGCGGCGGCGGCTACGGCGGTGGCCGCAGCGGTGGCGGCGGCTACGGCGGCGGCGGCCGTGGTGGCGACAGCTACGGTGGCGGTGGCCGCGGTGGCGACGGCTACGGTGGCGGTGGTGGCCGCAGCGGCGGCGGTGGTGGCGACGGCGGTTTCCGCAGCCCCTACGGCTCGGGCCCCCGCGGCGGCGGCCGTGGCGGCAACAACAACAGCTACTGATCGCTCACTGGCGCATCCGACAAAAGGCTCCTTCGGGAGCCTTTTTGCTGCGCGGGTGGTTTTGCGGTTTCAGCCGTCCGCGCCCTGGCGCGGCTTGCGCGCGCGACCGACCAGCAGCCTGTCGAACCAGGCATTGGGCAGCGCGCGCATGAGCTTGGCGACCACGCCCATCTGCCACGGGATCACGCGGTAGCTGACACCGCCTTCGATGGCCGCAAACGCCTTGTCGGCAAAGCGCTCGGCCGTCATCAGGAAGGGCATGCCGTAGTGGTTGCGGCGCGTGAGCGGCGTGTCGATGTAGCCCGGCGTGACGGTCACGACCTTCACGCCGAACGGGCGCAGTTCGCCGCGCAGGCTTTCGCAATAGGAAATGACACCGGCCTTGCTGGCGCAGTAGCCGCCATGGCCGGGCAGGCCGCGGATGCCGGCCACGCTGGCGATGCCCACCAGCGTGCCGCTGCGGCGCGCGCGCATGGGCTGGACGAAGGGGTGGAAGGTGGCGGCCATGCCCAGGTTGTTGACGGCCAGGATGCGCGCGAACACCGCCAGGTCGTCGCGCTCGGCCGTGTCCACGCCGATGCTGATGCCGGCGTTGGCGATGACCACGTCGGGCAGACCCTGGCGCTCCAGGCACAGCCGGGCGGCGGCGATGATGCTGTCGGGCTCGGCCACGTCGGCGCCGTAGACGGCGACCCGCGCCGGGTCCAGGCCTTGTTCGCTGCGCCAGCGTTCGATCTCGTCGGTGCGGCGCGCCACCAGCGCCAGGGCGTAGCCGGCCTGGTGGTAGCGCAGGGCCAGCGCCTGGCCGATGCCGCTGGACGCGCCCGTGATGAAGGCCAGCGGTACGGCCATGGCGTCAGGGCGTGCGGCCGGTGACGGTGCCGCGCACGCGGCCGTCGAGCTGCAGCAGGCGGTCCAGGTTGTCGTAGTCCATGCGGTCGGCCGTGAAGCGGTCGCCGTTGCGCAGCAGCTCCACGGGCAGGTGCGAGCGCACGCGTTCCACGTTGGTGTAGGCGTGCAGGAACTCGCTGCGCAGTTCCAGGCGCGGCAGCATGCGGCCGTCCGCACCCTTGACGGGCTCGCGCACCACGACGGCATCGCCGAACAACTGCACCTCGGAGCCATCGGCATTGGACAAGGCGCGCTTGGCCGTGGAGACCGTCACGTGGCCTTGCTCGTTGAGCGAGCGGATGTGGGCCTTGGCAATCTCCAGCGTGTCGGTGTCCGGGTAGTGCCAGGCCTGCTCGCCGCGGATGTCGCTGCGCAGCCGGCCATTGGCGTCGAAGGTCTTGACCGAGAAATTGCGCATGAAGTAGTCGGGCTCGTGGGTCAGGGGCCGCGCCGCGGCGGGCTGCGCCAGCGTGGGCGCGTTGCGCACCAGCCAGTAGGTGCCCAGCGCCAGCAGCACCATGAGCACCAGCGGCAGGTAGATCGACAGGCGCTCCCAGGCATCGCGCAGCAGGGCGAACATCTTCATGCCTGGTAGGGCGCCAGCAGTTCGGCGTAGCGGCCGCGGGCCATCAGCAGCAGGTCGCAGAACTCGCGCGCGGCGCCCTGGCCGCCGGCCATGCGGGTCACGTAGTGGGCCGCCGCCAGCACCTCGGGGTGCGCATGCGGCGGCGCGGCGGCCAGCGCCGCGCGGTTGAGCACGGGCAGGTCGGGCCAGTCGTCGCCGATGGCGGCGGCGGCGGCCCAGTCCAGCCCCAGTTCGGCCAGGATGGCCTCGGCCGCGGGGCGCTTGTCTTCGGTGCCGAAGCGGGCATGGACCACGCCCAGCGCCTTGAGCCGCGCGCGCAGCGCCACGGAGTCGCGCCCGGTCACCACGGCCGGCGCGATGCCGGCAGCCTGCAGCAGCTTGATGCCCATGCCGTCCAGCGTGTGGAAGCGCTTGATGGTCTCGGCCGCGCCGCGCGCATCGCCGGGCGGCAGCTCGGTGAAGTACAGGCTGCCGTCGGTCAGCACGCCGTCGACGTCGAAAAAGGCCACGCGCACGTCCTGGCCGCGCAGCAGCAGCTCGGGCGGATGGCTCAGCACCGGGGCGCGTGCCATCAGATCACCTTGGCCCGCATGAGGTCGCCGATGTGCACCACGCCGACCAGCGTGCCGGCCGCGTCGACCACCAGCACGGCGGTGATGCGGTGCTGCTCCATGAGCTCGACGGCCTCGGCCGCCAGCGCATCGGCGCGGATGGTGCGCGGCTTGGCGTGCATGACCTCGCCGGCGCGCACGGCGCGCAGGTCGCTGCCCTTTTCGACCAGGCGGCGCAGGTCGCCGTCGGTGAACACGCCCTGCACGCGCAGCGCGTCGTCGACGATGGCGGCCAGGCCGCCCTTGGCGCTCATCTCGCGCATCATCTCGGCCAGCGGCGTGTCCGCGGCCACGGTGGGCATCTCGGCGCCGCTGCGCATCACGTCGCTGACATGGGTCAGCAGGCGCCGGCCCAGCGCGCCGCCGGGGTGCGAGCGCGCGAAGTCCTCGGCCTTGAAGCCGCGCAGTTCCAGCAAGGCCACCGCCAGCGCATCGCCCATCACGAGCTGCGCCGTGCTGCTGGCCGTGGGCGCCAGGTTGAGCGGGCAGGCTTCCTTCTCGACGCCGCTGTCCAGCACCTCGTCGGCATGGCGCGCCAGCGTGGACTGCGCGCCGCCGGTGATGGCCACCAGCGGCACGCCCTGGCGCTTGAGCACGGGCAGGATCAGGTTGAGTTCGGCGCTCTCGCCGCTGTTGGAGATCGCAACCACGAGATCCTGCGCGGTCACCATGCCCAGGTCGCCATGGCTGGCCTCGCCCGGGTGCACGAACAGCGCGGGCGTTCCCGTGGATGCCAGCGTGGCGGCGATCTTGCGGCCCACATGGCCGCTCTTGCCCATGCCCATCACGACCACGCGGCCGCTCAGGTGCAGGATGCGCTGCACGGCGCGCACGAAGCTCTCGCCCACGCGGGCCTTGAGCCCCAGCACGGCGGCGGCCTCGATGTCGAAGGTGGTTTGCGCCAGGCCGATGACCTGTGCCGAGTCCAGCGGCTGGACGCGTTCGCGCGAAGATGTCATGGCGCGAATTCTATCGAGCGCACCCTCGTCACGCGTCCGCAACCCGGCTCCGGCGCAGGGCAACACGCTAGCATGCGCACACCATGTCCTCGCTCGAACTCACGCTGGTCTACCTGTTGGCTGCGGTATTGGGCGTGGTGCTGTTCCGCACGCTCAAGCTGCCTCCCATGCTGGGCTACCTGACGGTGGGCGTGCTGATCGGCCCCAACGCGCTGGCGCTGGCGCAGAACTCCGAAAGCGTGAAGCACCTGGGCGAGTTCGGCGTGGTGTTCCTGATGTTCGTGATCGGGCTGGAATTCAACCTGCCCAAGCTGCGCGCCATGCGCCGCCATGTGTTCGGACTGGGGCTGTGGCAGGTGGTGCTGACCATCCTCGTGGCAACAGGCGCCTCGCTCATGCTGGCAGCCGTGGCGCCGCGCTGGTGGGCCATGCCCTGGCAGACGGCCGTGGCCTTGTCGGGCGCGCTGGCCATGAGCAGCACCGCCATCGTGGTCAAGCTCATGGCCGACCGCATCGAGCTCGAGTCCGAGCACGGCAAGCGCGTGATGGGCGTGCTGCTGTTCCAGGATCTGGCCGTGGTGCCGCTGCTGGTGCTGATCCCCGCGCTGGGCGCCTCGGCCGAGAAGATGCTGTTCGCGCTGGGCCTGGCCATGGTCAAGGCCGTGCTGCTGATCACGCTGCTGCTGGCGGGCGGGCAGCGCGCGATGCGCTGGTGGCTCACGCTGGTGGCGCGGCGCCGCAGCGAAGACCTGTTCGTGCTGAACCTGCTGTTGATCACCCTGGGCCTGGCCTGGCTGACCGAGCTGGCCGGCCTGTCGCTCGCGCTGGGCGCCTTCATCGCCGGCATGCTGATCTCCGAGACGGAGTTCAAGCACCAGGTGGAGACCGACATCCGGCCCTTCCACGACGTGCTGCTGGGCCTGTTCTTCATCACCATCGGCATGATGCTGGACTGGCGCATCGTGCTGGAGCGCTGGCCGCTGCTGCTGTTGCTGGTCACGCTGCCGGTGCTGTTCAAGCTGGCGCTGATCGCGGTGCTGGCGCGCGGCCTGGGCGCCTCGGCCGGCGTCTCGCTGCGCACGGGCCTGTACCTGGCGCAGGCCGGCGAGTTCGGCTTCGTGCTGCTGACCCTGGCCAACAACCGCGGCCTGGTGCCGCCCGCGCTGCTCAACCCCATCCTGGCCAGCATGGTGCTGTCGATGCTGGCCACGCCCTTCATGGTGATGTACAGCAACGCCATCGTCACGCGCTTCGTCAGCAGCGACTGGCTGCAGCAGTCGCTGCAGATGACCAGCATCGCACGGCGCTCCATCAACGCCAACAAGCACGTGATCATCTGCGGCTACGGCCGCTGCGGCCAGAACCTGGCGCGCATGCTGGAGCGCGAGTCCATCCCCTACATGGCGCTGGACCTGGACCCGGACCGCGTGCGCCTGGCCGCCGCGGCCGGCGATTCGGTGGTGTTCGGCGATGCCGCGCGGCTGCAGGCGCTGATGGCCGCGGGCCTGGCACGCGCCAGTGCCGTGGTGCTGACCTACCTGGACGTGCCCGGCGTGCTGAAGGTGCTGGCCCATGTGCGCGCCCACGCCCCGCAGGTGCCGGTGATCGTGCGCACCCAGGACGACCGCGACCTCGAGCGCCTGCAGCAGGCCGGCGCCACCGAGGTCGTGCCCGAGGCCATCGAAGGCTCGCTGATGCTGGCCAGCCATGCGCTGGCGCTGGTGGGCGTGCCCATGCGCCGCGTGCTGCGGCTGGTGCAGGACCAGCGCGATGCGCGCTACCACCTGCTGCGCGGCTACTTCCACGGCGCCGACGACGACGGCCAGGACGAACTGGACCACGAGCGGCTGGCCACGGTCTCGCTGACGCTGGCCTCGCGCTCGCTCGGCAAGCCATTGGGCCACCTCGCGCTGCATGCGCTGGGCGCCCGCGTGGTGCAGCTGCGCCGCATGGGCGGCGCCGCGGTACCGCTCAGCGACGAGGCCGTGCTGCAGGACGGCGACACGGTCGTGCTGTCGGGCCGGGCCGAGGCATTGGCCCTGGCCGAGGGCCGCCTGCTGCGCGGCTGATCAGCCGGCGACGGCGGGCGCAGCAGCGGCGCCGGGCTCGGCCGCCGCGGGCCGCCAATACACGCCTTCGACGGCAATGTCGGCCCGCATCTTGGCGGCCACGGCCACCAGGCCCTGCACCGGGCCGGGATCGGCCTCGCTGGCCTCCAGCGCCGGCGCGAGATCGACCAGCACCAGGTAGCGCCAGCCATCGGCATCGAGCGCCACCACCTTGAAACGGTAACCCTCGGCCGGAAAGCCGCATTGCGCCATGGCCTCGCGCACCACGGCGAACAGCTGGGCGCGGCGGTCCGCGCGTTCCACCTTGCGCACCGCGGCCGGGTCCAGGCCGGCGGGCGCGCTCTTGTCCAACACCGTCATCTCACGTCACTGCGTCGCGGCGGCGCCGGTTCACCATGCGCTTGGACACCACGGCGCCGGCCGCCATGGCCACGGCCAGCGCGAGTTCGGGGCGCCGGTTGGTCAGCTCGCCGAAGCGCAGCGGCGACAGGCTCCACAGCCGCGCCGGCATGCCGGCCTGCACCGTGGCGCTGCGCGGCGCGCGCGAGAAGAAGCTGCCTTCGCCCACGGCCGAGCCGGCGCTGATGATGGCCAGCCGCACCTCGCCCTGCTCGTCCTCGTAGTGCACGCTCAGGTTGCCGCTCTCGACGAAGTACAGCGTGCGGTCGGCCGCGCCCTGCTTGAACAGCACCTGCCCGGCCGCCAGCGCCAGCGGCTGCAGATAGGGCGTCAGCACCTCCCACTGCGCCGGCGTCAGCTGCAGCAGCAGCTGGTCGTCGACCTTGCTGGCCGCGATGGCCTGGATCAGGTCCTGGATGTCGAAACGGGCGGGGGGCGGCATGGCGTTCATGGCGGGGGGTGGTGCTCCTGCGGCTATTTGCCGATGCAGAACCGGGAGAAGATGACGCCCAGCAGATCGTCCGATCCGAAGGCGCCGGTGATTTCGTTCAGGGCATTTTGCGCCAGCCGCAGTTCCTCGGCCATGAGATCCAGCGTCCGCCCATCGGCCAGGTGCAGCCCCACGGCGTCGAGGTGCTCCTGCACGCGGCCGAGCGCCTGCACGTGGCGCGCGCGCGCCAGGTACACGCCTTCGGGCAGTGCCTGCCAGCCCGCGATCTGCAGCAGCGCAGCGCGCAGTTCGGCCAGGCCCGCGCCGGTCCTGGCCGAGAGATGCAGGCCCTCGGGCAGCAGGCCGTCGCCCGCGGCATCGCGCTTGTTCCAGACCTGCAGCACGGGCACGCCGGCCGGCAGGCGCTCCGCGATCTCGGCATCGGCCTGCTGCACGGCCGGGTCGTCCCGGCGCAGCAGGTCGTGAAGGAACAGCACGGCATCGGCCTTGGCGATGGCGCTCCAGGCGCGCTCGATGCCGATGCGCTCGACCGGGTCGTCGCTGTCGCGCAGGCCGGCCGTGTCGACCACATGCAGCGGCACGCCCTCGATCTGGATGGACTGCTCGACCTTGTCGCGCGTGGTGCCCGCGATCGGCGTGACGATGGCCAGCTCGGCCCCGGCCAGTGCGTTGAGCAAGGAGGACTTGCCGGCATTGGGCTGGCCGGCGATGACCACGGTGATGCCCTCGCGCAGCAGCGCGCCCTGGCGCGTGCGCGCGAGCACGGCCTGCAACTGCTGCTGCAGGCCGTCGAGCTGGCCCTGGGCGTCGGCCTTGCGCAGGAAGTCGATGTCTTCCTCGGGGAAGTCCAGCGTGGCCTCGACCAGCATGCGCAGGTGGATCAGGCGCTCGCGCAATGCATCGATCTGCTCGGAGAACTCGCCCGCCAGCGAACGGCTGGCGCTGCGCGCAGCGGCCTCGGTGCTGGCGTCGATGAGGTCGGCCACGGCCTCGGCCTGGGCCAGGTCGAGCTTGTCGTTGAGGAAGGCCCGCTGCGTGAACTCGCCCGGCTCGGCCGCGCGCAGGCCGATGCCCGCGCCGGCCTGCAGACAGCGCGCCAGCAGCAGTTGCATCACCACCGGGCCGCCATGGGCCTGCAGCTCCAGCACCTCTTCGCCCGTGTAGCTGTGCGGCGCAGGGAAGTGCAGGGCCAGGCCATGGTCGATGGCGCTGCCGTCCGCATCGCGGAAGGGCAGGTAGGTGGCCTCGCGGGCCTTGAGCGTGCGGCCGCAGACGGCGGCCACGAGCGGCGCGAGGTCGCGGCCCGAGGCACGCACGATGCCCACCGCGCCGCGGCCGGGTGCGCTGGCGATGGCAACGATGGGGTCGCGGGGCGAGGCGGTCATGGGCTGTGGAATGTACAAAAGACAAGGGCCGCTTGCGCGGCCCTTGGCGGAGATCGTCTGCCGGCTTACTTGAACTTCGGCAGGTTGAACTGCGGCGGCACGCCCATGCGGGTGTTGATGACCCACTGCTGCACGATGGACAGGATGTTGTTCGTGATCCAGTACAGCACCAGGCCGGACGGGAAGAAGAAGAACATGACCGAGAACGCCAGCGGCATGAACCACATCAGCTTGGCCTGCATCGGGTCCGGCGGGGCCGGGTTCAGCGCGGTCTGCAGCAGCGTGGTCAGCGTCATGATGACGGGCAGCAGGTACCACGGGTCGGGTGCCGACAGATCCTTGATCCAGCCGATCCAGGGCGCGCCGCGCATCTCCACGCTCGAGAGCAGCACCCAGTACAGCGCGATGAACACGGGGATCTGGATCATGATGGGCAGGCAGCCGCCCAGCGGATTGATCTTCTCCTCCTTGTACATCTTCATCATGGCCTGCTGCATTTCCTGCGGCTTGTCCTTCAGGCGCTCGCGCATCTCCTGGATGCGCGGGTTCACCGCCTTCATCTTGGCCATGCTTGCGTAGGCCTTGGCGTTGAGCCAGTAGAAGGCCAGCTTGAGCAGGAACACCAGCGCGACGATGGACCAGCCCCAGTTCTGCAGCACGCTGTGCAGCTTGTCCAGCAGCCAGTACAGCGGCTTGGCCAGGATGGTCAGCCAGCCGTAGTCCTTGACCAGCTCCAGGCCCGGCGTCAGCGACTCCAGCATCTTCTTCTCCCTGCGGGCCGACGAACAGGCGCGACTCGGCCGCCTGGCTCGTGCCCGGCGCCACGGCCGGCAGCGTGCTGATCATGCCCACGGCGTACAGGTTGTTGGAGACCTTGCGCGCGAAGATGTCGCGCTCGATGCCGTCGCCCAGCAGCCAGGCGCTGGCGAAGTAGTGCTGCACCATGGCCACGTAGCCGTTGGCGGACTTGGTCTCGAACTTGGCGTCGTTCTTCTCGATGTCCTTGAACTCGACCTTCTGGTACTTCTTGGCCTCGGTGTAGACCGCCGGGCCCGTGAAGGTGGAGTAGAAGCTCGATTCGCCGGGCAGCTTGTTGCCGTCGCGCACGAGCTGCAGGTACAGCTGCGGCGTGACAGGCGCGCTGCCCGCGTTGACCACCTCGTGCTTGACGCCGATGGCATAGGAGCCGCGCGTGAGCGTGTAGGTCTTGACCAGCTTCACGCCACCGCTCTCGGGCGACTCGAAGCGCACTTCCAGCGTATTGCTGCCATCGGCCAGCGTGCGCGGGCCGGGCACGGCCGTCATCACGGTCGTGTGGTTGGGCAGGCCGGGCGCGCCGATCAGGCCGGTCTGCGCCAGGTAGACGCGCTCCGCGCTCTCGTCGAGCAGCACGAAGTGGCGGCTCGGGTCGTGCAGGTCGATGTTCTTGAGCAGTTCGGCGCGCACCAGCGAGCCGCCGGCCGTGTCGAAGCTGAGCTTGAGCACGTCGGTGCTGACCTCCACGCGCTCACGCGCCGGTGCCGGCGCGGCGGGCGTGCCGGGCACCTGGCCCGCGCCTGCGGGCGCTGCGGCGGTGACGGCCGTGGGCACGGCGCTGTCGGGCGCGGATGCGGCCGAGGCCGCGCCGCCCGGCGCCGACGACGCGGCCGCCGGTGCGGTGGCCGTGGGCGTCGGGAAGAAGGTGGCCTGGCGACCGTTGTGGATCTGCCATTTGTCCCACAGCATCACCAGGGAGAAACCAAGGATCACCCACAGGATGGTTCGGCGGATATCGTTCATGGAAGGCTAGTCGGAGGAAGACGGGAACAGCCGGCCGAACAGGCGGGGCCGCTGCGCGGGCACCGGGTCGTGTCCGCCATCGCACCAGGGATGGCAACGCGCGAGCCGGCGCAGTGTAAGGTAGCTGCCCATGGCGGCACCGTGCTGCTGCAGCGCGCCGATGGCATAGGTGGAGCAGGTGGGTTCGAACCGGCAGGCCGAACCCAGCCAGGGGCTCAACAGCAGCTTGTAGCCGCGCACCAGCGCGATGAGGGCGCCCTGCATCACGCCGCGGCCCTGCGCACGAGCTGCTCGAGCTCGCTGCGCACCGCCTGCTTGAGCTGCACGGAGGTGGCGCTGATGAACTGCTTGCGGTCGAAGCCGCTGCGCAGCCGCACCACGTGGACGGCCTGGGGCAGGGCGGCCGCATGCTCGCCGCAGACCGCGTAGATCTGGCGGCGGATCGCATTGCGCGTGACGGCACGGCGTGCCCAGCGCTTGGGCAGCACGGCGCCGATCCAGCAGTCGTCGACGGGGAACAGCGGGCGCGCAGCTGCCTGCTCGTCCACGGGGAGAGCAGGCAGCGCGATGCGGTGCAGGGCGAAGTGGGCTGTCCGCGAGACGGTGGCGCCGGCCATCACGGCCTGGAACTGCGCGCGCGTCTTGAGTCGCTGCACAGCGGCACCGAGAAAGGGGAGACAGCCATGCGGGGAGCCGACGCGAAGAAGGCCACCCGCAAGAGACTCAGACAGCCAGGCGCTTGCGGCCCTTGGCGCGGCGCGCGTTGATGACGGCGCGGCCACCGCGGGTCTTCATGCGGGCCAGGAAACCGTGAACGCGCGCGCGGCGGATCTTGGAGGGTTGGTAGGTGCGTTTCATGTCACTTCCTTGGAAATCAGTTTCGGCGGGCAACACCTTTGCATTGCCCGCATGCGGACCACAGGTTCGGTGCCGAAACCAGGCCGCCACCAACGTCCATGCGACATGCATGCGCGAGTGACCGACCGATCCGCACCCGCGGCACCATGCTGGGCGCTCATGGGTGCACGAACACGCCAGACAGGGCCAAACCTCGGGGAACCCGCGATTATCGCCAAAAAACGTTTTGCCACAAGCATCGGTCTGTTCGGCAGGGGTTGAAGCACTTTTGTGTCGGCCGCGCCACATGCCCTTTCAGCTTGTGGACAACTACCCGCACACCTAGAATGCCGGGTGCTTCAAAAAAACATTTATCCACAGGAGCTGGGCGGCGCATGATCGAGGGGAACCACGCCAGCGGTGCCGCCGGCGACAGCCTGTGGCAGGCCTGCATCGAGCAGCTCGCCCAGGAACTTCCAGAACAGCAATTCAACACCTGGATCAAGCCCTTGACGGCCCAGGTGACGGGTGATTTCAGCAAGGTCACGGTGTACGTGGCCAACCGCTTCAAGCTCGATTGGATCCGCGCGCAATACAGTGGCCGCATCACCCAGATGCTGGAGAACCTGTATGGCCAGCCCATCCAGCTCGAGTTAGCCATCACTCCGCGGGAAAACGTTGCCAGGCTTACGCCTTTGCAGTTGGCGCGCGAGATCAGCGCGCAGTCCGAGCCGGCCGACATGGGCGAGGAAATCGCGCCCGGCCCGCCCAAGAACCGCCTCAACTCGGCCCTCACGTTCTCCACCCTGGTGGAGGGCACGGCCAACCGCATGGCGCGCGCCGCGGCCATGCACGTGGCCGGCTCGCCGGGCCAGCTCTACAACCCCCTGTTCATCTACGGCGGCGTCGGCCTGGGCAAGACCCATTTGATGCATGCCGTGGGCAACCGGCTGCTCGAGGAAAAGCCCGGCGCCAAAGTTCTCTACATCCATGCGGAGCAGTTCGTCTCGGATGTGGTCAAGTCCTACCAGCGCAAGACCTTCGACGAGTTCAAGGAGCGCTACCACTCGCTCGACCTGCTGCTGATCGACGACGTGCAGTTCTTCGCCAACAAGGACCGCACGCAGGAAGAGTTCTTCAACGCCTTCGAGGCCCTGCTGGCCAAGAAGAGCCACATCGTGATGACGTCGGACACCTATCCCAAGGGTCTGCCGGACATCCACGAGCGCCTGGTCTCGCGCTTCGATTCCGGCCTCACGGTGGCGATCGAGCCGCCCGAGCTCGAGATGCGCGTGGCCATCCTGATCAACAAGTCGATCTCCGAAGGCACCGAGATGCCGGAGGAAGTGGCCTTCTTCGTCGCCAAGAACGTGCGCTCCAACGTGCGCGAACTCGAGGGCGCGCTGCGCAAGATACTGGCCTATTCGCGCTTCAACCAGAAGGAAATCTCGATCCAGCTGGCGCGCGAGGCGCTGCGCGACCTGCTGTCGATCCAGAACCGCCAGATCAGCGTGGAGAACATCCAGAAGACGGTGGCCGACTACTACAAGATCAAGGTCGCCGACATGTACAGCAAGAAGCGCCCGGCCAGCATCGCGCGGCCGCGCCAGATCGCGATGTACCTGGCCAAGGAACTCACGCAGAAGAGCCTGCCGGAAATCGGCGAGCTTTTCGGCGGCCGCGACCACACCACCGTGCTGCATGCCGTGCGCAAGATCGGCGGCGAACGCCAGCAACTGGCTGAACTGAACCAGCAACTGCACGTGCTGGAGCAGACCCTCAAGGGATGAGGCACGGCCCCCTGCCACCCGCGTGCATGTGCGCTGAAGCCGTCGCAGATCGCGCCCTCGATTCAGGCGAAAATGCGAAGCTTTTGCACCAGCTCCACAAGAATTTCACCGAGAGGTTGTTGACATGATCGTCCTGAAGACCCCCCAGAGCACCCTGCTTGCGGTTCTGCAATCGGTCTCCGGGATCGTGGAACGGCGCCACACGCTGCCCATCCTGGCCAACGTGATGCTGCGCAAGAACGGCAACCAGGTGCAGCTGACCACCAGCGACCTGGAAATCCAGATCCGCACCACGGCCGAACTCGGCGGCGACGACGGCGGCTTCACCACCACCGTGGGCGCCCGCAAGCTCATCGACATCCTGCGCACCATGCCGGCCGACCAGACCGTCTCGCTCGAGTCGAGCCAGAACAAGCTGGTCCTCAAGGGTGGCAAGAGCCGCTTCACGCTGCAGACGCTGCCGGCCGAAGATTTCCCGCTGGTGCAGGAATCGGCCGAGTTCGGCCCCGCCTTCAGCGTGCCGCAGAAGACGCTCAAGGAACTGCTGGGCCAGGTGGCCTTCGCGATGGCCGTGCACGACATCCGCTACTACCTCAACGGCATCCTGTTCGTGGCCGAAGGCAAGCAGCTGAGCCTGGTGGCCACCGACGGCCACCGCCTGGCCTTCGCCTCGGCCACGCTGGAAGTGGAAGTGCCCAAGCAGGAGGTGATCCTGCCGCGCAAGACCGTGCTGGAACTGCAGCGCCTGCTGTCCGACACGGGCGGCGACGAGGCGCCGCAGATCGAGCTGCAGTTCGCCAACAACCAGGCGCGCTTTCGCTTCGGCGGCATGGAATTCGTCACCAAGCTGGTCGAGGGCAAGTTCCCCGACTACAACCGCGTGATCCCCAAGAACCACAAGAACGCCATCACGCTGGGCCGCCAGGCCCTCTTGGCCAGCCTGCAGCGCACCGCCATCCTGACCAGCGAGAAGTTCAAGGGCGTGCGCCTGAACCTGGAACCCGGCACGTTGCGCGTGGCCTCCAGCAACGCCGAGCAGGAAGAAGCCCAGGACGAGCTGGACATCGACTACGGCGGCGACAGCATCGAGATCGGCTTCAACGTCACCTACCTGATCGACGCGCTGGCCAACATGCAGCAGGACATGGTCAAGATCGAACTGTCCGACGGCAACAGCTCCGCGCTGCTCACCATCCCCGAGAACACCAGCTTCAAGTACGTCGTGATGCCGATGCGCATCTGAGCGCGCAGCACAGGCTGCCGCTGCGACCCGCGTCCACCCGACGCGGGTTCGCTTTTTCCGAGTTTGTAGAAAGTACGCCATGACCGACCAAAGCCAACCCGTTCCGACGCCCAACAACGGCCCGGAGACGCCACGCATCGACGCCCACCAGGCCGGTGCCAGCGAGGGCTATGGCGAAGGCGCCATCCAGATCCTCGAAGGCCTGGAGGCCGTGCGCAAGCGCCCCGGCATGTACATCGGCGACACGTCCGACGGCACCGGCCTGCACCACCTGGTGTTCGAGGTGGTCGACAACTCCATCGACGAAGCCCTGGCCGGC
Organism: Pseudorhodoferax sp.; assembly: GCA_049840715.1. Lineage (GTDB taxonomy): Bacteria > Pseudomonadota > Gammaproteobacteria > Burkholderiales > Burkholderiaceae_C > Pseudorhodoferax. The sequence continues at coordinate 31,402 of JASGJO010000009.1, forward strand.
CACTGCGACGAGATCCTCGTCACCATCCACAGCGACAACTCCATCAGCGTCGTCGACAACGGCCGCGGCATCCCCACGGGCGTGAAGATGGACGACAAGCACGAGCCCAAGCGCTCGGCCGCCGAGATCGCGCTGACCGAGCTGCACGCCGGCGGCAAGTTCAACCAGAACAGCTACAAGGTCTCGGGCGGCCTGCACGGCGTGGGCGTCTCGTGCGTGAACGCGCTCTCCAAGTGGCTGCGGCTGACCGTGCGCCGCGAAGGCAAGCAGCACGCGCTGGAGTTCTCGCGCGGCTTCGTGCAGAACCGCATCCTCGAGACCACCAATGGCGTCGAGGTCTCGCCCATGAAGATCGTCGGCGAGACCGAGAAGCGCGGCACCGAGGTGCACTTCCTGCCCGACACCGAGATCTTCAAGGAGAACAACGACTTCCACTACGAGATCCTCTCGAAGCGGCTGCGCGAGCTCTCCTTCCTGAACAACGGCGTCAACATCAAGCTCAAGGACGAGCGCAGCGGCAAGGAAGACGACTTCTCCGGCGCCGGCGGCGTCAAGGGCTTCGTCGACTTCATCAACAAGGGCAAGACCGTCCTGAACCCCAACGTGTTCCACGCCGAGGGCGAGCGCCCGGCCGAGACCTACGGCGGCATCGCCGGCACGCACATCGGCGTGGAAGTGGCCATGCAGTGGAACAGCGGCTACAACGAGCAGGTTCTGTGCTTCACGAACAACATCCCGCAGCGCGATGGCGGCACCCACCTGACCGGCCTGCGCGCGGCCATGACGCGCGTGATCAACAAGTACATCGAAGAGAACGAGCTGGCCAAGAAGGCCAAGGTCGAGGTGACCGGCGACGACATGCGCGAAGGCCTGTGCTGCGTGCTGAGCGTGAAGGTGCCCGAGCCCAAGTTCTCCAGCCAGACCAAGGACAAGCTCGTCAGCAGCGAAGTGCGCGCACCGGTGGAAGACATCGTCGGCCGCCTGCTGACCGACTACCTGCAGGAACGCCCCAACGACGCCAAGATCATCTGCGGCAAGATCGTCGAGGCCGCCAAGGCGCGCGAAGCCGCGCGCAAGGCCCGCGAGATGACACGCCGCAAGGGCGTGCTGGACGGCATGGGCCTGCCCGGCAAGCTGGCCGACTGCCAGGAGAAGGACCCGGCGCTGTGCGAGATCTACATCGTGGAGGGCGACTCCGCCGGCGGCTCGGCCAAGCAGGGCCGCGACCGCAAGTTCCAGGCGATCCTGCCGCTGCGCGGCAAGATCCTGAACGTGGAGAAGGCGCGCTACGAGAAGCTGCTGACCAGCAATGAAATCCTCACGCTGATCACCGCCCTGGGCACCGGCATCGGCAAGGCCGGCGGCACCACGGGCGGCGACGACTTCGACGTCGCCAAGCTGCGCTACCACCGCATCATCATCATGACCGACGCGGACGTGGACGGCGCCCACATCCGCACGCTGCTCTTGACCTTCTTCTACCGCCAGATGCCCGAGCTCGTGGAGCGCGGCCACATCTACATCGCGCAGCCGCCGCTGTACAAGGTCAAGGCCGGCAAGGAGGAGCTCTACCTCAAGGACGCCTCGGCGCTCGACGTGTTCCTGCTGCGCATCGCGCTCGTCAACGCCTCCGTGCACACGGGCGGCGAGAACGGCACCACGATCAGCGGCGACACGCTGGCCGAACTCGCGCGCAAGCACCAGGTGGCCGAATCGGTGATCGCCCGCCTGACCAACTTCATGGACGCCGAGGCCCTGCGCTCCATCGCCGACGGCGTGACGCTGAACCTGGACACCGTGGCCGACGCCGAAGCCTCGGCCGTGGCGCTGCAGGCCAGCCTGCGCGCGCTGGGCAGCGGTGCCGAAGTAGCCGGCGAATTCGACGTGCGCACCGACAAGCCCGTGCTGCGCATCAGCCGCCGCCACCACGGCAACGTGCGCAGCAGCGTGATCACGCAGGACTTCGTGCACGGCGCCGACTACGCCGCGCTGGCCGAAGCCGCCAACACCTTCCGCGGCCTGCTGAGCGAAGGCGCCAAGGTCATGCGCGGCGAAGGCGAGCGCCAGAAGGAAGAACGCGTGGGCGACTTCCGCCAGGCCATGCGCTGGCTGATCGGCGAGGCCGAGCGCGCCACCAGCCGCCAGCGCTACAAGGGGCTGGGCGAGATGAACCCCGAGCAGCTGTGGGAGACCACGATGGACCCCGAGGTGCGGCGCCTGCTGAAGGTGCAGATCGACGACGCGATCGAGGCGGACCGGGTGTTCACGATGCTGATGGGGGACGAGGTGGAGCCGCGCAGGGATTTCATCGAGACGAACGCGCTGCGGGCGGGGAATATTGACGTTTAGCCCTTGTTGAGCAAGGCACAACGACGCCGTCGTTCGTGCCGGCGAGATGGCATCAGTGATGCGCTGCCGTCGCGACACTTCGAGCCAGCAGCGCCACCGCCTGGGCCTGCCGATGCGTGCCCGTCTTGGAGAGGATGCGCTTGAGGTGCGTGCGCACCGTTCCAAGGCCAATTTGCATTGCCGTCGCAATATCTTCCAGCGACCGTCCCCGCACCAGGGCGGCAGCGACGGCTGCCTCGGTACGCGTCAACCCGAACAGTTCTTTGAGCTGCGTCACCGCAACCGGCGCATCAGGATCGCGGATGAAGATCAGCACGGCGGGCCGCTCCTCGCTGAAGCCGAACGCTGCGGGTCGCAGGGGTGCGACTTCCAGCGTCAACGGCATCTGCTGACGCCGTGGTATCAGCAGTGCCGACCCCGGCTTTCCCGTCCCACCCTTGGCGGTCTCCATCGCGGCACGCACCTTTGACAGCAGCGTATCGCGCAGCGTCGGTCGGGAAAGCGACAACCGCCCGCCGACCACCGTGATGTCGGGGTTCCCTCGCAACAGGGCAATTGCCATCGCGCTCGCGTGGAAAACGCGGCAGTTGCCATCGACCACCAAGACACCGGTGTCGAACCGGTCGAGCGCCTGCAGTGTCACCGCATGGCGTTGGGTGAGGGTGGCGAAGCGTTGGCCGAGCCGCAGTGCGCCCTGCAAGTGCGGCAAGACCAGCGCCGCCTGCCGGCGCTCCTGGTCAGAGTAGGCCCCGGCCCCACGTGGGCGATGGATGCCGAGCACGCCCACAGTTCCCTGCGATGTGGGGAATACCGCCCCCAGCATGTGGTGGATGTCCAGGTGAGGCAGCCATTCCTGGTAGAAGCCGCTGCGCTCCTGTTCCTTCCTGGTCACCAAATCCTCGTCGGTGATGACGCGCGACATGCCGTAGGCCACGGAGCGTTCCACCCACAAGTCGTGGCGGTGCCAGTCGTCGGCCCATGCTTGATCCCGTTCGGACACCAGCAGGTTGCTGGTGCATTCGAGCATGTTCACCTGGCCGCCATCGCCGTGCAGTTTGACCACGGTGCTGGTCGAACCCAGGGCCTGCGCGATCCGCGCCGCGGTTCCAGGCCACAAGGCAGGATCCACCGCCGCGTCGTAAAGATGTGCGATGAGCGCCGCAAGGCGGGATTCATGGAATGCGGAGGACTCCATGCCCGATTTCTACCCTATTTGGGAGACGCATTGCCGTCCGCAACGCATCACCATGCGGCAAGGGATTGTCCCGTTGGAGATGTGCATGAATACAGCTGCGTTGGGCCGTTCCGTTCTGCTGGCTGCGGTGCTTGCCTGGTCCGCGCCCCTCTTGGCGCAGACCACCACGCCTTTGACCAGGATGGACATTGCCGGCGTGCGCATTGGCATGACGGAGGCCGAGGTCGTCAAGGCCATCCAGGCCTTCGATTCGAGCGCGAAGATGACGAGCCGGTCTGTGGCCTACTTTCCGTACTTCGATGGCGTCAACGACCTGAAGACGCCGGAGTTCCTGGACCAAATGGGCTTTCGCACAGCGGATGCGGGTATCGGCGTGTGGTTCACCGGCCCACCGTCCGAGCCGCGCGTGTTCGCGGTCGTCCGCAGGGGCGGCCCGGCGCAGCCACCGAGCGCCGAGCAGATGCTGTCTGCCCTGACCGCCAAGCACGGCCCGTTCAACGTCCGGTCGGTTCCGCGTCCGGGAGGCGGCGTCGTTGCGCACTGGGACGAGGAAGGCAAGGCACAGTGCGCCGTGACGAAGGACCGCAATGGCCAGAGGGTGCCCTCGCCGAATGCCATGGGCATCTTGCTTCCGCCGAATGCGGTCAAGGTGATGGAGCAATACGCGCGCCAGGATGTCTTTCGCGAGGCGCTGGGCGCATCGCGGGATGCTTCGAAGTGCGGCACCGTCTTGCGCTACGAATGGGCAAGCGAGCCGGTCCGCAGTTTCGAAGCCTTGTTGGTGGACCAGGGCGGCATGGTGACCGCGAACCGCAAATCGGTTCAATGGGTGGAGCAGCTGAAGACGGAGGCGGTTCGCAAGCTTCAAAGCCAGGGCAAGACGCCCAAGCTGTAGCGCAACGCATGGGGCCCCGGCAGGGTGCCGGGCCAAAAAACTTCCTGACAGCGGTGCCCGCGGTCGGCGGCGCTGTGCCATGCGGTTAGAGTAGCCGCGCCGCCGCAGGCACAGCCGGCCAGCGGCCACCGCAACGCCCCTCTACCAACCCAGGAACCCGACATGCCCAAAGCCTATTGGATCTCGACCTACCGCTCGGTGAGCAACCCCGACAAGCTCGCCGCCTACGCCCAGCTGGCTGGCCCGGCCATCACCGCCGGCGGCGGCCGCTTCCTCGCGCGCGGCCTGCCGGCCAAGGTCTACGAAGCCGGCCTGGAACAGCGCACGGTGCTGATCGAGTTCGACAGCGTGGCCCAGGCCGTCGCCACGCACGACAGCGCGGCCTATGGCGCGGCGCTGGACGCGCTGGGCGATGGCGCCGAGCGCGAGATCCGCATCGTCGAAGGCGCCTGAGCCAGCCACGGCGCGCGGTTGCCGCGCGCCGCTGTGGCGCACGCGCGGCCGAGCCGGCCGACATCGCCGCCGTGGTGGCGTTCCTCGCGAGCGAGGACGCGCGCTTCGTCAACGGCGTGAACCTGCCCGTGAACGGCGGCGTGACGGCCTCCAACGGCCAGCCGCCGCAGGGCTGAGCGGGCTGTGCATGCCGGAGAGGATCATCAATACACGCAAGTCCTGGACAATCCTTCCATGACAGCATCCGTTTCCGCCGATTTCGAGCAGATGTTCGAGTGGGCTCCGATCTCGCTCTGGCTCGAGGACTTCAGCGCGCTCAAGGACTTGTTCGACGGCTGGCGCGCCGCGGGCGTGACCGACCTGGAGGCGCACTTGCGGGCCGACCCCGCGCGCATGCTGCAGTGCGCGGCCGGGCTGCGCATCCTGCAGGTGAACCGGCAGACGCTGACGCTGTTCGGCGCGGCCAACCTGGAGGAACTGCAGCAGCGCCTGCCCGAGGTGTTCCGCGGCGACATGCTCACGACCATGCTGCCCGAGATGCTGTCGCTCTGGAACGGCCGGCTGGACTACAGCAACCAGACCGTCAACTACGCGCTGGACGGCCGGCGCATCGACGTGGCGATCCGCGTGCGCGTGCTGCAAGGCCACGAAGACCGCTGGGACCGCGCGCTGGTCTCGCTGGAAGACACGACCGATGCCGTGCAGACGCGCCGGCAGCTGGCCGCCAGCGAAAGCCATGCGCGCGACCTGTTCCACTACTCGCCGGTCTCGCTGTGGGTGGAGGACTTCAGCGGCGTGAAGCGGCTGCTCGAGGAGGTGCGCGCGCAGGGCATCCAGGACTTCCGCGTGTTCCTGTCGGTGCACCCGGAGTTCGTGGGCCGCTGCATGGAGGAGATCCGCGTGCTGGAGGTGAACCGCCAGACGCTCACCATGTTCGGCGCCGCCAGCCAGGAGGAGCTGCTGGGCAAGCTGGGTTCGGTGTTCCGCGACGAGATGCACGACACCTTCGCCGAGCAGCTGGTCGACCTGTGGAACGGCAAGACCGAGCAGGTGCGCGAGGTCATCAACTACGGCCTGGGCGGCGCGCTGATCAACATCCACATGCAGTTCGCGGTGCTGCCCGGGCACGAGGCCGACTGGGACCTCGTGCTGGTCTCGCTGGTGGACATCACGGCGCGCAAGAAGGCCGAGGCCTACCTGGAATACCTGGGCAAGCACGACTCGCTGACCCGGCTGCGCAACCGCGCCTTCTACGTCGAGGAGCTCAACCGCATCTCGCGCAAGGGCCCGTGGCCGCTGGGCATCCTGGCGATGGACCTGAACGGGCTCAAGCGCATCAACGACAGCGAAGGCCACGTGGCCGGCGACGCGCTGCTGCGCCGCGCCGGCGAGGTGCTGGCCAGCGCCAGCGCGGGCCAGCCCTGGTGCATGGCCCGCATCGGCGGCGACGAGTTCGTGGCGCTGCTGCCGGGCGCGGACGAGCGCGTGGCGCTGGAACTCAAGGGCCGCATCGAGTCCATGGTGGAACTCAACAACCAGTTCTACCCGGGCCACGCGCTGAGCCTGTCGATCGGCGTGGCCAGCGCGCAGCGTGCGACGGAGGTGGAGTCTGCGCTGCACGCGGCCGACCAGGCCATGTTCGACGCCAAGGAACGCTTCTACCAGGAAGGCCGCCACGAGCGGCGGCGCCCGGTGGGCTGAGCGGCGCCGCCGCTTCAGCCGTCTTCCGTCGGGATCGCCGCCACCTCGTCGATCCAGACCCGCGCCTCCGAATCGCTGGGCGCGCGCCAGTCGCCGCGCGGCGACAGCGAGCCGCCCGAGCCGACCTTGGGCCCGTTGGGCACGCAGCTGCGCTTGAACTGGCTGGTCTGGAAGAAGCGCCAGACGAAGGTGCGCAGGTGCTTCTTGATGTCGGTCAGGCCGTACTGGTTGCGCGTGCCCTGCAGCGTGTCGGGCCAGGGCCCTTGCGCGCGGTCGTGCCAGGCGGCATGCGCGAGGAAGGCCACCTTGGCCGGGCCGAAGCCGTGGCGCACGATGTGGTACAGGTGGAAGTCCTGCAGCTCGTAGGGGCCGACCGTGTCCTCTGTGCGCTGGCCGGGCTGGTCCTTGCCATCGGCATCGGCGCCGGCCGGCACGAGCTCGGGGCTGACCTCGGTGGCCAGGATCTCGCGCAGCACGGTGCTGCCCGCGTCGCCCAGCAGGTTCTGCCCGGCCACCCAGTGCACCATGTGCTTGATCAGCGTCTTGGGCACGCTGGCGTTCACGTTGTAGTGCGACATGTGGTCGCCCACCCCATAGGTGCACCAGCCCAGCGCGAGTTCGCTGAGGTCGCCGGTGCCGGCCACGATGCCGCCATGGTGGTTGGCCAGCCGGAACAGATGGCTGGTGCGCTCGCCGGCCTGGACGTTCTCGAAAGTGATGTCGTAAACCGGCTCGCCGCGCGCGAACGGATGGTCCAGGTCGGCCAGCATCTGCCGGCAGCTGGGCCGGATGTCGATTTCCCTGGCCGTGCAGCCCACCGTGGCCATGAGCCGGTGCGCCTGCTCCAGCGTGCGCGTGCTGGTGGCGAAGCCTGGCATGGTGTAGGCCAGGATGTGGCTGCGCGGGCGGTTGAGCCGGTCCATGGCCTGGGCCAGCACCAGCAGCGCATGCGTGGAATCGAGACCGCCCGAGACGCCGATCACCACCTTCTCGATGCGCGCGGCCTCCAGCCGCTGCACCAGCGACTGCACCTGGATGTTGAAGACCTCGCGGCAGCGCTCGTCGCGCGTGGCGGCGTCGGCCGGCACGTAGGGGAAGCGCTCCACCGTGCGGCGCAAGGCGCCGGGGGCCTTGGGCGGCGCCAGGTCGAACTCCACGGTGCGCCAGGCGGCCAGCTGCTCCCTGTGGCGCGCGGCCGAGGTGCCGAAGCTGTTCTGCCGCATGCGCTCGTGCACCAGGCGCTCCAGGTCCACGTCGGCAAAGATGGTGTGCGAGACATTGGAGAAGCGCTCGCTCTCGGCCTGCAGCTCGCCGCCTTCGTAGATCAGGGCCTGGCCGTCCCAGGCCAGGTCGGTCGTCGATTCGCCGATGCCGGCAGATGAATACAGGTAGGCCGCCAGGCAGCGGCCCGACTGCAGGCCGGCCAGCCGGTGCCGGTAGGCGGCCTTGCCGATCGTGATGTTGGAGGCCGACAGGTTCACCAGCACCGTGGCGCCGGCCAGCGCGGCGTAGCTGGACGGCGGGATGGGCACCCACAGGTCTTCGCAGATCTCGCAGTGCAGGGCCAGCAGCGGCTGCTGGCGGGCCCGGAACACGAGGTCGGTACCGAAGGGCACCTCCTGGCCGAACAAGCGCACGCTGGTCGAGACGGCCGCATCGGCGGCGGCGAACTGGCGGCCTTCGTAGAACTCGCCGTAATTGGGCAGATAGGTCTTGGGCTGCACGCCCAGTACCTGGCCGCCGGCGACGATGGCCGCGCAGTTGAACAGGCGGTGGTCCACGCGCAGCGGCAGGCCGACGATGGCCACGGCATCGCGCCCGCGCGTGGCCTGCACCACGGCGTGCAGTGCATCGGTGCAGCGGTCGAGCAGCGTGGCCTGGTGGAACAGGTCGTCGCAGGTGTAGGCCGACAGGCCCAGTTCCGGGAAGGCCACGACCGAGGCGCCCTGGTCGGCCGCCTCCTCGAACAGGCGCACGGTCTCGCCGGCGTTGAACACCGGGTCGGCCACGCGGTTGCGCGGCACGGCCACGGCCAGGCGCACGAAACCATGGCGCCATGGGTGCAGAAAGGGCAGGTGGCTCAGTCGGTTCGGCACGGCGCAGGGGTCCTTTGTTCACGACGCGGGTGGCCCGCGATGCTAACTGGCCGGCCCCGCCGCCTCGCGCAGCGTGCCGCAGTTCCAGCACTGTTCGAAGGGCCCCTCCACGATCTCGGCGCAACCCGGGCAACCCCAGCGCCGCTCCGGCGGGTGCTGCAGCTGCTCGAGCATGGCCAGGGCGCGGTCCAGGTGCTGGTCGTCCTCGACCCAGATCTCGGGCAGGGCCTGGTCCGGCGGGATCTGGCCGGCGATGCCGCTGGCATAGGCACGCTGCACCGTGGCCGAGATGCCGTCGCGCCGCAGCATGTCGGCCCACAGCGTGGCGACCATGAGGTTGGGAGCGGGTGCGACACGTTGCATGGCGGGGTCCATCCTATGCGGGGATGGGCGCGCCGCTCGTCCCTATCCCTCTTCTATCTTCTCTATCTTTCAATAGTCGTAGTAGTAGAGGGCGCGCCGGACTGTGGACAACCCCGGTTTGTCCAAGCGGGCCGCGCACTTGCGGCACCGCCATGGCTGTGGGCGGCCGCGCTTTCGCGCTGTCGCGCAGGCATGAACAAGTCGCGCGCAGGGCGCGCCGCTGTGGACAAGCACCGACTTGTGCCGGAACCATCCACACGCTTGTTCGCCAGGGAGCCGCATGACGGGGCAGGGCGGCGTCGGCGATGCGTGCGCAGCGCGTACACCCGACGTTCGCCCGGCGTTCGCCCGACGTTCGCCGCGGCCCTGCCCGACGCCCAGGACTTGCGCCGGAAGTCGACCGTGGCGGATCGCGCAAGCGCAACGCGGCCGGGGCCTGTGTGAATGGCGCAACAGGTGCGGGGCGCCGCCGCTATCTTCTCTCTACTGTCTTATGAATCTAAATAGTCGTAGTAGTAGAGCCGGCGGTTCTCTGTGAACAACCCAGCTTTTCCCAGGCCGGCCAAGGGTTTGCAGGTTTCACAGCCATGTGGGCTGCAGCGTGCGGCGCGGCGCACGCGGACTGAACAACTTCGGCCTGCACGGCCGCGCTGTGGATAAGCCAGCGCTTGTGCCGGAACCATCCACAGCCTTGTGCACATGCGCATGGGTGGCCAGCACGGACAGGGGATACCTTCCTACAACGCCGTCTGTCACCGTTCCATAACATCGTCTTGCAGATGTAAACAACACAGCAGAGGAAGCTGCAGGATGACGATCAAGAAAAAACGCAGGGCGATGGCTCTTGCAGCGGCCACCCTGGCGCTGGCGGCCGGCGCACATGCACAGAACGACACACGGGGCGCTGGCCTGTACCTGGAAGCCGGCCAGGCCCGCCACCACGGTGCCTCCACCGACGCCCTGACCCTGGGCGTGCGCCTGCCTACCGACGTGCGCTTCTTCGACGGCAGGCTGGCCCTCTCGGTGGATGCGTATGCCAGCCGCTGGCACGCCGATGCCCTGCCGGGCGAGCGCGACAACTTCACGCAGCTGGGCCTGGTGCCCATGCTGCGCTGGCGCTTCGACGAGGGGCGTTCGCCCTGGTTCGTGGAGGGCGGCGTCGGCGTGTCCTACCTGGTCCATGGCTACCGCACGCGCACCAAGGAGTTCGGTTCGCGCTGGAACTTCAGCGACCACCTGGGCGTGGGCTACAGCTTCGGCCGGCACGAGATCGGCGTCTACGTCAAGCACGTCTCCAACGCCGGGCTGGACAAGCCCAACCCGGGCGAAACCTTCTACCAGCTGCGCTACGGCTACGCGCTTTGACCGGCAGGCCGGCGCCGCAGCTTCCTACAAGGGGGGTCTGGGCGCCGACGACAGGCGGGGCGCGGACGGGTCGGCGCTACAGGTCGATCACGGCCGCCAGCGGCGCGTGGTCGGACAGCTTGTTCCAGGGCGCGCCCGGCAGCACGATGGGCGAATGCGCGCTGGCGTTGCGCACGTAGATGCGGTCCAGCGACAGCATCGGGAACTTGGCCGGGAAGGTCTTGGCCGAATGCCCCGTGGCATGCACGAACACCTCGCGCAGCCCGGCCAGTTCCTCGAGGATGTCGTGCGCGCGGCGGCGCCAGTCGTTGAAGTCGCCGGCCACCACCACGGGCGCGCCGGCGGGCACTTCCTTGTTGATCATCTCGGCCAGCAGGCGCAGCTGTTCGCGCCGGTGCGATTCGCGCAGGCCCAGGTGCACGCAGAACACATGCAGCTGGTGCCTGTGGCCCGGAATGGCCAGCGCGCAATGCAGCAGGCCACGGCGTTCCGGGCCGGGCAGCGACACGTCGCGGTTCTCCTGGTGCACGATGGGGAACTTGGACAGCACGGCATTGCCGTGGTGGCCATGCGGATAGGCCGCATTCTTGCCATAGGCGAACTGCGGCCAGATCGAATCGGCCAGGAATTCGTAGTGCGGCGCCTCGGGGTAGTCGGCATGGCGCGCCGCGTGGCGCGCGTGCGTGCCCAGCACCTCCTGCAGGAACACCACGTCGGCGTGCACGTGGCGCACGGCCTCGCGCAGTTCGTGCAGCATGAAGCGGCGGTTGAACGAGGTGAAGCCCTTGTGGATGTTGACCGTCAGGACCTTGAGCTTGGTGACGGTGCCGTCGGCTGGGGTGTTCGACATGGCTGCAGGAATGACGCGGAACGGGTACCGGTTGTACCGCAGCCGGCCCGGCCGGCGTTGTAGGACGCCTGCCGGATACCGGGTCTGCGAGACCCGATAGAGCCGGCCGGCGCGCCCAGGTTCCTCAACCCCGGGGTTCGGGCCTGGGCGGCATGCCGCGGTGGTGCGGGCCGTGGCGCGGGCCCATGGCCATGCGCTGGTCGAACACCTGCTGCTGCTCGGGCGTCAGCGCGCCGTACAGCCGCAGCGTGGCCTCGGCACGGCGTTCCATCTCGGCCGAGCGCTCGGCGTGCATGGCGCGCATGCGGTCGATGCGCTGCGGCGTGGTCAGCTTGCGCAGGGCCTCGCGGTCCGGGCGCTCCTTGGGCGGGCCGGGGGGCAGCATGCTGGCCGTGAACTGGTTCCAGGCCGGCTCCTGCTCGGCCGTGATCTTGAGCTCCTGCTTGAGCCGGGCTTCGCGGCGCTCCATGCGCTTGGCAGGGTCGGGGCGGGCGTGTTCGCGGGCATGGCGCGCCGGTGCGTCGGCGGGCGGCGGCGAGGCCGGCGGGGTCTGCGCCATGGCGGCGGTGCCCAGGGCGGCCAGGCTGCCGGCCAGCACGAAACGTTGGAAGGAGAAAGAGAGCGGGTCATCGAGACGTCCTTTCTGTCGGAGAACCACAGCAGCTCGTTGCGCTGCTGTGGAGCCAGTGTCGGACGCGCTTGTATCGGCCCCGTGCCGCTTGTCCGCCGGTTTGTAAAGTTCTCGCAAGGAAGTTTGCTGCGCCATGAGGCGGCGGCGTGCAACGACAATACGCGGCTTTCCGTGCAACGAGAGCGAACAGTGTTCAAGAACGTGATGGTTTACAAGCTCGGTGGCGCCTGGACCGCCACCTGGGAGCAGATCGAAGAGGCGCTCGGCACGCAGCGCTTCGCCGAATGCGGCGCGACGCAGGAACGCTCGGCCGGCTGGGTGCCGCCGCGCGGCGAGGAGCATGGTCCGCTGGTCGAGTCCGTGGGAGGCCAGTACCTGCTGCGCCTGATGGTCGAGAGCAAGGCCGTGCCGGCCTCGGTGGTCAAGCGCAAGGCCGAGGAACGCGCCCAGCAGATCGAGGCCACGACCGGCCGCAAGCCCGGCAAGAAGGAGATCCGCGACCTGCGCGAGGAAGCCAAGCAGGCCTTGCTGCCCGTGGCCTTCAGCAAGCGCGGCGCCACCTGGGTCTGGATCGACCTGCAGGCGCGCCGCTTCGTGGTCGATGCCGGCAGCCAGAACCGCGTGGACGAGATCGTCAGCCTGCTCGTGAAGGTGCTGGACGGCTTCGTGGTGCAGGAGGTGCACACCGCCACCTCGGCCACGGCCGCGATGTCCGAATGGCTCAGCAGCCAGGAGCCGCCGGCCGGCTTCACGATCGACCGCGAGTGCGAGCTCAAGGCGACCGACGCGTCCAAGGCCGCGATCCGCTATGCCCACCACCCGCTGGACATCGAGGAGATCCGCCAGCACATCGCCGAAGGCAAGCTGCCGACCAAGCTGGCCATGACCTGGGACGAGCGCGTGTCCTTCGTGCTGACCGAGAGCATGCAGCTGCGCAAGCTGCAGTTCCAGGACGGTGTGTTCGAGAAGACCTCGCAGGAGAAGGAAGACAGCTTCGACGCCGACGCCGCGATCTCCACGGGCGAGATCGGCCGGCTGCTGCCGGGCCTGCTGGAGGCGCTGGGCGGCGAGATCGAGCTCAAGGCTGCGGTGGACACGCCGGCGCCGGCGGCCGCGCCGGCCGCGCAGCCGGACACGGAAGACGCGCCTTTCTGATCCAGGTCTAGACCATCGCCAGCGGCGGTTTGCGAGCTGGCCCAGGGTAGCGCCGCGCCAGCTCGGCCTTCACGCCGTCCTCGAGCACGAGCGCGGCCGCGGCCAGGTTCTCGCGCAGGTGCGCCTCGCCCACGGCCTTGGGCAGCGCGTTGACGCCCGGCTGCGCGAGCAGCCACGCCAGGGCCAGCTGCGCGGTGCTGCAGCCCTGCCGTTCGGCCAGGGCCTGCAGCGCGGCATCCTCGGCCAGCGCGCCCTGGTCCAGCGGGCTGTAGGCCATCAGCGCCACGCCGTGCGCGCGCAGCCAGGGCAGCAGGCTGTGGGCCGGGCCGCGTTCGGTGATCGAGTAGTAGACCTGGTTGGCCGCGCAGGCATCGCCGCCGGGCACGGACCACAGTTCGTCCATGTCGTCCACGTCGAAGTTGCTGACGCCCCAGCGCGCGATGCGGCCGGCGGCGACCAGCGCTTGCATGGCCTCGACGGTCTCGGCCAGCGGCACGCTGCCGCGCCAGTGCAGCAGGTACAGGTCGAGCCGGTCCACGCCCAGGCGGCGCAGGCTGCGCTCGCAGGCCGCGACCGTGCCCTGGCGGCTGGCGTTGTGCGGATAGACCTTGCTGACGAGGAACAGGTCCTCGCGCCGCAGGCCGGCGCGCAGGGACTCGGCCAGGGCCTGGCCGATGGCTTCCTCCGAGCCGCCTTCGCCGTACATCTCGGCCGTGTCGACGAGGCGCCAGCCCATCTCCAGCGCGCTGCGCAGGGCCTTCACTTCGCTGGCGCGGCGCGCCCTGGATTCACCGATGCGCCAGGTGCCCAGCCCCAGGGCGGGCAGGGCCGGGCCGGTGCCGGGCAGAGGGATGCTGTGCATGGGAAAGCTCCTTTCGCCCGCATTGTGCGGGCGCGGGGCTTCAGCGGCCCAGCCGCTGCAGTTCGGCCGCCACCTGCTGCCAGGCCACGTCGAAGCCGGGCTGCGCACGCGCAACGGCCGGCGGCTGCATGCACAAGGCCCTGCGCGTGCCGGCGCCCACGCTGTCGACCAGCGGCACGCCCACCTGGTCCTGGATGGCCGCGGCCACGCCGGCCAGGCCGGCGCCACCGACGACCACAGCCTGGGCGTTCCAGCGCCCGGCGGCTTCCTCGCAGGCCCGGGCCAGCAGCGCCCGCGCGCCCGCGGGATCGGCCATGAGTTGCGCGCCCGTGGGCGCCACGGTGTGGATGCCGGCCAGCTCCTGGTGGCCCAGCGCCAGCGCCAGGCGTTCGAGCATGGGCACCCAGCGCGCACCGCCGGTCACGACCGCGAAGCGGCCCCGCTGCGCGGCCTCGGCGAACGCGGCTTCGGCCAGGCCCGTGATGGGCACCGGGCTGGCCTCGCGCAGCGCGAACAGGCCGGGGTCGCCGAAGCAGCCGATCAGCACCGCATCGGGCGCGGCGCCGCCGGGCTCGGCGAGTGCCGCGGCCCAGGCGTCGAGCGCGGCATGGCCGGCCACGGCGTAGCTGGCTTCGCAGGCGATGTAGGGCGCGCCCAGGCGTGCCGTGGTGCCGCGCACCTGCACGCCGGCGCCGGCCTCGCGCTGCACATGCTGCTGCAGCAGCGCGGTCACCCCGGCCGAGGTGTTCGGGTTGATGACGAGCAGGCGGCGCATGTCAGGCCAGCAGCATCGCCGTGAGGTCCAGCACCTGGTCGGGCGGCGGCGTGAATTCCAGCCGCGCCTCGAGCAGGTCCAGGTGCTTGCGCATGCAGCGGCTGGCCTCGCGCGCGTCGCGCAGGCGGATCGCGTCGAGCAGCACGCCATGCTCGCGGCAACCGCAGGCCGTGGCCTCCTCGCGTTCCTGCGCATGGCTGCTGCTGAAGGTCATGAGCACGAGCGAGGTGCGCGAGACCAGTTCGCGCAGGATGCGGCCCAGCGTCTGGTGGCCGGCCGTCTGCGCGATGTGCAGGTGGAAGTCGCCGGCCTGGCGGATCGCGCGGCGCATGTCGCCGGCCTGGCGCGCGGTCTCCTCGGCCGCGATGCAGTCGGCCAGGCGCTGGATGTCGGCCGGCTGCGCGACCGCGATGAAGCGCTGCACCAGCGTGGGCTCGATCAGCCGGCGCACCTCGAACACCTCGCGCGCCTCCTGCTCGGTGGGCTGGGCCACCGAGGCGCCGCGGTTGGGCGTGAGCGTGACGATCTGCTCGTTGGCCAGGCGCACGAGCACGGGCCGCACGCGCGTGCGCGAGACGCCGAAGGCGCTGGCGATCTTGTCCTCCACGAGCTTGGTGCCGGGCAGCAGCTTGTGGTCCAGGATGGCGGAAACCATGCGCTCGTAGATCTCGCTGTCGGAGACCGTGGGCGCCGTGTCGGGGGCTGGCATGGCGCGACTCTATCCCTTGCGGCGGCGTGCCAGCAGCAGTGCCAGGCCGATCGCCAGGCCCATCACGAGGAACGACACCACCGTGGTCACCGTGCCCAGCGCGTAGATGGCCGGCGTGGTGACGGTGGACGTGAGGCCCTGCAGTTCCAGCGGCAATGTGTTGACGTCGCCGATGGCCTGCGAGGTGCGGGCGATCTCGTCCCACGACAGCGTGAAGCCGAACATGCCGATGCCCACGACCGAGGGCGCGATCAGGGGCAGCACGACCTGGCTGAAGCCCTGCCAGGGCGTGGCGCCCAGGTCGCGCGCGGCCTCCTCGTAGCTTGGGTCGAAACGGTTGAACACGGCGAACATGATGAGCAGGCCGAACGGCAGCGTCCACGTGAGGTGGGCGCCCAGGGCCGAGGTGAACAGGCCCAGCGCCGTGCCGTAGTTCTCGAGCTGGCTCTCCATGCCGAGCGCGCCCAGCAGCCACTTGATGCCCGTGTCCAGCAGCCGGAACTCCAGGCCGATGCCCAGCGACACGATGATGGACGGCATGATGAGGCTGGCCACGACGATGTAGAACAGCGCGTTGCCGCCGCGCAGCTTCTTGCGGAAAGCCAGGCCGGCCAGCACCGACAGCCCCACGGTGAACACCATCACGGCCGCGCCCAGGCCCAGCGAACGGCGCAGCGCGGCGCCGATGTCGACCACGCCCAGCCCTTCGGCCAGCTGGTGGAACCAGTGCAGCGAGAAGCCGCGCATCGGGAACGTGAGCCCGCCCTCGGGGCCCTGGAAGCTCAGCGCCACGATCACGAACATGGGGCCGTACATGAACAGCACGAACAGCGCGAACACCGCGGCCAGCAGCCAGAAGCCGGCGGGGCGTGCGTCGGAGATTCTTGCCTGCATCAGAGTTCTTTCCGGATGTCGACCATGCGGGTCAGCGCCCAGATGATCATGAGCACGACGGCCAGCAGGATCACGGCATTGGCCGCGGCCAGCGGGAACTGCAGGTAGGAGGTCTGCACCTGGATGATCTTGCCGATGGAGGCGATCTGCTGGCCGCCCATGACGCCGATGGTCACGAAGTCGCCCATCACGATGGTGATCACGAAGATCGAGCCGATGATGATGCCCGTCTTGCACAGCGGCACGATCACGTTCCACAGTGTCTGCCAGGCGCTGGCGCCGCTGTCGCTGGCAGCCTCCAGCAGGCTGCGGTCGATGCGCATCATGGAGTTGAAGATGGGCACGATCATGAACATCGTGTAGAGGTGAACGAAGGCGAGCGTGACCGAGAAGTCCGAGAACAGCAGCCACTCCAGCGGCTGGCCGACCAGGCCGATGCCCTGCAGGCCCTGGTTCACGAGGCCGTTGCGACCCAGCAGCGGCACCCACGAGATCATGCGGATCACGTTGCTGGTCCAGAACGGGATGGTGCACAGCACGAACAGCGCCGTCTGCATGCCCGGGGAGCGCACGTGGAAGGCCAGGAAGTACGAGACCGCGAAGCCCAGCACCAGCGTGATGGCCCAGACCAGGAACGAGAACTTGAGCGTGGAGAGGTAGGTCTTGAGCGTGACGCACAGGTCCTCGCCGCCGGCCATGCTGGCCAGGCAGCCGTCGAACACGGTCGCGTAGTTCTTGAACGTGAAGGCCGGGATCAGCTCGTACTCGTTGAAGTCCCACAGGCTGACCATGCCGATCAGCGCGAGCGGGATGAGGAAAAACAGGACGAAGACCAGCGTGAACGGCGCGGCCTGCCACCAGGCCGCGATGGAGCGGCCCGGCGCCGCGGCGGGGGCACCGTGGGAGGTGGTGGCAGGTGCGCTCATGGAATCACGCGGCTACGAATTCATTCCACTTCTGCACCATGTAGGTGTTCTCGTCCATGAGCGCGTTCCAGCAGGCGATGCCGCCCATGCGCTGCTCGTAGGAGCCGCCGTCGCGCACCGCGCCGGCCTTGGCCAGCAGCTCGCCGTTGGGCGCCTTGATGTCCTTCTCGGCGGGCTTGCCTTCCATCCAGTAGGCCCACTCGTAGGCTTCCATCTTGGCCTTGGCGGTGTCGAGCACGGCGCTGTAGTAGCCCTGGCGGTTGAGGTACGCGCCGGCCCAGCCGTCCAGGAACCAGTTGATGAACTCGTAGGCGCCGTCGAGCTTGCGGCCCGACAGCGTGGACGGCAGGCCGAAGCCGGCGGCCCAGGCGCGGTAGCCTTCCTTGAGCGGCTGGAAGTTGCAGGCGATGCCCTTGGTGCGCACGGCCGTCACGGCCGGGCTCCACATGGACTGGATCACGACCTCGCCCGAGGACATCAGGTTGACCGACTCGTTGAAGTCCTTCCACAGCGCGCGGAACTGGCCGGCCTTCTTGGCTTCGATCAAGGTCTTGATCGTGAGGTCGATCTCCTTCTTGCTCATGTTGCCCTTGTCGGGGTACTTGTATAGGCCCTTGGCCTCGACCACCATGGCCGCGTCCATGATGCCGATGGAGGGGATGTTCAGGATCGCGGCCTTGCCCTTGAACTCGGGGTTCAGCAGCTCGGCCCAGGACTCCACGGGGCGCTTGATGAGGTCGGGCCGGATGCCCAGCGTGTCGGCGTTGTAGACCGTGGGGATCAGCGACATGAACTGCGTGGGGCTCTTGGCGAACACCTTGCTCTTCTCGCCTTCCAGGAAGATGACCTTCTTGGGCGCCGTGCCCTGCTCGCCCACGGCCTTGCCGGCCACCTGGCCGGTGGTGAACAGCGTGGTGATCTTGTCGGCGTTCTTGATCTTCCTGGTGTCGATGCCCTTCAGGTTGCCGGTGGGCACGATCTTCTTGAGCGAGAAGTACTCGGTGTCGATCAGGTCGAAGCTGTTGGGCGCGGTGACGGCGCGCTTGGTCACGTCGTCGGTGGTCACGGCCACGTACTGGATGGTGATGCCGGTGTCGGCCTTGAACTTCTCGGCGATGGCCTTGTCCTGGTTCACGGCCGTGCCCAGGTAGCGCAGCACGATGGGCTCCTGCGCGTGCACGAAGGGCGCGGTGCCCGTGGCCAGGATGCCGGCTGTGCCCTTGAGCAGGGCGCGGCGCTGCAGGCCGCAGGAAGTGGTGTTCTCGGACATGGGTGGCTCTCCAATCGGTGGCGGGGTGGATGAAAGGGGAATCAGGCGGCGAGTGCGTGCGCATGCGGCGTGGCCCAGGACAGGCGCACGTTCTCGCCCGGGGCGTAGGGCCGGTCGGCGAAGACCGACTCGGGCAGCATCACGGACACGCCGGTGCGGCTGTCCGCGTCCTCGGCGTCCAGGCCCAACAGCACATAGGTGCCCTGGTACTCGACATCGGTGACCGTGGCGGCGATGCCGTCGCCGTCGGGGGCGATGCGCATGTGGTCGTTGCGCACGGCGATCTTGCCGGCGGGCGTCGTCAGCACGTTGTGCCCACCCATGAAGCGCGCGATGAACTCGGTGGCGGGCTTGTTATAGACCTCGTGCGGCGAACCGACCTGCTCGATCAGGCCGTGGTTCATGACCACCATGGTGTCGGCCAGCGCCATCGCCTCTTCCTGCGAGTGCGTGACGTGGATGAAGGTCAGGCCCAGCTCCTTCTGCCAGCGGCGCAACTCGGCGCGCATCTGGATGCGCAGGAAGGGGTCGAGCGCGGAGAGCGGCTCGTCGAGCAGCAGCACCTTGGGCTGCGTGATCAGCGCACGTGCCAGCGCCACGCGCTGCTGCTGGCCGCCCGAGAGTTCGCCGGGCTTGCGCTGCGCGAGGTGGCCCATGGCCACGCGCGCGAGCAGGTCCTGCGCCTTGGCCTGGCGCTCGGCCTTGGCTACGCCCTTCATCTTGAGGCTGAAGGCCACGTTGTCGAGCGCCGAGAGGTGCGGGAACAGCGCGAAGCTCTGGAACATCATGGCCGTGCCGCGCGCGGCCGCGGGCAGGTCGGTGATGTTGCGGTCCTCGAGCAGCACGTCGCCGCTGCTGACGGTCTCGTGGCCCGCGATCATGCGCAGCGTCGTGCTCTTGCCGCAGCCCGAGGGGCCCAGCAGGCAGCAGTAGCTGCCGCTGGCGATGCGCAGGTCGATGCTGTCCACGGCGGGCTGCCCCTGCGCGTAGCGCTTGGTCAGGGCCACGAGTTCCACGGCCACGGGCCGGGGCGCGCTGGGGGAGGGGGCGGCAGCAGGCATGGGCAGGCCGTACGCAAAGCCCATGCCATGTTTGTACGCAAGACATTCAAGGGAATGCGTACAAAGAGCACCAAGAAAGTGCGTACAAAGGCGCCGGCGCAACTGCCTTGGTGCGGCCGGTGCCGTGCTGGTGCCACTTTCTTAGGGTTACAGAAGTTGCATGCGTCTTCTGCGGTTTTGCACGCAGCTTCCCCTAGGATGGAGTTTTGATCGGAGAACGCCCAGTGGCCCTGCAATCCCCCTTTTTCGGCAAGCGTGAGAACGAGCCCCTGAACACCCGGCCGAGCACGTTCAACAACAACACCTCGGCGTTGCAGCCCTCGTCCTCTTCCCCACTTCTTCCAGCACCAACATGGCCTCTTCCGCGACCTCTCCGTCGGTGTCCGGCAGCAGCACGGTCGCGCCGTCCACCGGCAGCGGCAGCACGCAGGAGCCCGGCAGCAAGCTCATCGTCGGCCCCAACATCAAGCTCAAGGGCGTGGAGATCACCGACTGCGACACGCTGGTGGTCGAGGGCACGGTCGAGGCCACGATGGACTCGCGCATGATGCAGATCGCCGAGCAGGGCGCGTTCAAGGGATCGGCCGAGGTCGACCTGGCCGAGATCCGGGGTGCCTTCGACGGCGACCTCGTGGTGCGCGAGAAGCTCGTGATCTACGCCACCGGCAAGGTCAGCGGCAAGATCCGCTACGGCAAGGTGGTGATCGAAGAAGGCGGCCAGATCTCGGGCGAGATCAGCTTCGGCGCGGGCGCGCCCAAGAGCAGCAAGCCGGCACTGGCCGCTGCCTGATTCTTCCGGCCTTCTCCAACGCCAGAACGCCGACCCTCGGGTCGGCGTTTTGCATGGCGCCTGCGCTGGATCAGGCCGGCAGCGCGGGGTAGTCGGTGTAGCCCTCGGCGCCGCCGCCGTACATGGTGGCCCGCTCGGGCACCTGCAGCGGGGCGCGCTCGCGCAGGCGGCGCACCAGGTCGGGGTTGGCGATGAAGGGGCGGCCGTAGGCCACGAGGTCGGCGGCACCGTCGGCCAGGGCTTCGTCGGCGAGTTGGCGGTCGTAGCCGTTGTTGACCATCCAGGCGCCCTTGCCGCCGGCGTTGCGGTAGGCGGCCTTGAGCTTGCGGTAGTCGAAGGGGCGGTCCTCGATCTCGCGCGGGCCGCCGGTGGCGCCCTCGATCACGTGGATGTAGGCCAGGCCCAGCGGCGCGAGTTCGGCCAGCAGGGCTTCGAACAGCGGCTGCGGATCGGGGTCGGAGATGCCGTTGGCCGGCGTGACGGGCGAGATGCGCAGGCCGACCCGGCCGGCACCGATCTCGGCCGCCACGGCGCGCACCACCTCCAGCGGGAAGCGGATACGGTTGGCGATGCTGCCGCCGTAGTGGTCGGTGCGGTGGTTGGCACCGAGCTTCATGAACTGGTCGAGCAGGTAGCCGTTGGCGCCGTGGATCTCCACGCCGTCGAAGCCGCTGTCCAGCGCGGCGCGCGCGGCCTTGCGGAAGTCGTCGACGATGCCGGGCAGCTCCTCGGCCGCCAGCGCGCGCGGCGTGGAGGTGGCCTCGAAGGCGCCCTGGCCGTTGCGGATCAGGTAGGTCTTGGTGGCGGCGGGGATGGCCGATGGCGCCACGGGCGCCTGGCCGCCGGCCTGCAGCTCGGTGTGCGAGACGCGGCCCACATGCCAGAGCTGGGTCACGATCCTGCCGCCGGCCGCGTGCACGGCCGCCGTGACCTTGCGCCAGCCGTCCAGCTGCTCGGGCGCGTACAGGCCCGGCACGTCGGCATAGCCCTGGCCCTGCTGGCTGACGGCCGTGCCCTCGCTGACGATCAGGCCGGCGCTGGCGCGCTGGCGGTAGTACTCCACGGCCAGCGGGCCGGGGATGGCGCGCGGCGAACGGTTGCGCGTGAGCGGGGCCATGACGATGCGATTGGCCAGCGACAGGCTGCCCGCATGGGTGGGCTCGAACAGGGAAGACATGCACTCTCCGTTGGACTTATTTCTTGGCCGCCCCAGAGTGCCGGGGCGGACGAAGCGTGCAGATCGGGGCGGGGCGGCCGTCTTCAAGACGGCGCCCGCTCCGTTACATCGGCTTACTTGGCCAGGCCTTCGGCCTTGAGCGCTTCCTGCACGGCCGGGCGGGCCGCCACACGGGCCATGAAGGCCGCCACGTTGGCATAGGCCGACAGGTCCACGCCCGTGGGCTTGGCCCAGTTGGTGACGGTGAACAGGTAGGCGTCGGCCACGGTGAAGTGCTCGCCCGTCAGGTAGTCCTTGCCGGCCAGCTGTTCGTCGACCCACTTGTAGCGCGACAGCAGCTTCTCGCGCACCGCGGTCTTGTATTCCTCGGGCGTGGCCGGGCTGAACAGGGGGCCGTAGCCCTTGTGGAGTTCGGTGCCGATGAAGGTCAGCAGCGACTGCAGGCGGTAGCGCGCCAGCGTGCCGTTGGCCGGGGCCAGGTTCTTGAGCGGCACCTGGTCGGCGAGGTACTGCACGATGGCCGGGCCTTCGGCCAGGCGCGTGCCGTCGTCCAGCTCGAGCAGCGGCACGTAGCCCAGCGGGTTGATGGTGTAGTAGTCGGTGCCGTCGTCGAGCTTGTGCGTCTTGGTCGGGGCCTTCACGGCCTCGAACGCGAGGCCGGCTTCGCGCAGCACGATGTGCGGCGACAGCGAGCAGGCACCAGGGGAGTAATACAGCTTCATGGCGTGTTTCCGAAAGGTTTGGAAGCGGTGTGCCGCCGGCATCTGCAGACCCGCCCGGCGGCGCCCGGAAAAGGGCCGCGCGATTGTCCTACACCCCCCGGTGCCGGCGGCTGATGCAGGCGCAAAGCCCGTGTTTCTACAGTGCCTGCAAGCGCGGCGCCGCCGCCATTCGAGGAGAGTCGACATGTTGAAGTGGGCCATCATCTTTGCGTTGATCGCACTGGTTGCCGGGGGCTTGGGTTTCGGTGGCGTGGCCGCGGGTGCCGCCGGCATCGCCAAGGTGCTGTTCGGCCTGTTCCTGATCCTGGCCGTGGTGTTCATCGTGCTCGCCGCGCTGGGCGTGGGCGCGGCGAAGAAGATCCTGGACTGAACCGTGCAATCCGTTCCCCAAGGCTTGGGCAACCGGCGCTATGCGCAGCTGCAGGAGTGGCTGCACAGCCCGCTGCAGCGCGTGCAGCGCATCCTGCTGGTGACGGCTGCCGACTGGTGGCCCGACGGCGAGGTGCCGCACACGCGCAAGGACGCGGGCCGCGTGGCCCGCGCGCACCGCGAGCGCGGGCATGCGCACGCGGCGCGCGGCTGCCACCACGGCCACTGCGCATGAGTCTTCCCGTGCTGTCCTCCATCGACGTCAAGCTCGTCTACGACGTGGCCGAGCCCACCCATTTCTGCCTGCACCTGCAGGTGGCGGACCATGCCGACCAGCACCTGCGCGAGGAACGCCTGCAGGTGCAGCCGGTGCTGCCGCTGCACGACTACCGCGATCCGGTGAAGGGCAACCGCTTCGTGCGCTTCGACGCGCCCAAGGGCCTGGTGAACGTGCACTACACCGCCGAGGTCGAGCTGCGCTACGCGCTGCCGGCGCCGGGGCTGGGCGAGTCGCCCGTGAACCAGATTCCCGACGAGGTGCTGCACTTCCTCTCGCCCACGCGCTACTGCGAGTCCGACCTGCTCGGCAACGCGGCGCAGCAGCTGTTCTGCAAGGCGCCGGCCGGCGTGGCGCGCGTGCAGGCCATCAGCGACTGGATCCACGACAACATCGCCTACACGCCGGGTTCCAGCGACGCCACGACCACGGCGCAGCAGATCTTCGTGCAGCGCCAGGGCGTGTGCCGCGACTTCGCGCACCTGGGCGTGACCTTCTGCCGCGCGCTGAACATCCCGGCGCGGCTGGTGGCGGGCTATGTCTACTTCGACGAGCC
This sequence comes from Pseudorhodoferax sp., assembly GCA_049840715.1. Taxonomy (GTDB): domain Bacteria; phylum Pseudomonadota; class Gammaproteobacteria; order Burkholderiales; family Burkholderiaceae_C; genus Pseudorhodoferax. Next base: position 54,843 of record JASGJO010000009.1, read on the forward strand.
GCCGCAGGACTTCCACGCGGTCTTCGAAGCCTGGCTGGACGGCCGCTGGGTGCTGTTCGATCCGACCCGCATGGCGCCCGTGGAACGCCTGGTGCGCGTGGGCACGGGCCGCGACGCCAAGGACGTGGCCTTCGCCACGCTGTTCGGCAAGGCCAGCCTCGTGAGCAAGGACATCATGGTGCGCGAGAGCGCCGCAGCCGGCCAGCCGCTGCTGCGCGCCGTGGCCTGATCAGCCGCCGCCGGCGCGCGCGTCCTGGCGAAACGCGCTCGGGCTCATGCCCGTGTGCTCGCGGAACACGCGCGCGAAGTGCGACATGTTCGAGAAGCCCCAGGCCAGCGCGATGTCGGTGATCGAGCGGCCCGCCACCGGGCTTAGCCGCAGCTCCTGGATGCAGGCCTGCAGCCGCTGCTGCTGGATGTAGCTGGCCAGCGTCTGGTCGCCCTGGGCGAAGGCGTTGTGCAGATGGCGCTTGCTGCAGTTCAGCGCGGCCGCGATCTGCTCGATGGAGAGCTGGGGGTCGCGCAGGTGGCGCGCCACGTGGTCGCGGATGCGGTCGCGCAGCGCCTCCTTGAGCGTCATGGCCGTGCCCTGGCCCGCGAGTTCCAGCAGCGAGAGCTGCACCAGCTGCATGATGAGTTCGCCCGCGCCGCGCGCGGCCGTCTCGCTCATCGCGGGCAGTTCCAGGTAGGTGTTGCGCATGGTCTCCAGCGCCACGCGCGAGATGCCGTGGGTGCCGCCCACGTGGCGGGCCATGAGCGGGTCCAGCCGCACGCCGCGCTCGGCCATCTGCTGCTTGGGCAGCATCACGATCAGGTGTTCGGTGGGCGCGGGGTTGTCGATGGCGTAATCGTGCGTGGTGTCGTAGATGATCCAGCCGCCGGCCTGGGCACGCGCCTTGCGGCCCTGCTGCTCGACCTCGGCGCTGCCCTGCCAGGGCGCGACGATCTTGAGGTAGCCGGCCTCGTCGCGGCGCGCCATCTGCGGCGTGCGCAGCACGCGGTGGCGGCCGGCTTCCAGGCGTGTCAGCACCACGTCGCCGGCGCGCGAGGCCGACAGGCGGCCGTCGAAGTCGCTGTCGCCGTAGAGGTCGGAGTCCAGGCCGCCGAAATGGCGCCAGATCCATTCGCGCCATTGCGGCGCCCGGTCGCGCGGGGCGACCGCGTCGGTGCTCAGCAGCAGGGACGGGGTCATCGGCTTCTCCGGGAGGGTGACGGGCCGCGATGATAGGCCGCGCGGCATCGCGCGCGGGCGCGATCCCGGGTTAACCCTGGGGCCTGTGCGCGCTGGTGTCAGCATTCCGTGCACGCTGCGCACAGCGCGCGCGGGGAGGTCTTCCTACGATCCGGGGCATCGATTTCGAGGAGACACCACCATGCTTGCATCCACCCGCCGCCGCCGTGCTGCAGGGCGCGGCCGCCGCGCTGGGCACGGCCGCTTTCGCGCCCGCCCTGCGCGCCCAATCCGCCCCCGTGCGCATCGGCTACGCCATGGCACGCACCGGCCCCTGGGCACCCGGCGCCCAGGTCAGCCAGGAGCCCAACTACATCCTGTGGGCCGAGCAGGTCAATGCCGCCGGCGGGCTGGACGTGAAGGGCGCGAAGCGCCCCATCGAACTCGTGAGCGTGGACGACCGCAGCGACATCGAGACCTGCGTGCGCAGCTACCAGAAGCTCATGGGCAGCGACAAGGTCGACCTGATCCTGCCGCCCTGGGGCAGCAACGCCAACTTCGCGATCGCGCCGCTGGCGCAGCGCTTCGGCTACCCCATGCTGGCGCCCACGGCGCTGTCGCGCAAGCTGATCGACATGAACCTGCCGTTCTTCTTCTCCATCCTGCAGCAGCCCGACCGCATGATGGGCGCGCTGGTGGACATGCTGGTGGCGAACAACGTGAAGACGATCGCCATCGTCTACATGGACGACCTGTTCGGGCTGGAGAACTTCGCGGCGCTCAACAATGCGCTCAAGAAGACCTCCATCCAGGTGGTGGAGCGCAAGAGCTACCCGCTGGGCGTGAAGGACCTGTCGCCCGTGCTGCGCGGCATCAAGGAGCAGAACCCCGACGCCTTCATCGGCATCACCTACCCGCCCGACACCATCCTCGCGAGCAAGCAGGCCAAGGAGGTGGGCTTCAACCCGAAGTTCTTCTACGCCTCGGTGGGCACGGCCTTCCAGCTGTACCGCAACGTGATCACCGCGCCGGGCGCGGAGGGCGTGCTGGGCATGGGCTCGTGGAACGGCAAGACCAGCGCCGGCGCCAAGGCCTACTTCGACGCGCACACCAGGCGCTTCGAGGGCAAGGAGCCGGACCGCTGGGCCAGCGGCCATTGCTGGGCCGCGCTGGAGATCCTGCAGGCGGCCGTGGCGAAGGCCGGGCTGGACCGCAAGGCCATCCGCGAGTACGTGGCCGGCACCACGCACAAGACCATCATCGGCGACGTGAAGTTCACGGGCAGCGAGAACACCGCCACGCCGGGCAGCGTGGGCCAGTGGCAGAACGGCGAGTTCGAGGTGGTGTGGCCGGCGTCCATGGCGACGGCCAGGCTGAACCCCGGCAAGCCCGCCTGGAAGTGATGTCGGCGACGGCCTGGTTCGAACTGCTGGCCAGCGGCCTCATCACGGGCGGCATCTACGCGCTCGTGGGCCTGGGGCTGAACCTGCAGTACGGCCTCATGCGCATCCTGAACATCGCGCACGGCGAGTTCCTGATGCTGGGCGCCTATGCCACCTGGATGGCGCACACGCTGCTGGGCTGGTCGCCGCTGGCGGTGCTGCCGCTGGCCTTCGCGGGCCTGCTGCTGCATCGGCCTGGTCGTGCATCGGCCTGACCTTCCGCAAGCTGGCGGCGCAGGCGCCCAACGTGGACGTGTTCGAGGCGCGCGGGCTCATGGTGGCCTTCGGCCTGATGTTCCTGGTGCAGAACTTCGCCAGCTGGGCCTGGGGCGGCGACCTGCGCGGCTACGACTACCTGACCACGCCCGTGGTGATCGGTGGTGAAGGCGGCGCGCAGTTCGCGGCCAACAAGCTGCGTGGTGTTCGGCCTGGCGCTGGTGTTCGCGCTGGCGCTGATGGCGCTGCTGCGCTTCACGCTGCTGGGCAAGGGCGTGCGCGCGCTGATGCAGTCGCCCACGGGCGCGCAGCTGGTGGGCATCGACACCAGGCGGCTGCACCCGCTGATGTTCGGCGTGGGGCTGGGGCTGTCGGGCGTGGCGGGCTGCCTGCTGTCCATGGCCTACACCATCACGCCGTCGATGGGCGAGCCCTACACGGTGACGGCGCTGATCGTGATCACGCTGGGCGGCTTCGGCAGCATGGGCGGCGCGCTCGCGGGCGGGCTGCTGCTGGGCGTGATCGAGGCGCTGGGCATGCACTTCACCAACCCCTCGCTCAAGTCGCTGCTGTCGTACGGCGTGTTCATCGCCGTGCTGCTGTGGAAACCCAACGGACTGTTCGCAAAGCGATGAAGCGCGACTGGATTCTTCTGGCGGGGCTCGCCGTCGCCGCGGCGCTGCTGCCCGGCATCGCGAGCGAGTTCCTGCTCTCGCTGGCGCTGACCTGCCTGATGTACGTGGCGCTGGCCTCGAGCTGGAGCCTGTTCTGCGGCAGCACGCGCTACCTCTCGCTGGCGACGGCGGCCTTCTTCGGCATCGGCGCCTACACAGCGCGCTGGTGCTGGAGAGCCTGCCCTGGCTCGCGGCCGTGGGCCTGGGCGCGCTGGTCGCGGCGGCCATCGCGCTCGTGATGGGCCTGGCGGTGCTGCACCTGCGCGGCACCTACTTCGCGGTGCTGACCTTCGGCATGACCGAGCTGATCCGCCATGCCGTGACCTACTTCGAGAAGCAGGTCACGGGCACGGTGGGCCGCGTGCTGCATGGTGGTGCCCGAGGACGACCACGGTCTACTGGACGGTGCTGGGCATCGCCGCCATCGCCGTGGCCACGGCCATCGTGGTGCGGCGGCGGCGCTTCGGCCTGGCGCTCACGGGCATCGGCGTCGACGAGCAGCGCGCGCAGACGCTGGGCGTGAACACGCGGCTGCGTCAAGACGCTGGGCTTCGCGCTGACGGCGGCCTTCGCCGGCGCCGTCGGCGCGGCGATGGCCGTGCGCTGGACCTACATCGACCCGGTCACGGTGTTCAACCCCTTCATCGGCTTCCAGACCGTGCTGATCGCGCTGATCGGCGGCGCGGCCACGCTGTGGGGGCCGCTGGTCGCGGCCGTGGTGTTCAGCGTGCTGGCCGAGACGCTGCGGCTGCAGCTGCCGCAGGCCTACATGGTGGCGCTGGGGCTGCTGCTGATCCTGTCGGTGATGTACCTGCCCGACGGCCTGGGCAGCCTGCGCTGGGCGCAGGTGCGGAGCTGGTTCCAACGGGAGCGGATCAATGGCTGAACGTCTGCTGGAAGCCCGCGCGGTCACGGTGCGCTTCGGCGGCCTCACGGCCGTGGACGCGGTGGACGCCGCGTTCGACGCCGGCGAACTGGTCGGCATCATCGGCCCGAACGGCGCGGGCAAGACCACCTTCTTCAACGCGATCTCGGGCGTGCAGCCGCCCACCAGCGGCGCGCTGCTGCTCGGCGGCCGCGACCTGGCGGGCCAGGGGCCGCACCGCTTCGCGGCCCAGGGCGTGGCGCGCACCTTCCAGACGCCGCGCGTGTTCGGCGGCCTGCGCGTGCATCGACAACGTGGACTTCGGCCTGCAGTTCGCGGGCCGGGGCCGCAGCGCCGCGCCGGCCTTGGCCGATGCGCAGAGCATCCTCGCGCTGATCGGTCTGTCGGCCCAGGCGGAGCTGCCCGGCGGCGGCCGTCACGCCGGCGCAGCAGCGCCTGCTGGAGATCGGCATGGCGCTGGCCACGCGGCCGCGCCTGCTGCTGCTCGACGAGGTGGCGGCCGGGCTGACCGAGGCCGAGGTCGAGGCCATGGCCCGGCTGATCGGCCGGCTGCGCGGCGAGCTGGGCCTGGCCGTGGTCTGGATCGAGCATGCGGTGGCCACGCTGCTGCGCCACGTGGAGCGCGTGCTGGTGCTGCACCAGGGCCGCAAGATCGCGGACGGCACGCCGGCCGAGGTCACGCGCAACGCCGAGGTCATCGAGGCCTACCTGGGCGACGAGGTGGCGGCATGACCCGGCGCTTCGCTCAAGATCCAGGGCCTGGGCGCAGGCTACGGCGGCTTCAACGTGCTGCGCGGCATCGACCTCGAGGTCGGCCCCGGACTGACCGTGGTGCTGGGCCCCAACGGCGCCGGCAAGACCACGCTTGCTCAAGGCCCTGGCCGGGTTGATCCCGCGCACCGGCACCGTGCTGCTGGACGACACGCTGCTGCCCGTGCGCCAGAGCGGCGTGGCCGTGCGCCGCGGCATGGCGCTGGTGGCCGAGGGCCGCCAGCTGTTCCCGCAGATGACGGTGGCCGAGAACCTGGAACTGGGCGGCTGGCTCAGCACCAAGGCGCAGCGCGCCGAACGGCTGCGCCAGGCCTTCGCCGACTTCCCGCGGCTGGCCGAACGCGCGCAGCAGCTGGCCGGCACCATGAGCGGCGGCGAGCAGCAGATGGTGGCCGTGGCGCGTGCCATGATGAGCGCGCCGCGCCTGTTGATGCTCGACGAGCCCTCGCTGGGCCTGGCGCCGCGCATGGTCGACGAGCTGCTCGCCATCGCACGGCGCATCGCCGATGCCGGCACCACGGTGCTGCTGGTCGAGCAGAACGTGCGCAAGGCCCTGGCCGTGGCCGACCGCGCCCATGTGCTGGAGCGCGGTGCGCTCGTGGCCGGCGGGCCGGCCGCCGAGATCGCGCAATCCGACATCGTCCGCCATGCCTACCTGGGCGTGGCAACCACCTGAAAGGAGAACCCACCATGTCCGACCTGTCCATGCTCATCGACGGCCAGGCCGTGGCCGCCGAGAACGGCGCCACGTTCGAGCGCCGCAACCCGCTGGACGACAGCCTGGCCACGCGCGCGCCGGCGGCCACGCCAGCCGATGCCATTCGCGCCGTGGAGGCCGCGGCCGCCGCCTTCCCGGCCTGGAGCCAGACCGGCCCCAACGCGCGCCGCGCGCTGCTGCTCAAGGCCGCCGATGCGCTGGAGGCCAAGGCGCCCGCGTTCATCGCCGCGCTGCCGCGCGAGACCGGCGCCACCGCCATGTGGACCGGCTTCAACGTGCACCTGGCGGCCGGCATGCTGCGCGAGGCCGCGGCGCTGACCACGCAGATCGCGGGCGAGGTGATCCCCTCCGACGTGCCGGGCAGCCTGGCCCTGGCGGTGCGCCAGCCGGCCGGCGTGGTGCTGGGCATCGCGCCCTGGAACGCGCCCGTGATCCTGGGCGTGCGCGCCATCGCCACGCCGCTGGCCTGCGGCAACACGGTGGTGTTCAAGGGCTCGGAGCTGTGCCCGCACACGCACCAGCTGATCGCCCAGGCCTTCATCGACGCGGGCTTCCCGGCCGGCGTGGTGAACTACATCACCAACGCGCCGGCCGATGCCGCGGCCGTGGTGGACGCCATGGTCGCCCACCCGGCCGTGCGCCGCGTGAACTTCACGGGCTCCACGCGCGTGGGCAAGCTGATCGCCGTGCAGTGCGCGCAGCATTTGAAGCCCGTGGTGCTGGAACTGGGCGGCAAGGCCCCCTTCGTGGTGCTGGACGATGCCGACCTCGACGCGGCCGTGGACGGCGCGGCCTTCGGCTGCTTTGCGAACTCGGGCCAGATCTGCATGAGCACCGAGCGCATCGTGGTCGACGCGGCCATCGCCGATGCCTTCGTCGCCAGGTTCGCGGCCAAGGCCGGCGCGCTGCCGCTCGGCGACCCGCGCGGGCCGGACCCCGTGGTGCTGGGCAGCGTGGTGGGCATGAGCACCGTGGAACATTGCAACGCGCTGATCGACGACGCAGTGGCCAAGGGCGCCAAACTGCTGTGCGGCGGCAAGGCCGGGAACACGCTGATGCCGGCCACGCTGCTGGACCATGTGACGCCTGCCATGCGCATCTACGGCGAGGAGACCTTCGGCCCCGTGAAGGCCATCGTGCGCGTGCACGGCGTGGAGGAGGCCGTCCGCGTGGCCAACGACAACGCCTACGGCCTGTCGTCCGCCGTGTTCGGCCGCGACACGGCGCGCGCCATCGCGGTGGCGCAGCGCATCGAGTCCGGCATCTGCCATGTGAACGGCCCGACCGTGCACGACGAGGCGCAGATGCCGTTCGGCGGCGTCAAGGGCAGCGGCTGGGGCGCTTCGGCGGCAAGGCCGGCATCGCCGAGTTCACGGACCTGCGCTGGGTGACGGTGCAGACGGGCGAGCGGCACTACCCGTTCTGATTTCGCCTACACCGTTCGGCGGAAAACAAGCCTTGCGGTTGCCGCCCATGCAGGCGATGCTCGACGCCCAGAACATGGCGGAAAAGGGCAGGCGATGCCGGCTGGGTCCGACGGTACGGGTGTGGTCTTGGTCATGGCGGCGGTGCTCGTCGCCGTGCTCGGGCTTGGCTGCGCGCTGACCCTGCTGTGGCTGTACCGGCGCCTGGGGCTGCAGCGCGGGCAGCTGCGCAAGGCGTTGAGCCAGCTCGCGCACTCCGAGCAGCAGACGCGCGACGCCAACGAACTGCTGCTGGCCAAGCAGGGTGTGGAGCAGGCCTTCGCCGAACTTTCCACCTACATGCAGGGCATCGACCAGCACGCGCTGGTCTCGGTGACGGATGCCGCCGGCCGCATCCTGCAGGTCAACGACAAGTTCGTGCAGACCAGCGGCCACGGCCGCGAGGAACTGCTGGGCCAGGACCACCGCCTGCTCAATTCGGGCTACCACGACCCTGCCTTCTTCGAGGGCATGTGGACCACGGTCCAGCGCGGCGAGATCTGGCGCGATGTCGTATGCAACCGCAACGAGGCGGGCGGACTGTACTGGGTCGACATGGCCATCGTGCCGCAGAAGGACGCGGCGGGCCAGGTGGTGCGCTACATCGCCGTGTGCGTGGACATCACCGAACAGCGGCGCCAGGAGGATGCGCTGCACTACCGCGCCACGCACGATGCGCTGACCGAGCTGCCCAACCGCACCCTGTTGCTCGAACGCATGGCGCGGACCATCGCGCGGGCCCGCCGCCGCCAGCGGCCGGTGGCGGTGTACTTCGTCAACCTCAACCGCTTCAAGCAGCTCAACGACAGCCTGGGCCGCGGCGCGGGGGACCAGGTGCTCTACGAGATGGCGCGACGCCTGCAGGACGAGGCGCGCGGCGGCGACACGGTGGCGCGGCTGGCGGGGGACGAGTTCGTCGTGGTCAGCGAGGGGCTGCCGCGCGGCATGGTCGAGCCCTTCGGCGCGCGCCTGCAGACGGCGCTGCAGGCGCCGGTGCTGCTGTCCGGCGAGCCGCATGTGCTGGGCGGCAGCGTGGGGGTGGCGCTGTTCCCCGACCATGGGGACGAGCCGGAGACGCTGGTCAAGCGGGCCGACCTGGCGATGGTGCAGTCCAAGACCTGGAGCGACCGCGGCGTGTGCATCTTCTCCAGCGAGATGCAGGACGCCATCGACGTGCGCGTGCAGAAGGAGGCGCGCCTGCGCGAGGCCATCGTGCGCCGCGAACTGGTGCTGCACTACCAGCCGCAGGTGGACTTCGAGACCGGCGCGCTCGTGAGCCTGGAGGCGCTGGTGCGCTGGGATTCGTCCGACTACGGCTTCCTGATGCCGGGCAAGTTCATCGGCCTGGCCGAGGAGTCGGGCCTGATCGGCGCGATCGACACCTATGTGCTGGATGCGGCCTGCAGCCAGATGCAGCAATGGCACCGCCAGGGCCACGGCTGGATCCGCACGGCCGTGAACCTGGCGGCGACCAAGTTCTCCGACCCGCAGTTCAAGACCGAACTGCACGAGGCCATGGCGCGCTACGGCATCCCGCCCGGCGTGCTGGAACTGGAGGTGACCGAGAGCCTGGCCATGCGCGACCCGGACGCGGCGCTGGTGCTCATGCACGAGCTCAAGGAGCTCGGCATCCTGCTCTCGGTGGACGACTTCGGCACGGGTTATTCCAACCTGGGCTACCTCAAGCGTTTTCCGGCCGACCGGCTCAAGGTCGACCAGTCCTTCGTGCGCGGCCTGCTCAAGAACCCGCAGGACCGGGCCATCGTCGCGGCCGTGGTGCGGCTGGCGCACAACCTGAACATGCGGGCCATCGCCGAGGGCGTGGAGAGCGAGGACGAGGCCATCCTGCTCTACGCGCTGGACGTGGACGAGATCCAGGGCTACTGGATGGCGCGCCCGCAGCCGGCCGAGGCGGTGGAGAAGATGTTCGACCAGCCCCTGCTGCTGGACCCGGCCGCGTTCCTGCAGCGCGAGGCGCTGCCGGTGGTGCTGCTGGTGGAGGACGAAGCGATCACGCGCCAGCTGCTGGAGCACATCCTTCAGTCCTTCGGCGTGCGGGTGGCCAGCGCGGCGAGCGCCGAGGAGGCCATGGAGATGTTCCACCAGCACGACTACGCCCTCGCCATCGTGGACCATTGGCTGCCGGGCAGCAGCGGCATCGAGCTGCTCAGCGGGATCCGCAAGCGCATGCCGCACACCGCGCGCGTGCTGATGACCGCCAGCAACGACCCGCAGGTGCTGCGCGACGCCATCAACATCGGCGGCGTCGCGCATTTCCTGGCCAAGCCCATCGACCCCGCCGTGCTGCGCAACGTGGTGCACGACGCCTGCTGGAACACGGCGGCGCAGCGCCGGCACACACCGCCGCCGCCGCCGGGCTGATCGGTATCAGAGGAACATGCCGCCCGAGGCTTCCACGCGCTGGGCGTTGATCCAGCCCGTGCCAGGGGCCAGCAGCGAGGCGATGACGGGACCGATGTCGTCCGGCTGGCCGACGCGGCCCAGCGCGGTCTGCGACGCGACGAAGGCGTTGAGTTGGGCGTTGTCGCGCACCGCGCCGCCGCCGAAGTCGGTGGCGATGGCGCCGGGCGCGACCACGTTGACGCGGATGCCGCGCGGCCCCAGTTCCTTGGCCAGGTAGCGCGTGAGCGTCTCCACCCCGCCCTTCATGGTCGCGTAGGCCGCGTAGCCCGGCAGTGCGAAGCGGGCCAGGCCCGAGGACAGGTTGACGATGCGGCCACCGTCGGCGATCAGCGGCAGCAGCGCCTGCGTCAGGAAGAACACGCCCTTGAGGTGGATGTCGACCATCTGGTCGAACTGCGCTTCGGTGGTCTCGGCGAAGGGGACGTGCACGCCCACGCCGGCGTTGTTGACGAGGAAGTCGAAGCGGTCGCGGCCCCAGGTCTGGCCGAGCGCGTGGCGCAGCGCGGCCGCGAAGCCGGGGAAGTTGCGCACGTCGCCGACGTCCAGCTGCAGCGCCACGGCGCGGCGACCCAGGGCCTGGATCTCGGCCACGGCGGCGGCGGCCTCGGTGGCGTTGTGCTGGTAGGTCAGCACCACGTCCGTGCCCTGGCGGGCCAGGGCCAGCGCGGCGTTGCGGCCCAGGCCGCGGCTGGCGCCGGTGACGAGGGCGATGGGGGTGTCGGTGCAGGTGGCGGTCATGGAAGGACTCCGGTCGGGTTGCGATGGGCGTGACTTTATTGATGTACCAGAAGAAGAAAAAGACGCGTAAAGTGATAGATTTGTTCGCCCAAAACGAACAGTGAACCCCATGGTCCGCCCCGAACTGCTGCTGGTCTTCACGCGCGTGGCCGAGTTGTCGAGCTTCACCCGGGCCGCCGACAGCCTGGGCCTGCCCAAGGCCAGCGTGTCCAAGTCGGTCAAGCAGCTGGAGGAGGCCGTGGGCACGCAGCTGCTGCGCCGCAACACGCGGCGCGTGGTGCTCACGCACGACGGCCAGGCCTGCTACGAGCGCTGCAAGGACATGCTGGCCAGCTTCGACGACCTGCAGGCCATGTTCCGCCAGGGCCAGGCCCTGCGCGGCCGGCTGCGCGTGGACATGTCGCTGGGCATGGCGCACCGCGTGGTGCTGCCGCGCCTGCCCGGCTTCCTGGCCGAGCACCCGGCGCTGGAGATCGAGCTGTCGAGCACCGACCGGCGCGTGGACCTCGTGGCCGATGGCTTCGACTGCGTGGTGCGCACCGGGCCGCTCGACGCCTCCGATCTCGTGGCGCGGCCGCTCGGCATGCTGGTGCAGCACAACCTGGCCAGCCGCGCCTACCTGGTGGCGCATGGCGTGCCGCAGACGCTGGACGACCTGGCCCGGCACCGGCTCGTGCACTACGCGACGCGGCTGGGCGTGCGCAGCGCGGGCTTCGAGGTGGAGGAGGGCGGGGTGGTGCGGGGCATCCCCATGCAGGGCAGCGTGACCGTCAACAACTCCGAGGCCTACGGCGCGGCCTGCCTGGCGGGACTGGGACTGATCCAGGCGCCGACCCTCGCGCTGCGGCCGCATGTGGAGGCGGGCGAACTGGTCGAGGTGCTGCCGCAGTGGCGGGCGCCGGGCCTGCCCGTCACGCTGCTGTACGCGCACCGGCGCCAGCTGCCGGCGCGGCTGCGCGTGTTCATGGACTGGCTGGCCGAGGTGCTGGCGCCCTACCTGGCGCCGCCCGCCTCAACGCCTTGAGGCGGGCGCCGTCGCGGCTTCCAGCCGTGTGAGCCAGGCCATCGCGGCAGCCGCGCTGCGGCCGCACATCTCGTGCGACGGGCTGCAGGCCGGCGCAGACGGCCGGGCGCTCGGGCGCGCCGAAGATGCGGCAACGCAGGTCGTGCATCGAGCTGCACGCAGCGCACGCCGGCCGGCTTGCCTGCGGGCATGCCGGGAATGGGCGAGCTGATCGAGGGCGCGGTGCAGCAGGCGCCGCAGCCGCTGCGGCAGGAGGGTGGGGCGTCCGGGAGCGGCATGCGGGGGATTGTCGGCCACGCGCGGCGCCGTCCAGGGCTGCCCGATAAAATGTACAGATCTCCGAAAGTTGTACAGATGCAGATCCTGCCCTTGAGTGAATTCCGCGCCAACGCCTCGGCCATGCTCGACCTCGTCGAGCAGGGCGAGACCGTGCGCATCCTGCGCCACGGCAAGCCCGTGGCCGACCTGGTGCCGGTGCGCGAAAGCGCGGCCGAGCGCGTGCCGAGCTGGAAGCGCAAGATCGAGCCCCTGCGGATCGCGCGTCCGGATGGCAAGACGGGCGCACAGCTCATCATCGAAGAGCGCGAGCAGGCGCGCTACTGACATGCGCCTGTTGCTCGACACTTCCGCGCTGTACAAGCGCTATGCAGCAGAGGCCGGCACCGACGAGGTGGCGGCGTTGGGCGAGGCGGCCCGCGAGATCTGCGTGGCAGCGCACTGCCTGACCGAAGTGGCCTCGGCCCTGAACCGGCAGCGCCACGATGGCCTGGTCAGCGTGGATGCCTATGCCCGCATCATGGCCGACCTGCACCGCGACTTCGAGGACTTCTCGCTGGTGCCGCTGGACCCGCGCGTCCAGGCGCTCGCCATCTCGGCCATGGAGCGGGCACGGCTGCGGGCCATGGATGCATTGCACATCGGCTCGGCCCAGCACGCCGCCGTCGACCTGTTCGTCACAGCCGACCGCCGCCAGGCGGTCGCCGCCGAGGCCGCCGGCCTCAAAACCCGATTGATCACCGCATGAGCACCCACTACACCCATCCCCAGGAATTCGACGTCATCGTCGTCGGCGGCGGCCATGCCGGCACCGAGGCCGCGCTGGCCGCGGCGCGCATGGGCTGCAAGACCCTGCTGCTGACCCACAACATCGAGACGCTGGGGCAGATGAGTTGCAACCCGTCCATCGGCGGCATCGGCAAGGGCCACCTCGTCAAGGAGGTCGATGCGCTGGGCGGCGCCATGGCGCTGGCCACGGACGAGGGCGGCATCCAGTTCCGCATCCTCAACTCCAGCAAGGGCCCGGCCGTGCGCGCCACGCGCGCCCAGGCCGACCGCGTGCTCTACAAGGCCGCGATCCGCCGCATGCTGGAGAACCAGCCCAATCTCTGGCTGTTCCAGCAGGCCGTGGACGACCTGATGGTGGAGGGCGACCGCGTGGTCGGCGCGGTGACCCAGGTCGGCATCGCCTTCCGCAGCCGCACCGTGGTGCTGACGGCCGGCACCTTCCTGGACGGCAAGATCCATGTGGGCCTGAACAACTACGCGGCCGGCCGCGCGGGCGACCCGCCGGCGCAGTCGCTGAGCGCGCGGCTCAAGGAACTCAAGCTGCCGCAGGGCCGCCTCAAGACCGGCACGCCGCCGCGGCTGGACGGGCGCAGCATCGATTTCTCCAAGTGCAGCGAGCAGCCCGGCGACGGCATGCCGGGCGGCGAGCGCGCGGCCATGCCGGTGTTCAGCTTCCTGGGCCGGGCCGACATGCACCCGCGCCAGATGCCGTGCTGGGTCACGCACACGAATGCGCGCACGCACGAGATCATCCGTTCCGGCTTCGACCGCAGCCCCATGTTCACGGGCAAGATCGAAGGGGTGGGGCCGCGCTACTGCCCCAGCGTGGAAGACAAGATCAACCGGTTCGCCGACAAGGACAGCCACCAGATCTTCCTGGAGCCCGAGGGCCTGACGACCCACGAGTTCTACCCCAACGGCATTTCGACCAGCCTGCCGTTCGACATCCAGTACGACACTGGTGCGCTCCATGCCGGGGCTGGAGAACGCCCACATCCTGCGGCCCGGCTACGCCATCGAGTACGACTACTTCGACCCGCGCGCACTCAAGAGCAGCTTCGAGACGCGTGCGATCCAGGGCCTGTTCTTCGCCGGCCAGATCAACGGCACGACGGGCTACGAGGAGGCAGCAGCCCAGGGCCTGTTCGCGGGCGCCAACGCCGCGCTGCAATGCCTGGGCCGCGAGCCCTGGTTGCCGGCGCGCGACCAGGCCTACCTGGGCGTGCTGGTCGACGACCTGGTCACCCAGGGCGTCAGCGAGCCCTACCGCATGTTCACGAGCCGGGCCGAGTTCCGGCTGCAGCTGCGCGAGGACAACGCCGACATGCGGCTGACCGAGGTCGGCCGCCAGATGGGCCTGGTGGACGACGCGCGCTGGGACGCCTTCAGCCGCAAGCGCGATGCTGTTTCACGTGAAACACAGCGGCTGCGTTCGCTTTGGGTGAACCCGCGCAACCTGCCGGCGGCCGAGGCCGAGCGCGTGCTGGGCAAGGCCATCGAGCACGAATACAACCTGGCCGACCTGCTGCGCCGGCCGGGCGTGGACTATGCCGGCCTGATGTCGCTGGACGGCGGCCGCTTCGTGCCCGAGCAGGCGCTGGGCGAGGACGAGGTCGAGCAGATCGAGATCGCCGCCAAGTACGCCGGCTACATCGGCAAGCAGAAGGAAGAGGTCGAGCGCGCCGCGCACCTGGAGACGCTGCGCGTGCCGGAGGACTTCGACTACATGGCCGTGCCGGCACTGTCGATCGAGGTGCGGCAGAAGCTGCAGAAGCAGCGGCCCGAGACGCTGGGCCAGGCGTCGCGCATCTCCGGCGTGACGCCGGCCGCGATCTCGCTGCTGCTCGTGCACCTCAAGAAGCGCGGCCGCGCCGTCAGCGCGTGAAGGGCCGGTTGATCGAGGCGGCGCAGGCCCTGGGCCTGGCGCTGTCGGACGCCGAGGCCGACGCCCTGTTGGCCTACCAGGGCCTGATCGCCAAGTGGAACAAGGTCTACAACCTGACGGCCGTGCGCGACCCGGAACAGATGCTCACGCAGCACCTCGTGGATTGCCTGGCGGCCGTGCCGCCGCTGCGGCGCGCATTGGCAGGGCAGGGCGCCGAGGCGCCGGCGCTGCTCGACGTCGGTGCCGGCGCCGGCCTGCCCGGCGTGGTCTTCGCCATCCTGCACCCGCAGCTGCAGGTCCATTGCGTGGACACGGTGGCGAAGAAGGCGGCCTTCGTGCAGCAGGTGGCGGTGGAGCTCAAGCTGCCCAACCTGCGCGGCCTGCACGCGCGCGTGGAGAGCCTGGGGCAGGGCTACGACATCGTGTCGAGCCGGGCCTTCGCCTCGCTGGTCGACTTCACCAGCTGGTCGCGCGCCGCGCTCAAGCCGGATGCCGTCTGGCTGGCCATGAAGGGCAAGGAGCCGGTGGAAGAGATCGCCGCGCTGCCGTCCGGGGTGCAGGTGTTTCACGTGGAACATCTGCAGGTTCCCGGCCTCGGCGCGGAGCGCTGCATCGTCTGGATGCGGCCCGCCGCCGCTTAAACTCGCGGCCTGCTTCCCCTAGGAGATCCCGTGTTCGGCATTGCTGATTACGGCGCGTTCGTCGCCGCCATCGTCGTCTTTCTGATGATTCCCGGGCCGGGCAACCTGGCGCTGATCACGTCGACCGGCAAGGGCGGCCTGCGCGGCGGCCTGGCCTGCGCAGCCGGCATCATCCTCGGGGACCAGATCCTGCTGTGGCTGGCGCTGGCCGGCGTGGCCGCCGTGCTGGCTACCTACCCGGCCGCCTTCCATGCCGTGCAGTGGCTGGGCGCGGCCTACCTGGCCTGGATGGGCGTGCGCATGCTGCGCGCCAAGCCGGGCGACGCGCCCGTGCTGCAGATGCAGCCGCGCCACTACCTGCGCCAGGCGCTCATGATCACCTTGCTGAACCCCAAGGCCATCGTCTTCTACATGGCCTTCTTCCCGCTGTTCATCGACCCGGCCCGGCACCAGGGCATGCTGACCTTCGGCGTGATGGCCGCCACCATCGCCGTGCTGGGCTTCAGCTACAGCCTCGTCGCCGTGCTGCTCACCCACCGCCTGGCCGAGCGCCTGCGCGCCAACCGCCGCATCTCCGGCGCCCTCGAGAAGATCGCCGGGCTGTTCCTGGTCGGCTTCGGCATCAAGCTGGCGGTGCAGTGATGGCGCGAGTCTTCTGCATTGCCAACCAGAAGGGTGGCGTCGGCAAGACCACGACCACCGTCAACCTGGCCGCCGGCCTGGTGCGCGCCGACCAGCGCGTGCTGCTGATCGACCTGGACCCGCAGGGCAACGCCACCATGGGCTCGGGCGTGGACAAGCGCGCGCTGGAACTGTCGGTCTACGACGTGCTGCTGGAGTCCGCCAGCATCGCCGAGGCGCGCGTGAAGTCCGAGAAATGCGGCTACGACGTGCTGGGCGCCAGCCGGGAGCTGGCCGGCGCCGAGGTCGAGATGGTCAGCGTCGAGCGGCGCGAGCGCCGGCTCAAGCAGGCGCTGGAAGCGGTGCAGGGCGACTACGACTTCGTGCTGATCGACTGCCCGCCCTCGTTGTCCCTGCTGACGCTGAACGGCCTGTGCGCCGCGCACGGCGTGGTCGTGCCCATGCAGTGCGAGTACTTCGCGCTGGAGGGGCTGACCGACCTCGTCAACACCATCAAGCAGGTGCACGCCAACCTCAACCGGGACCTCAAGATCATCGGCCTGCTGCGCGTGATGTTCGATCCGCGCATCACGCTGCAGCAGCAGGTCAGCGACCAGCTCAAGGGTCACTTCGGCGACAAGGTGTTCGACACCGTGATCCCGCGCAATGTGCGCCTCGCCGAAGCGCCCAGCTACGGCCTGCCGGGCGTGGTGTTCGACCCGAGCGCACGCGGCAGCCAGGCCTACCTGCAGCTTCGCGCGCGAAATGGTGGCGCGCGCACGATGAGCGTCCAGGTGCTGACGCTGCCGGGCTGGCAGAGCTCCGGCCCCGGCCACTGGCAGACCCTGTGGGAACAACGCCATGGCGACCGCCGCGTCGAGCAGCACGACTGGATGCGGCCGCTGCGCGGCGACTGGCTGGCGCGGCTGGACGAGGTGCTGCTGGGCCTGCCCGCCGACCGGCCGGTGGTGCTGGCCGCCCACAGCCTGGGCTGCATCCAGGTCGCGGCCTGGGCCGACCACAGCCGGCTGACGGGGCGCGTGCGCGGCGCCCTGCTGGTCGCGCCCGGCGACGTCGAGCGCGAAGACCTGCGCGTGCTGCTGCCGGGCTGGGCGCCCATCGTGCGGCGCCGCCTGCCGTTCGCAAGCCTGCTGCTGGGCAGCCGCAACGACCCCTATTGCACCCAGGAGCGCGCCCAGGTCATGGCGCAGGACTGGGGTGCGGCTTACCACGACATGGGCGCCGGCGGCCACCTGAACGCCGAGTCGGGCCTGGGCGACTGGCCTGCCGGCCGCGCGCTGCTCGAAGAACTCAAGAAGGACTGATTCCTATGGTCACCAAACGCCCCAAGGGCCTGGGCCGCGGGCTGGAAGCCCTGCTGGGCCCCACCGTCACCGACCAGCCGGCCGCGGAGGCCGGCGCCGCCGCCGACGGCAAGCCCAGCACGCTGAACCTGGACGCCATGGTGCCGGGCCAGTACCAGCCGCGCACGCGCATGGACGAGGGCGCGCTGTACGAGCTGGCCGAGAGCATCAAGGCCCAGGGCATCATGCAGCCCATCCTGGTGCGCCAGCTGGCCGCGGGCGAGCACGCCGGCAAGTACGAGATCATCGCGGGCGAACGCCGCTTCCGTGCGGCGCGTCTGGCCGGGCTGGACCAGGTGCCCGTGCTCGTGCGCGACGTGCCCGACGAGTCCGCGGCCGCGATGTCGCTGATCGAGAACATCCAGCGCGAAGACCTCAACCCGCTCGAAGAGGCCCAGGGCCTGCAGCGCCTGGTGCGCGAATTCGGCATGACGCACGAGCAGGCGGCCCAGGCCGTCGGCCGCTCGCGCAGCGCCGCCAGCAACCTGCTGCGCCTGCTGCAGCTGGCCGAGCCGGTGCAGACCATGCTGATGGCCGGCGACCTGGACATGGGCCATGCGCGCGCGCTGCTGTCCCTGGACCGGGCCACGCAGATCACGGCCGGCAACCAGATCTCGGCCAGGAAGCTGTCGGTGCGCGAAGCCGAAAGCCTGGCCAAGAAGCTGTCGGCCGAATTCACGCTGACCTCGCCCAAGCCCAAGAAGGAAAAGTCGAGGGACTTGAAGCGGGTGGAGGAGGAGCTCTCCGACCTGTTCGCCGCCGATGTCGAGATCCGCATCAAGAAGCGCGTCAAGCGCGGCGGCCGCGTGCTGGAGGCGGGCGAACTGAGCATCCAGTTCGGCTCGCTCGAGGAGCTCAACGGCCTGATCGAGAAGCTCTCGCCCACGGTCGCGCGCTGATGCCGCGCCTGCCCTGGCCGCTGCCCGCCGTGCTGGCCTGGGCACTGGCCTGGGGCCTGTTCCGCGCGCTGCTGGCGGCAGGCATGGCGCCGGGGCTGGCGCTGTTGCTGGCCAGCGCCGCAGGTGCCGTGGCCAGCGTGCTGGGCAGCACGCCGTGGCGTCGGGCGCTGGTCGCGTTGGGCTTTCCGCTGGCCCTGCTGCTGAGCGGCGCGGCCCAGTGGCCGGCCTGGGCCTGGCTGCTGCCGCTGGCCTTGCTGGCCCTGGTCTACCCGCTCAACGCCTGGCGCGACGCGCCGCTGTTCCCGACGCCGGCCGATGCGCTGCAAGGCCTGGCCGCCCGCGCGCCGCTGCCGGCAGGGGCGAAGGTGTTGGACGCCGGCTGTGGCCTGGGCCATGGCCTGCAGGCGCTCCGCTGGACATATCCCCAGGTCGAACTGCACGGTGTGGAATGGAGCTGGCCGCTACGGCTGGCCTGTGGACTGCGATGTCCTTGGGCGCGTGTGCGCCAGGGCGACATGTGGCGTGCCGACTGGCGTCCCTATGCGCTGGTCTACCTGTTCCAGCGGCCCGAGAGCATGGCGCGGGCCGTCGCCAAGGCCGAGGCCGAACTGGCGCCCGGCGCCTGGCTGGTCAGCCTGGAGTTCGAGGCCACGGCGCTGCGGCCGACGGCACGCCTGGAAGGCGCGGACGGCCGGCCGGTCTGGCTGTACCGGCTGCCGTTCACCCGGGCCGAGCAGCCGCCAAAGAAAATGCCAGTCAGCGCCTGACCGACTGGCATCGGCGGTTTCCTGCGGAGCAGGGCAGGCTTACTGGCCGACCTTGAGCACGCCGCCGCGGCCCAGGCCGCCCTTGACTTCCTGCGCCTTGTAGTTGCGCAGCGAGATCACCATGGAGTTCCAGGAGTCGATGAAGGCCGCCACCGTGGCCTTGCCTTCGGGCGTGCGCGAGAAGCCGCCCAGGCCGGCCGCAGCGCCGCCGCCGAAGGCGCCCAGGGCGGCGCCGAAGTTCGTTGCCGTGGCATTGCCTTCGGAGATGCCGATCTGCACGCCCGAGCGGATGTCGAACAGCGTCATGGTCACCACCGAAGCCTTGCTTTCCATCGAGCCGGCCAGCGCACCGAAGCCGCGCGGCAGGAAGCCGCCCAGGCCGGCCGCCACTTTGCCGGTGGAGTCGTTGTCGATGATGATGGCCGGCTCCAGGAAGTAGTCGGCCGCCACGCGCTGGCCCTTCTCCTGCTTGGAGCCCGCGCGGAACTCGCCCGAGTTGCGTTGCTTGTCGGTGATGGCCGACAGCTTGCTCTCGGTGCGGTTGTTGCCGATGGAGGTGATCACGAAGCAGTTGGACTGCTGCACGGCCAGGCGCAGCAGCGGCTCGATGGAGGTGACCTTGGTGGCCGCGCCGAAGCTGGCATACCACTCCTTGCCGCGGCCGTCGTCCACGGCCAGCGTGCCCAGCGGTGCGTCGCAACGCTCCAGGTTGGGGTTGGCGCCGGCACTGGTGCCGCCGGCGGCGCCGCCGGTCACGGCCGTGGGGGCGCTGCCGGTCGTGACCTTGCCGCCGCCCGGCGTTTCACAGCCGGCCAGGGCCAGCACGGACGCAACCAGCACGGCGGGACGCAGGAAAGAGGAGGTGTTCATGGCTTGGCTTTCTGCAAGGAGGATGGGTGAAGGGAAACGGTGTGTTCAGTAGCGGTAGTACCAGCCGGTCGGACGCCAGGCCCAGTAGTAGACGTAGCCGGTCTGCCAGTAGCCATACCAGGCGCTGCGGTTCAGGTCGACCCAGGCCTTGTAGTCGGCCTGGTTCTTCTTCTTGGCGGCCGACGCCTCGGCCAGCAGCTTGCTGGCTTCCTTGTCGCCGCGGCCGGCGGCGAGCGACAACCACTTCTCGGCCTCGGCCGGATCGGAGCCCATCTCTTCCAGGCCCATCAGGTAGAAGCGGCCGAGTGCCAGCTGGGCCTGCGGATGGCCGCGCTCGCCGGCGCTGCGCATCCATTGCAGCGCCTGGTAGCTGTTCTGCGGCACGCCGTCGCCACGGAAGTAGCGCAGGCCCAGGTCGTAGGCGGCGCGCGGATCCTTGTTGCCGAGCTCGGTCAGCGCGGCGATGCGGCGCGTCTGCTCGGGGTTGTCGTCGCGCGTGGCATTGAAGGTGGCGCTGTTGCGTGGGCGGTCGGAGCAACCCTTGTCGTCGCAGATGCGGATCATGGCCGGCTGGTCCGGCGGCGCGGCCGGCGGCGTCTGCGCGCAGGCGACCAGCGCGAGTGCTGCAAAGGGCAGGAGCGGTCGGATCATGGCCAGTTCCATCAGAAAAAACGCAACTTTATGTCTGGACTTGCAAGAAATCCATGCATGTCAAGTCAGAGGGTAACCAATTCTGACGAAATCCTCGAAGTCCCCACCCAAGGACCCCGGGGGCACCCAGCCGCCTACAAGGCAAAGATCTTCCCGGGATTCATGATGTTCTGCGGGTCCAGCGCGCGCTTGATGGTCCGCATCATCTCCACCGCCCCGGCCCCGGTCTCGTCGACCAGGAAGCCCATCTTGTGCAGGCCCACGCCGTGCTCGCCCGTGCAGGTGCCGCCCATGCGCAGCGCACGCGCCACCAGCGCGTGGTTCATCTCCTCGGCCTTGACGCGCTCGTCCGGCTGTTCCGGGTCCAGCAGGTAGCCGAAATGGAAGTTGCCGTCGCCCACGTGGCCGACCAGGAAGTAGGGGATGCCGCTCGCGTCGGCCTCGGCCACGGAGTCGAGCAGGCAGTCCGCCAGGCGCGAGATCGGCACGCAGGTGTCGGTGGAGATCACCTTGCAGCCCGGGCGCGACTGCACGGCCGCGAAGTAGGCGTTGTGCCGTGCCGTCCACAGCCGCGTGCGCTCCTCGGGCGTGCTGGCCCATTCGAAGGCCTGGCCGCCGAACTCGGCCGCGATGTCCTGCACCGTCTCGGCCTGCTCCTTCACGCCGGCCGGCGAGCCGTGGAACTCCATGAGCAGCATGGGCTCCTCGCGCAGGCCGAGCTTGGCGTAGGCGTTCACCATGCGCACGGTGTTCGCGTCGATGAGTTCCACGCGCGCGATCGGCACGCCCAGCTGCACGGTCTGGATCACGCTGCGCACGGCCGCCTCGATGCTCGGGAACGAGCAGATCGCGGCCGACACGGCCTCGGGCAGCGGGTAGATGCGCAGCGTGACTTCGGTGATCACGCCCAGCGTGCCTTCGCTGCCCACGAACAGCCGCGTGAGGTCGTAGCCGGCCGAGGACTTCTTGGCCCGCGTGCCCGTGCGGATGGTCTCGCCCGCGGCCGTGACCACCTCCAGCCCCAGCACGTTCTCGCGCATGGTGCCGTAGCGCACGGCGTTGGTGCCGCTGGCGCGCGTGGCCGCCATGCCGCCCAGCGAGGCGTCGGCACCCGGGTCGATCGGGAAGAACAGGCCCGTGCTCTTGATCTCCTCGTTGAGCTGCTTGCGCGTGACGCCGGGCTGCACGGTCACCGTGAGGTCTTCGGCGTTCACGGCCAGCACCTTGTTCATGCGCGACACGTCGATGCTGATGCCGCCCTGCACGGCCAGCAGATGGCCTTCGAGCGAGGAGCCCACGCCGAACGGGATCACGGGCACCGCGTGCGCGGCGGCCAGGCGCACGGCCTGCGCCACGTCCTCGGTGCTCTCGGCGAACACCACGGCCGCCGGCGGCGGCACGGTGAACGAGGACTCGTCGCGCCCGTGCTGCTCGCGCACCACGAGCGCCGTGGAACAGCGCTCGCCGAAGTGCGCCTTGAGCGCCTCGATCAGCGCCGCGGGCACTTCGCGCGGGTGGAACTCGGGGATCAGCTGGGCGGTGCTGGCAGGAGCGTTCATGGCTTGTCTCCGGAAGGGAGCGCCATTCTAGAAGTCGCCCGAACACCCCGTTCACCAAATACGGATGGCGCCGGCCGGCCCCGGGCGGCATGCTTGCGGCCGTTCGAAACCCGATGCGAGACAAGCCCCTCCCATGACCACCATCCTCCCACCCGATGCCGCGGGCGGCATCGCGGCGCGCCACCAGGCTGCGCTGAAGGAAGGCCGCTTCCTGATCCAGCGCTGCGGCGACTGCAGCCGACACGTCTACTTCCCGCGCGAGCTGTGCCCGCACTGCGGCAGCGGCGCGCTGGACTTCGTCGCGCCGGCCGGCACCGGCACCGTCTATTCCGTGACCACGGTGCGCCGCAAGCCCGAGGCCGGTGGCGACCTCAACGTCTCGCTGGTCGACCTGGACGAAGGCGTGCGCCTGATGAGCCGCGTCGAAGGCATGCCGGCCGGCGATGTGCGCATCGGCCAGCGCGTCAAGGCGCGCGTGCTGCAGCGCGAGGGCGCGGACGCGCTCGTGGTGTTCGATGCGGTGCGGGGCTGAAGCGATGGACGATTGGAAACAACTGCGCGGCCGTGCCGCGATTGCCGGCGTCGCCACCTTCGGCTGCGGCGAAGCCCCGGGCTACACCGACATGGAACTGCTGGCCATCTCGGCCCGCCAGGCCGTGGCCGATGCCGGCCTCCAGATGCGCGACATCGACGGCCTGTGCACGGCCAGTGCCGCCGCCACCATGTGGGCCATGCCTGTCGTCGAGTACCTGGGCATCCGCCCGTCGTACATCGACTCCACGATGATCGGCGGCTCCAGCTTCATCGCGCACCTGCTGCCGGCCATGCACGCACTGGAATCGGGCCAGTGCAACGCGGTGCTGGTCTGCTACGGCAGCGCGCAGCGCACCGCCACCTTCGGCCGCAGGGAAGTGGTGGCCAGCCGCAGGTTCCTCGACCCGCAGCCCTACGAGATGCCCTACGAGCCCATGATGCCGCTGTCGGCCTACGCGCTCGCGGCGGCACGCCACATGCACCAGTACGGCACCACGCGGCGCCAGCTGGCCGAGGTGGCCGTGGCCGCGCGCCAGTGGGCGCAGAAGAACCCCGAGGCCTTCATGCGCGACCCGCTCACGATCGAGGATGTGCTCCAGGCCCGCATGGTCAGCGACCCGCTGTCGGTGCGCGACGCCTGCCTGGTCACCGACGGCGGCGGCGCCTACGTGCTGGTGCGGGCCGACCGCGCGAAAGACCTGCCCCACAAGCCCGTCTACGTGCTGGGCAACGGCACGGCCTGCTGGAACCGCCAGATCTCGTCCATGCACGACGTGACCGTGACGGCCGCCAGGGATTCGGGCGCCGCCGCGTTCGCGATGGCGGGCCTGGCGCCCAAGGACATCGACGTGCTCGCGCTGTACGACGCCTTCACCATCAACGTGCTGCTGTTCCTGGAAGACCTGGGCTTCTGCAAGAAGGGCGAGGGCGGCCCCTTCGTCGAGAACGGCGCCATCGCCCCGGGCGGGCGCCTGGCCGTCAACACCAACGGCGGCGGCCTCTCGTGCGTGCACCCCGGCATGTACGGCATCTTCGCGCTGATCGAAGGCGTGCGGCAGCTGCGCGGCGGCTGCGGCGAACGCCAGATCGCCGGCGCCAGGACCGCGCTCGCGCACGGCAACGGCGGCACGCTGTCCAGCCAGGCCACCGCCATCCTCGGCCTGGCCGAAACCCTGTGAGAACCCTGCCATGAGCACCACCCAAGACAAGTACCAGGACATCCGCGACGCCGTGCGCGCCCTGTGCGCCGAGTACCCCGACGAGTACTTCCGCAAGGTCGACGAGCAGCGCGCCTACCCCGAGGCCTTCGTCGACGCGCTGACCCGCGCCGGCTGGATGGCCGCCCTGATCCCGCAGGAGTACGGCGGCTCCGGCCTGGGCCTGACCGAGGCGTCCGTGATCATGGAAGAGGTCAACCGCGCCGGCGGCAACTCCGGCGCCTGCCACGGCCAGATGTACAACATGAACACGCTGCTGCGCCACGGCTCCAAGGCGCAGAAGGAGTTCTACCTGCCCAAGATCGCCACCGGCGAATGGCGGCTGCAGTCCATGGGCGTGACCGAGCCCACCACGGGCACGGACACCACCAAGATCAAGACCACGGCCGTCAGGAAGGGCGACCGCTACGTCATCAACGGCCAGAAGGTCTGGATCAGCCGCATCCAGCACTCCGACTTCATGATCCTGCTGGCGCGCACCACGCCGCTGGCGGACGTGAAGAAGAAGAGCGAGGGGCTCTCGATCTTCATGGTCGATCTGCGCCAGGCAGAGAAGAGCGGCATGACCGTGCGGCCCATCCTGAACATGGTCAACCACGAGACCAACGAGCTGTTCTTCGAGAACCTGGAGATCCCGGCCGAGAACCTGATCGGCGAGGAAGGGCAGGGCTTCAAGTACATCCTGGACGGCCTGAACGCCGAGCGCACGCTGATCGCGGCCGAATGCATCGGCGACGGCTACTGGTTCATCGACCGCGTGAGCAAGTACGTCAAGGACCGCATCGTGTTCGGCCGCCCGATCGGCCAGAACCAGGGCGTGCAGTTCCCCATCGCCGAGGCCTACATCGAGGTCGAGGCCGCCAGCCTCATGCGCTGGAAGGCGTGCGAGCTGTTCGATGCGCACCAGCCCTGCGGCGCGCAGGCCAACATGGCCAAGTACCTGGCGGCCAAGGCCAGCTGGGAGGCGGCCAATGCCTGCATCCAGTTCCACGGCGGCTTCGGCTTCGCCTGCGAATACGACGTGGAGCGCAAGTTCCGCGAGACGCGCCTGTACCAGGTCGCGCCGATCTCCACCAACCTGATCCTGAGCTTCGTGGCCGAGCACATCCTCGGCCTGCCGCGCTCGTTCTGAGGAGCTGGACATGAGCGAGCATCCCAGCAAGGACCTGGCCGCCTTCGCGGCCGGGCTGCGCTTCGAGGACATTCCCGCGCCCGTGCTGCGCCGCACCGAGGACCTGTTCCTCGACTGGTTCGGCTCGGTGCTGGCCGGCAAGGGTTCGCGCGCGGTCGAGTCCATCGCCACCCTGGCCCGTGCCATGGGCCCGGCCGACGGCGCGAGCGAGGTGCTGATCTCGCGCACGCGCAGCAGTCCGCTGTTCGCTGCCATGGTCAACGCCGCGGCCTCGCACGTGGCCGAGCAGGACGACGTGCACAACGGCTCGGTGTTCCACCCCGCGGCCGTGGTGTTCCCGCCCGCGCTGGCCGTGGCCCAGGCCATCGGCGCCTCGGGCCGCGACCTGCTCGTGGCCTCGGTGGCCGGCTACGAGGTCGGCATCCGCGTCGGCGAATTCCTGGGCCGCTCGCACTACCGCATCTTCCACACCACGGCCACGGCCGGCACCGTGGCGGCCGCGGCCGCCGTGGGCCGCCTGCTGGGCCTGGACGCGGCCAGGATGCTGCATGCCTTCGGCTCGGCCGGCACCCAGGCCGCCGGCCTGTGGGAGTTCCTGCGCGACGCGGCCGACAGCAAGCAGCTGCACACCGCCAAGGCCGCCAGCGACGGCCTGCTGGCCGCCTACCTGGCGCAGGACGGTTTCACGGGCGCGCAGCGCATCCTCGAGGGCCAGCAGGGCATGGGGGCGGGCATGTCGACCGACGCCGACCCGGCCAGGCTGACCGATGGCCTGGGCCAGCGCTGGACGCTGGCCGAGACCTCGTTCAAGTACCACGCCTCGTGCCGCCACACGCACCCGGCCGCCGACGCGCTGCAGCAGGTGGTGCGCACGCATGGCCTGAAGCCCGCCGACATCGCGCAGGTGACGACCCACGTGCACCAGGGCGCCATCGACGTGCTGGGCCCGGTGACCGACCCGCGCACGGTGCACCAGAGCAAGTTCTCCATGGGCACGGTGCTGGGCCTGATCGGCGCGTTCGACCGCGCGGGCCTGGCGGAGTTCGACGCGCATTTCCGCAGCCCCGAGGTGGTCGCGCTGCGCGACAAAGTCACCATGGTGCTCGACCCCGAGGTCGACGGCGCCTACCCTCGGCGCTGGATCGGCAAGGTCACGGTGGTCACCACCGACGGCCGCACGTTGCGGGGCCGCGTGGACGAGCCCAAGGGCGACCCGGGCAACACGCTGAGCCGCGCCGAGATCGAGGCCAAGGCGCTGCAACTCGCGGCCTACGCGAACGGCGCCACGGCCGACGAAACGCGCGGCGTGGCCGAACGCGTCTGGCGCATGGCCGAGTGGCCGCGCGTCACCGCGCTGCTGTAAACACGGATTTCAAGACGAAGGAGCAACAAGATGAGCGAACAAACTTTGATGGCCGGCAAGGTCGTGGTCGTGACGGGCGCCGGTGGCGGCATCGGCCGCGACATCGCGCTGGCGCTGGCCAGGTCCGGTGCGCGCGTGGTGGTCAATGACATCGGCGCATCCGTCAGCGGCGAAGGCAACGATGCCGGCCCCGCGCAGAAGGTCGTGGACGAAATCCGCTCCCTGGGCGGCGAGGCCGTGGCCAACACCGACAGCGTCTCCGATGCGCGCGGCGGCGCCCGCATCGTCACCTCGGCACTGGACGCCTTCGGCCGCATCGACGGCGTGGTGAACAACGCCGGCATCCTGCGCGACCGCTTCTTCCACAAGATGAGCGACGACGAATTCGACGCCGTCATCAAGGTCCACCTGTACGGCAGCTACTACGTGAGCCGCGCGGCCGCCACGCACTTCAAGGAGCAGAACTCCGGCGTGTTCGTGCACATGACCAGCACCTCGGGCCTGATCGGCAACTTCGGCCAGGCCAACTACTCGGCCGCCAAGCTGGGCCTGGCCGCGCTGTCCAAGTCCATCGCGCTGGACATGCAGAAGTTCAACGTGCGGAGCAACTGCATCGCCCCGTTCGCCTGGAGCCGCATGATCGGTTCCATCCCGACCGAGACCGACGCCGAGAAGGCCCGCGTGGAACGCATCAAGCAGATGACGCCGGCCAAGATCGCCCCGCTGGCCGTGGCGCTGTGCAGCGATGCCTCGGCCGACACCAACGGCCAGATCTTCGCCGTGCGCAACAACGAGATCTTCCTGATCAGCCAGCCGCGCCCGGTGCGCTCGGTGCACCGCTCCGAAGGCTGGACGCCCGAGTCCGTGCTGAGCCACGCGCTGCCGGCCATGAAGGCCAGCTACTTCGGCCTGGACCGCTCGGGCGACGTGTTCACCTGGGATCCGGTCTGAGCCTGGGCGAAAGGCGCTCTGTCCGCGGGTGGACAGGGCGCGGCCCCGCCGCCCGCGCCGCGGCTATGGCATGCTTGCGGGCCTGATTCCGAAGAGGTGCGCGATGTCCCTGCCCGTCGAAGACCTTGCCGCACAGGCGCTGCGGCTTCCCCCTGAAGACCGGGCCAAGCTGGTGGAGCGCCTGATCGCCAGCTTCGAACCCCGCTCGCCGGCGCAGGCGGCATGGCTCGCCGTGGCGCAAGCCCGGCGCGCTGATGTCCAGGCCGGCAAGGCTGCCCTGGTCCCGGGCGACGAGGCCGTCGCCCGCGTGCGTGCGCGCCTGAAGTGAGCTGCTGGCTCCATCCCGACGCCGAAGCCGAGTTGGCGGATGCGGCTCTCTACTATGCCGAGCACGCCAGCCTGCGCGTGGCCCAGGCGTTCCTGGCGGAATTCGAGCGCGTGCGCGACCTGCTGGTGGAGAACCCCTTGCGGGGGCCGCACGGTGACTTCGGGTTTCGCATTTACCACTTCGACCGTTTTCCGTACACGCTCATCTACGACGCCGGCGACGAACAGGGTCCCCAGGTCTACGCCATCGCGCACCAGCACCGCGCGCCAGGCTACTGGGCCGGGCGCGTCTAGAAGCAGCTACTTCAGGCTCTCCACCTTCCCGATCGGCTCCAGGTCCACGCCGTTGTAGCGCACCGGCTGCATGGCCGCCACGGCGTGCAGGTCTTCGGCGCTGTTGGCGATGGTCACGCCGGGCAGCAGCAGCTCGACCTTGGGGTTCTTGAGGTTGCTGGCGATGCGGCGGATGTTCTCGCGCGTGAGGTTGTCGCCGCACTCGCGCAGCACATGGGCCATGAGCTGGGCCGCCACGTAGCCCGTCACGCCTGAGCTGTTGAGCGGGTCCACGCCGGGCGCGTAGGTCTTGAGCAGCTCCTTGTAGGCCTTCATCTCGGGGTCGTTGTCCCAGGCCTTGGAGCCCGGGTCCTTGTAGTAGGCCAGCGTGATCGCGCCCTTGGCCTTGTCGGCGCCGGCCGGCTCCATCGCCATCTTGACCGAGGCGCCCGCGATGTTCACGTAGCGCTCGGGCGTCCAGCCGATCTCGGCGGCCTTGCGCAGGGCCTGGGCCGTGGTGCGCGCCGTGGAGGCCAGCACCAGCACGTCGGCGCCCGAGGCCTTGAGCTGCACCACCTGCGAGTCCACCGTCGGGTCGGTCACCTCGAAGGTGGCCTGCGCGACCAGGCTGGCGTTCTTGCCGGCCAGGCCGTCCTGCAGGCCCTTCAGGATCTCGCGGCCCAGGTCGTCGTTCTGCATCAGGATCGCGACCTTGGCGCCGGGCTTGGTGGCCGCGATGTGGTTGGCGAACACCTTGCCCTCGCCGCGGTAGCTGCCCAGCATGGGCGTGGTCCAGGGGTACTGCTTGGCGTTGTCGAACTGGCTGGCGCCGCTCTGCAGGAACAGCTGCGGCACCTTCTTGGCGTTCATGTAGCGCTGGATCGCCATGTTGCTGGCCGTGCCCAGGCTGCTGAACCAGGCCAGGATCTGGTCCTGCTCGACCAGGCGGCGCGCCACCTCCACGGTCTTGGGCGGCGAGTACTGGTCGTCGTACATGAGCAGCTTGACCTTGCGGCCATTGATGCCGCCCTGCGCGTTGAGCCGCGCGAAATAGGCCTCGGCCACCTTGCCGATGATGGAGTAGCCCGACACCGGGCCCGACAGCGGCATCGGGATGCCGAGCAGGATCTCGGTGTCGCTGGCGCCCGGGTCGTACTGCTTCTGGGCGAAGGCGAGGGGGGCCAGCAGGCTGCCGGCCAGGGCGGTGGCGGACAGCGCCAGCGTGCGGCGGGTGATGCGCATGGAGTCTCCGGTTGGAATGGTTTTGGTGCGCCCTGCGGCGCGGGCGAACGCAGACTATGGCGCGTGGCCGGCCCCGGCACCATGGCCGAAGCGATCACGCGCATTGGCGCAATCGATCCTCGGACCGTCAGTCGCCTGCGCGTTCGCCCGCCACCCTGCGCACGAGATCCCAGGCCACCTGGGCGACCGGCGCCAGCGCGCGGTGCCTGCGCCGCACCAGCACCACGCGGCGTTCCACGCGCGGTACCAGCGGCCGCGCCACCAGGCCCGGCAGCCCGCCCGGCGGCAGCGCAAGCAGGGGCACGACCGAGATGCCCAGCCCGGCGTCCAGCATGCGGAAGATGGTGGTCGGGTGGCCGACCTCCTGCGCCACGGGCGCCTGCACGCCGTGCGCGCGCAGCGCTTCGTCGATCAGCCGGCGGCTGCCCGAGGCATGGTCCAGCAGCACCAGCGGCTCGCCGGCCAGCCCGGTCCAGCGCACGCTGCGGCGCCGTGCCAGCGCGTGCTGGGCCGGGCAGACCAGGCAGAAGGGCTCGGTCAGGATGGTCTCGGCCTGCAGGTCGGCGCTCTGCACGGGGTCGATCACCACGCCGAAGTCGACCTCGCCCGCGAGCACGCTGGCCAGCGCATCGTGCTGGATGCGGTCCAGCAGCACCAGCTCCAGGCCCGGGTGTTCCAGCCGGCAGCGCGCGATGCAGGCGGGCAGCAGGTTGGCCGACAGCGTGGGGCTGCTGGCCACGCGCACGCGGCCCTGGCGCAGCGTGGCCAGGCCGCGCACGTCCAGCAGCATGGTGTCGAGCTCGTCCAGCACGCGGTCCAGCCGCGCGGCCAGGCTGCGGCCGGCCTCGGTCAGCACCACCTCGCGCGTGGTGCGGTCCAGCAGTTTCAGGCCCAGCTGCTGCTCCAGTTCCGTCACGCAGCGGCTCACGGCCGGCTGGGTCAGGCCGATCTGGTCGCCGGCGCGCGTGAAGCTGGCCTGCGCCGCCACGGCCTGGAACACACGCAACTGGCGCAGGCTCACATTCATGCGGCCAGATCATAAATTCATCAGATCAATCCATTTCTCTTTGGTCGCGCGGCGCGGTCCAATCGCGGCATTCCTTTTTTCCGCTCCAACCCATGGCCCGCTCCCGCCTGCTGCCCGACAACTTCACGCTCTACCTCGTCTGCACGGTCGCCCTGGCCAGCCTGTTGCCGGCCTCCGGCCGCCTGGCCCAGGTGCTGGAGGCCGCGACCACCGCGGCCGTGAGCCTGCTGTTCTTCCTGCACGGCGCCAAGCTGTCGCGCCAGGCCATCCTCGCCGGCATCGGCCACTGGCGGCTGCACCTGGTGGTGGTGGCCAGCACCTTCGTGCTGTTCCCGCTGCTGGGCTGGGCGCTCAAGCCGCTGCTGCAGCCGCTGGTCACGCCCGACCTGTACACCGGCATCCTGTACCTCTGCGCGCTGCCGGCCACGGTGCAGTCGGCCATCGCCTTCGTGTCGATGGCGCGCGGCAACATCCCGGCGGCGGTGTGCAGCGCCTCGGCCTCCACGCTGCTGGGCGTGGTCTTCACGCCGCTGGTGGTGGGCCTGCTGCTGGCGCGGAACGCCGGCATGGGCGACCCGCTGGACGCCATGGGCCGCATCGGCGCGCAGCTGCTGCTGCCCTTCATCGCGGGCCACCTGCTGCGGCCCTGGCTGGCCGGCTTCCTGCAGCGCCGCGCGGCGGTCATGAAGGTGGTGGACCAGGGCTCCATCCTGCTGGTGGTCTACGCGGCCTTCAGCCATGCCGTGATCGACGGCCTGTGGTCGCAGCTGCCCTTGAGCGCGCTGGCCGGCCTGCTGCTGGTCTGCGCCGTGCTGCTGGGCCTGGTGCTGGTCCTCACCACCTGGGGCGCGCGCCGGCTGGGCTTCTCGAAGGAGGACGAGATCACCATCGTCTTCTGCGGCTCCAAGAAGAGCCTCATCAGCGGCGTGCCCATGGCCAAGGTGCTGTTCGCGGCCAACGTGGCCGGTGCCATCGTGCTGCCGCTGATGCTGTTCCACCAGATGCAGCTGATGGTCTGCGCCGTGCTGGCGCAGCGGTATGCGAAGCGTGCGCAGGCCCAGACGCCCGCGGCGGCCTCGTCGTCCGTCGCGGCACCTGGCCAGCCGGGCGCCTGACCGCGCTGCAGCGTCTCAAGTCCCGGTTGTAGGTCCGGCCCTACAGCAGCCGGTCCGCGAAGCTGAAATTCGCCAGGTGCCGCACCAGCTCCGCCGCCAGCCGCGGCAGCGGTTGGCCGGCACGGTTGACGATCTTGGTTTCGCGCTGGGCCCAGGCGTCGGTGAGCGGCACCAGGGCCAGCTTCATGGTGCGCGCATGGCGCGCGGCCGAGGAGCGCGGCAGGATGCCGATGCCCACGCCGGCCTCCACCAGCAGGCAGATCGACTCGAAGCTCGAGACCTGGATGCGGAACTCCAGGTTGCGGCCGATGCCGCGCGCCAGCGGCGGCAGGAAGTTGGCCAGCGCGCTGCCCTCGGCCAGCGAGATGTGCGGCTCGTCCAGCGTCTGCACGAAGTCGATGTGCGCCAGCTTGGCCATCGCGTGCCTGGCCGGCACCGCGACGACGAGCTCGTCGGCCACGAAATCGCGCACCTCCAGGCCCTGGGTGTCCACGTTGCCGGCCACGAGGCCGATGTCGGCGTGGGCCTCGTGGATCGCGATCACGATCTCGTGGCTGAGCCGCTCGTGCAGGTCGATGCTGACGTCCTTGTGCTGCGCCAGGAAGCTGGCCAGCGCCGAGGGCAGGGCGCTCGTGATCGAGGTGGTGTTGGCCAGCACGCGCACATGGCCCTTGGCGCCCTGGGCGTAGTCGCGCAGGTCGATCTTGAGGTGGTCCACCTGCTGCAGCACCTTGCGTGCGTGGTGCAGCAGCGCCTCGCCGGCCGGGTTCAGTTCCACGCCCTGGGGCTTGCGGTAGAACAGCTTGGCGCCGATGTTGTCCTCCAGCTGCTTGATGCGCGTGCTGGCCGCGGCCAGCGAGATGCAGGCGCGCTCGGCACCGCGCCGCAGGTTGGATTCCTCGGCGACGTAGACGAACAGACGGAGGTCGAACAGGTCGAAGTGCATGGGGTGGGGCCGCGAGCGTACCGCACTGGCGCGAACACCCCCTTTGCCAAAAACTGATGGCCGCGGCGGCGGCGCGGTGCCATCCTCGCCGCTCGACAAGATCCACCACAAACCATCAGGAGACCGCGCCATGCCGCCAACCCTTCACCGCTTTGCCCGCCGGGGCGTGCTGGCCAGCCTCGTCGGCCTGCTGTGCGCCGCCGCACCCGCCTGGGCCCAGCAACAGCCCGTGCGCCTGGTCGTCGGCTACGCGGCCGGCGGTCCGGTCGACACGGCCGCGCGCCAGTTCGCCCAGGTGTTCGGCCGCGAACTGGGCCGCACTGTGATCGTCGAGAACCGGCCGGGCGTGGCCGGCGCGCTGGGCGGCGAGGCCGTGGCGCGCTCGGCGCCCGATGGCAGCACGCTGTACTTCGGCGCCAGCCCCACGCTCACGATCACGCCGCACGTGATCAAGTCCATGCCCTTCGACACCGTGAAGGACCTGACGCCGCTGTCGCCGGTGCTGAGCTATGCCAACGCGCTGGTCATCAACAAGGACCTGCCGATCAAGAACCTCCAGGAGCTGATCGCCTATGCCAAGGCCAACCCGGGCAAGGTCTCCTACGGCTCGGCCGGCATGGGCGCGTCCAACCACCTCTCGGGCGAACTGTTCGCCAAGCAGAGCGGCCTCTCGCTCACGCACGTGCCCTACAAGGGCAACGCGCCGGCGATGACCGACGTGATCGGCGGCCAGCTGACCATGATGTTCGACATCGTGAGCACCGCGCGCAACTACGTCCAGACCCAGCGCGTGCGCCCGCTGGTGGTGACCTCGCGCGAGCGCAACGCCTCGCTGCCCGACGTGCCCACCATGCGCGAGGCCGGCCTGCCCGGCTACGAGGTGATCGGCTGGTACGGCGTCTACGGCCCGGCCCACATGAAGACCGAGCAGGTCGCGCTGGTCAACACCGCCGTCAACCGCGCGCTGGCCGACGAAGGCCTGCGCAAGCTCTGGGCCGAGCAGGGCTACGACGTGTGGAGCGGCGCGCCCGCCGTGCTGGCCGAGCAGCAGCGCAAGGACCTGGAGATGTGGCGCGGCGTGACCAAGGACATCAAGTTCGAATGAGCACGCCTTGGCCCAACCCCACGCCGGCATGGTTCTGGCGGCCCCGGCCGGCCAAGCCCTTGCCGAAGCCGTCTCCCACACCATGCCGGCCGCAGCCGGAAGCCTGAGTTTTTCCAACACTTGAACGAGAACCCAATGATCCGCGACCCCGAAATCACCCAGGCCTTCCTCGACAGCGTGCGCACCTTCGTCAACGAGCGCCTGATCCCGGCCGAGCACGCCGTCGCCGAGACCGACCAGATCCCCGAGGACATCGTCAAGGAGATGAAGGCCATGGGCCTGTTCGGCCTGACCGTGCCCGAGGAGTACGGCGGCCTGGGCGTGACCATGGAGGAGGAGTCGCTGATCATGTTCGAGATGGGCCGCACCTCGCCGGCCTTCCGCTCGCTGTTCGGCACCACCGTGGGCATCGGCTCGCAGGGCATCCTGATCGACGGCACGCAGGCGCAGAAGGACTACTGGCTCCCCAAGCTGGCCAGCGGCGAGCTGACGGCCAGCTTCGCGCTGACCGAGCCCGAGGCCGGCTCGGACGCGGCCTCGCTGCGCACGACCGCGCGCCGCGAGGGAGACCACTACGTCGTCAACGGCAGCAAGCGCTTCATCACCAACGCGCCCACGGCCGGCATCTTCACGCTGATGGCGCGCACCGACCCCAACAACAAGGGTGCGGGCGGTGTCTCCTCCTTCATCGTCGACGCCAGGACGCCCGGCATCACGGTCGGCAAGCCCGACAAGAAGATGGGCCAGCGCGGCGCGCACACGGCCGACGTGACCTTCGACAACGTGCGCGTGCCGGCCGAGAACATCATCGGCGGCAAGGAAGGCCAGGGCTTCAAGACCGCGATGAAGGTGCTGGAGAAGGGCCGCATCCACATCGCCGCGATCTGCGTGGGCGCGGCCGAGCGCATGCTGGAAGACGCGCTCAAGTACGCCATGGAGCGCCGCCAGTTCGGCCAGCCCATCGCCGAGTTCCAGCTCGTGCAGGCCATGCTGGCCGACAGCAAGATGGAAGCCTATGCCGCGCGCTGCATGGTCATCGACGCCGCGCGCCGGCGCGACAACGGCGAGAACGTCTCGACCGAGGCCTCGTGCTGCAAGCTGTTCGCCTCGGAAATCTGCGGCAAGGTGGCCGACCGCGCGGTGCAGATCTTCGGCGGCTCGGGCTACGTGGCCGACCACGGCATCGAGCGCTTCTACCGCGACGTGCGCCTGTTCCGCCTGTACGAGGGCACGAGCCAGATCCAGCAACTCGTGATCGCGCGCAACATGATCAAGGCCGCGAGCTGATCCGGCCGCAGGCCCGCTGCGCGCGCAGGACGGGGCCGGCAGCGGCCGCCATGCTGCGCACCGACACACACCCGTCCGGGGCAAGGCCATCCGGGACGCAGGCATCGCGCTGGACCGGGGATGCGAACATGGGCGGCCCGTCCACCCACCTCCGTGAGCCGCCATGTCCACCACCATCGACTACTACGCCCCGCTGCGCGCCAGGACGCCGCCCTTGTCCTCGGCCACGCGTGTGGGCAGCCTCGTCTTCGTCTCCGGCACGCCGGGCTACCACGACGACGGGCGCATCGACGAAGACGACTTCGCGGCCCAGTTCGACCAGGCGCTGGTGAACCTGCGCGCCATCCTGGCCGAGGCCGGCAGCAGCCTGCGCGGCATCGCCAAGGCCAACGTGCTGCTCACGCGCGCGCAGGACGTGGCCGAGATGAACGTGCGCTACGCGCTGGCCTTCGGCCCGGCGCCGTTCCCGGCGCGCACCACCTGCGTGGTGGCGGCGCTGCCCGACCCGCGCATGCTGATCGAGATCGAATGCGTGGCCGTGGTGCAGGGCGGGGCGGGTTCATAGGCCGGGCGCTGCGTCCGCGCCACGGCGCGGCGCTTCAGTCGATCACGCCGCGCTGGAATTCCTCACGCGAGAGGAAGCGGTCGCCGTTGCCGTCGATCTCGTCGAAACGCTCGGCCACGGCCGGCAGGCGCTGTGCCTCCTCGCGGCTCAACTTGCCGTCGCCGTTGGCATCGGCGCGGTCGAAGGCCGCGTTGGCACGCTGGTAGGCCTCGTCGCGCGCGGCGCGCGGTGCGGGCTGCTGCATCTGCGCCTGCACCAGGCTGCCGTATTCGCGCGCGTGGACTGCGGCGCCCGAGCCGCCCATCGCCAGGGCGGCGAACAGGACCAGGCTGTGTTCTTCGAAGCGGGCGAGGGTGCGGGACTTGCGCATGCGGGATAGCGTGGGAGGAGTGGCGGGGCCGCCATTGCAGCAAACGCGCGCGCGCCGCGCCAGCACTCTTGCGCCCTGTTGCCGGGCTCACATCTGGCCGCGCGACTTCACATTTGGAAGCGGCACAATGCCCGGCTTTGCACTGGATTCGGCAGTCGGCCGCTCGCAGCCTTCAGGAGAACCGCATGAACACTGGACTCGGCATCTTCGCTCGCGCTCACCTGCTGGGCGAGCACGCCATGCACCCGCCGGCACCGCGCTCGGGCGCATCCAACGACCGAATCTAGGCTGACAAGGACCATCGCATGGGCAAGCGCCTCACGCAGATCGCCACGCGCACGGGCGACGACGGCACCACCGGGCTGGGCGACAACACGCGCGTCGCCAAGGACAGCCTGCGCATCACCGCCATCGGCGAGGTCGACGAGCTCAATTCGCACCTGGGCCTGCTGCTCTGCGAGCCGCTGCCGGCGGCGGTGCGCGAACTGCTCGTGGATGTGCAGCACCAGCTGTTCAACCTGGGCGGCGAGCTGTCGATCCCGGGCTTCGAGCTGCTCAAGCCCGAGGCCGTTCTGCAGCTCGACCAGGCCCTGGCCGACCACAACGCGCAGCTGCCGCGGCTGGCCGAGTTCATCCTGCCGGCCGGCACGCGCGCCGCATCGCAGGCCCATGTGTGCCGCACGGTGGCGCGCCGCGCCGAGCGGGCCGTGGTCGCGCTGGGCCGCGCCGAGGCCGTGCGCGAGGCGCCGCGCCACTACCTGAACCGGTTGTCGGACCTGCTGTTCGTGCTGGCGCGCGTGGTCAACCGCATGGACGGCGGCGACGACGTGTACTGGAAGAGCGAGCGCATGGCCCGCACCGGATCGCCCGACTAGCCTGGCCCGCGGGCGCCGCGGATCCGGCTCGGCGGCCTGGGGCGATGTTCCCTATCTCGGCGCCAGGATCGCCATGGTGATGCGCGAGACGCAGGTCAGCTCGCCGGCCTCGTTGGCCAGGTCGATCTGCCAGACGTGGGTGCTGCGGCCCATGTGCACGGGCCGCGCCGTGCCCGTCACCCAGCCGCTGGTGGCGCCGCGCAGGTGGTTGGCGTTGATGTCCAGGCCCACGGCGCGCCAGTCCTCGGGCACGGCGTAGGCCGCGCCGCAGGAGCCCAGCGTCTCGGCCAGCACCACGCTCACGCCGCCGTGCAACAGGCCGTAGGGCTGGCGCGTGCGCTGGTCCACCGGCACACGGCCGCGGATGAAGTCCTCGCCGACCTCCAGGAATTCGATGCCCAGGTGTTCCACGGCCGTGCCGCGGCTGCCCGCGGTGAGGATGTCGACGGAAACGGGCTTCTTCCAGATGGGCATGGCAGCATGGGCTGAAGTGGCGGGCCGCCACTATACGGGCCGCCCCGCGGCGCTGTTGGCCCGCAGGCGACATGCGCCTACGCGCGCACGCGGCGGCCCGGCCTGTGGCGGGCTGCGCCGTGGGCGCACACTGCGCGCCATGCGCAAGACCTTGCTCGCTCTGGCCGTTGCCGTGCCCGCCGCGGCGGCGCTGGCGGCATGGTGGTGGCTGCCGTCCGAGCAGGAACTGGCCGCGCGGCTCGCGCAGGAGGCCGGCGTCGCGCTGGGCGTGGGCGTGCACGTCGGCGCGCTGCACTGGCGGCTGCTGCCGCGCCCGGCGCTGGAACTGCGCGACGTCGCCACCGACCAGCCGCGCCCGCTGGAACTGCGCCGCGTGCTGCTGCAGCCGCGCCTGCTGCCGATGCTGGCCGGCCGCGTGGAACTGCACAGCCTGGAGATCGACGGCGGCACCGTCGTGCAGCGTTCGCTGCGCGAACTGCGGCGCGGTGCGCCCCGGGCGCCGCAGGAGGCGGCGCCGGCCGTCGCGCTGGACCGGTTGGCGTTCCGCGACCTGACCTGGGTCTCGCACAGCGGCGTGGCCGTGGCCTATGCGGGCGATCTGGCCTTCGATGCAGGCCTGCAGCTGCGCGAAGCCAGGTTCTGGCGGCCGGGCCTGGAGCCCGTGGCCGAGCTGCGGATCACGCGCCAGGCGCAGGACGGCGTCACGCAGCGTTTCGGCCTGCGTGCGCGCCTGGCCGGCGGCAGCGCCGACGGCCAGGCCACGCTGCACACCGCGGCCGACGGCCAGCTGCGCCTGCAGGGCGAGCTGGCGCCGCGCGGCGTGGAGGTGCAGCAGGCGCTGGCCGCGTTCAACCGAAACTCGCCCGTGGGCGGCAAGGCCGATGGCCAGACCCGGCTGTCCGCGACCGGCGAAAACCCGCTGGCGCTGGCCCAGAGCCTGCACACGGCCACGCGCTTCACGGTGCGGCCGGCCACGCTGCTGCGCTTCGACCTGCAGCGCGCGATCGACACGCTGGGCCGCGAGCACCAGGGCCAGACGCGGCTGGACCTGCTCGAGGGCCAGGTCGACACGCAGAACACGCCGGGCCAGGGCATGGAGATCCGCTTCACCGGCATCCGCGCCCAGGCCGGCGCGCTGACGGCCTCGGGCTCGGCCCGGCTGCACCAGCGCCGGCTGCAGGCCAAGGCCGCGGTCGACGTGGTCGACGGCGTGGTCGGCCTGCCGCTGACGGTGCAGGGGCGGCTCGGGGAACTGCAGGTGCAGGTCTCCAAGGCCCCGGCCATCGGCGCCGCCGCCGGCACCGTGGTGCTGCCCGGCATCGGCACGGCCATCGGCGCCGCGATCGGGCGCCTGCTGGGCGGCGACGAGGACGCACCCGAACCGCCGCCGCCCGCGTCCCGGCGCTGAACCCCGTGCGACTTTCCCGAAGGCTGCAAGCGGTCGACCGCCGAATCTAGGATCATGCTGTCCGCAGGCGCCACGCGCGGCGCCGACAGGAGGAGACGAACCGCATGCCCCCCAACCCGCCCGACCGCACCCCGCACATCACCCACTACCGCGACTGGCTGCAGGCCACGCGCGGCCTGGCGTTCGCCGACTACGACGCGCTGTGGCGCTGGTCCACCACCGACCTGGAAGGCTTCTGGCAGAGCATCTGGGACTACTTCGCCATGCAGTCGCCCACGCCGCACCGTGCCGTGCTGGCCGACGACACCATGCCTGGCGCCGACTGGTTCCCCGGCGCGCAGACCAACTACGCGCGCCAGGTGCTGCGCCACGTGGACGCGGCCCACGCCGCGGGCTGCCCGGCCATCGTCAGCGACAACGAGCGCGGCCAGCGCCGTGAGCTGTCCTGGCCGCAGCTGCGCCGCCAGGTGGCGGCCCTGGCCCTGCACCTGCGCGCGCAGGGCGTGCAGCGCGGCGACCGCGTGGCCGCCTACCTGCCCAACATCCCCGAGACCATGGTGGCCTTCCTGGCCGTGGCCAGCATCGGAGCGGTCTGGAGCGTCTGCGCGCCCGACATGGGCCAGGCCGCCGTGCTCGACCGCTTCCGCCAGATCGAGCCCGTGGTGCTGATCGCCTGCGACGGCGTGACCTACGGCGGCCGCGACCTGGACCGCACCCAGACCGTGGCCGAACTGCGCGCGGCCCTGCCCAGCGTGCGCCACCTGCTGGTGCTGGACAACCTGGGCGGCCTGCCGCCCGTGGCCGGCAGCCAGCCGCTGGCCGAGGTGCTGGCGCGCGAGGATGCCGGGTCCGCCGCGTTCGAGCCCGACTGGCTGCCGTTCGACCACCCGCTGTGGATCGTCTACTCCAGCGGCACCACGGGCCTGCCCAAGCCCATCGTGCACGGCCACGGCGGCATCGTCGTGGTGGCGCTGGCGCTGTCCACGCTGCACAACGACATCGGCTGCAGCTACCGGGACGGCCCGGGGAAGGGCGAGCGCTTCCTCTGGTACAGCACCACGGGCTGGATCATGTGGAACTGCCAGGTCGGGGGCCTGTTGGCCGGCACCACCTGCTGCATCTTCGACGGCAGCCCGGGCGGCAGCCGCGAGCAGCCCGACTGGGAGGTGCTGTGGCGCTTCGCCGAAAGCACGGGCGTGACCTTCTTCGGCGCGGGCGCGGCCTACTTCGCCAACTGCATGAAGGCCGGCGTGGACCTGTCGCGCTACCCCGGGCTGGCGCGCGTGCGCGCACTGGGCACCACGGGCTCGCCGCTCGCCGAGGACGTGCAGCGCTGGGGCACGGCGCAGTTCCAGCGCCTGGGCGTGGAGAACATCTGGTGGTGCAACGTCTCGGGCGGCACCGATTTCGCGGGCGGCTTCATCGGCGGGCTGCGCACGCTGCCGCTCGTGCCCGGCAAGATGCAGTGCCGCATGCTGGGCTCGGCCGTCGAGGCCTGGAGCGACGAAGGCCAGCCGCTGGTCGGCGAGGTCGGCGAGCTGGTCTGCACGCGGCCCATTCCCTCGATGCCGCTGTACTTCTGGAACGACGCGGGCGACGCGCGCTACCTGGCCAGCTACTTCGACACCTTCCCGGGCGTCTGGCGCCACGGCGACTGGCTGCGCGTGGACGCCGACGGCAGCTGCGTGATCTTCGGCCGCAGCGACGCCACCATCAACCGCCACGGCCTGCGCATGGGCACGAGCGAGATCTACAGCGCGATCGAGTCGCTGCCCGAGGTGCTGGACGCCATGGTGGTCGACCTCGAGTACCTGGGCCGGCCCAGCTGGATGCCGCTGTTCGTGGTGCTGCGCGAGGGGCTGGTGCTGGACGATGCGCTCAAGGGCCGGCTCGACGAGGCCGTGCGCCGCGCGCTGTCGCCGCGCTTCGTGCCCGACGCCATCTTCCAGGTGCCCGAGATCCCGCGCACGCTGTCGGGCAAGAAGCAGGAGCTGCCGATCAAGAAGCTGCTGCTGGGCCAGAGCCCCGACAAGGTGCTCAACCGCGGCACCATGGCCAACCCGGCCTGCCTGGCCTGGTACGAGGACTTCGCGCGCACGCACGCGGCGCAGGGTTGAGGCATTGCAGGACCGGTTGTTCCCTGAAGACCCGGCGCCTGCGCCTGTACCGGCGCCGGTTCCCGCAGCGGCGCCGCCTGCCGTGGCCGCGCCGCGCGCGCGCATGCGCCAGGTCCGGCCTGCGCCCTGGCCGGCCGAATTCGCCGAATGCGCGGCACGCCTGCCCGCGCGGCTGCACCTGGGCACCTCGTCCTGGTCCTTCCCGGGTTGGGAC
The DNA here is from genome assembly GCA_049840715.1 of Pseudorhodoferax sp. GTDB lineage: Bacteria > Pseudomonadota > Gammaproteobacteria > Burkholderiales > Burkholderiaceae_C > Pseudorhodoferax. The sequence goes on from JASGJO010000009.1 coordinate 95,234, forward strand.
GGCTTGGTCTGGGAGGGCGAATACACCGAGTCCATGCTCGCGCGGCGCGGCCTGGCCACCTATGCCCAGCACCCGCTCCTGAACGCGGTCTCGCTGGACAGGGCCTTCTACCAGCCCTTGACCGTGGCCCAGTACGCGGCCTACGCCGAGCAGGTGCCGGCCGGCTTTCGCTTCGTGGTCAAGGCGCCCAGCGTCGTGGCCGATGCGCTGGTGCGGCGCGAGGACGGGCAGGGCATGCGCGCCAACGCGGGCTTCCTCGATCCGGGCCTGGCCTGGTCGGCCTTCGTCGAGCCGGCGCTGCAGGGCCTGGGCGCCAAGGCCGGCGCGCTGGTGTTCCAGTTGAGCCCGCTGGCGCCGGCCATGCTGGCGCGCATGCCGCACTGGATCGACCGGCTGCAGGCCATGCTGGCCGCGCTGCCGCCGCTGGCCGAACTGCGTGCGCAGGCGCCCGACCTCGTGCTGGCCGTGGAGGTGCGCAACGCCGAATGGCTGGTGCCGGCCTTCGCCGAGGCCTTGCGCGCGGGCGGCGCCACCTACTGCCTGGGCGGCCATGCCAAGCTGCCGCCGATCGCCGCGCAACTGCCCGTGCTGCGCGCGCTGTGGCCTGGCCCCATGGTCTGCCGCTGGAACCTGAACCGCCTGCACGGCGCCTACGGCTACGAGGATGCCAAGGCCTTGTACCAGCCCTTCGACAAGCTGGTCGACCCGGATCCGGAAACGCGCGCGGCCCTGGCCCGCGTGGCGCGCGCGACCACGGCCGCGGGCCACCACGCCTACCTCACGATCGGCAACAAGGCCGAGGGCTCGGCGCCGTTGACGGTGCAGGCCATGGCGGGGCTGCTGGCGCAGCCGTGATCAGCGCTGCCCGTCGTGGACGGACACGTTCTCCTTGAGCAGGCCGCCCAGGCGCGAATGCACGCGCCCGCCCGTGCCCATCACGAGCGCGAACAGGATCTCCTTGGGCCTGGGAGCGTCCTGGATGCCGACCTCGATGCTGTTGAAGTGGCTGCGCACGTAGCAGGCGTGGATGTAGTGCACGGGCACCATGAGCCGGTAGCCCGCGCCGGCCACGGCCTTGGCCGCCGGCACGATGGCCTTGGGCTCGCCCAGCACGGTGCGCATGGCCCAGCCGCCGGCTTCGTGCCAGACCGCGCCGTGCTCCATCTCGCCGTCCACGCCGACGATGGCGGCCTTGCTGTAGACCTCCACCTTGTCGCGGCCCAGCGTGTCCACGAGCTCCTGCGCCAGCAGCGTGCCCAGGCCGCGCAGCTCGGCCATGAAGGGCATCAGGTCGGGCTCGTAGCGGCCCGCGTAGGGGTTGCGGATCACGGCGCAGGCCGCGGCCAGCTTGAGCGGCGTCTCCACCGGCGGGCCACCTTCGTGGTAGGTGGTCTCGATGGTCAGGCTGCGCTTGCGGATCTCGATCAAAGACATGGGGCTTCCTTGCAGGGGAGGAGAGGGGCGATCATCGCCGAAGCGGCGCGCGGTTGACGAGCCAGATGCCGGCCGCCACGAGCGCCATGGCCCCCAGCAGGCTGGGCGTCAGCGGCTCGTGCAGCGCCAGGGCGCCGAACGCCAGCGCGCACAGCGGCGTCAGGAAGATGAAGGCCGACAGCCGCGTGGCCGGGTAGCGGCCCAGCAGCCACATCCAGGCCAGGTAGCTCGCGAAGGCGCCCACCACGGTCTGCAGCAGCAGCGAGCTCACGACGAAGGGCGTGAACTGCACGTCCCAGCGCTCGCCCATGGCCAGCGACAGCGGCGGGAACAGCAGCGCGCAGACCGCCAGCTGGTAGAACAGCAGCTTCTCGGGCGCCAGCCGCGTGAGCCCGGTGGCGCGGATCAGCACCGTGGTCAGGCCCCACAGCAGCGCCGCCAGCAGCGACAGCAGGTCGCCGCGCCAGGTGTCCAGCCCCGTGCCGAAGCCCTCGCGCAGCGCGAAGGCCACGGCCACGAAGGCGAAGCCCAGCCCGGTCCACTGCGCCGGCCGCAGCCGCTCGCTGGGAACCCACCAGGGCAGCAGCAGCGCCACCCAGAACGGCGAGGTGTACAGGAACACCGTGGCACGCGAGGCCGTGGTGTGCACCAGCCCCAGGTACAGGCAGACGAACTCGCCGAAGAACAGCAGGCCGGCGGCCAGCCCGGCCTTGAGCGAACCGTCGCGCCCGAACAGCGCGATGCCGCGCCAGCGGCACCAGCCCATCAGCAGCAGCGTGGCCGCGACGAAGCGCAGCGCGCCCTGCAGCACGGGCGGCACGTGGGCGATGGTGGCCTTGACCAGCACCTGCTGGGCGCCCCAGAGCACGCAGCAGACCAGCAGCAGGCCGACCGCCAGGCCATCCAGGTGGTCCTTGCGCTGCGCCTGCATGGTTCAGAGGGGGTGCTCGGTGTAGAAGCGTCCGCCGTGGAACAGCAGCGGCGAGGCGCCCGGCCGGTGGGCGCAGTGCTCGACCTCGCCGACGAAGATCGACATGGTCGCCTTCCTCGTAGCGGCTGCGGTTGAAGCACTCGAACACGGCGGCCGCGCCTTCCAGCAAGGGCGCGCCGGCCACGCCCTCGCGCCAGGCCACGCCGCGCCAGCGGTCGGCGCCGCGGGCAGCGAAGCGCTCGGCCAGCGCCTTCTGGTCCGAGGCCAGGATGTTGATGGCGTAGTGCGAGCCGGCGCTCAGCGCGGCCATGGACGAGGCCGCCTGCGCCAGGCTCCACAGCACCAGCGGCGGATTCAGCGAGACGGAGTTGAAGGAATTGGCGGTCAGGCCGATCAGCTGGCCGTCGGCCCGGCGCGCGGTGACGATGGTCACGCCGGTGGCGAACATGGACAGGCCCTGGCGGAACTCGGCGGCGGAAAAACTCGGTGCACGCGCTTGCGGCGGCACGGCGGGAACAGGCATGGACCGGGAGATCTACCCGAACTGCCCGCGCGGCTCCGCGGCGCAGCCCGATTGGCGGGCCTGGCGCCAGGGTCAACGGTGGCGCGGGCGTCCTACGGGCAGTCTGGCTGCTCTCCGACAACGCCGGCGCAACGCCGGCCGCAGAGTCGGGCGCTTGCCCATTGCCGTCCGGTCCTGCCTGGCGGCCAGGAGAACACCACCATGGCAGCCAACGACAGGCCCCCCGGCTCTTCCAAGCCCCGCGTCAACTACCTGCGCCGCCGTCCCAGGCCCGGCGCGCTGGTGCGCCCGGACGACGACCTGGCCCTGCCGCACGAGCGCGACCAGTCCGAGCAGGGCATGACCGACGGCCGCGTGCCGCCCGAGGGCCGGCAGGCCCACGGCGACCTGCAGCGCGGCGTGCAGGACACCAGCAAGTCGCCCGAGATGGACCGCGCCTACCGTCAGCAGAAGGGCTGAACACGGGTCGCGCAGGCGCCGCGCCGCGGCCCGATTTCTGTTAATTTCCGACGCTGCTTCGCTCCGCGGCCATCGGGCCGCGAAGTGCCCGATGGCCCCCGATTCCCCGAAAGGCGCAGCTTTGGACACCCTCGCTTCCCCCACCCGTTTCGGCAGCGGCCAGGCGGTTCGCCGGCTCGAAGACGACGCTCTGCTGGCCGGCCGCGGCAAGTTCACCGACGACGTGGTGCCCCAGGCCCAGCTGCGCGCGGTGTTCGTGCGCTCGCCCTATCCGCATGCCAGCATCGTGTCGGTGGATGCCGAGGCTGCGCGCGGCATGGCCGGCGTGGTGGGCGTCTACACCGGGGCCGACCTCGTGGCCGCGGGCGTCAAGCCGCTGCCGGGCACGGCCGGCTTCAAGCGCGCCGATGGCGGCCCCGGCGTCACGCCGCCGCTGCATGCGCTGGCGCACGAGCGCGTGCGCTTCGTCGGCGAGCCCGTGGCCCTGGTGGTGGCCGAGACATTGCAGCAGGCGCGCGACGCGGCCGAGGCCGTGTTCGTGGACTATGCCGAACTGCCCGCCGTGGCCACGCTCGGCGCAGGCCCTGTCCGCCGGCGCGCCGGTGCTGACCGAGGCCGCGCCGGACAACATCGCCGCCGAGATGCGCCACGGCAACGCCCAGGCCACGGCCGAGGCCTTCGCGCGTGCGCGCCACCGTGTCGCGCTGGACATCACGCACCAGCGCCTGGCCGCGCTGACGCTGGAGCCGCGCACGGTGCTGGCCGGCGTCGACGCCGCCGATGGCCGGCTCAGCATCCGCATGTCCACGCAGATGCCCTCGGGCGTGCGCAACACCGTCGCCGATGCACTGGGCCTGGCCCGCGAGCAGGCGCGCGTGGTGGTGGGCGACGTGGGCGGCGGCTTCGGCATGAAGACCGGCGCCTACCTCGAGGACGTGGCGCTGGCCCATGCCGCGCACCAACTGCGCCGCAGCGTGAAATGGGTGGCCGACCGCAGCGAGGAGTTCCTCTCCACCTACCACGGCCGCGACATGCAGACGCGCGCAGAACTGGCGCTGGACGAACACGGCAGGATCCTCGCGCTGCGCATCGCCTCGCAGGCCAACGTGGGTGCCTACGCCACCGGCACCGGCGTGGCCATCCAGCTGCTGATCGGCCCCTGGGTGCAGACCAGCGTCTACGACATCCAGACCATCGACTTCCACTTCCAGGCCGTGCTGACCAACCAGGCGCCCACCGGCGCCTACCGCGGCGCCGGCCGGCCCGAGGCCATCTTCAACATCGAGCGCCTGATGGACGAGGCCGCGCGCCAGACCGGCATCGACCGCATCGCGCTGCGCCGGGCCAACTTCATCCGCCCCGAGCAGATGCCGTACAAGAACCCGATGGCGCAGACCTACGACACGGGCGCCTTCGAGCAGCAGATGGACCAGGCCCTGGCGCTGGCCGACTGGACCGGCTTCGACGCCCGTGCCGAGGCCTCGGCCGCCAACGGCAAATGGCGTGGCCAGGGAATCGCCACCTTCCTGGAATGGACCGGCGGCAACGTGTTCGAGGAGCGCGTGACGGTGGAGGTGCAGGCCGACGGCATGATCGAGGTGTTCTCGGCCGTCAACGCCATGGGCCAGGGCATCGCCACCTCGCTCGCGCAGCTCGTGGTCGACGCCTTCGGCGTGCCGCCCGAGAAGGTGCGCGTGGTGCTGGGCGACACCGACCGCGGCGACGGCTTCGGCAGCGCCGGCTCGCGCTCCATCTTCACGGGCGGCTCGGCCGTGCGCGTGGGCAGCGAGCGCACCATCGACAAGGCGCGCGAACTCGCGGCCAAGGAACTCGAGGCCGCGGCCGAGGACATCCGCTACGAGGCGGGTGCCTTCACCGTCGCCGGCACCGACCTGCGGATCGGCCTGTTCGAGCTGGCCGCGCGCCAGCCCGAGCGCCGCATCTTCATGGACTCCACGAGCAGCGTGGCCGGCCCGACCTGGCCCAACGGCTGCCACATCAGCGAGATCGAGCTGGACCCGCAGACCGGCGCCGTGGAGGTCGTGGCCTATGCCTCGATGAACGACGTGGGCCGCGTGATCAACCCGCTGATCGTGACCGGCCAGCTCGACGGCGGCGCCGTGCAGGGCATCGGCCAGGCGTTGTGCGAAGAGGTGGTCTACGACCGCGAGACCGGCCAGCCCGTGGCCGGCAGCCTGATGGACTACGCCGTGCCGCGCGCCGACATCCTGCGCGCCGACTTCGTCACGCGCATGGACCAGAGCGTGCCCTGCAAGAACAACCCGCTGGGCGTGAAGGGCGTGGGCGAGCTCGGCACCATCGGCGCCACGCCGGCCATCGTCAACGCGGTGGCCGACGCGCTGGCCCGCAACGGGCTGGCGGCCAAGGCGCCGCAGCTGCAGATGCCGGTGTCGGCCGCGCGGCTGTGGACGCTGATGCACGGCTGAAGCTTCAGGCCGTGTCCAGCACGTGGACGAAGCGCTTGTTCCCGGGAAGGCGGTAGACCGAAAAGTCGCGCACGTCGGTCGTGGCGATGCGGTGGATCTTGAGGTGCAAGGCCAGGTACACCAGGCTGGCGTCGCAGAAGTCCATGGGCAGGTCTTCGTACTTGTCCATCATCTGCCACAAAGCCGCCACGGCATCGGCCGGCGGTGACGCGATGCGCAGATGACCCAGGGCCTGGCTGCTGGCCGCCCAGGCGAAGAAGGCCTTCTGCCGGGCGTGCGTGAGCAGCGCGCTGACTTCCACGAACACCGCCCAGGTGGTCGTGGTCACGCCCGCATAGGTTTCGAAGAAGGCCTTGCAACGGCCATGGTGGTGGTCCTTGGGGTTGAACAGCCCGACGAAGTACCCCGAATCGGCCAGGGTGTTCATGCGGACCGGCGGGCGCTGCGGCGCGGTGCCGCCAAGGCCTTGCTGGCCCGTGCGGAACGCTCCGCATGCTTGCGGGCGATGGCATCGCGCACCTGTTGCTTGTGGCTTCCCGCAGGCGCTGGCGGCAGCGCGCTGTCCGGGGCGCCCTCGGCTTCACGCATGACCTGCTCGTAGATCTCGAAGGCCGAGGGGTGCGCGTTGCGGGCGAGAAACTCGTGGATGCTGCGCACGATGACCGCCGACTTCGTCAGGCCTTCGCGTGCACCGAAGCCGGCGATCTGTGCCTCCAGTTCGGGCGGAAGGCGCAGGGAAATCGGCATGCTCGTCTCCTGTGCGATACAAGGACGGGTAGTGTATCGCGCACGTGTCGTCTCCTGGCAGAACAGCCCTTCGGCCGATCCGGCCGTCGCCGAGCGGGCGCCGCTCGACGAGATCGGAAGTCCCAGGGGACTCAGGCCTGCTCGACCGCCTGGCGCATCGCGCCGACCAGCGTGGCCGGCTCCTGCGCTCCCGACACCGCGAGCTTGCGGTTGAAGATGAAGAAGGGCACGCCGCTCACGCCCATCTGCCGCGCCTGCTGATCGGCCTCGTCGATCGCGGCCAGGGCCTCGGGGTCGTCCAGGTGCGCGCGCGCGGCTGCGGCGTCCAGGCCGGCCTCGGCGGCGATGGCGGCCAGCACCTCGGCATCGCCGACGAAGCGGTTCTCGATGAAGTAGGCGCGCAGCAGGCGCTCCTTCACATCGGTGGCATCGCCCCCGCTGCGCTGCGCGAAATCGATCAGCGCATGGGCCAGGCGCGTGTTGGGCTGGCGCGCGATGCCGTCGATGTTGAGCTCCAGCCCCGCCGTGCGGCCGGCGGCGCGCACGCGCTCATAGATCGCGGCGGCGCGTTCGGGTCCGCCGAACTTCTCTTCGAGGTAGGCCTTGCGGTCGATGCCCTCGGCCGGCAGGTCGGGGTTCAGCTGGAACGGGTGCCAGGTGATCTGCACGGGCGGCAGGCCGGCGGCTTCGGGGCTGGCCAGCGCGGCCTCGAGCCGGCGCTTGCCGATGTAGCACCAGGGGCAGACCACGTCGGAGACGATGTCGATGCGCAGCGGTTCCATGTCAGTTCTCCTGGCGGCGGTGCCAGCCGATGAATTGGGGCGCGATGCGCGCGACCACGGGACCGTCGAAGTCCCAGGACATGCAGCCGCCCATGAAGAAGGGTGGGGTGGTGCGCTCGGGCTCGGGTTCGCCGCGCTGCTGGCGCAGGTGGTCGCGGTACGCGCCCAGGGTCTGGAATGCGGCCGTCGCGGTGCCGAACAGCAGTTCGCGCAGATGGGTGCAGCCGCGCGTGCTGCCGATGGCCTCGTCCAGCGCGCGGCGCCAGCCGCGGCCCAGCGTGGCGCCGATCAGCTGGCGCACGGGCGGCTCGGCACGCGGGCATTCCTCGAACGGCGTGGTCAGCATGGCGGCGTGGATGTCGACGATGGTCATGTTGTCGTCGATGGTCACGCGCACCTGCATGTCGTGCACGGGCGCACCGGCGGCGCGTTCGCGGCCACGCACGGTCTTGCCGTAGGGCCTGGTGTCGCGCAGGTGGCCTTCGATGTCCCACAGGCCATCGTCGCGGTGGAAGCCGCGGTAGCTGATGTGGCGGTCGTGCGCGGGCGTGCGGGGGGCTGGCGGCGGAAGAGGCATGGCGCTGGCGGATCGGCTGGCAAAGCGAAAATTCTAGGAGGCCCACCCTGGCCGTGCTCGGCAGCGGCGCAATGGCCCCGACGCGTGGGCGACAGGTTCAACCGGGCTTGCGCGCGAACAGGAACAGCAGCGAGCCGCTGGCCGCCAGTAGCGCCAGCACCGTGAAGCCGGCGCGGTAGTTGCCCGTCAGGTCGACCAGCACGCCGGCCACGAGGGGCCCCGCGACCTGGCCGACCGCGATGATCAGCGTCGACAGGCCCAGGATCATGCCGATCGCGTTGCGGCCGAAGTAGTCGGCGCGGATCGCCTGCATGAGCGGGCCGCGCAGGCCCCAGGCCGCGCCGTGCAGCACCGCGAAGGCCGCCACCATGGCCGTGGCATGGTGGCCGTAGGTCAGCAGCAGCAGCGCCACGCCGTGCGCCAGCATGCAGCCGGCCGAGAGGTAGCGCTTGTCGTAGCGGTCGCCGATCAGCCAGCCCAGCAGCACGCCGCCGATCTGCGCGCCCGTCAGCAGCGTGACGACCAGCGCGGCCTGCGCCACGCTGTAGCCCAGGCCTTCCTTCATGTGGCTGATGGCGTGCACGTTGACGGCCGTGACCACCAGCAGCGCGAAGCCGTGGCCCAGGCCCAGCAGCCAGAAGGCGCGCGTGCGCAGCGCCTCGCGCGCGGTGAACTCGCGCTGCGGCGCCACGGCGGGCGCCGTGCCGCTGCCGGCGGCGGGGGGCGGCGCGACGGGGTCGCCGTCCACGGTGGCGCCGTGGTCCTCGGGCCGGCTGCGGAACATCGAGGCCAGCGGCCAGCCGATCAGGATCGACGCCACGCCCGAGGCGAAGGCCGTGGCGCGCCAGCCGTTGGCCACCAGCGACCAGGCCACGATGGGCACGAACAGCCCGCCCATCGCCATGCCCAGGTTCATGGCCGACAGCGCCCGCGCGCGCTTCCGCGAGAACCAGCGGATCACGGCCACGTTGATCGGGAAGTAGCCCGACAGGCTGGTGCCGACGGCGATGACGGCCACCGCCATGTAGAAGCCGCCCACGCTGTCGATGCGGCTCAGCAGCATGAAGCCCAGGCCGAAGGCCACCACGCCGGCGCGGATCATGGCGCGCGGGCCGATCCTGTCTACCAGCCAGCCCAGCACCGGGCCCAGCAGCGCCGATTCGGCCGACTGCATGGCGGCGGCACCCGACAGCGTGGTCTTGCTCCAGCCGCGCTCCTCGGCCAGCACGGCCACGTAGGCGCCGAAGGCCTGCTGCAGCAGCATGGCCTGCAGGAACTGCAGTCCGCCGCCCGCGCCGACCATGCGCCAGCCGTAGAAAAGCTTCATCGGTGTGGCGCGCGGCGCCGCCTCCTCTTGTGGTGGCGCTGACCATACCATCGCCCCCATGCACATGTTCGATCCCGATGCGCTGGAATGCCTGGCCGCCATCGTCGAGGAGGGCGGCTTCGAGCGCGCCGCGCAGCGCCTGCACATCACACAGTCGGCGGTGTCGCAGCGGCTGCAGGCGCTGGAGGCGCAGGCCGGCACCGTGCTGCTGGTGCGGCGCCCGCTGAAGGCCACGCCGGCCGGGCAGCTGCTGCTCAAGCACACGCGCCAGCTGCGGCTGCTGCGCGCCGACCTGGACCGCGACATGCGCGCCTTCGCGCCGCAGGCCGGCGGACGGCTGCGCGAGCAGGAGCGCGTGGCCGTCGCGGTGAATGCCGACAGCATCGCCACCTGGGTGCTGCCCGCGCTGCAGGAGCCCGTGGCCCAGGGCCTGCCGCTGGAGATCATCGCGGACGACCAGGATTTCACGCAGGAGTGGCTGCGCGAGGGCCAGGTGCTGGGCTGCGTGACCACGCTGGACCAGGCCCTGCGCGGCTGCCGCATGGTGCCGCTGGGCGCGATGCGCTACGTGGCCGTGGCCGCCCCGGCGTTCGCGCAGCAGCGCATGGGCGGCGAACTCACGCCGCACAACTTCCACCAGGTGCCGTTCGTGGCCTTCAACCGCAAGGACGACATGCAGCGCGAATTCGTCTCGGGCCGGCTGGGCCTGCCGCGGCTGGCGCTGAACCAGCTGTTCGTGCCGAGTTCGGAAGGCCAGGTGCGCGCCGTGCTGGCCGGCTGGGGCGCCAGCGTGGTGCCCGAACTGCTGGTGCGCGAACTGCTGGCGGCCGGGCAGCTGGTGGACATCGCGCCCGGCCACGCCGAGCGCGTGGCGCTGTACTGGCACTGCTGGAACCTGGAGTCCGAGGTGCTGGACGGAATCAGCCAGGCGCTGACGCAGGCCGCGCGCGCCGCGCTCGATTGAGCGGGGGCTACTCGTCGTCCAGCGTGGCGCGCAGCGCGCGGGCCTTCTCGGGGTTGAACGGGCCTTCGACGCGGGCCAGCACCTCGCCGCGGCGGTTCAGCACCACCACGTGCGGCTGTTCCACGCCCGACAGGCCGGTCGAGCGCGCGAACGCGTCGCGGTCGGTGAACACCGGCACCACGGCGGCCTTCTCCTGGGCGTAGCGCTCGCGCAGCCGGTTCTCGATCACGCTGCGCTCGGCGGCGTCGCCGGGGTCGTTGAGAACCAGCATGCGCAGCCAGCGCACCGAGGCGTTGCCACTCAATTGCAGGCCATGGATCCAGCTGTCGACGGCGGGACGCTGGTCGCGGTGGAAGCTGATGAAGGCCAGCGTGCGCTCGGCACCCAGGCCTTCGGGCAGGGCCAGCGGCTGCTGGTCGAGTTGACGCGCCTGCAGGCTCGGCAGCCGCCCCATCACGCTGGATTCCGTGGGCGCCGCCACGGCGAGCAGCACCGCTGCCAGGACGGCAAGACACCATGCCAGGGTAGGTGACCAGACGCTTTTCATACGGTGGCTCCTGTGCGTGACGACGGGGGATGGGTGGCGCACAAGATAACGCGCGTGCGACAACCCTGGCAGCTCCGGGTGATTTCGAAACGTAAACGGTGCGACGCGATGCGGGCGGTGTCAGATCTCCACCAGCAACTGCGGGCGAAAGCCCGCCTGCTCGCCGTTCTTGGCGTAGCCCAGCGGGTTGGCGACCACGCGGCAGCCGCGGTGCACGTAGTCGCTGGGCGCGTGCAGGTGGCCGTGCAGCCAGAGCCGGGCGAAGGGCAGCAGGTCGTCCAGCGCATTGCAAAAGCCCGCCGTGCCGGGCGTGAGGCCGTAGCGCGGATCGGCGCTGTGCAGGCTGGGCGCGAAATGCGTCACCACCACCGTCGTGCCGTCGAAGGGGCTGGCCAGCGCCGCGCGCAGCCATTGCTGGCAGGCCAGGCCTTCCTCGCGCATCTCGGCCGCCAGCCAGGGCTGGCCGTGGCGCGTGGTGCCGGTGCGGCGCAGGTAGTGGTCGGCCGCGCGGAAGGCCTTGTGCCTGGCCTTCAACTGCTCGGCCAGCGAGGCATCGCCGCCGCGCGCGGCCGGGCCGATCGCGTCGTAGTCGGTCCACAGCGTGGTGCCGACCAGGCGCAGCGCGCTGCCGTCGGCGGCCGCGCCGGGCAGTTCGACGATGGTGCGGTCCAGCCAGCGCAGGCCCAGGCGGTCGCAGGTCTCGCGCAGGCGCAGGGTCGTGGCGTCCACGTCCAGCATGTCGTACTCGTGGTTGCCCGGCACGTAGTAGACCGGCACCGGCCAGTCGGCGAACAGGCGCAGGCCGAAGTCCGCATCGGCCATGCGCGAGCCCGTCTGGTAGGAGCCGACATCGCCGGCCAGGATCAGCGCGTCGGCGCCAGCCAGCGGCTCGGGCACGAAGTCAGTGTGCACTTCGAGGTGCAGGTCGGAAAGCAGTTGAAATTTCATGGATCTCGAATCCGCGTGGGGTCATGCACGGGTTATGCGTGAACTGCATGGGCCTGGACTTGCAACCCTAGGGATAACCCTTATTCTTCGTTCATCTTGAACTTTGGACCGCCACGAGCGGTGTATGTATGTTGATCGTTTCCTGGTTTGCCCGCGTTTACCAAGGGTGGACCGCTTCCGCCGCAGCCTCTGCCCATCAGGGCGCCCGTGATGGCGCCGCCAGCGAAGTCGCCTTCGCGCTGCTGGAGAGCGCGGACAACCTCGCCGGGCACGACCCGCACGAGGCACGCCGCCTGCGCAGCGCCGCGCAGGCCTGGCTCAGCGTGGTGCGCTGAAGCCGCGCCATCACAGCGCAAAAGCCTGTTCGGCCGCGCGCACGATGGCCTGGCGCAGCCACTGGTGGTGGCTCTGCAGGTCGGTGCGGCGGTGCCACAGCGCGGCCACGTGCACGGCCGCCACGTCGAACGGCAACTCCCGGTGCACCAGCTGCTCGGCGATGCCCGTGGCCTCGACGAAGTGGCGCGGCAGCACCGTCAGCAGGTTGGAATTGGCCACCACGCGGCCGGCCGTGAAGAACTGGTTGACCGTCAGCACCACGCGGCGTTCGCGCTTGAGCAGCGCCAGCGATTCGTCGATGAAGCCATAGGGCCGGCCCGAGAAGCTGACCAGCAGGTGGCGCGCGGCGCAGAACTGGTTCAGCGTCAGCGGGGCGCCGGCCAGCGGATGTTCGCGCCGCATCACGCACACGTATTCGCTGTCGTACAGGCGCTGGTGCTCGAAGGGCACGGCCTTGCCGACCTGGGCGCGCGCCGCCAGATCGGCCAGCACGGCCGGGAAGAAGCCCACCGCCAGGTCGGCCGTTTCGTCGTCCAGCAGCCGGCGCGGGTCGCGCGTGGTCAGCGGCACCACGCGCAGCGAGACGCCCGGCGCCTCGTCTTCGAGGATGTCCACCAGCCCCGGCACCAGCATGGCGGCGGTCGCGTCGGCCATCGCCAACACGAAAGTGTTGTCGGCCGACAACGGGTCGAAGTTGCTGGGCGCCAGCGAGGCCTGCAGCTGCCGCAAGGCTTCGCGCACGGCCGGCCACAGCGCCATGGCGCGCGGCGTGGGCTCGATGCCCTGGCCGCTGCGCTGCACCAGTTCGTCGCCCAGCGCATCGCGCAGGCGCTGGATGGCATTGCTCACGGCCGGCTGCGTCAGCGAGAGATTGCGCGCCGCGCGCGTGAGGCTGCGCTCGGCCAGCACCTCGTCGAAAACGCGCAACAGGTTCAGATCCAGCGTGCGGAAGTTCGGTGGTGCCATGGCGCGGCCTTGGGCGTGAAAAAGTCGGCATGCGACTCTATTCATCACCAGAGTGAATGTCCAGCATCATCAATATAAAGTTGAAGATCACTAGGGCAAACCCTAGTATTCACACCATGACGCGCCCTCCATGCGGCGTTGAAAGGAAAAACACCATGACCAGCTTCGTTCATATCGACTATCCCCAAGAACACCCCGGCGTGGCCCGCGCCGAAGCGGTGATCGAGGCCGCCGGCCGCCTGCGCCAGGGCTTCGACGGCACCCGCGGCATCGCCGCGCTGTTGCTGGCCGCCGTGGTCTCCGCGCTGCTCGTGCTGGCCGACCGCATGGTCGACAGCTGGGCTGGCGGCCGCCTGATGGCTGCCTGGGTCGTGCTGTGGCTGGTGGCCTTCGCCGCCCTGGCCTTGTTCGCAGCGCCGGCCCGCCGCCTGGCCGCCGCGCTGGTGCAGCGCCTGGACGCCTGGTCGCAACGCGTGGCCCGTGACCGTGCCGACGAGCGCCTGTGGGCCACCGCCCAGACCGATGCCCGCGTGATGGCCGAACTGCAGTCCGCCATGGCGCGCAGCGAGATGGCCGCCCCCTCGCGCGTCGCCGCCGCCCTGCGTGCCGCCCAGGTCCCGGCCCGCGTCAGCCTGCGTGAAGTGGTGCAGGGCTGGCACCGCGACGTGCAGAAGGCGCGCGCCGACGTGGCCTTCCTGGCCGCGGCCCATGAAGACCCGCGCATGCTGGCCGAACTGCGTGCCGCTGCCACCCGCGCCGAATCCGTGCCCGCCCAGACGCAGACCCTGCTGCGCGGCGACGACGCCAGCAACGCGCTGCGCGATGCGGCCCATGCCATGGGCGCCCGCCGCAGCTACTACTTCTGAGCCAGTGCTCCGCCCCGGCCGCGCCGGGAACCCTTCGAAGCCACCCTCGCGGTGGCTTTTTTCATGAACGGTCGTCACAAAATCGGCTGAATGATGGATTCGACCAAGCGGTTGCCTGCCGTACCACGCCCATGACGAAAGCCGTTGAATCCGGCGCTGGTGTGGCGCCGGCCCGCGGCGCACGCGCCGTGCCCCGCAGCGTCTGGGCACTGGGCTTCGTCTCCATGTTCATGGACATCTCGTCCGAGATGGTCCATGCCCTCCTGCCGATCTACATGGTGGCGGTGCTCGGCACCTCGGTGCTGGCGGTCGGCCTGATCGAGGGCATCGCCGAAGCCACGGCCTCCATCGTCAAGGTGTTCTCGGGCGCCATCAGCGACCGCTTCGGCAAACGCAAGCTGCTGGCCGTGGCTCGGCTACGGCCTGGGCGCGCTGACCAAGCCGGTGTTTCCGCTGGCCGGCACGCTGGACTGGCTGGTGGGCGCGCGCTTCGTCGACCGCATCGGCAAGGGCATCCGCGGCGCGCCGCGCGATGCGCTGGTGGCCGACGTGACGCCGCCCGAGTTGCGCGGCACGGCCTACGGCCTGCGCCAGACGCTGGACACCATCGGCGCCTTCACGGGCCCGCTGCTGGCCATGGGCCTGATGTGGTGGACGGCCAACAACTACCAGCCTGGTGTTCTGGCTGGCCGTGGTCCCGGCCTTCCTCGCGGTGGCCGTGCTCGTGGTCTTCGTGCGCGAGCCCAGGCTGCCCGAGGCCGCGCGCCCGCGCAAGCTGCCGCTGCGCAGGAGCGAACTCGTGCGCGCTGGGCGCGTCCTACTGGTGGGTGGTCGGCATCGGCCTGGTGTTCACGCTGGCGCGCTTCAGCGAGGCCTTCCTGATCCTGCGTGCCGAAGCGGTCGGCCTGGCGCCGATGTGGGCGCCGGCCGTGCTGGTGCTGATGGGCGTGGCCTACTCGCTGTCGGCCTATCCGGCCGGCGTGCTGTCGGACCGCCGGCCGCGCCAGGACGTGCTGCTCGCCGGCCTGGCGCTGCTGGTCGCCGCCGACCTCGTGATTGCCTTCGTGCCGGGCCTGTGGGGCTTGGCGCTGGGCGTGGTGCTCTGGGGCCTGCACATGGGCTTCACGCAGGGCTTGTTCAATGCGCTGATCGCCGACAGCGCGCCGGCCGATCTGCGCGGCACGGCCTTCGGCATGTACAACCTGCTGACGGGCGTGGCCCTGCTGCTGGCCAGCGTGATCGCCGGCGCGCTCTGGGACCTCGTGGGCTTCCAGGGCACCTTCGCCTGCGGCGCGTTGTTCGCCGCGATGACGGCGATCGGCCTCGTGTTGCGGCGGCGCCAGACTGGCTCCTGAGCCGCCCATTGAAAAAGCCACCTCGCGGTAGCGGGTGGCTTTTCTCATCGGAGTCGCAGTGCCGGCTCAGGCGGCCAGGCGCGTCTCGATCTGCTGCTTGATCTCGCCCATTTCCTTGGGCAGGTGGTAGGCCAGTTGCGTGAACAGCTCCTCGTGCAGCTTGAGCTCGGCCTGCCAGGCGGCCTTGTCGATGCTGGTGACGGTCTGGAACTGCTCGGCGCTGAAGTTCAGGCCGGTCCAGTTGAGCTGTTCGTAGGCCGGGCTCACGCCGAACACGTGTTCCTGGCCGCCCTGGGCCTGGCCTTCCAGGCGGTCGATCATCCACTTCAGCACGCGCATGTTCTCGCCGTAGCCCGGCCAGACGAACTTGCCGTCGGCGCCCTTGCGGAACCAGTTGGTGGTGTAGATGCGCGGCAGCGTGGCGCCGGACTGCGCCAGCTTGGCGCCCAGGTTCAGCCAATGCTGGAAGTAGTCGCTCATGTTGTAGCCCATGAACGGCAGCATCGCGAACGGGTCGCGGCGCACCACGCCCTGCTGGCCGGCGGCCGCGGCCGTGGTTTCCGAGCCCATGGTGGCGGCCATGTAGACGCCTTCGTTCCAGTTGCGCGCCTCGGTCACCAGCGGCACCGTGGTCGAGCGGCGGCCACCGAAGATGAAGGCGTCGATCTTCACGCCCTTGGGGTCGTCCCAGGCTTCGTCCAGCGCGGGGTTGTTGGTGGCGGCCACCGTGAAGCGCGCGTTCGGATGGGCGGCCTTGGCGCCGGTTTCCTTGGCGATCTGCGGCGTCCAGTCCTTGCCCTGCCAGTCGATCAGGTGCGCGGGCAATGCCTTGCCCGGCACGTCGTCTTCCATGCCTTCCCACCAGACGTCGCCGTCGTCCGTGAGCGCCACGTTGGTGAAGATCACGTTCTTGTCCAGGCTGCGCATGCAGTTGGGGTTGGTCTTGTAGTTCGTGCCCGGGGCCACGCCGAAGTAGCCGGCCTCGGGGTTGATCGCGCGCAGCGAGCCGTCGGCCTGCGGCTTGATCCAGGCGATGTCGTCGCCGATGGTCGTGACCTTCCAGCCATCGAAGCCGGTGGGCGGCACGAGCATGGAGAAGTTGGTCTTGCCGCAGGCGCTCGGGAAGGCAGCGGCGACGTGGTACTTCTGGCCGTCGGGCTTGGTCACGCCCAGGATCAGCATGTGTTCGGCCAGCCAGCCCTGGTCGCGGCCCATGGTGGAGGCGATGCGCAGCGCGAAGCACTTCTTGCCCAGCAGCGCGTTGCCACCGTAGCCCGAGCCATAGGACCAGATCTCGCGCGTGGCGGGGTAGTGCACGATGTACTTGGTCTTGTTGCAGGGCCACTTCACGTCGGCCTGGCCGGCTTCGAGCGGCGCGCCCACGGTGTGCACGCAGGGCACGAAGTCGCCGTCCACGCCCAGCACGTCGTACACGGCCTTGCCCATGCGCGTCATGGTCTTCATGTTCACGGCGACGTAGGGGCTGTCGGACAGTTCCACGCCGATGTGGGCGATGTCCGAACCCAGCGGGCCCATGCTGAACGGCACCACGTACATGGTGCGGCCGCGCATGCTGCCCTTGAACAGTGCGTTCTCTCCGGTCTGCAGCAGGGCGCGCATCTCGGCCGGGGCGGTCCAGTTGTTGGTGGGGCCGGCGTCTTCCTTCCTGTCGGTGCAGATGAAGGTGCGGTCTTCCACGCGCGCCACGTCGGACGGGTCGGACAGGGCCAGGAAGGAGTTCGGGCGCTTGGCCGGATTCAGCTTCTTGAAGGTGCCGGCGTCGACCAGCTGCTGGCACAGGCGCTGGTATTCCTCGTCGCTGCCGTCGCACCAGTAGATGTCGGCAGGCTGCGTCAGCGCGGCGATGTCGGCGATCCAGGCGATCAGCTTGGCGTTCTTCACATGTGCCGGGGGATTGATGTTCAGTCCCTGCATCGTGGGTGCGTTCATGGGCTAGCTCCTGAAGTTGAAAAATCGTCTTTCACAAAGTCGCTCGCAATGCAAGCAGGCCTTGGACTTGGTGGAAGACGACAGGTGCAGCCCGGCGCGACAGTCCGGCGCCGGTCGGGGAGGCCAATTCTAGGGATGGGGCTTGCGCTCGGAGCCGCATTGGAGACAAAAACCATGCAAAACATGCATAGGGTTATGTCGCCTTGATGACGGCCGTGACAAAGTTGTCGTCGCATGCACACAACAGGTGCAGCATGCGTGGCAGTGGAGAACGGGAGGGGGAAGGCGTCGGTCGGTGCGCCGACGCCAAGGGAAACCACAGGCCGCGTTGCACGGCCTGGAGGAGCCTGAAGGCTCAGGCCATCGACACGGCGATGAAGGCCAGCAGGAACATCATCACGCCGCCGACGATGGGCAGCACGATGGGAATCATGGGAACCACGGCCTCGACCGGGTCCACTTCATGGGCGGCGACCTCGTGCGGGCTGGGGCTGGCGTGGGAGTCGGACATGTCTCTATTCCTTCGCTCGAAAACGCGGATTGTAGCGACGGGGTTTCAGCGCAATTCCTTGGTCTCGAAGCCGGCCTCGCCCAGCGCCTGCACCAGCTCGTCCAGGTGGCTGCGTCCGCGCGTCTGCACCACGAGTTCGATGTCCACGTTCTGGGCCGACAGCGCCGTGAACGCGCGCTGGTGCTCCACCTGGTCGATGTTGGCGCCGGTGTCGGCCACCACGGTGGCGATGCGCGCCAGCGAACCCGGGTGGTCGGCGGCGCTCACGCGCAGCCGGCCCAGCCGGCCCGAGCGCACCATGCCGCGCTCGATGATGGCCGCCAGCAGCATGGGATTGATGTTGCCGCCCGACAGCACCAGGCCGACCTTCCTGCCGCGAAAGCGCTCGGGGTCGCGCAGCAGCGCCGCGAGGCCGGCCGCGCCCGCGCCTTCGACCACGGTCTTCTCGATCTCCAGCAGCATCAGGATGGCTTGCTCGATGTCGCCCTCCTGCACCAGCATCAGCGCGTCCACGCTCTCGCGCACGATGGCCTGCGTGATCTGCCCCGGCGAGCCCACGGCGATGCCCTCGGCGATGGTGCTGCTGCCCTGGACATGTGCCGTGCCCTGCACGGCGTTGACCATGGCCGGAAAGCGCGCGGTCTGCACGCCGACGATCTCGATGCCGGGCTTCAGTACGCGCGCCGCCGTGGCGATGCCGGCGATCAGGCCACCGCCTCCGACCGAGACCACCAGCGTGTCGAGCGCCGGCACCTGGGCCAGCATCTCCAGGCCCACCGTGCCCTGGCCGGTGACGATGTCCTCGTCGTCGTAGGGATGCACGAAGGCCAGGCCCTGCGCCTTGGCCAGTTCCTGCGCATGGGCGCGCGCCGCGTCCAGCGAGTCGCCGTGCAGCACGATCTCGGCGCCGAAGCCGCGCGTGCGCTCCACCTTCACGGCCGGCGTGAAGCGCGGCATCACGATCACCGCGCGCAGGCCCAGGCGCTGCGCGTGGTAGGCCACGCCCTGGGCATGGTTGCCGGCGCTCATGGCGATCACGCCGTGCGCCGCGCCGCCGGACTCCACCAGCCGCGTGAGCTTGTTGCAGGCACCACGCTCCTTGAACGAGGCCGTGAATTGCAGGTTCTCGAACTTCAGGAAGACCTGGGCGCCGGTGATGTCCGACAGGGTGCGCGATTCCACGCAGGGTGTTTCCAGCACATGGCCTTGCAGCCGGGCCGCGGCCTGGCGGATGTCGTCGAGGGTCAGCATGCGCGCATTGTGGGCCGCAAAGCCGGCGTGGCGCGCGTTTTTGAGGCGCTGTCTTCCAAACCCCCAAAGCCTGCGTTATCGTGGGCCACCTTTCCTTTGCTGATTGGAGATCCATCCATGGTGAAGCGTTTGGTCCGTGATCCGGTAGCCGCCCAGGTGATTGCTTCGCCCGGGCTGGAGGCTGCGCCGGTCCTGGACTTGATGTGTTCGCACTTCGTGCTGACACTGGTCGCGCGGCAAGGTCCCAAGTTCAACGTGCGGCGCGACCTGAACAGCCTGCTCGCAATGGCCGGGCGCCACCTGGTGTGGCCTCAGCCCGTGCTGCTGCGCCTGCGCGAGTTCCTGGCCCGGCGCTGCAAGGACAACGAGTTCTGGCGCGACCACACCCAGCTTTCCACGGCCGAGTTCATGGAGCGCCATGCGGTCTGGCGCGGCCCCTACGAGGAAGGCACGCTGTTCTTCTACCTGGACGAGTACGCCAAGGACCAGCCCAAGGACCTGCTGGCCGCGCTCAAGGTCACCTGCGACTGGCTCACGCGCGCGCTCAAGAAGCAGTCCACGCTGGTGGAGAAGAACATCGATGCGCTGTCGGGCCTGCTGCAGCTCAACCGCGCCGAGCGCGCGCTGCTGCTGTACGGCACGCTCGCCCGCTACCAGCGCGACCTGCGCACCATCCTCGTGGAGGTCAAGGTCAACAACGCGCCCGAGGCCTATGCCGCCATCGCCGAGGTCGCCGGCGTGAGCGCCACCGAGGTCGGCGAGGCGCTGCGCGCGGGCTCGCGGCTCGAGCGCATCGGCCTGGTGGAGAACCTGATCTCCGAGCACAACATCACCGACCTGGCCGACCTCATGAAGGTCAGCGAGAAGCTGCCGCCCGTGCTCATGCGCGAATACCGCGACCAGAGCGAACTCATGGCCGTGTTCACGCGGCCGGCCACCAAGAGCGCGCTGTCCATGGGCGACTTCGGCTTCGTCGCCGACGATGCCCAGGTGCTGGTGGCGCTGCTGCGCAACGCGGTGGCGCGCAAGGAGCCCGGCGTCAACATCCTCCTGTACGGCCCGCCCGGCACCGGCAAGACCGAGCTCGCGCGCGTGGTCGCGCAGGCCGCCGGGCTGGACCTGTTCGAGGTCGAGTACGCCGACCGCGACGGCAACTCCCTTTCGGGCCGCGACCGTTACCGCTCGCTGCAGATCGCCCAGGTGTTCCTGAAGGGCAGCGTGCAGGCCGCGCTGCTGTTCGACGAGGTCGAGGACGTGTTCCCGCCCATCAGCACCGAGGCCGCGCAGCTGATGGCGCGCGCCGAGCAGGTTGCGGCGCCGCCCGGCAATTCGGTCAGCGGCAAGGCCTGGGTCAACCAGATCCTGGAGAGCAACACCGTGCCCACGCTGTGGGTCACCAACCGCATCGAGCAGATCGACCCGGCCTTCCGCCGCCGCTTCGCCTACCACCTGGAGCTCAAGTCGCCGCCGCCCGGCGCGCGCGAAGGGCTGGTGCGCAAGACCCTGGAAGGCGTGGCCGTGTCCGATGCCTTCATCGCCAAGCTGACCGAGCGCAAGGGCCTCACGCCCGCGCAGATCCGCACCGCGGTGCGCTTCGCCGGCCTGGCCCGCGTCGACGAGGCCGGCACGGAGCAGCTCATCGAACGCCAGCTGCGCAACGCCGACAAGGCCCTGGGCCGGCACAGCGAGGAGCGCGGCGGCATCCCCGCCGCCACCACCTACGACCTGGAGATGCTCAACGTCGAGAGCCGCTTCGAGATCGGCCGCATCGTGCAGGCGCTGCAGGCGCGCGGCCACGGCAGCTTGTGCTTCTACGGCGCGCCCGGCACCGGCAAGACCGCGCTGGCCGAGCACATCGCGCGCGCGCTGGACAAGCCGCTCATCGTCAAGCGCGCCAGCGACCTCATGAGCAAGTTCGTCGGCGAGACCGAGCAGCAGATGGCCGCCATGTTCCGCGAGGCCGAGGCCGAGAAGGCCGTGCTGCTGCTCGACGAGGCCGACAGCTTCCTGCAGGACCGGCGCGGCGCCCAGCGCACCTACGAGGTCACCGAGGTCAACGAGATGCTGCAGGGCATGGAGCGGCACCGCGGCGTGTTCGTCTGCACCACCAACCTGATGGACCGCATCGACCAGGCGGCATTGCGCCGCTTCACGTTCAAGATCCGCTTCAGGCCGCTGCTGCCGGCCCAGCGCGAACGCATGTTCGTGGTCGAGGCGCTGGGCGGCGATGCGGCGCGGCTGGACGAGGCCATGCGCGCGCGGCTGCTGCGGCTCGAGCACCTGTGCCCCGGCGACTTCGCGGCCGTGCGGCGCCAGGTCGACATCCTGTCGGCCGACATGGCACCCACGGAGTTCCTCGAACAGCTCGAGGCCGAGCACCGCATCAAGCCCGAGGTGCGCGAGGCGCGCGGCATCGGCTTCGTGCAGTAGTTCAGAGCAGCGCCAGCGTCTGCGCGTCGGGCTGCCCGCCGTAGTAGCGGGCCAGCACCGCGCCGAACTCCGGCTGCTGCGGTACCGCGGCCTGGAACAGCGTCATGCACGAACGCAGCTTGAGATCGTCGGGCGAGCCGAAGATCGCGTGCGCGCTGCGGCCCTGCACGGCCAAGACGAGGCGGGTGGCCTCCAGCAGCCGTGGCCCGAGCACGGGGTGCGCGGCATAGGCCTCGGCCTGCGCCAGCGAGGCCAGGCCGAAGCGCCGCGCCATGCCACTGCGGCCCAGCGCCACATGCTGCGGGAAGACGAACCACATCCAGTGGCTGGTCTTGTGCCCGGCGCGCAGTTCGTCGCAGACCTGCGCCCAGACGGGCTCCTGGGCCTGGACGAAATGCGCGAAGGCGTGCATGGCCGGGTCATCCCTGCTGGCACACGCGCAGCACGTCGTCGCCGTACTTCTCGAGCTTGGTCGCCCCCATGCCGCTGATGCCCTGCAGGTCGTCCAGCGTGTGCGGCGAGCGCTGCGCGATGGCGGCCAGCGTGGCGTCGTGGAAGATCACGTAGGCCGGCAGGTTGTGGGCCTTGGCGACCTCGGCCCGCCAACTCTTGAGCGCGGCGAACAGCGCCTGGCCCGGCGCGTCCAGCGGTGCGGCGGCGGGTGGCCACGCGGTCGCTGCGCGACCTGGATGCGCGCGGCTTGCGGCCCGCGGGCGCCGAGGCCGACTCGCGCAGCCGCACCGGCACCTCGCCCTTGAGCACGGCGCGCGAGCCGTCGGTCAGCTGCAGCGTGTTGAAGCGCTCGGCGTTGACGGCGATGGCGCCCGTGGCCACCAGCTGGCGCAGCACGCTGCGCAGCTGGGCCTCCGACAGGTCGATGCCGATGCCGAAGGTGCTGACCTTCTCGTGCTGGAACTGCCTGACCTTCTCCGTCACCTTGCCGCGCAGGATGTCCATGATGTGGCCGGCGCCGAAGCCGATGCCGCTTTGCTGCTGCACGCGGTAGACCGTGGACAGCAGCTTGCGTGCGGCGTCGGTGGCGTCCCAGACGTCCGGCGGCGAGAGGCAGTTGTCGCAGTTGCCGCAGGCGCCGCTGGCCTCGCCGAAGTAGTTCAGCAGCCGCACGCGCCGGCAGTCGGTGGCCTCGGCCAGCGCCAGCAGCGCGTCGAGCTTGCCGCGCATGACCTTCTTGAACGCTTCGTCGGCCGGGCTCTCGTCGATCATGCGGCGCTGGTTCACCACGTCCTGCAGGCCATAGGCCATCCAGGCGTCGGCAGCCTCGCCGTCGCGTCCGGCGCGGCCGGTCTCCTGGTAGTAGCCCTCGATGTTCTTGGGCATGTCCAGGTGGGCGACGAAACGCACGTCGGGCTTGTCGATGCCCATGCCGAAGGCGATCGTGGCCACGACCACGATGCCGTCCTCGCGCAGGAAGCGGTCCTGGTGCTTCTGGCGCACCGCCGCGTCCAGGCCGGCGTGGTAGGGCAGGGCGTTCACGCCCGGCCATGCACAGCGACTCGGCCACCTCTTCCACACGCTTGCGCGACTGGCAGTAGACCACGCCCGCTTCGCCATCGTGGTCGCGCTCGATGAAGCGCAGCAGTTGCGTCATCGGGTCCTTCTTCTCGACGATGGCGTAGCGGATGTTGGGCCGGTCGAAGCTGCTGACGAACTGGCGGGCGTCTTCCAGCTGCAGCCGCTCGACGATGTCGGCGCGCGTCAGCGCATCGGCCGTGGCCGTCAGCGCGATGCGCGGCACGCCGGGGTAGCGCTCGTGCAGCAGCGTCAGCTGGCGGTACTCGGGCCGGAAGTCGTGGCCCCACTGGCTCACGCAATGCGCTTCGTCGATCGCGAACAGGGCGAGCTGGCCGCGCGCGGCCAGGCCGTCCAGCAGTTCCAGGAAGCGCGGCGTCACCACGCGCTCGGGCGCGGCGTAGACCAGCGTCACCTCGGCGCGGGCCAGCCGGCGCTCCAACGTCCTGCGTGGCGGCCCAGTCGAGCGTGGAATTGAGGTAGGCCGCGGCAACGCCGGCCTCCTGCAGCGCGCCGACCTGGTCGTGCATGAGCGCGATCAGCGGCGAGACCACCACGCTCACGCCCTGGCCGGCGTTCTGCCGCGCGATCGCCGGGATCTGGTAGCACAGGGACTTGCCGCCGCCCGTGGGCATCAGCACCAGCGCGTCGCCGCCGTCGGCCACATGGTCGACGATGGCCTGCTGCTGGCCTCGGAACTGCGCGTAGCCGAAGGTTTCGCGCAGGATGGAACGGGTCACTTCACTCATCGGGCCACACCTGTCTACATCTGCTCCCAGGGCAGGCCATCGAAGCGCCAGCCGTTGCTGCGCGAGCGCTGCAGGTTCTCGTCGAGGTCGCCCTCGAAGCCGTGCACGACGGCCACCACGTCGCCGAAGCCGGCCGCCTCCAGCGCCTGGCCCGCATCGCTGGCGCGCTTGCCGCTGCGGCAGATCAGCACCACCGTGCGGTGGCGGCTGCCGGCGGCGCGCTCGACGGCCGCGACGAACGCGGCCGGGTCCGGCGTCATGGCGGGGTACTCGTACCAGGGGATGTTCTGCGCGCCGGTCGGATGGCCGACACAGCGGAACTCGACCTCCATGCGCACATCCACGAACAGCGGCGGATCGCCGGCGCCTTCGGCCGCGTCCTGCGTGCGTTCCAGCAGCAGATCCCAGGCCTGCTTGGGAAGGAGTTCTTGCATGCCCGCGATT
This sequence comes from Pseudorhodoferax sp., assembly GCA_049840715.1. GTDB lineage: Bacteria > Pseudomonadota > Gammaproteobacteria > Burkholderiales > Burkholderiaceae_C > Pseudorhodoferax. Next base: position 119,308 of record JASGJO010000009.1, read on the forward strand.
GTCACCCGGCCATCAGGCCGCTGGCGCGCAAGACGCGCCGGCCGATGGCTTCGTTCAGCACGGGGCCGATGTGCCCTGGCGCCGCCCACCAGGGTGAACCAGCGCCGGGCGCGCGTGATGCCGGTGTAGACCAGTTCGCGCGTGAGCACGCGGGTTGCTCTGCGTCGGGCAGCACCAGCGCCGTGTGCTCGAACTCCGAGCCCTGCGACTTGTGCACCGTCATCGCGAACACCGTCTCCATGGCCGCAGCCGGCTGGGCAGCACCCAGCGCAGCCGCGCCGCTGCCGTCGCCGGTCGGGAAGGCCACGCGCGGCACCAGCGCACGCGGCGGCGCGCCGCGGTTCGGGCACCGGAAGGTCCAGCGTGAGGCCGACGTCGCCGTTCATGAGCGACAGGCCGTAGTCGTTGCGCGTGACGAGCACCGGGCGGCCCGCGATACCAGCCTGCGTGCCTCTCCAGCAGGCCGTCGTCGCGCAGCAGTTCGGCGACCGTCGCATTGAGGCCGGTCACGCCCCAGGGGCCTTCGCGCAGTGGCGCAGAGCAGCTGGAAGCGCGCCCAGCGCCTGCAGCACGTCCGCGCGCCCAGGCATCGCAGGCCGCGGGCGCCGCCCGTCGGGCCGGGCGCGTGGCGTGCAGCCGCGCAGGTAGTGCGCATGGCCGAACGGCGCGCGTGCGCTTCGGCCAGCCAGCCACCGGCGCGCAGCTCCACCACCAGCGCGAGCAGGGCGCGGCGGCTGGCCCAGGCGGCAGCTGCGCAGGTCGTGCGCTGCCGGCGCGCCACAGGCCGGCGCGCGGCGCGGCCGTCGCCGGCGTTGACGGCCTGGGCCAGCTGGCCGATGCCGCTGTCGGCCGTCGAAACGGTGGCTCATGCGCAGCATGGCGATGGCCTGGTCCAGCGGCTGTGCCGGCGGCGTCGCAGACGCGGGCGGCGGTTGCTGGCCGGCGCACTCCTGCAGCCACTGCACGGTGGCGGGGTCGGTAGCGGCCCTCCTGCGCGTGGCTGCACAGTTCGCCGAGCACGGCGCCGGCCTCCACCGAGGCCAGCTGGTCCTTGTCGCCCAGCAGGACCAGGCGGGCCTTGGGCGGCAGCGCCTGCAGCAGCCGGGCCATCATCTCCAGGTCGACCATGGAGGCTTCGTCGACCACCAGCACGTCCAGCGCCAGCGGGTTGCCCGCGTGGTGGCGGAAATGCCGGCTCTCGGGCTGGCTGCCCAGCAGCCGGTGCAGCGTGGTGGCGGCGCTGGGCACGTGCGGGCGCAGCGCCTCGCCGTGCGGCAGCGCGTCCCAGGGCAGGCGGCCCAGCGCGCCGCGGATGGATTCGGCCAGCCGCGCCGCGGCCTTGCCGGTGGGCGCGGCCAGGCGGATGCGCAGCGGGGCGCCGCCGCCCTGCAGCGCCATGGACTGCAGCAGTGCGAGCAGGCGCACGACGGTGGTGGTCTTGCCCGTGCCGGGGCCGCCCGTGACGATGGCGAAGCGCTGGCGCAGCGCCAGTGCGCAGGCCAGCTTCTGCCAGTCCGTGTCCTGGGAGGGTCGGGGCGCGGCGAACAGCGCATTGAGCACGGGCCGGATCTGCGCGGCCGGGGCCACCGGCTCGGGCGCCAGCCGCGCGCCGACCAGCGCACGCACCTCGCGCTCGTGCTGCCAGTAGCGGCGCAGGTACAGGCGCGGGCCCTGCAGCACCAGCGGCGCATGGCCGGGGCCGGCATCGCAGAGCCGGCTGGCGCGCAGCGCGGCGCACCAGGCGTCCAGCCGCAGCGCCTGCAGCCACTGGCTGGGCGTGCGCGCGAACTGGGCATGGGGCGCGGCGGGCGCATGGGCCGGCGGCAGCGAGAGGCTGGCCGGGCTGTCGGCCAGCGCGGCCTGCAGGTCCAGGCAGACATGGCCGCGGCCCAGCTGGTGAGGTGCTGTTCGGATTCTATCGTGTTTCCCTATTAACCTTAGCG
>JASGJO010000010.1:0-227424 GCA_049840715.1 Pseudorhodoferax sp.
CACCCCTTTGCGGAAAAACACAAGCATGAATTCCAACAACCCGATCACCGAAGACGACATCGCCAACTTCCTGATCCACACGCCCGCCTTCTTCGAGCGCCACGCCGAGGTGCTGACGGCCGTGCAGATGACCAGCCCGCACGGCAACCGTGCCGTGAGCCTGCAGGAGCGCCAGGCCGAGATGCTGCGCGAGAAGATCAAGGGCCTGGAGCACCGCATCATGGACATGGTGCGCCACGGCAACGAGAACGTGCTGATCGCCGACAAGCTGCAGCGCTGGGCGCGCAGCCTGTTGCGCACGCGCGCGCCGGCCGAGCTGCCGCAGCGCATCGTGGCCGAGGTGCAGAGCCAGTTCGGCGTGCCGCAGGCCGCGCTCAAGGTCTGGGGCGTCTCGGGCGACTACGCCGGCCACGGCTTCGCCCAGGGCGTCAGCGAAGACGCCATGAGCTTCGCCTCCTCGCTGACCGCGCCGTTCTGCGGCGTGAACCCCGGCTTCGACGCCGTGCAGTGGCTGCCCGAGCCGGCCCAGGCCATGTCGGTGGTGCTGATGCCGCTGCGCGTGGGCGAACTCAACAGCACCGAGCCGGCCTTCGGCATGCTGGTGCTGGCCTCGCCCGATCCGCAGCGCTTCGAGTCCGGCATGGGCACGGACTTCCTCGAGCGCATCGCCGAACTGGCCAGCGCCGCGCTGTCGCGCCTGCAGTAACGCCATCCATGGACGATGCCGCGCTGGTCGAGCGCTACCTCGCGCACCAGCGCGTCGAGCGCCGCCTGGCTGCGCGCACGCTGGCCCTGTACCAGGCCGACCTGGCCAGGCTCCGCGCGCATGCCGAGGCCGCGAAGATCGGCCTGCTGGCCGTGCACAACGCGCACATCCGCCGCTGGGTCGCGCAGATGCACGGCGGCGGCCGCAGCGGGCGCGGCATCGCGCTGATCCTGTCGGGCTGGCGCGGCTTCTACACCTGGCTGGGGCGCGAGGGCCTGGTCGCCGCCAATCCGGTGCAGGACGTGCGCGCGCCCAAGTCCGGCAAGCCCCTGCCCAAGGCGCTCGGCGTGGACGAGGCCGTGCAGCTGGCCGAGTTCAGCAGCGAGGCGCAGGACCCGTGGCTGGAGGCGCGCGATGCCGCCATGGTCGAGCTGCTCTACGGCGCCGGCCTGCGCGTGGCCGAGTTGACCGGGCTGGACGTGCGCGCCGGCCCGCAGGCGCGCGGCTGGATCGACCTGGACGCCGGCGAGGCCCATGTGCTGGGCAAGGGCAGCAAGCGCCGCAGCGTGCCGATCGGCGCCTCCGCCGCGGCGGCGCTCCAGGCCTGGCTGGCCCTGCGCGGCGACGGCGCCACGCTGAACCCGGCGCTCTTCATCGGCCGCCATGGCACGCGGCTGACCGCGCAATCCATCTGGCAGCGCCTGCGCCGGCGCAGCCTGCAGGCCGGCCTGGCCACGCCCGTGCACCCGCACATGCTGCGCCACTCCTTCGCCAGCCATGTGCTGCAGTCCAGCGGCGACCTGCGCGCCGTGCAGGAGCTGCTGGGCCACGCCAACATCAGCACCACCCAGGTCTACACCCGGCTGGACTTCCAGCACCTGGCCCGCGCCTACGACGCGGCCCATCCGCGCGCGCGCCGCAAATCCGGTTGAAGAACGGCTGACGATTCGTCAGAGCTTTGCGCCAAAATTCGTATCAATTCGTTTTTGAATTGATCGAATGCCGATGCGCCGACGGCGCTGGGGCCGAGGGATGGCGATGCGGTTTTCCATGAGGTTCCGGTCCTGGCTGCAGCTGCTGCTGACCACGCTGGTGCTCGGCATGACAGCCGTGTTCCTGGTGGTCGTGGTCGACCGGCTGCGCGATGTGGCGCGCACCGAGGCCCAGGCCCGTTTCGCGCTGCTGGCGCGCCAGGTCGCGGCGCCGCTGCAGGCCGAGTTGCAGCATCTGGCACGCGCGGTGCAGGCCGACGCGGAGATGGTCGGTGCCCTGCGGGCGCAGCAGGGCCGCATCGACCCGCAGGTGCTGGCCCCCCTGCTGGTGGGCTCGCTGCGCCGGCATCCCGGCCTGGCCTCGCAGTACGTGGGCCTGCCGAACGACGATTTCCTGCAGGTGACGGCCTTGCGCGCCCAGCCGCCGTGGACCGCCGCGCTGGAGGCGCCCGCCGCCGCCTGGTTCGGCGTGCGCAGCCTGGTGCGCGGCGACGATGGCGCGCGCCGCGAAAGCTGGGTGTTCCTGGACGAACAAGGCCGCGAACTGGACCGCCGCTGGGGCCCGGCCGACTTTCAGCCTTCGCGGCGCGACTGGTTCCAGGGCGCGCTGGCCACGCGGCCGGTGTACCTCAGCGAGGCCTACACCTATGCCTCCACCGGCTTGCCGGGCCTGACGCTGGCCACGGCCTTGCCGAACGGCCAGGGCGTGTTCGGCCTGGACCTGGCGCTGGACGGCATCGACGCGCTGCTGGCCCAGGCCAGCGCGAGCCCGCATGCGGTGCTGGCCGTGGTCGATGGCCAGGGCCGGGTGCTGGGCTGGCGCGGCCTGGGCGCGCGCCGTGGGGCGCCGCTGGCCCCGCTGGCCACGCACGCGGACCCGGACATCCGCGCGCTGGCCGGCCTGGCGCAGAAGGCGCCGGAGGGCGGTGCCGGACTTGTGGCGCTGGCGCAGGGCGAGCAGGTGTTCGCGGTCGAGCCCATCCGTGCCGGCGGCGACGCTGCCATGCGGCTGCTGGTCGCCGCGCCGCTCGGCGACTTCACGGCCAGCGTGCGCACCGCCACCTCCGAACTGCTGCTGGCGGCCGGGCTGATCCTGCTCGTGCTGGCGCCGCTGGCCGCGCTGGGCACGCGGCGCGTGACGCGCGCGCTGGACACGCTGGCCGGCAACTCCGAGCGGCTCCGGGCGCTGGACTTCACGCAGCCGCCCCAGCCCATCGCTTCCTTCGTGGTCGAACTCAACGCGCTGGGCCAGGCCCAGCAGGTCACGCACGATTCGCTGCGCCAGCGCACCCAGGCGCTGGACCTGGCGCGGCGCAAGCTGGCGCAGATCGTGGACAACGGCATCCGCATGGGCCGCGAGCGCGACCGCCAGGCACTGCTGCGCCATGTGCTCGCCGGCGCGCGCGACATCGGCCACTGCCAGGCCGCCACGCTGTTCCTGCCGACCGGGCGCGACACGTTGCAGTTCGCGCTGCGCACCGACGATCACCCGCTGCCGGCCTTCGAGGTGCCGCTGCGCGACCCGGCCACCGGCGCGCCCGTGCACCACTACGTCTCGGCCCATGTTGCGCTGACGGCCGAGACCGTGGTCATCGACGATGTCTACGCCGAGACGCGCTACGACCTGTCGGGCACCAAGGATTTCAGCGCCGCCTCGGGCATGCGCGTGGTCTCGCTGCTCACGGTGCCGCTGCACCCGCGCGACGGCGAGGTGATCGGCGTGCTGCAGCTCATCAACTGCCTGGACCCGCAGACCGGCGCCGTGCGGCCCTTCGACGCCGAGACCGTGGGCTTCATCGAGGCCCTGGCCACGCAGTCGGCCGTGATCATCGAGAACCAGCAGTTGCTGCTGGCGCAAAAGGACTTGATGGATTCCATGATCAAGGTCATCGCCGGCGCCATCGACGCCAAGAGTGCCTACACCGGCGGCCACTGCGCGCGCGTGCCGGCCCTGGCCATGATGCTGGCCGAGGAGGCCACCGCGGTGCGCGAGGGGCCGCTGGCCGATTTCGGCTTCCGCACCGAGGACGAATGGAGCGAGTTCCGCATCGGCGCCTGGCTGCACGACTGCGGCAAGGTCACCACGCCCGAGTACGTGGTCGACAAGGCGACCAAGCTGGAGACCATCTACAACCGCATCCACGAGATCCGCACGCGCTTCGAGGTGCTGCTGCGCGATGCCGAGATCGCCGCGCTGAAAGCCATCGCCGCGGGCGCGGACGCCGCCGCCGCCTGGGCCGGCTATGCGGCGCGCAGCCAGGCGCTGCAGGCGGACTTCGCCTTCGTGGCCGAGTGCAACCTCGGCGGCGAGTTCATGGCGCCCGAGCGCGTGGAACGCATCCGTGCCGTCGCGCAGCAGACCTGGCTGCGCCATTTCGACGACCGGCTGGGCCTGTCGCACACCGAGGCGCGACGCCTGGCGGGTGTCGAGGCGCCGGCCCTGCCGGTGGCCGAGCCGCTGCTGGCCGACCTGCCGCGCCACCTCGTGCCGCGCGAGGCGGCCCAGGCGCCGGCTGCGGGCCACGGCTTCCAGGTCCGCGTGCCCGAGCACCTGTACAACCACGGCGAGGTCTACAACCTCAGCATCGGCCGCGGCACGCTGACCGAGGAGGAGCGCTTCAAGATCAACGAGCACATCATCCAGACCATCGTGATGCTGGAGGCCATGCCGTTCCCCAAACACCTCAGGCGCGTGCCCGAGTACGCCGGCACCCACCACGAGACGCTGACGGGCAGCGGCTACCCGCGCCGGCTGGTGGCCGAGCAGCTGTCCGTGCCCGCGCGCATCATGGCGATCGCCGACATCTTCGAGGCGCTGACGGCCTCCGACCGGCCCTACAAGAAGGCCAAGCCGCTGTCGGAGGCGGTGCGCATCCTGTCCTTCTTCAAGAAGGACGGCCACATCGATCCGGTGCTGTTCGACCTGTTCCTGACTTCGGGCGCCTACCTGCGCTATGCCGAGCGCTTCCTGCCGGCGGAGCAGATCGACGCGGTCGACATCGCGGCATACCTGGGATAGGGCTCAGGCCGGCACCCGCAGCATGCGGCCGTCGCCGACGAAGCTGTCGCCGACCAGCATGCGGAAGGTCGTGCCCGGCGGACACAGCGGCAGCGCCATCTGCGGCGACAGGAACTCCATCGGCAACTGGCGCGTCTCGCCCTGGCGCAGCAGGTCGCCCGGTGCCAGTTGCCAGCGCATCTGGAAGCCCTGGCTGCCGACCACGAGCACGCAGCGGTGCTCGCCGGCCTGCTTGGGGATGTTTTCCGCCGGGACCGAGCTCTCGCGCAGCGTGATCTCGACCAGCGCATGCGGCTGGAAGGCCTGCCCCGGCGCGAAGTCCGGCGGCGTGTCGGGCGCAGGCGGGCGCCGCAGCTTGCCGTAGCACCAGCCGACGATGCTGCCGATGACGGGCAGCCACAGCAGCATCATCACGGTGCTGACAGTGCGCACGGTGGAGTCGGGCGCCGCGAAGTGCCGCACCACGGCGGCGATGGCGGCCACGCACAGCAGCAGGATCACGATCAGTTGGCGCCGGAATTGGATGGTGGTCATGCGGGGAGTATCGGGCCGGCCACAGCCGGCCTTGGCCGACAATCCTGGCCATGAAAGTCATCCGTCTCCGCGAGGGCAAGGAAAAGTCCCTGCTGCGCCGCCATCCCTGGGTTTTCGAATCGGCCATCGCCCGTGGCGGCGCCGATGCCGGCGAGACCGTGCGCGTGGAGGCCGCCGACGGCCGCTTCCTGGCCTGGGCCGCGTTCAGCCCGGCCTCGCGCATCCGTGCGCGCGCCTGGAGCTTCGACGAAGGCCAGCGCATCGACGCGGCCTTCCTGCGCGAACGCCTGGCCCAGGCCATCGCGGCGCGCCGGCGCTTCGACATCCGCAGCGACGGCCTGCGCCTGGTCCATGGCGAGGCCGACGGCCTGCCCGGCCTGGTGGTGGACCGCTACGGCGACACGCTGGTGGCGCAGTTCGGCGCCGCCGGCACCGAGCGCTGGAAGAAGCCCCTGGCCGACGCGCTGTGCGAGCTGACCGGCCTCACGCGCCTGTACGAGCGCTCGGACGCCAGCGTGCGCGGCCTGGAGGGCCTGCCCGAGGCCACGGGCTGGCTGCGCGGCGAGGGCGCGACCGAGCGCACGATTGCCGAGCACGACTGGAAGCTGACGCTGGACATCGCCACCGGCCACAAGACCGGCTTCTACCTGGACCAGCGCGACAGCCGCAAGCTGTTCGCCGACACCGTGGCCCGGCTCGGCAGCCAGCGCGTGCTGAACTGCTACTGCTACACCGGCGGCTTCACGGTCGCGGCGCTGGCCGGCATGCGCGCGGCGGGCGTGGCCGGGCACGTGACCTCGATCGATTCCTCGGGCCCGGCGCTGGCGCGCGTGCAGGCCCACGTGGCGCTGAACGGCTTCGCGGCCGAGCAGTCCGAATGCCTGGACGCCGACGTCAACGCCTCGCTGCGCCGCTTCGGCAGCGAGGGCCGGCGCTTCGACGCCATCGTTCTGGACCCGCCCAAGTTCGCGCCGACCGCCGCCCATGCCGAGCGCGCCGCGCGCGCCTACAAGGACATCAACCGCCTCGCGCTGGCCCTGCTGGAGCCGGGCGGCGTGTTGTTCACCTACTCCTGCTCGGGCGGCATCGGGGCCGACCTGTTCCACAAGATCGTGGCCGGCGCCGGCATCGACGCGGGCGTGGACGGCTACATCCCCCAGCGCATGGGCGGCGCGCCCGACCATCCCATGACCATCAACTTCCCCGAAGGCGAATACCTCAAGGGCCTGGTGGTCATGCGGCGCTGAACAGGGTCATCGCAAGCTCTTTAAACTTGCGCCCTTTCGTCGTTAGCGAGAACGCCATGGCCCTGATCCCCGCCACCATCCTGACCGGCTTCCTCGGCTCGGGCAAGACCACGCTGCTCAAGCGCGTGCTGACCGAGGCCCATGGCCAGAAGATCGCCGTCGTCGAGAACGAGTTCGGCGAGGAGAACATCGACAACGACATCCTGGTCTCCGAGCCCGGCGAGCAGATCATCCAGCTCAACAACGGCTGCGTGTGCTGCTCGATCCGCGAGGACCTGCGCTCCACGCTGTCGCTGCTGGCCGAGAAGAAGCGCAAGGGCGAGCTCGATTTCGAGCGCGTGGTCATCGAGACCACGGGCCTGGCCGACCCCGGCCCCGTGGCCCAGACCTTCTTCATGGACGACGAGATCGCCGAGAGCTACCTGCTGGACTCCATCCTCACGCTGGTGGACGCCAAGCACGCCGCCGAGCAGCTCAACGAGCGCCAGGAGGCGCGCCGCCAGGTCGGTTTCGCCGACCAGATCTTCATCAGCAAGACCGATCTCGTCGCCAAGGACGAGGTCGACGCGCTGGTCCACCGCCTCAAGCACATGAACCCGCGCGCGCCGCACAAGGCCGTGCATTTCGGCGAGGTGGCGCTGTCCGAGGTGTTCGACCTGCGCGGCTTCAACCTCAACGCCAAGCTGGACATCGACCCCGACTTCCTCAAGGAAGACGGCCACGAGCACCACCACCACGACCATGAGCACGGCGAGCACTGCGACCACCCCTCGCACGCCCACGGGCATGGCCATGGGCACCACCACCACACCGACGACGACGTCAAGAGCTTCGTGTTCAAGGCCGACCGTGCCTTCGACCCCGCCAAGCTGGAGGATTTCCTGGGCGCCGTGGTGAACATCTACGGCGCGCGCATGCTGCGCTACAAGGGCGTGCTGCACATGCAGGGGACCGAGCGCAAGGTCATCTTCCAGGGCGTGCACCAGCTCATGGGCAGCGACCTGGGCCCGGCCTGGGCCGAGGGCGAGGCGCGCACCAGCAAGATGGTGTTCATCGGCATCGACCTGCCCAAGGACATCTTCCTGCAGGGCCTGGAGCAGTGCCTGGTCTGAGGCAGGTGCCACAAAGTTTTGCGCCGGCGCGGAAAAGCCGCCTATTGCGGGTATAAACCGTGCCGACGTTGCGGGCGGTGGTCGTACCCGCCTGGTGCCGGAACCGCTGGCGCCGGGGTTCGCCAACCCGCAAGGAGGCGCCGCGTGAAAGAACCATCCGCCAAGACCAAGGCTGCGGCCAAGCCGCAGGAGGCGCCTGCACCGGCCGCGGCCGCCAGGAAGGCAGCCAAGGCGCCTGCACCCGCCGCGGAGCCCGCTGCCGCCCCCATGCCCGCCCGTGCCGGCAGGGCTTCGCGGCTCTCGCAAATCACCGTACCATCCATGGCCCCTGCGGTGGCCTCCACCGCCGCCAAAGCCAGTTTTCTGCAAGAGATGTCTTCCCCCATGATCGCTCCGCCGCCCTCCGCCGTGTCCAAGAAGGACCCCAAGCTGGCCAACAACTGGAAGACCAAGTCGGCCGAGGAACTGACCGACGCCGAAGTCCTGTCCATGCCGGATTCGGAGTACATGAACGAGAAGCAGCAGGCTTTCTTCCGCCTCAAGCTGGTCACGCTCAAGCAGGACATGCTCAACAACGCCGGCGAGACCACCGAGCACCTGCGCGAAGACACCGTGGTCGTGCCCGATCCGGCCGACCGCGCCACCATCGAGGAAGAGCACGCGCTGGAGCTGCGCACGCGCGACCGCGAGCGCAAGCTGCTCAAGAAGATCGAGCAGTCCATCGCCCGCATCGACGCCGGCGACTACGGCTACTGCGACGAGACCGGCGAGCCCATCGGCGTCGGCCGCCTGCTGGCCCGGCCCACGGCCACGCTGTCGCTGGAAGCGCAGCAGCGCCGCGAGCTCAAGCAGAAGATGTTCGGCGACTGAGGTCCCGCCCCCCGTATTTCCTGCCCCTTCCGCCACGCCCATGGCCCAAGACGCGCCACCGCCCGGCGGACTGCTGTCCAAGGTCGTCAAGTTCGTTCGCAACCCGACCGTCAACTGGTCCGAGCTGGACCAGCTGGACGAACGCGACAGCCAGTACAACAAGCATGTGCTCAAGGAGATGATCGAGCGCAAGCGCGCGAACGACTTCGTGCGCAAGCGTGAGTTCGACCAGCTGCGCAAGCTGCGCCAGCGCAGCGCCGTGGGGGCCTCCGCCATGCCGGTGGCGCTCGACGATTCCGGCTTCTTCGACAGCAGCCAGCCCTCGGACGCCGGCCAGCGCGAGGGCACGCTCAAGAAGATCGACGAGATCGAGGCGCAGATGGCGCGCCAGCAATGGCAGCCGCCGCGCGATGCCGCCGCCCCCGCGCCCCCGTTCTCGCCCACCGTCAACGCCGGGCCGCAGCCGGCCGAAGCCCGCGTCACCGACTTCGCGGCCACCGACATCCAGCCGCGCGAGCATCTGCTGGCCGAGGCGCCGCCCGAAGACATGCTGCCGGACATCGATTGGTCGCTGGGCACCTCCGTGCAGGGCGGCGAGTTCGTGTCCGACCCCGGGCTGGAGGAGGCCGCGATCCGCTTCGCCAACGGCGACGACGCCGGTTGCGAGGCCGCACTGCTGGCGCTGGCCCAGGCGCAGACGCCGGTGCCCCTGGCGCTGCGCGCCTGGGCGGCCTTGTTCGACCTCTACCGCGCCACGGCCCAGCAGGGCCGCTTCGAGGCCATGGCCATCGACTTCCAGGTGCGCCACCAGCGCCAGGCGCCGGCCTGGCGCGTGATCGGCGCGCCGGACCTCCCGGTGCCGGCCGCCAGCGCCGCGCTCGCCTGGGCGGCGCCGGCCGCGCTGGATGCGGTCCAGGTCGTGGCGCTGGCCGTGCAGATCGCCGAGTTCCGCGGCGGTGCCGTGCAACTGGACTGGGGCGCCCTCGACGCCGTGCAGGTGCCCGCGCTCGACGCCCTGGCCGATCTGCTGTCCCGGCTGGCGGACCGGCCGCTGCAGGTGTCGACACGCGGCAACCCGCGGCTGGAGCAGCTGCTGCGCCAGCACACCGTGTCGGGCCAGCGCGCCCAGCCGGCCGCCTGGTGGCGGCTGCGCCTGGCCTGGCTGCGGCTGACGCAGCGGCCCGAGGAATTCGACCTCGTCGCGCTCGACTACTGCGTCACCTACGAGGTGGCGCCGCCGGCCTGGGAGGACGCGCGCTGCAGCCTGGTCGCGCCGCAGGGCGCCGGGGCGGGCGCGGCGCCGGCGGGCCAGGCCGCGCCGCCGCCCGCCGTGCGGCTCGCCGGCGTGGTGAGCGGCGACGCGCTGGGGGCGCTGGCGTCCACGGGCTTGCCGCCCGGCGCCGGGTTGCCGCTGGTCGTGGACTGCGCGGACCTGGTCCGCGTCGACTTCGCGGCCGCCGGCTCGGTGCTGAACTGGGCCGCGACGCGGCAGGCCGCAGGCCAGCGGCTGGAGTTCCGCGGGGTGCACCGGCTCGTGGCCATCTTCTTCCATGTGATCGGCCTCGACGACCACGCCACCGTCCTGCCGCGCAGCCGCTGAAGGCTGCGGTGCCCGGCCGGCGCCATGCGCCGGCCGCTTGTTTTTCACCGATCCAACCCCAGGTCCCCACGATGGAGCAGTTTCACGGTACCACCATCGTCAGCGTGCGCCGCCATCCGGGCCAGGTCGCCATTGGCGGTGACGGCCAGGTCACGCTGGGCAACATCGTCGTCAAGGGCTCGGCCCGCAAGGTGCGCAAGCTGCTACCACGGCAAGGTGCTGGCGGGCTTCGCCGGCGCCACGGCCGACGCCTTCACGCTGTTCGAGCGCTTCGAGGCCAAGCTCGAGAAGCACCAGGGCCAGCTGACCCGCGCCGCCATCGAGCTGACCAAGGACTGGCGCACCGACCGCGTGCTGCGCCGGCTGGAAGCCATGCTGGCCGTGGCCGACCAGGACGGCCTCGCTGATCATCACCGGCAACGGCGACGTGCTCGAGCCCGAGCACGGCGTGGTCACCATCGGCTCGGGCGGCGCCTATGCGCAGTCCGCCGCCATCGCGCTGCTGAAGAACACCGAGCTGCCCGCGCCGAGGAGATCGTGAAGAAGTCGCTGGAGATCGCCGGCGAGGTGTGCATCTACACCAACATGCACCATACGATCGAGGTCCTGTAAGCGCCATGTCCTCCATGACCCCCCAGGAAATCGTCTACGAACTCGACCGCCATATCGTGGGCCAGAAGGACGCCAAGCGCGCCGTGGCCATCGCGCTGCGCAACCGCTGGCGCCGCCAGCAGGTCGAGGAGGAGCTGCGCGTCGAGATCACGCCCAAGAACATCCTCATGATCGGCCCCACGGGCGTGGGCAAGACCGAGATCGCGCGGCGCCTGGCGCGGCTGGCCGATGCGCCCTTCATCAAGGTCGAGGCGACCAAGTTCACCGAGGTCGGCTATGTGGGCAAGGACGTGGACTCCATCATCCGCGACCTGGTGGACTCGGCCGTCAAGCAGACGCGCGAGTAGGCCATGCGCCAAGGTGCGCACGCGCGCGGAGGACGCCGCCGAGGAGCGCATCCTCGACATGCTGATCCCGCCCGCGCGCGGCGAGTCCTCGGCTTTTCCGCCGGCAGCCCGCCGGAAGCCGGCCGGCGGCGCCGCGCGCCAGGCCTTCCGCAAGAAGCTGCGCGAGGGCCAGCTGGACGACAACGAGATCGAGATGGACGTGGCCGACGCCAAGCAGGCCCTGGAGATCATGGGCCCGGCCGGCATGGAGGAGATGACCGAGCAGCTGCGCGGCATGTTCAGCCAGATGGGCCAGCCACAAGCGCAAGACGCGCAAGATGCGCATCGCCGAGGCCATGAAGCTCCGCAGGAGGAAGAGGCCGCCAAGCTCGTCAACGAGGACGAGATCAAGCTGGAGGCGCTGCACACCGCCGAGCAGAACGGCATCGTGTTCATCGACGAGATCGACAAGGTCACCTCGCGCGCGGAGGGCCAGGCCGGCGAGGTCTCGCGCCAGGGCGTGCAGCGCGACCTGCTGCCGCTGGTCGAGGGCACGACCGTGTCGACCAAGTACGGCGTCATCCGCACCGACCACATCCTGTTCATCGCCTCGGGCGCCTTCCACCTGTCCAAGCCCAGCGACCTGATCCCCGAACTGCAGGGGCGCTTCCCGATCCGCGTGGAACTGCAGTCGCTGTCGGTGCAGGACTTCGAGGCCATCCTCACGCAGACCCATGCCTCGCTGGTGCAAGCCAGTACCAGGCGCTGCTGGCGACCGAGAACGTCACGCTGGAGTTCATGCCCGAGGGCGTCACGCGGCTGGCCCAGATCGCCTACGAGGTCAACGAGCGCACCGAGAACATCGGCGCGCGGCGCCTGTCCACGGTGATCGAACGCCTGCTGGACGAGGTCAGCTTCGAGGCCGCCAAGCTGGGCGGGCAGACGGTCGTGGTCGATGCCGCCTACGTCGAATGCGCGTCTCGACGCGCTGAGCCGCGACGAAGATCTGTCGCGTTATATTCTGTAAACCGTACCAGGCGGCACCTGTGTATGCAGCCAGTAGGTGAGTCGGGAAGTTCAGCACGTACATTGAATATACATGCTAAGTGCTTAATTTATAACGATTTTTACCCTTTTATAGCGCTGCGTATTCTGCTAGCTAAGTCATTGATTTGATTGAAAAAAAGTGCGGGCCACCCATCGGGTGGCCCGCGCGATTGCTGCTACAGTGCAAAAAAGTGCAATTTTGTGGGATTAGGTGTGATTCCGTCCAAATTCCGCCGGCACGAACCCAAGGAGTTTCCGCGTGTTTCAAGGGGCTTCGTCGCTCAGTCTGGATGCAAAGGGTCGGCTGTCGATGCCGACCCGGTATCGCGCCGAATCGAGGCCGGCGGCAGGGGCGCGTTCGACCATCACGCGCCATCCCGAGGGCTACCTGATGGTCTTCCCACGGCACGAGTGGGAGATCTTCCGTGCGCGCATCGCGGCCCTGCCGGCCGAAGCCCAGTGGTGGAAGCGCATCTTCCTGGGCAACGCCATGGACGTGGAGGTGGACGCCAGCGGCCGCGTGCTGATCTCGCCCGAGCTGCGCGAGGCCGTGGGCATCACCAAGGTCACCAGCTGCTGGGCATGGGCAACCACTTGGAGCTGTGGGACAAGGCGACCTACGAGGCCAAGGAAGCCGAGGCCATGAAGGCCGCGCCGCCCGAGGCGTTCAAGGAGATTCAGCTTTTGAGCGCCGGCGATGGAAACATCATGGATTCATACCACCGTGTTGTTGCACGAAGCGGTCGCCGCTCTTCTCGGCACGGAGGCACAGACGGCACCGGGTGCGCCGCGCACCTTCGTGGACGCCACCTTCGGCCGCGGCGGCCACAGCCGGCTGCTGCTGTCGCGGCTGGGCCCGCAGGACCGGGTGGTCGCGTTCGACAGGACCCGCAGGCCGTGGCGGCCGCGGCGCAGATCGGCGACCCGCGCTTTTCGATCCGGCACGCGGCCTTCGATGCGCTGGGCGAACTGCCCGAGGCCAGCGTGGCCGGCATGCTGATGGACCTGGGCGTCAGTTCGCCCCAGATCGACGACCCGGCGCGGGGCTTCAGCTTCCGCGCCGATGGACCGCTGGACATGCGCATGGACACGACGCGCGGCGCGAGCGTGGCCGAGTGGCTTGCCAGGCCGACACCACAACCATTGCGGAGGTGATTCGTGACTATGGCGAAGAACGGTTTGCTGTTCCGATTGCAAAGGCGATTGTTGCTCGCCGACAGGAACGGGGCCCTGTTTCAACCACCGCCGAGCTGGCCCAGCTCGTGGCTGGCGCGGTCAAAACCCGCGAGCCGGGCAAGGACCCTGCAACGCGCACATTTCAGGCTCTTCGGATTCACATCAACGCCGAGCTTGAGGAACTGCAACAAGCGCTGAGCGCGGCGCTGCGCGTGCTCGCGCCGGGCGGCCGGCTGGCGGTGATCAGCTTCCATTCGCTGGAAGACCGCATCGTCAAGCAGTTCATCGCGCGCCACGCCAAGGAGGTGGTGGACCGCCGCTCGCCGGGCTGGATGCTGGGCCAGAGCAGCGCCATGCCGCTCAAGTCGCTGGGCCGCGTGATGCCCTCGGCCGCCGAGGTCGAGGCCAACCCGCGCGCGCGCAGCGCGGTCATGCGCGTGGCCAAATGCCGTTGGAGCCCCTCGGGGGCAGCGCAGTACACGCAGCGTGGGGGCCCTATGACCCGGCTCAACCTCGTGCTGCTGCTGGCCGTCCTGGCCAGCGCCATGTACCTCGTGCGCACGCAGTACGAGTCGCGCAACCTCACGGTGCAGCTGGACCGCGAGACCCGGCTCGCGCGCCGGCTCGACGTCGAGTTCGACCGCCTGCAGGTCGAGCGCCGGGGCCAGGCCACGCCGCTGCGCGTGGAGAAGCTCGCCAAGGAGCAGCTGCAGATGCGCACCGCCACGCCGGCCATCACGCAATACGTCAGTGCCAGCACCGGCGCCCTGATCCCGTTGCCCGCGCCCGCGGCCTCGGCGGCAGCGGCGCCACAACGTCCGGGAGCCCGGCGATGAGCCGCAACAGCCGTAGCGTGCGCTACACCTCCAGCCCGCTGCTCGCGGGCAAGACGCCGGTCTGGCGCAGCAAGTTCGTGGTGGCCGCGCTGGCCCTGGGCTTCGTCGGCCTGACCGCGCGCGCGGCCTACATCCAGGTCATCGAGAACGATTTCTTCCAGCGCCAGGGCAAGGTGCGCTTCATGCGCACGCTGGAGCTGCCGGCCAGCCGCGGCCGCGTGCTGGACCGCAACGGCCTGCTGCTCGCCGGCAGCGTGGTGGCGGCCAGCATCTGGGCGATTCCCGAAGAGGTGGACCGCGACCCGGCCAAGCTGCGCCAGCTGGCCAAGCTGCTGGACATGCCGATCGCCGACCTCAACAAGCGCCTGGAGGACGAGGACAAGACCTTCGTCTGGCTGCGCCGCCAGGTCGATGCGCCGATCGCCCAGCAGATCATGGCGCTCAAGATCAAGGGCGTGCACGAGCGGCCGGAGTACAAGCGCCACTACCCCGAAGGCGAGTCGTCGGCCCACGTGGTCGGCTTCACCAACGTGGAAGACCAGGGCCAGGAAGGCGTGGAGCTCGCGTTCCAGCACGAGCTGCTGGGCAAGGCCGGCTCGCGCCGCGTGATCAAGGACCGGCTCGGCCGCGTGGTCGAGGACATCGGCGACGAGGTGCCGCCCGTGGACGGGCGCGACATCCAGCTCTCGATCGACAGCAAGGTGCAGTTCTTCGCCTACCAGAAGCTGCGCGACGCCGTGGCCCAGCACAAGGCCAAGGCCGGCAGCGTGGTGGTGCTGGACGCCGTCACGGGCGAGGTGCTGGCGCTGGCCAACTACCCGAGCTACGTGCCCGACCAGCGCCGCAACCTGACCGGCGAGCAACTGCGCAACCGCGCCATCACCGACACCTTCGAGCCCGGCTCGACCATGAAGCCCATCACCGTGGCCATGGCGCTGGAGGCCGGGCGCGTCACGCCGCAGACCATCATCGAGACCAACCCGGGCCGCTTCCAGATCGGCGGCTTCACCATCAGCGACACGCACAACTACGGCACGCTGACGGTGGAGGGCGTGATCCAGAAGTCCTCCAACGTGGGCGCGCTCAAGATCGCGCAGAAGATGACGCCGCACGAGATGTGGGACACCTTCACGGCGCTGGGCTACGGCCAGAAGCCGCAGGTGCAATTCCCGGGCGCCGTCACGGGCCGGCTGCGCCCCTGGAAGACCTGGAAGCCGGTCGAGCAGGCCACCATGGCCTATGGCTACGGCCTGTCGGCCTCGCTGTTCCAGATGGTGCAGTCGTACACGGCCTTCGCGCACGACGGCTCCATCATCCCCGTGACCATGCTCAAGCACGGCGAGCCGGCCGTGGGCACGCGCGTGTTCTCGGCGCAGAACGCCGCCGCCGTGCGCCACATGCTGCAGATGGCGGCCGGCCCCGGCGGCACGGGCCAGCTGGCGCAGACCGTGGGCTACTCGGTCGGCGGCAAGTCGGGCACGGCGCGCAAGCAGGCCGGCAAGGGCTACGCCGTGGGCAAGTACCGCGCCTGGTTCACGGGCATGGCGCCCATCGACAAGCCGCGCATCATCGTCGGCGTGATGGTCGACGAGCCCAGCAACGGCACCTTCTACGGCGGCACCGTGGCCGCCCCGGTGTTCAGCGAGGTCGTGCAGCAGACCCTGCGCATGATGGGCGTGCAGCCCGACATGGCCGTCCAGCCCCAGGTGGTCGCCACCACCGTGGAGGAGTCGTTCTGATGCCAGCGCCGGCCAGCATCGCCACCGTCGCCGACTGCGCAGCCTGGCTGCGCGGCCGCGTCACGGGCGTGCTGCACACCGACAGCCGCCAGATCGGCCCGGGCGACGGCTTCATCGCCTGGCCCGGCGCGGCCACGGACGGCCGGCGCTTCGTGCCGCAGGCGCTGGCCCAGGGCGCGGTGGCCTGCCTGGTCGAGCGCGAGGGCAGCGAGGCCTTCGGCTTCGACGCGGAGGCCGTGGCCGCCTTCGCGGGCCTGAAGGCCGGCTCCGGCCCGATCGCCGCGGCCTACTACGAACAACCCTCGCAGGCGCTGGACCTGCTGGCCGTGACCGGCACCAACGGCAAGACTTCCACCGCCTGGTGGCTGGCCCAGGCGCTGACCCAGGCCCAGCAGGCCGCCGGCACCGTGCCGAGCGGCTGCGCCGTGGTCGGCACGCTGGGCACGGGCGTGCCGCCGGCCCTGGTGTCCACGGGCATGACCACGCCCGACCCGGTGCTGCTGCAGGCGCGGCTGCGCGAATTCGTCGACACCGGGCTCGCGGCCTGCGCCATCGAGGCCTCGTCCATCGGCATCGCCGAGCGCCGGCTGGACGGCACGCGCATCCGCCTGGCCATCTTCACGAACTTCACGCAGGACCACCTGGACTACCACGGCACCATGGCCGCCTACTGGGAGGCCAAGGCCGCGCTGTTCGCCTGGCCCGGCCTGCAGGCCGCCGTCGTCAACGTGGACGATCCCCATGGCCGCGGGCTGGCCGACCGGCTGGCCGACCAACCGGCGGGTACTGCGCTGGATCTGTGGACCGTCTCGGCCCAGGGCGCCGCGCGCCTGGCCGCCACCGACATCGGCTACGAGGCCGGCGGCCTGGCCTTCACGGTGCGCGAAGGCGCGCAAAACATTCGGCTGGCCACGCCGCTGATCGGCCAGTACAACGTCAACAACCTGCTGGGCGTGATCGGCGCCCTGCGCGCGCTGGGCTTCGCGCTGGCCGACGCCGTCGCCGCCTGCGCGGCGCTGCTGCCCGTGCCGGGCCGCATGGAGCGCATCGCGCTGGACGGCCAGCCGCTGGTGGCCATCGACTACGCCCACACGCCCGACGCGCTGGAGCAGGCGCTGCGCGCGCTGCGGCCGCTGGCCGAGGCGCGCGGCGGCCGGCTCTGGTGCGTGTTCGGCTGCGGCGGCAACCGCGACGCCGGCAAGCGCCCGCTGATGGGTGCGGTGGCCGAACGCGCCGCCGACCGCGTGGTCGTGACCAGCGACAACCCCCGGCAGGAAACCCCGGAGAGCATCATCGAGCAGATTCTTGCGGGCCTCGCCCACCGCGCGACGGCGCGGGTGCAGGCCGACCGCGCGCGCGCCATCGCCGAAACCCTGGCCGGGGCGGCCGCGCCGGACGTGGTGCTGCTGGCCGGCAAGGGCCATGAGACCACCCAGGAGATCGCCGGCGCCAAGCTGCCGTTCTCCGACCGCGCGCAGGCCGAAGCCGCGCTGGCCGCCCGTGCCGGAGGTGCCGCATGCTGAGCCTGCGCCAGGCGCTGGCCTGGATTCCCGGCGGCACGCTGCAGGGCGACGGTGCCGTGCGCTGCGCGCGCGTGCACAGCGACACGCGCACGCTGGCGGCCGGCGACCTGTTCGTCGCGATCCGCGGCGAACGCTTCGACGCCAATGACATGCTGGCGCAGGCCAGGGCGGCCGGCGCCACGGCCGCGCTGTGCCTGCGTGGCGCGAGCGGCGGCATCGCCGTGCACGGCCTGCCCTGCATCGAGGTCGACGACAGCATCGCCGCGCTGGGCGCGCTGGCGCGCGGCTGGCGGGCCCAGTTCACGCTGCCGCTGGTGGCGGTGACGGGCAGCAACGGCAAGACCACGGTCACGCAGATGGTCGCGGCCATCCTGCGCGCGGCGGCCGGCGAGGCCGCCTTCGCCACCCAGGGCAACCTCAACAACGAGATCGGCCTGCCGCTCACGCTGCTGCGCCTGCGCGCCGGCCACCGCCTGGGCGTGGTCGAGCTGGGCATGAACCACCCGGGCGAAATCGCCCGGCTGGCCGCCATCGCCCAGCCCACGGTGGCCGTGGTCAACAACGCGCAGCGCGAGCACATGGAGTTCATGGCCACCATCGAGGCCGTGGCGCGCGAGAACGGCAGCGTGATCGCCGCGCTGCCGCCCGGCGGCAGCGTGGTGTTGCCCGCCGGCGATGCCTACCTGCCGCTGTGGCGCGAGATGGCCGGCCAGCGCCGCGTGGTCACCTTCGGCCTGGACGCTCCGGGCGCCGAAGTCCGCGCCGACGAGCCGCGCTGGTCCGGCGGTGCCTGGCAGGTGCGCGTGCACACGCCGCAGGGCGGCTTCGCGCTGCGCCTGCGCATCGCGGGCCGCCACAACGTGCAGAACGCGCTGGCGGCCACGGCCTGTGCGCTGGCGGCCGGCGTGCCGATCGCCTCCATCGCCGCCGGGCTGGCGGCCTTCGAGCCGGTCAAGGGCCGCTCGCGTGCGCTCGCCCTGCCGGGCGGCCGCACGCTGGTGGACGACAGCTACAACGCCAATCCCGATTCCGTGGCCGCCGCCATCGCCGTGCTGGCCGCGCTGCCGGGCCCGCGCCTGCTGGTGCTGGGCGACATGGGCGAGGTCGGCGACGCCGGCCCGCGCTTCCACGCCGAAGCCGGCGCACAGGCGCGCGCGGCCGGCATCGAGCACCTGCTCGCGCTGGGCGCGCAGAGCGCCGGCACGGTGGCGGCCTTCGGCGCCGGCGCCCGGCATTTCGACGACGCGCAGGCGCTGATCGCCGCCGCGCGCGCGCTCGCACCGCAGGTGGCCAGCGTGCTGGTCAAGGGCTCGCGCTTCATGAAGATGGAGCGCGTGGTCGAGGCACTGCAGCAGGAGGGCGCGCATGCTGCTTAGCCTGGCCCAATGGCTGCAGACGCTGTCGCCGGAACTGAGCTTCCTGCGCGTGTTCCAGTACATCACCTTCCGCGCCGTGATGGCGGCCATGACGGCGTTGGTCATCGGCATCGGCATGGGCCCGTTCGTGATCCGCAAGCTGCGCGAACTCAAGATCGGCCAGCCGATCCGCGGCTACGGCATCGAGGCCCACCTGGCCAAGAGCGGCACGCCGACCATGGGCGGCGTGCTGATCCTGATGTCGATCGCGCTGTCCACGCTGCTCTGGTTCGACCTGTCCAACCGCTTCGTCTGGATCGTGATGCTGGTCACCTTCGGCTTCGGCGCGATCGGCTGGGTCGACGACTGGCGCAAGGTGGTGCGCAAGGACCCCGAGGGCATGCGCTCGCGCGAGAAGTACCTGTGGCAGTCGCTGATCGGCCTGGTGGCCGCGGTCTACCTGGTGTTCTCGATCTCCGAAAGCTCCAACCAGCGCGTGCTCGAGCTGTTCACGGCCTGGGTGCAGTCCGGCTTCGACCTGAACCTGCCGCCCAAGGCCGGCCTGCAGGTGCCCTTCTTCAAGGAAATCAGCTACCCGCTGGGCGTGCTGGGCTTCGTGGTCATGACCTACTTGGTCATCGTGGGCTCCTCCAACGCCGTGAACCTGACCGACGGGCTGGACGGTCTGGCCATCATGCCGGTGATCCTGGTCGGCGCGGCGCTGGGCCTCTTCTGCTACGTGACCGGCAACGCCGTGTTCGCCAAGTACCTGCTGCTGCCCAACATCCCGGGCGCGGGCGAGCTCATGGTCTTCTGCGCCGCGATGTCGGGCGCGGGCCTGGCCTTCCTGTGGTTCAACGCGCACCCGGCCCAGGTCTTCATGGGCGACGTGGGCGCACTGGCGCTGGGCGGCGCGCTCGGCACCATCGCCGTGATCGTGCGCCAGGAGATCGTGCTGGCCATCATGGGCGGCATCTTCGTGGTCGAGGCGCTGTCCGTGATCATCCAGGTCAGCTGGTTCAAGTACACCAGGAAGAAGTACGGCCAGGGCCGGCGCATCCTCAAGATGGCGCCGCTGCACCACCACTTCGAGAAGAGCGGCTGGAAGGAGACGCAGGTCGTCGTGCGCTTCTGGATCGTGACCATGCTCTTGTGCCTGATCGGCCTGTCCACCTTGAAGCTGCGATGACTGAAGCCCCCACGCTCATCGCTTCGCGTATCGCTGCCCCCCAAGGGGTCGCGTCAGTGCCTTCGGGCGGCCGGGCGGCACCGACATGAAACATCTGCAAGACCTCTCCGTGCTGATCCTGGGCCTGGGCGCCTCCGGCCTGGCGATGGCGCGCTGGTGCGTCGCGCACGGCGCCCGCGTGACCGTGGCCGACACGCGCGAGGCGCCGCCGCAGCTGGCCACGCTCGTGGCCGAGCTGCCGCAGGTGCGCTTCGTCGCGGGCGCATTCAGCGCGGCCCTGGTCGAAGGCCAGGACGTGCGCGCGGTCTACCGCTCGCCCGGCCTGTCGCCCGCGCAGCTGGCGCCGGTGTTGGACGCCGCGCGCGCCATCGGCCTCGTCGTCGGCGGCGAGCTCGACCTGTTCGCGCAGGCGATCGAGGACCTGCGCGAGGAAGAGGCGCCGGCGGCCGAAGCCGTTGCCGGCGATGCCCCGGCCGAGGAGGAGCACGAGCCCCTCCACGCCGAGCCGTCCGACGACACCGCACCCTCGGAATCGGCGCCGCCGCCCGCGCCTGCCGCCGACGACGACGAGGCCTTGCCGCCCATCGCGCCGCCGCCCATCGAGACCGGCTACCGCCCGGCCGTGCTGGCCATCACGGGCACGAACGGCAAGACCACCGTGACCTCGCTGACCGGCCAGCTCGTCGAGCGCGCCGGCAAGAGCGTGGCCGTGGCCGGCAACATCGGCCCCACGCTGCTGGACACGCTGGCCGCGCGCATCGCGGCCGAGGACCTGCCGCAGGTCTGGGTGCTGGAGCTGTCCAGCTTCCAGCTGGACGCCTGCAACCGCTTCGAGCCCACGGCCGCCACCGTGCTCAACCTCACGCAGGACCACCTGGACTGGCACGGCAGCATGGCCGCCTACGCCCAGGCCAAGGCGCGCATCTTCGGCGCGCGCACGCTGATGCTGCTCAACCGCGACGATGCCACCGTCATGGCCATGCTGCCCAAGCCGGTGGTGGCGAAAGGCTCGAAAGCCAGGCCCGTGCCGCGCGACTACCAGAGCTTCGGCGCCGAACTGCCGCAGCGCCCGGGCGACTGGGGCCTGGAAGTCGTCAACGGCATCGCCTGGCTGGTGCGTGCGCGCGAGAGCGATGGCTTGAAGCGCAAACGCTCCGAGGCGCCCGAGGAGTTGAGCCTGCAACGCCTGATGCCGGCCGACGCGCTGCGCATCCGCGGCCGCCACAACGCCGTCAACGCGCTGGCCGCGCTGGCGCTGGCCCAGTCCGCCGGCTGCGCGCTGGCGCCCATGCTCTACGGCCTGCGCGAGTACCGCGGCGAGCCGCACCGCGTGGAGCCCATCGCCATCGTCGAGGAGATCGAGTACTTCGACGACAGCAAGGGCACCAACGTGGGCGCCACCGTGGCCGCGCTGAACGGCCTGGGTGCCGAGCGCCGCGTGGTGCTGATCCTGGGCGGCGATGGCAAGGGCCAGGACTTCGCGCCGCTGGCGCAGCCCGTGGCCGCCTTCGCGCGTGCCGTGGTGCTGATCGGCCGCGATGCGCCCGCGATCCGCGCCGCGCTGGCCGAGACCGGCATCGCGCTGGTCGATGCCGCCAGCATGGACGAAGCCGTGCGCCTGGCCACCGAGCGGGCCCAGCCCGGCGACGCCGTGCTGATGTCGCCGGCCTGCGCCAGCTTCGACATGTTTCGCAACTACGAGCACCGCGCCGAGGTCTTCCGCGCCGCGGTGGGCGTGCTGGCCGACGCCGCGGGCGTCGGCCTGGAAGGATCGCCATGAATCTGCCCTCGCTGCGCCTGTCCAACTGGTTCCGCGGCCTGCCGCAGGCGGCGGCCGACGCGCTGCCGGTGCGCCTGGGCCTGGGCGGCTACGCGCAGACGCGCGCCACGCCCGTGCGCGTGCTGGGCTTCGACCAGACCCTGCTGTGGGTCTGCGTGGCGCTGCTGGCCTGGGGCCTGGTCATGGTGTATTCGGCCTCCATCGCGATGCCGGACAACCCGCGCTTCAAGAACTACACCCAGACCCATTTCCTGGTGCGCCACGCGATCGCGATCGGCGTGGCCTTCGTGTTCGCGCTGCTGGCCTTCCAGGTGCCGATGCAGACCTGGGAGAAGTACTCGGGCTGGATGTTCGTGTTCTCGGTCGCGCTGCTGGTGCTGGTGCTGGTGCCCTTCATCGGCAAGGGCGTGAACGGCGCGCGCCGCTGGATCTCCATCGGCATCATGAACTTCCAGCCCTCCGAGCTGGCCAAGCTCGCGGTGGTGTTCTATGCCTCGGCCTACATGGTCCGCAAGATGGAGGTGAAGGAGAACTTCTGGCGCGCCGTGCTGCCCATGGGCGTGGCCATCGCGCTGGTCGGCGTGCTGCTGCTGCTGGAGCCCGACATGGGCGCCTTCATGGTGATCGCCATCGTCGCCATGGGCATCCTGTTCCTGGGCGGCGTCAACGCGCGCATGTTCTTCCTGATCGCGGCCGTGCTGCTGACCGCGTTCAGCCTCATGATCCTGACCTCCGAGTGGCGGCGCGAGCGCATCTTCGCCTACCTCAACCCCTGGGACGAGAAGCACGCGCTGGGCAAGGGCTACCAGCTGTCGCACTCGCTGATCGCCATCGGCCGCGGCGAGGTCTTCGGCGTGGGCCTGGGCGGCAGCGTCGAGAAGCTGCACTGGCTGCCCGAGGCCCACACCGACTTCCTGCTCGCCGTGATCGGCGAGGAGTTCGGCCTGGTCGGCGTGGTCTGCGTGATCGTGCTGTTCTACTGGCTGATCCGCCGCATCATGCACATCGGCCGCCAGGCCATCGCGTTGGACCGCGTGTTCTCCGGCCTCGTGGCCCAGGGCATCGGCGTCTGGATGGGCTTCCAGGCCTTCATCAACATGGGCGTGAACCTGGGCGCGCTGCCGACCAAGGGGCTCACGCTGCCGCTCATGAGCTTCGGCGGCTCGGCCATCCTGCTCAACGTGGTGGCCATCGCGGTGGTGCTGCGCGTGGACTACGAAAGCCGGCAGCTCATGCATGGAGGCCGCGGTCTATGAGCGCAGTGCCGGGCCGCCCCAAACAAGCTCGCTCCCGCCTGGCGGGACAGGCCGCAGGCCGAAGGGTGCCTCAATGACCCATCTGGTCGTCATGGCGGCGGGAACGGGCGGGCACGTGATTCCGGGCCTGGCGGTGGCGCGCGAGTTGCAGTCGCGCGGCTGGACCGTCAGCTGGCTGGGCACGCGCACGGGCATGGAGAACCGCCTCGTGCCGCCCACTGGCATCGCGCTGGACACCATCGGCTTCTCGGGCCTGCGCGGCAAGGGCCTCGTGCACACCATGACCGGCGGCATGCGCCTGCTGGGCGCGTTCTGGTCCTGCCTGCAGATCCTGCGCCGGCGCCGCACCGACGTGGTGCTGGGCATGGGCGGCTATGTCTCGCTTCCCGGGCGGCCTGATGGCGGCCGCGCTCGGCAAGCCGCTGGCCCTGGTCAATGCCGACGCGGCCCTGCTCATGAGCAACAAGGCGCTGCTGCCCGTGGCCGACTTCGTCGCCTTCGGTTTCGACGGGCCCGACGTGGCGCGCGTGAAGAAGTCGCAGGTCACGGGCAACCCGGTGCGGCGCGAGATCGAGGCCCTGCCGGCGCCTGCCGAACGCTTCGCCGGCCGCAGCGGCCCGCTGCGCGTGCTGGTGGTCGGCGGCAGCCTGGGCGCGCGCGTGCTCAACGCATGCCTGCCGCAGGCGCTGGCCGCGATGGACCCGGCGCAGCGCCCCCAGGTGCTGCACCAGTGCGGCCAGGGCAACGACGCGGCCGTGGCCCAGGCCTACGCCGCCGCCGGCGTCACGGCCCAGGCCGTGCCCTTCATCGAGGACATGGCGCAGGCCCTGGCCGAATGCGACGTGGTGGTCTGCCGTGCCGGCGCCGTCACCGTCAGCGAACTCTGCGCGGCCGGCGTGGCGGCCGTGCTGGTGCCGCTGATCGTGAGCACCACCTCGCACCAGCGCGACAACGCGCAGTGGCTGGCCGGCCATGGCGCCGGCATGCATCTGCCGCAGACCGAACTCGACCCGGGCCGGCTGGCGCAGCTGCTGGCCGGACTCCGCGCGACGCACTGCAGGCCATGGCGGCCAAGGCGCGCGCATTGGCGAAACCCCAGGCGGCCGCACGCGTCGCCGATCAGATCGAAGCACTGGCCCGCGCATGAAGCACGCCATCCGTCATATTCATTTCGTCGGCGTGGGCGGCGCCGGCATGAGCGGCATCGCCGAGGTGCTGCGCAACCTGGGCTACCAGATCTCGGGCTCGGACATGTCCGACAGCGCCACGCTGCGCCGCCTGGCCGGCCTGGGCATCCAGACCTTCGTCGGCCACGACGCGGCCCATGTGGCCGGCGCCGACGCGGTCGTCACCTCGACCGCCGTGCAGGCCGAGAACCCCGAGGTGCAGCAGGCCCGCGCCATGCGCATCCCGGTGGTGCCGCGCGCGCTGATGCTGGCCGAGCTCATGCGCCTGAAGCAGGGCATCGCGATCGCCGGCACGCACGGCAAGACCACCACCACCAGCCTGGTCGCCAGCGTGCTGGCCGAGGCCGGCCTGGACCCGACCTTCGTGATCGGCGGCAAGCTCAACAGCGCAGGCGCCAACGCCAAGCTAGGCGGCGGCGACTACATCGTGGTCGAGGCCGACGAGTCCGACGCCTCGTTCCTGAACCTGCTGCCCGTGATGGCCGTCGTGACCAACATCGACGCCGACCACATGGAGACCTACGGCCACGACTTCGGCCGGCTCAAGGGCGCGTTCATCGACTTCCTGCACCGCATGCCGTTCTACGGCACGGCCATCCTGTGCACGGACGACGCCGCCGTGCGCGAGATCGTGCCCCAGGTGACCTGCCCGATCACGAGCTACGGCTTCGGCGAGGAGGCCCAGGTGCGCGCCGTGGACGTGCGCGCCGTCGGCACGCAGATGCACTTCACGGTGCAGCGCCGCAACGGCGTGACCCTGCCCGACCTGCCCGTGGTGCTGAACCTGGCCGGCCGCCACAACGTGCTCAACGCGCTGTCGGCCATCGCGGTGGCGGTCGAGCTCAACGTGCCGGACGCCGCGGTGCTCAAGGCCCTGGCCGAGTTCCGCGGCGTGGGCCGGCGCTTCCAGAGCTACGGCGAACTGCCGGCCGAGGGCGGCGGCCAGCTACACCGTGATCGAGGACTACGGCCACCACCCGGTGGAGATGGCCGTGACGCTGGCCGCCGCGCGCGGCGCCTACCCGGGCCGGCGCCTGGTGCTGGCCTTCCAGCCGCACCGCTACACGCGCACGCGCGACTGCTTCGAGGACTTCGTCAAGGTCATCGGCGAGGCCGATGCCGTGCTGCTGGCCGAGGTCTACGCGGCCGGCGAGACGCCCATCGTGGCGGCCGACGGCCGTGCGCTGGCGCGCGCGCTGCGCGTGGCCGGCAAGGTCGAGCCGGTGTTCGTGGACGAGATCGGCGCGATGCCCGCGGCCATCCGCGCCAACGCGCGCGACGGCGACGTGGTGCTGTGCATGGGCGCGGGCTCCATCGGCGGGGTGCCGGCGAAGCTGGTGGGGGTCGCCGTATGAGCGCGAGGACGAGGGGCCCCGCTTGCGGGGATCGGCCCAGCGAAGACGGCGTTGGCGCCGACGACGCAACGGTGGTTGTGACGCGACGGATCGGAGGCGCCGTATGAGCACGGGCCTGGCAGCCAGCATGGGCAAGGTCGCTGTCCTGATGGGCGGCAGTTCGGCCGAGCGCGAGATCTCGCTGCTGTCGGGCAGCGGCGTGCTGGACGCGCTGCGCCAGGTCGGCGTGGACGCGCACGCCTTCGACCCGGCCGAACGCGGCCTGCACGAACTGCAGACCGACGGCTTCGCACGCTGCTTCA
This sequence comes from Pseudorhodoferax sp., assembly GCA_049840715.1. GTDB lineage: Bacteria > Pseudomonadota > Gammaproteobacteria > Burkholderiales > Burkholderiaceae_C > Pseudorhodoferax. The sequence continues at coordinate 25,764 of JASGJO010000010.1, forward strand.
TCGCGCTGCACGGCCGCCACGGCGAGGACGGCACGGTGCAGGGCGCGCTGGAGTTGCTGGGCATCCCCTACACGGGCTCGGGCGTCATGGCCTCCAGCATCGCCATGGACAAGGTCATGACCAAGCGCATCTGGGAAGCCTGCGGCCTGCCCACGCCGCGCCACGTGGTGCTGCAGCCCGGCAGCCAGGAGCTGGCCGACGTGCGCCAGGTGCCCGACGCGCTGGGCCTGCCGCTGATCGTGAAGCCGCCGCGCGAGGGCTCGTCCATCGGCGTCACCAAGGTTCAGGGCTATTCGGACATGCTCGACGCCGTGCGCCTGTCGGCCCGGTACGACCCCGATGTGCTGTGCGAGGAGTTCATCGCAGGCGAAGAGGTCACCTGCGCCGTGCTGGGCACGGGGGCCGGCGCCGAGGCGCTGCCCGTGATCCGTATCGCAGGCGCCCGAAGGCGCCTACGACTACCAGAACAAGTACTTCACCGACGAGGTGCGCTACCTGTGCCCGAGCGGGCTGCCCGAGGCCGAGGAGACGGAGATCCGGCGCATCGTGCTGGCCTCCTACCGTGCGCTGGGCTGCCGCGGCTGGGGCCGGGCCGACCTCATGGTCCGCGCCAGCGACCGCAAGCCCTTCCTGCTCGAGATGAACACCTCGCCGGGCATGACCGGCCATTCGCTCGTGCCCATGGCCGCGCGCGCATCGGGCATCGCCTACCCCGAACTGTGCCTGCGCGTGCTGGCCCTGGCCGCGCTGGATTCCCCGGGAGTTGCCGCCGCATGAACGCCACGCTGCCAGCGCCGATGGACGTCAAGCTCATGAACATCACCGCCTCGGTGCTGTTCCTGATCTTCGCGGGCCTGTCGCTGGGCGCGCTGTGCCTGTGGGTGCTGCGCCAGCCTGTGTTCGCGCTGGGCGGCATCGAGGTGCGCGGCGAGGTCACGCACAACAACGTGCTCACGCTCAAGGCCAACGTGGCGCCGCACCTGCGCGGCACCTTCTTCACGGTGGACCTGGACGAAACGCGCAGCGCCTTCGAGGCCGTGCCCTGGGTGCGCCGCGCCACCGTGCGCCGCGAGTTCCCGAACCGGCTGGGCGTGACGCTGCAGGAGCATCAGGCCGCGGCCTACTGGGGGCCGGAGAGCGGCTCGCAACTGCTCAACAGCTTCGGCGAGGTGTTCGAGGCCAACGTGGCCGAGGTGCACCGCAGCGACCTGCCGCGCCTGCTCGGCCCCGATGGCGAGTCGGACCAGATCCTGGGCATGTTCCGCACGCTGGCCCCGCTGTTCGACCCGCTCGATGCCGAGGTCGCGCAGCTGGAGCTCACGGGCCGCGGCAGCTGGCGCGTGCAGCTCGGCTCGGGCGCCGTGGTGGAACTGGGGCGCGGCACGCCCGAGGAGATCACCGAGCGCATCGAACGTTTCGTGAAGACCCTGCCCACGGTGGCGCAGCAGTACGGACGCGGCGCGGATGCGCTGGAGTCGGCCGACCTGCGCTACCCGACCGGGTTCGCCCTCAAGCTGCGCGGCGTGACCACGGTCACGACGGCGGCGCCCAAACGCAAATAGACGCCAACAACAGGAACCGACATGGCGAAGGAATACAAAGATCTGGTGGTGGGGCTGGACATCGGCACGGCCAAGGTGATGGCCGTGGTGGCCGAGGTCATGCCCGGCGGCGAGCTCAAGCTGGCCGGCTTCGGCGTGGCGCCCAGCAATGGCCTGAAGCGCGGCGTGGTCGTCAACATCGACGCCACCGTGCAGAGCATCCAGCAGGCCCTGAAGGAGGCCGAGCTCATGGCCGACTGCAAGATCGCCCACGTCTACACGGGCATCACGGGCAGCCACATCCGCGGCATCAACTCCTCGGGCATGGTGGCCGTGAAGGACCGCGAGGTCACGCAGGCCGACGTGGCGCGCGTGGTCGAGACGGCCAAGGCCATCAACATCTCGACCGACCAGCGCCTCTTGCTGGTGGAGCCGCAGGAGTTCGTGATCGACGGCCAGGACGTGAAGGAGCCGATCGGCATGAGCGGCATCCGGCTCGAGGCCAAGATCCACATCGTCACGGGCGCGCAGAGCGCGGCCGAGAACATCATCAAGTGCGTGCGCCGCTGCGGCCTGGACGTGGACCAGCTCATGCTGAACCCGCTGGCCTCCAGCCTGTCGGTGCTGACCGAGGACGAGCGCGAACTCGGCGTGGCGCTGGTGGACATCGGCGCGGGCACCACCGACGTGGCGATCTTCACGGGCGGCGCGATCCGCCACACGGCCGTGATCCCGATCGCGGGCGACCTGATCACCAGCGACATCGCCATGGCGCTGCGCACGCCGACCAAGGACGCCGAGGACATCAAGGTCGAGAACGGCTGCGCCAAGCAGCTGCTGGCCGACCCCGACACCCAGGTCGAGGTGCCGGGCCTGGGCGACCGCGGCCCGCGCATGCTGAGCCGCCAGGCGCTGGCCGGCGTGATCGAGCCGCGCGTGGAAGAGATCTTCTCGCTCGTGCAGCAGGTCATCCGCGAGTCGGGCTTCGAGGAGGTGCTGTCCTCCGGCATCGTGCTGACCGGCGGCAGCGTGGTCATGCCCGGCATGGTCGAGCTCGGCGAGGACATCTTCCTCAAGCCCGTGCGGCGCGGCGTGCCCAAGTACGCGAGCGCGCTGGCCGACATGGTGGCGCAGCCGCGCGCGGCCACGGTCATGGGCCTGCTCGAGGAAGGCCGCGTGGCGCGCATGCGCGGCTACAAGGTGGCGCAGAAGGCGGGCTCGATGAAGACCGCCATGGGCCGCGTCAAGGACTGGTTCATCGGAAACTTCTGAAGAGCAGCCATGTCGCACCGATCACTGCCATCGCGCTGGCCCTCGGGGCTGGCACGCGCCGGTCCCTGGCATGCCGGGGACGGGGGGCGATGGCGAAGCCCGCACCCGCCCCCGCAGCGAAGACACAAGAGCATCTAGAACGTCGGAATACACCAGGCAACTGCAACATTTTTTTAGATTGAAGGAAAAGAACATGCCCATCGAAATGATCGAAGTCGAAGAGTTCAACCTCGGCACGCAAATCAAGGTCATCGGCGTCGGCGGCGGCGGTGGCAATGCCGTCGAGCACATGATCGGCTGCGGCGTGCAAGGCGTGGAGTTCATCAGCGCCAACACCGATGCGCAGGCCCTCACGCGCACGGCCGCGCACAAGACCATCCAGCTCGGCACCACGGGCCTGGGCGCGGGCAGCAAGCCCGAGAAGGGGCGCGAGTCGGCCGAGGCCGCCATCGACGACATCCGCCAGGCCATCAACGGCGCGCACATGCTGTTCATCACGGCCGGCATGGGCGGCGGCACGGGCACGGGCGCGGCGCCCGTGATCGCGCGCGTGGCCAAGGAGATGGGCATCCTGACCGTGGGCGTCATCACCAAGCCCTTCGACTTCGAAGGCCCCAAGCGCATGTCCAACGCCGACGCCGGCCTGGCCGAGCTGGAAGCCAACGTCGACTCGCTGATCGTGGTGCTCAACGAGAAGCTGCTGGAGGTGATGGGCGACGACGCCACGCAGGACGAGGCCTTCGCCCACGCCAACGACGTGCTCAAGAACGCCGTGGGCGGCATCGCCGAGATCATCAACGTGCCCGGCCATGTGAACGTCGACTTCGAGGACGTGCGCACCGTGATGGGCGAGCCCGGCAAGGCCATGATGGGCACGGCCCTGGCCGCCGGCCCGGACCGCGCGCGCATCGCCGCCGAGCAGGCCGTGGCCTGCCCGCTGCTGGAAGGCATCGACCTGTCCGGCGCCAAGGGCGTGCTGGTGCTGATCACGGCGGCCAAGGGCTCGCTGAAGCTGTCCGAGTCGCGCCTGGCCATGAACACCATCCGCGCCTACGCCTCGGCCGAAGCGCACGTGATCTACGGCACGGCCTACGACGAAAGCCTGGGCGACCAGATCCGCGTGACCGTGGTGGCCACCGGCCTGGCGCGCAACCAGCGCCGTGCCGCGCCGCCGCTGCAGGTGGTGCAGCGCACCGGCACCGACAACCAGGGCTTCGCGATCCCGACGCTGACCGCGGCCAGCGGCATGGCCGGCATCGGCAACGTGCAGCCCGACTACGAGTCGCTGCGCGGCCCGGCCGTCTGGCGCACGCCGAACCGCACGCAGGCCACGGCGCGCGTGGACGCGCTGTCCTCGGGCGGCATGGACGACTACGAGATCCCCGCCTTCCTGCGCAAGCAGGCGGATTGAAAGGTCCGCCCCGGTCTGGACTTCCCACTGCGTGGAGAAGTCCGATGCCCCCAGCGGCCTTCGGCGCCGTTGCGGGGCCTTCGTCGCTGCATTGATTGTGGCGATCGCGGTGATCGTTGTAACGATGGCCCTGCTGGGCGCAGGCAAGCACCATGCCATTTAAAATCGCGCCCATGCTTGCGCAACGCACCCTCAAATCCATCACCAAGGCCGTGGGCGTGGGCCTGCACAGCGGCCAGCGTGTGGAGTTGACGCTGCGCCCGGCTCAGCCCGACACCGGCATCGTGTTCCGCCGCGTCGACCTGCCCGAGCCCGTGGACATCCCGGTCACGGCGCAATCGGTCAGCGACACGCGGCTGGCCTCCACCATCGCCAACGGCAGCGCCAAGGTGCACACGGTGGAGCACTTCATGTCGGCCTGCGCGGGCCTGGGCATCGACAACCTGTACGTGGACATCAGCGCCGAAGAGGTGCCCATCCTCGACGGCTCGGCCGCGTCCTTCGTGTTCCTGCTGCAGAGCGCGGGCATCGAGATGCAGCGCGCGCCGCGCCGCTTCATCCGCGTGACCAGGCCGGTGGAAGTGCGCGAAGGCGAGGGCGCCAACCTGAAATGGGCGCGGCTCGAGCCCTACCACGGCTTCAAGCTGAGCTTCGAGATCGAGTTCCACCACCCGGCCGTGGACTCCACGGGCCAGCGCGTGGAGTTCGACATGTCGTCCGACTCCTATGCGCGCGACATCGCGCGCGCGCGCACCTTCGGCTTCACCAAGGACGTGGAGATGATGCGCGCCAACGGCCTGGCCCTGGGCGGCGGGCTGGACAACGCCATCGTGATGGACGACTACAAGGTGCTCAATGCCGACGGGTTGCGCTACGACGACGAGTTCGTCAAGCACAAGATCCTCGACGCCATGGGCGACCTCTACATCGTCGGCAAGCCGCTGCTGGCGGCCTACAGCGCCTTCCGTTCGGGCCATGCCATGAACAACAAGCTGCTGCGCGAACTTCTGGCCCACCCCGAGTGCTACGAGATCGTCAGCTTCGACGACGAACGCAAGGCGCCCAAGGGCTTCGCGCAGCCGGCGCGGGCCTGGTAACGCGCGCGCATGCTGCTGTTCCGCTGGGCGATCTTCTTCCTGTTGCTGGCGGCCGGCGTGATGTTCGCGTTCTACGCCGGCACCGGCCGGCCGCACTACCGACGCTGGGGGCTGCTCACGCTCAAGTGGACCATTCTTGCGGCGCTGGGCTTCTTCGCCGTGCTGGTCCTCGAGCGCATTGCCTAGTAGTGGTAGCGCAGCTGTGCCAGCAGCAGCGCGCCGTCTTCCACCCGGTAGACCATGCGGTGCTCGTCGTTGATGCGACGGGACCAGTAGCCCGACAGTGCGTGCTTCAAGGGCTCGGGCTTGCCGACACCGGAGAACGGCTCGCGCTGCACCTCGGCGATCAGCTTGTGGATGCGCTCGACCATCTTGCGGTCGTGCTTCTGCCAGTACAGGTAGTCTTCCCAGGCTTCGTCGGCGAAGACGAGTTTCATTCGGACAGCCTGCGCTCCACGCCCTTGCCTGCCGCCAGCTGGGCGGTGGCTGCCAGCAAGCGCTTGGCGTTGCCGGGGTTGCGCAGCAAGTAGGCCGTCTCTTCCAGCGCCTGGTAGTCTTCCAACGACAGCATCACGACCGACTGTTCACCATTGCGCGTGATGATCAGGGCCTCGTGGTCCTCGCAGACACGGTCCATCGTACGGGCCAGGTTCGCGCGGGCGGAGGAATAGGTGATGGCATCCATGGGGGCACTCCTTGTGTACGTTTAATTGTACATATATGCGACTCAACGCGCCCGTCCGCCCCGGTACATCCCCGTCGTCGTGCGCTTGAGCGGCGTGGCTGCGGCGAGCCGCGCCATCGCCTGGCCCACGTGCGCATGCGTGATCGCGATGCCCAGCGCATCGGCCGCGTCCTTGCCGGGCACGCCGGGCAGCTGCAGCAGGCGCTTGACCATCTCCTGCACCTGGCTCTTGTCGGCGCGGCCGCTGCCGACCACGGCCTTCTTCATCTGCAAGGCGGTGTATTCGGCCACGGGCAGGTCGCGCGCGACCAGGGCCGTGACGCAGGCGCCGCGCGCCTGGCCCAGCAGCAGCGTGGACTGCGGGTTGACGTTGACGAACACGATCTCCACCGCGGCCGTCTGCGGCGCGTAGCGTTCGTTGATCTCGCCGATGCCGTCGAACAGCACCTTGAGCCGCGCGGGCAGGTCGCCCATGGCGGCGCTGGCCGTGGTCTTGATCGTGCCGCTGGCCACGTAGTGCAGGTGCGGGCCGTCGGCGTCGATCACGCCGAAGCCCGTGCACTGCAGGCCGGGGTCGATGCCCAGGATTCTCATGCCCCGAAGTACCAGCGTGCGGAGTGGAAGAACACCGGCGCCGCGAAGCACAGCGCGTCCACGCGGTCGAGCAGGCCGTTGGCGCCCGTGACCGAGCGGCCCTGCGGCCCCCAGTTGGTGACGCCGCGGTCGCGCTTGAGCGCCTTCATGACGAGGTGCCCCATGCTGCCCGCCACGCAGGCGATGGCGCCCATGGCCAGCGTCTCGAGCGGGCGGAACGGCGTGATCGCGTACAGCAGCACCCCGAGGCTGCTGGCGGCCAGCACGGCGACGGCCCAGGTGGTCCAGTTGAAGCTGCGGCTGACGTTGGGCGCGGCCGGCGGCCGCGGGAAGTGCCGCGCCGCGAGGTGCTGGACCAGCATGCAGGTCTGCACCACGAACACCATGAAGAACACCAGGAAGGCGCCGCGGCCCTCGTAGTGGCGCAGATTCAGCAGCAGCAGGGCCGGCACATGGCTCATGCCGTAGACGCAGACCATGATGCCCCATTGCAGCTTGGCGTTGCGCTCGAGGAAGCGCTGCGGGTCGTCGGCCAGCGCGCTGACCACCGGGATGGCCAGGAACACGTAGACCGGGATGAACACCGTGAACAGGTCGAAGTGCTTGCTGCCCACCAGCCAGAACTGCACGGGCAGCACGACGAAGAAGGCCAGCACCAGGCTGCGGTGGTCGCCGCGCCGGGTCGGCGACAGCGTGATGAACTCGCGCAGCGCGAGGAAGGCCACGAGCGCGAACAGCACGGTGGCGGCGGTCTCGCCCAGCACCCAGCCGATCCAGAACACGCTGACCATGAACCAGCTCGTCTTGAGCAGCGCCCACCAGTCGGCGTGAAAGGCCTGGCGCGCCTCGTCGGCATCGTGGCGGCTGCGCACCGACAGCGTGACCAGCGCGCCTGTCACGAGGAACAGCAGGCCGAACACGAGCACGAACAGCGCGCCGACCTGCTCGGAAGGGGTGAGGTTGCGCAGCCAGGCGCTCATCGGGTCCCCGCGCTCATACATCCCGCAGCGCGACCACGGCGTCGCGCGCACGGACCAGGAAGTCCTGGCGGGGTTCGTCGGCCTGCAGCTGCATGGGCGCGCCGAAGGTCACCGAGCACAGGATGGGCACGGGCACGACCTCGCCCTTGGGCATCACGCGCTGCACGTTGTGGATCCAGGCCGGCACCAGCACCACCTGCGGAAAGCGCAGTGCGAGGTTGTACAGCCCGGCCTTGAAGGCCTGCGGTTCCTCGGCGTGGCCGCGCGTGCCCTCGGGGAACAGGATGATGGAGTCGCCCGCGTCCAGCGCCTGCACCAGCGGCGCGAGCGGGTCCTGGCCCTCGGTGCGCTCGCGGTCCACGTAGACGGCGTTGAACACGGCCGTGGTGATCCACTGGCGCAGCGGCGTCCTGGTCCAGTAGTCCTTGGCCGCGATGGGCCGCGTGATGCCGCGCAGCTCGGCCGGCAGCGCGGCCCAGATCATGACCAGGTCGGCATGGCTCTGGTGGTTGGCGAAGTAGATGCGCTGCTCGGCCTTGGGCGGGCAGCCCCACCAGCGCGCCTGCGCGCCGGTGAGCAGGCGCACCAGGCCCAGCAGCAGCCAGCCGACGACCTTGGCGCGTGTTCCCCCCGTCATGGCAGCTGCACGTCGCCCATGCGGGCCACGATGGTGCGGCTCCGGCCGGCCAGGTAGGCCGAGTTCGGCAGCTTCTCGAAGTAGCGCGGCCGCGGCAGCATCACGGCCAGGCGCGCGGCCTCGTAGGCCGTCAGCTGCGCCGCGCTTTTCCTGAAGTAGTGGCGCGCGGCGGCCTCGGCGCCGAACACGCCTTCGCCCCATTCCACGCTGTTGAGGTAGATCTCGAGGATGCGGCGCTTGTCCAGCAGGGCCTCGAGCATCAGCGTGAGCACGAACTCCTGGCCCTTGCGCAGCAGCGTGCGCTCGCCCGACAGGAACAGGTTCTTGGCCAGCTGCTGGGTGATGGTGGAGCCGCCGACGATCCTGGCCGGCTTGGCGTTGGGGCGCGTCGCGGCGCGGGCGGCCGCCTGCTCGTTCTTCTCCCAGGCCTTCTCCATGGCCTGCCAGTCCACGCCGTCGTGGTCGGGAAAGCCGGAGTCCTCCGAGGCGATCACGGCGCGCTTGAGGTTGTCGGAGATGCGGTCCGCGTCCATCCACTGCTGGCGCCAGTGGAAGCTGCCGCTGCCGGTCGCCAGGCGCCAGGCCTCCGAGCGCTGGAACGCGGTGGACTGCGGCGCGAGCACCGCCATCAGCGCGATGCGGCCGACGAAGAACAGCTGCAGCGCGAGCGCCGCGACGACGAGCAGCAGCAGCCAGCGGCCGATCTGGCGCATTCAGGCGTCCACGATGGCGCGCAACTCCGTCAGCACCTGGGCCGAGGGCGGGCGCACGCCGCGCCACAGTGCGAAGGACTCGGCCGCCTGCTCGACCAGCATGCCCAGGCCGTCGCGCGCGCGCGCGCCGTGGGCACGCGCCCAGGCCAGGAAGGGCGCGGCCGCGGGGCCGTACATCATGTCCACGGCCAGCGCGCCCTCGGCCAGCACGCTGGCGGCCACGGGCACGCCGGCACCGGCCAGGCTGCTTGCGCTGGCGTTGACGACGATGTGGTACTGGCCCGGCACCGCGTCCAGCGCGCAGGCCGACAACAGGCAGTCGCGCGAAGCGGCCAGCGGCGCGTGGCGCTCGACCAGCGCCTGGGCCTTGGCGACCGTGCGGTTGGCGACCGTGATGCGCCGGGCACCGGCTTCGATCAGCGGGCCCAGCACCCCCGCCGAAGCGCCGCCGGCGCCGACCAGCAGCAGGTCGCGGCCGGCGATGGCCTGGCCGGCGTGCTGCACGATGTCCTGCACCAGGCCGGCGCCGTCGGTGTTGTCGCCGTAGATGCCCTCGGGCGAGAACTTGAGCGTGTTGCAGGCCTGGGCCAGCCGGGCGCGGTCGGAATGCGCGGTGGCCAGCGCCGCGGCCTCGAGCTTGAACGGCACGGTCACGTTGCAGCCCCTGCCGCCGCGCGCGCGGAAGGCCTGCACGGCCGCGGTAAAGCCGTCCAGCTCCACATGCAGCCGGTCGTACACCACGGACTCGCCGGTCAGTTCGGCGAAGCGGGCATGGATCCAGGGCGAGCGGCTGTGGGCCACGGGGTTGCCCATCACGCAGTAATCAAAGCTCATGGCGGTGTGCTGACGTTGGTTTGCAGCGTGGCGTCGCGCGCGAAGCGAAAGCGCGAGACCACGAGGATCTGGTCGGCCTGCATGCGCATGGCCGGCGTGAAGCCGCCGTAGGGGCCGGCGGCGCGTGCGATGGCCTGGGCGCGCTGGTCCAGCAGACGGTTGCCCGAGCTTTCGGCGACCTCGGTGGACAGCACCTGGCCGCTGTGGTCCACGGTGATGATCATGACGAGCTCGCCATACAGCTTCCTGCCGTTGTGCTCGGGGAAGTTCTGCGTGCCGCGGTCCTCGACCTTGCGGCGCAGCGCGTCGTAGTAGACGGCGTAGACCGCCTCGCGCGTGGAGGGGCTGACCACGCGGCGCTTGGGCCGCGCGTTCTCGATCTCGATGCGGCGCTCGATCTCGGCCAGGTGCTGCAGCAGCTGGCGCCGGCGCTCGTCCTGCTCGCGCGCCTCGGCTGAATCGCTGATGTTGCGCGGGTCGGGCGGCGGCAGCGCGGCCAGCATGCGCGTGACCTGGGCCAGCAGCAGGGTCTGCTGCTGGTGCATGGCCTCGATCTGGCGCTGCGCCGCTTCCACGGCATCGCCGATGTCGGCGCGCGGCGAGGGCGGCAGCGGCGAGGTGGCGCGCCCGGCCGCGGTGTCGCCGCCGCCGGCCAGCGCCGCCTGGGCGATGGCCTGGGCCTTGTCGGGCCGCTCGTCGGACTTGGCGTTGACGAGGATCACCTCCAGCGGCGTGTCCTGGAACAGCCGGTCGAACGCGGCCGGGTCGGCGAAGCGCACGGCCAGCAGCGCGGCATGCGCGGCGACCGAGAACAGCAGCGCCGCCTGCAGCGTACTGAGTCGGCGCAGCCAGGCCGGCGGCTTCATGGCGTGGGGGCGTCCTCTGCGGCGGCCGGGGCGTCCATGTCCACGGCGATCGCGATGGGGCCGGCCGCGGCTTCTTCCTCGTCCGCCTCTTCCTCGGCGGCCGCGGGTGCGTCCAGCGGGTCCAGCCGCTCGGTCACGGTGCCGGCCACGTCCAGCGTGATGAGGTCGATCGCGCCCAGCTTCACGCGCACATGGGCGGCGCGCGGCAGGCCTTGCGCGCCCATCACGCCCAGCACCAGCGGCAGGTCGTCGGCGCGCACCAGGCCGTCCTTGATGACCTGGCCGTCGATCTCGGTGATGCCGTTCTGCTGCAGGTACATCAGCGTCCAGAAGCGCTCCATGCCGCCCTGGAAGCCGTTGTAGGCGCTGTAGGCCGCGTCGAAGCCCGAGATGATGGAGAACAGATCGGCGTCCTTGGGCTTGAACGGCGCGGCCAGCGCGGCCGTCTTGCCGTGCCGCGCGCAGGCGATGATCTGCCACTGGTTCACGAGGTCGGTGTAGCGGCGCAGCGGCGAGGTGCTCCAGGCGTAGGCCGGCACGCCGATGCCGGCATGCGGCAGGGCCTTGGTGCCCATGCGCACCTTGACGCCGGGCGCCAGGCTGGCCTGGCTGCGGTAGATGCCGGGCACGCCGCAGGCTGCCAGCCACTGGCCCCAGCTGCTGTTGGCCAGGATCATGGCTTCGGCCACGATCAGGTCCAGCGGGGCGCCGCGCCGGCGCACGCTGATCTCCACGCGCTCGCGGCCGGCCGGCTCCTCGCCCAGCGGGGCCTCGGCGCTCTCGACCAGGCGGAAGTTGTAGTCGGGCCGGTTGAAGGTCTCGGGCTTGCCGCGCACCACTTCGCGCTGGGCCTTCAGATGCCGCGCCAGGCGGTACAGGAAGGCCAGCTCGGCCGGCTGCACGCCGGCGGGCAGGTCGGGCAGGGGCGGCGGCGTCTCCTGTGCGAGCCATTCCTCGGTGATCAGCGCATCGAGCTGGTCGTGGCGCAGGTTCACGGCGATCGGCACGCGCTCCAGGCGCGTCTCGGTGCCGCGCAACTCCAGCGTCCGGGCGTCGAAGCGCGCGTACAGCGAGACGGCCGGGCAGTCGCGCCCTTCCTGCAGCGTGTAGCTCTGCACCACCTCGTCGGGCAGCATGGTCAGCTTGTGGCCGGGCATGTAGACCGTGGACAGGCGCGCGCGCGCCACCTGGTCGATGGCGGTGCCCGGCGCGATGGCCAGGCCGGGCGCGGCGATGTGGATGCCGACCGTGACCTCGTCCGTGCCCAGGCCCTGCAGCGACAGCGCGTCGTCGATCTCGGTCGTCATCGAGTCGTCGATGGAGTAGGCGCGCACCGGGGCCAGCGGCAGTTCGTCGGTGATGGCCGGGGCCTGCAGCGCCGCGAAGCCCGTGCCCTTGGGGAAATGCTCGAACAGGAAGCGGCGCCAGTGGAACTGGTAGGGCGAGTCGATCGCGCCGGCGCGCTGCAGCAGCGCCAGCGGCGCGGTCTGCGTGGCGCGGGCGGCCTCGACCACGGCCTTGTACTCGGGGCCGTTCTTGTCGGGCTTGAACAGGATGCGGTAGAGCTGGTCGCGGATGGGCGCGGGGCAGCGGCCCTCGGCCAGTTCCTGGGCCCAGTCGTCGATCTGCAGCTGCAGCAGGCGCTTCTTCTCGATCGCGGCCAGGGCCTGCTGGATCTGCTCGGCCGGCGCCTTGCGGAAGCGCCCCTTGCCGGCGCGGCGGAAGTAGTGCGGCGCTTCGAACAGGCGCAGCAGCGCGCCGACCTGCTGGGCCAGCGTGGCGTCGTCGCTGAAATAGACCTTGGCCAGGTCGGCGAAGCCGAACTCGTCGTCGCTGGCGAACTCCCAGGCCAACTCCAGCTCGATGGACTCGGCCTGCGCGCGGGCCTCGGCCAGCAGCTGCTGCGGCGCTGGTTTGTCGAACTTGAGCAGCAGGTTGGCGGCCTTGACCTTGACCCGCTTGCCGCTGTCCAGCTCCACCTGGGCCGAGGCCTCGGCCTCGGACAGCACCCGGCCGGTCATGAACTTGCCGGCTTCTTCGAACAATGCGTACATGGCCGGTATTGTCCCCGAGGCCGGTGGCTGCCTAGCCGGCCCGCAGGAATTCGAAGACTTCGTCCAGGTACTGGGGGAATTCGCTGATCGCGTGGTCGCTGCCCTCGAGCAGGCGCAGACGCGCCCCGGGATGGCGTGCGCACATCTCGCGCCAGTCCAGCACCTCGTCGCCCTTGGCCGCGATGAGGAACAGGGGCGCCGTGTCGGCCGCGGCGGCCTGCTGCTCCAGCACGCGCAGTTCGGCCACGTGCCCGGCCGTGAAGACGAAGCGCTGCGCCGGGTCGTGCCAGCCGCCGTGCTCGCCGATGTGGCGCGACAGGTCGCGCGCCGGGTGCACCGCGGGGTTCAGCAGCACGGCGCGGCAGCCGGTGCGCGCGGCCACGCAGGTGGCGTAGAAGCCGCCCAGCGAGGAGCCGACCACGGCCATGGTCGCGCGCGGCCAGTCGGCGATGCAGGCCAGCACCTCGTCCATGGCCTGGCGCGGCGAGGGCGGCAGCTGCGGGCACCACCAGGTGAGGTCCGGGTGCTGCGCCCGTACGTGCGCGGCCGTCAGGCGCGCCTTGGTCGACTGCGGCGACGAGCGGAAGCCGTGCAGGTAGAGCAGGTGGGTCAAGGGCATGGTGGTGTGGGCCAGTGCTGCGGGGCGCGCCACAGGGCCTGTGGGCATCCCGGAATCCGCGACCGGCGGGAAACGCGCCGATCGGCGCCCGATGGTACGCATTGCCGCAGCCAAACGGGCTCGCGCGCGGGGCCGCGACCTCCGATCATTTGCGTTGGCGCCAACGCCTCTTGTCCATCGCTGAAGCTTTTCGGCTGTTGTTTGTACACACAAATTGGATGCTGCGTCTGAATTCGGTAGGATCGCGGGCTGAATGCGCTTTCGCGCACGCTTCCGACCTTGCTCCACCGCCTTCCATGCTCGACCGATCGCCCAGCGAAATCGCCAGAGAAGCCTTCAAGCGGCTGGCCGAGAAGCGCCTGCCGCCCACGCCCGAGAACTACCAGACGCTCTACCACGAGGTGGCCGGCACGCTGCCGCCGGCCTATTTCCCGTCCGAGTCCTTGCGCCAGATCGCGGCCGCCATGCCCGCGCGCAACCCCGGCCAGGAGAAGCAGCTGGGCCTGCTGGAATCGGCCATCGGCCAGCGCAGCTGGGACAAGGTCGAGGCCGCGCTGGTGGCCTACGGCGGCTTCGTGGCCGGGCCTTCCTCCTTCGCCGCGCTGGAGCCCGCGGCCGGCGGCGCGGAACCGGATGCGGCCGCCGCGCTGGTGCTGGAGCAGGTGGCGCGGCTGATCGAATGCGCGCAGCCGGCCATGGGCAAGGAAGACGCACGCTTCGCCGAGCAGACGGCCGAGGTGCTGCAGCTGCTGCGCCGGCCGCAGCTGGCCCTGCGTGACGCGCGCTCGCTGCTGGGCAACTACGCGCTGCGGCTGTCGTTCGCGGCCGAAGACCAGGCCGAGATCCGCAGCGGCCTGCTGAACCTGCTGAACCTGGTGTTCGAGAACATCGGCGAGCTCTGCGTGGACGACCGCTGGATGCGCGGCCAGATCGACGCGCTGCGCAGCGCCGCCACGCCGCCGCTGACCCTGCGGCGGCTCGACGACGTGGAGCGCCGGCTCAAGGACGTCATCTTCAAGCAGACCGAGGCCAAGGGCCGCGCCTACGAGGCGCAGCTGCAGATGCGCCAGCTGCTGGCCACCTTCGTCGACCGCCTGTCGCTGATGACGGAAACCAGCAGCGCGTACCACAGCAAGATCGAGCACTGCGCGCGGCAGATCGAGCAGCTGACCTCGTTCGAGGAACTGGGCCCGGTGCTGCAGGAGGCCATCGCCGCCACGCGCGCGATGGCGCGCGATACCGTGCACACGCGCGACGAGCTGCAGGCCATGCGGGCCAAGACCCAGGAAGCCGAGGCCGAGATCACCAAGCTGCACGTGGAGCTGGACCGCGTGAGCGCGCTGGCCCGCCACGACGCGCTGACCGGCGTGCTGAACCGCCGCGGCCTGGACGAGACGCTGCAGCGCGAGGTGGCCACGGCGCGGCGCAAGAGCCAGGCGCTGTGCGTGTCGCTGCTGGACGTGGACAACTTCAAGCGCCTGAACGACCAGCTCGGCCACGACGCGGGCGACAACGCCCTGCTGCACCTGACCGAGGTCGCGCGCACGGCGATCCGGCCGCAGGATTCGCTCGCCCGCTACGGCGGCGAGGAGTTCGTGATCGTGCTGCCCGACACCGCGCTGGCCGACGCCATCGCCATCCTCACGCGCCTGCAGCGCGAGCTGACCACGCGCTACTTCCTCAATGGCAAGGACAAGGTGCTGATCACCTTCAGCGCCGGCGTGGCCCAGCTGGGCGACGAGGAGGCCGTGGCCGACGCGCTCAAGCGTGCCGACGCCGCCATGTACCTGGCCAAGCGGACCGGCAAGAACCGCGTATTGGGTGGATGAAGGCGGGGTGATCGCGGTGCCGTGCGCGCCGCGGCCCGCGCGCGCCGGATAATCCGCGCTCGGATTTTTTCTCTCCCATGGCCGCCGTTCTCGACAATCCCCCGCTGTGGCGCCGTGCGCTGCCGCTGTTCCGCGGCTTCGACGCGCTGCTCGCCTTCGCCGTGCTGCTGCTGTGCGCGGCCGGCCTGCTGGCCATGTACTCCTCGGGCTACGACCATGGCACGCGCTTCGTCGACCATGGCCGCAACATGCTGCTGGCTGGCGCCATCCTGTTCGTCGTGGCCCAGGTGCCGCCGCAGCAGCTCATGAAGTTCGCCGTGCCCGTCTACGTGGTGGGCGTGGTGCTGCTGCTGGGCGTGGAGTTCTTCGGCATCACCAAGAAGGGCGCGCAGCGCTGGATCAACCTCGGCGTGGTGATCCAGCCCAGCGAGATCCTCAAGATCGCCACGCCGCTGATGCTGGCCTGGTGGTTCCAGCGGCGCGAGGGGCACCGCCAGCCCCTGGACTTCCTCGTGGCCTTCGCGCTGCTGGCCTTGCCGGTGCTGCTGATCATGCACCAGCCCGACCTGGGCACCTCCATCCTGGTGGCGGCGGCCGGCATGTCGGTGATCTTCTTCGCCGGCCTGCCCTGGCGGCTGATCGTGCCGCCCGTGCTGCTGGGCGCCATCGGCATCGGCTTGCTGGTCTGGTTCTCGTCCGACCTGTGCCAGGACGGCGTGCGCTGGGTGGTGCTGCGCGAGTACCAGCAGCAGCGCGTCTGCACGCTGATGGACCCCACGCGCGACCCGCTGGGCAAGGGCTTCCACATCCTGCAGGGCATGATCGCGATCGGCTCGGGCGGCGTGTTCGGCAAGGGCTTCATGCAGGGCACGCAGACGCACCTGGAGTTCATCCCCGAGCGCACCACCGACTTCATCTTCGCCGCCTATTCCGAGGAGTTCGGCCTGCTCGGCAACGGCTTCCTGATCCTGGCCTTCGTGTTCCTGATCCTGCGCGGCCTGGTCATCGCGCTGGAGGCGCCCACGCTGTTCTCGCGCCTGCTGGCCGGGGCCGTGACGCTGATCTTCTTCACCTACGCCTTCGTCAACATGGGCATGGTCAGCGGCATGCTGCCCGTGGTGGGCGTGCCGCTGCCCTTCGTGAGCTACGGCGGCACGGCCATGGTCACATTGGGCATGGGCCTGGGCATCCTGATGTCGATCGCCAAATCCAAGCGGCTGCTGCAGACCTGATCGGCTCATCCCCAGTCTGCGCGCTCCGCCAACCCCTTTGCAGGGGGCGCCGCCAGCGGCCTGGCAAAGCCAGTTCCGCGGCGGCTGCTGGCAAGTGGCGGTCACGCGCCAGACCTTCTCGCGTGGATCGAGCGCAGTTGCATGCGGACTTCTAGAATGCTTCGATGATTTCCCGCGAACCCACCCTGGCCCGCATCGCCACCGCCCAGCAACTGCTGCTCGATCCCTTCGGCCTGACGCCCGCGCACCTGCAGCGCGCGCTGGCCGAGATCCAGGCGCACAAGGTCGACGATGCCGACCTGTACTTCCAGTACACGCGCAGCGAGGGCTGGAGCCTGGAGGAGGGCATCGTCAAGACCGGTTCCTTCAGCATCGACCAGGGCGTGGGCGTGCGCGCCGTGAGCGGCGAGAAGACGGCCTTCGCCTATTCGGACGACATCTCCGAGGCCTCGCTGCTGGACGCCGCGCGCACCGTGCGCGCGATCTCCTCGGCCGCGCAGAACAAGCGCGCCAGGCTGCCGGCGCAGAAGGTGGCCGGCAGCCGTTCGCTCTACCAGGGCCTGGACCCCATCGCCACGCTGGACAGCACGGCCAAGGTGCAGCTGCTCGAGCAGGTCGAACGCCGCGCCCGCGCCAAGGACCCGCGCGTGGTGCAGGTCATGGCCGGCCTGGCCAGCGAGTACGACGTGGTGCTCGTGGCGCGCGCCGACGGCACGCTGGCGGCCGACGTGCGTCCGCTGGTGCGCCTGTCCGTGACCGTGATCGCCGAGGCCCAGGTGGCCGGCCAGACGCGCCGCGAGGTCGGCTCCAGCGGCGGCGGCGGCCGCTTCGGCCTGGCCTACTTCGACTCCGCGCGCATCGACGAGTACGTGGACCAAGCCGTGCAGGCCGCGCTGACCAACCTGGACGCGCGCCCCGCGCCGGCCGGCGAGATGACGGTGGTGCTGGGCGCCGGCTGGCCCGGCATCCTGCTGCACGAAGCCATCGGCCACGGCCTGGAGGGCGACTTCAACCGCAAGGGCTCGAGCGCCTTCAGCGGCCGCATCGGCCAGCGCGTGGCGGCCAAGGGCGTCACGGTGCTGGACGACGGCACCATCGCCGACCGCCGCGGCTCGCTCAACGTGGACGACGAGGGCAACGCCAGCCAGCGCAACGTGCTGATCGAGGACGGCATCCTCAAGGGCTACATCCAGGACGCGATGAACGCGCGCCTCATGAAAGTCCAGCCCACCGGCAACGGCCGGCGCGAGAGCTACGCCCACATCCCGATGCCGCGCATGACCAACACCTACATGCTGGGCGGCGACAAGGATCCGGCCGAGATCATCGCCAGCATCAAGAAGGGCCTGTACGCGAGCAACTTCGGCGGCGGCCAGGTCGACATCACTTCGGGCAAGTTCGTGTTCTCCGCCAGCGAGGCGTTCTGGGTCGAGAACGGCAAGATCCAATACCCGGTCAAGGGCGCGACCCTGGTCGGCAACGGCCCGGACGCGCTCACGCGCGTGTCGATGATCGGCAACGACATGAAGCTCGACTCGGGCGTGGGCACCTGCGGCAAGGAAGGCCAGAGCGTGCCGGTCGGCGTGGGCCAGCCCACGCTGCGCATCGACGGCCTCACGGTCGGCGGCACGGCCTGACATCCGGATATGCTAGAGTCGCCCCCGATGTCTGCCTCCCGCGCTTTTTACTTTGCCTACTTTTGGTTCCCGGAATCCGGCGGACGAGAGGCGCGCGCGTAAACAGCAGCGAGCAAAGAACCTCCAAGAACCGCCGGTACCGCAAGGACCGGCGGTTTTTTTTGGCCCCATCGATTTCAACCAACGGAAGAGACCATGAGCACGCAACCCACCACCGACGCCTGGTACGCGAACGTCGAGAAAACCAGCCAGACCGACGACGAACGCATCAAGGACATCAACGTGCTCCCGCCTCCAGAACATCTGATCCGCTTCTTCCCGATCCGCGGCACGCCGGTGGAGGGGCTCATCAGCCGCACGCGCGGGCGCATCCACGACATCATGGCCGGCCAGGACGACCGCCTGCTGGTCGTCATCGGCCCCTGCTCGATCCACGATCCGGCCGCCGCGCTGGAGTACGCGCGCCGCCTGAAGCCGCTGCGCGACAAGTACGCCGACGACCTGGAGATCGTCATGCGCGTGTACTTCGAGAAGCCGCGCACCACGGTGGGTTGGAAGGGTTTGATCAACGATCCCTACCTGGACGAGAGCTACCGCATCGACGAGGGCCTGCGCATCGCGCGCCAGCTGTTGATTGACATCAACCGCCTGGGCCTGCCGGCCGGCAGCGAGTTCCTGGATGTGATCTCGCCGCAGTACATCGGCGACCTGATCGCCTGGGGTGCGATCGGCGCGCGGACCACCGAAAGCCAGGTCCACCGCGAGCTCGCCTCGGGCCTGTCGGCGCCCATTGGCTTCAAGAACGGCACGGACGGCAACATCCGCATCGCGACCGATGCCATCCAGGCGGCCGCGCGCGGCCACCACTTCCTGTCGGTGCACAAGAACGGCCAGGTCGCCATCGTGCAGACCAACGGCAACAAGGACTGCCACGTGATCCTGCGCGGCGGCAAGGCGCCCAACTACGACGCCGCCAGCGTGACCGCGGCCTGCAAGGAACTGGCGGCGGCCGGCATGCAGCCCCGGCTGATGGTGGACTGCAGCCACGCCAACAGCAGCAAGCAGCACGAGAAGCAGACCGAGGTGGCCGGCGACATCGCGGCCCAGATCGCCGGTGGCTCGCGCCAGGTGTTCGGCGTGATGGTGGAAAGCCACCTCGTGGCCGGCGCGCAGAAGTTCACGCCGGGCAAGGACGACGTGCACGCGCTGGCCTACGGCAAGAGCATCACCGACGCCTGCCTGGGCTGGGAGCCTTCGGTCGACGTGCTGGAGACGCTGGCGCGGGCCGTGGCCAGGCGCCGTGCGGCCGCCTGAAGTCGGGTTTGCGTCGATTGCCGCGGCCCGGTGCCGCGGCCATGCTGCGGGCTTTTCAGGGAGAAGCCATGCGCAGTGAAGTGTCCGTGCGGCTGGCCGGTGGCCAGGAGTTGCGGTTCGACCTCGAAGATGCCACGCCCATGTTGCAGGAGCAGGCGCGCAGCTGGCTGGACACGCAGTTCGTGCAGCTGGAATGCGAGCCCCTGCGCGCCACCGGCAAGGTGCTGCTGGCCGACAAGCTGATCGCCGTCGCGCGCGCCGCCGGCCCCGAGTTGCTCGGCGATCCGCAGTGGTTCGCCAGCTTCGCGCGCGCCGCGAGCGCGGCACTGGCCAAGCCCGTCGTGCGGCTCGACCTGGACCAGCTGACCGTCAGCTACTGAGCGAAGCGCGCCCGCAGCGCGTCGAGCAGGCGGGTGTGCACGCCGCCGAAGCCGCCGTTGCTCATGCACAGCAGGTGGTCGCCGGGCCGCACGGCGGCCAGCACCTGGGCGAGCAGCTGGTCGATGCCGTCGGCCACCTGCAGGCGCTCGCCCATCCCGGCCAGCGCCTCGCGCGGGTCCCAGCCCAGCCCTGCCGCATGGCAGAACGCCAGGTCGGCCGATTCCAGGCTCCAGGGCAGCCTGGCGCTCATGCTGCCCAGCTTCATGGTGTTGCTGCGCGGCTCGAAGATGGCCAGGATGCGCCCGCCGGCCGGGCCGATCTGCGCGCGCAGGCCGTCCACCGTGGTGCGGATGGCCGTGGGGTGGTGGGCGAAGTCGTCGTAGACGCGCACCGTGCCGCCGCCGGCCGCGACTTCGCCGCGCAGTTCCATGCGCCGGCGCACGTTCTCGAAGCGCTGCAGTGCCTCGGCCGCCACCGCGGGCGGCACGCCCAGGTGCTCGGCCGCGGCGATGGCCGCCAGCGCGTTCATGCGGTTGTGCAGGCCCGACAGCGACCAGTGCAGCTGGGCCACGGGCCGGCCCTGGTCGAGCACGTCGAAGCGCTCTGCCGTGCCTTCGGCCGTGAAGCGCCCGCCCGCACCGAAGCCCACGGTCTCGCTCCAGCAGCCCTGGGCCAGCACGCGGGCCAGGCTGGCTTCCTCGGCGTTGACGACCACGCGGCCTTGTCCTGGCACGGTGCGCACGAGGTGGTGGAACTGGCGCTCGATGGCCGCCAGGTCGTCGAAGATGTCGGCGTGGTCGAACTCCAGGTTGTTCAGCACGGCCGTGCGCGGCCGGTAGTGCACGAACTTGCTGCGTTTGTCGAAGAAGGCCGTGTCGTACTCGTCGGCCTCGATCACGAAGCAGCCGCCGGGTGCGCCCAGGCGCGCCGAGATGCCGAAGTTCAGCGGCACGCCGCCGACCAGGAAGCCGGGGTTCAGGCCGGCGGATTCCAGCACCCAGGCCAGCATCGAGGTCGTGGTGGTCTTGCCGTGCGTGCCGGCGACGGCCAGCACGTGGCGGCCTTGCAGGATGTGCCCGGCCAGCCATTGCGGGCCGCTGGTGTAGGCCGCGCCCGCGTCGAGGATGGCTTCCATGAGCGGGAACTTGGGCGTGCCGTCGGGCAGCCGGGCGCGGGACACGACATTGCCGACCACGAAGACGTCGGGCGCCAGGGCCAGCTGGTCCGCGCCGAAGCCTTCGATCAGGTCGATGCCGAGCGCCCGCAACTGGTCGCTCATGGGGGGGTAGACGCCCGCATCGCAGCCGGTCACGCGGTGGCCGGCGCTGCGCGCGAGCGCCGCCAGGCCGCCCATGAAGGTGCCGCAGATGCCGAGGATATGGATGTGCATCGCGGGATTCTAGGAGTGGCGCAGGGGGCTGTTCGGGCGGGGGCGCACAATCCGTCCATGGACAACGCAAGTGCAGAGATCGCGGCCGTCGCGGCGCGCATGGTGGTCGACGACGGGCTGGAGTGGGGCGCCGCCAAGCGCCGCGCCGTCCAGCAGCTGGGCCTGGGGCCGCGCGCGCGGCTGCCGGGCAACGACGAACTGGAAGATGCGGTGCGCGAGCACATCGCCATCTTCTGTGCCGACACCCAGCCCCGGGAACTGGCCGCGCTGCGCCGGCTGGCGCTGACCTGGATGGAGCGGCTGGCGGCCTTTCGCCCGCACCTGGCCGGTGCCGTCTGGCATGGCACGGCCACGCGCCGCTCCGACATCTACCTGCAGCTGTTCTGCGACGACCCCAAGTCGGCCGAGATCATGCTGATCGACCGCGGCGTGCGCTACGAGCCCAGCACCGTGCCCGGTTTCCGCGGCGATCCGGTCGAGGCGCTGAGCCTGCAGAGCCCGTGCCCCGAACTCGGCGAAACCATCGGCGTGCACCTGCTGGTGCACGACCTGGGCGATCTGCGCGGCGCCCTCAAGCCCGATGCGCGCGGCCGCACGCCGCGCGGCAGCCTGGAGGCCGTGCGCAGACTCATGGCGCAGGAGGCCGCGGCATGAGCGGGCGCACCTCCTCTCCGGCCCGGCGCGGCGTGCTGCTGGGCGCCGGTGCGGTCGCGTTGGCGGCCGGCGCCGGCTCCGCCTGGTGGCTGCGCCGGCCGGGTGCGGCGGTTCCGGCCGAAAGCGCCGGCCTGTGGGCGCTGCAGAGCGAGCGGCCCGAAGGCGGCACCCTGCCCATGGCCGGCTTCCAGGGCCGGCCGCTGCTGGTCAACTTCTGGGCGCCCTGGTGCCCGCCCTGCGTCGAGGAGTTGCCCATGATCGACGCCTTCTTCCGTCAACATGCCCCCAACGGCTGGCAAGTGGTCGGGTTGGCGGTGGACAAGCCGGAGGCCGTGCAGAAGTTCCTGGGCCGGACGCCGGTCGCTTTCCCGGTCGGCATCCTGGGGCTGGCGGGCCTGTCGGTGGTCAAGGAACTCGGCAACCAGGCCGGCGGTTTGCCCTTCACGCTGGTGCTGGATGCGGCCGGACATGTGGCCGAACGTAAAATAGGGCAAATCACCCCCGTGGATTTGCAACGGTGGGCAGCGCAAATCCGCGTTTCCTAGCCCCACCGAGGCAGATCAGTTCGCCGTTGATCGGCGAAGAACGTCAAAAATGCCTGCAATAAGCGAAAGTTTGCTGGATTTGGGTTAGATTCCAGCCTTTTCGTCTGGGCGACAGGAGCCTTCATGGATTTACGCAAACTCAAGACCTTGATCGACCTGGTCTCGGACTCGAACGTCTCCGAACTGGAAATCACCGAAGCCGAGGGCAAGGTCCGCATCGTCAAGGGCGTCCCGCCGGGCCCCGTGGCCTACGTGGCCGCACCGGTGCAGGCTGCCCAGCCCGTGGCCGAAGCCGCCGCCGCACCCGCGGCTGCAGCCGCTCCCGTCGCCGCGCCGGCGGCCCCGGCCATCAAGGGCCACGTGGCCAAGTCGCCCATGGTCGGCACCTTCTACCGCTCGCCCAGCCCGGGCGCCAAGGCCTTCATCGAGATCGGCAGCACGGTCAAGGAAGGCGACACGGTCTGCATCATCGAGGCCATGAAGATCCTCAACGAGATCGAGGCCGACAAGGCCGGCACGATCACGCAGATCCTGTGCGAGAACGGCCAGGCTGTCGAATACGGCCAGCCGCTGTTCGTCATCGAATAAGCCATCTCATGTTCAAGAAGATCCTCGTTGCGAACCGCGGCGAAATCGCTTTGCGGATCCAGCGCGCCTGCCGTGAGCTCGGCATCAAGGCCGTGATGGTCTATTCCGAGGCCGACCGCGACGCCAAGTACGTGCGCCTGGCCGACGAGGCCGTCTGCATCGGTCCGGCGCCTTCGGCCCAGAGCTACCTCAACATGCCGGCCATCATCTCGGCCGCCGAGGTCACCGATGCCGAAGCCATCCACCCCGGCTACGGCTTCCTGAGCGAGAACGCCGACTTCGCCGAGCGCGTCGAAAAGAGCGGCTTCCAGTTCATCGGCCCCACGCCCGAGAACATCCGCATGATGGGCGACAAGGTCTCGGCCAAGCAGGCCATGATCAAGGCCGGCGTGCCCTGCGTGCCGGGCTCGGACGGCGAGCTGCCCGACGATCCGGTGCAGATGCGCCGCATCGCCAAGACCGTCGGCTACCCGGTCATCATCAAGGCCGCCGGCGGCGGCGGCGGGCGCGGCATGCGCGTGGTCCACACCGAGGCGGCGCTGGTCAACGCGGTGCAGATGACCAAGGCCGAGGCTGGCGTGGCCTTCGGCAACCCGGCCGTCTACATGGAGAAGTTCCTGCAGAACCCGCGGCACGTGGAGATCCAGGTGCTGGCGGACAAGCACAAGAACGCCGTCTACCTGGGCGAGCGCGACTGCTCCATGCAGCGGCGCCACCAGAAGGTCATCGAGGAGGCGCCCGCGCCGGGCATCCCGCGCAAGCTGATCGAGCGCATCGGCGAACGCTGCGTGACGGCCTGCAAGCGCATCGGCTACCGCGGCGCCGGCACCTTCGAGTTCCTGTATGAGAACGGCGAGTTCTACTTCATCGAGATGAACACGCGCGTGCAGGTCGAGCATCCCGTGACCGAACTCATCACGGGCGTGGACGTGGTGCGCACGCAGATCATGGTGGCGGCCGGCGAGAAGCTGCCGTTCACGCAGCGCCAGATCGAGATCCGCGGCCATGCCATCGAATGCCGCGTGAACGCGGAAGACCCGTACAAGTTCACGCCCTCGCCGGGCCGCATCACGACCTGGCACCCGCCGGGCGGGCCGGGCGTGCGCGTGGACTCGCATGCCTACGCCAACTACTTCGTGCCGCCCAACTACGACTCCATGATCGGCAAGATCATCGTGCACGGCGACACGCGCGAGCAGGCCATGGCGCGCATGCGCACGGCGCTGGCCGAGACCGTGATCGAGGGCATCAACACCAACATCCCGCTGCACCGCGAGCTGATGGTGGACGCCAAGTTCATGGCCGGCGGCACCAACATCCACTACCTGGAAGAGTGGCTGGCGCAGCACAAGCGGTGAGCTCCATGTTCGAACTGCGCCTGCTGTGCCCGGAGGATCGGGTCGAGACCCTGAGCGACGCGCTGGAGGCGCTGGACGCGCTGTCCGTCAGCGTCGAGGATGCCGATGGCGACACCGCGGCCGAGCAGGCCCTGTTCGGCGAACCGGGCATGCCCCCGCCGGCCGAGGGCTGGCAGCGTTCGCGCCTGGTGGCCCTGTTCGCCACCGAGGTGCTGGCCGACGAGGCCGCGCTGCTGCTGCAGGCGCAGGAGTTCTTCGCCGGCTGCACGCTGCAGGGCGTGTGCGCCGTGCCCGACGAGGACTGGGTGCGCCTGACGCAATCGCAGTTCGCGCCGGTCGAGATCACGCCGGCCTTCTGGATCGTGCCGACCTGGCACGAGCCGCCGGCCGCGGCCCTGCACGTGCTGCGGCTGGACCCGGGCCTGGCCTTCGGCACCGGCACGCACCCGACCACCCGCATGTGCCTGCGCTGGATCGCCGGCCGCGGCGCCGGTGGCGCGTGGGGCCGCGTGCTGGACTACGGCTGCGGTTCCGGCATCCTGGCCATCGCGGCCGCCAAGCACGGAGCCGGCGAGGTCGATGCCGTCGACATCGACGAGGCGGCCGTGCAGGCCACCGGCGACAACGCCCAGGCCAACGGCGTGCAGTTGCGTGCCGGCCTGCCCGATGCCGCCAGCGGCACCTACCAGGTGGTGCTGGCCAACATCCTGGCCACGCCGCTCAAGATGCTGGCGCCGCTGCTCAGCGCCCATGTGGCGCCGGGCGGTGCCCTGGTGCTGGCCGGCATCCTGGCGCGCCAGGCCGACGAGCTCAAGGCCGCCTATGCGCCCTACCTGGCGCTGCAGGTGGCGGACGAGGAAGACGGCTGGATCCTGATGACCGCCACGCGCGGCGCGCCCGGCTGATCGGCGCGCCCATGGCCCAGCTGATCACTCGCTGCCCTGCATGCGGAACCCGCTTCAGGGTCGTGCCCGATCAGCTGCGCATTTCCGAAGGCTGGGTGCGCTGCGGCCATTGCGCCGAGGTCTTCGACGCGGCCCGGCACCTGGGCGCGCCTGAAGAGGCCGCGCCCGCGGCGCTGCCGACGGCCGAGCCCGTGCCCGAGCCGGCGCTGCAGGAGCCGCGGCCGGCCGATGCCGACGATCCATGGCCGGAAGACGCGGGCGAGGCGCCGCCACCCGTGCCCGACGATGACGTGCCGCCATGGCTGCCCCATGCGCCCGCGGAGATCCCGGTGACCGATTCCGTCGCGTCCCTGGAGCAGGACCTGGCCGACTACGTGCAGGCGCAGGCGGCCGCGCCGGCGGCGGCACCGGGCCTGGCCCTCTCCGAAGCGGCTCCGGCCTTCGTGCCCGAACTGCACCGCGTCAGCGCGGAGCCGGCCGAGGCCCCCGCCGCAGCCGAGCAGCCGGGCCGCCTCGTGGTGTCGCTGGCGGCCGCGTCCGCACCGACGCCGCTGCGGGCGGCCGGCGCCGACCATGCCATGCCATTGCCGCTGCGTGCGGCTGCCGAGGATGCGCCGCGGCCCGCCCCGCTGCCGCCGCGCGTGGTGGCAGCGCCGCCCGTGGCCCGGCCCGTGCCGCCGGACCCGGCGCATGCCGAACTCTCGTTCCTGCGCGATGCCGCGCCCGTGCCGCCGGTGGCGCCGCCGGCGACGGCGCAGCGCACGCGCCTGCTCTGGTCCCTGGCCGCGGGCCTGGCCCTGGTGCTGCTGCTGTGGCAATGGGCCGTGCACGAACGCGACCGCCTGGCGGCTGCGGCGCCCGGCCTGCGGCCGCTGCTGGGCGCGCTGTGCGCACCGCTGTCCTGCAGTGTCCAGCCGCTGCGCCGCATCGACGCCATCGTCATCGACGGCTCGGCCTTCCAGGCCCTGGGCGACGGTGGCTACCGGCTCAGCCTGACGCTGCGCAACCGGGCCGCCCATGCCGTGGCGCTGCCGGCCATCGCGCTGACGCTGACCGACATCGCCGAGCAGCCCGTGCTGCGCCGCGTGCTGCTGCCGCAGGAGCTCGGCAGCCCGCCCGCGGCGCTGGATGCCCATGGCGAATGGACGGCCGGCGCCGACCTGCAGATCGCCGACAACGCGGGCCGTGCGCGCGTGGTGGGCTACCGGCTCGACCCCTTCTATCCCTGACCTTCCACCTTCCAGGAGTTTCCATGGCCAGCATCATCTGCGGCTCGCTCGCGTTCGACACCATCATGCGGTTTGAGGGGAAGTTCTCCGACCAGATCCTGCCCGACCAGATCCACAACCTGAACGTGTCCTTCCTGGTGCCCAGCCTGCGCCGTGACTTCGGTGGCTGTGCCGGCAACATCGCCTATGCCCTCAAGCAGCTCGGCGGCGAGCCGCTGCCCATGGCCACGCTGGGCACCGACGGCGCCGACTACCTGCAGCGCATGAAGGACCTGGGCATCGCCACCGACTACGTGAGCGTGGTGGAGGGCAGCTACACGGCCCAGGCCATGATCATGACGGACCAGGCCAACAACCAGATCACGGCCTTCCATCCGGGCGCCATGATGCAGGCGCACCAGACGCGCATCGCCGCGCGCAGCGACGTGAAGCTGGGCATCGTCTCGCCCGACGGGCGCGACGCCATGCTGCAGCATGCCGAGCAGTTCGCGGCCGCCGGCATTCCCTTCGTCTTCGATCCGGGCCAGGGCCTGCCGATGTTCGACGGTGCCGCGCTGCGCCACTTCGTGTCGCTGGCCAGCTGGGTCACGGTCAACGACTACGAGGGCAAGATGCTCTGCGACCGTACCGGCCTCGACTTCGCCGAACTTTCGCGCAAGGTGCAGGGCCTGGTCGTGACGCTGGGCGGCGAAGGCAGCGAGGTCTGGGTCGGCGGCGAGCGCCAGCTCGTCGCGCCGGTGCAGGCGACCGCGCTGGTCGACCCCACGGGCTGCGGCGACGCCTACCGCGGCGCACTGCTTTACGGGTTGGAACGGGGCTGGCCGCTAGCGCGTTGCGCGGAACTGGGCAACCGCATCGGCGCCCTGAAGATCGCCGAGCGCGGCCCGCAGAACTACCGCGTGGACCGCGCCGCCTGGGGTCTGTGAGCCCCTCTTGAAAATGAAAAAGCCCGGGGCCTTGCGGCACCGGGCTCGGGATGCGTCTTGCGACGCACGGCTCAGGGCTTGCTGGCCGTCGGGAAAGGCCAGGCGGCCTGCGGGTTCAGCGTGGTCTGCGTGGACGCGGCAGGGGCAGCGGCAGCGGCAGCAGGCGCAGGGGCCGCTTTCTTCGCAGGTTTCTTGGCAGCGGCCTTCTTGGCGGGGGCGGCCTTGGCGGCAGCCTTCTTGGCCGGAGCGGCCTTCTTGGCAGCAGCCTTCTTGGCCGGAGCGGCGGCCTTCTTGGCGGGCGCAGCCTTCTTGGCCGGAGCGGCCTTCTTGGCGGGCGCAGCCTTCTTGGCCGGAGCGGCCTTCTTGGCGGGTGCAGCCTTCTTGGCCGGAGCGGCCTTCTTGGCGGGTGCAGCCTTCTTGGCCGGAGCGGCCTTCTTGGCGGGCGCAGCCTTCTTGGCCGGAGCGGCCTTCTTGGCGGGCGCAGCCTTCTTGGCCGGGGCGGCCTTCTTCGCCGGAGCAGCCTTCTTGGCCGGGGCGGCCTTCTTTGCCGGAGCAGCCTTCTTCGCCGGAGCGGCGGCCTTCTTTGCCGGGGCGGCCTTCTTCGCGGCCGGTTTCTTCGCAGTTGCCATGGTGTTCTCCTTGATCGGATTACAAAGAGCACTTGCGGCGCGTTGGTACGCCACAAGCGATGCATGGCGTTGGGGCCGAAAGCCCCAGCGCCATGGATTCAGGACACGTGCACGCCGGCACTCTGTCGGTGCGGTTCGGAGGGCGTGACGTGCGGTGGAACATGTTCTTGTCGGGTGTGGTCCTCAGTCCCAGGACAGCGCGCCGCCGGACTGGTACTCGATGACGCGCGTCTCGAAGAAGTTGCGCTCCTTCTTGAGGTCGATCATCTCGCTCATCCAGGGGAACGGGTTCTCTTCGTTCGGGAACAGCGGCTCCAGGCCGATCTGCGTGGCGCGCCGGTTGGCGATGTAGCGCAGGTAGCCCTTGAACATCGAGGCGTTCATGCCCAGCACGCCGCGCGGCATGGTGTCCTCTGCATAGCGGTACTCGAGCGCGACGGCCTTCTCGAACAGCGCCTTGATCTCGGCCTTGAACTCGGGCGTCCACAGGTGCGGGTTCTCGAGCTTGAGCTGGTTGATCAGGTCGATGCCGAAGTTGCAGTGCATGGACTCGTCGCGCAGGATGTACTGGTACTGCTCGGCCGCACCGGTCATCTTGTTCTGCCGGCCCAGCGCCAGGATCTGCGTGAAGCCGACGTAGAAGAACAGGCCTTCCATGAGGCAGGCGAACACGATCAGGCTCTTGAGCAGGGTCTGGTCGTTCTCGGGCGTGCCGGTCTTGAAGTCCGGGTCCATGATCGCCTCGATGAAGGGGATCAGGAACTCGTCCTTGTCGCGGATCGAAGCGACCTCGTTGTAGGCGTTGAAGATCTCCGACTCGTCCAGGCCGAGCGACTCGACGATGTACTGGTAGGCGTGCGTGTGGATCGCTTCCTCGAAGGCTTGGCGCAGCAGGAACTGGCGGCACTCGGGCGCCGTGATGTGGCGGTAGGTGCCCAGCACGATGTTGTTGGCGGCCAGCGAGTCGGCCGTCACGAAGAAGCCGAGGTTGCGTTTGACGATGCGGCGCTCGTCCTCGGTCAGACCGTTCGGGTCCTTCCAGAGTGCGATGTCGCGGTTCATGTTCACCTCCTGCGGCATCCAGTGGTTGGCGCAGGTGGCGAGGTACTTTTCCCAGGCCCACTTGTACTTGAACGGCACCAGCTGGTTGACGTCGGTCTGGCCGTTGATGATGCGCTTGTCGGCCGCGTTCACGCGGCGTGCGCTGGCACCTTCGGCGGCGCGCGGTGCGGCCACCGGCGGCAGCGCCACATCGGGCAGGCGCGATGCGACAGGCTGGGCGGTGGGTGCGTTGAAGGCGTGGGCTTGGACCGCGGCCGTTGCGGCGGCGGGGAGGGGATTCACGGAATTGGGAGAGACCGCTGCCTCGCGGTGTCCCGTGGACCCGCTGTGTTGCGTCGATGGCGAGGAGGGCTTGACTTCGTCGTCCCAGGTAAGCATAGATTTTCCAGTGCCGAGATTATGAAAGCGGTGCCCTGAAAAGCAAAGGCTTCACCCGGGCACCGTGCATGTTTGTTGCTCCTGTGCATCGCGCAAATGCATCCACGCATGCGATGCGACAGGCGCTGCGCGTCAGCGCCTCATCGCGGTCTTATTGGCAGGCTTCGCAGGTGGGGTCGTCCACGCCGCAGAACTTCACATCGGTCGCGGCCGAGGCGGCCAGCGGCGCATTCATCTGCGCGTCCATCTGGGCACGCGCCTTCGCGGCTGCGGCATCGAGCGCGCTCATGCCCGGTGCGGCATTGGCACCCGAGGACACGGCGTTCAGACGGCCCGGTGCCACGGTCGATTTCTCGGCGTGCGTGGCGCTGCGCGTGCGCAGGTAGTAGGTGGTCTTGAGGCCGCGCGTCCAGGCCAGCTTGTAGGTGTCGTCCAGCTTCTTGCCCGAGGCGCCGGCCATGTAGATGTTCAGCGACTGGGCCTGGTCGATCCACTTCTGGCGGCGTGCCGCGGCCTCGACCAGCCACTGCGGCGCGACCTCGAAGGCCGTGGCGTACAGCGCCTTGATGTCCTGCGGCACGCGGTCGATGGGCTCGAGCGAACCGTCGAAGTGCTTGAGGTCCATGACCATCACGTCGTCCCACAGGTTGAGGCGCTTGAGGTCGGCCACCAGGTAGTGGTTGATGACCGTGAACTCGCCCGACAGGTTGGACTTGACCGACAGGTTGCCGAAGCAGGGCTCGATCGAGGCGTCCACGCCGATGATGTTGGAGATGGTCGCGGTCGGGGCGATGGCCACGCAGTTGGAGTTGCGCATGCCGTCCTGCTTGATCTTGGCGCGCAGGCCGTCCCAGTCCAGCGTGGCCGAGCGGTCCACTTCCACATAGCCGCCGCGGGCCTGCTCGAGCAGGTTCAGCGAGTCCATCGGCAGGATGCCCTTGTCCCACAGCGAGCCCTTGAAGCTGCTGTACCT
Source organism: Pseudorhodoferax sp. (assembly GCA_049840715.1). Lineage (GTDB taxonomy): Bacteria > Pseudomonadota > Gammaproteobacteria > Burkholderiales > Burkholderiaceae_C > Pseudorhodoferax. The sequence goes on from JASGJO010000010.1 coordinate 56,097, forward strand.
GCCGCGCTCGGCCGCCAGTTCGGTGGAGGCCCAGTAGGCGTAGTAGCAGACGGCTTCCATCGAGGTGTCGGCGAACTGCACGGCGGCGTCGCTGGCGTAGGGAATGCGCAGCTCGTACAGCGCGTCCTGGAAGCCCATCACGCCCAGGCCCACGGGGCGGTGGCGCAGGTTGGAGTCGCGCGCCTTCTTGACGGCGTAGTAGTTGATGTCGATCACGTTGTCGAGCATGCGCATCGCGGTCGAGATCGTCTTCTTGAGCTTCTCGTGATCGACGGCACCGTTCTTCAAGTGCTGCAGCAGGTTCACCGAACCCAGGTTGCAGACGGCGGTCTCGGTGTCGCTGGTGTTCAGCGTGATCTCGGTGCACAGGTTGGACGAGTGCACCACGCCCACGTGCTGCTGCGGCGAGCGCACGTTGCAGGCGTCCTTGAACGTGATCCAGGGGTGGCCGGTCTCGAACAGCATCGAGAGCATCTTGCGCCACAGGTCGGTGGCCGGGACGGTCTTGCTGGGCTTGATGTCGCCGCGCGCGGCCTTCTCTTCATAGGCCACGTAGGCCTTCTCGAAGTCGGCGCCGAACAGGTCGTGCAGATCGGGCACGGAGGAAGGGGAGAACAGGGTCCAGCTGCCCTTCTCCATGACACGGCGCATGAACAGGTCCGGAATCCAGTTGGCCGTGTTCATGTCGTGCGTGCGGCGGCGGTCGTCGCCGGTGTTCTTGCGCAGCTCCAGGAACTCCTCGATGTCCAGGTGCCAGCTTTCCAGGTACGTGCAGACCGCGCCCTTGCGCTTGCCGCCCTGGTTCACGGCCACGGCCGTGTCGTTGACCACCTTGAGGAAGGGCACCACGCCCTGCGATTCGCCGTTCGTGCCCTTGATGTGCGAGCCCAGTGCGCGCACGCGGGTCCAGTCGTTGCCCAGGCCGCCCGCGAACTTGGACAGCAGCGCGTTCTCCTTGATCGACTCGTAGATGCCGTCCAGGTCGTCGGGCACGGTGGTCAGGTAGCAGGAGGACAGCTGCGAGCGCAGCGTGCCGCTGTTGAAGAGGGTGGGCGTGCTGGACATGAAGTCGAACGAGGACAGCACCTCGTAGAACTCGATGGCGCGCGCCTCGCGGTCGATCTCGTTCAGCGCCAGGCCCATGGCCACGCGCATGAAGAAGGCCTGCGGCAGCTCGATGCGGGTCTTGCGCACGTGCAGGAAGTAGCGGTCGTACAGGGTCTGCAGGCCCAGGTAGTCGAACTTCTGGTCGCGCTCGGCCTTCAGTGCCGCGCCCAGGCGGTTCAGGTCGTACTGCAGCAGCTTCTCGTCCAGCAGCTCGTTCTCCACGCCCTTCTTGATGTAGAGCGGGAAGTAGTCGGCATAGCGCGTGGCCATCTGGGCGCGCGGCACTTCCTCGCCCAGCACTTCCTTCAGGATGGTGTGCAGCAGCAGGCGGGCCGTGGCGTAGGTGTAGTCCGGGTCCTTCTCGATCAGCGTGCGGGCGGCCAGGATGGCGGCCTTGTAGACCTCTTCGATCGGCACGCCGTCGTACAGGTTGCGCATGGTCTCGGCCACGATGGGCTCGGGCTTGACGTCCGCGCCCAGGCCGGCGCAGGCGATCGGCGATCAGCTGCTGCAGGTCGGCCAGGTTCAGCGCCACGCGCTCGCCGCCGTCCAGCACGTGCAGCGTGGGTGCGGCGGCCGGCTGTTCCTGCTCGCCCTGGCGGTGGCGCTCCTGCGAGCGGCGCTCGCGGTACAGCACGTAGGCACGGGCGATCTCGTGGTGGCCGCCGCGCATGAGGCCCAGCTCGACCTGGTCCTGCACGTCCTCGATGTGGAAGGTGCCGCCGCCCGGGCGCGAGCGCATCAGCGCGCGCGTGACGGCCTGCGTGAGGCCGTCCACGGTCTCGCGCACGCTGGCCGAGGCCGCGCCCTGGGTGCCGTGCACGGCCAGGAAGGCCTTCATCATGGCCACGGCGATCTTGTTCGGCTCGAACGGCACGACGGCGCCGTTGCGGCGGATGATCTGGTAGTGCGCCAGCGCGTTCGGCGCAGTGCTGTCGGCCGTGGTGGCGCGCGCCGTGGCGGCCGTGGGAGACAGTTGCGAGGCGGATGGGAGGTGAGCTGCGGTTTGCATGGCTTCCTTGTGGTGCTGGGTACGGGATCGAAATCTGGCGGTGTGTCGTCGCCGCGAACGGGGCTGGGCGGCGCCAGAAACGCGTTTCGGGCCGGGCCCCATATCTAGGGTCCGGCGGCATTCTAGCCACTACAGGTAGCGTATTGCGCAGCTTTTTGTGTGTCGATTTTCGAGACCTCGCCGCAGCGCCAGCAGCGGTGCGCCATGGTCGCGCAAACATGAGGTTTCATGCGGCATGGCGCCCCATTCCGCCTTGCAGCCGGCATGGTTGCTGGGCCCGTCCCGCCGAGACCCGTCGCCACCCGTACTAGATGGGGGCCGATCCGCGCACCGCAAGCGGGAACCAGTCGGCCGGCCAGCCCGTGCCCTGCCGTAGCGCGGCCCAGTCGAACCCCGGTCCGGGGTCCTGCTTGCGGCCGGGCGCCACATGCTCGTGGCCGGCCACATGGGCGATCGGGTAGCGCTGGGCCAGCGCGGCGCACAGGCCGGTCAAGGTGTCGTACTGGGCCGGCTCGAAGCGCTCGCCTTCCAGGCCCTCGAGCTCGATGCCGATGGAGTCGTCGTTGCATTCGTCGCGGCCGCGCCAGTGCGAGCGGCCGGCATGCCAGGCGCGCGCGTCGGCGTCGACGAACTGCCAGAGCTCGCCGCCGCGGCGGATCAGGAAATGCGCCGACACCTGCAGGCCGCGGATCTGCGCGAAGTAGGGGTGGGCGTCCCAGTCGAGCCGGTTGTCGAACAGCGCCAGGATCTCGTCGCCGCCGTAGCGGCCGGGCGGCAGGCTGATGGAGTGCAGCACCACGAGGTCGATGCAGGCACCGGCTGGCCGCGGCCCGAAGTTGGGCGAGGGCTGGTGCCGCGCGAAGCGGTACCAGCCGTCCTGCCACAGCGCGTCACTCGTCATGGGGCTCGTTGTCCTGCGGCGTGGCGATGTTGAGCCGCGCGATGCGGTAGCGGATCTGCCGCAGCGACAGCCCCAGCCGCGCCGCCGCGGCGGTGCGGTTGAAGCCGGTCTCGTGCAGCACGCGCACGAGGATGGCGCGCTCCTGCCGGTCCAGGTAGGCCTGCAGGTCGCTGGGCGTGGCCTCGTCGCCGGCCGGCAGCGGCGCCAGCGTGGGGCTGCCGCTGTCGGAGAAGTCGGCGCTGAGCTCCTCGCCCTCGCTCATGGCCACGGCGCGGTGCAGCAGGTTCTCGAGCTCGCGCACGTTGCCGGCCAGCGGATGCTGCTGCAGCTCGGCCAGCAGCGCGCTGGACGGCGGCGGCACCGCCATGCCCGATTCGTGCGCGATGCGGTCCAGCAGCGCCGTGCACAGCGCCGGCAGGTCGTCGCGCCGTTCGCGCAGCGGCGGCACCACGATCTCGATCACGTTGAGGCGGTAGTACAGGTCCTGGCGGAAGCGGCCGGCCTTGACCTCGGCCGCCAGGTCCTTGTGGGTGGCGCTGACGATGCGCACGTCGACCGCGTCCTCCTGGGTGGAGCCCAGCGGGCGCACGCTGCGCTCCTGGATCGCGCGCAGCAGCTTGGACTGCATGGCCAGCGGCAGGTCGCCGATCTCGTCCAGGAACAGCGTGCCGCCGCGCGCGGCCTGGAAGTAGCCCAGCCGGTCGGCCAGCGCGCCGGTGTAGGAGCCCTTCTTGGCACCGAAGAACTCGGCCTCCAGCAGGCTCTCGGGAATGGCGCCGCAGTTCACGGCCACGAGGGGCGCGGCGGCCCGGTGGCTGGCGGCATGCAGGGCCTGGGCCACGAGCTCCTTGCCGGTGCCCGATTCGCCGCGCACCAGCACCGGCGCCATGCTGCGCGCCACCTTCAGGATGCGCTGCTTGACCTGGCGCATGGGCTCGGACTCGCCGACCAGCCGGTCCAGCGCCGGCGGTGCCGCATGGGCCGCGCCCTCGGGCTGGCTGCTGCGCGCCACCGGGCGCGGCGCCACCGCATCCTGCTCCTGCAGGGCCGAGGCCACCACGGCGCGGAACTGCTTGAGGTCCACCGGCTTGGTCAGGTAGTCGAAGGCGCCGGCCTTGAGTGCTTCCACGGCGTTCTCGGCCGAGCCGTAGGCCGTGATCACGATGCAGCGCTCGGGGCGCTGCTGTGCGCGCAGTTCCTGCAGCAGCGTGAGGCCCAGGCCGTCGGGCAGCCGCATGTCGGTGATGACGGCGTGAAAGCGCTGGCCTTGCAGCGCCGCCTGCGCCTCGGCCAGGGTGCCGGCCGTCTCCACGCGGTGGCCCTCACGCAGCAGCGTGAGTTCGTACAGCGTGCGCAGGTCGGGCTCGTCGTCCACCACCAGGACGCTGGCGGGCGGGTGCGCGGGAGAGGCTGGCGGGTGCGGCGGCATGGCTCAATGGGCAGGCGCGGTGCGGTCTGCGGGTTTCGGGGGACGGAACTGCACGGAGAACTCGTTGCCCTGCACGCCGGCGCCGCCCCGCTGCCGCGCACTGCGCTGGTAGCCGATGCTGGCGCGGTGGCGCTCGCAGAGTTCGCGGCAAATGTACAGCCCCAGTCCGCTGGAGCGGCTCTCCGAGGAGAAGAAGGGTTCGAACAGGTGGCGCTCGACCGACGCCTCCAGCGGCGCGCCGTCGCTCCAGACCTGCAGGCTGGACTGGCGCTCGGCCGACAGTCGCGTCGTCACCTGGATCGCGGCCGGCTGCTCGCTGGCGTAGCGCAGCGCGTTGTCCAGCAGGTTGACCAGCACGCGGCGCAGGTGCTCGCTGTCGAAGTCCACCGGCAGGCCCTCGGTGGCCAGGTCCAGCTGCACGCGGCGGCGCTGCGGCGCGCGCCGGACCCAGTCCGCACAGATGTCCTGCACGGTCGCATCCAGCAACAGGCTGGGCGGTGCCGTGCGGCCGGCCTCGGGCACGCGGGCCACGTCCAGCACCTCGTCGACGATCTTGGACAGGCGCTGCGCGTTGTGCTGGATCATCTGCGTGAGCTGGCGCTGGCCGGGGTCGTGCAGTTCCTCGTCCAGCAGCGCATTGGCCTGGGCGATGGCGGCCAGCGGGTTGCGGATCTCGTGCGCGACGGCGGCGGACATGCGGCCCATGGCCGCCATCTTCTCGGTGCGCGTGCGTGCCTCCGCCTCGCGCAGGTCGTGCAGGAACATCACGCACAGCCGCTCGTGGGTGCGGCCCGGCGCCTCGGTCATGCGGGTGCGCACGCGCAGGCGCCGGGCGCCGCGGCTGGCGCTGCGCAGCGTCAGGTCGGCCGCCTGCGGCGTGGCCTGGTCGAACGTGGCGCGTGCCAGTTCCAGCAGCGGCGCCCAGCTGGGCTGCGCGTCCAGCGCGGGCGGCGGCTCCGCCGCGTCCAGGCCCAGCAGCGCGCGCGCCGCCGGGTTGGCGCTGCGCACGCGGGTCGTGCGCATCCGCCACCACGACCCCATCGGTCAGCGTCTCCATCACGAGCTGGTTCACCTGGGCCTGCAGCCGGGCGGCGTGCAGGCCGGCCAGCGCGAGCTGCTCCTCGCGGATGAGCCGGGCCGCCAGCTGGTTGGCCAGAAAGGCCACCAGCAGGTAGCCCAGGCCGGCCAGGCCGGCCTGCAGGTAGCGTCCCGTGCTCTCGGCCAGGCCGTGCGCGGCGGTCCACCAGGTCTCCAGCAGCAGCAGCAAGGTGATGGCCAGCGCCATGCCGATGGCCATGGGCCGCGTGCCCAGCACCGCCGTCAGCAGCACCGGCACGCCCAGCAGGGGCGTGTAGCTGATGGTGCCGGACTGGAACAGCTGCAGCAGCGCGATGACCAGCACGTCCATGCCCACCGTCAGCAGCCAGGTCGGCTCCAGCGCATGGCGCGGCAGGCGGGGCCGCGCCAGCAGCCGCGTCGCCAGCGCGCTGGCCAGGTACAGCGTGCACATGGCCAGCACCCAGATCGGCACGGTGCCCGTCAACGCGTACTGCGTGGCCTGCAGCAGCAGCAGGGCCAGCGCGATCGTGACGCGCGCGGTCATGAAGCCGTACCAGGCGCGCGTCATGGCCAGGTCGCCGACCGGCGCCAGGACGTCGGCGCGCGGATCGAAGTCGGACGGTGGCCAGGCGTCGTCGAGGGCGGTCACGCCGTCTCAGAAGCTGTGAATGAACCGATCGCGCGCCCCGGCCCGAAGGGCGAGGCCCGGGGTGCGACGATGGCGATGCAAGCAGGCCGTCATCGGGCCTCGCGTGGTCGTGAGGGGTTCGTTCACAGCTTCTCAGCCCTCGATCTGGCGGCGGTGCTCTTTGCTGCAGTACACGCCGCGCGGGCTGCGCTCGGCGTCGGCCAGCGGCAGGTGCAGGCCGCAGGCGGCGCAGCGCGCCATCTCGGCGGGCTGGCCCGCGCGGCCGCGCGGCTTCGCCGGTGGCGGCGGCGGCCGGCGCGTGCGCCAGAGCCAGATGCCGAAGGCCACCACCAGCAGGACGATCAGAAACTTCATGCGGTTCCCCGGCCGATCAACACTTCGAGCACGAAACGCGAGCCCACATAGGCCAGCAGCAGCAACGCCGCACCCGCATAGAGCACGCGCACGGCGGTGCGGCCACGCCAGCCGAAGCGCGCGCGGCCGATCAGCAGCACCGCGAAGGCGAGCCACGACAGCAGCGAGAACACCGTCTTGTGGTCCCAGCGCCAGCGGCCGGCGCCCGCGCCGTCGAGCGACTCGCCGAACAGCCAGCCGGCCGCCAGCGTGGCCGTCAGCAGCACGAAGCCGGCCTGCACGAAGCGGAAGGTCAGCCGCTCCAGCGTCAGGAGCGGCACGCCGCTGAACGAGGGGCCGGCGTCGCGCATGGCGCGCTCGCTGCGGCGCATCAGCCAGGCGTGCAGCACGGCGGCGGCGAACAGGCCGTAGCAGGCGATGCCCAGGGCCCAGTGCAGCGGCAGCCAGGGCGAGGCGTTCTCGTGCAGCGGCGTGCCCGGGAACACCAGGGCCATCAGCACCGCCACGGCGCCGAAACCGGCCAGCGCCCAGTGCGCGCGCAGCTGCGGGAACACATGGCTTTCCACCGCGTAGACCGTGAGCACCAGCCAGGCCGTGACCGACAGCGCCGGCGCGAAACCGAAGCGCGGCGTGGCCGTGAACCACAGGCCCCAGCACAGCAGCAGCGCATGCAGCACCCAGGCCGGCAGCAGGGCGTGGCGGCTGCGCTCGGGCTTCAGGCGCGAGGCGACCGCCGCCGGCACCGCATAGGCCGCGGCGGCGGCGGCCGACAGCAACACGGTGGCCATGGAGGCGCTCGCTAAAATCATCTGTTCAGTTTACCGGCACGCCCCCGGGCGCCGGCCGCTTTCCCCTTCTCGCAACCGCGCTCCTCGTGCAGGAGCAAAGGACCTCCATGGCGTCCGCCCTCACCGAAAAACTCTCGCGTCTGGTCAAGGAGATCCGCGGCCAGGCCCGCATCACCGAAGCCAACGTCACCGACATGCTGCGCGAGGTGCGCATGGCGCTGCTCGAGGCCGACGTGGCCCTGCCCGTGGTGCGCGACTTCATCGCCCGCGTGAAGGAAAAGGCGCTGGGCCAGGAGGTGCTGGGCTCGCTGTCGCCGGGCCAGGCGCTGGTCGGCATCGTCAACCGCGAGCTGGCCGCCACCATGGGCCAGGGCCTGCCGGGCGCCGAACTCAACCTGGCGGCCCAGCCGCCTGCCGTGGTGCTGATGGCCGGCCTGCAGGGCACCGGCAAGACCACCACCACGGCCAAGCTGGCCAAGCTGCTGACCGAGCGGCGCAAGAAAAAGGTGCTGACGGTCTCGGCCGACGTCTACCGCCCGGCCGCCATCGAGCAGCTCAAGACCGTCACCAGGCAGGCCGGCGCCGAGTGGTTCCCGAGCACGGGCGAGCAAAAGCCCGTGGACATCGCGCGCGCCGCGCTGGACCATGCCCGCCGCCACTACTTCGACGTGCTGCTGGTCGACACCGCCGGCCGCCTGGCCGTGGACGAGGCGCTGATGCAGGAGATCCGCGAACTGCACGGCGCGCTGAACCCGGTGGAGACGCTGTTCGTGGTCGACGCCATGCAGGGCCAGGACGCGATGAACGTGGCCAAGGCCTTCGGCGCGGCGCTGCCGCTCACGGGCATCGTGCTGACCAAGACCGACGGCGACTCGCGCGGCGGCGCCGCGCTGTCGGCCCGCCACGTCACGGGCGTGCCGATCAAGTTCGCCGGCACCAGCGAGAAGATCGACGGCCTGGAGGTGTTCGACGCCGAGCGCCATGCTGGCCGCGTGCTGGGCATGGGCGACATCGTGGCCCTGGTCGAGCAGGTCACGGCCAATGTGGACATGGCGGCGGCGCAGAAGCTGGCGGCCAAGGTCAAGGGCGGAGAGGGCTTCGACCTCAACGACTTCCTGGCCCAGATCCAGCAGATGAACCAGATGGGCGGCCTGTCCAGCCTCATGGACAAGCTGCCCACGCAGATGGCGGCCAAGGCCGGCCAGGTCGACATGGACCGCGCCGAGAAGGAGATCCGCCGCAAGCAGGGCATCATCCACAGCATGACCGCGCTGGAGCGCAAGAAGCCCGACCTGATCAAGGCCACGCGCAAGCGCCGCATCGCCGCCGGCGCCGGCGTCCAGGTGCAGGAGGTCAACCGCCTGCTCAACGAGTTCGGCCAGATGCAGGAGATGATGAAGAAGATGAAGGGCGGCGGCCTCATGAAGATGATGAAGCGCATGGGCGGCATGAAGGGCCTCATGGGCGGCGGGGGCGGCATGCCCAAGCTGCCCTTCTAAGCCGCGCGGCCGGCCCAGGCGCTTGGCCGGCGGCGCGATGCCGCCCCTCGCGCGCCCCTCCCGGGCGATCAGCGCGGCGGCACGCCGCCCGCCCACTCCGTCCACTGGCTCACGATGTGGTCGACCACGCGCTCGCCCACGCGCGCGATGTTCTCCACCGTCTCGGCGAAGCCGCCCGCGGTTTCGCCGGGCGCGGGGTCCAGGTGCTGCAGCGTGGTCTCGCGCGGGTTGCCCTGGTCGAAGTTGACGGCGCCGCGCAGGCTCATGATGCGGTCCGTGCCATGGGTGCGCCTGACCACCAGCGCGATGGCGGCGGCCTCCATCTCGGTGATCACGTAGTCGTCGGCGCCGTAGAGCTTGGCGATGTACTGGGCTTGCCTGGACAGGCCGGGGCCGTGGAAGAAGGTGTCGCCCGTCATGTGCGTGCCCAGCCCCACCGAGGGGGCCTGGCGCGCGCGCGGCTCGGGGTAGCGCAGCCGGTAGGCGCGCGCGCTGTCCGAGTCCAAGAGCTGCGTGTTGGCCGACAGTTGCATGGCCCAGGCCTGCAGCGCCGGGTTGAGTTGGAAGCGGCGGTATTCCTCGTAGCCCTTGCGCGGCATGAAGGTCGGCTTGCCCAGGGTGTTTTCCTCGGGCGCCCAGCGGTGGCCCAGGTCGTAGTCCACCAGCCAGCTGCCCCAGAACACGTCGCCGATGGTGCCGCGCGAAGGCGGCGTGCCGGCCACGCCCGTGATCAGGTAGTAGGCCTGCGAGAAGTCGAAGCCCGGGTTCAGCAGGATGGCCTGCATCGAGGCCGAAGAGTTGACCTTGCCCATGCCCAGCACGGCGCCGCAGACACCGTCGCCGTTGCAGTACACGGGCGCGATGGCGCCGGGCACGCGGATCGGCGTGGAGGCCTTCCAGTAGCGCTCGTACCAGTGCTGGAACTCGCCCGCGCGGTCGCCGGTGTTCTGGCCGATCTCGAACATGGCGGCGACGAAGACCTTCACGCGCACGGGCGCGGCGGCCTGGGTGCGGGTCGGCGCGGCGCTGGCGGACGGCGCGGACGGGGAGGGGCTGGCGCAGCCGGCCAGCAGGGCGGCTGCGGCCAGCCAGGCCAGGATGGATCGCGGGGAGCTCATGGATTCGCCTTGTGGTGGTAGGAATGGGGCCGCATCGTAGGCACACAGGGTGCTGCTCTCAAGCGCCGATTTTCGCGCTGGCCGTGCGCAAGAAGCGCACGCGTCGCAGAAACGAAAACGCCCCTCGGCGAGGGGCGTTCGTGGGAGGGCGGCTGGGGTCAGGCGGCCAGGGCCAGCGGGGCGGGCCGCAGCGGCAGCTTGGCGTGCATCCAGGCGCGGCGCAGCACGGCGGGCGACCAGCTCTCTTCCGGGATCAGCAGCCAGCGCTGGCGGCGCATGGCGGCGCCCAGGTCGCTGCGGCTGGTCAGCACGCTGGCGGGGATGGCCAGCAGCAGCGGCAGGCCCACCGGGATCAGCCAGACCAGCGCGCTCGGGTCGATCAGCGCGATGCCGACGGCCAGCAGGGCGATGATGCCGCTCATGGGCGCCAGGCTGCGGGCCGCATCGCGCCAGCGCAGGGCTTCGGCATCCCGCGGGGGCGACTTCCATTCCAGCTTCACGCCGGTCAGCGCGACCAGCACGAACAGCGAGTGGGCCAGCATGCGCACCGGCGACTGCAGCATGGCCAGCACGCTTTCCAGTGCGGCGCTCTTGACCAGGCCGGCGGTGCCGCCGTAGCGGCGCTGCTCGCCCTGGATCAGCACGGCGGCGATGCCCAAGAGGCGCGGCAGGAACAGCACGGCCAGCGTCCAGACCCACAGGCCGATCAGCTCGGCGGGAATGGCCGACAGCGCGTGGCTCACGCTGGCCAGGCCGGTGGCCTGGGCATGGCCGGACAGCCACAGCGCGGTGCCCAGCGTCATGAAGGCCAGCCACAGCGGGGCCGACAGGTAGGACATGGTGCCCGTGATGAACATGGCGCGGTGCACGCCGGCGATGCCGGGCTCGGCCATCAGGCGGGCGTTCTGCAGGTTGCCCTGGCACCAGCGGCGGTCGCGCTGCAGCTCGGACAGCAGGTCCGGCGGTTGCTGCTCGTAGCTGCCGACCAGGTCGGACACCAGCCACACATGGAAGCCGGCGCGGCGCATCAGCGCGGCTTCGACGAAGTCGTGCGACATGATGCCGCCGGACAGGCCGCCCTTGCCCTTGATCGGGGCCAGCGCGCAGTGCTCCATGAAGGGCTTGACGCGGATGATGGCGTTGTGGCCCCAGTAGTGGGACTCGCCCAGCTGCCAGTACTGCATGCCCAGCGTGAACAGGCGGCCGGTCATGCGCGAGGCGAACTGCTGCGCACGGGCGTGCAGGGTCTGGTGGCCGATGGACTGCGTGGCGGTCTGGATGATGCCGGCGCGCGGATGCGCCTGCATGAGCTTGACCATGGAGGTCAGGCAGTCGCCGCTCATGACGCTGTCGGCGTCCAGCACGACCATGTACTTGTAGTCCTTGCCCCAGCGGCGGCAGAAGTCGGCCACGTTGCCGGCCTTGCGGTGCGTGCGGCGGGTGCGCAGGCGGTAGTAGACCTCGATGGCCGGGGCGCCGTTGGCTTCCTGGGCCAGCACGGCGCGCAGGTCTTCCCAGGCGGCGCGCTCGGCGCGGCGCTTCTCGGGGTCGTTGCTGTCGGACAGCACGAACACGTCGAAGGCGCGGCCGTGGCCCGTGGCCAGCACCGATTCGCAGGTGGCGCGCAGGCCGGCGAACACGGTGGCCACGTCCTCGTTGCAGATCGGCATGATGATGGCCGTGCGCTCGTCGGCGCCGGTCGGCATCGCGTGGTCGCGCACTTCCTTGGCCGACAGCGCGTGCTTGTCGCCGCGCAGCACGACGAAGAAGCCCATCAGCGCCGTGCCGAAGCCCGACACGATCCAGGCCGACAGCAGCGCGAACAGCGACAGCTGGCCGACTTCGAGCAGCAGGCTGTCGTAGTCGGGCTGCATGCTGGCGAACAGGCCGGTGGCCAGCGCGGTCGTGACCAGCACGATCAGCATCAGCGCCATGCGGCGGCGGCTGGCGGCCTGCTGCCAGGCTTCGGGTGCGGGGGCGGCGGCCGGGCTGCCTGCCGGCCGCATGCCGGGGATGGACATCAGCAGCGCCGTGCCCACGCTGTTCCAGAAGCCGCGCCAGGGGCGGGGCGTCATGGAGCCGCGGTTCACGGGCGGTGCGGTGACGGAATTGGGGTGGCGCTCAGCACGCAGCGGGCTGCGCTGCTTGTCCCATGCACGACCGACGATTTGCCGGCCGACGCGGGCGAAGTTGGGTTGTTCCATGGTGTTCTCGTGGTGAGAGGGTTTGGAAGAGAACAGTGCTCATATGCCTGTCCTAGTGCAAACCCCATGCCAGCGTCAAAACACCTTATGGATCAATGGCTTGGGTGGGTTTTCCAGGGGTTTTGCGGGCCTGGCCGGAAAACGGCCCCCAAAACCCCGGTTTTTGTCGCCGAACAGCGACAAGTCCTGGCCGCTGTGCGTCGATATGCAGACAAATCAAGGACTTAGCCTTGTCGCGGTTCGGCGACGGCCTCGCCGGAAGCCGCCGAATCACCTTTGAACAGCCCCGGCGTGAGTTCGTGCTTCTGCATCAGCCGGTAGAACTCGGTCCGGTTGCGGTCGGCCAGCCGGGCCGCGTCGGCGGCGTTGCCGTCGGTCAGCTTCAGCAGGTTGATCAGGTACTCGCGCTCGAACTTGCGCTTGGCCTCGGCATAGGGCAGCACCTCGATGGCCGGCTGGCGCAGCGCGCGCTGCACCAGGGCCAGCGGCACCAGCGGCGTGGTCGACAGCGCGCAGACCTGCTCGACCACGTTGTGCAGCTGGCGTACGTTGCCGGGCCAGGCCGCCGTGGTCAGCGCCTTGAGCGCCTCGGGCGCGAAGCCCGACAGGCGCTTTTGGTACTTGCTCGCCAGCAGCTGCAGGAAGTGCTGGGCCAGCAGCGCGATGTCCTCGCGCCGCTCGCCCAGCGGCGGCAGCGTGAGCGTGACCACGTTGAGCCGGTAGTAGAGGTCTTCGCGGAACTGGCCGGCCGCCATGGCCTGCTCCAGGTCACGGTGCGTGGCCGACAGGATGCGCACGTCCACCGGGATCGACTGGCTCGAGCCCAGCGGCCGCACGGCCCGCTCCTGCAGCACGCGCAGCAGCTTGACCTGCAGCGCCAGCGGCATGTCGCCGATTTCGTCGAGCAGCAGCGTGCCGCCGTCGGCGGTCTGGAACAGGCCCTTGTGGTTGGTCACGGCATCGGTGAAGGCGCCGCGCACGTGGCCGAACAGCTCGGATTCGAGCAGCGCCTCGGGGATGGCGCCGCAGTTCACGGCCACGAAGGGCTTCCTGGCGCGCGCGCTGGCCTTGTGGATGGCGCGTGCCAGCAGTTCCTTGCCGGTGCCGCTGTCGCCCAGCATCAGCACGCTGGCGTCGGACTGGGCCACCATTTTGGCCTCGGCCAGCACCTCGGCCATGCGGGCCGAGCGGCTCACGATCTCGTCGCGCCAGCTCTCGTCGTGGCCGCCCTTGGGCACGGGCGCGGCCGGTGCCGACAGCGACAGCGCCTGCGCGATCTTGTCGAGCAGGGCCTTGCCGTCGAAGGGCTTGGTCAGGTAGGTGAACACACCGCGCGCCGTGGCCTCCACGGCATCGGGGATGGTGCCGTGCGCGGTCAGCAGGATCACCGGCAGGGCCGGATGGCGCGCGCGCACGAGGTCGAACAGCGCCAGGCCGTCGCGGCCGGGCAGCTGCACGTCGGACAGCACCAGCTGCGGCTGCTCGATGTCGAGCTGGTTCAGCGCGGCCTCGGCCGAGCCCACGGCCGTCACGCGGTAGCCGGCGGCCGTGAGGCGCATGGACAGGAGGCGCAGCATGTCCGCGTCGTCGTCGACGACGAGGATGTTGGTGCGCGCTGCGGTGGATTCGGTGCCGGGCATGTTCAGGGCGGGCCCGCCGGTGGCCGGTGGCCGTTGGGCGGCGGGCGCGAGGTCAGGCTGCGCTCGATGGCGCGCACGGCCTCGAGCCGCTCGGTCAGCTGGTCGATGCGGCGCTGCTGCTCGCGCAACTGCTGGGCCTGGCGGTCCAGCGCTTCCTCCACGCGGCGCTGCTCGGCGTAGCGCGCCACCAGCATGCCGGCCAGCGGGTACAGCCCGCGCGCTTCCTCGCGCGGGTTGCCCAGCACGCGCTGGGCCAGGCCCTGGGCGCGCACGAGGTCGGCCGGCACGCGCGTCTGCGCCAGCGTGATCGCCAGCTGCATCTCCTCGGCCGGCTGGCGCTGCGCCTCGGGGATCTCCGACAGCCGCGTGACTTCCTGCGCCAGTTCGGCCGGCGCCATGCGGCGCACACGGTCGGCATACACCAGCAAGGCCTGGGCCACGGTGCTGCTGTCGGTGCGCACGCCGCCGGGCTGGCCGCCCTGCACGGGCAGCGGCACGGCCGATTCCACCGGCCGTGCGGTGGGCGGCTGCGGCACCGGGGCGACGGCGGGCGGCGGTGGCGGCGGCGCGGGCGGCGGCGGCGCCGGCGGCACGACGCAGCCGGCCAGCAGCGCCGCGGCCAGTGCGCACAGCAAGGGGGAAGACGCGCGGGCCGCGCGTGGTTCAGGACACATGGGGTAGTTCGATGCGGAAATGGGCGCCGGGCGAGCCGGACAACAGCGTCATCTTGCCACCATGTGCGGCGACGTACTCGTGAACGATGGAAAGACCGATGCCCGTTCCTTTCACGGCGCCCTCGGGCTGGCGCTGGCCGCGGAAGAAGGGCTCGAAGATGCGGTCGCGGTCGGGCTCGGCCACGCCGGGGCCTTCGTCCTGCACGTCGATCTGCACGATCTGCGCGTGCTGCTGCAGCTGGATCAGGATGCGGCCGCGCGCCGGCGAGAAGCGGATCGCGTTGGACAGCAGGTTGGCCAGCACCGTGCCGATCTTGTCCGCGTCCACCCGCGTCGTGAGGCTCTCGCCCTCGACCTGCACCGTGAGCTGGTTGGCGCGCCACTGCAGGCGCTGGGCGTCGACCTGGGTCTCGATGAGTTCCAGCAGGTCCACGCGCTCGCGCTTGAGCTGGCGCGCCTCGAAGGCCGCGGCGTTGAAGCGCAGCAGCGCCTCGATCTGGCTTTGCAGCTGCACCGTGTTCTGGCGCAGGATGCCGGCCACCTCGCGCTGGTTCTCGTTGAGCTCGCCGGCCACGCCCTCCTCGAGCAGCGAGACGCCCTCGCGCAGCGCGGCCAGCGGCGTCTTGAGCTCGTGCGAGATGTGGCGCAGGAAGCGCGCCTTGTCGGCGTCGAGCTCCGACAGCCGCAGCCGCAGCCAGTCCAGCTGCTGGCCGATGCGGTGCACGTCGGACGGGCCCTGGATTTCGATGGCCTGGTCGAGCCGGTTCTCGCCCAGGCCCACGATGGCGCGCTCCACGCGCTTGAGCGGGCGCGCCAGCCACAGGCCCAGCGCGATGGCCAGCAGCACGGCCAGCACCACCATGCCGATGACCTGCTGCGTGATCTGCATGCGGCTGGCGTCGAGCTCGGCGTTGAGCGCCTGGCGGCGCTGCTCGATGGCGGCCTGCATCTGCTGCGCCAGCGTGACGTTGACCACGTCGAGCTCGCGGAACTCGGCCGCGACGGCGCGCTCGCGGTCCAGCGCGGTCTCGGCCGGGCCTTCCATGAGCTGCGTGATCCTGGCCATCTGGCCGCGCCAGCGCGCGGCCAGGGCCGGTGGCAGGTCGGCCGGCTGCAGGCCGTCCACCAGGCCCTGGGCTTCGCGCGCGCTGTCGGCGAAGCGCCGGCGCAGCAGCGCGTCGTTGAGGATCAGCGACTGGCGCGCGGCGCGCTCGGCCGTGGCGCTGCGCTCGCTGAGCGTCTGCGCCACGCCGCTCAACTGCAGCGTGCGCGCCGAGAAGCCCAGGCTGCGCTGCATCAGCACGTCGAAGGTGAACACCGCGCGCACGGCCACGCCGCCCAGCAGCGCGGCGATCAGCAGGAAGGCCAGCAGCAGCAGCTGGCGGAACGACAGGCGCGGGCGCGTCACGCGGCCGGCGCGATCTCGCGCGTGCAGACCTCGCCGCGCAGCGAGTACGACATGGCCTCGGTCACGCGCACGTCCACCATCTGGCCGATCAGGCGGTCCGGGCCTGGGAAGTTGACGACGCGGTTGCACTCGGTGCGGCCCATGAGCTCGGGCTGGCCGGCGTGGCTGCGCTTGGACGGGCCTTCGACCAGGATGGTCTGCACCGTGCCCACGCGGCGCGCGGCGATGGCGCGCACGTTGGCGTCGATCACGCCCTGCAGGTGCTGCAGGCGCTTCAACTTCACCTCGTGCGGCGTGTCGTCGTGCAGGTTGGCGGCCGGCGTGCCGGGACGCGGGCTGAAGATGAAGGAGAAGCTGTTGTCGAAGCCGATGTCGTCGATGAGCTTCATCATCCTGCCGAAGTCCTCCTCGGTCTCGCCCGGGAAGCCGACGATGAAGTCGCTGCTCATGGCCATGTCGGGCCGGATCGCGCGCAGCTTGCGCACGGTGGACTTGTACTCCATGGCCGTGTAGCCGCGCTTCATGGCCATCAGGATGCGGTCCGAGCCGTGCTGCACGGGCAGGTGCAGGTGGCTCACGAGCTTGGGCACGCGGGCGTAGGCTTCGATCAGCCGCGGCGTGAACTCGTTGGGATGGCTGGTGGTGTAGCGGATGCGCTCGATGCCGGGGATCTCGGCCACGGTCTCGACCAGCATGGCGAAGTCGGCGATCTCGGCGGTGTCGCCCATGCGGCCGCGGTAGGCGTTGACGTTCTGGCCCAGCAGCGTGACCTCCTTGACGCCCTGGTCCGCCAGCCCGGCGATCTCCACCAGCACGTCCTCGAACGGACGCGACACTTCTTCGCCGCGCGTGTAGGGCACGACGCAGTAGCTGCAGTACTTGGAGCAGCCCTCCATGATGGAGACGAAGGCGGTGGCGCCTTCCACGCGCGCGGGCGGCAGGTGGTCGAACTTCTCGATCTCGGGGAAGCTGATGTCCACCTGGGGCTGGTCCTGGCGGCGGCGCTGGGCCAGCAGCTCGGGCAGGCGGTGCAGGGTCTGCGGGCCGAACACCACGTCCACGAAGGGCGCGCGCGCGATGATGGCCTCGCCCTCCTGGCTGGCCACGCAGCCGCCCACGCCGATCTGCACGCCCTTCTTTTTCAGGTGCTTGACGCGGCCGAGGTCGGAGAACACCTTCTCCTGCGCCTTCTCGCGCACCGAGCAGGTGTTGAACAGGATCAGGTCGGCCTCGTCCACGTCCTGCGTGGGCTCGTAGCCTTCGGCGGCGTGGAGCACGTCGGCCATCTTGTCCGAGTCGTACTCGTTCATCTGGCAGCCGAAGGTTTTGATGAAGACTTTTTTCGTCATGGCGGTCTCGTGGGGGGGCGATGGCAAAGCCGGCGGCAGGCGCCGCGGGCGGGAGGCAGCAGGCTTACTGCCCGTACCTGGGCAGCAGGTGGAACGGCGTCTTGCCGTCGTCCCTGGGGCGGGTGTCCTCTTCGGAGGCGAACAGGAAGTTGCGCTCGCGCGTGGCGCTGTCGCGCTTGAGCGCGGCTTCCTGCTGGTTCAGCAGCCAGACCTGGTGGACCATGCCGTTGGGTTCGCGCGTGTAGTTCACGACGAGGCGCTCGCCGACGATGCTGGCCGACATCACGAGCTCGTTGCGCACGCCCAGGATGCGCGCGCCGGGCGAGAGCCGGTCGGCCTTGCCGTCCAGCAGGATGTCGGGCGGCTGCGTGACCTGGAAGCTGCCGCGCAGGGCGGCGGCCGGGAATTCGCGCACCTGGGCCTGGGCGGCGGTGGCGAGCAGGAGGGTGCTTGCGATCAACGTGAGGCAGCGGTTCATGGTGTTCATCCAGAGGCTGGGGGCGCGATTTTAGAAGGCCCCTCGCGGCTGGCCGCCAATGCCCGTTCGATCACGGCCTGCAATTGCCCGGCCACCACCTTTACGAGCGGGCCGAGCGGCCGCGTGGCATCCACCGCGATGCCGATGGTCTGCGGTTCCGCCCCTTTGTCGCGCACGGGCACGAAACGCAGGGTGCCGGCGGCCAGTTCGGGCGCGGCGTCGAGCTCGGAGGTGAACACCACGTGGCGCCCGCCCAGCGCCAACTGCTTGACCAGCTGCAGCGAGTTGCTTTCGAAGCGCCCGCGCGAGGCGGTGAACAGCCAGCCGTACTGCGCGTCCAGGTAGCGCCGGATCGCCAGCGCGCGGCTTTGCAGCGCCACCGGGTAGGCGGCGGCTTCCTGCAGGCTGACCGAGCGCGCGCCGGCCAGCGGATGGCCGGGCGCGACCACGCAGCCGAACGGCAGCTCGGCCCGCCACAGCACCAGCAGTTCGCGCCGCGGCGGCAGGTTGAAGGCGGCGGTCAGGTCGGCCGTGCCGGCCATCACGGCGGCCAGCGCCTCGTCGGTGCTGCCCAGGTTGACGGACAGCGAGATCAGCGGGTGGCTCTCGCCCAGCGCCGCCACCAGCGCCGGCAGCACGCTCGTCGCATGGCTGTCCATGGCGTGCAGCGACACGTGGCCCTGGTGCACGCCCTGGAAGCGCCGGATCTCGCTCTCCAGCCGGCGTTCGTCCTGGCGCCAGCGCCGCGCCAGCGTGACCACGGCGTCCCCGGCCACGGTCAGCCGCATGCCGCGCGGCAAGCGCTCGAACAGCGGCGCGCCGAGCTGCTCCTCCAGCTGCAGGATCTGCCGGTTGATGGCCGAGGCGGCCACGTGCAGCTCCTTGGCCGCGGCCTGGATGGAGCCGGAACGCGCGACCTGGTCCAGGTAGCGCAGGTTGGCGGGAACGAGCGATTGCGGCATCGGCCAAGCATACGCATTTTTCGAACGCATGACTTCGCAAACGGTGATGGACGGCAATGCAGGCGATTTCTACGATCCGCCCCATTCCCGCATCCCACCCAGAGGACTTCGCCATGGCACTCGCTTCCCTCCGCACCGCATTGCCGGCCCTGGCCGCGCTGACCGTCCTGGCGCTGGCGCCGGCCCAGCAGGCCCTGGCCCAGGCCGCTTCCTGGCCGAACAAGCCCGTGCGCATCGTCGTGAGCTTTCCGCCCGGCGGCACCAGCGACATCGTGGCGCGGCTCGTGGGCCAGCACCTGACCGACAAGCTGGGCCAGCAGTTCCTGGTCGACAACCGCCCCGGCGCGGGTGGCACGCTGGCGGCCGACATCGTCAGGAAGGAAGCGTCCGACGGCTACACGCTGATCCTGGCCAACAACGCACCGTTCACGATCGCGCCCACGCAGTTCAGGAAGATCCCGTACGACCCGCTCAAGGACTTCACGCACGTGGCCTACATCGGCGCCTCGGCGCCCGGCCTGCTGGTGCAGCCCGCGCTGGGCGTGAAGGACCTGAAGGGCTTCGTCGAGCTGACGAAGAAGGACAAGATCAGCTACGGCTCCAGCGGCGTGGGCTCGATCAGCCACATCCTGGGCGAAGGCGTGAAGAAGAAGGCCGGCATCGCCATGGTCCACGTGCCCTACAAGGGCAGCGCCCCGGCGATTCAGGACTTCAAGGCCGGCGTGCTCAAGACCTACTACGACCTGCTCGCGCAGAACATGCCCATGGTCAAGGCCGGCGAGGCCGTGGCCATCGCCGTGGCCGCGCCCAGGCGCATCTCGCAGGCGCCCGACGTGCCGACCTTCCGCGAGCAGGGCGTGGACATCGTGCTCGAGAACTGGCTCGGCGTCTCCGGCCCGGCCGGCATGCCGGCCGACCTGGTCAAGAAGATCCACGACGCCGTGGCCGAGGCCGTGGCGCTGCCGGCCGTCAAGGACAAGCTGTTCGGCTGGGGCGTGGAGACCGTCGCGATGACGAGCGCGGACTACACCCGGTTCGTCGGCGAGCAGATCGAGGTCTGGAAGCCGCTCATCATCGAAGCCGGCGCCCAAGAGAAGTAAGCCCTGCCCGCCTGCACCGGAGCGACGCCATGCAACTGCTGCGTGCCCTGGCCTGGCGCCAGGATCTTCTGGCCGGCCTGTTCGTGCTGGTTCTCGGCCTGGTCTGCCTGGCCGCGGTGGGCGACCTGGAGATCGGCGACGCCACCGAGATGGGGCCGGGCTATGTGCCGCGCGCACTGGCCTGGATGCTGGTCGCCGCGGGCGCGGGCATGGCCCTCGCCGGTGCGCGCCGCGTGGCGGCCGAGCCCGTGGCCATCGCGCTGCGGCCCGTGCTCATGCTCTCGCTGGCCGTGCTGCTGTTCGGCGCCATGGTCGACCGGCTGGGCATCGTGCTCGCGGTCGTCGTGTCCACGGCCGTGGCCTCGCTGGCCAGCGGCATCAGCCGCCAGCGCGAGACGCCGCTGGTCTGCGCCGTGCTGGCGGCATTGGCCGCGCTCGTGTTCGTCAAGGGCCTGGGCCTGGCCATTCCCATCTGGCCGCGTTGAAGGGGCCGCCATGGAACTGCTCTCCAACATCGCCATGGGCCTGCAGGTGGCCGTGCTGCCGCAGAACCTGTTGTTCTGCTTCGTCGGCGTGCTGCTGGGCACGCTGATCGGCGTGCTGCCCGGCATCGGCGCGGTGGCCACCATGGCCATGCTGCTGCCCATCACCTTCCACCTGCCGCCGGCCACCTCGCTGATCATGCTGGCCGGCATCTACTACGGCGCGCAGTACGGCGGCTCGACCACGGCCATCCTCGTCAACCTGCCCGGCGAGGCCAACTCGGTGGCGACCACGCTGGACGGCTACGCCATGGCGCAGAACGGCCGCGGCGGCGCGGCGCTGGCGATCGCGGCCATCGGCTCTTTCGTCGCGGGCACGGTGGCCACCTTGCTGATCTCGGTGTTCGGCCCCGGCATGGCGGCGCTCGCGCTCCAGTTCGGCCCGGTCGAGTACTTCTCGCTGATGCTGCTGGGCCTGGTCTGCTCCATGGTGCTGGCCAACGGCTCGCTGTTCAAGGCCGTGGTCATGATCGTCTTCGGCATGTTCCTGGGCCTGGCGGGCACGGACGCCAACTCGCCCATGCCGCGCCTGACCTTCGGCGTCATGGAACTGGCCGACGGCATCGACTTCGTGGCGATTGCGGTCGGCCTGTTCGGGCTGACCGAGATCATGCTGAACCTGGAGCACAAGCCGCGCGAAGTGCAGGCCGTGCCCATGCACGAGCTGCTGCCGACCAGGGAGGAGCTGCGCGAGAGCTTCGGCCCCATCCTGCGCGGCACGCTGCTGGGCTCGGTGCTGGGCGTGCTGCCCGGCGGCGGCGCGCTGCTGGCCTCGTTCGGCGCCTATGCGCTGGAGAAGAAGCTCAGCCGCACGCCCGAGCGTTTCGGCAAGGGCGCCATCGCCGGCGTGGCCGCGCCCGAGTCGGCCAACAACGCGGGCGCGCAGACCTCGTTCATCCCGCTGCTGACGCTGGGCGTGCCGTCCAACGCCATCATGGCGGTGATGGCCGGCGCCATGACCATCCAGGGCATCGTGCCGGGCCCGCAGGTCATGACCGAACACGCCACGCTGTTCTGGGGAATGATCGCCAGCATGTGGGTGGGCAACCTGATGCTGGTGATCCTGAACCTGCCGCTCGTGGGCCTGTGGGTCAAGCTGCTCCAGGTGCCGTACCGGCTGCTGTACCCGGCCATCGTGTTCTTCTGCGCGATCGGCATCTACAGCATCAACAACCGCGCGCTCGACGTGGTTCTCGCGGTCGGCATCGGCCTGCTGGGCTATGCCATGGTCAAGCTCGGCTTCGAGGCCACGCCGCTGGTGCTGGGCTTCATCCTGGGGCCGATGATGGAAGAGAACTTCAAGCGCGCGATGCTGCTGTCGGGCGGCGACGCCCAGACCTTCGTCGAGCGCCCGATCAGCGCCGGCCTGCTCGTGGCCGCGGCGCTGATGCTGGCCGCCATGGCCCTGCCCGGCGTCAAGCGCACGCGGGCCGAGGCGCTCAAGGAAGACTGAATGAAACCACCCCGTTTGGACTTCGAAGGGCGTGTAGAAGTCCCATCCCCCTCAAGGGGCGCACCCGGCGGCCTGGCAGAGCCAGTTCCGCGGCTGCGCTGGCATGGCCTGCTCCGCGGCCGCTCGACCAGCGCCTTGCGTGCCGATGCCGTGCTCTGCGGGTGGTGCGCCAGCACGATGGACTGTTGACATATGAACGAGGAGACCCCCATGCCCGAACCGCTGCGCCTGCGCTTCATTTTGAACACCTTCTACTCCGGCCCGCAGGCCTGGTTCTTCGTGGCCGAGGACCAGGGCTATTTCCGCGAGGAGGGCCTGGCCGTCGAGTTCACCGAGGGCGACACGCTGGCCAACGCCGTGCCGCGCCTGGCCGACGGCCTGTACGACGCGGGCTACGGCGACATGAACGCGCTGGTCGAATGCGCGGCCAGCCGGCCCGAGCAGGCGCCCGTGGCCGTGTTCGCCATGCACAACCGCTCGCCGTACACGATCGCGGTGCCGGCCGCAGGGCCGGTGCGCACCCCGCAGGACCTGGCCGGCAGGCGCCTGGTCACGCACCCCAACGACGCGGCCTGGCGCATGTTCCCCGAGTTCTGCGCGGCCTGCGGCATCGCGCCGGACAGCGTGTCCATCGAGGTCTCGGCGCTGCCGCACAAGGACATCGTGCCGCTGATGCTGCAAGGCCGCTGGGACGGGCTGTTCGGCTTCGTCAACACCATCCGCGCGCAGACCATCGAGGCCGGGCTGGACGCCGACGCGCTGCTGCGCCACTTCGAGTGGCAGCACCATGTGCCCTCGCTGTACGGCGCGGCGCTGATGGTCACGCCGACCCTGCGCGCCGAACACCCGGCGGCCGTGGCGGGCCTGGTGCGGGCCGTGAGCCGCGGCCTGGCCGACACCATCGCCGATCCCGACGCGGCCATCGCCGCGGTGGCGCGGCGCAACCCCGCGCTGGACCGCGTGGCCAACCGCGCCCGCCTGGTCGGCACGCTGGCGCTGGAGATGGCCCATCCCGAAGGCGCGCGCATCGGCATCGGCGCGGTCAATCCCGAGCGCGTGGCCGCCACCGTGGCCCTGATGGCCCGGGCCAAGGCCCTGCCGCAGGCACCCGATGCGGCGCGCCTGTTCGACGCGCGCTTCCTGCCGCCGCTCGAGCAGCGTGTGCGCACGCTGGCGGAGGCGCTGTGATGGCGGTCCTGCCCACGCTGGCGCAGCTCAACGCGGCGGACGCCTCGGCCTTCGCGGACCGCCTGGGCGACGTGTTCGAGCATGCGCCCTGGGTGGCGGCGGCCATCGCCCCGCAGCGGCCTTTCCCCAGTGTCGATGCCTTGCACCGCGCCATGCTCGCGGCCGTGGCCGCGCGCCCGGAGGACGCCCGCGTGGCGCTGTTCAACGGCCACCCCGAACTGGCCGGCGCGGCCGCGCGCCTGGGCGACATGACGGCCGACTCGGTGCGCGAGCAGGGCGGCCTGGCGCTCGGCGCGCTGGGCGCGGAAGACGGCGCGCGCTGGGATGGCCTCAACGCGGCCTACCGCGCGCGCTTCGGCTTTCCGTTCATCCTGTGCATCAAGCGGCACACGCGGGCATCGGCGCTCGCGGTCTTCGCGGCCCGCCTGGCCAACGACCGTGCGGCCGAACTGGCCAACACGCTGGCCGAGATCGGCCGCATCACGCGGCTGCGGCTGGCCGAGCGCATCGCCGACCATGGGCTGGACGGCCTGCACGGCAGCCTGGCGGTGCGGGTGCTGGACAGCCAGCGTGGCCGGCCCGCCCAGGGCCTGCGCCTGGCGCTGCACGACGCCGACGGCGCCCTGCTGGCCGCGTCCGTGGAAGAAGGCCGCGGCGTGCGCCTGCTGGCCGGCGCGCCGCTGCGCATGGGCCGCTACGAACTGCGTGTGTCCCTGGGCGACTACCACCGGCGCCAGGGCGCTGCGGACGGCTTGCTGGACGTCGTGCCCATCGCCTTCGCGATCGACGCGCCCGAGGCCGACTACCGGCTCACGCTGTCGGTCGCACCCTGGGCCTACGGCCTGGTCTGCACGCGCGATTGAGGTTCAGCAGCAGGGCGCCT
Organism: Pseudorhodoferax sp.; assembly: GCA_049840715.1. Taxonomy (GTDB): domain Bacteria; phylum Pseudomonadota; class Gammaproteobacteria; order Burkholderiales; family Burkholderiaceae_C; genus Pseudorhodoferax. Next base: position 79,894 of record JASGJO010000010.1, read on the forward strand.
CGTGCGGCATGCCGCCCTGCGGCGCGTCGCGCCGGGCCGACCACAGGACGAGCAGCAGCGCCAGCACCGCCACGGCGGCGCCCGCGACCATCACGGCCGCATAGCCCAGCCCCATGCTCAGCACGGCCGCGCCCATGGCGGCGCCGACCGCATTGCCGAGGTTGAACGCGCCGATGTTGACGGCCGACGCCAGGCCGGGGGCGCCGGTCGCCGCGCGCATCACGCGCATCTGGATGGGCGGCACCACGGCGAACGCGCCGATGCCCCAGACCAGCACGCCCACGGCCGCGCCGATGTGCGTCCGCGCCAGCCAGGGAAAGGCCAGCATGCTGGCCGCGATCAGCAGCAGGAAGCCGATCAGCGTCCTGTCCACCGAGCGGTCGGCGAACCTGCCGCCCAGGCTGTTGCCGATCGTGAAGCCGACACCGGCCAGCGCGAGCAGGCCCGTGATGAGCGCGGGCGAGGCCGCGTTGAAGGTCTTGAGCGCGGGCGTGATGTAGGTGTAGAGCGAGAACATGGCGGCCGAGCTCAGCACCGTGGTCAGCATGGCCAGCAGCACCACGGGCCGCGTGAGCACCTGGAGTTCGGCCCGCACGTCGGTACGCGCCCGCGCCGCGTGGTCGCGCGGCAGCGCCAGCCGCAGCGCGACCATGGCCAGCACGCCCAGCACCGCGATGGCGGCGAAGGACTGGCGCCAGCCCCAGGCTGTCGGACAGCCAGGTGGCGGCCGGCACGCCGCCGATGTTGGCCAGCGTGAGGCCCATGAACATGGTGGCGACCGCGCTGGCCTGCCTGTTCGGCGGCACCAGGCTGGCCGCGACCACGGCGCCGATGCCGAAGAAGGCGCCGTGCGTGAGGCTGGTCACCACGCGCGCCACCATCAGGCTGGCGTAGCCGGGCGCCAGCGCCGACAGCAGGTTGCCCAGCGTGAAGATGGCCATCAGCACCATCAGGGCCTTGCGCCGCGACCAGTGGCCCAGCAGCAGCGTCATGAAGGGCGCGCCCAGCGTCACGCCGATGGCGTAGGCCGAGACCAGCAGGCCGGCGGACGGGATGGACACGTCCACGCCCTCGGCGATGGCGGACAGCATGCCCATGGGACCGAACTCGGTCGTGCCGATGCCGAAGGAGCCGATGGCCAGGGCCAGCAGCGGCCCCGTGGCGCCGCGGGTGGGGGCGCCGGCCGCAACCGGTGCCGGGGAGGTGGTGGAGTGCATGGCGAGCAGGAGAATCTAGGGTTAACCCGAAGTCGGCGATTGTGTCGAGGCCAACCTTTTCAGTAAATGGCAGAATTTCGAAAATACTTTTGCCAAAGATGGGAAGATGAAGCTCACGCTCGAAGAGGTCACCGTGTTCCTGACCGTCGTGGACATGGGTTCGCTGACCGCCGCGGCCGAGCACCTGGGCCAGCCCGTCTCGACCACGAGCCGGCTGCTCGCGCGGCTGGAGGACAAGCTGCAGACCACCTTGCTGCGCCGGACCACGCGGCGGCTGGACCTGACCGACGAGGGCTGCGGCTTCGTGCACGACGCGCGCCAGATCCTGGAGTCGGTGCGCGTGGCCGAAGACCGGCTGATGGCGCGCCGCGGGCGGCTGTCCGGGCCGCTGCACGTCGATGCGGCCTCGCCCTTCATGCTGCACGTGCTGGTGCCGCTGCTGCCCGGCTACCGCGCGCTGCACCCCGGCGTGGACCTGGTGCTCAACAGCAACGAAGGCTTCATCGACCTGCTGGAGCGGCGCGTGGACCTGGCGATCCGCATCGGCGAACTCAAGGACTCCACGCTGCACAGCCGGCTGCTCGGCCAGGTGCGCAACCGGCTCGTGGCCAGCCCGGACTACCTGGCCCGCCGCGGCGTGCCGGCCGACGCCGAGGCGCTGCGCACGCACGAACTGCTGGGCTTCAGCCAGCCCGAGGTGCTGAACCTGTGGCCCGTGCAGCATGCCGACGGCAGGGCGGCGCGCATCGAGCCCACGCTGCTGTCGTCCAGCGGCGAGACGCTGCGCCAGATGGCGATCGCGGGCATGGGCATCACCTACCTGGGCGACTTCATGACCGCGCGCGACATCGCGCAGGGCCGGCTCGTGGAGGTGTTGCCGCAGGCCACCTTGCACAGGCCGCGGCCCGTGCATGCGGTCTACCACCAGCAGTCGGCCGTGTCGGTGCGCATCGCCTCGATGGTGAACCACCTGGCGCAGGCCATGCAGGCGCCCGAGGCCGAGTGGGCGGCCTACGTGCCGCCGGCGGCGTCTAAGATCGCCGGCCTCATGGAGGCCCCGCGTTGACATCTCCCCTCGAAGCCGTGCGCCGCTGGCTGGTGCAGCTGCCGGCCTACGGCCTGAACGGCATCAGCACGGCGCTGGGCGTGCTGCTCGTGCAGCTGCTGGCCGGTGCGCTGGGCGGCATGGGGGCCTCGCTGCTGGCCTCCGGCGGCGCCATCTACGCCAGCCTGGCCGACACGCCGAATCCGCCGCACCGCACCTGGCGCCGCGTGGCGATGGCCGCGGCCGTGGGCCTGGTCTCCAGCGTGCTGGTCACGGCCTTGCGCGGCCATTCCGTGCTGCTGGGCCTGCTGGTCGCGCTGCTGGCCTTCGGCGCCGGCATGCTGCTGGCCTGGGGGCCGCGCGCCGGGCCGATCTCCTTCGTGCCGGTGCTGGCCATCGTGTTCACCATGGCCGGGCCGGCGCCGGCTTCCTGGCAGGTCCAGGCCGAGCATGCGCTGTGGACGGCGTTCGGCGGCCTGGTCTACCTGGGCTGGGCGGTCCTGGCCTCGCGCTGGCTGCAGCCGCGCTACCGCGCGCTGGCGCTGGCGGCCGTGGTCGAGGGCACGGCCGCGCTGCTGCGCTCGCGCGCCGCCATGCTCTCGGCCGGCCCGCGCGAGATCGCCGGCGCGCTGCCGCTGCAGGACTGGATGCAGCGGCAGGTGGGCCTGGACGAGCGCCTGCAGCCCGCGCGCGACCTGCTGTTCTCGGCCACCGATGCGCCCGGCGCGCAGCGCCAGATCGCGATCCTGCTGCACGCCATCGCGCTGCGCGACACGCTGCTGGGCAGCGAGCTCGACCTGGACCTGCTCGGCGACGATGCCGCGGCCGAGCGGCTGCGCCTGGCACTGGCCGCGCGCATCGCGGCCACGGCCGACACGCTGCACTGGCTCGCCCAGGCCGTGCAATGGGACCGGCCCATGGCCGCCGCGCCGGTCGGCGACCAGGGCCTGCCGGCCGCGCTGGCCGCCTTCGGCGACGATCCGCGCCCCAGAGCGCTGGCGGCCGCGCTGGGCGAGCGGGCCCAGCACTTCGCCGACGACCTGGACCGCATGCTGCAGACCTGGCGCGGCCAGGCCCAGCCCGCGCCCTTGAGCGCCGCCGAGCTGCAGTTCTTCGTCTCGCCCGAGGGCTGGCCGCTGGCCGCGCTGGCGCCGCACCGGCGGCTGTCCTCGCCCATCCTGCGCCAGGCGCTGCGCAGTGCCGCGGCGCTGGGCACGGCCTACTTCCTGGCGCTGGCGCTGCCCTGGGCCTCGCACCCGCACTGGCTGGTGCTCAGCGTGGCCGTGGTGCTGCGCGGCAACCTGGACCAGACCCTGGCCCGGCGCGACGCGCGGGTGGCCGGCACCGTGCTGGGCTGCCTGCTGGTGATGCTGTTCGCCTGGCTGGGCCAGACCTGGCTGTCGGGCGCGGCCTTCCTGCTGGCCGTGGGCGTGGCCCACGCCTTCGTCAACGTGCGCTACCTGGTCACGGCCACGGCCGCGACCATGATGGCGCTGCTGCAGGCCCACATGGCGCACCCGGCCGGCGGCTATGCCATCGGCGAGCGGCTGGCCGATACGGTGCTGGGCGCGCTGCTGGCCTGGGCCTTCTGCTACGTGCTGCCGGCCTGGGAGCGGCGCAGCCTTGGACGCCTGGTGGCGCGCGTGCAGGAGGCCGCGCGCGTGCTCGCGGCCGAGGCGCTGCGCTGGCCCGAGCCCGACCGTTCCGACCTGGCGCTGCGGCTGGCGCGGCGCGAGTTCTACGAGGCCATCGGCTCCATCGCCGCCAGCGCCCAGCGCAGCCACGCCGAGCCCACGCGCGTGCAGCTGCCGGTGCCGGCCATGGCCACGCTGCTCACGCGCTGCCACGTGCTGCTGGCGCAGCTGTCGGCCGTGCGCACCATGCTGGAGCGCCGGCGCGAGCGGCTCGACGAACCCTCGGCGCGCCAGGCGCTGGTGGCGGCGCAGGCCGAGGTGGCGGGCGTGCTGGCCGGCACCGTGGAAACCGGCGTGGGCGGCCTGACCGATGCGGGCCTGGGCTGGCCCGACCCGCAGGCGCCGCTGCTGCCCTGGCTGCAGCGCCGGCTGCAGCTCGTGGTGCAGGGCGCGCGCGGCGTGCGGCAGGCGGCCGTGGCCGTGCAGGCGGCCGGCGCGCGCCGCTGACGGCCGGGTCAGGCCGGCGGCAGGCCCAGCAGCGCGCGGTAGTCGCGCGCGGTCTGCGGCGAGACCGTGTCCAGCGCCTGCTGCCAGGCGGTCTGGTGGCGCAGCACCAGGCGCGCATCGGCCACGGCCTTGGAGCGGCAGAACCAGTGGCAGGTGTGCTGCATGAGCAGCAGCTCGGCCATCATGCGGCGCGCCAGGCTTTTCTCGCCGAGCGCCGCGCCGTTGGCCGCCACCTCGGCGATGCCGCGCGCATGGATCTTGAAAGCCTCGCGCACGTCGAATATCCGGTAGCGCGGCAGCAACTGCTGGGCCCAGGGAATCCACATCGGCAGCTTGCTGACCTGGGCCTGCGGCGCCGGCATGCCGGCCACGTCGGCCGCGAAGCGCTGGAACTGGCCGGCCAGCCCCTGCTCGGTGCCGGCCAGCACGCCGCGGATCTGCAGCGCGCGTTCGGCATCGGCCTCGCCGAGCCAGCGCAGGTAGCCGTCGATCAGCGCCTCCATCTGCTGTTCGATCTGGTAGGGGCGCAGGTACTGCGCGAGCAGGGCCACGCGGGCCTGCTGTTCGCGCGTCTTGCGTACCTGTGCGGCGACGGCCAGCACGGCCAGCAGCAGCAGGAGTTCGGTCATGGGCGAGTTCCTGGAGTCACGGCCATTGGGGAATGGGCTCGTCCTTGAGTTGGCCGCGCAGCGCGGCGTAGTCGGGCACGATGGAGGCCACCGTGTCCCAGAAGCGGGGGCTGTGGTCCATCACGCGCAGGTGGCTCAGCTCGTGCACGACCACGTAGTCGATGATGGACAGACGCAGGTGGATCAGCCGCCAGTTCAGCCGGATCGCACCGTTGCTGCTCGCGCTGCCCCAGCGCGTGCCGGCGCTGGACAGCGTGAGCCTGGTCCACTGCACGCCCAACTGCGGCGCGTAGTGCTGCAGCCGTTCGGTGAACAGGCGCTTGGCCTGGCGCATGAGCCAGGCCTGCACGGTGTCGCGGATCTGCTCGGGCGCGGCCTGGCCGGGCAGGGCCAGCTGCAGCACGCCGCGCCCGGCGTCCAGCGCGGCGCCGCCGCCGCCCGCGAAGCGGTGGCCGGGGTCGAGTTCGAGCCGGATGCTCTGGCCCAGGAAGGGCAGTGCGGCGCCGTCCTGCCAGACGATGCGGGCCTCGGCCATGCGCTGCTGGCGCGCCTGGGATTCGCCGAGCTTGCGCAGGATCCAGCCGCTCTTGTCGCGCACGGCCTTGTCCACCTCGGCCAGCGGCACCCAGCGCGGCGCGCTGACGACCAGGCCGTCGGCCGTGATCACGAAGCCGATGCTGCGCCGCTTGGCGCGCTTGAACAGGTAGTCGATCACGGCCGGGCCCAGCAGGGCCTGGCGGTTGGCCTGCGGGTGCGAGAAGCGCACGGCCGCCGCCGGCTCCGGCAGCGGCGCCGCCGGCGCCGGGGCGGGTGCGGCGGGCGGCGCGAAGAAATCGAGCGCCAGCTGGACCAGGGGCTTCACTTGAGTCCCGGGTAGGCCTCGGGGTCGAGGCGGTGCATCTCGGACTCGATCCAGGCCTGCACCTCGCGCATCAGTTCGTCGGCCTGTCGGCCTTCAGTGGGAATCGGCTTGCCGATGGAGATGTCCACGGTGCCGGGCCGCTTGACGAAGGCCTTGCGCGGCCAGCACTTGGCCGAGGTCACGGCGATCGGCACCACCGGCGCGCCGCAGGCGATGGCCAGCCGCGTGCCGCCCGACTTGTAGTTGCCGACACCGCCGCGCGGGATGCGCGTGCCCTCGGGGAACATGATGACCCAGTTGCCCTGCTTGAGCAGGCGGCGGCCCTGCTGCACGACCTTGGCGAAGGCGCGCGCGCCCTGCGAGCGGTCGATGTGGATCATGTCCATGCGCGCCATGGACCAGCCGAAGAACGGGATGTAGAGCAGCTCGCGCTTGAACACGTAGGCCAGGGGGTGCGGCATGATGGCCGGCATCACCAGCGTCTCCCAGGTCGACTGGTGCTTGACCAGCAGCACGGCGGCGTCGAGTTCGCCATGGGGCAGGTTCTCGAAGCCGGTGATGCGGTTGCGGATGCCCAGGATCCACTGGCCGCCGCTGACGGCGGTCTTGAGCCAGCCCGCGCAGATCCAGTACATGCGCGTGGGGCTCACGAACAGCGAGGCCGTGATCGCGAAGGTGGCCCAGGGCACGATGGTCACGACCATCCAGAGCAGGTGCAGTACCGAGCGCACGAAGGCCAGCAGCCAGGCGCCGGGGGAGAGTCCGTTTCTCATGGGTCAACCTTGCCCTGGCGGGCGGCGGTGCGAGCCTCTCGGGGCGGCCGGGCGAGGCTCATGGTGCGGGGGCGGTGCGCTGCAGCAGTTCGCGCGCGGTCAGGAATTCGGCGAAGGCCGCCAGGTCCTGGTGCACGATGGTGTGGGCGGGAAAGTCGTTCGGCAGCGGCGGTGCCGCACCCTGGTCGCGCCAGGCCGCGGCCTTGCCGGTCAGCACCAGGTGCGGCTCGCAGCCGGCGGCGACGCCGGCCTGCAGGTCGCGCGCGCTGTCGCCGGCCGTGGGCACGTTCTCGAGGTCCACGCCCAGGCGCTCGCCGATCTGCTGGAACAGGCCGGGCCGCGGCTTGCGGCAGGCGCAGTGGTCGTCGGGCGTGTGCGGGCAGTAGAACACCGCATCCACGCGGCCGCCCAGCGCGGCCAGCGCCTTGTGCATCTTGGCGTGGATGGCGTTCAGCGAGACCACGTCGAACAGGCCGCGGCCCAGGCCAGACTGGTTGGTGGCGATCACCACATGCCAGCCGGCATGGTTGAGCTTGGCGATGGCCTCCAGCGCGCCGGGCAGCGGCTCCCATTCCTCGGGCGACTTGATGAACTCGTCGCTGTCGACGTTGATGGTGCCGTCGCGGTCCAGGATGACCAGTTTCATGGCGGACCTAGGCCAGGCGCGAGAGGTCGGCGACGCGGTTCATGGCCGCGTGCAGGGACTTGAGCAGGCCCTGGCGGTTCAGGCGCAGGTCGGCTTGCTCGGCGTTGACCATCACGCCGTCGAAGAAGGCGTCCACGGGCGCGCGCAGCGCGGCCAGGGTCTGCAGCGAGGCCGTGTAGTCGCCGGCCTCGAATTGCGCGTCGGCCACGGGCGCGATGCGCTGCAGCGCGGCGTACAGGTCCTTCTCGGCGGGTTCCTGCAGCAGCAGTTCGCTGACATGGGCGTCGACCTCGCCGGCCTTCTTGAGGATGTTGGAGACGCGCTTGTTGGCCGCGGCCAGGGCGGCGGCCTCGGGCAGCGCGGCGAAGGCGCGCACGGCCGCCAGGCGCCTGGGCACCTCGCCCAGGCGCGCGGGGCGCAAGGCCAGCACGGCATCGACTTCCTGGGCGCTGTAGCCCTGCTCGCGCAGGCTGCCGGCCAGGCGTTCGTCGAGGAAGTTCAGCAGCGCCTCGGTCGGGTCCTGGATCTTGTCGCCGAAGGCCGGCACGGCCGCGCGCACCAGCGCCTCGGGCGCCAGCGGCAGGTTCTTCTCGGACAGCATGCGCAGCACGCCCAGCGCATGGCGGCGCAGTGCGAACGGGTCGCGGTCGCCCGTGGGCAGGTTGCCGATGCCGAACATGCCGACCAGCGTTTCCAGCTTGTCGGCCAGCGCGGCCACCAGGCCCACGTCGTTGCGCGGCAGCGCGTCGCCCGCGAAGCGCGGCTTGTAGTGGTCTTCGATCGCGTCGGCCACGGCGGGGGGCAGGCCGTCGTTGAGCGCGTAGTAGCGGCCCATGGTGCCCTGCAGTTCGGGGAACTCGCCGACCATGTCGGTCACGAGGTCGCTCTTGGCCAGTTGCGCGGCCTGGTCGGCCTGGGCCGCGAGTTCGGCCCCGCCCAACTGCTGGGCGATGGCGGCCGCGATGGCCCGCACGCGCGCGATGCGCTCGCCCTGGCTGCCCAGCTTGTTGTGGTAGACCACCTTGTCCAGCCCCGGCACGCGCGCGGCCAGCGTCTTCTTGCGGTCCTGGTCGTAGAAGAACTTGGCGTCGGCCAGGCGCGGGCGCACCACGCGCTCGTTGCCGCCGGTCACGGCGCTGGCGTCGGCCGGGCGGATGTTGCTGACGACGAGGAAGCGGTTGGTCAGCCGGCCTTCGGCGTCCAGCAGCGGGAAGTACTTCTGGTTGGCCTTCATCGTGAGGATCAGGCACTCCTGCGGCACGCCCAGGAACTGCTCCTCGAACGCGCAGACCAGCACGTTGGGCCGCTCCACCAGGGCCGTGACCTCGTCGAGCAGGGCCTCGTCCTCGATGGGGCGCACGCCACCGCCGACCTGGGCGGCCGCGGCTGCCAGCTGGCGCGCGATCTCGGCGCGGCGCGCGTCGAAACCGGCGATCACGGCGCCGTCCTCGGCCAGCGTCTCGGCATAGCGGTCGGCATGGGCGATCACCACGGGCGACCTGGCGGCCTCGAAGCGGTGGCCTTGCGTGCTGTTGCCGGCCTGCAGGCCCAGCGCCGTGACGGGCACGACCTCTCCGCCATGCAGCGCCACCAGGCCGTGGGCCGGGCGCACGAAGCTCACGCTGGTCCAGCCCGGCAGTTCGCAGCCTTCTTCGAGCTGGTAGCTCATGACCTTGGGAATGGGCAGCTTGGCGATGGCCTCGGCCAGCGCCTTCTGCAGGCCCTCGGCCAGCGCGACGCCGGCCTGCACGCTGTCGAAGAACAGGGCTTCGGCCTTGCCGTCGGGCGCGCGCTTGAGTTGCGGCACGGCCGAGGCGTCGGCGCCCAGCGCCGCCAGCCGCTTGAGCAGCGCGGGCGTGGGCTGGCCGTCGGCCGTGAGGCCCACGGCCACGGGCATGAGCTTGGTCGATTGCGGCTTGTCGGCCGCGCGGTCGAGCACGCCCGTGATGTGGGCGGCCAGGCGGCGCGGCGAGGCGAACGCGGTCAGCTGCGCATCGGCACCGGCCAGGCCCTGGGCGCGCAGCTGCTCCAGCAGTTGGCCGCCGAAGGCGTCGCCGAGCTTGCGCAGGGCCTTGGGCGGGAGTTCTTCGACGAACAGTTCAACGAGAAGGTTCTGGGCAGTCATAGGGTTCTCAGGCCGCCTTCTTCGGGGGAATCTGCGCGACCCATTCGCGCGGTGCCATCGGGAAGCCCAGGCGTTCGCGGCTGTCCACGTAGCTCTGCGCCACGGCGCGGGCCAGGTTGCGGATGCGGCCGATGTAGGCGGCGCGTTCGGTCACGCTGATGGCGCCGCGTGCGTCCAGCAGGTTGAAGCTGTGCGCGGCCTTGAGCACCTGCTCGTAGGCCGGCAGCGCGAGCTGCTGCTCCATCAGGTGTCTGGCCTGCTTCTCGTGCGCATTGAAGGCGGTGAACAGGAAATCGGCGTCGGAGTGCTCGAAGTTGTAGGTGGACTGCTCCACCTCGTTCTGCTTGTAGACGTCGCCGTAGGAGAGGCCCTCGGTCCACTGCAGGTTGTAGACGTTGTCCACGCCCTGCAGGTACATGGCCAGGCGCTCCAGGCCGTAGGTGATCTCGCCCGTGATGGGCTTGCAGTCGATGCCGCCGACCTGCTGGAAGTAGGTGAACTGCGTCACTTCCATGCCGTTGAGCCAGACCTCCCAGCCCAGGCCCCAGGCGCCCAGCGTGGGGTTCTCCCAGTCGTCCTCGACGAAGCGGATGTCGTTCTTCTTGAGGTCGAAGCCCAGCGCCTCGAGCGAGCCCAGGTAGAGCTCCAGGATGTTGCTGGGCGCGGGCTCGAGCACCACCTGGTACTGGTAGTAGTGCTGCAGGCGGTTCGGATTCTCGCCGTAGCGGCCGTCCTTGGGGCGGCGGCTGGGCTGCACGTAGGCGGCCTTCCAGGGCTCCGGGCCGAGTGCGCGCAGGAAGGTGGCGGTGTGCGAGGTGCCGGCGCCGACCTCCATGTCGTAGGGCTGCAGCAGTGCGCAGCCCTGCTCGGCCCAGTACGCCTGCAGCTTGAGGATGATTTGTTGGAATGACAGCATCGATGCGGGGCCGGGCCGCAGGCCGGCAATGTGGTCGAAAGCGGCGCGCCGTGGGCGCGCAAACCGCAGATTCTACGGGCGCCTTCCGCGCCGTCCGATCCAGAGCGCCAGCGCCACGATGGCCAGCGCCGGCCCCCACAGCGGCGCCAGGCCGAAGCGCCCGGCCCACCAGGCGAACGGCGTGATGTCGGTGCGGCCGTAGACCTCGCCCGTCAGCACGTCGCGCGTGAGGCGCGGCAGCGCATGCGTGACCTTGCCCTGCGCGTCGACGATGGCGGTGGCGCCGGTGTTGGTGGCGCGCAGCATGGGCCGGCGGAACTCCAGCGCGCGCATGCGCGAGATCGCCAGGTGCTGGTCGATCGCGATGCTGTCGCCGAACCAGGCGATGTTGCTCATGTTCACGAAGATGGTGGGGGCCTGGGCCGGGTCGACGAAGCGCGCCGCGAGTTCCTCGCCGAACAAGTCTTCGTAGCAGATGTTGGGTGCCAGCCGCTGCGCGCCCAGCGCCATCGAGGCCTGGCCCACGTCGCCGCGGCGGAAGTCGCCGAGCGGGATGTTCATCATCTCGGTGAACCAGCGGAACAGCGGCGGGATGAACTCGCCGAAGGGCACCAGGTGGTGCTTGGCGTATTCGTAGTGGGCCGTGCGTCCGGGCATGAAGCCGACGGCCGCGTTGATGTAGCCGCTGCGCATGTCGCCCATGGGCATGCCGACCAGCGCGGTCTGGCCGCCGGACGCGAAGCGCGCCTGCAGCGCCTGCCAGTAGCCGATCGGCAACTGCTCTGGCAGCAGCGGCAGCGCGGTCTCGGGCGCGATCACCAGCGGCGCCGAGGCCAGGTTGAGCTGCTGGCCATACCACTGCAGCGATTGCTCGATGCCGACGCCGGGCTCGAACTTCACGTCCTGCGGGATGTTGCCTTGCAGCAGGCTCACGCGCAGCGGCTGGGCGATGACGGCGTTCCCGGCGGCGGGCTGGATGCGGCCCGGCACGGCGGAGAGCGCGACCACGGCCGCCAGCGCCAGCGCGGCCTGCAGGCGGCCTGGCGCCGAGGCGGCGACCGAGGCCAGCAGCGCCGCCGACAGCGCCGCGATGGCCGTGATGCCGTAGACGCCGACCCAGGGCGCGAAGGCGGCCAGCGGGCCGTCCACGTGCGCGTAGCCCGCCGCGCCCCAGGGGAAGCCCGTGAACAGCAGGCCGCGCGCGAGCTCGGCCAGCGTCCAGACGGCCGCCCACAGCAGCGCGCGGCCCAGCGGGTTCCGCACGTTGCAGTGGCGCGCGATGCCGGCGGCCAAGGCGTAGTACAGCGCCAACAGGGCGGCCAGCGCCGCCACCGACAGCACGGCGAGTACGGCCGGCAGGCCGCCGTAGACATGCAGCGAGATGAACAGCCACCAGAAGGTGCCGCCCAGCCAGCCCAGGGCGAACAGGAAGCCGCGCAGTGCCGCGGCGCGCGCGCTGGGCGCGCCGTCGACCAGGCGCACCAGCACTTCGAGCGCGAACAGCTGCAGCCACCATTGCGGCTGTCCGTCCCAGGGCGCTGCGATGGACAGCGCATGGGCCCCGCCGGCCAGCAGCGCACCCGCCATGGCCACCCAGGCGCCTGGCAGGGCGCGCAGATTCATGGGGCGGTGTCGCCGGCTTCGGTCGCGGGAAACACCTTGAACCAGCGCACCGCGCCGCCCTTGGTGTGCAGCACCAGGAAGCGCAGGCCGGCCAGGTCGTGGCTCTCGCCGCGGCGCGGCACATGGCCGACCTCGTGCGCGATCAGGCCGCCGATGGTGTCGAAGCGCTCGTCCTCGGGGCCGGTCTGCAGCGTGACGGCGAAGGCTTCCTCGACGCGCTCGACCGGCGTGTCGCCGCTCACGCGGTAGGTGCGGTCGGCCAGGCCGAAGATGTCGCCATGGTCCTCGACGATGTCGAACTCGTCCTCGATCTCGCCGACGATCTGCTCGAGCACGTCCTCGATCGTGATGAGCCCGGCCACGCGGCCGAACTCGTCGATGACCACGGCCAGGTGGTTGCGGTTGCCGCGGAATTCGCGCAGCAGGTCGTTCAGGCCCTTGCTCTCGGGCACGAACACGGCCGGGCGCAGCAGCGCGCGCAGGTTGAGTTCGGGCGCGCGCTGCAGCTTGAGCAGGTCCTTGGCCAGCAGGATGCCGATGATGTTCTCGCGCTCGCCCTCGTAGACCGGGAAGCGCGAGTGCGCCGTGTTGATGACCTGGTGCAGCAATTCCTCGTAGGGGGCGTCGATGTCCAGGCAGTCCATGCGCGTGGCCGCCACCATCACGTCGCCGGCCGTCTGGTCGGCCATGCGGATCACACCTTCGAGCATCACGCGGGCGTCGGGGCCGATGATGTCGTTCTGTTCCGCGTCGTTGAGTGTTTCGATCAATTCCGCCCGCGAATCCGGGCCGGGATGGATGAATTCGGCCAGGCGTTGCAGGAAGCTGCGCTTGTCTTCGCGCTCGAGGCTACCGGGCGCGGAGCGCCCAGGATAGGGGTCTGACACTGACGGGGGTGCACGGCGTGCGGCTGTGGGGGAACCGCAAGGATAGCGGATCGCCGCCCGGGGACCCAGCCGGGCGTCGGCCGGCAGCGTTCAGCGGCCGGACTTTCCGCGCGCGCCCTGCACGCCCTGGCGCACTTCCTGCACGCCTTGCAGGAAGCGGCGGAACTGCTGGGCCTGGGCCTTGAGGTGGTAGTCCGTGAGGGCCAGGTGCTGCTGCACGAGCTCGTTCATGCGCGAATCCAGCGTGGCGGCCGGCAGGCGCAGGAAGGCCTCGGATTCGGAGCCGTCGCGCTCCACCTTGGCACCGGCGTTGCGCGCGATCTTGAGCATGGCCGTGTTCTCGCTGAGCGCGTGGATGAACAGGCTTTGCACGCCCTCGTTGCGGGCATGCATGACGGCGCGCTCGAACAGGCGCGCGCCATAGCCGCGACCGCGCACATGCTCGGACACCGACACGCCGAACTCGGCGCACGAGGTCAGCGAGGGATCGATGGAGAAGGCCAGGTGGGCCATGGCGATGAGTTCGAGCCGGCGGTTGTAGATGCCGAAGATCTCGTCGCGCGCGAAGTCCAGGCTGTCGACATAGCGGCGCACATGCTCGTCGGCGGCCGCGTAGCCGAAGCGCAGGTAGCGGTCGTGCGGGTTCAGCGCCAGCAGGTGGCGGGAAATGCGTTCGCGGTGCTCGGGGCCCAGGGAGCGGATCGGACCACGATGACCGGGGCGGTGCGGCGTTTTTCGGCCCCGTCGCGCCCATGGGCGAGCGAACTACCGTCGGCCGCGGACGGCGCAGGGGATCGGGTGTTATGCTGCATTGCAGCAATATACGACCAACGCGACCTTGTTGCAGGCAGTACTGCACGGATTTCGTCCCGGCTGGGGGCAATTGGCAACACGCAACAAACGAAACAAAGCTCGGCGCGGGCTGCAATCTGGCTGTAACCGGCCGTTTGGATACTGCGTCGCCTGAAGTTGGTCCCGCAACAGGAGAACCCCGTGTCTTTGACTTCTCTCGGAAATGCCTCCGGCGATCGCCCGGCTGTCGTGCAGCGTGCTGGACGCCAGGGCTGGTTGCGCTGGCTGTGGTCCCGGCGGGAAGGCCGGCTGGACGAGATCCGGCGCCTGATGCTGGCCCAGCTCGCGGCGGTGGCCGACGCGGAGCAGCGGGCCAGCCTGGCCGTCCGGATCAAGTCGGCGGCCGATCCGGAGGCCCTGTGGGCCTTGCGTGGCGACTGGATGGCGGCGCTCGCGGACCACGAGGGCCTGCTGCTGGCGCGCCAGCGCATGAGCGACGTGAGCTTCATGTTCGCCGGCCTGCTGGACCGTGAGGAGCATGCGCGCACCGGCCTGGAAGTGCTGCGCACCGACATGCCGCGCGGCCTGGTCCGCAACGCGGCGCAGCGACGCGCCGACCATTGAGCCGCGCTACAGCGGCAGGGCGGTGGTGGCCTTGACGCGGTCCAGCACGAAGCTGGTCTTGCAGTCCTGCACGCTGGGGTGCTTGAGCAGCGTGCCCATCACGAAGCTGCGGTAGTGCGCCATGTCGCGCACCACCACGCGCAGCAGGTAGTCCATGTCGCCCGTCAGGGCCTCGCATTCCACGACCTCGGGCCATGTCACGACGCTGGCGCGGAACAGGTCCATGGGGTTGCGCTTGTGTGTCTCGGCCAGCTTCTCCAGCCGCACGTTGAGGTAGGCCGTGAGCGCCAGGCCCACGGATTCGGGCTTGACCAGCGCCACGTAGCGGTCGATCACGCCGCTGTCCTCCAGCCGCTTGACACGCCGCAGCACGGCGCTGGCCGACAGTCCCACCTGCTCGGCGATTTGCTCATAGGTGGCGCGCCCGTCGGTCTGCAGCGCGTTCAGGATCTGGCGATCCAGCTTGTCCAGCGTTTCCAAGGCCGCTCCTGCTCTGAAGGAAATGGGGTGGGATTCTGCCGCTGGATTCAGGCGGCGCGCACGACTTGCAGGCTGTCGTGCAGCACGCGTTGGTGGAACGCCAGCGCCACATGCGGGTGGCCCGGCACGAAGCGGTTGTCGGCACCGGTCCGCGCGGCCGTGGACACCGGGAACACCACGTTGTCGCAATTGGAATACCAGCAGGTGAACGGCACGGCCGGGGCCTGGGCCTCGTCGCGCGCGAGTTGGGCGAGCCAGCGGCTGTTGCGCTCCATCTGGCGGGCGTTCTCGCCATGGCCCAGCTGTGCCATCCAGGTGCCGCTGTGCGGGCTGGCGATCGTGACCACGTGCGCCACGCGGGCCGCAGCGCCGGGCGTGCGCAGCCAGGCGCGTGCCGCCAGGCCGCCCATGCTGTGGCACACCAGCACCGGCGCCTGGCCGGTCGCCGCCATGAGCCGGGCCACCGCGGCGTCGATGGTCGGCACATAGGCGTCGATCGACCCGGTCACCGGCTCCAGGCTCACGGCGATGTGGGGCAGGCCCAGGGCCCGGGCGCGCCGCATCCAGGGCGCCCAGAAGCCGCGGTTGCAGAACAGGCCGTGCACGAACACCACGCCGCGCTGCCGCGTGCCCGGGGGCAGGTGGTCGGGCTCGGCATGCTCGCGGAAGGGCTGGCGCCAGAAGAACACCTGCACGCCGCTGCGCAGCTCGGCCCACCAGGCGGCCAGCAGTTGCGCCGGCGTGGGCCGGGGCGCGGGGTCGCCGTGCTGGCGCGCCAGCAGCGCGAACTCGCAGGCCAGCAGCAGGCCGTAGCCAAGCGCCGGCAAGGCCAGGCCGGCCAAGGCCAGCAGCGGCGACGAGGACCAGAAGCCCAGCACCCAGGCCAGGGCCAGCGCGGCGAGAAACAGGCAGAGCAATCGTTGCAGGCGTGCAAGCATGGGCGCGGTGCGGCGCAGTGGGGCAGCGTGCATTGTCGTCCTAGGGCAAGCCCCCCTGGCGGTGGCGCGGGTGCTGAGCACAATGCCGCCGCACAAGGAGATGCAGATGGCAAAGCCCTGGTTGGACAGCTACCCCCCGAACGTGCCGCACGACGTGGATGTCGCGCGCTACCGCTCGCTCGCCCAGTTGATGGAAGAGTCGTTCAAGAAGAATGCCGCGCAGCCGTTCTCGGTCTGCATGGACTGCTGGATGTCCTACCGCGAGCTGGACGAGGCGTCGGCCGCCGTCGGCGCCTGGCTGCAGGGCATGGGCTTGGAGGAGGGCGCGCGCGTGGCCATCATGCTGCCCAACATCCCGCAGTTCGCGGTGACCATGGCCGGCGTGCTGCGCGCGGGCTACACCTGCGTGAACGTCAACCCGCTCTACACGGCGCGCGAACTGAAGCACCAGCTCAAGGACTCCGGCGCCACCGCCATCGTGATCCTGGAGAACTTCGCGCACACGCTGGAGAGCGTGATCGCCGAGACGCCGCTGCGGCATGTGGTCGTGGCCTCGATGGGCGACATGCTGGGCACCGTCTACGGCCCGTGGATCACGTTCGCCGTGCGCCATTTGGCCAAGATGGTGCCGGAGTTCCGACTGCCGCTGGACGGTGGGCGCACCGCGACGCCGTTCCGCACGGTGCTGGCCGAAGGCGGGCGGCGCAGCCTGCGGCCGGGCCAGGCCACGCCCGACAGCATCGCCTTCCTGCAGTACACGGGCGGCACCACCGGCCTGTCCAAGGGCGCGGTGCTGACGCACGCCAACGTGATCGCCGGCGTGCTGCAGTCCGAGGCCTGGTTCTCGCCAGCGCTCGCGCGCGTGGGCGATCTGCGCAAGATCAACAGCGTCGCGGCGCTGCCGCTCTACCACATCTTCGCGCTGACGCTGTGCCTGCTGGCGATCCGGCTCGGTTCGCACCTGACGCTGGTGCCGAACCCGCGCGACATCGGCAAGTTCGTCGACGTGCTCAAGGCCCGGCCCTTCCACCTGCTGCCCGGCGTCAACACCTTGTTCAACGCCTTGCTGCAGCACCCGCAGTTCAAGCACCTGGACTTCTCGCCGCTGTGCGTCACGCAGGCCGGCGGCATGGCCGCATCCGAAGGCACGGCGCGGCAGTGGTTCGAGGTGACGGGCTGCCCCATGATCGAAGGCTGGGGCATGAGCGAGACGGTGGCCATCGGCACCAACAACCCCGTCACGGCGACATCCTTCAGCGGCACCATCGGCCTGCCGCTGCCCGGCATCGACATCGCCATCAAGGACGACGACGGCCAGTCGCTGGCGCAGGGCGAGGCCGGCGAGATCTGCATCAAGGGGCCGAACGTGATGCGCGGCTACTACCAGCGCGCCGACGAGACGGCGGCCGCCTTCACGCCCGACGGCTACATGCGCACCGGCGACATCGGCACCATGGACGCGCAGGGCTACTTCCGCATCGTCGACCGCAAGAAGGACATGATCCTGGTCAGCGGCTTCAACGTCTTCCCGAACGAACTCGAGAACGTGATCTCGCTGTGCCCCGGCGTGGTCGAATGCGCGGCCGTCGGCATACCCGACGAGAAGCAGGGCGAGGCCATCAAGGTCTTCGTGGTGCGCAGCGACCCGGCGCTGTCGGAGGAAGACGTGTCGCGCCACTGCCAGGACAACCTGACGGGCTACAAGCGCCCCAAGCACATCGAGTTCCGCGACGAACTGCCCAAGAGCAACGTGGGCAAGATCCTGCGGCGCGAACTGCGTCGCGAAAGGGTCTGAAGGACGCGGCGCCGCTCGCTATAGTCGTCGGCGTTTTTGCTGTTCGACAACATCGGAGAGACCATGGAGTACGAGACCATCACGTTGCGTGTGGAAGCCGGCAAGGTCGGCATCGTCACGCTGAACCGTCCCAAGCAGCTCAATGCGCTGAACGATCAGCTCATGAACGAGCTCGGCGATGCGCTCAAGAAGCTGGACCAGGACGACAGCATCGGCTGCATCGTGCTGACCGGCAGCGAGAAGGCGTTCGCCGCCGGTGCCGACATCGGCGCCATGGCCAAGTACAGCTTCGCCGACGTCTACAAGGGCGACTACATCACGCGCAACTGGGAGCAGATCCGCAGCATCCGCAAGCCCGTCATCGCGGCCGTCAGCGGCTTCGCGCTGGGTGGCGGCTGCGAGCTGGCGATGATGTGCGACTTCATCATCGCGGCCGACAACGCCAAGTTCGGCCAGCCCGAGATCAAGCTGGGCGTCATCCCCGGTGCCGGCGGCACGCAGCGCCTGCCGCGCGCGGTCGGCAAGGCCAAGGCCATGGACATGGCGTTGACGGGCCGCATGATGGACGCGACCGAAGCCGAGCGTTCCGGCCTCGTCAGCCGCATCGTGCCGCTCGACAAGCTGATGGAGGAAGCCCTGGGTGCTGCGCTGTCGATCTGCGAGTTCTCGCAGATCGCCGTGATGGCCGCGAAGGAGTCGGTCAACCGTGCCTTCGAAAGCGGGTTGTCCGACGGCGTCATGTTCGAACGCCGGCTGTTCCACGGCTTGTTCGCCACGGCCGATCAGAAGGAAGGCATGGACGCCTTCATGAACAAGCGCAAGGCCGGCTTCACCCACAGTTGAAGCCAGCGTGAAATCCGCGCTATAATGAGCGGCTCGGCGCTTTAGCTCAGTCGGTTAGAGCGATGGAATCATAATCCACAGGTCCGCGGTTCGAATCCGTGAAGCGCCACCAGACAAATCAAGGGGTTACGTGAAAACGTAGCCCCTTTTTCTTTGGCTTGCCCCGAGCCGTACAGCCACCCTCCTGCACTGGGGTTTCGACCTGATCAACGGTGGTGCTTAATTCCTGGGCATCGCGTCGCAGCCCGCGCGGGGCAACGGTCCCGGAAGATGCTCAGCCGGTTGTCCACAGCCTTGCCCACGTCGCCAAGGGACAAGTCAGCACGGCTGCGCTGCGTTGATCGCCGTCAAGCCCGTTGTCTTCTGGTCGTACTGCGCAGGCCTCTTGCGCTGTGGCTTCGCCCTTGAAGGCCCGACGACCGTCCTTATCTCGCTGGCACGCGGTTGATGGGTCAGCGTCAAAGGAGGGATTTCATGACCATCGAGCACCAAGCATTTCCAGGCTCGGCACTCCCGGCTCGCGGCGGTGCGCTACAGGGCGGGTCATCCGGCCAACTCGAGGAATGCGCATTGTCGTACCGGGGCGTGGACATCCGCATTGCCGTGCAGCGCACGCCGGACTACGTGTTCGGGCGCGCGGACCTCGTGGATGGCCAGCAGTACCTCGGACGGCTGTCGATCGGCAATCCAAGCGCCACGCCCGAAGAGGTCCAGCAACGGCTTGCATCTTTGGCCAAGGCACGTGTGGACATCAGCAAGGTCTTCTCGGTCGCAAAGGGCGCGGCGGCGACATAGTGCGGTTGGGCATGGGCGGTGGAGCACGTTGGCTGACAGCAGGTCAGAGGGAGCGCTGACGAGAACGGCGGAGCGCACGCGCTGATAGTCGGGCTTTGCAGATGCAGGAGAAACCATGCGCCAAGCCGATTCGTCCTCCTCGGCAGCAGACCGTGCACGTGTGCAGCGCGGCACTGCCGATGCCCCCAAGGCCCCACGCCCGGCTGAACGCCGGGCCGAAGGTGGCGGAGCAACGTCGCCCGGCCGTTCCGCCGGGCGACCCAATCAGCCCGCCGACATGGCGCCTGGCGGCCCCACCACCGCATACGAGTACCCCCGTGGGGACCGTGGCGCTGCCGCGGCCGAGCACGAGCGGCAGACCCGAGCATCCGAGGCCGGGCCGTCGCGCGACGACGTGGCGCGTGGCCGGTGATGGTCGTGTCGATCATGCGTCCGGGCCGAGCAGCGATGATCGGCCGATGGAGCCTGCGTGCCGCGCCGCGTGCCGCGCAGCGGCGTGACGGTGCTGGCGGGGTTTCGCAGCCCTGTCCGGTCGCGCCATGAGCAATCCCTGGACCAAGAAGAACCCCGCGCTCAGCCTCTGGTTGAGCGCGGCGAATACGGTTGCAGGAAGCGCCAGATCCAGGACCACCGCCGCTGCCAGGCGGCAGGTGGCCAGCGCCCAGGCCAGCGCTGTCCGAAGCGTGGTCGACTTCTGGACGGGAGGGACCAGTCGATCAAAAGCCAAGCGGCGGTCGCGCTGCTGACCGCGCGGCAGCGCAAAGGGGGCGTTGCGAACCTGTCGTCCATGCCGGGCGGACTCTCGACGGCATCGAGAGACTTCCACTGGCCTTGCTGACGTACGAAGTTACCGGCCAGCGCACGAGCGCGCTTTCCACTGTCCTTGCGCGACCGGAGCAGCGTCGCGCGCGGCCGCGCCTGCTGCCGAACTGCGCCGGCATAGCCCGGGGCGATTTCGCCTGAAATGTGACGAAATTGTGTTGGAGGCTGGAACTGCGGGGGCCAAGCCCTCAAAATGTCGGACCAAGTCGAAGACGGGCCGGCGCGATCCATGGCCCGCGCGGGAGCAGCCGGGCATCCCGCACCCCGCAGCTCCCCGGAGGGCCGCCTTCCTGACCCGTTCGTAGCGCACCCGTGCCTCCCGGGCAGGCCGGAGCACCAGGAGTACATGAGACATGTTGGACACGCTCTTGCAGGCGATCGGCGCTGCGCTGGACGGGCTGGAAGTCGGGTACTGCGCCTTCGACAATGCCGACCGCACGCTGGTCTGGAATGCCACTTTCCTGGAACTGTTTCCCGAACATGATGGCAAGGTCCACATGGGCGAGCCGTACGCGGACAACCTGCGGCGGTTCTATCAAGGACGGCTGTCCTGCGAAGAACTCCCACGCATCGAACGGTACATCGAAGAGGGCATCCTGCGGCACAGGGCACAGCGGCGGCCCTACGAGTTTGACCACCGGGATGCGCGCATCCGGGTGTCCTCCTTCGAGATGGGCAGCTTTGGCCGCGTGCGCGTGTGGCGCAAGGTCGCAAGCCTGCCCACCTTGGTCACGCATCCTGTGTCGAGCACGCGCAAGCTGGCCGAGCTGAATGCCACGGCGGTGCTCGAGCGGCTCATCGACGGCGTGCTGATCGTCGACGTCGCCGACCGTTGCATGTGGGCGAACCAGGCATTTCTGAAGCTCTACGGTCTGCGCGCCGTGGAAGACGCAGCCGGCATGTCCTTCGAAGCGATCTACCGCGGCGCCTGGCGCGGCCGCGAGAACGATGCAGCATTCAGGGCGAGCATCTTGACGCTGCAGGACAACCAGCGTTTCTCCGGCGCGCCGTTCGAACTGGCGCTTCCTGGCGACAGGTTTGTCAAGGTCGTCGAGCAGCGCGGTGAAGTCGACGGACGCGGCTACTTCGAGCACAGCGACATCACCCATCTGCGCAGGCAGCAGGGCGCGTTGGCTGATGCAGAGCGGCGCTACCGTTTGCTTGCGGAATTCTCCAGCGATCTGATCCTGTCCATCGAAGGGGGCGCCATCACCTACGCGTCGCCGTCCCTGACGGAGCTCCTGGGCTGGAACACTGCCGAAGTGCTGGGCAGCTCGATGTTGAGGTTCTGCCATCCGCAGGACGTTGCGGTGCTCGTGCGTCCCCCGGCCGCGGTGCACGGTTCTGACCAAGCCGACTACCGGTTGCGCGCGCGGCATAAGAACGGGACCTACGTCTGGGTGGAAGGCCGCGTGCGACAACTGCCTGGACAGGCAGAGGGGCCGCAGGCGCGCCTTGTCGTGAACCTGCGCGGCATCGATGCGCGCAAGGCCATCGAGGACAAACTGGAACTCGCGCAGGCCGAGTTGAAGGCTTTGGCAACGACCGATCCTCTCACCGGTCTGGCGAACCGACGCAAGCTCGACGAGGTGTTTGCTCTGGAGTTTCGTCGCGCTTTGCGCGAGGGCCTGGCGCTGACGGTCATGGTCCTGGACATCGATCATTTCAAGCGTTTCAACGATCTCCATGGGCACCAGTCGGGCGACGAGGTACTGCGCTCGGTGGGTGCGGTGCTGCAAAGCTTCACGCAGCGGGCGGGCGACCTCGCGGTGCGGGTCGGCGGCGAAGAATTCGTGATGCTGCTGCCCGCGACCGACAAAATCCGCGCGCGCGTGGTGGCCGAAGACCTTCTGGTGGCCGTCCGTGCGGTCACGATACGGGGGCTGAACGAACGCATCACGGCGAGCGTGGGCGTTGCCACGCTGTACCAGAGCATGCCGGTGGAATCCGCAGCCGATCTGCTCGCGCTGGCCGACAAGGCGCTCTACAAGGCCAAGAGCAGCGGCCGGGATCGGTTCGTGGAAGCGACGAGTCTTGCGTCAGCCTTGGGCGAGCCGGAACCATGGGATACCAGCGAGGCCGGAGCGGGCAGGTTGCCGACCTGGCAGTGAACCGCCCCCCGCAGCTGGGCCACGCTAGGCGGATTGGCCGGCGATGGGACCGAACTGCCAACGGCCCCCACCGGTCAGGGACAAATGGTGCGTGTGAAACTGCCGCACCGCTTCCCGGTGCGCCACGCTGATCAGGCATGCACCGCTGCGCCGCAGGCGGGCGTAGATCGCAGCCTCGTTGTCTGCATCCAGCGCGCTGGTCGCCTCGTCCAGCACGACCACGCCAGGCTTGTGCACCAGGATGCGCGCCAGGGCAAGGCGCTGCTGCTCGCCCATGGACAGCAGCTTGTCCCAGGGCTGCTCGGCGTCGAGTGCTGGCGGATCGCCGGCCAAATGGCCCAGCTGCACATCGTCCAGCGCGCGAAGAAGGTCTGCATCGCAGGCCTCGGCTTCTGGAAAGGGGTAGAGCAGCTGGCTGCGCAAGCTGCCGTTGCGCACGTACGGACGCTGTGGCAGGAAAAACAGAGACTTGTCCGATGGATGGCAGATCCTGCCCGACCCTTCGCGCCACAAGCCAGCCAATGCGCGTAACAGTGAACTCTTCCCGCAGCCGCTGACCCCGGTGATCAGCAGCGCATCGCGCATCGCCAAAGCGAAGCTCAGCTGCTCGATCAGAACGCGCTGCGTTCCGGGCACGGTGACGCACAGCTTCTGCGCGCCGACGAAGTCCGCTGCGTCATGTCTGATGTGCTGGCTTGACGGTGGAGAGGCCGGCACGAACGCGCCTGGAGCGCCTGCCACGTCCTGCGGTGGCGCAAGCACGCGCTTGGACAGTTCGTCGAGCCGGTCGATACCGGCGACGAACCGGCTCAGGCTCTCGAAGTTGTCGACGATCAGCGCAACCGCGCCGAGCACCATGGTGAATGCGCCAGCGGCCTGCACGGCCCGGCCGACTTCCAGGCGGCCCGCCAGGACATCCGCGGCGAGGATGACGGCCGGCAGTACCAGCGTGAGCTGTGTGAAGGCGCGCTGGAACAGGTTCAATGCACATTGCCGCCGGACGAGGCGGGCGTAGTTGCGGAACGCGGCGTCGAAACGCGCGTCGATCTGCGCACGCTCCTGCGCCTCCCCGCGATGGAAGGCGATGGACTCGGCGCTCTCGCGCACCTGAATCAGGCTGAACCGCAGGTCGGCCTCCTTGCGCAGCTGCGCGAAGTTCAGCGTGATGAGCGGTCTGCCGAACAGGTACATCGCTCCGACCGTGCCGGCTACCGCATACGCCACCAGGAAACCGACGAGCGCTTCGGAGATGGACCACAGCACCGCACTGAATGCTGCCAGTTGCATCACCGAGCCGATCAGGATCAGCAGGAAATGGATCGAGCGCCCCGTGAATGTGTTGATGTCTTCGGCGATCCGCTGATCGGGGTTGTCGAGCTCCGCCTGCTGACCCAACGTGTAGTAGCGCCGCTCGGCGAGGTAGCCGTCCAGAAAGCGACCCGTGAGCCACCGCCGCCAATGGTTCGCGAAGGTGTCGCGCATGAAGTAATAGATCGCATAGCACGGCGCTGCGATCGCCACCAGCACCAGCGTGGTCGTCGCGGCGCTCCAGAACCGGCCGGATTCGCGGCCCGCCAAGGCGGACATCAGTTCGCCGGCCTCGTCGTTCAGAAGGACGGCCAGCTTGGTCTCGCAAAGCATCAGCAAGACCAGTGTGGCAAGAAGGCCCCAGGCCTTCGTCCGTTCGTCGCCGAACCAGAAGGGCTTGGCGAGTTGCATGAACCGTTGCCAGGAATTGCTTGAAAGCTGTGGCTCCTTACTCGGATGAGGAACCTCTTGCGGCGTCAGAAGCGCCGTTGATACTGCATCTGGCATGGTTGCGGGCGGTGGATTTGCCGCGAGGCTAGAACCCGCGCCTCTTCCCCCTTGTGGGACGGCGCCGCACCTTGATGGAGGTTTCGCAGAGAGCCGAAGTTGGAGCCGACCCGGCCGGTGTGCGGCTTGTTTCTCGAACTCGCCGCCAGGCGCGGCCAGCCTGGAAGTCCGCAGGATCTGGATGGCGAACGTCTACGCCGTCGAGGAGAACTGTTTGCGCTGAAGTGCCGGCGTAGCTGACGGGCGGGGCCGTGCTCAATTCCTGGGCATCGCGTCGGAGACCGCGCCGGTCAACGATCCCCGAAGATGCTCGGCCTGTTGTCCACGGCATTGCCCGCATCCGGCAGGGACAACCTGACGGTGCCCCGACTCATTTGCTGGCCGGCACCGTCGCAGGCGGGACCGGAACGTCCGTCCCTGGCGCTGATGCGGGCGGGATGGCTGGCAGCCCTGTATCGGGCGTGGCGCTGGATGTCGGCGCAGGCGTCGTCCCGGCCTGGCCGGTGGCGCCCTGCGCGGCGGCGCTGTCCTCGGGGCTTTTGCCGCGACCGACCTGTGCGTCCCCGGTCGAGGGTGTTGCAGAAGGCGCGCTGGAAGCCGTCGCGGGCGCGTTGGCAGAGCCGCCCGCAACCCCTGGGGTCGGCGCGTCCTGACGCTGGCAAGCCGCCAGCACGCCACACGCGGCAACCAACGCAGCGAGGTGCAGCCGCGCGGCCGTCATGCGCTGGTGGGGCATCGTCCGCAGCCTCACTTCGATTTGTTGCCGCTGGTTTGCTGGTTCGGGTTGTCGCCCTGGGTCATGCCAGGAGGGTGGCCCTTCTGGCCTTGCTGCTCCAACTGCTTCCCTGCTTCCTGCTGTTGCTGGCCTTGGGGCTTGTTGCCCTGGCCTTGCTGGCCCGCCTGGTTCGGCTGCGACTGGTTGTGCTGGGCCGACTTGTCCTGGTTCGTCCCGCTGGTGGACTGGTTGGGTTGGTTCGCCATTTCCGTCTCCTGTGTGTCGAGCGACATGCTCGGCGTCCAAGGTACGCCGCTGGAAATGGCAAAGGGTGATCGAGGGGCGCGCCGCGGCGTAGGAAGATGCGCCGTCGCGCCCCTCGATGGCGATCAGCCCTTCATCCGCTTGATCTCGGCCTTGGCCGCGTCGTGGTTTGCCTTGGCCTGGTTGGTGCAAGCGCTTTTGGCGTCGCCGGACAGGTCGTCGCACTTCTCCTTGGCGACCTCGTACGTCATCTCGGCCTTCTTTCAGCGACCTTCTTGGCGTTCTTGTTCGAGGGTTTGTAGTTCTGCTCCAGCTCGGCCTTGGCCACGTTCTCCGTGCCCTTGGCTTCCTTCTCGCAGACGTCCTTGGCGTTGTCCTTCAAGGTGTCGCATTTGGCCTTGGCCACCTTGTAGTCGGCCGAGATCTTCTCCTTGGCCACGTTGTATTCGTCCTTGGTCATTGCGTTGGCGCCGGCCGTGGCGAAGAGGCTGCCAGCCAGTGCGATCCAGAGAAGATGCTTTTTCATGGTGTGTCCTTCGAGCAAATTACGTTCGTTCTGCCGGCCGCTGACATGAGCAGTTCCGACCGGCGAAGCGACTTTCTGCTGTCGCCGGGCCCAGGGCGGTAGGACGCCGCGCACTGCTGCGATAGGCGGGGGTTGTTCTGCACCGCCAGCCACGTGCTGCTCTCCGAGGCGATGGCGTGCGCTGCCGGTTGCACGGTCGCGCTGGACATGACGGCCGCGCAAGTCGGTGGACAGCCACTCCGTGTTCGGCTCTGGATGGTCGTGGCCGACGAGGTGCCGAACCCGCGGTGCCTGCCGCTGCGGTCCACGGTCGAGGCGGCAGCTGCACCAAGTGGCCACCACCCACCGAGAGGCCCGGCGGTTGAGCCGATTAGGGCGAAAACTGACCTAGTCAGCCCCGAAATGTGTGAAATTCCTTGTCGAACGATTTGTCACACAATGTTGTTTCGTTATTTGTGTTTTGAGATAAGTAATTGATTTTTAAGGAAATTATCTTCATGGCATCCGGCTTGCTTTGTTTCTTATAGTTACAACAACGGGCTCGACAACGGGGCCTAGAGTACCGGACACATATGCTCCCCCTGATTGCTCGATTCGGCCTCGCATCCGCAGTGGCCCTCACGTTTTCCTCGGCCATGGCGGCGCCGATCACCACGTGGAACTACTCCGTCACCAGCGTGTTTGTTCCTGCCGACACGACGTTCAATGCGGCAACCGGCCAGGGCATCAAGAACAGCACCAAGGCCGCGAGCGCTTCGGAAATCAGCTGGGGACGCAAGAACGGCAAGGTGGGCGTAGATCGCAGCGCCCTGCAGATCAAGAACAGCCCGAGCCTTGGCGATGGCAAGCTTGTCACCAACGGGCCCAGCAACGTTGCGAACACCTATACGCACGTCAACAACAACAACATCGGCACGGGCAGTGTTTCGTTGCACTCGACGACGATCCTGGCGACGTTGAAGCTGTCCGCGGACGGTTTCGATCTGCCAGCCCTGGTGGCCAAGTACGCGATCAACTTTTACGAGACGCCGAACAGCGGTGTGTGCCCTGAGTACAGCACCGTGAAGTGCTCCGACATCTTCGTCCTGGACGGTCCGCTGACTGCTCAATTCGAGTACAAGGCTTACCTGTACACGGTGACGTTCGCTTCCAACCCGGACTTGATCGAACTGAAGCCTTCGACTTGCGCGCTGACAGGCGCTGCCGCCGGTTGCGTCGGGTTCATCACCCAAGAGGGGATGACCACCGATGTGAACTTCAACCTGCGTATCGAAGCCCAGTACGTGCCTGAGCCCGCTTCGCTGGCCCTGATCGGTTTGGGCTTGCTCGGTATGGCAACTGTTCGGCGCCGCAAGCAAGCCTGATTGGCTTCTCCTGCGCGATGCAACCCGGCTTTGGCCGGGTTGGTCGTTTGGGGCTCGCTCGGGCACAAGCAGGTGTCGCCGGGGCGCCGGGCGGATCTTGTGCGGCGCCTACCTCAACCTTCCAGTGGCGTTAGAACGCCTGCCGGGATTCAGCGTTCTGCTGGCGCTCTCTGCTGATCTGCTCCAGCCTGGTACCGGCCGCCAGTGCGCCACGGGCAAGAAATGCGATGAGGGCGATGGCGATGAGTGCGGTGAGCGTCATGGGAGCGTTTAAATCTTTTGATTTGAAACCAATTGATACCAACGATCTTCGGCACTTTCGCGCGGTTTTTGAACAGGTGCAAACCCTGGTGTTGTATCGCCTGGGCATCTGTCGGTTGTACGAGCAAGTTCAACGATTTCTTCTCTTGGCGATCAAGACCATCGCGATGATGGCTGCGACCACCGCCCAGCCGTCGTTGGAGAACCAACTGGCGGTCTGCAGCGCAGGGTCTTGAGCAGAAGGCGGGACGTCGGAAAGGGGCCCAAACGCCACGACTGCAGAAACGGAAAGAACCGAGATGAGGGCGATCAAGGCGCGCTTCATGGGCATGTTTTGATGGTGCGGTGCGCAGGTGGCGTCAGGCGACGCGCGTTGGCTGCCTGCGGGTGAGCAGAAGATCGGCCGGCACGGGGGCACGGGGGCACGGGGGCACGGGGGCACGGGGGCACGGGGGCACGGGGGCACGGGGGCACGGGGGTGCCGCATGGTGCAGGAGATCGTGCAAATCGTCGGCGACTTTCCGCACGGTTTCACCGGCGGCGCGGTGGCTCGGCGTTGTCGTGCCCAGCACCCATGGTGCCGACCTTCAGATGGATTGGCCTTGGTCGTGTCGGCTGGAGCGTCGGCTTTGCGTGGTCAGTGGTTCGAATGTGTGAAGCGCCACCAAAATTCAAAGCCTCTCAGGTCGAGACTTGAGAGGCTTTTCGTTGACAGGAAACCCCGGCCGCATGGTGTGCCGTGTCTGCCGCCTTGCCAGGTGACGTCTGCTTCGAAGTCAGGCGGGTGCGGCCTCGCGAACGGTCTGGGTGTCCCGCACTTCAACCCAGTGGCTCCCTGCACCGTGCATCTCCAGTGCTTCGGCCAGCCGGTTTTTCAACAGCCAGCGGTTCATCAGCGAGCCTTCCATCCACTCGCAGACGAAGCGTTGGCCTTGGTTCTGCGCCACTTCGCGCGTGCTTGCAATGCGAATTTGTTTCATGGTGCGCGAGCGTAACCATGAGACCGTATTTCCAATGTGACATGCCTCACATCTTTTGGATGGCGCATGCGCACCGGGCGGCTGCCCGGCTTGCCGATGGATCAAGCCTTGCCGTTGCGCTTGGCAATCACTGCCATGACGGCTACCGCTGCAACCACTTCCCACATGCCGCTGTGGTCACCGCTGAACGTAGAGCTTGCCCACGATGCAGCGGCACCGGGCAGTGCTTGGATCGACGGAAGATCGGGGTACGCGCCCCATGCGAACGCCGCAGAAGCGGCAAGCAGCGATGCGATGGCGATCAAAGGGCGTTTCATCGGCTGAATGGAAGTCATCCGCAGTTCTAGCAAGCAATGTGCCATCTTTAAGATTCAAGCACTTATGGAAGAGGATTAGGGTATTCCCGGCCCGCATGTAACGCGGGCCGTCATCGGTCATGTCTTACAACGCCGACGCCCGGATGGTCGCTATGCCGCGTTGATCCGGTCGTCGTTGGTGGTGCTGCGGCTGCCTTTGAGATGCAGTTCGACGTCGCTCGCGCGGTCCCCTACCGCGGCCACGGCTTGTCGGATCTGGTCCGGGCTGGCGTTCAGGCGACCTGCCCAGATCCGCAATGCCTCGTCGGAGCCGGTGTCGATGCGATCGACGCCGGTCGCATTGGGGGCGAGATTGATGTCTTCGTTGCCCATCGCTTGTCCTTTCAAAAGATGTGCACCGATCCTTGCGCGTCTGGGCGTGTCGTTCTGTCAGTGACGGTCGCCTGGTGGCGTACGTCGATCGACCTTGGATCAGTGCAATGCATGTTGTCGGCTTTTTTTACACAATGGACCGGCGCACCAGCAGTGCGGGTGTTTGTCTATTGATTTCATTGCAGTCGTGCGCATGGCGCGGATGTTGCATCGAGCAGTGTTGGGCCCTGGGTGGAAGACGCCGAGGTGCACCTGATGCGCGCTTGGCACGCCCGCTGACCTGATCACCGAACCGGATTCTTCAAGCATGAGCGATCAAACCAGGAGCGACAGTTCGAAGCCCGTACCGCCTGCATCGGCGGCCGTCGAGCCCAGGACCCATGTGAACAGCGCGATGACCGTGCCGTATGTGCCGAGCAAATCGGTGCCGGTTCGCGCGGGTGCCGACGACCACAAGCGGCATGCCACCAAGGGTTTGCCGACCTAGGCCGGTTCGCAGCCGGCAACTGGTCCAGGCCCCGCGTCAGCGGGGCTTTTTCTTTCAACCAGGGCGGACAGCCATGCCAAAACGTCCGACTGGTGTCGGTGCAGGACTGCGGGAATTTGGTCGTGGACTCTTACGCGGTCCACGTTTACGGCACTTTCGCATGCAGGACCACTTCTGCGTTTTTCGTCGTGAGCGATCTTGTCGACGTGCCGCCGTGAGATTCGGCGTTGCCTGGCCAGGCGGTTTCACTGGTTGGAGAACCAGGGAACCGCGCATTGTAGCTTAGTCTGGCTTGGCTCCGGAGGCCTTGACCACTTTGGCCCACTTGGCGGTCTCGCTCTGCATGAGCGCCATCAAGGCGTCGGGCGTGCCCGGGTTCGGATCCAGGCCCAGCGTGGCGAGCTTCTCCTTCACGTCGGGCAGGGCCAGCACACGCGCAACTTCCTGGTTGATGCGCAGCTGGACTTCGCGCGGCATCCCGGCCGGCCCGAGCAGCGCGAACCAGGAGGTGGCCTCGAATCCGGGCAGGCCGGCCTCGGCGATCGTCGGAATGTCCGGCGCGGCGGACGAGCGCTGCGCGCTGGTCACCCCCAGGGCCTTGAGTTCGCCGGACTTCACGAGCGGCAGCGCCGACGGCATGTTGTCGAAGATCATCGCGATGCGTCCGCCCAGCAGGTCCGGGATCGCCTGGGCACGGCCCTTGTAGGGCACATGCTGCATCTTCACACCGGCCAGCGTGTTGAACAGCTCGCCCGACAGGTGGATCGAGGTGCCGCTGCCCGAGGAGCCGAAGGCCAGCGGCTCGCGCCTGGCCAGTGCCACGAGCTCCTGCACGTTGTTGGCCGGCACCGCCTTGTTGACGACCAGCAGGTTGGGCGTGCTCGCCAGGAAGCTGATCGGCGTGAAGTCCTTGAGGTTGTTGTACGGCATCTTGTCGTACAGCGCTGCGTTGATCGCGTGCGTCCCCACCGTGCCGAGCACCAGGGTGGCGCCATCAGCCGGGCTCTTGGCCACCGTGTCGGCACCGATGTTGCCGCCGGCGCCGGGCTTGTTGTCCACCGTGACGGGCTGGCCCAGCGCGCTCCACTTGTCGGCCAGCAGGCGTGCCAGCGTGTCCGGCGCGCCCCCGGGCGGAAAGGTGACGACGATGCGGACCGGCTTGCTCGGCCAGGCCGCTGGCTGTGCCATGGCGGGCAGGCTGCCGGCCACGAGGGCGAGCAGGGCGGTGGACAGCAGCCATCGGCGTGGGGCGGTGGGCATCATGGTGGCGGGTCTCCTTGTGTCGTGTGAGGGGCCGTCAGCGTAAGCAAGGTGCGCCGTGCGTGTGAGCGGGTTTTACCGGCCCATGCGCGCGCATCGTTCATGCGCGACGGCCAACGGGGCAAAAGGTGCTCCACGGTGTCAGGCATATCCCTTGCTTCCCCGGCGGCGCAGTGTGCCTACACTGCAAACCCCATCCGCCTGCCGAGGAAGCCCATGCCCGCCTTGTCCCGCCTGAGCGCCATCGCCCTGTGCTGCGCCAACCTGTCCGCCGTCCATGCCGACACCTTGAAGAAGGTGGCCGACAGCAACAAGATCACCGTGGCGTACCGCGAATCGTCGGTGCCGTTCAGCTACCTGGCCGGCTCGACCAAGGCCGTGGGGTTCGCGGTCGACCTGACCGATGCCGTCGTCGAGGCCGTCAAGAAGAAGCTCGACAAGCCCAACCTGGAGGTCGGCACCATGGCGGTGACCTCGCAGAACCGCATTCCATTGCTCACCAACGGCACCATCGACCTGGAATGCGGATCGACCACCAACAACACCGCGCGCGGCAAGGACGTGGCCTTCGCCATCAACCACTTCTACACCGGCACGCGTCTGCTCGTGAAGAAGTCGTCCGGCATCAAGAACTACGCCGACCTGGCCGGCAAGACCGTGGCCACGACGACCGGGACCACCAACGCGCAGGTCATCCGCAAATACAACCAGGACAACAACATCGGCATGACGGTGGTGCTGGGCAAGGACCACGACGATTCGCTGCTGCTGGTCGAGAGCGACCGTGCCGTCGCCTTCGCGATGGACGACATCCTGCTGTTCGGCCTGCGCGCCAACTCCAAGATGTCGGAGCAGCTCGAGGTCGTCGGCGACGCGCTGCAGGTCGAGCCCTATGCCTGCATGCTGCGCAGGGACGACCCGGCTTTCAAGGCGCTGGTCGACGGCGTGTTCGCCGATGCCATGAAGTCGGGCGAGTTCGAGCGCCTGTACAACAAGTGGTTCCTGTCGCCGATCCCGCCGCGCGGCATCAATCTCGGCCTGCCGATGAGCCAGCAGCTGCGCGACAATCTCAAGGCCCTGAGCGACAAGCCCGCCATGTAGGTCCGCGAGCGCGGCACCGGCGGGCGTTGAATTCCTTGATGCCGTCCTGCCGCCCTCTCTTCTGCGTCGCTGCCGTGTTCCTGGCCCTGTCGGCCGCCGCCCAGACCGCGCCGGCCAGCTTCCACATGGTGCAGCGCATCGACGAGATGCTGGTCGGTGTGGACGCCATTGCGCTCGACGTGGTCGACCGCGACCATGTGGCCGGCACCTACTTCCTCGTGCATGCCCTGCGGCCGTCTCCCCTGGTCGGCTATGCGAACTACGTGGTGGATTGCCGCGCGCCACAGCGCATCGCCATCCTCAATTCGGTCATGCCCTCGGGCCGGCTCGAGCCCGAGCAGCCCTTCGTGCAGCCGCCGCGCCGCAGCGGCCGCACCGACCTCGCCAGCCTGGTGTTCGAGCCCGTGCACACCATGGACGGCACCGCGCTGGTGGCCCGGTTCAGCTGCGAGGCCAGCGGCGCGCCGGGCCGCGCCGCGCAGATCGCGGCCGAACTCGCGGCGCGCGGCAGCCCGCCCGACAGCCGCAGCCTGTACTGCCGCATGCAGTCCGATGCCGGACAGGCGGCCCGACGCGTGGAGGTGCGCTACAGCGTGGCCGAGAACGCCGTCGCCGTGAACGGCCAGTGGCTGAGTTCAGGTTTTGTGGCGGGCGACGAGGTCGTGTTCGGCGTCGGCGCCCAATGGCGCGTGGACACGCGCAAGCGCCAGGCCCGTTTGCTGCGCGACAACGGCCGCCAGCTGTTCAAGGGCGATTGCGACACGCGGCCCTGAGTGCCTCCGGCTTCAGCCCAGCAGAGCCTGTGCGAACTCGCGCGCGTCGAAGGTTTCCAGGTCTTCCAGCTTCTCGCCCACGCCGATGAAGTAGACCGGCACCGGCCGCTCCTGCGCGATGGCGGCCAGCACGCCGCCCTTGGCCGTGCCGTCCAACTTGGTCACGATCAAGCCTGTCAGGCCGATCGCGTCGTCGAAGGCCTTGACCTGCATGAGCGCGTTCTGGCCGGTGTTGCCGTCGATGACGAGCAGCACCTCGTGCGGCACGCCGGTGCCGGCAGTGTCGGCCTTGACCAGCGTGCGGCGGATCTTCTTGAGTTCCTCCATCAGGTGCAGCTGGGTCGGCAGGCGGCCGGCGGTGTCGACCAGCACCACGTCCTTGCCGCGCGCGCGGCCGGCGTTCACGGCGTCGAAGGCCACGGCCGCGGGGTCGCCGCCCTGCTGGCTGATGATCTCGACGTAGTTGCGGTCGGCCCAGACGGCCAGCTGCTCGCGCGCGGCGGCGCGGAAGGTGTCGGCCGCGGCCAGCAGCACCGAGGCCTGGTGCGCGGCCAGGTGCCGCGTCAGCTTGCCGATGGAGGTGGTCTTGCCCGCGCCGTTGACGCCGGCCACCATGACCACCGTGGGCTTGTGCTCGCCGATGACCAGCGGCTTTTGCAGCGGCCGCAGCATGTCGGCGATGGCGTCGACCAGCAGTTCGCGCACGGCGGCCGGCTCGGTGGCGCGGGCCTCCTTCACGCGGCGGCGCAGGTCGTCCAGCAGCACCGTCGTGGCCTTCACGCCGGTGTCGGCCATCAGCAGGGCCTCCTCGAGCTGTTCGTACAGCGCCTCGTCGATGCGGGTGCCCGTGAAGACGGTGGTGATGCTGCTGCCGGTCTTGCGCAGGCCCAGCTTGAGCCGGTCGACCCAGCCCGTGCGGGCTGCCGGTTCGGCGGCGATTTCGGCGGGCGGCGGTTCCGGCGCGGCCTCGGGCTTGGCGCCGAAGGGGTTGCGCAGCCAGCTGCGGCCGGCAGGCTCCGCCGGCTCGGCCGGTTCGGTCGCAACCGGGGCCGGCACCGCGTCGGCAGGTGCCGGCTCGGCCGCGGGCGGTTTTTTCTTGAAGAAACTGAACATTTGGGGCGTTCTTAGAATCGGACGATTCTATGAAACGCATTCTTTCTGCGTGCACCATGGCCTTCGCGCTGGCCTGGGCTGCACCCGGCCTGCAGGCCCAGACGGCACCCCCAGCGCCTTCCGCGGCAGCAGGCGCCAGCGCCGCCACCACCGCCCAGCAATTCCAGCTTGCCAACGGCATGACGCTCATCGTCAAGCCCGACCGGCGCGCGCCCACGGCGGTGCACATGGTCTGGCTGCGCGTGGGCAGCATGGACGAGGTGGACGGCACCAGCGGCGTCGCCCACGCGGTGGAGCACATGATGTTCAAGGGCACGGAGCAGCTCCAGCCGGGCGAGTTCTCGCGCCGCGTGGCCGCCATCGGCGGCTCCGAGAACGCCTTCACCTCCTACGACTACACCGGCTACTACCAGCAGATCCCGGCCGGCCGGCTCGAGGAGGTGATGCGGCTGGAGGCCGACCGCTTCGCCCACAACCGCTGGGCCGACGACGAGTTCACGCGCGAGCTGGCCGTCATCAAGGAAGAGCGGCGCATGCGCACCGACGATGCGCCGCGCGCGCGGCTGTACGAGGCGCTCTACGCCATGACCTACCAGGCCGCGCCCTACCGCCGGCCCATCATCGGCTGGATGGGTGACCTGGACAGCCTCACGGCCGACGACGTGCGCCAGTTCTACCGCCAGTGGTACGTGCCGGCCAACGCCGCCGTGGTCATCGTGGGCGACGTGGACGTGGCCCAGGTGCGGGCGCTGGCCGAACGCATCTACGGCGCCATCCCGGCCGCCGCCGTGCCGGGCCGCAAGCCGCGCGAGGAGCCGGCGCAGCGCGGCATCCGGCGGCTGGAACTCAAGGCGCCGGCCGAACAGTCCTACCTGGCCATGGCCTTCAAGGTGCCCAAGCTCACGGCCCTGGACGCCAGCGACGACGCGCTGGCGCTGACCGTGCTCTCGGCCGTGCTCGACGGCTACCCCGGCGCGCGGCTGGAGCGCGCGCTGACCCAGGGCCCCGACCGCCTCGCCGACAGCGCCGGCGCCAGCAACGGCCTCATGGGCCGCGGGCCACAGCTGTTCGTGCTGGACGGTGTGCCGGCACCCGGCAAGACCACCGAACAGCTGGAGGCGGCGCTGCGCGAGCAGGTCGCCCGCGTGGCGCGCGAGGGCGTCAGCGCGGCCGAACTCGCGCGCGTGAAGACGCAGTGGGTGGCCGGCCAGGTCTACAAGCGCGATTCGCTGTTCAATCAGGCGCGCGAACTCGGCAGCCAGTGGGCCACCGGCTTCGCGCCCGACTTGTCCGACCGGCTGATCGAACGGCTGCGCCAGGTCACGGCCGAGCAGGTGCAGGCGGTGGCGGCGCGCTACTTCGGCGACGACCAGCTCAACGTGGCCGTGCTGCGGCCGCAGCCCGTCGACCCCGCCACGCGCAAGAACGCACCCGCCGGTGCGCGCCAGGCCCCCACCAGCGAGCCGAGCCGATGAACAAGCTGATTTCTTCCGCGCGGCTGTCCTTGGCCGCATCCCTGCTCGTGGCCGCCGGCTGGGCCAGCGCCGCCATTCCGCTGCAGCGCTGGACCCAGTCCAATGGCGCCGAGGTCTATCTGGTCGAAAGCCCGGGCATCCCCATGGTCGACGTGCAGCTGGACTTCGATGCCGGCTCGCGCCGCGACCCGGCCGCGCAGGCAGGCCTGGCCGATGCCACGGCGGGGCAGGCCAACAAGGGCATCGCCGCGCAGGGCAAGGAGCCTGCGCTGGACGAGAACGCGCTGGGCGAAGCCTGGGCGGACCTGGGCGCCTCGTTCGGCGCCAGCGCCAGCCGCGACCGCATGAGCTTCTCGCTGCGCACGCTGACCTATCCGGACCTGCTGCCCAAGGCCGTGGCGCTGGCGGCGCGCCAATTGGGCACGCCGGCCTTCGATGCCGCGGTGTGGCAGCGCGACCGCGAGCGCATCGGCGCGGCGCTGCGCGAGTCGTACACCCGGCCCGGCCCGGTGGCGGGCCGCGCCTTCCAGGAGCTGGTCTACGGCGGCCATCCCTACGGCCGCGAGACCACGGAGCAGACCCTGGCCGCCATCTCGGTGGACCAGCTGCGCGCCTTCTACGCCCGCAGCATCCTGCCCTGCCGCGCCAAGGTCAGCGTGGTGGGCGCCGTGACGCGCCAGCAGGCCGACCAACTGGTGCGGGCCTTGCTCTCCCGGCTGCCGCAAACCGCCTGCGCGCCGCTGCCGGCGGTGGGCGAAGTGCCGGCGCTGGCCAAGGCCGAGGAGCGCCGCATTCCGTTCGCCTCCAACCAGGC
This sequence comes from Pseudorhodoferax sp., assembly GCA_049840715.1. Classification (GTDB taxonomy): domain Bacteria; phylum Pseudomonadota; class Gammaproteobacteria; order Burkholderiales; family Burkholderiaceae_C; genus Pseudorhodoferax. The sequence goes on from JASGJO010000010.1 coordinate 115,595, forward strand.
GCAGGTGCTGATCGGCCAGCCCGGCATCAAGCGCGACGACCCGGACTTCTTCGCCGTGCTCGTGGGCAACCACATCCTGGGCGCCGGCGGCTTCACCTCGCGCCTCACGCACGAGGTGCGCGAGAAGCGCGGGCTGACCTACGGCGTGTCCAGCGACTTCTCGCCGGGCCGCCATGCGGGCGCGTTCACGGTCGGCCTGCAGACCCGCGCCGACCAGGCCGACGCGGCCATTGCGGTGGCGCGCGAGACGCTGGCGCGCTTCGTCGGCGAGGGGCCGACCGAGGCCGAGCTGAAGGCGGCCAAGGACAACCTCGTCGGCGGCTTCGCGCTGCGGCTGGACAGCAACCGCAAGCTGCTCGGCAACGTGGCCAACATCGCCTGGAACGGCCTGCCGCTGGACTACCTGGATACCTGGACGCAGCGGGTGGAGGCCGTCACGGTGGCGCAGATCCGCGCCGCGTTCGCGCGCATGCTGCAGCCCGAGCGCATGGTGACGGTGGTGGTCGGCGGGGGCTGACGCCACGCGCCGCGCCGAGACCGCGGCAGAAGGCCGCACCGCGCGGCGGCGGCGATCCGCGCGGCGCCTTGCATCGCCTACGTCGAGGCCGGCTCCAGTGCATCCGCCTCTGCATGCCGCTGATGACGTCAACGTGATCCTTGGGCACCGGCCGGAATGGACCGTCGTCCAGCAGCCCGGACAGAAATGTTCGCGGAAGACGATTTCCGAATCGACGTAGTACGACGGATCCACCGTCACGTTCGCGGTGGCCGCCACCGGATTGGAATCGCGGCACGCCAGCGAGAGCCGCTTGTCGTGCGCGCTCAACGGATGGCCGCAGTGTCGGCAGATCACGATGGACCCACGCTTGTCCAGCGTCAGCCCGAAGTTGTCGTCGATCGCGCGTGCCGCACCCGGATCGAACTTGCCGCCCAGGGCTCGGGGGGCCGGCTCGGCATGCTTCTGGCGGTCCTCGACGATCGCCGCGCGCCGCTTTTCCGTGCGTCCCGGATCGACATGCCCGTCTGCAGCGACGAGCACGCCATAGATGCGCTCTGCAGCATCCGGGCTGATCTTGCCGTTGCGCAGGTCGGTGGCGACGGCCTGGGCATCGCGGCGGATCGGGTCCCCATAGCCGCCGCCGCCCTGGCAGTGCAGGTAGAGCACGTCGCCCTGCCGGAGCTCTCCCGCGGTCATGCACTGCGCCGTGGTCTGCTCGCCGCCCAGGGTCGCCAGGTCGCCGGGCACCTGGCCGCGGGCGAACATGGCCTTCAGGTCGGCATCGCGGATCACCACGTTGTGCCCGGTGTTGCCGGGATGGCCGCCGGCCAGCCCCTGGTTCTGCGCCGTGGCCATGCCCGAGCTGGAAATCACCATGGCGGTGGGCAATGACGAGCCGTACGGCGTGATGGCGACCGACGCGCTCAGGCCGCCGCGGTGGCGGCCGGGGCCGCCGGAGTCCGCCTCTTTCACGGCGCCAGAGCACCAGCATCGGGTACAGCAGTTCCGTCATTTCCACGTCCGGCAGCTTGCCCATCGGAATGCAGAACAGCCCGCCCGTGTCGATGCCGTCCGCGGCCGGCCGTGCGCCGTAGCCGCCCGCCATCGACTCCATGACCACGTCGACGAACGGCGTGTGGTGCTTGCCGCGCTGGTCCAGGCCCGCCAGCACCGCCGTGTTCCAGGTGCCGCAGCACGTGGCCTGCACGTTCGCCTTCATGTCCACGGTGCAGTCCAGCATCTGCGACAGGCACTGCGCGGCCAGGTTGCCGATGGCCCAGGCGGTGGCGATCGGCGCCTTGTTGATCGCCGCCGGGAAGGTGGCGTTGTTCAGCGTGCCTTCGGGCGTGACGATGTCGAAGCAGCGCATCAGCCCGCCCGCCGCCCAGGGGATGTTGCCCGCCAGCGTGGGCAGCAGCGCCAGCATCACGCCGCCGCGCGAACCGGCATACGTGCAGTTGATGACGCCGGCCTGCGGTGCGGTGCCCGTGAAATCGAACGTCAGGTGGTCGCCGCGCTTGGTCATGGCCAGCGCCAGCTTGTGCGGCTGGCGGTCGCCCATCTGCGCCTGGTCCAGATAGCTGGACGCCTGCCACGTGCCGTCGGGCGCGATGCGCAGCTTGTCGCGCAGGCGGCGCTCCGCATCGTTCATCATGCGCTTCATGACGGCCTTCACGGTGTCGGCCCCGTACTGCTCGATGAGCGCCAGGATGCGCTTGCGCCCGACCAGGTTCGAGCCGATCTTCGCGCGCAGGTCCAGCCCGATCAGCTGCGGCACGCGCGAGCGGCGCACCCACATGTCGGCCACGTCGCGCTGCAGCTCGAAGTTGCGCACGATCTTGATCGGCGGCGTCGGCAGCGATTCGGAGAATACGTCGGATGCGACGATGGGCATGGAGCCGGGCGTCACCCCGCCCAGGTCGGGCTCGTGGCAGATCGCGCTGGTCCAGCCGAACAGCTGGCCGTCGTGAAAGATGGGCGCGAAAAGCAGCACGTCGCTCTGGTGCAGACCGCCGCCGATCCACGGGTCGTTGCACAGGAACATGTCGCCGTCCTGGATGCCGGGGTTGTCGGCGCGGTTCTGCAGAGTCCAGTAGATGGCCAGGTCGATCGCGCCCGCCAGCATGGTGTTGTACAGGCCGATCTGCACCTCCTGGCCGGCCTCGTCGTTGATGGTGAAGTCGTAGTCGTTGGCCTCGGACACCACCGGGCTGCCCGACATCTTCTTCAGGGTCTCGCCCATCTCGTCGGTGATGGACCACAGGCGGTGGCGAATCACCTCGTAGGTCAGCGGATGCAGGGCCTCGATGGTGTCGTCGCGAAACGGTGTGCACCTTCAGCGAAGGCGGCAGCGAGCGCAGCAGCACGTCGGGTGCCACGGGCCGGCTCACGAAAGCTTCAGAACCTGGAATGGTGATCTGCATGACATGTCTCCTTTCGCGGCTCAAACCGCATTCGTCGTGATGGACAGGTTGCCGAGGCGGTCGATGACGCCATGCATGCCGCCCGGCACCACCACCGTCGTCGTCGGCACCTGGATCACCGCAGGGCCTTCGATCCGGTGGCCCGCGCGCAGGCGCGTGTAGTCGTAGGCCGGTGTCTCGACGAAGCCCTTGCGGGCATCCAGGCAGATGGAGCGGCGCTCGATCAGCGCGCTTTCCACCGTGGTGCCGTTCGCGGCTTCGATCTCGGGCAGCTCGGGCGAGATCGGCAGGATGCCTTCGCCGCGCACTCGGTAGGTCAGCGCCTGGATGCCCGCATCCCGGAAGCCCGACCCCGCGCCGAACTGCTGCGCATAGAGCTGCTCGAACTTGTCCGCGCCCTCCTGCAGCGATTGGGCCGTGATGGGGCCGGCGCCGATCGGGGTCGCCACCTCGCCCATCTGCATCCCATAGCGCATGTCGATCTCGCGGAACAGCTGCGTCTCGACGAACTTGATGCCCTGGCGCGCCAGCACGGCGCTCACTTCATCCTCCAGACGCCTGAAGTTTTCCGCCACGCGGACGGGGTCCAGCGGCGCGACGCCGGGGTCCGACAGTTCGCGGATCACGTTGACGCTGGACGCCGCCAAGCCGAAAGCCGAGAAGGCCGAAGCGACAGGCCCCAGCGGCACCAGGCATTCGCCCGAGCCGACGGCTGCCGTGTAGGCCGCGCAATGCGCCGGGCCCGCGCCGCCGAAGGCGTAGACCACGAAGTCGCGCGGATCGTGGCCGGCCTCCACGGCGATCTTGCGCAGCAGGTCGCCCGTCTGGGCGTTCTGCACGGCATAGATGGCGGCGGCGGCGTCTTCGATGCTCAGGCCCAGCGGCTCCGCGATGCGGCTGCGGATGGCTTCACGCGCCAGCTCCAGCGACAGGGGCCGCTTGCCGCCCAGCAGGCCGCGCGACGGAAGAATGCCCAGCACCAGGTTGGCATCGGTGATGGTCGGCTCCTTGCCGCCCGCGCCGTAGCAGGCCGGCCCGGGCGCGGCCTGCGCGCTCAAGGGGCCGACGCGCAGGTTGCCGCCCGCATCCACCCAGGCGATCGCGCCGCCGCCGGAGCCGATGGCCTCCACGCGCAGCGTCGGAACGTTGACGGGCGACTGGTTGATGATGGTCTGGGCGGCCCGCACCGGCTCGCCGTCCACCACCAGGCCCGCGAGGAAGGTGGTGCCGCCCACGTCCGTGGCCATCACGTTGCGGTGGCCCAACTGGCCGGCGAGCTGCATGGCGCCCACCACGCCGCCCGTCAGCACCGAGCCCACGGTGGTGATGGCGGTGGCGGGCGCTTCGGCCGCGGTGATCGCGCCGCCGGAGCTCTGCATCACCAGCAGCGGGCCGGCCAGGCCCTCCTTGCGCAAACCCGCTTCGAGGTTTTCCAGATAGTCGCGCAGGCCGGGGCCGATCTGCGTGCTCATGATCGTGGTCGCATGGCGTGCGTACTCGCGGATGCGCGGGCTGACGTCGGACGACAGCGCCACGTAGAGCTGGGGCGCTTCTTCCTTGATGATCTCGCGCACGCGCTGCTCGTGGGCCGGGTTGCGGAACGACCAGAGCAGCGACACGGCGATGGCGTTCACACCCTGCGCCACGCAATCGCGCACGGCCTCGCGCACCTGCGCTTCATCGAGCGCCACGAGCACGTTGCCCTCGCGGTCCATGCGCTGCGACACCTCCTTGATGAGGCGCTTGGCCACCAGCGGCGCCGGCTTGGCATGGCCCAGCACGTTCTGCAGTTCCATCGAGGAGCGGCCCAGGTAGCGCCCCTCCACGTTCATGATGGCGATGGAGTCCCCGTGCCCGCGGGTGGTGATGAACCCCACCGGCGGCACCTTGCCCATCACGAGCGCGTTGAGCGACGAGGTCGTGCCGTGCGCGATGTGGTCGGTGGCCTGCAGGAACTGCTCGCGCGACATCGAGAACTGCTCGGCCAGCAGCGCCAGCACGTTGAACACGCCCGCCGAATAGTCGGGCGGCGTCGAAGGCGTTTTCGCCGAAACGATGTTGCCCTGGTCATCGACCGCCACGCCGTCGGTGAACGTGCCACCGACATCCACTCCTACTACGAATCCCATTGCATGTCTCCTGTGATGAAAGTTGCGGCCCGATTGCCCATTGCCTGCCTCCTGACTGAAAAACGGCGCGCCCCATGCCGTAGCGCTCTGCCGGATACACGTAGTCGCCCAACATCCAGACAAGCAAGGCACACAGCGCGCAGCTGGCGCCCGCGCCCGCGAAAGCCAGCGTGTACGTATGGAAGTGGTCGAACACCCAGCCGAATGCGATGGGGCCGGCCACGCCGCCCAGCGCAAGAAGAAGAACAGCACGCCGTACAGGAAGCTGAAGTGCTCGACGCCGAAATAGCGGCGCACGAAGAACGGCACGAAATCGCCCTCGGCCCCGATGACGAAGGCAAATGCGAATGCCCCGATGGCGATCGGCGCCATGTCCGTGCCCGGAGTCAACGCGATCAGGGCCAGCCCGGCGCCACCCACCAGGAATTGGACGGCGGCCACGTAGCGCGCATGGATGGCATCGATCAGGAAGCCCGTGACGGCCCGGCCCACCATCACCCCCACGCCGATCAAGGCGGCAATCTTCGATGCCTGTTCGGGTTCCAGCCCGTGGTCCGTCAGCATCGGCACCATGTGCACGATGGCCCCCAGGCCGGCACACGACACGATGAAGAACGCCACCGCCATGACGGCGAACCGCAAGCTCCGCATCAATGCCCACGCGCTGGAAGACGCCGCCTGGGCGGTCGCGTGCCGACGCAGGCCGCCGGCTCCCGGGCCTTGTGCGCGCGCGGCGCTGGACAACAGCACGAACGCCGCCACGCCGCCGGCCAGCACCACCAGCGCCACGTGCTGGTAGGCCGACTGCCAGCCGCCCGCGCTGATCCAGTGCTGCGCCAGCAATGGCATCAGTGCGTTGCCCAGGCCCAGGCCGATCATTGCGATGCCCATGGCCAGGCCCAGCCGTTTGTCGAAGTAGGCCGGCAACGCGCTCAAATAGCCCGTCGGTGTCGTGCCCACCGCGACGAAGCCGAGCAGCAGGCTCAGAACGGCGAACTGGACGGCGTTGCCGGAGGCCGCGGACAGCGCGAAGATGCCCGCCGCGAAAAGGACCGTCGAACCCAGCGTGATGCGCCGCACCCCCCAAAGCGCGATCAAACGCCCGGTGATCGGGGCGCCGAACGCCAGGCCGAGTTGCGCCAGGCCGGCAATGGCGGACGTTTCGGTCCGCCCCCAGCCGAAGGCCGCCGCGATCGGCTTGAGGAAGATCGACAGCGTGCTGAAATAGGACGCTGAAAACCCGACCAGCATGCCCATCGCGCAGCCGAGAACCACCCACGGGCCCCGGCCGGCGCCGCCCGAAGGCGGAGCGTCGGGCGCACCCATTCCCGCAATGCTTGCGTTGCCACTCATGGACTTGTCTCCAGGATTGCTTGGTATTCGCACGCGGGTGGCGCTGCGCCACCCGGTCCCGCGCCGGGAACGGCTCTGAATCAGTGCGTCAGCGCACGTCGAACAGCGCCGCGGCCCCCATGCCGCCACCGACGCACATGGACACCACGACGTGCTTGACGCCCCTGCGCGCGGCCTTCGATCAGCGCATGCCCCACCAGGCGCGCACCCGTCATGCCGTAGGGATGGCCGATGGAGATCGAGCCGCCGTTGACGTTGTAGCGCGCGGGTCGATGCCCAGGTGGTCGCGGCAGTACAGCACCTGGCAGGCAAACGCCTCGTTCAGTTCCCACAGGCCGATGTCGTCGACCTTCAAACCGTGCTGCTTGAGCAGTTTGGGAATCGCGTAGATCGGGCCGATGCCCATTTCCTCCGGGGCGGTGCCGGCGACGGCCATGCCGCGGTAGATGCCCAGCGGCGCCAGTCCTGCGCGTTCGGCGGAGCGCGCGTCCATGAGCACGCATGCGCTGGCGCCGTCGGAGAGCTGGCTCGCATTGCCGGCGGTGACCACGCCGCCTTCGACCACTGGCTTGCAGCGACGCAAGCCCCTGCAGCGTGCGTGTCGGCGCGGTTGCCTTCGTCGCGCGACAAGGTGACATTCGCGCGCTTCGCTGGCGCCGGTCTTCCTGTCGCGTCACCAGCGTGGTCACGGTGATCGGCACGATCTCCTGGTCGAACAGGCCTTCGCTCTGCGCGTGCGCCGTCCGCTGCTGCGAGGCCAGCGAATAGAGCGTCCTGCTGCTCGCGGGTGATGCCGTACTTCCGCGACACGAATTCGGCCGTCTCGAGCATGGGCATGTAGGCGTTCGGCGCCGAGGCGCAGCACCTCGGTCGTCCTTTTCGGCGTAGACCCAGTCGTAGTAGCGGTTCTGCACGGCGGAGATGTTCTCCTGGCCGCCCGCCACGACCACGTCCATGCCGTCGACGATGATCTGCTTGGCGCCCGTTGCGATGGCCATCAGGCCGGAGGCGCATTGGCGGTCCATGGATTGCGCCGCCACCGTGTGCGGCAGGCCCGCCGCGAACGCCGCGTTGCGCGCGATGTTCGAGCCTGCCGTGCCGGCCGCGAGCACCGTGCCGATGATCACGTCGTCCACGCGCTGCGGATCGATGCCGGACCGCTCCACCGCATGGCGGATCGCATGGCCCATCAGGCTGGGGGATTTCGTGGCATTGAATGCGCCGCGGAAGGCTCTGCCGATGGGCGTCCTGGCCGTCGATACGATGACTGCGTCTTTCATGTGGGTGTCTCCTTCTGGCCCTGGGAGCCGGTCTAGCGGTAGGCGCCGCTGAGCAGTGCGCCGGCGTTCGGCACGATGGGCTCCAGCCCGAGGTGGTCGAGCATCCGGCGCGTGGTGCAGACCGCCGTGGACGTCACCGGAATGCCCAGCCGGTCCTGCACGGTCTGGATGGACGGCAGGGACTGCATCTGCACGCACGCGGACAGAACGACGACATCCACGTTGGCCGTGTTCAGCCGCTTCACGTCCTGCACCAGCAGGGCCGGGTCGCGCCGCCCCACGTCGAGGTTGTCGGGAATCTCGAAGGCCAGGGAATCGACGACTTCGATGCCTTCGCTCTCGATGTATTCCACGACCACGGTCGCACAGCGGACGCATGTAGGGCGCGAGCAGCGACACCTTCTTCGCGCCCATGGTCTGCAGGCCCTCGACCAGCGCCCCGGCGGAGGTCATGACGGGGGCCTGGCACTGGTTGGCCCGGGCGACGGCCGTCAGCTCCTTCTCCGTCTGGCGGTGGTATCCGAGGCCCATGGCCATGATGGCGACCAGGCAGGCCGTGCTCATCACGTCGACGCGGGCATCGGCAAAGCTCCGCGGCGCAGCGCAGGCTTTCCTTGTTCATGGCCTCCAGTTCTTCGCGCGTCACCTTGTGCATGCGCATGCGGCTGCTGTGGAAGGTGAAGCGCTCGTCGGGGCGGATGCTCTCGCGGGCGCGCAGCATGCGCCGGGATTTCCGTCTCCATCGTCGTGTTGGAACTCGGCACGATCTGGCCGATCCGGTAGGTACGCGCGGTCATGTCTTGTCCTTCGCCATCAAATGCGGTTGGAGTGCCTCTCGCAGGGCCGGCGGAATGTCGATGCTCTCGCGCACTTCGCCGCGGATGGCGATGGGCGTGAACTGGCCCTCGAACGCCAGGCGGCCGTCGGCCAGGTAGGCCCGCGCCAGCACGTCGAAGGTGCGCGTGCGGATCTCGCCGATCCCGATGCGGATGTCCACCGTGTCTTCCGGGTACAGCGACGCGTGGAAGGTGAGGTTCATGTGCTTGCACGGCAGGCCGACGCCTTGTTCGCGCCAGTTGCGCCCGGCCTTGCCGTAGCCGATGTGGCGCATGAAGTGCATGACCGCGCTGAGCAGGTAGTCGGTGAAGCGCCCGGTGAAGACCACGCCCGCCGGATCGCAGTCCGCCCAGCGCGCCGTGCGCCGCACGGTGAACGGCAGGTCGGACGATGACGATTTCGAAGCTCTCGTTCATAGGTTCCCGCCTTGCCCGCCGAGCCGTTCGCACGAGTTCGGGAAACTCGCTGCGCGAAGCCGCTCGTCGTCCGATGCGCCCCGTGCGCGTCATGAAGCTGGTAGACGAATTCCTCCGGCGTGTAGCGTGTCCATCCACTGCGGCCATGTTCTCGTACCAGATGTACGACGCTTCGGAGGCTCCGATCAGCTTGTCCTTCTGCGGCGTGTGCGATGTCCTCGAACGCGGCGAGCGCCCGCGGCACGTCGCCGTCGCAGCCGAGCAGCGCTCGCGCGAGCGCGATCGAGTCGTTCATTGCGATGCGCGTGCCCGAGCCGATGGAGAAATGCGCCTGGCCAGCGCGTCGCCGATCAGCACATGGCGGCCATCGGTCCATGTTCGCATTGCGGATGACGGGGAACTGCCGCCAGTTCGACTTGTTGGAGATGAGCGGATGCCCTGCAGTTCCGGCGCGTAGATTTTCTCGAACAGCGCTGGCGTTCGTCGTCCGTCAGCGCGTCCAGGCCCAGCCGCTTCCAGGTGGCGTCGTCGCATTCGGCGACGAAGGTGCTCATCTCGCTCGCTGTAGGCGTAGTAGTGCGCGACGAAGTGGCCGCCGTCGAACTTGCGGAAGACGAGCGCCGGGTGATCGAAGACGCGGTTCGTGCCATACCAGGCGAAGTGGTTGGTGAGGAGCGCTGCGTGGTGCCGAATGCGTCGGGAACTGCCTGCGCACGACCGAGTTGATGCCGTCGGCGCCCACCACCACGTCGGCATCGCCGAGGCCGAGCGCGTCCAGGTCGTCCGTGTCTCGATGCGCTCGCCGTAGTGGACATGCACGCCCGCCGCATGGCCTTCGCGCTGCAGGATGTGCAGCAGCACGAGGCGCGTGATGGCGCCGCCCTTCACGTTCAGCTTGATCTCGATCGGCTCCTCGCGCTGCACGATGGTCTGGCGGTCGTTGTAGTGCATGGCGGCGTACATCGCGTCGTACGAGGCTCGTCCGCATCGCGCAGTTGCTGCAGCCCGGTGTCGGCCAGCACCACGCCGAAGCCGAAGGTGGCGTCGGCGAGGTTCTGCTCGATCGACCTCGACCTGCCAGTCGGGCGCGCCCGCTTGAGCAGGAGCCCCAGGTAGAGCCGCGAGGGACCGCCGCCAACGATCGCGACTTTCATGCTGCGCTCCGGGCGTGATTTCCAGGGTGTAGCGGTCGAAGGTCTTGACGTCGCCGTCGAAGCCTCCGGTCAACGCGGCATTCCAGAGCGCCGGCACGAAGCCGAGCACCTTGCGCTCGAACACGATCGGCTTGCGGGACTGATGTGCCAGTAGCCGTTCACCGGGCCCTCGACCTTGCAGTCCGGGCTGCCTTGCTGAACGCGTCCAGCGGTTCGAATTCAGGTACGTCGAGCACGTAGAGCATGGCCTTGGCCTTCGTCCTGGGCGCCCGCCGACGCACTTCATGCCGCGTGCCTTGTCGAGCCACACCTGGTCGATCGTATTGAATTCGCCCGTGCCCTCGCAGCATGCGCGTCTTCGATGGCCATCGCGGCGTCGAGCGTGCAGCTGCGCATCGTCGGCGTCGAGCTGGTTCATGTCCGGACGTTCCTGCAGCGTGATCTCCAGGTAGTAGCCGTTGGGGTCGCTGAAGTAGATCGACTCGATCAGTTCGTGGCGGATCTGGTAGATGAGGGGAATGCCCTTCGCTTCCAGGCGGTCGCGCCATGCGATCAGTTCTTCGTAGGTGTCGACCTGCCCAGGCGGTGTGCGTCGCCTCGTAGCGATAGTCCTTCATCGGCGTGGTGTAGTCGGGCTGCTCGGCGTCGATGTAGTAGAAGAACGCAATCGTGCTGCCTTTGCCGCTGTCGAAGAAGAAGTGCAGGAAGTCGGGGTGGTTGCTACGGCCCCCATCCACGTGCCGAGATCGCATGGACGAGCGGCAGCCCGAGCGTGTCGCGGTAGAACTCGATGGTCTCGCGAAGCTTCCAGGTGGGGCGCGCCGTGTGGTGGACGCCCATGCAGAACGGGTTGGGTAGAGTCGACATGGTGTGCTCGATCGTTGTTGATGGGAATCACTGATGGGACTTGGCCTCCAGGATCGCTGCTCGCACGTACTCATTTGACGCAGAGTGCCTGCTGAGCTTTCCGGAGGCGGTCAGCGGGTAGGTGGTCGACGACCTCGATGCGCTCGGGCCACTTGAACTTGGCCATGCCATATTCCTTCAGGAGGTACTGCCGAGTTCGGCCACGGTGGGCGCCGCATGCTGCCTTCGCGCAGGATGAGCACGGCGCATAGCCGCTCGTCGAACACCGGGTCGGGGTAGGGCACCGCCGTGACCGCGGCCACCGCCGGGTGCCGGCAACGGCCATCTCGACTTCCTCGCAGTTGATCTTTTCGCCGCCGCGGCTCACGAGGTCCTTGATGCGCCCGCAGAAGACGTAGTAGCTCTTGCCGTCGATGAGGCGCTCGTACATCAGGTCGCCCGAGCGGTAGTAGCCCATCGCTGGTGAAGGTTTCCTTGTTGCGCTCTTCGGCCTTGTAGTAGCCGCGTATCGTGTACGGGCCCCTTGAAGGCAGGCTCGCCGATTTCGCCGAACGCGACGGGCTCCTCGGTGCCCGGCTTGAGGATGCGGATGCTGTCCCACGCGCTGACGGGCCGGCCGTTGGTGGTGTCCAGTGCCTCCAGGGAATCGGTGGGGTGCGTGAACATGATCACGCCTTCGGTCATGCCGAAGATGTGGAACACGGGCAGCCCGAGTAGCTCGCGCAGCTTGGGCGCGCTGTTGGCGGCAATCACGCCACGGGCGTTCGACAGATTGATGCGGCCCGACTGGATCGCCGTCTCGATGCGCGCAATGATGGGGCCGCCCAGCATCAGCCAGGTGGGCCGGGTGGTCTCGATCAGCGAAATCAGCGCCTCGGCGCCGAGATCCGACGCCACCGTGACCGTGCCGCCCGTCATCAGGAACGGCCCGAAGCAGCAGCCCATGTTCAGGTTGTGCACCATGGGCTGCGGCATGAACAGCACGTCGGTGGGTTTGAAGTCCAGCCACTCGGGCCACCGCGCGCATGTTGTAGAGGTACTCGTTGTGGTGCCGCGGAATGATCTTGGGAACGCCGGTCGTGCCACCCGAGAGCTGGTAGACCGCCACCTGGAAGGGGTCGATCTCCACCTGGGCGAGCCGCGCGGCCGCCGCTTCGTCGCTGATGGAGTCGATCAGCGTTCCGAGGTGCAGCACGCCTTCCTGCGGCTCGCCGCGCGCCTGCAGGATTTGCTTCATCGAGGGCGCGGCCTTCCGGATCTGCCGTGCGAATGCGACGCCGTCGAACTTCGGATCGTCGCCCTGGACGAAGTGCAGCTTGGCCTCGGCCAGATTGGCCAGATAGCCGATCTCGCGCTCACGGTGCGCGGCCAGGGTGCAGATCGGGATCAGGCCGGCCTTCAGGCAGGCCAGAAACATCGTGATCAACTCCGCGCTGTCGCCCAGTTGGAAGATGACCGGATCGAGCGGCGCCAGCCCCTGCCCGAGCAGCGCCGCGGCAAGCCGCGTCGAACGCGCATCGAGTTCCGCATAGCGCATGCGCACTTGCGGGCCGAGCAACGCGATGTTGTCCGGATACAGCGCCACGGTCTTGCGGAAGCCGTCCACGAGCGTCTCGAAGCCGAGCACGCCTTCGGCGATGTAGCGGTCCAACTCGGTCTGGTCCGGATAGACCACGCCCGGAATCGGGGCGAGCACCCGCGAAGGGCGATTCTTGGCTGCCTGGGGCTTTTCCGACGAGTTCATCGTGTCTGTCTCCGTGTGTCCATGGATCAAAATTTGGCGTTCAGCCACGTACGCAGGTGTTGGCCGGCCAGCACCTGGCCGGAAACCTCGCCGTCCTCGAGCGGCTGCCCGTGGTGGTTGCCGCGCACGCGATGGCGCTCCTTGTCCGCCGTCCTGAACGACGCGAACATCGCGTCGACGTCGCCCGGGAACACGCAGTTGTCGCCCGTGTACTCGATCACCAGCGTCGGCTGGGTGAACCACGCGGCGCATTTCTCCATCGTCGCGTTCGACGACAGGCCGGACCAGGTCGAGAGCCAGGACTCCGGCGTCACCAGCCGGCCGAAGCCGACGCTGCCGAGGTTGGACGCCGAAGGGTCCGCGCCCCAGAGCGAACCGACGAAGCGGTCGGAAGGATCGAGCGAGGTATCCCAGCAGCGCAGGTCGGCATCGGTGCGCCACACGGTCGAGATGGCGCCGAAGCTCGCGGCCTGCTTGTCGGCGCGTGAAGGCGACTCCTTCAGCCGCGCGCGTGCCGATTGCCTTTGCGCGATCAACTCGCGCGCGCGCTGGTCGAGCCGCGCGACCCGCGCGCGCTGCGCCTGCCGGTAGCGCTCGATGAACTCCGGCGCATAGCGGGAAGACTCAGGCGGACGGCGAAAGCCGTTCGCGGCGTCGAAGGGGTCGAGGCTCGCGTCGGCGGCGAACGGATCGGATTCGTCCGTGACCGACGGATCGATCCCGTTCATCAGCAGCACGCCCTGACCGGGGTGGGGCGACACCAGCACCATGCCGTCGGCCACGGGCATGTCGGCCACTTCCAGCCCCGTCGGGCGGCCGCCCGGCGTGCGGCGGATGCGCTGGTCCGCCGCCAGCTGCGATTGCTGGTTGTAGAAGGCCAGCAGGCCGGCGCCGCCGGAATTGCCCAGCAGCACGATGGTCTCGAACCCGAGCGCGCGTAGCTGGCGCATGCCCGCGGCCACGTCGTGCAGCGCGATCTCGTGCTCCAGCCGCAGGTCGCTGCCGATGGAACGCGGCGCCTGCACCCAGCAGGCCCAGCCCGCATCCAGCACCTCGGGCACGAGATAGTGCGTCATGACGAATTCGCGCGGGTGCATGAAGAAGGCCACCTTGCGCACCGGCCCCCTGGAGAAAAGCACGCCCAGGCTCGCCTGGCCGTCTTGCGTGACGAGGGGAAAGGGCGTGGTCGTGTAGGGCGCCTGCATGCGGGCGGGCGTCCAGGAAGCGCCGCGCAATCCGGCCGTCACCGCCACCTTTCCTTTGGAACTCTCTTGCCTCATGGTCACTCCGGTTCGGTTTCTCTGGGTTGGCTGATCCATATCAATTGACAATGTCTCAATTCACGAATAATTGATGATGTCTCAAATTTTTCCGGCGAAGTGTAGTATCAAGGTCGAGGCTGCATCAACTCAGACTCGAAGAACGGTACCTATCGTTTTCCCTGTCCCATGAAACCAGCCGCAACCGTCCCCAAGAAAGCCACCGATCCAGCGCGGCGCCGAGCGGGCAGACGCCCCAGGAGCGACGCGCCAGGGGGCGAACTCTCCCGCGATGCCGTCATCCGATGCGCCATCGACCTCGCCCAGAGGGCGTCGATCGCGGAAGTCTCGATGGTTCGCGTCGCCCGGGAAATGGACGTTGCACCGGGCCTGATCCACTACTACGTCGGCAGCAAGGACGACTTGCTCAGCGCCGTCCTCAACGTCGCGTTCCGCGAGCGCGTGCTGGCGCTTCCGCCGGTGACCGGCGACTGGCGCGCCGACCTCGAAGGGGTGTGCCGCTCCTGGCTGGCGACCCTCGCGCGCTGGCCGGGCTCCGCGAACTACTTCGCAACCCACAACCGCTTTCGCCTGTTCCAGCGTGTCGCGGCGGGGGAGATCGACTACGGCCTGGTTTTCTTCGACCATGTGGGCCGCATCCTGCAGAACGCCGGCTTCACCTCCGCGCAAGCCGCGCTCGTGTTCGACCTGACGGCGATGTTCATCACGAGCAACAGCCTCGAAGCCGCCAACAAGCAGGCGCCCGAGAACCACCGAGACTTCATCATCGACCACGTTTCCCGCTACGAACGCAAAGATGTTCCGGGCGCCACCTTCCTGGTCGGCCCGTTTACGAAGATCGGCGATGAGAAGCGGCTCAGCACCGGCCTGAAACTGCTGCTGGACGGCTTCGAAGGATGGTTGAAACCGCCACCCGATACCCGCGCCCCGCGGCGTGGAACCCGCTAGCCAGCAGGACTTCGGAACACCAGCCACGCGATCTTCCCGTGCTAGAACTTGTGCGTGTACCCGATGGTGAAGACCTGGTAGCGCGCACGGATGTTGGTGCCCGAACTCACGCCCGTCCCATGGATGGCGGTTGGAATGGTGTGCTCGAAGGCGGCCGTCACCGTGCTGGTCTTGTCCATCGCGTAGCTCGCGCCGAACGACACTGCGCGCGGACTGATGCCGGGCCCGTACATGTTGGCGAGGGTGTGTTCGGAGTCGACGTTGTTGTTCGCGAAGCTGTAGCCGGCGCGAACGGTCCATTGCGCGCTGATGTCGTACGAGGCCCCGATGCGGCCGACATTCTGGCTGCGATAGCCAAAGGTGCTGTCCGTGTTGTAGCCCGCCGCCTTGGCCCATTCGATCCGCAGATAGTCCAGCGCCAGAGTCAGGCCGGACATGGGCCGTACCGCAATGCCGACTCCGTATCTGGCGGGGCTGTCGACATGTCCGCCGCTCTCGGCGAGCACATCGTTCTTGTAGCCTGAAAGCGCGCCGAACTTCGTTTTGGTGAAGTAGGAGGCGCCCAGCGAAACCATGGGCGTAGGCGCCCAAAGCACCCCCACCCCCGCGCCGATGCCGAACGCATTCGCGTTTCCATGGCTCGGCACGGGCTCGAGCGCGCCGTCCGCTCCCGGAGCGAGGATGCCGTTCAGGCGCAGTTGCTGAAAGCCCAGGACCAGGGACGCGCCGACCGAAAGATTGGGCAGCGGCTTGTAGGTGACCGTCGGGTTGGTGCTGACCACGATGAGGCTCGCCTTGGCAGGCCCGGCGCCGGGGATCGGCAGCACCGGGCGCCCATAGTCCGATGCAGCGCCGGCTCCGGTCATGGCGATGCCGAAGGTCCATTGCGGCGCGATCTGGTAATTGACGCCCAACCCCGGGGACACGACGATCTTGCGGGAGGTCAGCTCGTTGTCCGGCGAGCCGAACGTGGAGTGCGCGGTGATCGGCGCCACCACCCCATGGAGATCGATGCGCCGCCCCAGTTCAGCCAATCCGGCAGGGTTGTCCACCGCCGAAGGAACATCCTGCGGGAAGGCGATCGACGCGCCTCCCATGCCGGACGAGTAGGCGCCGTTGCCGGTCCAGTAGAGGCCATTGGTCGCCATCGCATCCGGGCCGGCGCCGGCCAGCGCGGCCACCCCCAGCAGCAAAGCCGCCTTCCTGCATTGCGCGAAATCTCTCATTGTTGTCTCCTCGGTTTTACTTCGTTCGCCCATGGATCGACGTCCCGGTAACCCGTCGGTGTGAACGACAGGCCTCGGGCCGCACCCTGTGTCTTCAAATAATTGATGACATCTCAAATCAGCGGCGAATGTAGCGTATTTGATAGTGGTGTCAATTAATTGGGCGTCAGGGCAAACCCTCGACCCCGCGCCCGGCCATGCGTGCGTTCGTCGAGGCACGAATGCAGCCGCGTCCGCGCGCCGGCGCGTGCCCGCCACCGTCTCCGCATGGTGGTCACGATGGGCGTCTTCCTGGGGCGCGGGTACGCCCCCGTCGGCGCCGCGCGCCGTTCTCGGGCTAAGCTCGCCGCATGCCCCGTCCCCCTGCCAAGAACACCACCGCCCCGGCCCGCCCGCACGAAGTCCGCATCATCGGCGGCCAATGGAAGCGCACCAGGCTGCCCGTGGCCGACAAGCCCGGCCTGCGCCCCACGCCCGACCGCGTGCGCGAGACCTTGTTCAACTGGCTGGGCCAGGATCTCACGGGCTGGCGTTGCCTGGACATGTTCGCGGGCACCGGCGCGCTGGGCCTGGAGGCGGCCTCGCGCGGTGCCGCCGAGGTGCATTTGTTCGAGACCGATGCGGCCCTGGTGGCCCGGTTGCAGCAGCTCAAGACCCGGCTCGACGCCGCGTCGCTGCAGGTCACGCGCGGCGACGGCGTCGCGCTGGCGGGCCGGCTGGCCGCCGGCAGCATCGACCTGGTGCTGCTGGATCCGCCCTTCGACACCACGCAGTACGCGGCCGCCGTGGCCGCGGCGCTGCGCGTGCTGACGCCGGCAGGGCGGCTGTACCTGGAGGCGCCCGAGCATTGGGCGGCCGACAGGCTCGCCGGCCAGGGTCTGGTGGAGCTGCGCCATCTCAAGGCCGGCGCCGTCCACGCCCATCTGCTCGCCCGCGCATAATCGCGCCGCACGAGACAAGCCCGCAGGAGAAAGCCGCCCATGAGCCACCATGTGATCGCCGTCTATCCCGGCACCTTCGACCCGATGACCCTGGGCCATGAGGACGTGGTGCGTCGCGCGGCCCAGCTGTTCGGGACCGTGATCGTGGCGGTCGCGGCCGGCCACCACAAGAAGACGCTGTTCTCGCTGGAGGAGCGGATCGAGATGGTGCGCGAATCGGTCAAGCCCTATCCGCAGGTGCAGGTCGAGAGCTTTGCCGGCCTGGTGCGCGACTTCGTCGTCGCCAAGAACGGCAAGGCCATGGTGCGCGGCCTGCGCGCCGTGACCGACTTCGACTACGAGTTCCAGCTGGCGGGCATGAACCGCGCGCTGATGCCCGATGTGGAGACCGTGTTCCTGACGCCGGGCGACAAGTACCAGTTCATCTCCAGCACCTTCGTGCGCGAGATCGCCACGCTGGGCGGCGAGGTCGAGAAGTTCGTCTCGCCCTATGTGCTGCGCTGCCTGCTGGCCAAGGTGGGCCGCGCGGGCTGAACGCTCACCGGAAGCCTTCGGCTTCGCCTGCGGTGCGAGTGCCTTCGGGCGCCCGCGCGGCGCTCACGGCAGCCGCGCCAGCCAGTCCAGCAGCAGCGCGTTGACCGCGGCCGGCTGCTCCATCGTCAGCATGTGGCCGCACAGCGGCAGCAGGTGCAGCTCGGCCTGCGGCACGAGCGCGGCGATCTCGCGCGCGCAGTCGGGCGGCGTCAGGCTGTCGGATTCGCCGCTGGCCACCAGCGCCGGGCAGCGCAGCGCCGGCAGATGGATGCGCGCGTCGGGCCGGGCCATCACGGCGCGGTTCTGGCGCACCAGTTGCGCGGCGCCCACGCGCAGCACCATCTCGAGGTAGTCCTTCGCCAGGGCCTTGAGCTCGGGATGGCGCCGGTCGAAGGCGAAGGGCACGTTGGCACGCAGCACCTCGTCGGCACGGCCGCTCTCGAACAGGCCGATGGCCTGCTCGCGCAAGCTGCGCATGTCGGGCGTCTCGGGCCGGGCCGAGGTGCCCAGCAGGGCCAGGCCGCGCACGCGCGCCGGGGCCTGGCGCGCGGCTTCCATGGCCACCATGCCGCCCATGGACGCGCCGCACAGCACCAGCGGGCCGGCGTGCTCGGCCAGCAGCCGTTCGGCCATCTCCGCGATGCCGTGGCTGCGTTCGGCCACGTCGCTCACGCTGGCGTTCCAATGCGCCGGCAACGCTGCCAATTGCGCGTGCCAGAGGCCGGCGTCGCAGGCCAGGCCGGGGATCAGGATCAACTTGTTCATTTATGCTCAATATCGACGATCGAATTCGTGCGCTACCTGGGCTTGTCCGGGGGCGGCTTCCGGATAATTCGGGCATGACCCGTCTGATTCTCGTGCGCCATGGTGAAACCGAGTGGAACCGCCAACTGCGTTTTCAGGGGCAGGTGGATGTGCCGCTCAACGCCACCGGCCACGAGCAGGCGCTGCGTGTCGCGCGGCGCCTGGCCGGCGGCGAGGTGCACCGCGTGGTCAGCAGCGACCTCGCGCGGGCGCGCCAGACTGCCGCCCCGCTGGCCGAGTTGCTGGCGCGCCGCGGCGGCCCCGACCCCCTCGAAATCGCCGCGCTGCGCGAGCAGAGCTTCGGCCTTGTCGACGGCATGAGCGTGGACGAGATCAAGCGCCTGCATCCGGCGGCCTGGAACGACTGGGTCGATTTCAGCGCCGACCACGCCTTCGAGGGCGGGGAGAGCACGCGCCGCTTCCATGCCCGCGTGCTGCAGGGCCTGCGCGACCTGGTCGACGCCCATGTCGGCCAGACGCTGGTGGTGGTCACCCATGGCGGCGTGCTGGACATGGTCTGGCGCAGCGCGCGTGCGCTGTCCCTGGACGGGCCGCGCCAGGCCCACATCCCGAACGCCGGCGTGAGCCAGGTGCAGGCGCTGCGCGAGGACGAGGCGCACCGCCTGGACATCCTGGACTGGGCCGACATCGCCCACCTGGACGGCATGCCGCCGCAGCCGGTCTACGACCAGGCGCGGCTGGCCGAGATCCGCCAGCGCGTGCCGCTGGCCTGAACGCGGGGCCACCGCATCGCCGGCGCCGCCGTCGGCGTCCCGCCGCCGCCTTCCGACTTCTCGCGCGCCAAGCTCGACTCCAGGGTCTGGTGGATTGCCGCGCTTGCTGATCGGCGCGGCGCCGTGGCCGCGGCGGGTGGCGGCCAAGCATTCGCAGAACGAATGCTTCCAGCCGAATTCTCAATTGGACGCCAATGCTTGGCCCCGGGGAAGATGCGGGCACGTTCCCATTCCCACCCCCGAGGAGACAACCCATGTGGAGACACCGCCGCCTGCTGCTGGCGCTGCTTGCCGCCCTGCCGTTCGGCAGCCTGCAGGCCCAGAACACCCAGCCCCTGAACCTGGTCGTGCCGTTCGCGGCCGGCAGCGGCACCGATGCCGTCGCCCGCACCGTGGGCCAGCGCCTGGCCGAGAAGCTGGGCCAGCCCGTGATCATCGACAACAAGCCGGGCGCCAACGCCCAGGTGGCAGCCCAGTACGTGGCCAAGGCCAGGCCCGACGGGCTCACGCTGTTCATGACCACCAACACCTCGCACTCGGCCAACCCGGCCTTGTACAAGGAGCTGCGCTACGACCCGATCAAGGATTTCACGCCGATCGCGCGCGTGGGCGAACTGCCGTTCGCGCTGGCCGTGCACCCCGCCGTGCCCGCGAAGACGCTGGCCGAACTGATCGCCTACGCGAAAGCCAACCCCGGCAAGCTCTCGTACGCCACGCCCAACAGCACCTCGCTGGTGGCCATGGAGACGATCAAGCGCATCGCCGGCATCGACATCGCGCAGATCCCCTACAAGAGCAGCCCGCAGGCCATGACCGACCTGGTGGGCGGCCAGGTGCAGGTCTACGTGGCCGACCTGGGCTCGGGCATGGCCATGCTCAAGACCGACAAGATCCGCACGCTGGCCATCACCACGGCGCGCGAGTCGCAGATCCTGCCCGGCGTGCCGCCCGTGGGCGCCACGGTCAAGGGCTTCGACCTGACCTCCTGGAACGGCATCTTCGGCCCGGCCGGCCTGCCCAAGCCGGCCGTGGACCGCGTCAACGCCGCGCTGCAGCAGGTGCTGGCCGAGCCCGACACGCAGGACAAGCTGCGCCAGCTGGGCTTCGAGGTCTGGCCGTCGAAGACGCCCGAGGAGTTCACGCAGTACGTGGCCGACCAGCTGGCGCACTGGGGCCAGTTGATCCGCCAGGCCGGGGTGAAGCCGGAATGAGCGCCAGGACGAGGGGCCCCGCTTGCGGGGATCGGCCCAGCGAATCCGGCAAGGGCGCCGACCACGCGACGGTGGACTCCTCGCTGCCGGACGGAGGCGCCGGAATGAGCGCCAGGACGAGGGGCCCCGCTTGCGGGGATCGGCCCAGCGAATCCGGCAGGAGCGCCGACCACGCGACGGTGGATTCTTCGCTGCCGGACGGAGGCGCCGGAATGAGCGCCAGGACGAGGGGCCCGCTCGCGGGCGTCAAGGTGCTGGACCTGAGCTCGGTCATCATGGGCCCGTTCGCCACCCAGATCCTGGCCTCGCTGGGCGCCGAGGTGACCAAGCTCGAAAGCCCGGAAGGCGACAACATGCGCCACGTGGGGCCCATGCGCAACTCCGGCATGGGCCACATCTTCCTGCAGGCCAACCAGGGCAAGCGCAGCATCGTGCTCGACCTCAAGCAGCCCGCCGGGCGTGCCGCCGCACTGCGGCTGGCCGGGCAGAGCGACGTGCTGATCAGCAACGTGCGCCCGCAGGCGCTGGCGCGGCTGGGCCTGGACGCGGCCAGCGTGCGCGCCTTGCACCCGCGCCTGGTCCATGTGAGCTGCTGCGGCTTCGACCAGGACGGCCCCTACGCGGCACGGCCGGCCTACGACGACCTGATCCAGGGCGCCACCGGCATCCCCTGGCTCACGCAGGCCTACGCCGGCGGCGAGCCGGCCTACGCGCCCATCACGCTGGCCGACCGCGTGACCGGCCTGCACGCCGTCTACGCCGTCACGGCCGCCCTGTACGCGCGCGAGAAGACGGGCGAGGGCCAGGCCATCGTGGTGCCCATGTTCGAGGCCATGACGCAGTTCATGCTGGGCGACCACCTGGCCGGCCTGGCCTTCGACCCGCCGCAGGGCGATGCCGGCTACGCGCGGCTGCTGACGGCGCACCGCCGGCCCTACCGCACGCGCGACGGCCACCTGTGCGTGCTGGTCTACAACGACAAGCACTGGCGCAGCTTCTTCACGGCCATCGCCGCACCCGGGCTGGCCCAGGACCCGCGCTTCGCCACCCACAGTGCGCGTGCGGCGCACATCGACGCGGTCTACGCCGAGGTGGCGCGCCTCATGGCAGAGCGCAGCACCGCCGAGTGGCAGGCCTTGCTCGATGCCGCCGACGTGCCCAACATGCCGATGATGGGCCCGGCCGAACTGCTGGCCGACCCGCACCATGCGGCCACCGGCTTCGTGCGCCGTTTCGACCATCCCAGCGAAGGCCGCCTGGTCGGCACCGGCGTGCCGACGCGCTGGAGCGGCACGCCGCCGGCCGACCGGCCCGGACCCGCGCCGCGGCTGGGCGAACATTCCCGGGCGGTGCTGCGCGAAGCCGGCTTCACCGATACCGAGATCGCCGCCTTGTTGCACAGCGGCGCCTGCCACCAGGCTCCCGAGGAGACATGCCCATGAGATCGCCCCTGTTCGTGCGCGGCAGCGAAGTGCCGAGCTACAGCCCCGCCAACCACGACCACACCCACAACCAGCGCCTGATCGGCCCGGCCAACGGCGCGCGGCACCTGGAGGTGGTGCTGGGCACCATCGGTGCCGGCGGCGGCGCGCTGCCGCATGCGCACCCGGGCATGGAGCAGGTCTGCTACCTGCTCGAAGGCACGGCGCGCGCCGAGGTCGACGGCGAGGCGTTCGAGATGCAGCCGGGCGACTGCTGCCTGTTCCCGGCCGACGCCATGCATGTCTTCACCGTCACGAGCGCGCAGCCCGCGCGCCTGCTCGTCATCTACAGTCCGCCTTACGGCGAGAACCCCGCGCGTGTCCGGCGCGCCGGAGCACATCCATGAACTTCCAATTGAGCGAACAACAGCAGCAGATCGTCGACGCCGTGCAGCGCGTCTGCGCGCCCTTCGATGCCGACTACTGGCTGCGCCGCGACCGCGAGGGCGGCTTTCCCGACGACTTCCACCAGGCCATGGCGCAGGCCGGCTGGCTCGGCATCGCCATGCCCGAGGCCTACGGCGGCGCCGGCCTGGGCATCACCGAGGCCGCGCTCATGATGCACACCATCAGCGCCACGGGCGCCGGCCTGTCGGGCGCCTCGGCCGTGCACATGAACATCTTCGGCCTGCACCCGGCCGTGGTGTTCGGCAGCGACGCGCAGAAGCAGCGCTGGCTGCCGCCCTTGATCGCCGGGCGCGACAAGGCCTGCTTCGGCGTGACCGAGCCCAACACCGGCCTGAACACGCTGCGCCTGAAGACGCGCGCCGTGCGCCAGGGCGACCACTACCTGGTGTCGGGCCAGAAGGTCTGGATCTCCACGGCCCAGGTGGCCAACAAGATCCTGCTGCTGGCGCGCACCACGCCCGTGGAGGAGGCGCGCGGCACCGAGGGCCTGTCGCTGTTCTACACCGACCTGGACCGCAGCACGGTGGAGGTGCGCGAGATCGAGAAGATGGGCCGCAAGGCGGTGGACTCCAACCAGGTCTTCATCGACGGCCTGCGCATCCCGGTGGAGGACCGCATCGGCGAGGAGGGCAAGGGCTTTTCCTACATCCTGCACGGCCTGAACCCCGAGCGCATCCTGATCGCGTCCGAGGCCATCGGCCTGGGCCGCGCGGCGCTCGCGCGCGGCGCGCAGTACGCGCAGGAGCGCGTGGTGTTCGACCGCCCGATCGGCCAGAACCAGGGCATCCAGCACCCCTTGGCGAAGTCATGGATGGAGCTGGAGGCCGCCCACCTCATGGTGCACAAGGCCGCGAGCCTCTACGACGCCCACCAGCCCTGCGGCGCCGAGGCCAATGCCGCCAAGTACCTGGGCGCCGAGGCCTGCTTCCACGCCTGCGAGAACGCCATCCTCACGCACGGCGGCATGGGCTACGCCAAGGAGTACCACGTGGAGCGCTACATGCGCGAGGCCTGGATCCCGCGGCTGGCGCCGGTCAGCCCGCAGCTGATCCTGTGCTTCATCGCGGAAAAAGTGCTGGGTCTGCCGAAGTCGTATTGAGCCCGGGGTCGGCCGCTGGATGCGCCCGATGGCGGGGCCGATGCCCAGGTCCCGGCCGCGGCCTGGGCGCGGACGATACTGCCGGCCCGTCCACCCGTGCCGACCTGCCGTGAAACTGCACCTGCTGCGCTACTTCGTCGTCCTCGCCGAGGAACTGCACTTCGGCCGGGCGGCCCAGCGCCTGGCCATCACCCAGCCGCCGTTGAGCTCGGCCCTCAAGGCGCTGGAAGACGAACTGGGCGTGCGCCTGCTCGAACGCAACAGCAAGCAGGTGACGCTGACGCCGGCCGGCGCGGCCTACCTGGCCCAGGCGCGGGTGGTGCTGGAGCGCGTGGCCGCGGCGCGCGAGGCGGCCCAGGCCGTGGCCGCGGGCATGCGCGGCCGGCTGGAACTGGGCATGACCGGCTCCATGGTCTACCGCGAGGTGCCGCGCATCGTCGAGACCTTCAGCGCGCGCCGGCCCGACATCGAGGTCAACCTGCGCGAGATGTCCTCGGCCGAGCAACTCGAGGCCCTGCGCCACGGGCAGATGCATGCGGGCTTTCTCAACGCCCGGGCCTTTCCGGCCGCGCTGGCCAGCCTGCCGCTGGCCGACGACAGGCTGGTCTGCTGCCTGCCCGAGGCGCACCCGCTGGCGGGCGAGAAGAGCATCGACCTCAAGCGCCTGGCCGACGAGCACTTCGTGATGTTCGCGCGCGACGTGGCGCCGGCCAACTACGACAACGTGATCGCGGTGTTCAACCGGGCCGGCATCCATCCGCGCACGCGCCATGCGGCGCGCCAGTGGCTGACCGTGGTCGCCATGGTCTCGGCCGGCCTGGGCGTGGCGCTGGTGCCGGCCTCGCTGGCGCAGGCCGGCATGCGTGGCGCACGGCTGGTGCCGGTGCGCGGCCTGGTGCCGCTGACGGTGGGCGCGCTGGCCTGGCGGCAGCGAGGATGCGGGCCTGGCCGTGCTGGCCTCGTTCGTGGCCGTCGCGCGCGAGGTGCTGGCCGCGGTCCCCGAGCTCAGCGCACGCCCTCGCGGTTGACGAGGTAGATGCCGGCCAGCACCAGCGCCATGCCGGCCGCGTGGAAGCCGTGCAGCGGCTCGTGCAGGAACAGCCAGGCCAGGCCGGCGGCGTAGACCGGCCCCAGGTAGAGCACCACGGCCACGCGCGCCGCGCCCAGTTCGCGCTGCATCACGGCATAGGCCAGGTAGGCGGCGAAGCCCGGCACGGCCGCGGCCACCAGCGCCAGCCAGAAGCCGTGCCAGCCCAGCGCCGGTGCCGCGGTGCGGGCCAGTTCCCAGCCCGTGAACGGCAGCAGCACCAGCACGCCGGCCGCGCTGATGGCGGCCAGCCGCGCCATCGGCGACAGCGGGCTGGGCCAGCGCCGCAGCAGCACCGAGTACAGCGTCCACGACAGCGTGGCGCCCAGGATCCAGGCATCGCCCGGCACCAGCGTGACACCGGCCAGCGAGGCCCACTGGCCCTTGAGGACCACGTGCACGACACCGGCCAGGGCCAGCGCCACGCCCAGTGTCTGGATGCGGCCGAAGCGCTCCTTGAGCCACAGCGCCGAGACCAGGGCCACGAGCACGGGCGAGAGCGCGTAGATCAGCGCGATGTTGACGGCCGCCGTGGTGCGCGTCCTGATGTAGACCCAGGCGCCGCAGATCCACATGCCCAGGGCGCCCAGCACCAGGTAGCGCCGCCACTCGGCCGCCACATGGCCGCGGTGGCGCCAGAGCTCGCGCCAGGTCGGCAGGGCGAACAGCAGCGCGGCCAGGGACCAGCGCAGCGTGGCCAGCAGGTGCGGCTCGACCACGCCCACGGCGCTGCGGGCCACGAGGTAGTTGACGCCCCAGAAGGCCGGGGTCAGGAAGATCAGCGCCAGGGCCCATTGCCGGCGCGTGGTCGCGGTCATGGGCGGCGATGGTAGCGGGGCCTGGCACGCTGGTTGCTGTGTGATGGCTGTTCGAAAAACAACAGGGAGACCTTCCCATGCACCAAAACCACGACATCTTCCGTTTCGCAGCGGCCGCTGCGCTGACCTGCGCAGCCATCGGCGCCCAGGCCGCCGACTGGAGCGACACCTCCGTGGGCGTGCGCTGGGGCACCAAGTTCGCCGAGCCCTACAACACCGAGGACATCGAGAAGACCATCGTCAACTTCACGCATGCCAGCGGCTACAAGTACGGCAGCAACTTCCTCAACGTCGACTTCCTGATGTCCGACGGCAAGGACAGCAATGCGCAGGAGATCTACGTGGTCTACCGCCACACGCTGGACCTGGGCAAGGTCACGGGCAAGTCCTTCGCGTTCGGCCCGGTCAAGGGCGTGGGCGTGACGGCCGGCTTCGACGTGAACACCAAGAACGACACTGGCTATAGCTCCAAGAAGCGCATGCTGGTGGTCGGCCCCACGCTGTCGGGATGGACGTGCCCGGCTTCCTGAATGTGGGCGTGTACGCGCTGTGGGAAAGCAACCGGCCGCGCGCCATCAGCGAGCGCTATACCTACGACACGCATCCCATGCTGAACCTGGCCTGGGGCATCCCGGTGGGCAGCACCGGCCTGTCGTTCGAGGGCTTCCTGAACTACATCGCGAGCAAGGGCAAGAACGAATTCGGCGGCCGCACCGCGCCCGAAACCAACCTGGACGTGACGCTGTTCTACGACGTGTCGCCGCACATCGGCGCCAGCAAGAACTCGTTCCGCGTGGGCGTGGGCTACCAGTACTGGCGCAACAAGTTCGGCAACCCGCACAGCGTGGCGGGCTCGCTGGCCAAGACGCCGATGCTCCGCGCCGACTACCACTTCTGACCCGACGGCGGCGGCGGACGACGGCCGCAGCCGTTCAGCCGCCCTGCGTCTCCAGCACGTGGGCGGCGTTCTGGTCCTGCGCGAGCAGTTCGGCCAGCAGGGGCAGCACCTGCTCCAGCGCCGGCTTGAGCGTGTAGGGCGGGTTCACGACGAACACGCCGCTGGCCGGCAGGCCGGGCCGGCGTTCGCCCGCCGCCGCCTGCTTGGCGCCCTTCACGGTCAGGGTGGCGTGCAGCCAGGGCTTGCCCGCGCGCGTGGCCACGCTCTTGAGCTTGCGCGGCAGGATGTGGGCCTCGTTGCGCGCGATGAGCGGGTACCAGACCATGCTGGTGCCCGTGGGAAAGCGTTGCAGCGCCATGGTCTGCAGCTCGACCACGCGGCCGTAGTCGCTCTTGAGCTCGTAGCTCGGGTCGCACAACAACAGTGCGCGGCGCGAGGGCGGCGGCAGGAAGCGGCGCACGCCTTCGAAGCCGTCCTCGCGGAACACCGCGACCTGGCGCCCGGCTTCGAGCTGGTCGATGTTGGCCTGCAGCGTCTTGGCATCCGTCGGGATGCATCTCGAACAGCTTGAGCCGGTCCTGCGGACGCGGCCAGCCGGTGCATCACGAAGGGCGAACCCGGGTAGATGCGGTGGCCGCCGTTCGGGTTGAAGCCGGCCAGCAGCTCCATGTAGTCGGTCAGCGCGGCGGGCCAGTCCTTGCGCTGGGCGGCGGGCACCTGGAGCAGCCGCAGCACGCCGTCGGCGGCCTCGCCGCTGGTGGCGGCGTAGTCGCCGTCGAGCCGGTACAGGCCGGCGCCGGCGTGCGAATCCAGCAGGGCCAGCGCGGTCTCCTTCTCGGCAAGATGGCGCAGGATGGCGACCAGAACCAGGTGCTTGAGCACGTCGGCGTGGTTGCCTGCATGGAAGGCGTGGCGGTAACTGAACATCGGCCAATGGTACTGGTGCCGATGCCTGCGCGGGGCCGGCGGGCGCCCTCTACACTGGCCGGCGTTGCCGCCTGCCTGTCCTGTCCCGTGAACGCCGCCGTCCGCCATCCCTCCCAGGGCTTGCCGCCCGGCACGCGGCTGGGCGAATTCGAGCTGCACGGCCTGCTCGGCGCGGGCGGCTTCGGCATGGTCTACCGCGCCTACGACCATTCGCTGCACCGCACGGTGGCCATCAAGGAATACCTGCCCGGCGGCCTGGCCGACCGCATGGGCCAGACCGTGACGCTGCGCACCGGGGCCGATGCGCGGCGCTTCGCGGACGGCCTGCGCTCGTTCATGAACGAGGCCCGGCTGCTGGCGCAGTTCGACCACCCCGCGCTGGTCAAGGTGCTGCGCGTCTGGGAGCAGAACCGCACGGCCTACATGGCGATGCCGCTGTACCAGGGCGTGACGCTCAAGGAGGCCTGCGCGCAGCATGCGCGCCCCGCCGCCCGAGCCCTGGCTGCGCAAGCTGCTGTGGTCGGTGCTGCAGGCGCTCGAGCTGCTGCACGCGGCGCGACACGGTGCACCGCGATATCTCGCCCGACAACATCTTCCTGCAGGACGTCGGCCCGCCCGTGCTGCTGGACCTGGGCGCGGCGCGCCAGGCGCTGGGCCAGGACGCGCCGCAGCACACCGCCATCCTGAAGGTGAACTACGCGCCGATCGAGCAGTACGCCGATGCCCAGGGACATGCGCCAGGGGCCCTGGAGCGATGTCTATGCGCTGGCCGCCGTGGTCTACGGCTGCCTGAACCGGGCGCCGCCCGTGCCGGCCAGCGTGCGCGTGGTGCGCGACAGCCTGCGCCCGCCGGCCGAGCTGGTGGAGGAGCTTGCGCAGCGTCCATGGCCAGGCCTACACGCCGGCCCTGGTCGAGGCGCTGACGGCCGGGCTCGGCGCTCGACCGGCAACAGCGGCCGCGCGACCTGGCCGCTTTCGGCGCGCTGCTGCAGCTGCAGCCGGTACCGGGCATGGAGCGCTTCGACTGGCGGGCCGAGCTCGGCCCCGACTGGGAGGCGCCGGAGTCGGTGAGCGGACCGGCAGCACGAGGACGAAGTCTTGGCCACGCTGTGGCAGGCGCACGCACCAGCACAGCGCCATGGACGGTGACCGCGCCGGTGCGCCGGCCCGCGCCGGCCGTGGCGCCGGTGCCGGGGAACAGGCGCCCCTGGTGGCCCAAGGCCGGGGTGGCTGCGCTGATCCTCGGCCTGCTGGTGGCCGTGGGCATCGTGGCCTCGCCCGGCGATCCGCCCCGGTCGGCGGCCGGCACCGGCGCCGTCCGCAGGCGCGGGCGAAGGCCGAGACCCCGGTGGAAGTGGTCCAGCCCGCTGCCGCCCGAGCCAGCGGCGCCGGTGGAACCGTGGAGCCGCCGCTTCGAGGCCGCTGCCCCGTCCGCGGTGCCGCGCCGTCCACCGCCGCCGCCGGCTGCGCCGCGCGCGCTGTCGGCCGAGCAGATCTGCCCCGACAGCAACTTCGTCACGCGGCCCATGTGCCTGTTCCGGCGCCTGCCAGCAGGCCGCCTTACGCGGCCATGCCGGTGTGCGTGGAGAACACGCAGCGCCTGCGCGAGAACCAGCGCTCGTACGGCCCCTAGTTGTCGCCCCCATC
Source organism: Pseudorhodoferax sp. (assembly GCA_049840715.1). Taxonomy (GTDB): domain Bacteria; phylum Pseudomonadota; class Gammaproteobacteria; order Burkholderiales; family Burkholderiaceae_C; genus Pseudorhodoferax. Next base: position 144,340 of record JASGJO010000010.1, read on the forward strand.
GGTTCTGCCTATAATGCGCGGTTTCGCAGCGACTGGCTGGCTCCGCGGCAGAAGATTCATTCTGCCACCTAAGAGGTTTCCTTCAGAGAAACACCGACCGTGGAAAAGAGCTGCCCAAACCCCATCTTTTTCATAAGAGAAACATGACTACTTTCAGCGCAAAACCCGCTGAGGTCGTGCATGAGTGGTTTGTGATTGACGCGACCGACAAGGTCCTCGGACGAGTAGCCAGCGAAGTTGCTCTCCGTCTGCGCGGCAAACACAAGGCCATTTACACGCCTCACGTCGACACCGGCGATTTCATCGTGATCGTCAACGCAGCCAAGCTGCGCGTGACCGGTGCCAAGACCCTGGACAAGGTGTACTACCGCCACTCCGGCTTCCCCGGTGGCATCACGGCGACCAACTTCCGCGACATGCAGGCCAAGCACCCCGGCCGCGCGCTGGAGAAGGCTGTCAAGGGCATGCTGCCCAAGGGCCCGCTGGGCTACGCCATGATCAAGAAGCTGAAGGTCTACGGTGGCGCCGAGCATCCGCACGCCGCCCAGCAGCCCAAAGCCCTGGAAATCTGAGGAGCCGCGCAATGATTGGTGATTGGAACAATGGCACCGGCCGTCGCAAATCCAGCGTCGCCCGTGTGTTCCTGAAGAAGGGCAGCGGCAACATCACGGTCAATGGCAAGGACATCAAGGCCTACTTCGGCCGCGAGACCTCCATCATGATCGCAAAGCAACCCCTGGTGCTGACCAACCATGTCGAGACCTTCGACATCCAGGTCAACGTGCACGGCGGCGGCGAATCCGGCCAGGCCGGCGCCACGCGCCACGGCATCACCCGCGCGCTGCTGGACTGGGACGCGACGCTGAAGCCGCAACTGAGCGCTGCCGGCTACGTGACCCGCGACGCCCGCGAAGTCGAGCGCAAGAAGGTCGGTCTGCACTCCGCACGCCGCCGCAAGCAGTTCTCCAAGCGCTGATCGCGCCCTGGCGAACCCGAGAAGAGCCGCCCGCTGGGCGGTTTTTCTTTTTGTGAATGACCGCATTGCAAGCAACGTCTCGGCGATTGGCTTAGCATTGCCCGTACTTTTCTCCGGAGCACACCCCCATGAGCGCAGTCGCCGAAAACATCGAAGTCATGCCCGATCCCATCGTGTTCACCGACGCCGCAGCGGCCAAGGTGGCCGACCTGATCGCCGAGGAAGGCAACCCCGACCTCAAGCTGCGCGTGTTCGTGCAGGGCGGCGGCTGCTCGGGCTTCTCGTACGGCTTCACGTTCGACGAGATCAGCAACGAGGACGACACGACCATGACCAAGAACGGCGTGTCGCTGCTGATCGATGCCATGAGCTACCAGTACCTGGTCGGCGCCGAGATCGACTACAAGGAAGACCTGCAGGGCGCCCAGTTCGTGATCAAGAACCCGAACGCCACCACCACCTGCGGCTGCGGCTCGAGCTTCTCGGTCTGACCCCAGGCTCCGTACCCCGCTCCCTGTCCTGAACCGCCGGCCTCGCCCGGCGGTTCTGCTTTTGGAGGCCCGCATGCAGCTCGAAGGTTCCTGCCACTGCGGCAGCGTCCGCTTCTCGGTGGAGTCGTCCTCGCCAGTGCCGTTCATGCGCTGCTACTGTTCGATCTGCCGCAAGACCGCCGGCGGTGGCGGCTATGCGATCAACCTGGGCGCCGATGCCGGCACGCTCCAGGTGCGCGGCAAGCGCTACCTGCGCAAGTACCAGGCGGTCCTGCGCGAAGAGGGCCAGCCGGACCGCCAGAGCAGCGGCCAGCGGCATTTCTGCGGGCGCTGCGGCAGCGCGCTGTGGCTGTGGGATCCGCAGTGGCCCGAACTCGTGCACCCGCACGCGAGCGCCATCGACACGCCACTGCCCGTGCCGCCGGCGAACGCGCACATCCTGCTCGATTCCAAGGCCGGCTGGGTGGCGGTGGAGGGCAGGCGCGGCGACCCCCGCTTCGGCGGCTACCCCGACTTCTCGCTGGCCGAATGGCATGAACGCCATGCCGCCGGGAAGAAAGGCCGCAAGCAGGGCGGCAGCCGCTAGCCGAGGCGGCGCGCGCGGCGCTCCTGCCGCACGAGGTAGAGCCCGCTGGCCACGATGATGGCCGCGCCCACGAGCGTCGCCGCGTCGGGCAGCGTGTGCCACAGCAGCCAGTCCAGGCCCACGGCCCAGGCCAGGGCCGCGTATTCGAAGGGCGCGACCACGGCCGCCTGGCCATGGCGGAAGGCCTCGGTGATGCACATCTGGCCGATGAAGCCCGTGACGGCCAGCGCCGCGATGGTCCAGGCATGCTCGGCCTGCAGCGGTACCCAGCCGCGCGCGGCCAGCGCGCCGGCGCCCACGGCCACCAGCAGCGTCATCCAGAACACCAGGCTGCCGTTGGAGTCGGTGCGCGTGAGCACGCGGCCCGTGATGGCCGAGACGGCGTAGCAGCAGGCGGCAGCCAGCACGGCCAGCGCGCCCCAGCTCAACAAGGCGTCCTGGTCCGGCCGCAGCGCGACCAGCACGCCCAGCATGCCGGCCGCCAGCGCGAACCAGTGCGCGGCGCGCACGCGCTCCTTGAGCACGGGCACCGAGAGCAGCGCGATCAGGATGGGGCCGATGAAGAACAGCGTGTAGGCCACGGCCATGGGCAGGCTTTGCAGCCCGTAGGCGAACAGCGAGAGCATGGCCACGCCCAGCACGCCGCGCAGCAGGTGCAGCGGCCAGCGCACCTGCAGCACGCGGCCCGCCTCGCCGCGCCACCACAGGTACAGGCAGACCAGCGGCAGGCCGGCGATGCCGCGCAGGGCCGCGACCTGCACGGCGGGGTAGTGGGCGGCCAGCAGTTTCATGACCGCGTCCATCCAGGCGAAGAAGCTGATCGCGCCGAGCATGGCGAGGATGCCGCGGGTGTTGTCGTGGGAGCGAATGGCCAAGTCTCCGGTGCGCCGTCGCGGCGCGAAAGCCCGCGATTGTCCACGCTGCACCAGAACCGTGCGTGCTGCTGCCGGGCGGCCTCGTCCGACATGCGGCCATGCGGCGCGCTGCTAAGCTGCCCGCCCGTGCACCCGTCCGCCGCCGTCGCCACCCACCCGCCCGCGTTCGCTGCCGATGGCCCGCTGGTCATCGTGCTCAACGCCGGTTCCGGCCGCAGCGACGCCGACGAGACCGAGCGCACCATCGCCGAGATCCTGGATGCCGCCGGCCGCCCGCACGAGGTGCTGCGCATCGAGCGTGGCACGGACGTGGGCCAGGTCGCGGCCGAGGCCGTGCGGCGGGCCCGGGCCCGCCAGGGCGCGGTCGTCGCGGCCGGCGGCGACGGCACGCTCAACGCCGTGGCCCAGGCCGTGCTGCCGGCCGGCCTGCCGTTCGGCGTGCTGCCGCAGGGCACCTTCAACTACTTCAGCCGCACGCACGGCATTGCGTCGGACACCGCCCAGGCCACGCACGCCTTGCTGCGCGCCAGGCCCGCGCCGGTGCAGGTGGGGCTGGTCAACGAGCGGCTGTTCCTCGTCAACGCCAGCGTGGGCCTGTACCCGCAGTTGCTGGAGGACCGCGAGGCCTACAAGCAGCGCTACGGCCGCAGCCGCCTGGTGGCGCTGTGGTCGGCCCTGGTCACGCTGCTGCACGCGCACCGGCCGTTGCGGCTGCAGATCGAGTGCCAGGGCCGACAGCAGGCCGTGCGCACCTCCACGCTGTTCGTGGGCAACAACGGCCTGCAGCTGCAGCAGATCGGCGTGCCCGAGGCCGGCCTGCTCACGCAGGGCCAGCTGGTGGCCCTGATGCTGCGCCCCGTCCGCACGCTGGGCATGCTGGGGCTGATGCTGCGCGGCGCCTTCGGCCGGCTCGGCGAGGCCGAGGACGTGCTGCGCTTCGGCTTCGAGCGCCTCGCCATGCGGCCGGCCGCGCCGCGCCGCACGGCGCGCGTCAAGGTGGCGACGGACGGCGAGATCTGCTGGCTGCGCGCGCCGCTGAGCTTTCGCGTCTCGCCGCAGCCGCTGTGGCTGCTGACGCCCGTGCCCGAAGACCGGGTGGAGCCGGCGTGAGCGTCCTGCTGCAGATCTCGGACACGCATTTCGGCACCGAGCGTGCGCCGGTGGTCGAGGCGTTGCTGGCGCTGGCCGGGCAGCTGGCGCCCGAACGCGTGCTGCTGTCGGGCGACATCACGCAGCGCGCCACCGTGGCGCAGTTCGCGGCCGCGCAGGCGTTCTGCGCACGGCTGGGCCGGCCCGTGCTCGCGATCCCGGGCAACCACGACATTCCGCTCCTCAACCTGGCGGTGCGGCTGCTCCGGCCCTATGCGCGCCACCAGCGGGCCTTCGGCGCCGACCTCGAACCCGTGCATGCCAGCCCCGACTGGCTGGTGGTGTGCGTGAAGACCACGCGCCGTTGGCGCCACCAGAACGGCCAGGTCTCGCAGGAGCAGGTCGCGCGCGTGGCGGCGCGGCTGCGCCAGGCCGAGCCCGGCCAGTTGCGCGTGGTGGTCGTGCACCAGCCCGTGGCCGTGCCGACGCCGCGCGATGCGGGCGACCTGCTGCGAGGCCATGCCGCGGCCGTCCACGCCTGGGCCGCGGCCGGCGCCGACGTGGTGGCCGGCGGCCACATCCACCTGCCCTACGTGCTGCCGCTGCACGAACTGCACGCCGGCCTGGCGCGGCGCATGTGGTGCGTGCAGGCCGGCACGGCCCTGTCGACACGGCTGCGCCGCGAGGCGAACAACTCGGTCAACGTGCTGCACCGCGCAGGCGCCGCGGCGCGCGTGGAGCGCTGGGATTTCGACGAGGCCACGCAGCGCTTCGCCTGCGTGGCCCGCCATGCGCTGGACCTGGACCGGAGCACCCATGCCTGAGGACGCGCTGCGTGCCCAGGCGCTGGCCGAGTGGCTGGGCCAGCATGCGCTGGCGGCGGCCGGCGGGGGGCTGCTGGCCACGCTCGGCTGCGCGGCCCTGCTGTTCGCCGGGCTGCGTCATCTGCACCTGCGCGCATCCCGCGCCTGGCTGCCGCCCTGGGCCTGGCTGGGCCTGTGGCTCGCGCTGGGCAGCGGCTTCATGCTGGCCACGGCGGCGCTGTTCGCCGAGGCCATGGAGGCCATGGACGCCGACGAGGAACTGGGCCTGTTCGACGAGCGGCTGGCCGATGCCCTGTCGCAGCGCCTGCCCGCGGCGGCCTTGCGCCTGGTCGGCACGGCCACGCACGTGGGCGATCCGGCGACGCTGACCGCGCTCGTGGTGCTGGTGGCCGGGGCCTTGCTGTGGCGCGGCCACCGCTGGCTCGCGCTGGGCTGGGTCGTGGCCTGCGCCGGCAACGGCCTGCTGAACCAGGGGCTCAAGCGTGTCTTCGCGCGCGTCCGGCCACTGCACGAACATGGCTTCGCCGTGGCCGAGGGCTACAGCTTCCCGAGCGGCCACACCTCGGGCTCGGTCGTGGTCTACGGCATGCTGGCCTATCTCTGCGTGCGCCTGCTGCCCGCGCGCTGGCACCTGCCGGCCGTGCTGGCGGCGGCGCTGCTGGCCTACTGCATGGGCGTGAGCCGCGTGCTGCTGCAGGTGCACTGGGCCAGCGACGTGTTGGCCGGCTTCGCCTCGGGCCTGGCGTGGCTGGCCGTGTGTATCGCCGCCGTCGAACTGCGCCGGCGCTATGTGCGCGGCGTGTCGATCACGTAGCGCGTCACGCGCGGCGGCGCTTCCTCGAGGTGGAAGGCGAGCTTGCGCTCGCGCAGCGCGATGTCGGCCGCCGTCACGCGGTCGAAGCGGCGCAGGTGCTCGGTCCACGACTCGTCGACGATCTGCTCGGTGTAGTGCCCGGCGTCGCTGATGTCGCGCAGCAGGTGCCACTCCAGCGCGCCCTGGGCCAGGCGGCTGCGCCGGCTGTCCTGCATCACGCGCTCGAAGTCGTCCGCGCGCGCGGGGTCGATGCGGTAGTCGATGCTGACCAGCACGTGGCCCGTGGCCGGCGGTTGTTTCGCCACCGGCACCGGCAGCACGTGCGAGGGCGTGAGGTCTTCCTCGATCTGCAGGTCGACCACGAAGCGCGTGGCCAGCCACATGGCCGTGCCGCCCGTGAGGGCGGCCACGAGCAGGCTCAACTGCACGGTGCTGAGGGCCGCCACCTGGCCCCAGAGCCCGGCGCCGAAGGCGCTGGCGCCCATGATGGCCATCTGGTAGATCGCCATGCCGCGCGCGCGCACCCAGTCGGGCAGGGCCAGCTGGGCCGAGACCGACAGCGAGTTGGCCGTGGCGATCCAGGCCATGCCGGCCACGAACATCGCGGGCACGGCCACCGCCACGTTGGAGGCGAAGGCCATCACCAGCGTGGCGCCGGACTGCAGCAGCGTGCCGTACAGCACGACCTGGTCGCGCGCCAGCAACTGGCGCAGCCGCGGCATCAGGAAGGCCGTGGCGATGGCGCCCATGCCCATGGAGGCCAGCAGCACCGTGAAGGTGGCGGCGTCGCCGCCCTGCAGGCCGCGCGCGACCAGCGGCAGCAGCGCGATCAGGGCCGTGGAATGGAAGAAGAACAGCGCGATGCGCAGCAGCACGGCCTTGAGCCGCGGCGACTGGCGCACGAACTGCACGCCCACGCGCATGGCGCTCCACAGGCGCTGGCGGCCCAGCGGGTCGGGCTTGTGCTCGCGCTGCCAGCGCATGAGCATGAAGGCCGAGCCCAGCGACAGCACGGCGTTGAGCACGAACACCGCGGCGCTGCCGATGCTGGCGATCAGCGCGCCGGCCAGCAGCGGGCCGACGATGCGCGAGGCGTTCATCGTGATGCCGTTGAGCGCCAGCGCGGCGGGCAGCTGCGCGCGCGGGATCAGTTCGGGCACCACGGCCGAGTAGACCGGCCAGCGCATCGCCAGGCCGATGCCGTTGGCGAAGGTCAGCAGCAGCAACAGCGGCGGCGTGACCGTGCCCGTCAGCACCGTGGCGCACAGCAGCAGCGCCACGCCGGCCACCCAGAACTGGGTCGTGATGTAGAAGCGGCGCCGGTCCACGATGTCGGCCAGCGCGCCGCTGGGCAGGCCGAACAGGAACACCGGCATGGTGGCCGCGGTCTGCACCAGCGCCACCCAGACCGGCGAGGTGGTCAGCGAGGTCATGAGCCAGGCCGCCGCCACGTCGTTCATCCACATGCAGATGTTGGACGCCAGCCAGACGATCCACAGCATGCGGAACACCGGCCAGCGCAGCGGGGCCAGCGTGGAAAGGTCGGCGTCGGGGGACGATGCCTCGTCGGGCGTCAGGACGGAAGGCCGGTCGTCGGGCATCCGCTCACTTCACCGGCAAGGGCGTGGCGCGGTCGACCGGCACCGCGGTGATGGCGTTCTGCGGCGAGCCTTCGACCAGCTTGTCGGAGTAGGTCAGGTAGACCAGCGTGTGGCGCTCGGCATCGACCATGCGCACGATGCGCAGGCGCTTGAACAGCACCGACATGCGCTCGCTGAACACCTCTTCCTGGCGCGGCAGCGGCTGCTGCACGCTGATGGGGCCGACCTGGCGGCAGGCGATGGAGGCCTCGGCCTTGTCCTCGGCCAGGCCCACGGCGCCCTTGATGCCGCCCGTGCGCGCGCGCGAGACATAGCAGGTCACGCCCTGCACGCGCGGGTCGTCGTAGGCGTCGACGACGATCTTGTGGTTGGGGCCCAGCCACTGGAAGGCCGTGTCGACCTCGCCGACCTTCTGCGCATCGGCGCGCGTGCAGGCCAGCACCAGCAAGGTGCTCAACAACAGCCAGGCCCGCATGGCTTCAGCGCCCTTCGGGCAGTTCGATCTTGACCTCGAGCACTTCCAGCGTGTCCTGGCGTTCCAGGTTCACCTTGATGTGCTCCTGGTTCACCGCGACGTACTTGGAGATCACGGCCACGAGTTCGCGCTGCAGTTCCTGCAGCATGTCGGGCTTCAGGCCGCCGCGGCTGCCGCGCTCGTGCGCCAGGATGATCTGCAGCCGCTCCTTGGCGACGTTGGCGGTCTTCTTCTTTTCCCCGAGCAGAAAGGACAGAAAGGACATCGGCCTTACCTCCCGAACAGGCGCTTGAAGAAACCGGGCTTCTCGGCGTCGACGAAGCGCATCGGCTTGTCTTCGCCGAGGAAGCGCGCCACCACGTCCTTGTAGGCCTCGGCCACGTCGGTGTCCTTGCCGTGGATGGCGGGCACGCCCTGGTTGGAGGCCTGCAGCACGGCTTCGGACTCGGGGATCACGCCGATCAGCGGGATGCGCAGGATGTCCTGGATGTCTTCCAGCGACAGCATCTGGCCGTCGGCCACGCGGTTGGGGTTGTAGCGCGTGATCAGCAGGTGTTCCTTGATCGGCTCGCCACCTTCCATGGCGCGCTTGGTCTTGGAGCCCAGCATGCCCAGGATGCGGTCGGAGTCGCGCACCGAGGACACCTCGGGGTTGGTCACGACCAGCGCGTAGTCGGCGAAGTGCATGGCCATCAGCGCACCGGTCTCGATGCCGGCCGGCGAGTCGCAGACGATGTACTCGAAGCCCATCTCGGCCAGGTCCTTGAGCACCTTCTCCACGCCGTCCTGCGTCAGCGCGTCCTTGTCACGCGTCTGCGAGGCGGCCAGCACGAACAGGTTCTCGCACTGCTTGTCCTTGATCAGCGCCTGGTTCAGGTTGGCTTCGTTGTGGATCACGTTGATCAGGTCGTAGACCACGCGGCGCTCGCAACCCATGATCAGGTCCAGGTTGCGCAGGCCGACGTCGAAGTCGATGACCACCGTCTTGTGGCCCTTCAGGGCCAGGCCGGAAGAGAAACTGGCGCTGGTGGTGGTCTTGCCCACACCTCCCTTGCCGGAGGTGACCACGATGATCTTGCTCATGGAATGGAGGTCCTTTGTTCTAAGGGATGGATTCAGATGGGGTCGAGCACCAGGCTCTCGCCGACCAGGCGCACCTGGGCTGGCTTGCCCAGCACTTCGGCGGGCAGGGCGACTTCGCTGGTGCGGTAGATGCCGGCGATGGAGATCAGCTGGGCCTCCATGCAGGTGCTGAAGATGCGCGCGTCGGTGTTGCCGCGCGCGCCGGCGATCGCCCGGCCGCGCAGCGGCGCGTACACGTGGATGTTGCCGTCGGCGATGATCTCGGCGCCGAAGTTGACGGCCTGCAGCACGATCAGGTCGCAGCCGCGCGCATAGACTTGCTGGCCCGAGCGCAGCGGCCGGTCGATCACCATGGTGCCGTTGGCCGGGGCCGCCGCGTCGGCGGGGGCCGGGGCTGCCACCGGGGCCGGCGCCGCCGGGGCCGGCGCGGGGGCATCGCCCGGCACCGCCACGGCGGACGAGGAAATCTCGGGCAGGTCCATCAGGCCGACGGCTGCCGCCGTTTCCTTGTGCGCCAGGCTGCCGCCGTGGATGCCGAAGGGGCGCAGCCGGTAGTGCTTGAGCAGCGTCAGCAGCACCGAGAAGCTCAACGGCGTGGGGTCCTGGGCGATCTGCGTGAGCACGATCACGGCCGGGTCTTCGTCGAAGAAGTCGGGGGTTTCGCCGAAACGGGCCTGCAGTTCCTGCGACAGCACCGCGAGGTTCGGGGTCTTGAGCACCACCGAGATCAACGGCAGGCTGGCGCTCTTCAAGTCGAAGCTGGCACGGGCGTGCCCAGCGGGTGCAGCGGACATGGGGGGAGGTTTCGGCAAAGGGGCGGATTTTAGCCTGCGGGTCGGGCCCGCAGGCTGCGCCGAAACCGTATCGAAACGCGTCAGGCCGCGACGGCCGCCGCTTCCTCGACGCAGCGCGCCAGATGGGCCAGTGCTTCCTCGACCTGGTCGACCAGCACCAGGCACAGGTCGCCCGGCTGCAGCGCGGCCAGCGCCTGGTCGATGGCCTTGAACTCGCCATGCACCTCGTCGACCTCGCGCGCGCGGCTGGCCTGGGCCAGGCCCTGGCGCAGCAGCGCCAGCACCTCGCCGTCGGCGCGGCCGCGCTGGCAGGCGTCCTGGTACAGGATCACGTGGTCGAAGGCGTTGCCCAGGATGGCGGTCTGCTCGCGGATGTCTTCGTCGCGCCGGTCGCCCGCGCCGCTGATGACCACGCTGCGCCGGCGTGCCGGCATCGCATCGACGGCGGCGACCAGGGCGCGCATGGCGTCCGGGTTGTGGCCGTAGTCGGCGATCACGGTGGCGCCGCGGTAGTCCATCACGTTGAAGCGGCCCGGCGCGTTGTCGGCATCGTTGGCGAAGCTGGCCAGGCCGCGGCGCACCGCGTCCCAGGACAGGCCGGCGGCCCAGGCCGCGGCGACCGAGGCCATCGCGTTCTCGACCTGGAAGCCGATGCTGCCGCCGCGCGTGATCGGGATGTCGCGCAGCGCGATCGTCTCGCGCCAGGAGCCCACCGCGGCCACGAGGTGCTCGCCGTCCACGTGCACGGTGCGCCGGCCCTGGGCGCGGTGCGTGGCCATCACCGGGTGGTGCCGGTCGGCCGCGAAGAAGATCACCTGGCCCGGGCAGGCCGCGGCCATGGCCGCCACGTTGGGGTCGGCGGCGTTGAGCACGGCGTAGCCGCTGGTGGCCACGTTCTGCACGATCACGCGCTTGAGCACGGCCAGGTCTTCCACCGTGGTGATGTAGTTCAGCCCCAGGTGGTCGCCCGCGCCGATGTTGGTGACGACGGCCACCTGGCACTGGTCGAAGCCCAGGCCCTCGCGCAGCATGCCGCCGCGCGCGGTCTCGAACACGGCCGCGTCCACGTCGGGATGCATCAGCACGTTGCGCGCGCTGCGCGGGCCGCTGCAGTCGCCGCTGTCGATCTGGCGGCCTTCCACGTAGACGCCGTCGGTGTTGGTCATGCCCACGCGCAGGCCGGCGGCCGTGAACAAATGGGCGATCAGGCGCGTGGTCGTGGTCTTGCCGTTGGTGCCGGTCACGGCCACCACCGGGATGCGGCCATCCTCGCCGGCGCCGTACAGCGTGTCGACGATGGCCTGGCCCACGTTGCGCGCCTTGCCGTACGAGGGCGACAGGTGCATGCGCAGGCCCGGCGCGGCGTTGACCTCGACGATGCCGCCGCGCTGCTGCTCGAGCGGCTTGAGCACGGTCTCGCTGACCAGGTCCACGCCGCAGATGTCCAGGCCCACCATCTGCGCGGCGGCCACGGCGTGCGCGGCGATGGCCGGGTGCACGTCGTCGGTCACGTCGGTGGCGGTGCCGCCGGTGGACAGGTTGGCGTTGTTGCGCAGGATCACGCGCTGGCCCTTCTTCGGCACCGAGTCGGGCTCCAGGCCCTGCACGCCGAGCCGCGCGATGGCGATGTCGTCGAAGCGGATCCTGGTCAGCGCGGTGGCGTGGCCGTCGCCGCGGCGCGGGTCGGCGTTGACCATGTCCACGAGTTCGCGCACCGTGTGCTCGCCGTCGCCCGTGACCTGGGGCGGGTCGCGCCGCGAGGCCGCGACCAGCTTGTCGCCGACCACGAGCAGGCGGAAGTCGCTGCCGGGCAGGTACTGCTCGACCATGACCTCGCCGTACTCGGCCGCGGTGGCGAAGGCCGCTTCCAGGTGCGCGCGGTCGCCGATGTTGACCGTCACGCCCTTGCCCTGGTTGCCGTCCTGCGGCTTGACCACCACGGGCAGGCCGATCTGCTGGGCCACGGCCCAGGCCTCGTCGGCGCTGGCGACCGGGCGGCCATGCGGCACCGGCACGCCGGCGGCGTGCAGCAGCTTCTTGGTCAGGTCCTTGTCCTGCGCGATGGATTCGGAGACGGCGCTGGTCGCGTCGAGCTCGGCAGCCTGGATGCGGCGCTGCTGCGAGCCCCAGCCGAACTGCACCATGGAGCCGCGCGTGAGCCGGCGGTAGGGGATGCCGCGGGCCACGGCGGCCTCGACGATGCAGCCCGTGCTCGGGCCCAGGCGCTCGTCCTCGTCCAGTGCGCGCAGTTCGGCGATCGCCGCTTCGACGTCGAAGGGCTGGCCCTGCAGCGTGGCCTGGATCAGCGCCTCGGCCTGCTCGAGCGCGCGGCGGCCCACGGCCTCCTCGCTGTAGCCGACCACCACCTGGTAGATGCCGGGCTCCAGCGTGGCCGCCGTGCGGCTGAACGTGACCGGGCAGCCGGCCTGGGCCTGCAGCGCCAGTGCCGCGCTCTCCAGCACATGGGCCAGCGCCACGGGGCCGGTGTTCGGGCCCGAACGCAGCGTGCCGATGGTCGGGAAGCGCGCGCGCACGGCGATCTCGAAGCCCGGCAGTTCGACGATGGAGCGCTCGGGCGGCGCGCAAGAGACGATGGCCTCGAGCGCCGTGTGCCGGCTCCACAGATTCGGGCCGCGCAGGGCCCGCACGCGAGAGATGTGCATGGTGTTGTCTCGTGCTTGCACGAAGCCGTTGTCGTCGTTGGAGAAAGGCATCAGCGTGCGGCCAGGGTTCTGGCGGTACGGGTGGTCGAACCGGGGTCGAGTTCGAAGGTCTTGAGGCCGGCGGAGATCAGGTCCGGCGAGATCTGCAGCGCCCAGGCCGCGGCCACGGCGGCCAGCACGCTGCACACCAGCTTGTCGTCGCGCATGGTCTTGCCGCGGCGCGCCGTCAGCTGCTGGATGCCGGCCAGCGCCGTCACGCTGTTGCCGTGGGCCAGCACCAGCTGGCCCTGCTGCATCAGCACGGCCCGGCCGCCGTTGGCACGGTGCGCCATGATGGCCGGCAGCTCGGCTTCCTTGCCGTACAGGATGACCTGGCCGTCGCACAGCGAGGCCAGCGCCGCCACGCGCGGATCGCTGGCGTTGAGCACGGCCACGCCGTCGGACAGCACCACGTCGACCTGGGTGCGCAGCACGCGGGCCAGCTGGTCGCTCTCCTGGATGTCGAACTCGGCCAGCTGGCTGGCGCCCCCCATGTCGGTCACGATGCCGACCTGGCAGCGGTCGTAGGCCAGGCCGTCGCGCAGGATGGAGGCTGGGCCGTTCTCGAGCACGGCGGCGTGGATGGCGCGGTTCATGAGCAGGCGGTGGCCGCTCTCCCAGCCGGCGCAATCGCCGGCGTCGACACGGCGGCTGTCCAGGAACAGGCCGTCGCTGCAGGCCAGGCCGACGCGGCGGCCCGACAGGTGCAGCAGCCAGGCCACCAGGCGCGCGATGGTGGCCGTGCCCAGCGTGCCGGCCACGCCGACGATGGGGATGCGGCCGTCTTCGTCCTCGGCGAACAAGTGGTCGACGATGGCCTGGCCGACCGGGCGCGGCGCGCCTTCGGCCGGCTTCAGGTGCATCAGCAGGCCCGGACCGGCGTTGACCTCGACGATGGCGCCGCCCTGGGCCTGCAGCGGCTTGCCGATGTCCTCGGCCACGAGGTCGATGCCGGCGATGTCCAGGCCGACCACGCGCGCGGCCAATGCCGCCGCGTGCGCGACCTCGGGGTGCACCTCGTCCGTGCAGTCGATCGCCACGTTGCCGGTGCGTTGCACCAGCACGCGCCGGCCCTTGGCCGGCACCGCCGCGGCGTCCAGTCCCTGGCGCTCGAGCAGCAGGCGCATCACGCCGTCCTTCTCGAGGTCGATGGTCTCGAGCGGGAATTCCTCGGCGTCGCCGCGGCGCGGGTCGCTGTTGAGCTGGCTGTCGATCAGCTGGGCCACGGTCTGGCGGCCGTCGCCCGTGATGGACAGGCTCTCGCCGCGCGCAGCGGCCACGACCTTGCCGCCGACCACGAGCAGGCGGTGCTCGTCGCCGCGGATGAAGCGCTCGACGATGACCTCGCTGCCTTCGGCGTCGGCGACGCCGAAGGCCTTCTCGATGTCGCTCTGCTCGGACAGGTCCAGGCTCACGCCGCGACCATGGTTGGCGTCCGAGGGCTTGACGACCACGGGCAGGCCGATGTCCTGGGCCGCTTCCCAGGCCGCGGCCGGGCTGTCGACCACCTGGCCCTCGGGCACCGGCACGCCGCAGGAGGCCAGCAGGGTCTTGGTCAGGTCCTTGTCGCCGGCGATGCCCTCGGCGATGGCGCTGGTGCGGTCGGTCTCGGCGGTCCAGATGCGGCGCTGGCGCGCACCATGGCCCAGCTGCACCAGGTTGCCTTCGTTGAGGCGGATGTGCGGAATGCCGCGGTCGGCCGCGGCCGCCACGATGCAGGCCGTGCTCGGGCCCAGGTAGCAGTCGTCCACCTTGGCGCGGATCTGGGACACCGCCACCGGCACGGCGAAGGTCTCGCCGTGGATGGCGGCCATCAGCAGCCGGTGGCCGCAGGCCAGGGCCGTGCGCGCGACCTGCTCGTCGCGCGCGCGGAACACCATGCGGTAGACGCCGCGCTGCGAGGTGCTGCGGGTTTGCCCGAAGCCGGTCGGCATGCCGGCCAGGTTCAGCAGCTCGATGACCACGTGCTCCAGCACATGGCCGGCCCAGGTGCCTTCGACCAGGCGCTGCAGGAAGCCGCCACGCTCGCCCACGCCGCAGTGGTGCTCGACCAGCGCGGGCAGCATGGCCACCAGGCGCTCGGTCAGCCCGGGGATCAGGTTGGACGGGAAGTCCTCCAGCTCGCCCAGGTCCAGCCAGACCTCCAGGGCCGAACGGTAGGTCCAGATGTTGGGGCCGCGCAGGTAGCGGATGCGCAGCAGCTGGATGTCGGCCTCGCGCGACGGCGCCGGGGTGCCTGTCGTCATGCGGACCGCCTGGCGCGTTGTGGGTGGCCGCCAGCCTGGCCGCTTCGGCCTTCGGCGAGAATTTCGCGCCTCATCTGTTCAACATGCATCTTCCACATCAGGTCGACCTTTCCAGTTCTTCGACGCTCCAGTCCGCCCTGAAGGCCGAACTGGCAGGCGGTGAAAACGTAACAGCCAGCGTGGCGGTTGACCTGGATGCGCAACTGCGTTTTGCACCGGGTCTGCTGGCGTTGACCGAGCAGCGCCTCGTTGCTGTCACCTGTGCGACAGGTGCGCCGCAGGTGCAGAGCTGGCCGCTGACGCCAGCCCTGGCGCTGCGCCATTCCGACCATGCCGGCGTCGGCCAGCTGGAGCTGCACGACGGGCGCCGGCGGCTCGCGCACTGGCGCTTCACGCTGGCGGCCGACCCCCAGGCGCTGCGCCTGCTGCGCCAGTTCGAACGCCGCGGCAGCCCCGAGCCGGCCGACGAGGACGAGGGCAGCACCTGCCCGACCTGCCACGCACCGCTGCCTGCGGACAGCGAAACCTGTAGCGTCTGTTTCCGCGAGTTGCATACGCCGCCCTCGACCTGGGTGCTGTTGCGGCTGTGGCGCTTCGCCCATCCCTACCGCATGCAATTGCTGCTGGGCTTCGTGCTGACGCTGGCCTCCACGGCCGCGACGCTGGTGCCGCCCTACCTGACGATCCCGCTCATGGACGAGGTGCTGATCCCGTTCCAGAACGGCCAGCAGATCGCGCTCGGCACGGTGATGCTGTACCTGGGGGGGCTGCTCGCGGCGGCGCTGCTGGGCTGGGGCCTGAACTGGTGGCGCACCTACCTGCTGGCCCTGGTGTCCGAGCGCATCGGCGCCGACCTGCGCACGGCCACCTTCGACCACCTGCTGCAGCTCTCGCTCGACTACTTCGGCGGCAAGCGAACCGGCGACCTGATGTCGCGCATCGGCTCGGAAACCGACCGCATCTGCGTCTTCCTGTCGCTGCATGCGCTCGATTTCGCAACCGACGTGCTCATGATCGCGATGACGGCGGCCGTGCTGTTCTCCATCCACCCGGGCCTGGCGCTGGTCACGCTGCTGCCGCTGCCCTTCATCGGCTGGATGATCCACGTGGTGCGCGACCGCCTGCGCACGGGCTTCGAGAAGATCGACCGGGTCTGGTCCGACGTCACCAGCGTGCTGGCCGACACCATTCCCGGCATCCGCGTGGTCAAGGCCTTTGCCCAGGAAGGGCGCGAGGCGCAGCGCTTCCGCGATGCCAACCGGCGCAACCTGGAAGTCAACGACCGGCTCAACAAGACCTGGTCGCTGTTCACGCCCACGGTCTCGCTGCTGACCGAGATCGGCCTGCTCGTGGTCTGGGCCTTCGGCATCTGGCTGGTGGCGCACCAGCAGGTCACGGTCGGCGTGCTGACGGCCTTCCTGGCCTACATCGGCCGCTTCTACACGCGGCTCGATTCCATGAGCCGCATCGTCTCGGTCACGCAGAAGGCGGCCTCGGGCGCCAAGCGCATCTTCGACATCCTGGACCACCGCTCCAACGTGCCCGAGCCGGCCGAGCCGCTGGCGCTGCCGGCCGGCGGCCTGCGCGGCGGGCTGCAGATGGACGGCATCGCCTTCCGCTACGGCAACCGCTCGGTGATCCGCAACCTCTCGCTGGACATCCGCCCGGGCGAGATGATCGGCCTGGTCGGCCACAGCGGTTCGGGCAAGAGCACGCTCGTGAACCTGATCTGCCGCTTCTACGACGTGAGCGAAGGCGCGATCCGCGTCGACGGCCTGGACCTGCGCCGCCTGCGCGTGGCCGACTACCGGCGCCACATCGGCCTGGTGCTGCAGGAGCCGTTCCTGTTCTTCGGCACCATCGCCGAGAACATCGCCTACGGCCGGCCCGACGCCACGCGCGCCGAGATCGTCGCCGCCGCGCGCGCCGCGCATGCGCACGAGTTCATCCTGCGGCTGCCGCAGGGCTACGACTCGCTGGTCGGCGAACGCGGCCAGGGCCTGTCGGGCGGCGAGCGCCAGCGCATCTCCATCGCGCGCGCGCTGTTGATCGATCCCCGGGTCCTGATCCTGGACGAAGCCACCTCGGCCGTGGACACCGAGACCGAGAAGGAGATCCAGAAGGCGCTGGACAACCTCGTGAAGGGCCGCACCACCATCGCCATCGCGCACCGGCTGTCGACCCTGCGCAAGGCCGACCGGCTGGTCGTGATGGACCGCGGCCAGGTCGTCGAGGTCGGCCCGCACGACGAACTCATGGCGCGCCAGGGCGCCTACTGGCGGCTGTACGAGGCCCAGTTGCGGCGCGTGGACACCGACGGCGACGCGCTGCCGGCCGAGCTGCCGGCCAGCCACCCCGCCCACCCCGCAGGAAGCGTGTGATGGACTTCGAACTGCAACGCCATCCCATGGGCCAGCTCGTGCTGCGCCTGGGCGGGACCGAGCATGTCGGCGTGGTGCCGGTGCGGGCCTTTCCGCTGTCGGCGCCCGGCGACGGCCTGTCGCTGGTCGGCAGCGACGGCCGCGAGCTGGTCTGGATCGACGCGCTGGATGCATTGCCAGGGCCGCAGCGCGCGCTGCTCGACGAGGAACTCGCGGCGCGCGAGTTCCAGCCCGAGGTGCGGCGGCTGCTCAGCGTGTCCACCTTCTCCACGCCCAGCATCTGGCGCGTGGAGACCGACCGCGGTACCAGCGATTTCGTGCTCAAGAGCGAAGAGGACATCCGCCGCCTGCCCGACGGTGGCCTGTTGATCGCCAGCGGCCAGGGCGTGCACTACCGCGTGCGCGACCGCCAGGCGCTGGACCGGCCGTCGCGCCGGCTGCTGGAACGCTTCCTGTGACGGGCGGTGCGCTTGTGCGAAGAATTTTGTGCCTTTTGAAGAAATAGGCCTAAATTCCGGTTCAGTTCTGCCGTTAAGACAAGCGAGGCCAGGAAAAACCCATTTCCCCGGCCGTTCGTCCAGTCCTTTTGGTGAGCGCCATGCAACTGCCTTCTGTTGATCGCACTGTGAACGGGCCGGCCGCCGCCGGCGCCGATTCGCAGCCGGCCGCCGGCAGCGCAGCCGCGCCCGCCGGAACCGTGGCGCGGGCCACGCGCGAAGAAACCCGGGTGCTGCAGGAGCGCGCGGTCGCACAGCAGCCCGAGCCCTCGATCCGGGTGGAGCTGTCGGCCCAGGCCGATGCCTTGATCCGCTCCGGCCGCGTCGGCGAGGACGAAGCCGCCACCGCGGCCGGTGCCGTCATGGTGGCGGCGTCTGCGGCGGGCGGGCAGGGCGCGCCGGCCGGGCAGGCCGGCGCGGTGCCGCAGAAGTCCAGCATCGAGGCGGCGACCGAGGCCTTCGAGCAGCGCCTGCAGACGGACGCCGCCCCGACCGCCGAGACGGCCGAAGCCCTGGGCCGCTACCAGGCCACCGGCCAGAAGCCGGGCCCCGACCAGCCTTCCGGCCCGGACGATGCCGCGCCCAAGAACTGGACCGAAAAGCCCAAGGTCGAGGAAGAAGAAGCCGCCCGAGCCGCCCAAGGAGCCCATCTCCAAGAAGCTGCTGGACTTCCTGCAAAGCCTGTGGCGCGCCGGCGGCAACGCCATCGACGTGGCGCAGACCGGCAACCTCACGCTCAACCCGCCCAAGGAAGCCGACAGCCCGGTCACCTACGCCGACCCCTCGGCCAAGAAGACCACCGGCCTGTGAGGCCGGCGCCCGGCGGTAGGCCGGGTCTACCCGTTTACCCGTTCACTGCGCCGGCAGTGGCGCCTGTCGCAGCCGGAAGCGTGCCGCGCCGCCGTCGTTGGGCACCAGCTGCCAGCTGCGGTCGTGGAAGGCGGCCACGGCCGGCCGGTGCGCGATCGACAGCAGGGCCCCGCCGGCCGCCTGCACCTGGGCCACGAGCTTGGCGTAGACCGCCTGCTCGGCCGGCGCGTCCAGCGCGCTGGTGGCCTCGTCGGCGAAGATCCAGCGCGGCTTCCTGAGCAGCACGCGCGCCACGGCCAGGCGCTGCTGCTCGCCGCCCGAGAGCTTCTGGCTCCAGGCGTCCTGGCGGTCCAGGTTGTCCGCGAGCTGCGGCAGCTGGGCGTCGCGCAGCGCGGCGCGCAGGTCGTCGTCGCGGTAGTCCGAGGCCGGCTTCGGGTAGGCCAGTGCATCGCGCAAAGGCCCGTCCGGGAAGTAGGGGCGCTGCGGGATGAACATGGCGTCCGCCGGCTGTGCCACGCTGCCGCTCGCATGCGGCCAGATGCCGGCGATGGCGCGCAACAGGGTGGACTTGCCGCTGCCCGAGGGGCCCTGGAGCAGCACGCGCTGGCCGGGCTGGAGCTGCAGGTCCAGGCCGTCCAGCAACTGCGTCCCGTCGGGCAGGGCCAGCGCAAGGTCCTGCGTGGCCAGCGCGTCGGCGTGCGGCGTGTAGTGGACCTCCTGCCCTTCGCGGCGCGCCGCGTGGGCCGCCAGGTGGGCTTCGAAGCTGGTCAGCCGGTCGGTCGTGGCGCGCCAGACCGCCAGCTCCTGGTAGTTGTCGACGAACCACGCCAGCGCGTTCTGCACGCGCTCGAAGGCCGAGGAAATCTGCATCAGATCGCCCAGCTGCAGCGCGCCGCTGAAGAAGCGCGGCGCCGACACCAGGAACGGGAAGATCACCGCCGCCTGGCCGAAGAAGCTGCTGAACCAGATCAGCCGCTTCTGCGCGCGGATCAGGTCCAGGTAGTTGCCCAGCACCTTGCCGAAGCGGCTGTCCAGCTGCGCGCGCTCGACCGGCTCGCCGCGGTCCAGCGCGATGGCCTCGCTGTACTCGCGCACGCGCACCATGTGGTGGCGGAAATCGGCCTCCAGCCGCTGCTGGCGGAAGTTGAGCCCGATCTGCGGCCGGCCGATGAAGTGCGTGACCAGGCTGCCGGCCAGGCAGTACAGCACCGCCATCCAGACCATGAAGCCCGGGATCTCCACGTGCCGCCCGGCCACGTCGAACGCGAACGCGCCCGACAGCCCCCACAGGATGCCGACGAAGCTCACCAGCGTGACGCAGGCGTTGAACGCGCCCATGGTCAGCGACACCGTGTAGGTGGTGAACAGGTTCAGGTCTTCCTGGATGTGCTGGTCGGGGTTGTCCGGCGGCACGCACACCTCCGGCCTGGCCGTACGCGCCAGTTCCATGCGGTAAAGGCGTAGTCGACATCCAGCGCCTGAGGTAGGTGCCGGTCATCCAGGCACGCCAGCGCTTCTCCAGCAGCTGGGTCAGGTAGAAGCGGTAGACCGCCAGGATGATCATGCCGAAGGCCAGGACGGTGAAGCGGCCCGGCTGCTTGCCCAGAACACGGCCTGGTCGCGTTTCTCGAGCCGCATCATCGATCACGCGGTTCCAGTCGTTGTACTGCACCAGCAGCCAGACGCCGGCCAGGTTCAGCACCACGATGGCCGCCAGCAGGCCGGCGCGCGCCATTTCTCCTCGGACCGGAAGTAGGGAAGCGGAGCAGGCGCCAGATGCGTTGCGCCTGCTGGCGCGTGAGCGCAAGCCGTTGTTGGAATGTGCATGTCGTGCCGGCGGGTCGTGGTCGGCGCCGCCCATGCTAGCGTGGCTGCCGCCGCGCGGCTTAGGCCAGGCTCATGCGCTGTCCAGCGGCCGCCCTGGGCGCGCCGGGCGGCGACGAAGGCGTCGAAGGCCTGGGCGCTGGTCTTGCGGGCACGTAGCCAAGCGCTGCTTGAGCGCGGTGTTGAGCAGCACGGGCGCGGTAGCGCAGGAAGTCCAGCTGCTCGGGGCCGTAGCGGCCCGATGCCCAGCGCGCGAGCCCAGGCCAGCGCGCTGCGCAGCAGACCGGCCGGCAGCTCCAGCAGCGGCTTGCCCAGGCGCGCGGCGATGTCGTGGATGGTCAGCGCGCCGTCGCCCGCGAGGTTGTAGCAGCCGGGCGGCCGCTGCGCAGCGCGTGCAGGACAGCGCGCCGCAGACGTCCTCGTCCCAGACGAAGACGAAGGGACTGTCGCTGCCCGGATCGCCAGCAGGCGCGCGTTCTCGAACAAGGCGGTGATCTGGTTGTCCACCCGCTCGCCCAGGATGGTGCCGATGCGCAGCACGGTCTGCTCGAGCTGCGGATGCCGCGCGCGCGCTCGCGCCAGCATCTCCTCGACCAGCCGCTTGTGGTGCGCATAGGCGAAGCTCTCGTTGCCGCGCACCGGCATGTCCTCGGTCAGCCAGTCGGGGTTGTCGGCGTGGTAGCCGTAGGCCGCGCCGCTGGAGCTGACGACCACGATGCGCCGCACGTCCTGCGGCCAGGCAGGCGTCCAGCACGTTGCGCTGCCGCGCACGTCCACCGCATACTCCAGCTCGCGGCGTCGAGCCCCTGCCGGGCGTGACGATGGAGGCCAGGTGCACCACGCGTGTCGATGCCGTGCCGCGGCCAGCGTCTGCGCCAGACGCCGCGTCGCGCACGTCCTGCACCACGTAGGCCGATGCCGGGCAGGCGGCGCGTCGGCGGGCACCTCGCGCACGTCGGCCGCCAGCGACGATGGTCGATGTCGCGACCTGCGCGCGCCAGCGCGCGCGACCAGCGCCGCGGCCGCAGGAAGCCGTCCGCGCCCGGTGACCACATCGTTCGGCGCCTTGTCCGTGGCACTGTCGTCATGCCGCGGAGCCGCCCTGCAGCGGGCCGTGCGTGCCCCACCAGCCGGCCAGCGACCAGGCCGGGGATGATGTCCCAGAAGCCCCACGACGCCGGCCACCACGGCCATGCCGCCCAGGCCGCCGAAGAAGCCGAAGATCATCACCAGGCCCAGGCCCGCGTTGCGGATGCCGACCTCGATGGTCATCGCGCGCCGGTCGTAGTCGGCCAGGCCGAAGGCGCGCGCGCAGAGCGTAGCCGGTGCCGAAGGCCAGCGCGTCGTGCAGTGCCACGGCCACGAGCACCAGGCCCACGTAGTCGAGGAAGTAGCGCCAGTTGCCGGCGATGGCGCCGACGATGAAGGCGATCAGCGCACGAAGCTCAGGATGCGCACGGGCTTCTGAAGCGCGCCGTCCAGCGCGGAAAGCGCTCGGCGCACCAGATGCCCAGCACGAAGGGCAGGCCGATGATGAGCAGGATGTGCCCGCCCATCTCCAGCGGGTCGAGCGAGATGCTGCGCAGCAGCGGCGAGGCCGTGGGGTGCAGGCCGCCCCAGAACGCGAAGTTCAGCGGCATGGCCACGATGGCGATGCGCGTTGGACATCGCCGTCATGGACACGCTGAGCGCCACGTTGCCGCGGGCGCGGTGCGTGAGGATGTTGCTCGACGTTGCCGGGCGGGCAGCAGGCCACCAGGATCATGCCCAGCGCGATGCTGGGGCCCAGGCCCAGCACGCAGCGTGAGCACGATAGGTGATGGCCGGCAGGGCGATGAATTGCGCCGCCGATGCCGACCGCCGAAGGCCAGCGGCATGCGCGCGACGCGCTTGAAGTCCTCGATGCGCGTGTCCAGCGCGATGCCGAACATCAGGAAGGCCAGCACCGCATTGAGCACGGCCAGCGAGGCCGGGTTGAAGTTCAGGCGGATCTCGTCGACGGGCAGCATGGGCGGGCGCTCCAGGTCAGGCGAAGGCCGCGGCCGCCGCGCGCACCGCCTTGCGGTAGGTGTCCTTGTGCACGTAGTAGGCCATGCGTTCGAGCTTCAGGTAGCTTGTAGCCGCCCGACGAGGTCGGGCCAGCTGGCGGGCCCGGCGTCGCGCGTGGCCTGCAGCGCGGTGGCCTGCGGGCTGCCCGCGTCCAGCGCCTTGAGGTAGCGCGCCACCAGTTCGGCCTGCTCGTAGCGGCCCTGCCAGCCCAGGCCGCTGGCCTCCACCATGCCCAGCACGGCCAGCCGGTCGAAGCGCGGCGCGAAGATGTTCAGGTACAGGCGCGGCGCCATGCCCTGCCAGTTCGAGCAGCGCGTGGTCGAGGAAGGGGTAGTGCAGCTTGTAGCCGGTGGCGGCCAGCACCAGGTCGTAGTCGTGCGCCTGGCCGTCCTTGAAGTGCACGGTGTGGCCGTCGAAGCGCGCGATGTCGGGGCGCACGCCCACGTCGCCATGGCCGATGTGGTACAGGATCAGCGAGTTCACGACCGGGTGCGACTCGTACATGCTGGTAGTCGGGCCGGGAAAGCCGAAGCGCACCGGATCCCCCGTGAACCACTGCAGGATGGCGCTGTCGATGCGCTGCTTGAGCCAGGGCGGCAGCGTGAACTTGCCGCCCACGGAATCGGCCGGCTTGCCGAACACGTACTTGGGCATGAAGTAGTAGCCGCGCCGCACCGAGATGTCGATGCTGCCTGGCGTGGTGCACCGCGTCGACCGCGATGTCGCAGCCCGAGTTGCCCGCGCCCACGATCAGCACGCGCTTGCCCGTGAACTGCGTCGGCTTCCTTGTAGGCCGAGGTGTGCCACAGCTCGCCGGCGAAGTGGCCCGGGAAGTCGCGGCATGTTGGGCTCGGCCAGCGTGCCGTTGGCGATCACCAGGCCCTTGTACTCGGCCACCTCGGGCGCGGCCGTGCCGGTCTGCGTGGTCAGGCGCCAGCGCGTGCCGGGCGCGTCCGCACCGGCTCCGCCTTCAGCACCCGGGTGTCGAAGCGGTAGTGGCGGCGCAGCTCGAAGCGGTGCGGCGAAGGCGCGGAAGTACGCCAGCAGCTCGCGGTGGCTGGGGTAGTCGGCCACCGTGTCGTCCATCGGGAACTCGCTGAACTCCGTCATGCGCTTGCTGGAGATCAGGTGCGCCGAGGCATAGACCGTGCGAGCGCGGGTTCTCGATGTTCCAGAGCCCGCCCACATCGCCGTGGGCCTCGAAGCCCTGGAAGGCGATGCCCTGCTTCTGCAGGTTGCGGGCGCCGGCCAGGCCCGAGGGGCCGGCGCCGATCGAGGGCGATCTGTTCGTGCGTCGGAGTGCTCATCTTTTCAGGCCCGGAATCTCGGTGGCCCCGGCTTCGCCGGGCCGGGGCTTGCGCGGCTGCGCCGAGCAGGATGCGGTCGTGCAGGCGGCGCGGGCAGCACGGCCAGCGCGCGCGACAGCCAGCCGATGCGGCGCGGCAGCACGATGTGTTCGCGGCCCGCCGCCACGCCGGCGAGGAGGCGCCGCGGCGGCATCGTCGGGCTCCAGCAGGCCGGGCATGGCGAAGCGGTTGCCAGCCGTGAGCGCGGTGCGCAGGTAGCCCGGGCTCACGGTGTGCACGCGCAGCGCCGTGGGCGCGAAGTTCGGCGCGCAGGCTTTGCAGGTAGGCGATCAGGCCGGCCTTGCTGGCGCAGTAGGCGCCGTTGCCGGGCAGGCCGCGCCAGCCCGCCACGCTGGCCACGCCGACCAGCGCGCCCGGGCGGCCGCGCGGCCGCGCATCGCGGTCAGGAAGGGTGCGAAGGTGGCCGCCACGCCGACGAGGTTGATCTCCAGCATGCGGCGCAGCACGGCCAGGTCTTCGGGCCGCGCGGTGTCGAAGCCGCCGGCCACGCCGGCATTGGCGATGACGAGGTCCGGCGTGCCGAAGCGCGCGGTCCAGTCCGCCGCCATGGCGGCCATGGCCGGCGCCGTCGCTCACGTCGGGCGTGTAGATGGCGCAGCGGCCGGGCGCCAGCGCGGCCAGCGGGTCCAAAGCCTTGCGCTGCAGGCCGACCAGCGCGACGCCGCGCGCCGCCGGCGAGCAGCGCACGGGCGAGTGCCTGGCCCAGCCCGCCGCAGGCACCCGTCAGCACGGCGTTGTCGAACGTCACGAACAGTCTCCTCCGCGGCGCATGCTAGCGGGCGCCGCGCACCGTCGCATCCGGGTGTTCCGCAGGCCCCGGGCCCGCCGGACCGTCAGCCCGCGGGTGGCGGGTGGTCGGCCACGCCGTGGCTCACATGGCCGGCCGGCACATGGCGCGCGGCCGAGCGCACATGCCGTGGTCTGGTCGTCGAAGAAGAAGTCGGGCTCGAACTCGCGCAGGAACTCGCCCTTGGGCAGGCCGCCGAGGAACATGGCCTCGTCGACCTCGATGTTCCAGTTCATGAGCGTGCGGATGGCGCGCTCGTGCGCGGGCGCGCTGCGCGCCGTGACCAGCGCGGTGCGGATGCGCATGCCGGCGCTGGGACGCCTGCTGCAGCCGGTGCAGCGCGGCCAGCAGCGGCTTGAACGGGCCGTCGGGCAGCGGCAGCGCGGCCTTGTTCGGTCTCGTGCAGCTGGAACGCGTCCAGGCCCTTGGCCTGGAACACCTGTTCGGCCTCGTCGGAGAACAGCACGGCGTCGCCGTCGAAGGCGATGCGCACTTCGCTCGGGTGGTTGTGGCCGGCCTGGCGCCGATTCGGTCAGCACGCGCGCGGCCGGGAAGCCCTGGGCCAGTGCCTCGCGCACGTCGGCCTCGTTGGCCGACAGGAACAGGTGGGCGCGCAGCGGGCGCAGGTAGCCGAAGGGGTCGCGGCCCTGCGTGAACACGCCGCGCTCGAGCTTGATGCCGGCCTCGCGCACCGAACGGAAGATGCGCATGCCGCTGACCGGGTCGTTGCGCGAGAGCACCACCACCTCGACGCGCTGCTGCGCGGCGTCGTTGAAGGCCAGGAGCTTGCGCACCAGCGAGAAGGCCACGCCGGGCCGCGCCGGCACCTCCAGCCGCGAGAGCTGCAGCTGCATGTAGGCGCGCGCGTCGCCGGCCTCGAACAGCCGGTTCTCCTCCTCCAGGTCGAACAGGGCGCGCGAGGAGATCGCGACGACGAGCTTGTCTTCCAGGGTGGCGGGCATGGACCTACCTCGCGAACTGGTTGAGTTGGATGATCGGCATCAGCACCGCCAGCACGATCAGCATGACGATGAGGCCCATGGCCACGATCAGCAGCGGCTCCAGGATGGTGGCCAGCGCCATCGCGCGGCGCTGCACCTCGCTGCCGATCTGGCGCGCGGCACGCTGCAGCATGGTGGGCAGCTCGCCGGTCTGCTCGCCCAGGCGCGCGAACATCGCCACCAGGCCCGGGAAGCGCTTCTTCTGCGCCAGCGCCGAGGCCAGCGGGGCGCCCTCGCGCACGGCCACCAGCGCGTCCAGCGCGTCGGCACGCATGGCGCGGTTGTTGAGCGTCTCGGCCGCGGCCTGCAGTGCGCGCAGGATGGGCACGCCGGCGGCGGCCAGCATGGCCAGCGTGCTCGTGAAGCGGGCCGCGTTGTAGCCCGCGGCCAGCTTGCCGACCAGCGGCAGGCGCAGCACCATGGCGTCGAAGCGCAGGCGCACGGCCTCGGCGCGCAGCGACAGCTTGAGGCCGACCCCGCCGGCCAGCAGCAGCAGCGCGATCCACCAGCCGTGGTGGCGCACCACGTCGCTGATGGCCAGCATGACGACGGTGAGGACGGGCAGCGCGCGCTTGGTGCCGGCGAACACGTTGGCCACCTGCGGCACCACGTAGCCGACCAGGAACATCACGATCACGATGGCCACCAGGCTCACGATGGCCGGATACAGCGCGGCGCCGATCAGGCGCGACTTGAGTTCCTGCTGCGTTTCCAGGTCTTCGGCCAGCCGGTCCAGCACCAGGCCCAGGTGGCCGCTCTGCTCGCCGGCGCCGATGACGGCGGTGTAGATCGGCGTGAACTCGCGCGGGTGCCGGGCCAGCGCCTTGGCGAAGGACGAGCCGGCGTTGACCTCCGAGCGCAGGCCGGCCAGCAGGTGGCGCTGGCGCTCGTCCTCGGCCTCTTCGGTCAGCGCGGTCAGCGCGCGCTCGAGCGGCAGGCCGGCCGAGACCAGGCCGGACAGCTGGCGCGTCCAGACCGCCAGCGCAGTGCCACGGAAGATGCGGCCGGCGAACAGCGCGCGCGAGCGCGGCGCCTCCTCGCCCGCGCCCTGGCCGGCGCCGACCGGCTCCACGGCCAGCGGCACCAGCGCCTGGGCGCGCAGCATGCTGCGCGCCGAGCGCGCGGTGTCGGCCTCCAGCACGCCCTTGCGGGTCGCGCCTTCGGCATCGACGGCTTCGAATGCGTAGGCCGGCACGTCAGTCTCTCGTCACGCGCAGCAATTCCTCGCGCGAGGTGATGCCGGCAGCGACGAGCCGCTCGCCGTCCTCGCGCATCAGCAGCATGCCGTTGCGCTGCGCGGCGGCGCGGATGTCGGCCTCGGATGCGCGGTTGTGCACCTGGGCGCGGATCGCGTCGTCGGCCACCAGCAGTTCGAACACGCCGGTGCGGCCCTGGTAGCCGGTGTGGCCGCAGGCCTCGCAGCCCGGGCCGCGGCAGGCCGGGCACAGCTTGCGCACCAGGCGCTGGGCCTGCACGCCGAGCAGCGAGGAACTCAGCAGGAAGGGCTCCACGCCCATGTCGATCAGGCGCGTGACGGCGCTGGCGGCGTCGTTGGTATGCAGCGTGGCCAGCACCAGGTGGCCCGTGAGCGAGGCCTGGATCGCGATCTGCGCGGTCTCGAAGTCGCGGATCTCGCCGATCATGATCACGTCCGGGTCCTGCCGCAGGATGGCGCGCAGGGCCTTGGCGAACGTGAGGTCGATCTTGGCGTTGACCTGGGTCTGGCCGATGCCGGGCAACTCGTACTCGATCGGGTCTTCCACCGTCATGATGTTGCTGCGGCTGGCGTCGAGCTCGCCCAGCGCGGCGTACAGCGTGGTGGTCTTGCCCGAGCCCGTGGGGCCGGTCACGAGGATGATGCCGTGCGGCTGCGCGATCAGTCCCTGCAGCTGGCGCAAGGCCTCGCCCTGCATGCCGACGGAGGTCAGGCTGATGCGCTCGCTGGACTTGTCCAGCAGGCGCAGCACGGCGCGTTCGCCGTGCGCGCTGGGCAGCGTGGACACGCGCACGTCGACCGCGCGCGTGCCGATGCGCAGGCTGATGCGGCCGTCCTGCGGCAGCCGCTTCTCGGAGATGTCGAGCTCGGCCATGATCTTCAGGCGCGAGATCAGCGCGGCGTGCAGCGCGCGGTTGGGCTGCACCACCTCGCGCAGCGTGCCGTCCACGCGGAAGCGCACGCTGGAGTGGCGCTCGTAGGGTTCGATGTGGATGTCGCTGGCGCCGTCGCGCGCGGCCTGCGTGAGCAGCGCGTTGAGCATGCGGATGATGGGCGCGTCGTCCGAGGTCTCCAGCAGGTCTTCCACCGCCGGCAGCTCCTGCATCATGCGCGAGAGGTCGGCGTCGCTCTCGACCTCGCTGACCACCGCCGCGGCGTTGGATTCGCCCTGGGCGTAGGCCGCGCTGATGCGCTGGGCCAGCGCGGCCTGGGCCAGCGACTGCACATGGCGCACCGGGTGCTTGCGCATGACCTCGGCCACGGCGGTCGGCGGCGTGGCCGGGTGCAGCCACAGCGTGAGCTCGCCGAGGTTGTCTTCCAGCAGCAGCTGCTGGCTGCGGGCGAAGGCGTAGGGCAACGGGTGGCGCATCACTGCGGCGAGTTGACGGGCTGCGACGGCGCGCCCGGCGTCTGGGTCTGCAGGTTGGTGGAGGGCTGCATCAGCGGTGCGGGCACCGGCGCGGCCGGGCGGCGCAGCGGCTGCTCCGGCAGCACGGGCGCCTCGTTCACGCGCACCAGCGAACTTCTCCTGCGGCTGGGCCTGCTGCTGGCCCACGCGCATGAGGTCGTAGCGGTCCATGGACAGGGTTTCGGCGGACTGGTTGTCGCGCACCACCACCGGGCGCAGGAACACCATCAGGTTGGTCTTGCGGCGCGAACGGGCTTCGCTCTTGAACAGGTTGCCGAAGAACGGGATGTCGCCCACGCCCGGCACCTTCTCCTGGTTGCCGCCGTACTGGTCCTGCAGCAGCCCGCCGAGCACCACGATGGAGCCGTCGTCCACCAGCACGGTGGATTCGATGGCGCGCTTGGTCGTGGTCGGGCCGCTGGCCGCCGACTCGGTGCCCGACTTCACGGCCGAGCTTTCCTGGTAGATCACCATCTTGACCGTGCCGTTCTCGTTGATCTGCGGGCGCACCCGCAGCGTCAGGCCCACGTCCTGGCGCTCGTAGGTCTGGAACGGGTTGACGGTGCCGGAACTGGTGCTCGTGGCATTGGTGTAGGAGCCGGTCACGAAGGGCACGTTCTCGCCGATGATGATGCGCGCTTCCTCGTTGTCCAGCGTCAGCAGGTTCGGCGTGGACAGGATGTTGCCGTCGGTGTTGGTCTCCAGGAAGCGGGCCAGGAAGCCCAGCACGCTGTTGCCGTTCTTCTGGTAGATGTAGCCCAGGTTGCCGCCCGTGGACGGCAGCGAGGTCTGCCCCGTCGTCGTGGTGCCGGAGCCGTTGATCAGGCCGGGCGCGATGCTGAAGATGTTTCTGCCGCCCACGCTGAAGTTGGTGCCGATGGCCGCCAGGTTCTTGCCGCCCAGCAGGGCCGACCACTGGATGCCGAACTCGGCCGCCTTCTCGGCGTTGACCTCGACGATCAGGCTTTCCACGAGCACCTGGGCGCGCCGGCCGTCGAGCCGGTCGATGACGGTGCGCAGTTGGCGGTACTGCGGCTCGGGCGCCGAGATGATCAGCGAGTTGGTTGAAGGGTCGGCCTGGATCTGGCCGCCGGTGCGAGGGCTGGTTGCTGTTGCCCTGGTTCAGGCTGCTGCCGCCCGTGCCGCTGCTGCCGAAGCCCGAGACGCTGCTGCTGCCGCTGCTCGATCCGGTGCTGCCGGTGTTCGTGCCGAACGAGGTCTGCAGCGTGCCCGGGTTCGACGTGCTGCCGCTGGGCAGGCTGCCGCCGCCCTGCGTGCCGGTGCCGCCCGTGCTGCCCGCGGCGATGGCGGCGCGCAGCGTGGCCGCCAGCTTCACCGCGTCGGCGTTCTTGAGGTAGACGACGTGGATGTTGCCGCTGGCGGCGCTGGAGCCCGGTGCCGGCGGCTGGTCCAGCCGTGCCACCAGCGAGCGGATCAGGTTCATGCGCGCCGCATTGCTGGCGCGCACCACCAGCGCATTGCTGCGCGGCTCGGCCATCAGCGTGGTGCGGTACGAGGTGTCGGCGGCCTGGCCGGCGGCCGGCGCGGCCGCGCCGCCCGCGCTGCTGCCCGGCTCGATGAGCCGGGACACCAGCGGCGCCAGGTCGCTGGCGATGGCGTGGCGCAGCGGGATCACCTCCACGTCGGTGGCGTTGGACACGTCCATGGCCGCGATCACGCGGCCCAGCCGGCGCAGGTTGTCGGCGTAGTCGGTGATGACCAGCGAGTTGGTGCCGGGGTTGGCGTTGATGGTGTTGTTCGGGCTGATCAGCGGGCGCAGCACCGGCACCAGGTTGTTGGCGCTCTCGTGGTTGAGCCGGAAGATCTGCGTGACGATCTGGCTGCCGCCGGGCAGGCCGCCGTCGCCGCCCTCGCTGACGTTGACCGGGCTGCTCTGCAGCTTGGCATCGGCCTCGGGCACGACCTTGTCGAGGCCGGCGGCGTCGACCACCGTGAAGCCCTGCATGCGCAATGCCGCGATGAACTGGCTGTAGGCCACCGAGGGCGGCACGGGCTGGTCCGTCGACAGGTTCATCGTGCCCTTCACGCGCGGGTCCACCACCACGTTGCGGCCGGTGATGGTGGCCATGGTGCGCGCCACGGCCTCGATGTCGGCGTTCATGAAGTTCAGCGTGACCGGGTCGCCGCGGCGCGGGCCGCTGGGCACCAGGCTCACGGTGCTGGGGCCGCCCGGGGCCGGCGCGGCCGCAGCCGGCATCCCGGGCTGGGCGGGCACCGGCGGCGCCGGCGGGATCTGCGCCAGCGCCGGCAGCGCATGGCACAGCAGCGCGGCGGCGAGGGCGCAGGCCCGGTGGGTCGGGTGGGCGGGGCGTCGGTTCAGGAAGGAGTGCATCGGGCTAGCCCACTTGGATGATGGAACGCAGGCCATTGCGTCGGCCAATGATGTTCAGGAGATTGGAGAGCGCGTCGACCCGCTCGGGGGCGGCGCTGGCTTCACCGGAAAAGCGCAGGCGCGAACCCACCCATTGTCCGCTGCCGTTCAGCGTGAGGCTGCCCGAGAGGGTCTCCAGCCGCAGGCTGGCCGGCGCACCGTCGCCGCCACCGGCCAGCGTGAGCCGGTAGCTGCCCATGGGCTTGAGCGTGGACAGGCGCGAGGACAGGTCGCTGGCCTCCAGCTGCAGCCGGCCGTTCACCAGCACGCGGCCGGAAACCCATTCGAGCGACAGGCCCTGCGCGGCCAGCGCCAGCCGGCCTTCGGGCTGGACCGTGTTCCAGGGCGTGCCCAGGCCGGCCAGCACCGTGGCCGGCCAGTGCGACTGGCCATCGCCGATCTGCACGCGGGCGCCGGTCCAGCGCGGCTGGGCGCGCACCTGCCAGGGCTGCTGCATGCAGCAGGTCGCGCGCATCGCCAGCTTCAGGCCCGACAGCGCGGGACGCAGCTGCCATTCGAAGCGGCCGGGCAGGGCGGTGGCGTCGCGGCTGTCCGCGCCGCCGGCCAGCACCAGCTGGGCCGAGCCGTTCCACAGGCTGCCGCGCGGCGCGCGCAGCAGCACGTGCTGCGCGCTGCCCTGCTCCACGGCCCAGGCCAGCCAGTGCGCCGGTGCGAACACCAGCACGCCGGCCAGCAACCCGACGGCGCCACCCAGCCAGGCCCAGCCCCAGGGGGTGCTGGCGGTCGCGGTGGAGCGGGGGGCGCGGGCCACGGTCAGCGGGCCGGCAGCGTGAGGACCAGCGCGCCGTCCCAGCGGGCCGGGGCGTTGGCCGGGCCGGCCGCGCGGGTCAGCCGCGCTTCGGCCGGCAATGCGCGCGCGTTGACGCGTGCCTGCGTGATCCAGCGGGCCAGCGCATCGGCCTCGGCGGCCTTGAGCGTGAGCGTGGCGCGTTCGCCGGCCACGCTGAGCTGGGCCGTGCTGCCCAGGCGCTGGCGCACCGAGGTCTCCAGCGCGCGCAGCGCGTCGTCGTAGGGCAGGCGCGGCTGGTTCTGCAAGGCCATGGCGTCGGATTGCAGGCTGCGCATGGTCTGCAGCTGCAGATCGAGTTCGTGGTGCTGGGTTTCGGCATGGCGCAGCGTGGCCAGCGCCGGGCCCAGCAGGACCCACCAGACCAGGGCCACCAGCACGATGGCACCGGCCAGCACGACGGCGCCGCGCTCGCGCGGCGCGAGCAGGTCCCAGCGGGTGCGCAGCTGTTGCTGCAGGGCGGCGAACTTCATGGCGTGGCTCCGGCGTCGGGCAGGGGGCGCAGCAGCAGGCGCTCGCCTTCGGACTGCGCCGCCATGCCGTGGGCGCGCAGGCGGCCGTTCAATGCGGCCAGGGCTTCGGGGTTGTTGGCCAGGCCGCGCAGCCGGGCTTCGCCGTTGCCGAACTCGATGGCCTGCGGCACCTGGCCGGGCGGCAGCGTGGCGCCCAGGGCGCCCAGCATGGCTTCGAGGTCGCGCGGGCCGTAGGCGCCGGAGGCCTGGCGCAGCAGCTCCACCTCGCGCGCCATCTGCACCGGCGCATCGACGACCACGCGCACGGAAGGAAACGTGCTGGAGAGCACGCCGCGCACGGCGGCGCGCTTGTCGGCCAGGGCGGTGGATTCCTTCCAGGCCCAGGCGTTCACGCCGACCAGGTGGGCCGCCACCAGCAGGGCGAGGCCCCAGCGCGCGGCGCGCCACTGCGGGCCGCGGGCGATGGCGGCCATGCGGCGCAGCGTGCCCTGCACGGCGCGGCGGCGGTCGGAGCTGGCCAGGTCGAACTGCGCCAGGTCCCAGCTGCCGGCGCCGGCCTGCAGCCAGCGCGCCGTGGCGGGGCGCAGCTGCAGCTGGCGGGCGCCGCTCTGCTCTGCCAACTGGGCCAGGGCCGGATCGGCGAGCACGGGCACGTCTTCGGCGCTGCCGGCCTGGGCCAGGGCCCAGTCCAGCGCGGGCGCGGCCAGCGGCAGCACGCTGACGCCCTGCGCGCCGCTGTAGGCGAGCCAGGCGGATTCGGGCGTGCCGAGGATCTCGATCTGCTCGCTGCCGGGGGCGAGCTCGGGCACGACGCGGGCGGCCGGGCGGCGTGCCGCCTCCAGCAGATCCAGGCCGGCGCGCAGCCAGGCGCGGTCGCAGGTGGCGACCCAGGCCGGGGCCTGGGCGCGGGCGCCGGCCTCCAGCGCGAAATGCACGGCGGCGGGGTCGTCGAGCAGGCGGTCTTCGAGCAGGCCTTCGAGCAGCGCGCGCAGGCGCGGCGTGCCGGCGGCGCCGCGTGCCAGCGAGCCCTTGGGCAGTTCGACGCGGTGCCAGGACAGGGCCTGCGCAGGCACCAGCGCCACGGTCTCGCGTGCGGCGGGCAGCAGCGCCGCGACGGCATGCGCGTGGGCGCCGACGGTGCGACCGTCGGCGCTCAGCACGTACTCCAACGGTGTGGCTGCACCGGGGGTGTCCAGGGGCAGGACGACGATCAGGGTGCTCAAGGCTTCTCTCTCCGGGGCGGCGGGACGCGGACAGGCCGCGCTTGCGGCGCGCGATTGTAGAGAGCGCTGGTGACGGTCACGGCTGGCGCTCTCCGGCCACGCGCTGGCGCCAGATGGTGGTGACGGGGGGATTGCGCCCTGTGGCTCGCTTGACCAGCGAGCGCTCGCTGACCACGGTGCCCTCCATGCGCAGGCGGCCGTTGATCTCGAAGAAGCTGGAGGTCACGCTGTAGTCGGTCGTGGTGAGCAGGCCGACCTGGTCCAGGAGCCTGCCAGCGTCTGCCACGGTGCGCAGCGCGTTGTTGTTGCGGGCCTGCACCAGGCGTTGGGCGGCGGTGAGGTCCACATCGGTGGAGGCGGCGATGACCTGGGCGCTGGCAGTGTTCAGGTTGATCGGAGTGTTCTGCGGCAGCAGCGTGGCATAGGGTTCCAGCACGCGCAGCGTGGCCGGCGAGACGCCCAGCCAGGCAAGCTGCTCGAAGCGCTCGGGACGCAGTGGCACGTCCGCGCCGTCGTCGGTCTGCTTCTGGCTTGCGCGGCGCAGGTTTTCGGCCATGGTCATGAATTCGGCCTGCGGCAGGCCCAGCAGCTCGAACAGGCGCTTGAACGCATCCATCTGCTTCTCGATCAGTTGGTCGTTGCTGTCCACGAGGTTGGCGACGTTCATGCGCGACTGCAGGTCGACGATGCTGCCGGACAGGAACACCTCGGGCAGGCCTTCGTCGCCGCCCTGGTTGACGCCGTTCTCGGCCGCCAGGAAGGTGGACATGCGCGACTCCTGCAGCGGCACGGCCCAGGGCTCGGCCAGGTGGTCGGTGTTGCTGGCGCGTGCGTCCTCGCGCAGGATCAGCCGGGCCCAGTCGAGCGCGCCGACCAGCACCCAGGCCGACTGGCTGCGCGCGCGCTCGGACTGCTCGACCTCGACCGCGCGCCACTGCTGCCACAGCGCGGTGGCGGCGAAGGTCGCCACCAGCGTCACCGTCAGCATGGCCAGCAGCAGGGCCGCGCCGCGCTGTGCGTGGGCGCGCTTCATGAATCGCTGCCCCCGACCGTGGGCCGCACCCAGTCGCGCGTGATGGTCCCGGACACCGGGCCGCCCGGCGGCAGTTCGAGCACCAGGCGCACGCCATCGGGCACGTCGGTGCCGCCGCTGCTGCCGGTCTGCGGCGTGTCGGCGCTGGACAGCGGGTTGGTCCAGGTGTTGACGCGGTAATAGAAGAGGCGCCAGTCCAGCAGGGGCGCGATGGCCACTTCGCGCTGGCGTTCGTCGCTGCTGGGCGTCTGGGCCCAGTTGCCGGCGCGCTCCCAGGCCTGCAGCAGCTGGGCCCGGCTGTGCAGCACGGGCGACTGCCAGCGCAGCCACTGGCCGCCATCGGCCACGCCGCGGCGGGTCCAGGCCACGACCAGCGGGCCGGTCTCGCCGGGCGTGGTGCTGGCGCGCACGATGCGCATGACGCGGCCGTCCCAGTCCAGCGGCGGCCGCTCGGTCACGTCCAGCATGGCGTCCAGGTCGGCCGTCCATTGGGCCAGGCCGGCCTGCAGCGTCAGCACGGCGTCGGTGTGGGCGCGCGTGGCGGCCTGGGTGCGGGTCATGCCGTCCAGGCCGCGCCAGCTCAGCACGGCGACGATGGCCATGATGGCCAGCGCGATCAGCAACTCGACCAGCGTGAAGCCGCGGTGGGGCCTGCGCATCTAGAAGCGCCCCTGGATGGTGGTGATGCGCAGCACCGGCACGCCGTCCTCCAGCACCTGTGCATCGACGCGGCGAAAGCTCGGGTTGGGCGTGGGCCGCACGCCCAGCTGCACGCGGAACATGCGGCCGGCCTGTTCGCAGGGCTGGTCGGTGTCGCCCACGCCGGGCAGCTGGCGCGACAGGCGCAGCGCGATCAAGGCGTTCTCGGCGCAGACCTGGGCCAGCAGCACGTCGCTCTGGCGCGTGGCGTTGCGCGTCAGCGCGCTGGTGGCCTGGCCGCCGGCCAGCAGCGCGATGGCGACGATGCCGAG
Organism: Pseudorhodoferax sp.; assembly: GCA_049840715.1. GTDB lineage: Bacteria > Pseudomonadota > Gammaproteobacteria > Burkholderiales > Burkholderiaceae_C > Pseudorhodoferax. Next base: position 179,136 of record JASGJO010000010.1, read on the forward strand.
CGCGACCAGCACCTCGACCAGCGTGAAGCCCCGGCTCGGGCGCATCACGGCTGCACGTTCTGCACCGCGAACGGGCGCACGCCGTCGGTCGCAACGCGCAGCGCCAGCTGCGGGTTGGCGACCGAACGCAGCTCCAGCCACTGGGCGCCGATCACGGGTTCGGGCCCCAGCAGCACGCTGGCCTGCGCGGCGACGATGGTGTCGCGGCTCAGCCAGTGCTCGGGCAGCGTGCCGGGCAGGGCGCCTTCGAAGCGGAAGCCACCCTCCAGCGCGCGCCAGCGCACCGGCACGCCGTTGGCGCGCGACTGGGCCCGGGCGGCGTCGAACAGCGCCGCCAGGCGCTCGGCCTCGCGTTCGAGCTGGCTGTCGGCGCTGTCGCGGAAAGCGAAGCCGACACCGGCGCTGGCCAGGGCCACGATGGCCACGACGACCAGCAGTTCGAGCAGCGTGAAGCCGCCCTGGCGCGTGCGGCTACTGCCAGCTGCCGATGTCCGCATCTTTGCCCTCGCCGCCGGGCTGGCCGTCGGCACCGAAGGACATCACGTCGATCTCGCCCTTCACGCCGGGGTTGAGGTACTGGTAGGGCCGGCCCCAGGGATCGTTGGGCAGCTTTTCCAGGTAGGGCTTCCAGTTGTTGGGAATGGGGTTGGTGGTCGGCTTGGTCAGCAGGGCCTGCAGGCCCTGTTCGCCCGTGGGGTAGCGCTGGTTGTCCAGCCGGTACATGCGCAGGGCCTGCATGAGGTTGGTCACGTCGGTCTTGGCGGCGGTGGCGCGGGCGTCGTCGGCGCGGTCCAGCACGTTGGGCACGATCAGCGCGGCCAGCACGCCGATGATGACCAGCACGACCATCAGTTCGATCAGGGTGAAGCCGGCCTGGATGCGGCGGCGGGAGCGGGACAGCAAATTCATGGAAATGTGGAGCGCGGCGGGGGCGAAGCGTTCCATGATAATCCGCGCATGTTGCGAACCGCTCCAGCTTCCTTTTCGTCCGCGCGCACTGCGAATCGCTGGTCCGTGCGGCTCGTGACCGTGCTGGTGTGGGCGCTGGCCGCCCTCAGCGTGGCGTTCTGGGCGCTGCGCCTGCTGGGGCCGGGCGGCGAGTCGGCGCCGGCGCCCGTGGCCAGGTCGGCATTGGCGCAGGCCGATGCCACGGCTGTGGGGCGCCTGCTGGGTGCGACGGTCCAGGTGGCCGCGGCCCCGGTGGTGACCAACAACCGCTATGTGCTGACGGGCGTCGTGGCCGACCGGCGCCAGGGCGGCGCCGCGCTGATCGCCATCGCCGGGCAGCCGCCCAAGCCGTTCCGCGTCGGCGCCGAGATCGAGCCGGGCGTGCGGCTGACCTCGGTCGGCGCGCGCAAGGCGGTGCTGGCGGCCGCGCCCGACGCGGACCCGCTGGCCACGCTGGAACTGCCGCCGATCACGCGCTGAACGCCGGCAGCTCCAGCACGCAGCAGTCGCCGCAGGCCAGGCTTTCCAGCGGCCATTGGTCGGCGCGGGCCAGGGGCCCCTTGCCCGACAGCAGCCAGCGCACGGCCTTGGCCACGCCGGCGTGCGTGATCCACAGCGCCTCGGGCGCATCGGCGGCCGCGGTAGCCTGCAAGGCCGCTTCCACGCGCTCGACGAAGTCGCTGACCGATTCGCCGCCGCCCGGGCGGTGCCGCGCGAAGTCCTGCGTCCAGGCGTCCATGGCGGCCGGGCCGATGCCGTCCCAGTGCTGGCCTTCCCAGCGGCCGAAGTCCATCTCGGCCAGGCGTGCATCGGCGGTGAAGCGCAGATCGGGGCGCAGCCGGCGCAGTGCATCGGCCAGGCTGCGGCAGCGGCCGAGCGGCGAGCACGCGCCGGCGAGCCCGTGCGGCAGCTCCCGGGCCAGCCGCGCGGCGCAGTCCGCCGTGTGGACCGGGTCGGCCGGCACGTCGCTGGCGCCATAGCAGATGCCGGGCGCCAGTTGCACCAGCGGATGGCGCACCAGCCACAGCCGCATCAGCGGCCCAGCGCGCAGGCCGCGCCCAGGTAGAAAGCGATCTCGCAGACCTGCTGGGTGGCGCCCAGCGCATCGCCGGTGAAGCCCTGCAGCCGCCGGCGGAACCAGCGGAACATCCAGGCCGCCGCCAGCACCGCGCCGGTGCAGCCGTACAGCACGAAGGCCAGGCCCTGGCCCAGGCCGATGCACGACAGGGCCGGCAGGCACCACAGCGCGCCCAGGCGCAGGGTGTGCATGTCGATCTGGTCGGCCAGCGGCTTGGCCTTGGAGCGGGCGGTGTCGCCCACGTGCGGCAGCAGCATGGGCAGGGCCAGCGGCAGCAGGCGCGACAGCACATGCCCGCCCAGCAAGGCCCACAGCAGCGGCGCGAGGCCGGCGCCGCCCAGCACCGCCAGCAGCGCGATCTTGGAAACCAGGCCCAGCACCAGGGCCATGGCGCCAAAGGCGCCGATGCGCGAGTCCTTCATGATGTCCAGCGCGCGCTCGCGGTCCAGGCTGCCGCCCAGGCCGTCGGCCACGTCGGCCAGGCCGTCCTCGTGGAAGCCGCCGGTCATCAGCACCGTGGCCACCGTGCCCAGCGCGGCCACGGCCAGCGGCGTGAACCCTTGGGCCGGCAGCAGCCACCAGAGCACGGCGCTGACGCACCAGGCCCACAGCGCGACCAGCCAGCCGACGCCGGGGAAGTGCGCGGCGGCGGCGCGCAGCATGGCGGGGTCGAAACCGACCCAGGCCGCCAGGCGGCCCGTCACCGGCACGCGCGTGAAGAACTGCAGCGCGACCAGGTAGTGGCGGACGGCCTGCTGCACGCGCGCTCAGGCCTGCAGGAACAGGCGGTACACCGGGTTGGCGGTTTCTTCCACCCAGGGGTAGTCCAGCTGGTCCAGGAACTTGCCGAAGGCCTTGGCTTCGGCGGCCGGCACCTGCATGCCGACCAGGATGCGGCCGTAGTCGGCGCCCTGGTTGCGGTAGTGGAACAGGCTGATGTTCCAGTTCGGCTTCATGAGGCTCAGGAACTTGAGCAGCGCGCCCGGGCGCTCGGGGAAGGTGAAGCGCAGCAGGCGTTCGTCGCGTGCCAGCGCCGAGCGGCCGCCCACCATGTGGCGCACATGCTCCTTGGCCAGCTCGTCGTGCGTGAGGTCGATGGCCTCGAAGCCGCTGCGCACGAAGCGCGTGGCCAGCTTGGCCGATTCGCCCTTGCCGTGCGTGGTCAGGCCGACGAACACATGGGCCTGGGCCGAATCGCTGATGCGGTAGTTGAACTCGGTCACGTTGCGCGGGCCGCCCGGCAGCTGGCCGACCACCTCGCAGAAGCGGCGGAAGCTGCCGCGTTCCTCGGGGATGGTCACGGCGAACAGGGCTTCGCGCTCCTCGCCGACCTCGGCCCGCTCGGCGACGAAGCGCAGCCGGTCGAAGTTCATGTTGGCGCCGCACAGGATGGCGGCATAGGTCTCGCCGCGCGTCTTGTGGGTGGCCACGTACTGCTTGATCGCGGCCACGGCCAGCGCGCCGGCCGGCTCGACGATGCTGCGCGTGTCGACGAAGACGTCCTTGATGGCGGCGCACACGGCGTCGGTGTCCACGCGCACGAAGCCATCGACCAGGCCGCGCGCGACGCGGAAGGTCTCCTCGCCCACCAGCTTGACGGCCGTGCCGTCGGAGAACAGGCCCACGTCGTCCAGCGCCACGCGCTTGCCGGCCGCGACCGAGCGGGCCATGGCGTCCGAATCGGTCATCTGCACGCCGATGACCTTGGTCTCCGGGCGCACGGCCTTGATGTAGTTGGCCACGCCCGAGATCAGGCCGCCGCCGCCGATGGCGACGAACACCGCGTCCAGGTGCTGCGTTCCGAGGCCCTGCAGCTGGCGCAGGATCTCCATGGCGATGGTGCCCTGGCCGGCGATCACGTCCGGGTCGTCGAAGGGGTGCACGAAGGTCAGGCCTTCCTTCTTCTCCAGCTTGGCGGCGTGCTGGTAGGCATCGCTGTAGCTGTCGCCGTGCAGCACGACCTCGCCGCCGAAGCCGCGCACGGCGTCGATCTTCAGTTGCGGCGTGGTCGTGGGCATCACCACGATGGCGCGGGTGCCGAGCTTGCGCGCGCTCATGGCCACGCCCTGGGCATGGTTGCCGGCCGAGGCGCAGATCACGCCCTTCTTGAGTTGCGCCGGCGTCAGGTGCGCCATCTTGTTGTAGGCGCCGCGCAGCTTGAAGCTGAACACCGGTTGCTGGTCCTCGCGCTTGAGCAGCACCGTGTTGTGCAGGCGCTGGCTCAATGCGCGGGCCGGCTCCAGTGCCGACTCCGTGGCCACGTCGTAGACGCGGGCGGTCAGGATTTTCTTGAGATAGTCGGCGGGAGACAGGCGCTTGGTCGAAGGCATGGGATGGAGCGGGGCCGGCAGATGCGGGGAGCGCGGATCATAGAACCCCGCCAGCCGCGCGCCGGTGCGCCACGGACGCCGCAAAGAAAAAAGCCCCGAACCTTGCGGTTCGGGGCCAATCCACCTTTTCGGAGGGTGGAGGAGACAATCGGTGCGCCGACTTGCGACGCGATGGACGAAGTATAGCGAGGATTTTGTGCGACGCAGCATTGAGTGACATGTCAGTGGTGAATTTTCGTGAAGAATTCGACACTTTCGCAACGCTGTTTGGCTTGGACAACACAGGGAGTATCGAGAGATGGAATGCACAGTGAGCTGGACCGGCGCCGCCGGCACGCAGTCCGGCATGGGGTTCGTGGCCGAGACCGGCAGCGGCCACGTTCTGGCGATGGACGGCGCGCCCGACGCGGCGCGGCCCGAGAACGGGGGGCGCAACCTTGCGCCGCGGCCCATGGAAACCATGCTGGCCGGTGCGGGCGGCTGCACGGCCTACGACGTGGTGCTGATCCTCAAGCGGGGCCGGCACGACGTGCGAGGTTGCTCGGTCAGGCTCAACGCCGAACGCGCCGAGACCGACCCCAAGGTCTTCACGCGCATCCAGATGCACTTCACGGTCACGGGCAAGGATCTGCCGGCTGCCGCGGTGGAGCGGGCCATCGCCATGAGCCACGACAAGTACTGCTCGGCCACCATCATGCTCGGCAAGACGGCAGAGATCGTCACCAGCTTCGAACTCAAGGACGGCTGACGCCGCCGGCGCCCGGGAGGCGCTTCAGATGCGGTGCGCGGTGGTCGTCATGACCTTCGCCGCCGCACGCATCAGGCCTTTGGCGACCCGCGGCAGGGGCAGTGCGCCGGCCAGGGCGGCATCGCGCGCATGGCGCAGTTCGTCGTCGCGCATCTGGGCCACGATGGCGCGCGACGCGTGGTCGTTCTCCGGCAGGCGATCCAGGTGCGAGCCCAGGTGCTCGGCCACCTGCTTCTCGGTCTCGACCACGAAGCCCAGGCTCAACCTGTCGCCGATCCTGCCGGCCACGAAGCCGATCGCGAACGCCCCGGCGTACCAGACGGGATTGAGCAGCGAGGGCCGCGCACCCAGTTCCTGCAGGCGCTCGGCCGTCCAGGCCAGGTGGTCGGTTTCCTCGCGGCTGGCTTCCTCGAAATGGGCGCGCAGCGCCGGGTCCCGCGTGGCCAGGGCCTGGCCCGTGTAGAGCGCCTGTGCGCACACCTCTCCGACGTGGTTGACGCGCATCAGCGCGCCCGACAGCTGCTTCTCGTCATTCTCCAGTGCGGTGGCCTGCGCCGGCAGGGTCGGGCAAGCCCGGCTGGCGCGGGCTTGCACGAACAGCGTTCGCAGGGCGGCATCGAAGGTGCTGAGCAGTGTGTCCATGGTCACGGGTGCGAAAAACCCAGTATAGGGGCCGGTCCGCGGCACGCGGGCGCCAGGGCGCAGCCCTCGATGCTCGTGCACTCTGTTGTAACCATGCGACGAAAAAGAGCCTTATTCGGCCTTTTCTTTTGCCCAAGGTCACCCGTTCTGGTGCAATACGCCCAACTTCCCAAAAGGAGGTTGGCCCGGGACTCCGGCGAGACCGAACAAAAGTGCTGAAGCACGACGCGGTCTTTCGAACCGGAGCCCTCTGTTTAACCTTGGAGAATCTCGCAATGAAAAAGAGTCTGATCGCTTTGGCCGTGCTGGCTGCTACCTCCGGCGCTGCCATGGCCCAGTCCTACGTGACCCTGTACGGCGTGCTGGACATTGGTGTCGGCAAGGTCAAGGACGGCAAGTGGGGCCTGAACAACGGTGAAGGCTACTCCGCTGGCCAAGACGGTTTCAACAGCACGTCCGTGATCGGCTTCCGTGGTTCGGAAGACCTGGGTGGTGGTCTGAAGGCCAACTTCAACCTGCAATCGGGCGGCCTGGACCTGTCGACCGGCGGCACGACCCTGGCGTTCAGCCGTGAAGCCTGGGTCGGCCTGGAAGGCGCTGGCTGGGGTGCGATCCAGTTGGGCCGCTCGTCGTCCATCGCCGCCAAGGTTCTGGGCGCCTATGACTTCAACGGCACGTCCTACTCTTCCGCCTACGACCGCGCCGGCATCAGCGCAGTGACCTGGTACGGTTCTTCGCGTCGTAGCAGCCAGGTGCAGTACACCTCGCCGAACTTCGGTGGTTTCGTTCTGCGTGCCGGCTTCACCCCCAAGGGCGACGAAGGTGGCGTGCAAGGCATCGGCGTGTCGGCTGATGCCAAGAACCGGTACAGCCTGGGCGGTACGTTTGCCAATGGCCCGCTGTCTGTGAGCGCAGTTGCCGAAACGAAGGCGGCAGACAACGCTGGCCTGCGCACCGCCTACGCGGTGGGTGCCAGCTACGACCTCAGCGTGGTCAAGCTGGCTGCGACGTACAACCGCCGCGAGCGCGACGGCGCGGATAACTACAACACGTTCACCAGCGGTGGTGGCACGCTGGCCGGTGGCAAGGGCTGGACCTTGGCTGCTGTGGCTCCGTTCGGCCCCGCCAACGTCGGTGTCCAGTACGCTCGCAACACCACTGCCGACATCAAGGCTCTGGAAGTGTTCGCGAACTACGCCCTGTCCAAGCGCACCCGCCTGTACATCGACTTCGTGAAGGGCTACGACCAAAACGCTGTGACGGCTCTGACCGACGCAACCCGTACGCCCGCCTCCGCCAACCCCTACGCCGTCGGCCTGGGCGTTGTCCACACGTTCTAATCCAAGGGCTGCCTGAGCGCAGCTTGACGATTGCAATGTGCAAAGCCGCCGCGTCGCAAGACCGGCGGCTTTTTCGCGTGTTCTGCTTTTGATGGGATCTGGACCGATGCGCTTCGTGGTCGTGGCCCTGGTGGCCTTGCAGTTGCTGGGATGCGCATCCTGGCGTTCGGAGAAGGCCGAAGCTTCCATCGCCCAGACCCCGTGGGCCAAGGCGTCGCTGCCGCAGGTGGCGGGCGAGCCATGGCGGCACCTGCCGCTGCCGGGCAAGCGCGCGACGCAGTTCGAGCCGGTGCAGGCGGACGGCCGCGCAGCCATGGCCGTGACCGCAGACTCTTCCGCCAGCATGGTGCGCAAGCAGGTCCATGTGCCGGCAGACGCCCTGGGCCAGCTGTCGTTCTCCTGGAAGGTGCCGGCCTTGATCGCCGGTGCCGACATGGCCGCACGCGATGCGGACGATGCCCCGGTCCGCCTGGTGCTGGCTTTCGAGGGCGACCGCAGCCGCTTCTCTGCCAGGAACGCGATGCTGTCGGAACTGGCGCGCACGCTGACGGGCGAGGAGATGCCCTACGCCACGCTGATGTATGTGTGGTGCAACAGCCGCGCCCCGGGCACGGTGATCTTGAACCCGCGCACCGACCGCATCCGCAAGATCGTGGTGGAGTCCGGTGCGGCCGGCCTGGGCCAGTGGCGCGACTACGAACGCGATGTGCGTGCCGATTTCGTGCGGGCCTTCGGCGAGGAGCCGGGCGCGCTGCTGGCGGTCGGCATCATGACGGACTCCGACAACACCGGCAGCCGCGTGCAGGCCTGGTACGGGCCGCTGGACCTGCGCACGGGAAAGCAGGCGTCTCGCTGAACGCATGGGGAAACTCCGGCTGCCCGCGCTGGCCCGCTTGTTGCATAGTGGAATCTCCTTTTTTGAGAGTTCGCCCATGCAAAAGATCGCTTTGTTCTGTACCGGTGCATTCGTCGCGTTGAGCCTGGCGAGCGCTGCGCAAGCCAAGACCTTCAAATGGTCCAGCGCCAGCGACATTCCCACGATGGACATCCATTCGCAGAACAACGCGCTCGGCAACGGCGTGCATGCCTCCATGTACGACTCGCTGGTCTACTACAACAGCAAGACCTTCAAGCCCGAGCCGCAGCTGGCGACCGAATGGAAGCAGATCAGCCCGACGCAGATGCGCTTCACGCTGCGCAAGGGCGTGAAGTTCAGCGATGGCTCGGCCTTCTCGGCGGACGACGTGGTGTTCTCGCTCACGCGCGCCATGGCCAAGACCTCCAACTACGCGGTCTACGCCCAGGGCATCGACAAGGTGGTCAAGGTCGACGACAACACCGTCGACGTGATGCTCGAGGCGCCCACGCCCACGCTGGTCAACCAGCTGACCGAGCTGCGCATCATGAGCAAGGCATGGGCCGAGAAGAACAAGTCGGTCGAGCCCAAGGACATCAAGACCCAGGACGAGACCTTCGCCCACCGCAACGCCATGGGCACAGGCCCCTACATGCTCAAGGAGTGGCAGCCCGACCAGCGCATGGTGCTCGTGGCCAACCCGCACTACTGGGGCAAGAACACCGGCAACGTGACCGAGATCGTCTACACGCCGATCAAGGCGCAGGCCACGCGGCTCGCCGCGCTGCTGTCGGGCGAGACCGATTTCGTGCTCGACCCGAGTCCGCAGGACCTGGGCCGGCTGCGCAGCAACGCCGACATGAAGGTCATGGACGGCGTGGAGAACCGCACCCTGTTCCTGGGCATGGACCAGTTCCGCGACGAGCTGGTCGGCTCCAGCGTCAAGGGCAAGAACCCGCTCAAGGACGTGCGCGTGCGCAAGGCGCTGTACCAGGCCATCGACATCGGCGCGATCCAGCGCGTGACGCTGCGCGGCCTGGGCGAGAGCACCGGGCACGCTGGTCTCGCCGCAGGTCAACGGCTGGACCAAGAAGGCCGACGTGCGCTGGCCCTACGACGCCAAGGCCGCGCAGAAGCTGCTGGCCGACGCCGGCTATCCGCAGGGCTTCGAGGTCGACTTCGCCTGCCCCAACAACCGCTACATCAACGACGAGGCGGTCTGCCAGGCCATCACCGCCATGTGGGCGCGCGTGGGCGTGAAGGCCAAGCTGCGCACGCTGCCGCTGGTCACCTACTTCCCGATGATCCAGCGCTACGAGGCCAGCATCTACATGCTGGGCTGGGGCGTGCCGACCTTCGACGCGCTGTACAGCCTGCAATCGCTGGTGCGCTCGGTCGGCGCGGGCGGTGACGGCAACTACAACGTGGGCCGCTACTCCAATCCGCAGATGGACGCGCTGGTGGAGCGTGTGAAGGTCGAGACCGACCTCAAGAACCGCAACGAACTCATCGAGAAGGCTCTCATCCTTTCGCACGAGGACGTGTCGCACCTGCCGCTGTACAACCAGGTCATTCCCTGGGCCATGAAGAAGAACATCGAGGTCGTGCACCGCGCCGACAACCGGCTCGACTGGCGCCTGATCAAGGTCAACTGAGTCCGCGCGCCAGGCGGGCTCCGCGCGCCTGGCTCCAGGAGACCTGATCGATGTTTGCTTTCATTCTTCGCCGCCTGCTGCAGGCCGTGGTGGTGATGGTGGCCGTGGCCTTCATCGCCTTCCTGCTGTTCCAGTACGTCGGCGACCCCGTCGTGTTCCTGCTCGGGCAGGACGCCACGCCCGAACAGATCCGCGAGCTGCGCGAAGCCCTGGGGCTGGACCGTCCCTTCATCGTGCAGTTCTGGCATTTCCTCTACAACGCGGCGCAGGGCGAGTTCGGCCTGTCGCTGCGCCAGGGGGCCAAGGTGTCGCGGCTGATCGCCGAGCGTTTCCCGGCCACGCTGGAGCTGGCGCTCGTCGCCGCGCTGATCGCGCTGCTGGTCGGCGTGCCGGCCGGCGTCTACGCCGCGCTGCGCCGCGGCAGCTTCATGAGCCAGGTGCTCATGACGCTGTCGCTGCTGGGCGTGTCGCTGCCGACCTTCCTGATCGGCATCCTGCTGATCCTGGTGTTCGCGGTCTGGCTGGGCTGGTTCCCGAGCTTCGGGCGCGGCGAGACGGTACAGCTGGGCTGGTGGAGCACGGGCCTGCTCACGCCCAAGGGCTGGCACCACATCATGCTGCCGGCCATCACGCTGGCGATCTTCCAGCTCACGCTGATCATGCGGCTGGTGCGGGCCGAGATGCTGGAGGTGCTGCGCACCGACTACATCAAGTTCGCGCGTGCGCGGGGCCTGTCGGACCGCGCCATCCACTTCGGCCATGCGCTCAAGAACACGCTGGTGCCCGTGATCACGATCACCGGCCTGCAGCTGGGCACGCTGATCGCGTTCTCCATCATCACCGAGACGGTGTTCCAGTGGCCCGGCATGGGGCTGCTGTTCATCCAGGCCGTGACCTTCGCGGACATCCCGGTCATGGCGGCCTACCTGTGCCTCATCGCGCTGATCTTCGTGACCATCAACCTGGTGGTGGACCTGCTGTACTTCGCGGTCGACCCGCGGCTGCGCCTCGGCAAGTCGGGAGGGCATTGATGCTGGCGCCGGTGCTGCGCGCGGGTGGGCGGGCCTTCGCCCACATCGCGCAATTCCATCCCGAACTCACGGCGCTGCGGCGCGACCTGCATGCGCACCCGGAGCTGGGCTTCGAGGAGTACTACACGGCGGCCCGCGTGGCCGACGCGCTGCGGCTGTGCGGCGTGGACGAGGTCCACACCGGCATCGCCAAGACCGGCGTGGTCGGCCTGGTGCGCGGGCGCAGCACGGCCAGCGGCCGCCTGCTCGGCCTGCGCGCCGACATGGATGCGCTGCCGATGGCCGAGCAGGGCGAGCGCGACTGGCGCTCCGCGCGCAGCGGCCTCATGCACGGCTGCGGCCACGACGGCCACACGGCCATGCTGGTCGGCGCCGCGCGCTACCTGGCCGAGACCCGCAACTTCGACGGCACCGCGGTGCTGATCTTCCAGCCCGGCGAAGAAGGCTGCGCCGGTGCGCGCGCCATGGTCGAGGACGGGCTGTTCGACCGCTTCCCCGTGCAGGCCGTGTTCGCCATGCACAACTGGCCGGCCATGGCGCCCGGCACCATCGGCTTGAACAGCGGCGCCATGATGGCCGCCGCCGACCGCGTGACGATCCGTGTGCTCGGCAAGGGCGGCCACGGGGCCCACCCGTACCAGACCGTGGACCCGGTGCTGGTGGCCGCGCACATCATCACGGCGGCGCAGAGCATCGTCTCGCGCAACACCCGGCCCATCGACGCGGCGGTGCTGAGCCTGTGCGCCATGCACGCGGGCGACCTCGGCGCCATGAGCGTGGTGCCCGGCGAGGCCACGCTGGTCGGCACCGTGCGCACCTTCGATGCCAACGTGCAGGCGCTCGTGGAGCGGCGCCTGTCCGAGCTGTGCACCGCGGTGGCCCAAGGCTTCGGCGCCCAGGCCGAGGTGCGTTTCGAGCGCATCTACCCGGCCACCGTCAACCACCGCGCCCAGGCCCTGTTCGCGGGCGACGTGGCCGAGCGCCTCGTCGGCCCCGAGCGGCTGGTGCGCGAGATGGAGCCCAGCATGGGCGCGGAGGATTTCTCCTTCATGCTGCAGGCCAGGCCGGGCGCCTACCTGCGCATCGGCCAGGGCGCGCCGGACGGCTGCCACCTGCACAACAGCCGCTACGACTTCAACGACGACATCCTGCCGCTGGGCGCGGCGCTGCATGCCGGCCTCGTCGAGCACGGCATGCCGCTCGCCGCGTCCCACCCCACCTGAGTCTTTCAACGGAGCCAAAGCCATGACCACCAAGCCCCGCCTCGCTGCATTGACCGCATCCCTGATGCTGGCCGCATGCCTCTCGGCCCAGGCCGTGACGCTGCGCATCGCCAACCAGGGCGATGCCACCTCGCTGGACCCGCACTCGCTGCAGGAGTCGCTGCAGCTCACCGTGACCGGCAACGTCTACGAGCCGCTGGTCACGCGCGGCGCCGACTTCAAGCTCGCCGCGGCACTGGCCACCGACTGGAAGCAGACCTCGCCCACGGTCTGGCGCTTCAACCTGCGCAAGAACGTGCAGTTCCACGACGGCACGCCGTTCACGGCCGACGACGTGATCTTCAGCTACGACCGTGCGCGCGGCGAAGGCTCCGACGTGAAGAGCTACGTGGGCCAGATCAAGCAGATCAACAAGATCGACGACCACACCATCGACATCGTGACGACGATGCCGTTCCCGATCCTGCCCGACCTCATCACCAACTGGTACATCATGAGCAAGAAGTGGTGCGAGGCCAACCAGGCCGTGCGCCCGGTGGACCGGCGCAAGGGCATCGAGAACGCCGCCTCGTTCCGCACCAACGGCACGGGGCCGTTCCGCGCCCGCGAGCGCCAGCCCAACGTGCGCTCGGTGTTCACGCGCAGCCCCAACTACTGGGGCAAGATCGACAGCAACGTCGACGAGGTGATCTTCAACGTGGTCGGCAACGACGCCACGCGCGTGGCCGCCATGGTGTCGGGCGAGGTCGACGTGATGGAGCCGGTGCCGGTGCAGGACGTGGACCGCATCAAGCGCGACGGCAAGATCGATGTGCTGCAGGGCCCCGAGCTGCGCGTGGTCTTCCTGGGCATGGACCAGAAGCGCGACGAGCTGCTGTTCTCCAACATCAAGGGCAAGAACCCGTTCAAGGACAAGCGCGTGCGCCAGGCCTTCTACCAGGCCATCGACATCGAGGCGATCCGCACGCGCGTGATGCGCAACTCGGCCATCCCCGTGGCGCTCATGATCCCGCCGCAGGTGCGCGGCTACGCCAAGGACCTGGACAAGCGCCTGCCCTACGACGTCGAAGGCGCCAAGAAGCTGCTGGCCGAGGCCGGCTACCCGAACGGCTTCGAGGTCAAGATGAACTGCCCGAACGACCGCTACGTGAACGACAGCGCCATCTGCCAGGCGGTGGCGGCCAACCTCGCGCGCATCGGCGTCAAGATCAACCTGGAGGCCGAGACCAAGGCCAGCTACTTCCCCAAGATCCTGCGGCGCGACACCAGCTTCTACCTGCTGGGCTGGGTCGCCAGCACCGTGGACGTGCACAACGTGCTGTTCCCCGTCATGGGCACGCCGGGCGAGGGCGGCCGCGGCCAGTTCAACCTGGGCGCCTACAGCAATCCCAAGCTGGACGAACTGACGGACAAGATCGCCTCGGAGATCGACGACGGCAAGCGCATGGCCATGATCCACGAGGCCATGAAGCTGCACCAGGACGACATCGGCCACATCCCGCTGCACCAGCAGACCCTGAACTGGGCCGTGCGCAAGGGCGTGAAGGTGGTGCAGCTGCCGGACAATTTCATGCCCTGGAAGTTCATCCAGGTCGGCAAGTGATGCAGGCAGCCACGCAAGCGGGCTGGTTCCAGCGCGCCTGGGACAGCGACGTCGGCCACAGCTTCCGCACCTCGCCCACGGCGATCGTCGCCGGTGCCGTGGCCCTGGTCTGCATCTTCTGCGCCTTCTTCGCGCCCTGGGTCGCGCCGCACAACCCGTTCGACCTGGCCACGCTGGAGCTCGGCGATGCGCGGCTGCCGCCGGCCTGGCAGGCCGAGGGCACGGCCAAGTACCCGCTGGGCACGGACGACCAGGGCCGCGACATCCTCTCGGCCCTGATGTACGGCGCGCGCATCTCGCTGGTGGTGGGCCTGGCCTCGGTGCTGCTGTCCTTGCTGGTCGGCGTGAGCCTGGGCCTGCTGGCCGGCTTCAAGGGCGGCTGGGTCGACGCTGCGCTGATGCGCCTGTGCGACGTGATGCTGTCGTTTCCCGCCATCCTCGTGGCCCTGCTGATCGCCGGCGTCGGCCGCGCGCTGTTTCCCAATGCGCACGAAGGTCTGGCTTTCGGCGTGCTGATCCTGTCGATCTCGTTGACCGGCTGGGTGCAGTACGCGCGCACGGTGCGCGGCTCCACGCTGGTGGAGCGCAACAAGGAATACGTGCAGGCCGCGCGCGTCACGGGCGTCTCGCCCATGCGCATCATGCGCCGCCATGTGCTGCCCAACGTGACGGGCCCGGTCATGGTGCTGGCCACCATCCAGGTGGCCACGGCCATCATCACCGAGGCCACGCTGTCCTTCCTGGGCGTGGGCGCGCCGCCGACCTCGCCCTCGCTGGGCACGCTGATCCGCGTGGGCAACGACTACCTGTTTTCGGGCGAGTGGTGGATCACCGTGTTCCCGGGGCTGATGCTGATCGTCATCGCGCTCAGCGTGAACCTGCTCGGCGATTGGCTGCGCGATGCGCTCAATCCCCGCCTGCGCTGAACGGCGCGAACTGCCAGCCTCAAGCCAGCATCCATGTCCCTGCTCGAAGTCCAGAACCTTGTCGTCGAATTCCCCGGCCGGCGCGGCACCTTGCGCGCGCTGGACGACATCTCCTTCTCCATCGCGCCCGGCGAGATCCTCGGCGTGGTGGGCGAGTCCGGCGCCGGCAAGTCGCTGACCGGCGCGTCCATCATCGGCCTGCTCGAGCCGCCCGGCCGCGTCGCCGGCGGGCGGATCCTGCTGGAAGGCCAGCGCATCGACAACCTCGACCACGAGGCCATGCGCCGCATCCGCGGCCGGCGCATCGGCGCCATCTTCCAGGACCCGCTGACCTCGCTGAACCCGCTGTATTCGGTGGGCCGCCAGCTCGTCGAGACCATCCAGGCGCACCTGCCCGTCAGCAGCACGGAGGCGCGCCAGCGCGCCATCGGCCTGCTGCAGGACACCGGCATCCCGGCGGCCGAGCAGCGCATCGACCACTACCCGCACCAGTTCTCGGGCGGCATGCGCCAGCGCGTCGTGATCGCGCTGGCGCTGGCGGCCGAGCCCAAGCTCATCGTGGCCGACGAGCCGACCACGGCGCTGGACGTGTCGATCCAGGCCCAGATCATCACGCTGCTCAAGCGTGTGTGCCAGCAGCATGGCGCGGCCGTCATGCTGATCACGCACGACATGGGCGTGATCGCCGAGACCTGCGACCGCGTGGCCGTGATGTACGCGGGCCGCATCGCCGAGATCGGCCCCGTGCACGAAGTCATCAACCATCCGGCCCATCCGTACTCCGACGGTCTCATGGCCGCCATCCCCGACATCACCGTCGACCGCGAGATGCTCAACCAGATCGATGGCGCGATGCCGCGTCTCAACGCCATTCCCAAGGGCTGTGCCTTCAATCCGCGCTGCCCCAAGGTGTTCGACCGCTGCAAGGTCGAGCGACCCGAGTTGATGGATGCGGGCGCGAGCCGGGCCGCCTGCTGGCTGCACGCCGGAGGTGCGCGATGAGCGCCGCGCCGGGCCGCCCCGGGCAAGCTCGCTCCCCCTCGGTGGGGCAGGCCGCCGGCCGAAGGGGGCATCCATGAGCGCGCTGGTCCAGGCGCACGACCTCGCCAAGGTCTTCGACGTCTCGCCGCCCTGGCTCAACCGCGTGATCGAGCGCAAGCCCAAGGCCATGCTGCACGCAGTCGACGGCGTGAGCTTTTCGATCGAGAAGGGCAAGACGCTGGCGCTGGTGGGCGAGTCCGGCTGCGGCAAGAGCACGGTGGCGCGCCTGCTGGTGGGCCTGTACGCGCCCACGCGCGGCGGGCTCACCTTCGACGGGCAGGATGCACATGCCGCGTTCAAGGCCTCCGAAGGCCGCGCCGGCAGCGAAGGCGCGGCCCTGCGCCGGCGCATCCAGATGATTTTCCAGGACCCCTACGCGAGCCTGAACCCGCGCTGGGTGGTCGAGGACATCATCGCCGAGCCGCTGCTCGAGCATGGCCTCATCAAGGACAAGGCGGCGCGCCGCGCGCGCGTGGGCGAGCTGCTGCAGTCCGTCGGCCTGTCGCCGCTGGACATGGCCAAGTACCCGCACCAGTTCTCGGGCGGCCAGCGCCAGCGCATCTCGATCGCGCGGGCGCTGGCCACGCAGCCCGACTTCCTGGTCTGCGACGAGCCGACCTCGGCGCTGGACGTGAGCGTGCAGGCCCAGGTGCTCAACATCATGAAGACGCTGCAGCGCGAGCGCGGCCTGACCTACCTGTTCATCTCGCACAACCTGGCGGTGGTGCGGCATGTGAGCGACGAGGTCGGCGTGATGTACCTGGGGCGCCTGGTCGAACTCGCCGACAAGCAGACCCTGTTCGCCGAGCCGCGCCACCCCTACACGCGCATGCTGCTGGATGCGATCCCCAAGATGCACGACACCGGCCGCGCGCGCACGCCGGTGCAGGGCGAAGTGCCCAACCCGCTCAACCCGCCGACGGGCTGCAGCTTCCACCCGCGCTGCCCGCATGCCAGCAGCCGCTGCAAGGCCGAGCGCCCGCTGATGCAGAAGATCGGCGGCGTGACGGTGGCCTGCCACGCGGTGGAGGAAGGGCGGATCTGAGCGCTACGTGTAGCGCTTGCTGCGCAGGTTGTCCTTGATGTCCTGCAGCAGCGGCTGCAGGCGCGCCCCGCCGATGCGCAGCGCCACGCAGGTGGCCAGGATGTCGACCACCATCAGGTGCAGCAGCCGCGAGACCATGGGGCTGTAGCGGTCGTAGCCTTCGGGGTGGTCGGCTGCCAGGTGGATGTCGCCGGCCACGGCCAGCGGCGAGCCGCTGGCCGTCAGCACGATGACCGTGGCGCCCTTGCGCTGGGCGATGTCGCAGGCGTCCATGAGGTCGCGCGTGCGGCCGGAGTTGGAGATGACCAGCACGCAGTCGCCCGCGCGCAGCATCGAGGCCGCCATGACCTGCATGTGGCCGTCGCTGTAGCTGATCGCGTTGACGCCCAGCCGGAAGAACTTGTGCTGCGCGTCCTGCGCCACGATGCCCGAATTGCCCACGCCGTAGAACTCCACGCGCCGCCCGGTCGCGTGCGTGGCGGCCAGTGCGGCCGCGGCCTTCTCGATGGCGCCGACACCGGCATCGTTGCGGTACTTGAGGAAGGCGGCCACCGTGTTGTCGATGACCTTGACCAGCACGTCGCCGGTCTTGTCGTCCATGTCCACCGAGCGGTGGATGAAGGGCACGCCCTCGCTCACGCTGCCGGCCAGCTTGAGCTTGAAGTCGACCAGGCCGTCGTAGCCCACGCTGCGGCAAAAGCGCACCACGGTGGGCTTGCTGACATGGGCCATCTCGGCCAGCTCGCCGACCGGCAGCGAGGCGAAGGCGCGCGGGTCGTTGAGCACCAGCTTGGCGACCCGCTGCTCGGCAGGCGCCAGCGAGGGCAGGCAGGCGCGGATGCGCTCGAGCATGGCGTTCAGGCCTCTTCGCTCCAATAGAAGCCGTCGCGCGCGATCATGGCGCTGGAGGCGCTCGGCCCCCAGGTTCCGGCCGCATAGGTGCGGGGCGGGCGGCTGTCGTTCTTCCAGTACTCCAGGATGGGCTCGACCCAGCGCCAGGCCGCCTCCTGCTCGTCGCTGCGTACGAACAGGTTGAGCCGGCCGTCCAGCACGTCGAGCAGCAGCCGTTCGTAGGCGCCCACGCGCTCCGTGCCGAAGCGCTTGTCGAAGTCCAGGTCGGCCTGGACCGGCGCGAGTTGCTCGGCGCTGCCGCTGCGCTTGCGGCTGCCCTGGCCCTGCGCCATCAGGTGCAGTTCCAGGCCGTCCTTGGGTTGCAGGTTGATGACAAGGCGGTTGAAGCTGCCCTGCGGCGTGTCGTAGATCGCGTGCGGCGTGGGCTTGAAGTTGACCTCGATGCGCGCGTCGCGCGAGGACAGGCGCTTGCCCGTGCGGATGTAGAAGGGCACGCCGGCCCAGCGCCAGTTCTCGATCTCGGTGCGCAGCGCGACGAAGGTCTCGGTGCGGCTTTCCGGGTCCACGCCCGGCTCTTCCAGGTAGCCGGGCACGCGCGCGCCGTAGGCCGTGCCGGCGGTGTACTGGCCGCGCACGGTGTGCAGGCCCAGCGTCTCCGGGTTCCAGCGCCTGAGCGAGCGCAGCACCTTGAGCTTCTCGTCGCGGATGGCATCGGCATGGGCGTTGATGGGCGGTTCCATGGCGATCGCGCAGACCAGCTGCAGCGCATGGTTCTGCACCATGTCGCGCAGCGCGCCGGTCTGGTCGTAGAAGGCGCCGCGCTTTTCCACGCCCAGGTCCTCGGCGATGGTGATCTGGATGTTGGCGATATACTCGCGGCGCCAGATCGGCTCGAACAGCGCGTTGCCGAAGCGCATCGCGAACAGGTTCTGCACCGAGGGCTTGCCCAGGTAGTGGTCGATGCGGAACACCTGGTTCTCGGCCAGCACGCGGCCCACGGCCTGGTTGATCGCGCGGTTGGAGGCCAGGTCGTGGCCCAGCGGCTTTTCCAGCACCACGCGCGTCTTGGGGCCGTTGAGCCTGGCCGCGGCGATCTGCTCGACCACCTGCGTGAAGAGGGCGGGCGCCGTGGCCACGTACATCACGAGCGAATCGGCATCGCGCGCGAGCAGCCGCTCGGCCAGCGCCGCGAAGTCCTGCGGCTTGGACAGGTCCACGCGCTGGTAGTGCAGCAGTTCGGCGAAGCGCTTGAACTCCTCGACGTTGGGGCGCTTGTCGCCCTCCACGGCGTCGAAGCGCGACTGGATCAGCGCGCGGTAGTCGTCGTCGCTGAGGTCGTCGCGGGCCACGCCGATGATGCGGCCCTGGGCCGGCAGGGTGCCGTGGCGGAACGACTGGAACAGGGCGGGCATCAGCTTGCGCCAGGCCAGATCGCCGGTGCCGCCGAACAGTACGAGGTCGAAGCTCATGGTTGTTACATGAAAAGGTGGTTGGGACTGTAACTTAGTTTCATGGTCGGGCATACTGCAGTCGCTGCGCGACGCGGCCTTTGCTGACCTGGCCGTGCCTGTGCTTGCCGTATCCTTCTGCCCACCTTGTACCCTTGCAATAGCCTTGCCACCCGCCATGAACCAACTCGATGCCCTGAAGGCGCTCACGACCGTCGTCGCCGACACCGGTGACTTCAAGCAGCTCGGCGCCTACAAGCCCACCGACGCGACGACCAACCCCTCGCTGATCCTCAAGGCCGTGCAGCTGCCGGACTACGCGCCGCTGCTCAAGGACACCGTGGCGCGCTTTCGCGGCAAGGCGCTGGACGAGGTCATGGACCGGCTGCTGGTGCGCTTCGGCAGCGAGATCCTGGCCATCATCCCGGGCCGCGTCTCCACCGAGGTCGATGCGCGGCTGAGCTTCGACACCGCGGCCACCGTGGCCCGCGGCGAACGCCTGATCGCGCTGTACCAGGCCGAGGGCATTGCCAGCGAGCGCGTGCTGATCAAGGTGGCCTCCACCTGGGAAGGCATCCAGGCGGCGGCCGAACTCGAGAAGAAGGGCATCCGCACCAACCTCACGCTGCTGTTCTCGTTCTGCCAGGCCGTGGCCTGCGGCGCCGCCAAGGTGCAGCTGATCTCGCCCTTCGTGGGCCGCATCTACGACTGGTACAAGAAGTCCGCAGGCGCGGCCTGGGACGAGGCCGCCAGCAGCGGCGCCAACGACCCCGGCGTGCGCTCGGTGCGCCAGATCTACGAGTACTACAAGCGCTTCGGCATCGCCACCGAGGTCATGGGCGCGAGCTTTCGCAACACCGGCCAGATCACCGCGCTGGCCGGCTGCGACCTGCTGACCATCAGCCCCGACCTGCTGGCCAAGCTGGCCGCCAGCGAAGAGCCGCTCGCGCGCGCGCTGGACGCCGAGGCCGCGCGCCAGCTCGACCTCGCGCCCGTGCAATACGACGAGGCCGGTTTCCGCTACGCGCTGAACGAGGACGCCATGGCCACCGAGAAGCTGGCCGAAGGCATCCGCGCCTTCGCGGTGGATGCCGTCAAGCTCGAAAAGCTCATGCAGGCGGCCTGACATGGGTTGGGCCGACCGACCCCGCTGCGACCAGCTGCCCGCCTGGGGCCAGCTGCGCGCGCTGAGCCAGGGCCTCAAGGCGGGCTACGACGTGCGCGCCGCGCTGGCAGACGACCCCGGCCGCGTGCAGCGCTTCTGCCAGGAAGCGCCCGAGCTGTTCGCCGACCTGTCCAAGAACTGGATCGATGCCGGCATCGAGGACGCGCTGTTCGACCTGGCCGAGCAGGCCGGCGTGCCCGCGCACCGCGATGCCATGTTCGCCGGCGAGCGCATCAACGACACCGAGCAGCGCGCCGTGCTGCACACCCTGCTGCGCGCGCCGGCCGGCACGCCGCAGGCCACGCCCGCCCTGGACGCGGCCCTGGCCGAGGTGCACGAGACGCTGGACGCCATGCTCGCCTACGCCGAGCAGGTGCGCGCCGACGGCAGCATCACCGACATCGTCAACATCGGCATCGGCGGCTCCGACCTCGGCCCGCAGATGGTGGTGCGCGCGCTGGACGCCTACGCCTCGCCCGGGCGGCGCCTGCACTTCGTCAGCAACGTGGACGGCCACGAGCTCGACGCCGTGCTGCGCCGCCTCCGACCCGAGAGCAGCCTGTTCCTCGTCGCCTCGAAGACCTTCACCACGGCCGAGACCATGGCCAACGCGCGCTCCGCGCTGGCCTGGTTCCAGCGCGAGGGCGGCAAGGACGTGGCACGCCATTTCACCGCGCTGTCGAGCAACGTGGACGCCGTGCGCGCCTTCGGCATCGCCAACGTCTTCGGCTTCTGGGACTGGGTGGGCGGCCGCTATTCGCTGTGGTCCGCGATCGGCCTGCCGATCGCCATCGCCGTCGGCGCCGCGCGTTTCCGTGAACTGCTGGCCGGCGCCCACGCCATGGACCGGCATTTCCGCGAGGCGCCGCTGCAGGCCAACCTGCCGGTGCGGCTGGGCCTGCTCGATGTCTGGTACCGCAACTTCCTGGGTTTCACGAGCCGCAGCATCGCGCCCTACCACAGCGCGCTCGCGCGGCTGCCGGCCTACCTGCAGCAGCTGGAGATGGAAAGCAACGGCAAGCGCGTGGACCGCCACGGCGGCGCGTTGCCCTACGGCACCTCGCCCGTGCTCTGGGGCGAGCCCGGCACCAATGGCCAGCACGCCTACTTCCAGATGCTGCACCAGGGCACGGATGTGGTGCCGGTCGAGTTCGTCGCCGTGCGCGAGGCCGCCCACGGCCTGCCGGGCCACCAGGCCGCGCTGCTGGCCAACGCGCTGGCCCAGGCCCAGGCGCTGATGCAGGGCAAGCCGGATGCGGGCGGCCACCGCGACTTCCCGGGCAACCGGCCCAGCACGTTCCTGCTGCTGCAGGCGCTCACGCCGCGCAGCCTGGGCGCGCTGGTCGCGCTGCAGGAGCACCGGGTGTTCACGAGCGGCTCGGTCTGGGGCATCAACAGCTTCGACCAGTGGGGCGTGGAGCTCGGCAAGGTGCTGGCCAAGGACATCGAGCCGCGCCTGGCCAGCGGCGACGCGAGCGGGCTGGACGCATCGACCGCCGGCCTGCTGCAGCGCCTGCGCGGTTGAGGGCGCGCCATGCCGGCATTGCGCATCAGCATCGAAGGCTCGGCCGACCCCGGCGCGGTGTTCGGGCCGCAGGGCGGCACGCTGGGCCGGGCCAGCCAGAACACCCTGGTGCTCAGCGACGTCGAGCGCTCGGTGTCGCGCCTGCACGCGCGGGTGGACCGGCGCCCGGCCGGCTTCGTGCTGGTCAACATGGGCCTGAACACCATCATCCACAACGGCGGCCTGCTGGCCACGGCCGAGGAGGCCGCACTGGCCGCCGGCGACGTGCTGCGCATCGGCCGCTTCTCGCTGCTGGTGTCCGATGCGGGCGAGCACGAGCTGCCGCTCGACGAGGAGGACGCCCTGTTCGACGACATGACCGGCGAGCCGCTGGCGCGGCGCGTGCCGCCCTGGCCCGACCTGGCGCCGTTCGACGATTCCGCGGCCGGCTTCGTCACCTCGGGCATGGGCAGGCCGCCGCAGGCCGGCCCGGCGCAGGGCACGGTGGGCGAGCTGCTGCAGGGCATGGGTTGCGCTGGCGCGCCGCTGCCGGCCGCGGTCACGGCGGAGCAGGCTGGCCAGTTCATGCGCAGCGCCATCGAGGACACGCTGCGCACCTGGATCCCGCACTGCTCGCCGGCCGTGCAACAGGCCTGGTTCACGAGCTTCGAGGAGGCCCTGGTCCGCGTGAGCCAGGCCCAGGCGCGCGTGGAGCAGCGCGACAGCCGCTCCGGCTGAAGCAAAAACGGCGCAGAGAAAGCAAAAAGCCCCGCAGCGCAAGCTGCGGGGCTTTTTCCCTTGGGGGGTGCGGCCGGCGGCCGCACCAGGCACATCACATGCCCATGTCGCCCATGCCACCCATGCCGCCGGGCATGGCCGGGGCGGGAGCGTCTTCCTTCGGCGCCTCGGCGATCATGGCCTCGGTCGTCAGCATCAGCGAAGCCACGGAAGCGGCGTTCTGCAGCGCGGTGCGGGTCACCTTGGTCGGGTCCAGGATACCCATTTCGATCATGTCGCCATAGGTGTCGTTGGCGGCGTTGAAGCCGTAGTTGCCCTTGCCGCCCAGCACGGCGTTCACGACGACGGAGGCTTCGCCACCGGCGTTGTAGACGATCTCGCGCAGGGGCGCTTCGATGGCCTTGAGCACCAGCTTGATGCCGGCGTCCTGGTCGGCGTTGTCGCCCTTGATCTCGCCGGCGGATTGCTTGGCGCGCAGCAGCGCGACGCCGCCACCAGCCACGATGCCTTCTTCCACGGCGGCACGGGTGGCGTGCAGCGCGTCTTCGACACGGGCCTTCTTTTCCTTCATTTCGACTTCGGTGGCAGCGCCGACCTTGATCACGGCAACACCGCCGGCCAGCTTGGCCACGCGCTCTTGCAGCTTCTCACGGTCGTAGTCGCTGGTCGCTTCTTCGATCTGCACGCGCACTTGCTTGACGCGGGCTTCGATGTCGGCAGCGGCACCGGCGCCATCGATGATGGTGGTGTTTTCCTTGCCCACTTCGATGCGCTTGGCCTGGCCCAGGTCGGCCAGCGTGACCTTCTCCAGCGTCAGGCCCACTTCCTCGGCGATGACCTTGCCGCCCGTCAGGATGGCGATGTCTTCCAGCATGGCCTTGCGGCGGTCGCCGAAGCCAGGCGCCTTGACGGCCACGACCTTCAGGATGCCGCGGATGGTGTTGACGACCAGGGTCGCCAGGGCTTCGCCCTCGACTTCCTCGGCAATGATCAGCAGCGGACGGCCGGCCTTGGCGACGGCTTCCAGCGTGGGCAGCAGTTCGCGGATGTTGCTGATCTTCTTGTCGAACAGCAGCACGAAGGGGTTGTCCAGCAACGCGGCCTGCTTTTCCGGGTTGTTGATGAAGTAGGGCGACAGGTAGCCGCGGTCGAACTGCATGCCTTCGACGACTTCCAGCTCGTTGTCCAGCGACTTGCCGTCTTCGACGGTGATGACGCCTTCCTTGCCGACCTTGTCCATCGCGTCAGCGATGATCTTGCCGATGGATTCGTCGCTGTTGGCCGAGATCGAGCCGACCTGTGCGATTTCCTTGGAGGTCGTGGTGGCCTTGGAAGCGGCCTTCAGCTGCGTGACCAGGGCGGCGACCGCCTTGTCGATGCCGCGCTTGAGGTCCATCGGGTTCATGCCGGCGGCCACGTACTTCATGCCTTCGCGCACGATGGCCTGGGCCAGCACGGTGGCGGTGGTGGTGCCGTCGCCGGCGTTGTCGGAGGTCTTGGAAGCGACTTCCTTGACCATCTGGGCGCCCATGTTCTGGAGCTTGTCCTTCAGTTCGACTTCCTTGGCCACGGAAACGCCGTCCTTGGTCACGGTGGGGGCGCCGAAGGAGCGCTCGAGCACCACGTTGCGGCCCTTGGGGCCCAGGGTCACCTTGACCGCGTTGGCCAGGATGTTCACGCCTTCGACCATGCGGGCGCGTGCTTCGCCGCCGAAAACTACGTCTTTAGCTGCCATGAGAATTTCTCCGAATCAATACAGAAAGGGGATGAGGGGAAGCGAAGGGCTTACTTCTCGACGACCGCGAACAGGTCGTCTTCCTTCATCACCAGCAGTTCGTCGCCGTCGACCTTGACGGTCTGGCCCGAGTACTTGCCGAACAGCACGCGGTCGCCGACCTTGATCGACAGCTCGATGCGCTTGCCGTTGTCATCCAGCTTGCCCGGGCCCACGGCCAGGACTTCGCCTTGATCGGGCTTCTCGGCGGCGGCGTCGGGGATCACGATGCCCGAGGCGGTCTTGGTTTCGCTGTCAATGCGCTTGACGATCACGCGATCGGCCAAAGGACGAAGTTTCAATTGCATCTCCTGAGAAGGTTGCGTTGCGTTGTGGGTACAGCCGGCGGCTGCGAACCTGGAAAACGTGGAGGTGGGCGCATCGTTAGCACTCATCCCCAGCGAGTGCTAATGATAAAGGCGAAATGTGGCGGTTCAAGGGCCGGAGGGAAAAAACTGCTGCTGCGCAGGAACGCCCCGTCGAATGGGCTCGATGTACCCGGCGCAGGTCAGCGCGCGCGCAGGAACGTGGCCGTCGCGATGCCCGCGAAGGTCAGCAGCAGCGAGCCGCCCAGGTGCAGCGCGATTGCCGCGAAGGCCATCCCCATGCGTTCGTCGCGCAACAGGGTGACGACCTCGCCCGCGAAGCTGGAAAACGTCGTCAGGCCGCCGAGGAAGCCCGTGATGACCAGCAGCCGCCATTGCGGTGGCAGTTCGGGGTGCGCGCCGAAGTACGCGAGTGCGATGCCGATCAAGTAGCAGCCGATCAGGTTGGCCGCGAGCGTGCCCGGCGGGATGGCCGGGAACAGCATGTTCAGGCCGATGCCCAGCACCCAGCGCAGCACGCAGCCCACGGCACCGCCGAGCACCACGGCAAGCAGTGAAGTTCCCATGATGGCCCTGCCTTCTTCAACCGCGGGCGATGACGAACAGGCCGCCGACCATCATCGCGCCGCCGAGGAGCTTCGCGGGCGTGAGCGATTCGCCCAGCAGCAGCCACGCGAGCAGCAGCGCGACCACCACGCTGCCCTTGTCGATCAGCGCGACGGTGGACACCTCGCCCAGCTTGATCGCCTTGTAGTAGAAGATCCACGAGCCGGCCGTCGTCACGCCCGACAGGCCCAGCCACAGCACATTGCGCCACGAGAGCAGGCGGACCTGTTCGGCGGGCACGACGGCGGCCGCGAAGACCAGCACGAAGACGAACACGAAGCACGTGCGGACCGCGAGCCCCAGGTCGCTTGGGATGCCGGCCAGGCCGAGCTTGGCAATCACCGAAGTGAAGCCGGCGAAGACCATCGAGACGATGGCGAAGATGATCCAGGTTTCCATCACGGTGCAGGTTCGAAGGTGGTTCGGTGGGTGTTGTCGTCGTCCAGCGCGGTGCCCTCCAGGCACAGGCCGGACCCGGCCGCTGCGCGTGCGCGGCAACTCGCCTCGTCGGGTGCGCGCTCGTAGAGCACGACCCCTTCGGTGGCGCCGACGAGGTACCAGGCGGCAGGGTTGAACGGTGGCAGCAAGCCCGCCAGGTACAGCAGGACGGCGCCCCAGGCGGCCAGGCCCAGCAGCAGACGCCGGCTGCCGCGCAGATGGTCTTTCCATGTCGGCTGCGGGCGCAGGTTGTAGACGGTCGGCATGGTGGCCTCGGCGTGTCGCGCGCGGCTACTTCGCCGCCTTGCCCACGCGGCCGAACTCGACGGGCACCTTGACGTAGGTCAGGCTCACGTCTTCCTCGGCCAGCGCGTTCAGCAGCCGCTCGCAGGCCTGCGCATCGACCGACACCGTGAGGGCCATGGGCTGGTCGGCCAGCTCGAAGAAGTGCGCGGAGTGCATGCGGCCCAGGTGGTCGAAGCCCTCGGCCGCGCCCAGCAGGGTGCCGCCGATCGCGCCCTGTTCCCTGGCCAGCTTCATCAGCCACTCGCCCATGGTGGCGAAGCCGTGCCGGCGGTCCTGTGTCATGAAGAACGTGAGTTGATAGCCTTGCATGTCCAGCTCCTTCGTTGGTGGTTGGGGGTTGTCGCGCTTGAACGGCGGCCGGTGCCCCCGGCTGGCCTTTCTTGCGGGATGGGGGTGGATCCGGCGGCCGCGCGCCCGTGCGCCCGTGCATGCAGGCGCGCAGGCGCTGCCCGACAGGCGGCGGACGAGGCCCACGGCCATGCCGGCCGGGGGCATCAGCGCGCGCTTGTCAGGACAGGGAAATTTGCGCATTGGTCATGTCGCTCGAATCCATCGGCCTGACCAACGAGAGGGGTGTGTGCGCAAGCGCCTACAGCCCCGACAAGGTCAGGTTCTGTAGGCGTCATCGTCTGCAGCGAAGTGCAGCGGTTTGAGAGGTACGCCATCTCTTTGTGCGGGAGTGTAGAGGAAGCTGGCCGCGCGTTCGCACCGCCCGGAGAAACGGCCCCCGGCAGGTGTCAACCACCTGCGGTGGCTGGGGGCTTGGCAGACTTGTCACGACACGCCCCTATGCTGGCGGCCAGACGCGACTGCTTGCTGTCCAACGGGCCGCGTGGCTGGAGGAGAACAGATTTCTCCCGCTCGCCCGGAGCGAAACCCGGGCGCCAAATTTCCTGCCCTGGCCTGTGGCAGCAAGACAGGCTGTCGTCCGACATGGGCGGCGCGCACGCCGGTTCAGACTGCCCCCAACCCTCGCCGGGAGACCGCCATGAACGTTCGAGACAAGCTGCACGAACTGAGCATCTATGTTCCCGAAGGGGCGCACCGCTACCGGCTGGGCAAGGGCTGCCTCGAATGGCTGCGCGTCGACCACGTCGAAGGCGCGGCCGCCCTGTTCCGCATGCCCGTCACGCGCGACCAGTACGAGTCGATGCTCGGGGCCGGGCTGCTCTGCACCGCGGACCGGGTGGTGGAATCGCCCTACGTCGCGCCGCCCACCCTGGCGCGGGGCCACGAGGCGCTGCAATAGGGGCGCGCCGGGCGCAAGGCGTCAGTGCATGTCCTGCGGCCGCTCGCCGCGGTGCGGATCCAGCCAGTAGTCGAACACGCGCCGCGCGATCGGCGCCGCCGCCGCCGCGCCCCAGCCCGCGTTCTCCACGATGACGGCCAGCGCGATCTGCGGCTCCTGCACCGGCGCGAAGGCGGCGAACAGGGAATGGTCGCGCTGGTGCTCTGCCATGGTGCGGGCGTTGTACTTCGCGCCCTGGCGCAGCGTCACGGCCTGGGCCGTGCCGGTCTTGCCGGCCGCGCTGTAGGCCGCGCCCGCGAACACCTGCCTGCCCGTGCCTTCCTTGATCACGGCGACCAGGCCGTCGCGCACCACGTCGACGTGGCGCGGCGCGAAGTGCAGGTCCTCGCCGGGCGGCTGGGGCAGCGGCACGACCTGGCCGCTGGCCATGTCCTGCAGCGCGCGCACCAGGTGCGGCCGGTGCTTGATGCCGCCCGCGGCCAGCGTGGCCTGCGCCACCGCCAGCTGCAGCATGGTGAAGTTGTTGTAGCCCTGGCCGATGCCCAGCGAGACGGTCTCGCCCGGGAACCAGCGGCCCTGGTCGGCGCGCCTGTAGGCCTGGCGCTTCCACTCCGTGCTGGGCAGCACGCCGCGCACCTCG
The DNA here is from genome assembly GCA_049840715.1 of Pseudorhodoferax sp. GTDB lineage: Bacteria > Pseudomonadota > Gammaproteobacteria > Burkholderiales > Burkholderiaceae_C > Pseudorhodoferax. Next base: position 206,648 of record JASGJO010000010.1, read on the forward strand.
CCCGGCAGGTCGATGCCCGTGATCTGGCCGAAGCCCAGCGGCGCCATGAAGTCGTGGATCGCGTCCACGCCCATGTCCACGGCCAGCGAGAAGAAATAGGTGTTGGACGAATGCTGGATCGCGCGCCGCATGTCCACCGGGCCCAGGTTGCCCTCGGGGCTGCCGAAACGGCGCCCGCCGTAGTTGAAGTAACCCGGGTCGTTGACGATGTCGCGCGGGCCGCGCACGCCCTGCTGCAGCGCCGCCAGCGCCATGAAGGGCTTGTAGGTCGAGCCGGGCGGGTAGGTGCCGCGCAGCGCGCGGTTCAGCAGCGGCTTGTCGATGGACTCGCTGAGTTCCTGCCAGCTCTCCTGGTCGATGCCCTCGACGAAGGCGTTCGGGTCGAAGGTCGGCTTGGACACCATGGCCAGCACCTCGCCGTTGCGCGGATCGATGGCCACGAGCGCGCCGCGGCGCTCCCCGAACAGGTCTTCGACCAGCTTTTGCAGCTGGATGTCCAGCGTGAGCACCACGGTGCTGCCCGCGCTCGCGCGGTGGCTGCCGAGCTCGCGCACGGCACGGCCGCTGGCGGCGGTCTCCAGCACGTCCACGCCGGTCTGGCCGTGCAGCTGCTTTTCGTAGCTCTGCTCGATGCCGAGCTTGCCGATGTGGTCGGTGCCGCGGTAGTTGGCCTGTTCGTCCTCGTCCCAATCCTCCATCGCGGTCTTCTCGCGCTGGTTGATGCGGCCGATGTAGCCCAGGACGTGGCTGCCGGTCTCGCCCAGCGGGTACTGGCGGAACAGCCGTGCGTTGATCTCCACGCCCGGGAAGCGGTAGTGCTGGGCCGCGAAGCGGGCCACTTCTTCTTCCGTGAGGCGGTTGCGGATCGGCAGCGACTCGAAGTTGCGCGAATCCTCGCGCAGGCGCTTGAAGCGGCGGCGGTCGCGCGGCGTGATCTCCACCACCTCGGCCAGCCGGGCGATGGTCTGCTCGACATCGCCGGCCTTGGCCGGCGTGATCTCCAGCGTGTAGGCCGCGTAGTTGGAGGCCAGCACCACGCCGTTGCGGTCCAGGATCTGGCCGCGCTGGGGCACGATGGGCACGACGGCCGTGCGGTTGCCCTCGGCCTGGGCGGCCAGGTCCTCGTGGCGCGTGATCTGCAGGTGCACGAGGCGCGCGGCCAGCAGGCCGAAGGCGCACAGCACGACGGCACCGGCCACCAGCACGCGCGTCCTGAAGCGCGCCAGGTTGTGGGCCACGTCGGGGATTTCCGGCGTCGGCGCGTGGTCGGCCAATTGCCGCAGGCGGCGGGCGGCGGGCAGGGGGCCCAGGGGGAACTTCATGGGGGATCGGCGCGGTTCGGAGAGGGCGGCGCAGCGCGGCGGGGCGCGGGCCGGGGCGGATTATGCAAAGCGGCCAAAACCTGGGTCGCGCCTCCGGATTGCGGCCCGGCGCGGGCGCCGGCTGGCTGGCGCACCGCCAATAGAGGAAAATCAAGGGCTTACGTCAGAGCGCCGATGCCCCGCTGAACCATTTCACGGGTGGGCGACTCTGCCAGGTGGGCACCGCCCCACGCTTTTTCCGCGCCACTGCATGGTTTCCTCTCCCCGCCAGCCCGCCTCCCCGCCAGATTCCGCCGCGTCGCCGCGCGCCGGCGGGCGCCGCCGCACCCTGCTCTGGGCCGCGGCCATCGTCCTGGCCACGGCCGCGCTGGGCACCGCCGGGCTGGGCGTGGCCGCCTACCAGGCCTATGCGCAGCTGCCCGACGTCTCCGCGGCGGCCGACTACCAGCCCAAGCTGCCGCTGCGCGTGTACACGCGCGACGGCGTGCTGCTGGGCGAGTTCGGCGAGGAGCGCCGCAACCTGACGCCGATCGCCGAGATCCCGCAGGTCATGAAGGACGCGGTGCTGGCCATCGAGGACCAGCGCTTCTACACGCACGACGGCGTGGACTACATGGGCATGCTGCGCGCGGCCGTGGCCAACCTGGGCCGCTCGCGCAGCCAGGGCGCCTCCACCATCACCATGCAGGTGGCGCGCAATATGTTCCTGTCGTCGGAGAAGACCTATGCGCGCAAGCTGCGCGAGGTGCTGCTGACCTTCAAGCTGGAGCGCGTGCTCTCCAAGGACCAGATCCTGGAGATCTACATGAACCAGATCTTCCTGGGCCACCGGGCCTACGGCTTCGCGGCCGCCTCGGAGGTCTACTTCGGCCGCCAGCTCAAGGACATCACGGTGGCCCAGGCCGCCATGCTGGCCGGCCTGCCCAAGGCGCCCTCGGCCAACAACCCGATCAGCAACCCGCGCCGTGCGCGCGTGCGCCAGCTCTACATCATCGACCGCATGCGGGACAACGGCTTCATCACCGCGGCCCAGGCGCAGGCCGCCAGGGCCGAGCCGCTGCCGGTGCGCAGCGCCGGCGACACCGTGGCCGTGCACGGCGAGTACGTGGCCGAGAGCGTGCGCCAGCAGATGCTCGCGCAGTACGGCGACGCCACCTACACGCGCGGCATCAACGTCTACACCACGCTCGACGCGACCGACCAGGCGGCCGCCTACGGCGCGCTGCGGCGCGGCATCATGGCCTACGAGCGGCGCCAGGCCTACCGCGGCCCCGAGGCCCAGATCGCGCTGCCGACCGCGGGCGAGGCCCAGGACGACGCCATCGAGGAGGCGCTGGACGCCCATCCCGACAACGGCGAGCTGGTCTCGGCCGTGGTGCTGGAGGCCGACAGCCGCCGCGTGAAGGCCGTGCGCAGCGACGGCGAGCGGCTGGAGATCACCGGCGAGGGCCTGCAGCCCGCGCAGTCGGGCCTGGCGGCCAACGCGGCCGCGGCCATGAAGATCCGCCCCGGCTCGCTGATCCGCGTCATGCGCACGGACAAGGGCAGCTGGGAGATCACGCAGCTGCCCGAGGTCGAGGGCGCCTTCGTCGCCATGGACCCGCGCGACGGTGCGGTGCGCGCGCTGGTCGGCGGCTTCGACTTCGGCAAGAACCAGTTCAACCACGTCACGCAGGCCTGGCGCCAGCCGGGCTCGACCTTCAAGCCCTTCATCTACTCGGCCGCGCTCGAGAAGGGCCTGATGCCGGCCACCATCGTGGACGACGGCCCGCTGTACTTCGACGCCAGCATCACGGGCAGCAAGCCCTGGGAGCCCAAGAACGACAACGGCGCCTTCGACGGCCCGGTGCGCCTGGACACGGCGCTGGCCAAGTCCAAGAACGTGGTCGCCATCCGCGTGCTGCAGACCGTGGGCGTGCCGGCCGCGCAGCAATGGGTCGCGCGCTTCGGCTTCGAGACCGAACGCCAGCCGGCCTCGCTGACCATGGCGCTCGGGGCGGGCTCGGTCACGCCGCTGCAGATGGCCTCGGCCTATTCGGTGTTCGCCAACGGCGGCTACCGCGTCCAGCCCCGGCTCATCGACAAGGTGACCGACCAGCGCGGCCAGGTGCTGCAGCAGGAGACGGCGCCCACGCTGGACGAGTCGGCCCGCGCCGTGCCCGCGCGCAACGCCTTCCTGATGACGCAGCTGCTGGGCGAGGTGGCCACGCGCGGCACGGCGGCGCGCACGCGTGCCACGCTGCAGCGCGCCGACCTGTACGGCAAGACCGGCACCACCAACGACGCCGTCGACGCCTGGTTCGCCGGCTACCAGCCCACGCTGACGGCCATCGCCTGGATCGGCTACGACCAGCCGCAGAACCTGGGCGCGCATGCCAGCGGCGGCGCGCTGGCGATGCCGGTCTGGATCGACTTCATGCGCCAGGCGCTCAAGGGCGTGCCGGTGGCGCCGCCGGCCACGCCGCAGGGCGTGGTGCGCAACGAGGGCGACTGGTCCTACACCGAATTCGCCAGCACGGCCGAGCCGGGCATGGCCGGCACCGAGGCGGTGCCCACGGCCCAGCCGGTCGCGGGCGCTGCGGCCGAAGCCGCGCAGGAGCGCACCGAGGAGCGCCGCAGCATCCTCGACCTGTTCAAGCGTTGACCAGCCGCAGCGCCGCGCTCTCGAGCCGGTTGCGGCCCCGGGCCTTGGCCAGGTAGAGCGCGGCATCGGCCCGCGCGATCACGTCCTGCTCGGTGGCGTCGTCGGTCGACCATTCGGCCAGGCCGATGCTGACCGTGAAGGACGGCAGGGCCAGGCCGTCGGCCTGCACCGCCTCGACCAGGAGGCGCTCTGCGACCAGCGCGGCCTCGGTCAGGCGCGTCTGCGGCATCACCACGATGAACTCCTCGCCGCCGTAGCGCGCCACCACGTCGTACGGCCGCACCAGCACCGCCATGCGCCGGCACATGTGCACGAGCACGCGGTCGCCCACGGGATGGCCGTGGCTGTCGTTGATCTTCTTGAAATGGTCCACGTCCAGCATGGCGACGCAGAACGGCTGGCCGGTGCGGCCGTGGTGCGCGCGCTCGCGCTCCAGGCATTCGAGCAGGGCCTGGCGGTTCAGCGTGCCGGTCAGCGGGTCGCGGATGGCCTGCTCCTCGATGCGGGCGCGCACGTGGTCCGAGGCCATGGTGGCGAAGCCGATCACGAGCAGCAGGTTGCAGACCGTGAAGCTGCCGGTGTAGACGATCTGGACCGTGTCCTGCGTCAGCAGGCCGCTGGTGCCCTGCGCGAACAGCGCCGCGTGCACGGCCCGCACGGCGTAGACCGCGGTCAGGATGACGAGCCAGGAACCGGTCAGCGTGATGCCCAGCGAGCGGCCGAAGCGCTCGGTCTGCGGGGAGCGCAGCAGCACCAGCGCGTGGTAGGCGCCGATGGCGCTGCACAGCCCGGCCACGATGACCGAACGGGCGCGAAAGCTCGCATCGCCATAGACGAACCAGGTGACGGCGGCCACCATCACCGCCCAGGCCAGCAGCCAGGGTCCCCAGCGCAGGCGCGCGCCGAGATGCCGGTGCGTGCCGGCCAGCCAGACGATGTAGGCCAGCACCAGCGCGCTGTTGCCCAGCATGACCGAGGCCAGCGGCGTGATCCAGTCGCGCAGGCCCAGCAGCACCATGGCGATGAACACCATCCAGGCGCCGACGACCCAGGTGCGCAGCCCTGGCACGGGCAGCGGCGTCGCGCGGGCCAGCAGCCACAGCACGATGGCCATCAGCCCGCTCGTGATGCTGCCGATCAGGACCGTGGTGCGCGGGTCCAGCGCGTAGGTGGACATGCCGGTCCCGTCTACGCCAAGCACGCCTGGCGGGCCCGGTGCGGTGCCGGTGCGTTCATCGGTTGGTGTCTCCCCCTGCGGGTGCGTGACCCGGCGGGCCGCGTCCCCGCCGGATATTGGCACATTTTTTACCAATGTCCGTGGGTATTTGCAGTGTGTGACGTACTTGTTAAATCAAGTAACGCGGCGGTCGTCCATGTGCTCCGGGCGGCTGCGCGCCGCGCCGCCGGCCCGGCAGGCTGCGGGCCGGGCGCGTGGCCGCGGCGCGTCGGCCGGGCCGTTCAGGCGGGCGGTGCCGCTGGCGCTGGGGGGCGGTGCAGGTGCGGCCACAGCCGCGCCACCACGTCGCGCTCGGCCGCGTAGGCATAGCAGCTGTCGACCTTGGCCAGGCGCTGGGCTTCGCTGCCGGGCAGGTTGATCTGCGCCAGCCGCGCGGGCGCCAGGCCCTGGAAGGCGGTGGTCGCCATCGGTCCCAGCAGCTCCACGATGTGCGTGCACGAGGCCGCGCCGCCCAGCAGCGCGCGCACCTGGCGGTTCCAGCCCTTGCGCATGGACAGGCCCTTGAGCGGCGCCAGCGTGGCCGTGGCGCCGGGGCAGATGCTGAACGGCGTGGCGTCCATGGAGGCGAAGGCGTCGTGCACCAGCATGTCGGCGTCGACGACCAGGTGCACGGCGATGTCGTGGATGGGCGTGCCGGGCGGCGTGTCGGCCTCGGCCAGCTGGGGCCGGAAGGGCTGGGGCTTGGTGTCGACGAGCCGGCCGACGACCTCGTACAAACCGTTCTCCAGCCGGTAGAAGCGCAGGTCGATCTGGCGGTGGTGCAGTTCTTCGCGTTCCATGGCCGCCGATTGTGCGCGGGCCCCGGGGGCGTTGCGTCACCTTGGCGTCTTGCCGCGGGGCCGGCGCTTGCTATACACGCCTGCACCATCAGACCACCAGGAGGCGACATGTACCAACCCTTCAATCTCGGCGGGCGCAGCGCGCTCGTCACCGGCGGCAACGGCGGCATCGGCCTGGGCATGGCGCGCGCGCTGCTCGCGGCCGGCGCCAAGGTGTCGATCTGGGGCTCCAACCCCGACAAGACCGCCAGCGCGCGCGATGCGCTGGTGCGCGAGTGCGGCGACGCGGCGCGCGTGCACAGCGCCGTCTGCGACGTGGGCGACGAGGCCGCCGTCGAGCAGACCTTCGCCGCCACCGTGGCCGCGCTGGGCCCTCTGCACGCCTGCTTCGCCAACGCCGGCGTGTCGAGCAAGGGCACGGTGCTGACCGAGATGTCGCTGGAGGAATTCCGGCGCGTCCAGCGCATCAACGTCGAGGGCGTGTTCCTGACCTTCCGCGCCGCGGCCCGCCACATGGCCGCGCACGGCGAAGGCGGCTCGCTGGTGGCCACGGCCAGCACGGCGGCGGTGGAGGGCGCGGCGCGCAACAGCCACTACGGCGCCTCCAAGGGCGCCGTCACGGCCATGGTGCGTGCGCTGGCCGTGGAACTGGCGCGCCACCGGATCCGCGTCAATTCCATCCTGCCGGGCTGGATCGAGACCGAGATGACCGAGCGCTCCTTCGCCAACGAGAAGTTCGCGGCCAATGTGCTGCCGCGCGTGCCGGCGCGGCGCTGGGGCACCATCGACGACTTCGGCGGCATCGCCGTGTACCTCGCCAGCGACGCCGCGGCCTACACCACGGGCGAGCAGTTCGTCATCGACGGCGGCTACACCAAGTTCTGACGCCCGTCTTCAGGCGTTGACGGGCCGGCCCACGGCCTTGACCAGCCGGGCCACGCGGTCGAGCTGCAGGTCGAACACGCGGTCGGCCTGGGCCTGGTCGGCGATGGGCTGGGCCACGTTGCGGCCTTCCTGCTCCAGCTTGGCGCGGATCTCGGGCTTGGCCAGGGCCTCGCCGACGGCCTGGCGCAGCGCCTGCACGCGCGCCGGCGGCGTGCCGCGCCGCACGAAGTAGCCGCCCGCGATCGTGTACTCGAAATCGGGCACCTGCCTGCTCGCGCTGATCAGCGGGATGTGCGCGAGCGTCCGGGGCAGCACCTTGGAGAAGCTCGTGAGGATGCGCAGCCGGCCCTGCTCCTGCATGCCTTCGAAGCTGGCCTGGTAGGGCAGGATGGCGAAGTCCACCTGCCCGCCGGCCACGTCCTGCAGCGCCGGGGCGCCGCCCTTGTAGGGCACGTGCAGCAGCTGCGTGCCGGTCTGCAGGGCCAGCGCGTCGCCCATCAGGTGGTAGAGCGAGTCGATGCCGACGGTGGCGTAGGTCAGCGGCTTGTCCTTGCGCGTGGCGGCGTACTGCAGCAGCTCGTCGATGGTCCTGGCCGGCAGGTCCTGCTTGGCCAGCAGCACCAGCGTGGCCTCGCCGGTCGGGGCGGCCAGCAGGAAGTCGCGCGGCTTGTAGCGCGCCGCCGGGTTCAGCATCGGCGCGAGGAAGACCTCGTTGGCCGAGCCGTGGAAGAAGGTGTAGCCGTCGGCCGCGGCCGCCAGCACCTTGCTGGCGCCGATCAGGCCGGTGCCGCCGCCCAGGTTCTCCACCACGACCTGCTGGCCCAGGCTGTGCGCGATGGAGGCCGCGAAGATGCGCGCGGACACGTCGCTCGCGCCGCCGGCCGGGTAGGGCACGACCAGCGACAGGGGCTTGCTCGGAAAGCCGTCCTGGGCCAGGGCCAGTTGCGGCGCCGCCAGGCCGAGGCCGGCGGCGCCGGCCAGTTGCAGGAAGCTGCGGCGGGGAAGATGGGACATGGGGACTCCTGTGGGAAGGGTGAGCTCACGTATCTGCCCGGAACATATCCGAACAACCTGTACAGCTCGCTGCACTCATCCGTCGCGCCCGACCTGTCGAGCATCGACTCCCACGTCTATCGCACCACCCATATCCGACTCCGAAGCTATGCGTTCTCCGACACGATCTCGTTGTTGAACAGGCGGATCCAACTGACGCTGGGCGGGCGATATCAAAAGGTCGTCGCGGAGAATTTCAATCAGAGCACCGGCGTACAGACGTCGATCTACGACAAACACGCACTGACTCCCGCGGTCGGCCTGGTGATCAGGCCGTGGGAGAAGGTTTCGCTCTACGCCAGCTACATCGAGGGGCTCCAGCAAGGCCCGACCGCGCCCACCGGCTCCACGAATGCCGGAGAAGTGTTCGCGCCGATCAAGAGCAGGCAGATGGAGGCCGGGATCAAGGTCGATTCCGGCAGTCTGGGAGCGACGTGCGGCATCTTCCAGATTACTCAGCCCGGCGGCATCACCGATCCGGGCTCCCTGCGTTACTCGGTTGACGGTGAACAGCGCAATCGCGGCATCGAGCTCAATGTATTCGGCGAGGCTTACCCCGGCGTCCGGGTGCTCGGAGGGATCGCGCTGACCGATTCGGTGATGACGAAGACCGCTGGCGGAACGCTGGATCGAAAACATCCGGTCGGCGTTCCGTCGTTCCAGGCGAATGTCGGCGCGGAGTGGGACGCGCCTTTCCTTAGTGGACTCACCCTTTCGAGCCGCCTCATCCATACGAACGGCAGCTACATCGATGCCACCAATACCCGGGCTACCTCGGATTGGACTCGCGTCGACGTCGGCGCACGATATACGTTCAAGCGGGCCGGAGGCAAATCCGTGACGCTTCGCGCGAACATCGACAACGTATTCAGAAAGAACTATTGGTCGGCAACCCAGTTCGGAATGGTCGAGCTCGGGGAGCCGCGCACTTATCGCCTATCCGCGACCTTCGACTTCTGAAGCTTCCGGAATCGATGGTGCCGCTGCGGATCGTGGCCTACCCGGGCAAGCGTCCGGGCAGCCCGCACCACGACCTGACGTCGAAGAGCATCCGGGCGCGTCCAAGCGAGCACCATCGATCATCGCCAAATCAGTAGTACTTGACAGTACTACTATTCAGCTCTTACACTTCGCGCCCTTCGAGATACGAATGGTTTTCATTCAATGCAAAACGGCGCAGTCCCTCCTCCAAGTCCGGCTTCGACGAGCCAGCGAGTTTTCGTACCCGGCCGGATGCCTTCGGCCGGTTCGATTCGGGGAGCCGTGTGCATCCTGGCCTGTAGCACATGGATTCCCGCGAACGGCCAGACCCGGCAGCAAGACGAAACCCCGCGTCCAGGAGCTGCCGGCGGTCACCGTATCGGCCTCCGGACACGGAAGGCGACCCCGCACGTCTCAATCCGCCCCTACGACCGTCGGCTCTCGCCTGCCGCTGACGCAGCGCGAGATTCCGCAATCGGTCACCGTCGTCTCGCAGGAGAGAATCAAGGCCCAGAACCTGTCCAGCGTGCAGCAGGCGCTTGCAGAACGTGACCGGCGTGACCACGCCGAGCGTGGACACTTCGCGCTACCGGCTGTATGCGCGCGGCTACGAGATCGACATGCTGCAGGTCGACGGCATCGTCGATGCCGATGGGTTTTCTGACCCCGCCCAGCCTGATCATGTTCGATCGCGTGGAGGTGTTGCGCGGGCCGGCCGGTCTGTTGAATGGCGCCGGCAGCGCGGGCGGCACCGTGAACCTGGTTCGCAAGCGCCCGACGCGGCGGTTCGCCGCCGCCGCGGACGGCCGGCATCGGCAGCCTGGATGCGGTGGTCGGACGAGCCGATGTCGGCGGGGCGCTGAACCAGGCCGGTACGCTGCGCGGCCGCGTCGTCGCCGAGGTCGACAACATGGACTACCGGCAGCGCGGCACGCATCGCCGGATCAATCAGTTCTACGGCGTGATCGAAGCGGACCTCGGCGCGGCGACCACCGCCGTCGTCGGCATCAGCCACCAGCGACTGAACTCGAAATCGATGCCCAACCCCAACCCCAACCCCAACCCCAACCCCAACCCCAACCCCAACCCCAACCCCAACCCCAACCCCAACCCCAACCCCTTGTAATTAATCTTATGATAATTAATTATCCTCCGTATTTCTCATTAATAATCGTTTGAATATAAATAATATCGTTGGCAATTCAAATGTCGTACAAAACCCCAACCTCCAGCTACTCTGATACCTCGATCCCAACTCACCAAATTTGCAGCATTCATCGCCCAGTCTCCCATGAATCAAGAAGAGAATCGACCGAATGTAAGAGCTCATCAACCAGCAACAGCAAAGAATTCTACGATCTCGAGTCCTCACTGAAGCTGAACACCATCTACTACAATGAGAATGTACGTAAAGGATAAAGCAGATGAATTAGATGTACTCGAAGAAATGGCAGTTGGAAAGGGAGTGAGGAGAACGGTATCAAGTTTGAGAGCGGGAAGGAAACGGAAAGGGATATTGAAATGTTGGAAGGAAGGATGGATTCGAAGCATTAGGAGCTGTTGAAAAAAATAAATGAGATTCAGAAGTCTGTGGATTTTCATGCAGTGAAGAAATCTTCGAGAGAAAAGAAGGAAGAGAAAAGAAAGATGAGGTTTGATGAAGATGGAGTGGTATGGAAAAGCAGAGGGCTGGATTATGAGTTAGAGAGCAAAGTAATTGATATATGCAGAGGCAATGCTGAGCGGATTGTAGTTTAGCTTGTCGGTAAGTATGGCTGCATATCAAGATCTGAGTTTGATTAGTACAAAATCGAAGCTAAAAATAACTTGAAGAAGAAGCTAGAACCATTCTTCAGACTGCTGTAAAAATCAACGAGCTAGTTGAATTCAAACGCTTTCAAAAGCATATAACCTCCTTCGTCAATACCAGTATTTCTTTCGAAGAATATCAAAAAATAGAAGTAAAACATCGATCTTAATGACATTCCAGCCTAGAAAAGTAGAAAAGCGAAGAGGCAATCTACAACTATCAAGATTAAAGATCGAGTCCAGGAGCCCAACAGTATCCTACTAGTAAAACAATTCGATTACGAAACCTAAAGAGAGAGAAGGATGGGCAACCAAAAATAAAGAGCGGACCTCTCAAGGTCAAAGAGTAGTTGCAGCAAGCTGAGTAAAAAAAGTAGCAAGAGCAATAGGATCTAAAATAGTCGATAAAAGTTAAAGTCGAAGATAGAGAACCTGGAAAAGTTATGTTAGATTACCAATAATCTGAAAGTTAGAAAGCAAAGCAAAGATTTAGGTGGCAAAGGAAATGAGTTGAAGTTGAAACCTTATAAATAAAAAGCAAATGTACCTGAGTCTAAACCAAAGCTAAAACTAAAGACAAAATAATCAAATCTAAGGTCAAGATCTCAGTCATATTCTGTTTCAAAGTCGAAACGTAAATCTTCAAGTAAACAGAGACTTTCAGTAGATAAGTCCGATAATGCATCACTTCTTTCAAATGTCTCATGCTCGCGGTCCTATTCCCGAATATCCTAAATATCCAAGAAATCAAAAAAGAACGCAAAAGGGTTAACGTAGTCTTAAGAATCTAAATTCAACTGCTAAGCTAGATCCCAAAAAGCCATAAAACACACGGAAAGTATCCAAAAAGCATAAATGATCGAAATAATCATTCAAACATTTGCATAACAATATCTATTTACATATCTCTAATCTCCAAATAATTGATGATAAGGATCAACGCCTCAATATATCCCTCCCTAACAGTTTAAGGAGATCGTCTATATCCCCAAACCGTTGCCCCAACTTTTGTTTCAATTGGCTTATGGCCTTCACCATTTCAGACTAGCAGACCTCCTTCTTGACCTCTTCTTTCTCGTCCTTTTCGCTTTCCTAGTCACTGCTCTCCAACAAGTTGATCTGTCAGTTTGGAACTTTCGATGTCGATCGAATGAATCAGCTCATCGAGTAACTGAATAGCGTCCTTGCTATTTTTAGAGATCGAGAAACCATATACCGATAAATCGCCGAGGCCAGTTTGTTGCCGGCTGCCGAGAGGTCTGGATTGTTTAGGATTCCTTCATCTGTTGATTCGGTTCTCTGAATATCTTCTATAGAATAATGGCGTCTATCTCCGGGGATCTCAACCCGTTTCCGACAGCTCTTGCGAAGGATGGTCATTCGCTGGGCAGTAATCTTGATCTTTGAGGTTGTGATGGGGCAGGATAGCAGCTGAGAGCGCATAACTAGAACTGAATAAGTTTTTAAAACTCCTAAATTATAAATTATTATTCGACTACACTATGATCAAATATATCTCTTCAGATGTTTCGCTGTGGCTTCTTTCAGGACGCAGTCGAGACCGCTCCAGACCATTTTAGGGGGGCAGGTCATGCAGTTTCCGTTGAGCAGGAATTGGTTGTCGGGGCAGAAAGTCTTGTTGCCTCTGTAGACTACCATGACATCGGGCTGCTAATTTGATTTCTAAAGTTGGGCAGGTTATAATGGGGTTGATGGCGAACTGCTTTAATTTGGTTTTGAGCTTTCTGGTTCAGGGAGTTTATTGTTAGTCTGTTTTTTATGTGGAAGATGCTTTCGATTATTCAGATGGCGAAACAGCAACAGTTTCAGTCTTTTTCACCTCAAGTCTTACAGGTTTCTCTTCTTACTTCTTGGTTTAGACAGTAGTAGGTTTTTACTAGACTGGTTAGACGATGACTGTTGTTGGAGCTATCGGTTTCGATCCGTTGCTTGACTTTTATTTTAGCACTTATTAAATTTTGGACATCTCAACTTTTTCTTATTTTACCTCGGTCTTGCTCTCTTATTTATTCTATTTGATCTATTCCTTCTTCTCGTCTTTCTTTTATTCCTTCTTTTATTCCTTGTTCTACTATAGTTTCTATTATCGTTTATTTTATTTTTTCTATACAATCCCTTATACTTTGGTTTATACTTTGCTATCTTATTTCTTATTGCTGTTTTATTTTGTTATTTAAATAACTTATGATTTCTCAACTTTTTATCCTGCCTTTGCTCAGTGGGTGGATTATTCACTTTCACCTCTATCTTCTCTTTTGTCTCTTCAACCTTAGGGGTTATTACGAGCAACGCTTTCCACCTTAACTTCTTCTTTCGGTGTCTGACTTGACTTCCTCCTTCTTCTCAATAGGCTGTTTGTTCTATTCCACAACTTTCTCTTCTTTCTTTTCCATAACTTTGTGCTTCCTAAAAGGAGCCGTCTTTCCTCTCTTGAAGAACATCCAGTACGTGAATCCTCCCAACGCAACTAGCAGTATCAATACAATCAAAACTTTCAACCAACGTGGGCATTTATCCAAAAACGATCTCTAGCTCGGTTGGGTTCTACTTGGGGACCTTTGGATTTCTGATTGGATGTAGTTCCTTGGTCGATCTGATTCAGGCTCTCTGGCGTTATTCACAACTTACATCCCGTCCCCTTCAATAGCGTTGTATCTCGTCTGGGGGATTTAGTTGTGTTTAGTCTCGTGCCTTCCTCGCTCTCGCCCGTCAATGCTTCTTATATCCTAATTTCTCCCAATTCAGCCGATTCTCGCAGGATCCTTGGCGCTGATGCTGTGGCATGTTCTTGGAAGCACTCTCTTCTATGCTTGCAGGCCTCTCTTGGTTCTGATGGTACAGATCGTAATGCGGATGCCCAGAGGATCCTGGTTATGTATCTTTAGGGAGTGGGTTGCGAGTCATTATTAATAGTATAGGTGCTTATGCAGGATCTATTTTATATTCAAATATTAGATTGATTGGGACGATAAATGGCTATCAGAAATATTATAAATATAAACAAAATACTGTTATGCAATTTGTAGACAAATATTTATTATGACACCATCAAAACTTTTTGAACTCATTCAATATCCAATTGAGGATGATAACTATGATGGGTCCATACACAACTCCCAAGGCCCCGAAGCTGTAGATCCCAAGAATAACGCTGAGATTAGTGATCAAGTTAGGCATTGAAATTTTAGAGTAGCTGAGCGAGAATATGGTATTGCTGAGCCCAAAATATACAATGCTGAGTATCAGATAGTACAACTTGGAGCTGTCTTCTTTGTAAGTCCACGAGCAGAAGAAAACAACAGAAGCGCCGATGAATGGGTGATAAATCGGCACTAGCGCCATAAACCCTAAAAATAGAGACAGTATGAAGTTGAAGTTGGTGATATTGAAATAGTCGAAGATTATCCACGAGAGCATGAAATGCAGGAATGAGATCTTCAAGGATCCAAACATGACATTCTTAATCTCGTAAAAGAGAAGTGTTATTTTGTTGGTTCTGCTTTTTGTCACGTTGATGAATTTACTCATCAGAGAACTAAATGATCCGATGTTGAACTCTTCAGTGATGTAGTATGTCGTGCTTAGGAACATTATTAGTTTGAACCAAGCCAAAAATACGAAATTAAACAGGCCGTACACACTGGAAAACGATAAACCTAGAATAGAGCCAACAAGAATGAGGATTTGCTTCATTATCGGGAGATACGTTTGCAATGTTTAGTAGTCGTATTTTGTGTAGAAGTTACAGAAATTCTGCTTTATAGTTTCGGGGATCAGCTTTAAGACCGTATGCTCTTCGAACTTGTTTGTGCATTTTTTAATGAGAGTTTCGTACTTGTAGTTATATTTCTGTTACGGCATCAGAGCTTTGATTTATTGGGTCACATTCAACCCCCCGACAAACTAAACTATCCGGTGGATATGGGTTGAGAAGTTCAAAAAATCATTTTTGATAAAATCTTCGTTTATTCCTTCCTTAATGTTCATCCCATCCTTGTATATGAGGAAGACTGAAGAGCATATTGTCAGCACAATCAAAGCAATCACCAGTACAATAAAAAGAACACTCAGGAATTTAGACAGAAGTTTTTATAATCTTGGCTTATCGACAAAAGCTTCCAAAAACCAAAACGCTGCCCTCAAACCGAGTTTGATGATAGGGTTGAAGGTCTGGTAGAGAACTCCAAGAAGGTACTCCCCAACCAGCATCACGAACAAAATTACCAAACCTGTGGTGGCTTGGATCATATAATAATATGAACACTAGCGACACTACGACAATTAACTACCAAAGGATCCGCAAAATCAACTGCTTAATAGTAAGTGATTATTTCTTGACCTAACTTCCTTCGTTCTAATTTCCGTGGTCGCGAAGTACCTCCGAGGTCCTGATCTATGAGAAGTCACTGTAGGTTCTCTTTTTATTTGATTCTTTCTTCTTGTCCTCATTCTTTTATTCCTTGATCCTGGGCGAAGGGGGCACAGAAATATTGACCTTCTTAATGTCCGGCGACGAAACTTATTTCTCTTACTCTTCATACTTAAGTTTGTCGTTGTTAAATAAAAAGTTCTTTTGAAGTTTCGCTAAAAGTGGCTAATATATTTCATCCTAAGAGTCCTTTTGGTAAATTATCCTCAAAAGTTTGGACACAAAGGCATTCTTGATGGGTTTCAGCGACGTCCCCACAAGGATCGAGATGAGGATGGTGTGCAGATATTCATCAAGCAAAATATAAATCCCGTAAAAGAGGAAGCAGACGTATAATGGTGCTGAGATTGGCGAAGACGTGAGGTATGAACAAATACTTTTGCCAGTTCGATTTAGCAATCTAGTCGAGAAGGTTACCAAAGGCGGTTGGTTTTTATTCCTCGATAGGTTCGTGTTTTGGAAGCTAATTTAGTTTGAATATTTGTTTTTAGGTGGGATGGATCATAAATAATTATTGTTGAGTAACGATGATTATTTTAATAATTAAATTAGATTTTAGGAAGATGTTTGAAACAGGAGTTTGGATATCAAGTTTATGTGGTTACAAACTATATTTGATTAGATATTTAGGATGTCCTTTGACTAAAGTTGACTTAGTGAGTGTGGCCATCTTCTCAAAAATCTCAAAGAAGGCGACGCTTTGCTTGATGTTATGAACGAGAACTCTAGATTCCCAGTGAGGTGCTTCGTTGGCCTTCTAATAAAAACCCTAAAAAAAGAAATCTTTCTTGAATTTTAAAGTAGAGGGTACTACAAAGTCGACAAGACTGCCCTATTAGAACGAGTACTATTTCGATGAGATCATCTATGTGCCCGATGGGAAGAAGGGATTTGCCTCCATCTCAAGACAGACTGACATTGAGGAAGACATCAAGAGACTGGGTTTGGATGAAAAGATTGAGGAGAATAAGAGTGGAAAGAGTGATGAAGCAAAGTATTTGAAAGAAGAGTGAAGAAGAAAAAGAAAAAAAAGGAAGAAGAAGAAGAAGAAAGAGGTGGAGATGCCGATAAGAAGGCCTAAAAATGGAAACCAGTCTAGCAACAGCTTGAGCAATAACGAGGAAAATAGACCCAAACTTCGAAACTCATCTCATCATCAGTAAGATGTTCAGACAATATAGAAATTATCTCAACTGTTGGTGATGAGATTGTACATCCGTCAGGGATGATCAGAAAGTTTTTGCCAACAACCACCATTCTAGAGAAGAGCATGAGTAATTTAGGATGATTCATTTTTATTATTTTTATAGTAATAAAACTGACTATTCAATATTTATATTAAAAATGCACATTATTATTTTAGAACTTATTTGTTATTGATTTTTAATAAGAGGAGGATAAATTGAGTTTGAGCCCAGATTTCTTTCAATGGACCGTTCTCAAAAATCGTAATGTACGACTGAATTGCTGAGTGTGATCATATAATATTAAACTGCAAACGCGGTTGTCTTTATTCACATTGCTTATGGCTAATTTACTAATAAATAATCAATGGAATTGTAAGTCAAGTCTTTATTAGGATGGCGAATTATTTGGTATGGCTGCTTCATTCATCTGATAACTTACTTAATATATATAGTGTTCAATCAAGTTAGAATAATTCAATATAAGCAATAAGAATAGAATAAGTTACACAATGATCAGCTCTTCCAAACGCGACCAAATAATCTCCGAGCAGCGCAAGAAGCTCGAATAGCTGCGGCTCTAGAGTGACTCCTAGAACACTAAGCTGCTAAAAATCCAGCAGAAGGAACGGGAAGTGGAGGCTGATTATCAAGCGCAAGAAACGGGACATGCACCACATCATGGCCAACCTAGCTCAGGAGTCCTAATAGTTCCTGAACGAGCAGAATAGCACTGCGAAAGAGTTCGACAGCCAGAAGGAGCAGATCTATAGTAACGACAAGAAGAAGAAGATGTACTCGAGAGATGAGGAAGCAGATTGAGGAGAGCAACTTGGAGAAGACCAACAAGATTGAGGTGCAGAAGGGCATCCTAGCGGGGCTAAATGCACAGCTGGAGACGCTGAAGCACAACATGTCGGACTACAAGAAAATCTATTACCATTTCTTGAAGGACCTGCAGGAACTGTCGGAGGAGTTCAGCGTGGTGGAAAGCGACGAACAGGGCGTAATGCAGATCATTTATCGCTACGAAACGCTCGAGACAAAGCGGGCGGAGCTGGTTCAGGAGCATCGTAGGGATCGACAACCTCAAGGACCAGAAACAGAAGGCGATCCAACAGTTGAGGTCCGAGAACGAGGACAAACTCCTCAGTTACAACTCAAAGATCAAAGCGCTGAAGGAGAAGATTGATGAGATTAATGAAGAGAATATAGAACTATAAAACGAGATTGAGGGGAAGCTCGATGCGGACAACGAGAGGCTGACCGAGATCGGGCAGGTGATCTTCAGCATCAAGAATCTATACGAGGGGATGATTGTGGATGAGAAGCCGACCAAGAATGTGTTCGAGATGCTGGGATATATCAAGGACCAGAAAAAGAGACTAAAGGATGTCATGGAGCTGTACCATCAGCACTCGGAGGAGAGGAAGAAGAGGGAAGGATGATATTATCGATAATCAATATATCGGACATTGATAATTCGGACTGATATTGAGTTGTAATTTAAATATCTGATCAACCGAAGAGGTCACCCATTCCTCCATCGTCGTCATCAACAGGGGCAGGAGCAGGCTCGGGTTTCTTGGGCTCCTTGGCAGCTGGCTTCTTGTCGTCCTTGGCCAGCTTCTCCTCCTTGGCAACTGGGGCAGGGGCTGGTTGAGCGCTCTCGAGTTGCTTGATTTTGTATCTGAGTCAATAGATGCGTACCCCGATTCGATAGACAAAGCAGCGAGGTTCTTGAAGGCGTTGCTGATGAGCAATGGCACTGTGGCCTCGGTTGGGTGGCCGATCTCGACGGCCAGCCCCACGATGTTTCTGATGCCCTCGGACACCTTCCCGAGCAGGTCGGTGGGGTTCATGTTGATGACTTCCTTGCTCAGCATGGTGCCAGAGTCGTAGCACCCCTCCACGATCATTCCGTAGAAGAAGGGCTTGAAGCCCAGCTTCTTCAACAAAGCGGCTTCAGAGTTGCCGATTTTCTTGCCCACCGTGCAGACCTTGAAGTCCTTGGTGATCTGGATCTGCGCTTTTTCGATCTTGGTGGAGACCTGGAGGGCGTGGAAGAAGTTGATCTGGGACGGGTCGAGTCCGGTTGGTCCTGGAGGGATCACGAACTCGATGGGAGAGATGGCTCCCACCTTGGCCTCGGTGGCGACCTTGTCGGCCTCGATCTTGGCCTTGAGCTCGAAGACTGGCTGGTCGGTGAAGATGAGCCCCACCTTGCCCTTGAGCTCGGGGATGAGCACCTTCAGCTCCGGCCTCGGGGTGCCAATCTTCTTGAGGAGCTCGTAGTCCTCCCCGTTGGGGTCTAACTCTTCGGACTTGAGCTTGATGATGTACTGGAGCAGTGTCTGAATACGGCGGCTTGTACGTTCTTGGCGATGAGAAGTTGTCCCCCGCTCTTCACGAGCTGCTTCCTGATCTGCTGGACCTGGTTGGAGCCCACGTTGTTGAAGCCCACGAGGATGATTTGGTTGTACTTGTCGAACAGCTCGAAGCACTTCTTGATGGTGATCTTCTTCTTGTTCCTGGTCTCGACCGAGTTCCTGACCATTGGGATCTATGGTTATAAAAAATATAATTTCCAACTAATAAACAAAGATTAATTGAGAGTCATTATTGAGAATATTATTGATTTGCTTAATTTCATCTTATTATGAGGCTGATTCTATTAAATTCGTTATAAATAAATTCGTTTATTTTGTTTAAGTTCGAAATGTGGAGATAAATAGGTATCAGACCTGTAAACAACAACTAACTCAGCCCTCATAAAACCGCATGACCACTAAACCGTTCAAGCTTTATCGTGTTCCTTAGCTATCTGATGAGGAACATATGGAAAGATTTTCTTCAAGGAGCGTAATTGATATGGTACTCAGAGCCAAGACTTTTACGGTAGTTGTTCAAGCTCGTTCAAGCAACTCTCCACAGTTAATAAATTCCAAAATACTCAATTTTGGACCGAAAACAATCAACAATGCTCAAAACCAAAAACTATAAAAGCCAGCACAAGCCAGAAAGAACTCTTTCATTCGAATATAAAAAGTCAGAGGTCAAAAGAGAAACATTTCCCGATTAAAACATTAGCGGGATTGGAAGTTCCTTTGATCCAAACATAGCGATACTAAACTTCCTAAGATTATAGAATTTTGAACGAGAAATATAGCGATTCCCTTAAACAAATCGCACAGTTGCAAAACGCGATCGAGTACATTTTCAGATTTATTAACGGGATCCAGAAATAGTTTATGAGTTTGAGGTCTCATTATGATACGATTGCTAAAAGTGTTTGTTGTGAAATTTAGGGGTTCAGGAAGTTCATAGGTGAGGTGTTGGTTAAATCGGATCAGCTTAAACAAATAAAAGTTCTCAAAGAGAGGTTAGTTTCAAATTAGAAAAGCAATGGTGTTTAACAAAGTGTTGGCTTTCCAAAACTTGAGGGCAAAGAAAACAGACACAGTAATAGTAGTGTTTCTGAGCAATTTGTGAAGCTGAGGCAGAAGGTTTTTGAAATCACCAAACTAGATGTTATATGCCATCGGGTTAATTGCCTTGGGAATGGCATTGTTGCTTAGGAAAATTTTTAATAGTACAATTCCAACAGCAATGAAAATGGAAGCTCGATAGAATTGTCCACCCAGTCTCAAATTCTTTACAAACCAACTTATTATTGATGCTAAAATATTTACTCGTATATTTTTTTGTTTTTTAATTGATAATCTTATTCAAAATTTATGTTTTATGAAAAATTGGTTTGTTAAACAAAAAAATCTAATAACATATTTGGAAGGAATAATCAAGTGCCTCAGTTTTAGCATTTCTGACAAGAGCCAAATCCTTCTGGCCCTTCCCTCCACCCCTTGTAGCTTCCACCACCATAATGAGCCCCATAACCTCCTACATATCCCCCTCCAAAGCCTCCAAACGGGACATAGTTCGCCATAAGATTAAGGTAGGAACTGGGATGAACACTGGGGACGATTTGGACTTCTTGCTCTTCTTACTCTTTTTACTCTTCTTCGGGGTTGAGATGACAATCGGTGGAGATGATTGTGGTGCACATCCTCTCCCAAGCCCTTTCAGCGCTCCCAATAAAAAGCAGGAACTTGTTTCGCTGACCAGGAAACCAACTACGCCTATCAGGGCTAAGATTTTCATTAAATGTTTATGAGTGTTAGGTGGATATTTGGGTTTAAATGAATGACGTTTATTGTCAGATTAGCTGATTTGTGGAAAAGCTAAAAAAACGGTGCTATAGTATTTAATTTCTATGGTCTCAAACAATTAACTCATTTATTGTATTCAACAGAGCATTTGGGAAAAAATGACAATTTTGGTGAAAACATCAAGAATTTATTTTGGAATTGATGCTATTGATTTTATTAATTTTACTCAAACAATACTATTCCACTACAATTTTATTAAACTGT
>JASGJO010000011.1:0-49209 GCA_049840715.1 Pseudorhodoferax sp.
TCTGCTGCCTTCGTTCGTTACGTATTGCTAAGGTTAATAGGGAAACACGATAAATCCGAACAGCACCTGGCGCTGGCACTGGGCATGCAGGTGCGCGTGGCCGCGCCCGAGGCCGTGCCGGGCGAGGGCGCGCTGCGCCAGGCGCCGCTGCCCGTGCTGCTGGCCGAGAGCGACTTCGTGGTCTGCCTGGCGCCGGCCAAGCCGGAGACGCACCATCTGTTCGACACCGCTGCCTTCGCCGCCATGCGGCCCGGCAGCTTCTTCGTGAATGCCGCGCGCGGCGAGCTCGTGGACGAGGCCGCGCTGCTGGCCGCGCTGGACAGCGGCCGGCTGGGCGGCGCCGCAC
Organism: Pseudorhodoferax sp.; assembly: GCA_049840715.1. Lineage (GTDB taxonomy): Bacteria > Pseudomonadota > Gammaproteobacteria > Burkholderiales > Burkholderiaceae_C > Pseudorhodoferax. The sequence continues at coordinate 347 of JASGJO010000011.1, forward strand.
TCGACGTGGGCATGGCGCCGGACCAGATGCCCAGCCCGGCGCTGGCCCGCCACCCGCTTCGTGGTCGCCGCCCGCACATCGGCGGCCTCACGCCGCCGGCCATCGAGCACCAGGCGCTGGAGACCGTCGCGCAGATCGGCGCGCTGCTGCGCGGCGAGATCTCCGCCCGGCGCCGTCAACGCGGGCGATGCCACGCGCGTGCGGCGCTGGCCGGCCTTCGCCGCTGCCACGGCCTGACCCCTGCGGAACCCCCATGACCTTTGCCACCTTCGACGGCGCGTGCGACTGCCACGTGCACATCTACGAACCCGGCTACGCGCTGGCGCCCACCGCCACCTTCACGCCGCCCGACGCGCCGCTGTCGGCCTACCGCGCCGTGCAGCAGGCCCTGGGCCTGCGCCGCGCGGTGATCCGGTGCAGCCCACGGGCTACGGCTTCGACAACGCCTGCACGCTGGCGGCGGTGGCGGGGCTGGGCGCCGGTGCGCGGGCCGTGGTGGTGGTGCCGCCCGACGTGGCCGATGCCGAACTCGAACGCCTGCACGCGGCGGGCGCGCGCGGCATCCGCTTCATGATGCTGGCCGGCGGCCTGCTGCCGTGGGAGGCGCTGGAGACGCTGGCCGCGCGCGTGCAGCCGCTGGGCTGGCACATCGACCTGCAGTTCGACGGCCGCGACATGCCGCGGCATGCGGAGCGGCTGCGCAGGCTGCCGGGCCGGCTCGTGATCGACCACATCGGCAAGTTCCTCGGGGCCGACCGCGCCCGGCGACGCGGCCTTCGGCGCGCTGCGCCGCGTGCTCGACGCCGGCCGCTGCTGGATCAAGCTGGCCGCGCCCTACGAGACCTCGCGCAGCGGCCCGCCGGCCTATGCCGACGTGGCGCCGCTGGCGCGTGCGCTGGCCCGGCACCATGCCGAGCGCTGCATCTGGGCCAGCAACTGGCCGCACCCGAACGTGACGCCCGCGCCCGACGACCGGGCGCTGCTGGACTGGGCGCTGGAGTGCGTCGGCGACACGGCGCGGGCGCAGCGCATCCTCGTGGACAACCCGGCCGCGCTGTACGGGTTCTAGCAGGCGCCGCGGGCGCTTCCCCTGGGCAGACCCGCAGCGCGGCAGCCAGTCGACGCAAGAGCCGGCGGCACCCGGCCGGTAGCCTTGCGCCAAGGCCATGAAGGTGCGGTGCCTGGTGCAGGCAGCCGGCCGCGCGGCCCGCCGGATCCGCGGATTTTAAACCAAGGACATGCGCATGCAAGAACTCCGCCACGAACGACCGCACGCTGGTCGATGGCCTGGCCCGCCAACTGGCCACCCGGCCGCAGGCTCTGGCCTACCGCTGCGGCGAGCGCCGGCTTCGCTTCGCCGACGTGGAGCGCGAGACCAACCGGCTCGCCAACGCGCTGGCCGCCACCGGCGTGGGCCGCGGCAGCCGCGTGGCGGTGCTGACCAGGCACCACATCGAATGCCTGCTGGTGCACCCTGGCGGCCTGCAAGCTGGGCGCCGTCTGCATGCCCGTGAACTGGCGGCTCGCGGGCGCCGAGGTGGCCTACATCGTCCACCATGGCGAGGCCAGCTTCCTGATGGCCGATGCCGATTTCCTGCCCACCGTGCAGGCGGCCGATCTGCCGCGCCTCAAGACCATGGTCTGCACGCAGGGCCCCAGCGCCGGGCTGCCCGGGCTGGCCGACTGGTGCGCCGGCTTCGACGCGCATTGCACGCCGGTGCCGCTGGCGCCGCAGGACGCGGCGCTGCAGCTGTATTCCTCGGGCACCACCGGCCTGCCCAAGGGCGTGGTGCTCTCGCACGCGGGCCTGCTCTCGACCTCGCGCGTGGTGGCGCGCGAATGGAAGTTCGACGAACGCCATGTGCTGGGCAATCCGCTACCGGTGTTCCACGTGGCCGGCATGACCATGCTGCTGCTCACGCTCTACACCGGCGGGCAGACCGCGGCCTACCCGGACTTCGACCCCAAGGACTACCTCGCGGCCTTCGCCGCGCACGGCATCACCCACACCTTCGTGGTGCCGGCCATGCTGCTGTTCATGCTCCAGGTGCCGGGCGCCAAGGACGTGCCCAAGCCCGCCCTGCAGCTGATCGCCTACGGCGGCTCGCCGATCAGCGAGACCGTGCTGCAACAGGCCTTCGACGTGTTCGGCTGCGACTTTCTGCAGGTCTACGGCCTGACCGAGGTCTCGGGCCCGGCCACCTTCCTGCGCCCGGCCGACCACCGCGCCGGCGATGCCGAACTGCTGCGCTCGGCCGGCCGGCCCATCGGCGGCGCGCGGCTGCGCATCGTGGACCCGGTCACGCAGGAGGATGTGGCGCAGGAGGGCGCGGTCGGCGAGGTCTGGATCGAGTCCGACCGCAACCTGCTGGCGTACTGGCGCAACCCCGAGGCCACGCAGGCCGCCTACCCCGAGGGCCGCAACGCGCGCGGCGGCTGGTTCCGCTCGGGCGACGGCGGCTACCTCAAGAACGGCTACCTCTACATCCACGACCGCATCAAGGACATGATCGTCTCGGGCGGCGAGAACATCTACCCGGCCGAGGTCGAGAACGTGCTCATGCGGCATCCGGCCGTGGCCGACGGCGCCGTGATCGGCGTGCCCGACGCGACCTGGGGCGAGGCCGTCAAGGCCTGCGTGGTGCTGCGCCCGGGCATGGCCGCCGACGCGGACGCCATCATCGGCTTCATGCGCGAGCACCTCGCGCACTACAAGTGCCCCAGGAGCGTGGACATCGTCGACGCGCTGCCGCGCAACCCGAGCGGAAAGATCCTCAAGCGCGTGCTGCGCGAGCCCTACTGGAAGGGCCAGCGCCGCGCCGTCGGCTGACCGCCGACCGGCACCACCCGTGGGCGGCGTGGGCACGGGCGCCGAGGGCCTGCCGCTGCGGCCCGGACCGGCACCGTGGGCAAGCCGCGCACCCGCGCCGCGCCGCGGTTCAGGCGCGCCGGGGCCGTCGCACGGCGCGCACCTTGCCGCTGGAGCCGCCGCCGCAGTAGAACAGGTCGGCCCCGTCCCATTCGAGCCCGCTCACGTGCAGGCCGGCGGGCATGCGCAGGCGCTCGCGCACGGCGCCGCTGCCGGGGTCGATGCGGCGCAGTTCGCTCTCGTCGTGCTCCCAGGTGCCGTGCCAGAGCTCGCCTTCGACCCAGGTCACGCCGGTCACGAAGCGGTCGGACGCGATGGTGCGCAGCACGGCGCCCGTGGCCGGGTCGATCTGGTGGATGCTGCGGTCGCTGTACTGGCCGACCCAGAGGCGGCCCTCGGCCCAGGTCAGGCCCGAGTCCTTGCCCGCGCCGGGCGCGGGGATGGAATGCAGCACCTCGCCGGTGGCCGGGTCGAGCTTCTCGATGCGCGCGCCGGCGATCTGGTAGAGGTGCTTGCCGTCCCAGGCCGTGCCGGCGTCGCAGGCGCGGTCGAACTGGCGCGTGGGTTCGCCGCTCGCGGGGTCGAACGCGAACAGCGCGCCGTCGGTCGCGGCCCAGACCTGGCGGCCATCGTGCGAGACGCCGTGCACGCGCGGCGCGGCGGGGAAGGGCCCGTACTCGCGCACGACCTCGGCGGCGTGGACGGGGGCAGGGATGGCGGCGGACATGGGCTTCTCCTGTGGCGGCACCGAAGAGGCGCCTGGTGAAGCCATTGTTAGCCCGGGGGCAGTGCCGTGGGGAGTAACAAGACCGTCGTGAATCCGGCCAGCGGCGGTGCGAGCCAGCGCCGCGCGCGGGCCTGGCCGACCGCGCGCACGCGGCCCTGTTCGGCGAGTGCCACGAGCGCGCGCTGCACGGTGCGCTGGCTCGCGCCCAGCGCCAGCGCCAGGGCCGAGGTCGACCAGGCGGCGCCATCGGCCAGCAGCGCGAGCAGCGCGGCTTGCGCGCCGGCAATGGGCGGCGCGAGCACGGCGACGGTCTGCCCCGTAGCCGGCCGCAGCGCATAGCCCGCGGCCGTGGCTTCGATCCGCGCATGGCCCCGGAGCAGCGCGCGCAGCCGGCCCAGTTCCACACGCAGCCGGGCGCGGTGCGTCTCGTCGGGCCGCTGGATGCGGAACGCCGTGGCGATCAGCGCCGCGCGGTCGGCCGCGCCGGGCCAGGACTCGGCCAGCGCCAGCGCGAGCGTGAACAGCACGGGCCGGCGTGCCAGCGCGATCCAGTGCGCGCCGCATTGCAGGCCGCGGCGGCAGCCGTCGGCCACGAACGCGCCGGAGGCGAGCAGCGCGGCTACGGCGTCGAGCGCGAGCGGTTCGGCACGGCCCCGGTCCACGCGCCGGGCGGCCGGCCGTTCCAGCGCCGCCCGGGCCGCCCGCACCTCGGCCTGCAGGGCCGGCACGCCGGCCTGCGCGGCGGCCGCCTCGGCGCGTGCCAGCGCGGTACGTGCGGGGCCGGTGCGCAGCGCGCGCTGGTCGAGTTCGGCCGCGCAGAGTTCGGCCACGGCGCGCAGCCGCGCGGGCATGGCCGGCGCGGGCCGGAGCGGCGCGAGCGCCTGTTCCGCGTCGTCGAGCCGGCCCAGCAGCAGCGCGCGCCGCACCGCCACGAGCCGGGCCAGCAGCGCGTTGGCCAGGTCGCCCCGCGCCTGCAGCGTGGCCAGCGCCGCCAGCAGCGGGCGCGTGGGCCCGCCCAGGTCGCGCGCGGCCAGCGCGATCTCGGCCTCGGCCACCACGCAGCGTGCCCGCGCGACCGTGGCCCGCGGGCCGAAGCCGCGCGCGGCCCGGCGCAGCAGTTCGCGGGCGCGCCCGTGCTCGCCGAGCTGGGCCATGGCGATGCCGCGCAGCGCCAGCGCTGTCGGGTCGTCGTGCAAGGCAACGAGGCGCAGCGCGCCGAGTGCGTCGCCGATGGCGAGCGCGCGGGCGGCGGCGGTGGCGAGGGCTTGCATGCGCGCATTGTGGGCGCGCCGCCCGGTGCAGGGGCTGCTGCTGGATCGCCAGCCGCGCCATGCGCGGCAGCGCGCGCTCGCCGGACTTCTGCAGATGCCTGCGCATGCGCTTTTCGGCCAGGGCCGGATCGCCGGCCAGGATGGCCGCGGTGATGCCGCGGTACTCGGCCACCATGGCGCGCAGGCCGGCGGCGGTGAGCGCTTGGTGGAACCGGTCGCGGGAAACAGGTGGGCGCGCGATGGCGGCAGCGCGCGGTCCAGCCGCTACCGCACGGGCCCGCGGGCGTCGACCAGCTCCAGCTGGGCGCGCACGACGCCGCGCCGCAGCATGCCCAGTTCGCGGGCGGCGGCGGTCGACACGTCGCCGATGCGGTCGGCGCTCCAGGCACCGCGGTCGTTGACGCGCACCACCACGCTGCGCCGGTTGAGCATGTTGGTCACGCGCACCAGCGTGCCGAACGGCAGGGTCTCGTGCGCCATGGTCATCTTCTCGGGGTCGAAGCGTTCGCCGCTGGCCGTCGGGCGGCCGGCGAGCCGCCGCGGTAGTAGGTCAGGCGCCCCTCCAGTGCATGCACGGTCTCGGCCACCAGGCCCTCGGACGCGGCCGGCTGCGCGCGGCGGCGGGCGCGGCGCAGGCGAGCAGCAGCGCGGCGCAACAGCAGCCGAGGCGGGCAACGCGGACGAAGGGCAGGGATTCCATGGGGCCTGCATTGTCGCGCAGGCCACAGCGCCTGGGCGCAAGACGGCCCCAGGGCGCTGCCTACGCTCGCGCCATCCAAGCCAGGGACTCTCTCCCATGCCCGCCGTGCTGCTGCACCACCAGACGGCGCCGCCGTGGCGGCGTGGGCCGCAGGCGTCCACCGGCGCGCCTGCCACGCCGGAGAAACCCTGATGGTCGCCCGACGAACCAGCCCTAGCATCCGACGCCATTGCAGGCACCCGTGCGGGCGTCTGCCACGCCCGTTCACCATGCGGCACGCCAGCCGCCCCGAAAGGACGACGTGTGCGCGTTCCCGCCCGGGGTGCAGGACCGGCGACGGCGCCTCGCGGCTTTCCATGGAGGCGCCGCTGAAGCACCCGCCGCGCGCCCGAAGCAACAGGAGACAAGGCATGCAGATCGATTTCCATGGCAACGGCCTGCAGGCCGGCCGCCACCCGCCCGACGCCGGCTGGCAGCGCATGATGTGGATCAACGCCGACCGCGTGTTCTACCTGGGCCTGCTCGGCGAGCCCACGGTGCGCTGCTTCGGCGGCTTCTCCCTCTACCTGTCGCTGCGCGGCACGCACCGCATCTGCGTGGACGGCGGCGACTGGCAGGACTGCGCGGTCTCGGTCGTGCCGCCCTACGTGCGCCACCGCATCGTCTCGGGCGAACGCATGATCTGCAACCTGCTGGTGGAGGCCGAGACGGTGGACGTGGCGGCGCTGCCGCCGCACCTGCGTGCGGGGCGCGGCGCCGTGGACGCGCCGGCGGCGTTGCAGCGCATGCGCGAGGCGCTGGACGCGCTGCGCCGCGGCGACGACCGGCGCTATGCCGGCACCGCGGCGTTCGACGCAGCCTTCTTCGGCGCGCCGCTGCGCACGCGGGCGCTGGACGCGCGCGTGCAGGCCGTGCTGGACCGCATCAAGTCCGATCCCAACGGCCACGTCTCGGCGCAGGAGTGCGCCGCCGCTGCGCACCTGTCGGTCTCGCGCTTCCTGCACCTGTTCAAGGCCGAGACCGGCTCGCCGTTCCGCAGCTTCCGCACCTGGCAGCGCGCGCGCAGCCTGCTGTACTACGTGACGCAGAGCAGCAACCTGACCGACATCGCGCTGGACGCGGGCTACCCCGATTCCACCCACTTCAGCCACTCGATCCGCCAGGTCTACGGGCTCACGCCCAAGTCCATCTTCGCGGGCAGCCGCAAGCTCGCGTTGTACGCGAGCGGCGCCGGCGTGCCGGGCCTGGGCTGCCTCTGACGATGCCGGACGCCGCCGCGGCCAGACTGCGGGCGTCCTGCGCGCGTCCTGCGGCTGGCGCGCCGCGGGCTGACGCACCCCGCCGGGCTCCCGCAATCGCGGGATGGTCCGGCGCGCGGCGTCTTCCGATACTCCGGCCCGTCGCCCGTGCGGCGCATGGTGCGTGCGCATGGGAGGCGTTCGGAGGCTTGCGATGGTCAGAACGTGCGTGCGTGCCGCTGCGGTGGCCTGGGCGGTGTGCTGCGGGCTGGTGCTCGCCGGCGCGTGGCAGCCGGCGCAGGCCGCGCCCGTCGTGTTCCACAAGGCCACGGACAACGGCACGGGCGACGCCGCGGGCCGCTTCACGGCCGCGCTGAACCCCGGCAGCGGTGGCGGCGATGCCGTCCTGCAGCTGTTCACCGCGGCCGGGCCGGGCGCGCGCATCACGGGCCTGTACCTGCAGGACGGCACGGGCGCGGTCGCGCGCGACGGCATCTCCGGCGCGCCGCTGGTGCGGCTGTCCGAGACCCGCGTGCACGAGGTGGTGCTGACCGATCCCGGCGCCAACAAGATCGCCGTGATCAAGGCCTTGTCGGACGCCCTGGCCATCCCGCTGGCCGCGGCGAAGAACCTGGTGGACAACGCGCCTAGCGTGGTCCGCACGGGCGCCACGGCCGCGGACGACGCGCAGCTGAAGCTGGCCCTGGAGAACGCGGGTGCGCAGGTGACGCTGAACAGCCGCCAGGACCCTGCGGTGCCCGCCGGCGCGAACGTCGGCGTGACCATGCCGGGCGCCGCGCCCACGGGCTACGACGTGGTGCTGGCCAGCGCCGGCGGCAACAAGCTCCAGGTCATCAAGCTGCTGCAGGACCTGACGGACCTCAGCCTCGCGCAAGCCAAGCAGCTCGTGGACGCGGCGCCGTCCGTCCTGCTGGCCAACGCGGCTCCCGGCGAGGCGGCGGCGATGCGACAGGCCCTGCAGGACGTCGGTGCCACGGTGGAACTCGATCCCGTCGGCGGCACGCCGGGGCAGGGCACCATCGCCCTTCCTGCCGGCGGCACGGGCATCCGGCCCGACTTCGGCCTGGGCTTCGCCTACGACGATCCCGATGCCAGGCCCACGCTGCAGTTGGCGCTGGCGCTGGACGGCCTGTTCGCCGACCTGCTGCAGGCCTGGCAGGACGGGCGCTTCCTGGTGGGACTGCGCGTCACGGATGGCAACGGCGTCTCCGACCTCTACCTGGCCGGCGGCGACCTGCCGCCGTCCCAGGTGCCGGAGCCGCCCACCGGGGCGCTGCTGGCGCTGGCGTTGCTGGGCCTGCTGCGGCGTGCCGCCCAGGGCTGGATCGGCCGGCCGCACGCGCCCTCGATCGATGGGAAGCCGCAGGCCGGGTCTTCCGCTGCGGCCGTGGGCTACTGGCCGGTGCGCCGCTGCCTGCCGGCGCGCCCCGCAGGCGCGGCCTCGCCCAGCCACTCGGCCTCCCAGCGGCCGCTGGCGATCAGCGTGCGCGCCGCTTCGTCCAGGGACTGGGCCACCACCGCAGCAGCCGCGTCGAGCGGCCGGTCGGCGGCGGTCGCCAGGCTGTAGCTGCGCTGCAGTTCGGGCTGCACCACGCGCGCGACCAGCCAGGGCGTGCTGCGGCGGCCGGCGTCGGGCAGGGCGCAGGCGGGCGTGAAGGTGAAGCCCGCGCCGCTCGCGTAGAGCGAGCGGATCACGCGCGCCGAATCGTGCTCGTGCGCGATGTTGAGCACCACGCCCTGGCTGGCGGCGGCATCCTCCACGCGCTGGCGGATCGAGAAGCGGCGCGACTGCAGCACGAGCGGCTGGGCCGCGGCGTCGGCGAAGGCGATGCGCGGGTGGCGGCCGCGCGGCGCGGCGCGCTGCAGCAGCGGGGCCACGCCGCCGCTGGCGTCGTGGCCGCAGAAGTACATGGCCTCGCGCGCGAACGGGCGGCAGCGCAGGCCATCGACCTGGGTGGCGTCGACCAGGATGCCGATGTCGGCACGCCGGTCCAGCATGGCCTTCTTCACCATCAGGCTCAGGTCGTCGAGCACGAACACGCGGATGCGCGGGTGCGCGGCCTTGAGTGCGGCCAGCACCGGGCCCATGAGCAGCGAAGCGAGCAGGAAGGGCAGGGCCACGGTGACCGAGCCCTCGGGGCCCTGCGGCAGGCTGCGCACGCGCTCGCGCACGGCGGCTGCGTCCGACAGCAGGCGGCGCGCGTCCTGGTACAGCTGCAGCCCGGCCGGCGTGGGCGTCATGCCCGCGTGCGAGCGCTCGAACAGCTGGGCGCCCAGTTCGTCCTCGAGCTTGCGGATCTGGGCCGTCAGCGCGGGCTGGGCCACGTACAGCGTGCTGGCCGCGCGCGAGAGGCTGCCGGCCTCCAGCACGGCGATGAAGTAGCGCAGGGTTCGCAGTTCCACGGTGGGGCCGACTTTAAGCCCGTACGGCCCGCGCGGGCGCGGCTCACATGGGCGCGAGTCCCACGCGCTTCATCATCGCCTCGGTGAAGGCCATCTCGCGCGTGAAGCCGCGCACGTAGTCCTCGCCGTCCAGCATGTCCACGCTGCCGCCCTGGGCCAGCAGCGCCTCGACCACGCGCGGCTGCTGCAGCGCGGTGCGAAAGGCCGTGCGGATGCGCTCGACCACGGCGTCGGGCGTGCCGGCCGGCACCGAGATGCCGCCCCAGGACACCAGTTCGACGCCGGGCACGCCGGCCTCGGCCAGCGTGGGCACCTGCGGCAGCATGGGATTGCGGCGCGCTCCGGCCACGGCCAGCGCGCGCAGCTGCCCGGCCTTGATCTGCTGGTAGGGCACCGACAGGATGGGCGTGCCGAACACCACCTGCCTGCCGAGCACCGCGTTCACGAGTTCGGAGGCGCCCTTGTAGGGCACGTGCAGCGCGCGCGCGTCGAGCGCGCTCAGCAGCAGCTCCATGCCCAGGTGCGAGGGCGTGCCCACGCCGCCGGAGGCGTATTCGAGCTTGCCCGGCGCGGCGCGCAGCCTGGCGGCCAGGGCCTGCACGCTGTCGATGTCCGAATCGGCGTGCACGATCAGCACGATGTCGGCGCTGGTCAGCCGCATCACGTGGCGGAAGTCCTTGAGCGCATCGAAGCCGGGCTGCCTGTACATGCGCATGTTGGCCGCCATGGGCGCGGCCGAGTAGACCCAGGTGTAGCCGTCGGGCGGGGACTTGGCCGCCAGCCGCGCGCCGATGTTGCCGGCCGCGCCGCCCTTGTTCTCGATCACCACGGCCTGGCCCAGCAGCGGGCCCACGGCCTCGGCCAGGATGCGCGCCGTGTTGTCGGGCGCGGTGCCGGCCAGGTAAGGCAGCAGCCATTTGACGGGGCGGCTGGGGTAGGGCTCGGCGGCGTGCGCGAGCGGCGCGAACGCGGCGGCCAGGCCGGCGCCCAGCAGGGCGCGGCGTTGCGGGTTCAATGGCGTCGTCATCGGTTGTCTCCTGGTGTCGTTGGGGCCTTGCGGTGCTCAGGTCGGTTCGAGCAGTTCCTTGGCGATGGTGTTCTTCTGGATCTCGCTGGTGCCCGTCAGCACGCGGTACATGCGCAGCATGCGGAACAGGAATTCCACGCGCCGGCCCTGCACGATGCCCTCGCCGCCGTGGATCTGCACGGCGCGGTCGGCCACGCGGAACGCGGTCTCCGAGCAGAACAGCTTGGCCATGGAGGTCTCGGCGCGCGCGGCGCCGCCGGCGTCCAGCGCGCGGGCCGTGCCCAGCATCAGCGCGCGCGCCGCGGCCAGCTCGGTCGCCATCTCGGCCAGCATGTGCTGGATCGCCTGGAACTGCGCGATGCTGCGGCCGAACTGGCGGCGCTGCAGCGCGTAGTCGCGCGCGTCGCGCAGCGCCAGCTGCGCCAGGCCCAGCATGGCCGGGCAGTGCAGGAGCCGGTTCACGCTGATGCGGCCCAGCGCCAGCGCCAGGCCGCGGCCGGGCGCGCCGATGCGGTTGGCCAGCGGCACGCGGCAGTCCTCGAGCACGATGTCGCCCGTGCTGCTCTGGCCGGCCATGGTCTTGTAGCCCGATTCCACGCGCACGCCGGGGCCGCGCAGGTCGACGAAGAAGGCGGTGACCTCGCGCTCGGCCGCGCCCTCGGCGGCCGTGGAGGCCAGCAGCACGGCCGCGTCGGCGAAGGGCGAGCCCGAGATGAAGCGCTTGCGGCCGTTGACGAGGTAGTGGTCTCCCTGCAGCACGGCGCGCGTCTGCACGGCGCCGGCGTCCGAGCCGGCCTCGGCCTCGGTCAGCGCGAAGCAGATCGCCATCTCGGCCTGGGCCACGGGCACGATGAACTGCGCCATCTGCTGCGGCGTGGCCTGGCGCGCCAGCGCGCCCACGCGCGGCGGGCCGCTCAGTTCGCCGAACACGTGTGGCGCGAACGGCGAGCCGCTCGCGTAGATGGCTTCCTTGATCAGCACGTGGTCCAGCACCGGCAGGCCCAGGCCGCCCATCGGCTCGGGCAGCGTCATGCCGTAGAAGCCCAGCGCTTGCGCGCGGCGCCAGACCTGCTGCAGCAGCGCGCGGTCGGCGCCGTGCTCGTGGTCGATGCCGTGGGTGCGGGCCAGTTCGGCCAGCTCGCCGTGCAGGAAGTCCTGCACGCGCGCGACGATGCCAGCGGCGCGGGCGCTGCCTTCGAAGGGGCCGTCGAACAGGGGTTTGGGAATGGTCGCCATGGTCAGTTCACCTTGCGGCTGTGCTTGGCCCAGTAGGGGGCCTGGATCGCCTTGCGGGCCACCTTGCCGTTGCTGTTCTTCTCCAGCGCGGCGACGAACTCCAGGTGGCGCGGCCGCTTGAAGCCGGCCAGCCGCTCGGCGCAGAAGGCGTCCAGCGCGCGCGCGTCGGCGGCCTGGCCGGGCTTGAGCACCACGTGCGCGGCGACGGACTCGCCCCACTTGTCGTCGGGCACGGCGAACACGCAGGCCTCGGCCACGGCCGCGTGCTGGTACAGCACGGCTTCGACCTCGGACGGGTAGACGTTGAAGCCGCCGCTGATGACCATGTCCTTCTTGCGGTCGACGATGTAGACGAAGCCTTCCTCGTCCAGCCGCGCAAGGTCGCCCGTGTGGTAGCGGCCGTCCTGGAGCACCTCGGCCGTGAGTTCGGGCGCACGCCAGTAGCCGGCGAACACGTCCTCGCCGCCGACCACGATCTCGCCGATCTCGCCCAGCGCCACGGGCTGGCCGGCGTCGTCGAGGATCTGCACGTCGCACTCCAGCAGTGGCCGGCCGCAGGAGGCCAGGCGCTCGGGCCGCGCCGCGCGGGCGTGCAGATGGTCTTCCACCGTGAGGCCGCAGACGCCCGATGTGGTCTCGCCCGCGCCGTAGCCCTGCGACAGCACGGGGCCGAACACGTCCATCGCGCGCAGGATGCGCGCCGGCGCCATGGGCGCGGCGCCGTAGCCCAGGCGCTGCAGGTCGGGCAGCGGCCGGTACTGTCCTTCAAGCTCGGCCAGCAGCATGTTGACCATCGTCGGCACGAGGAAGGTGTGCGTCACGCGCTCGGCCCGCATGTCGGCCAGGAAGCGGCCCGGCTCGAAGCCGCTGAACAGCCGGACCGTGGTGCCGCTGCACAGCGCCGGCACCAGCTGCATGCCGGAGGCGTGGGTGATGGGCCCGACCAGGCCCAGGATGTGGTCCGGCCGCGTGGTGTCGGGCCGCATCAGGAACTTGCGCAACTGCGCGAGCCGGTTGCCGAAGGTCTGCATCGCGGCCTTGAGCACGCCCGAGGAGCCCGAGGTGTAGTGCAGCACGGCCAGTTCGTCGGCATGCACGGCCACGGCCTCGAAGCGGTCGCTGGCGCGGGCCAGCAGGGCCTCGTAGTCGGCGCCGGCCGGGCCGTCGAGCAGCAGCAGGCGCGGCATGGCGCCGCGCACGTGCGCTCGGATGGCCTCGGCGCGCGCGGCCGTGGTGATGACCAGGGCGGCCTCGCTGTTGTCCACGGTGGCGCCGACCTCGGCCGGCGACAGCCGCGCGTTGTAGGGCGCCTTGACCAGCGCGGCCTTGTAGCAGGCCAGCTCGGTCTCGACGATCTCGGCGCAGTTGGGCAGGTAGATGCCGACGCGGTCGCCGCGCGCGAGGCCCAGGCCCAACAGGGCGTTGGCCAGGCGGTTGGCGCGCGCATCGAGTTCGGCGTAGCTCAGGCTGCGTTCGGGCGTCACGATGGCGCGGCGCCTGGCATGGCGCTGCGCGCTGCGGGCGACGAGGGCGCCCACGTTGGTCACGGGGCGGGGGGCGGGGGCGGTCAAGGGCTTGTCTCCTGGAGGGCGGCGGGGTGCGCCGCGGTGCAGGCACTGTTCCAGAACGCCGGCCATCACGGAAATACGGATTGCTGATGCATGGCCATCGATTCGCCTGATGGCCTGCCCCGGCGCGCTGTCCGACAGCCCTGTGCGCATCGGCCTGCGCGCTGTGCGCAGCTGCCGACGCGAAGATCGGCCATTGGCGCTGGCGCACGGGGCGTGGCAGGCGCAAGCTGCAGGCAGTTTCAGGAGTACGCCATGCACTGCATCGCCTGCGGCCGCGAAGGCCACAATTCCGCACGCTGCCCCCTGCAGCTGTGGAGACGGGAGGCGCCTGCGCCCATGCCGGCCGCGGCGCCGGCCGCGCAGCGCGCGGAGCGGGCCGTGCCGCCGCTGTGCCGGCTCGACAGCCACGACCGTTCGCGCGAGGCCTGGCCGGCGTTTGGCTGAACGACCGGTCCGCGGCGCTGCGTTGCAAATGTCATCGAAGCGCGGGCCGCTGCAACGGCACCGCAGCGCGTGCGCGCGACAGTGCGTCCGTGGCAGGGCCGCCCGTCCTGCCGTTTGCAGGAGACGCGCATGCCCGAACCGACCCCCACCACCTCCCGCCGCCGCGGCGCGGCCCGCCTGCTGCTGGCGCTGGCCTGTGCCGCCACGCTGGCCGGCCCCGCGCTGGCGGCCGACGCCAGCCTGGACCAGGTCTACCAGGCGGCCCACGGCGGCCATGTGGACCAGGCCCTGCAGATGATGGACCCGGTGCTGCGCGACCACCCGAACAGCGCCAAGGCCCACTACGTCGAGGCCGAACTGCTGGCCCAGCAGGGCCGGCTCGGGCCGGCGCGCACCGAACTGGCCACCGCCGAGCGGCTGGCGCCCGGCCTGCCCTTCGTGCAGGACCAGTCGCTGCAGCATCTGCACCGCGTGCTCGACCAGGCCCCGGCGGCGGTGGCCGGCCGCAGCCCGCTGACCATGCCGGTGGCAGAGGCTGCGCACGGACGCCCGCTGGCCTGGGGGCTGGCCCTGGCCGTGGCCTTCGGCGCGCTGCTGGGCTGGCTGCTCACGCGCGCCAACCGGCCGCGCCCGGCGCCGCCGGCACCGGCCATGGCGCCCATGGCCGCGGCGGGCCCGTCCATGGCCTGGCCGCGCGACCCGGCGCCGGCCGCTGGCACGGTGCCCTGGGGCGGCGCACCGGCGGCGCCGGCCGGCGCGGGCTGGGGTTCGCAGGTGGCGGCCGGCGTGGCCGGCGGCCTGGCCGCCGGTGCGGCGGCCGTGGCGGGGCAGGAGCTGGGCCGGCGCCTGTTCGGCCACGAGGCGGCGGCCATGCCCGTGTCCGAGCCTTCCTTTGCGGCGCCGCTGGCGCAGGCGGCGCCGGCCGCGGACGGCTGGTCCGACCCGGACTTCGGCATCCGCGGCGCGGGCAGTGGCTGGGATGACGACACCATGGACGCCGACATGGGCGGCCTGGGCGGGAACTGGGACGTCTAGTACAGCGTCTCGACGCTGGCGTTGAACAGGTAGCCCGCGCCGCGCTCGGTCAGGATCAACTGCGGCGTGAACGGGTAAGCCTCGATCTTGCGGCGCAGCCGCAGCACCTGCACGTCCACCGTGCGGTCGTAGACCTCGGCGTTGTGCAGGCGCGAGAGCTGCAGCAGCTGGTCGCGGCTCAGCACGCGCTGCGGCGCGCTGCAGAAGGCCGCCAGCAGGCTGAACTCGTTGTTGCTCAGGTCCAGCCGGCGGCCGTCCGCGTGGCTCAGCTTGCGTGTGCGCAGGTTGAACTCCCAGCCCGCGAAGCGGTAGGCGCGGCGCTTGTCGTCGCGGCTGGCCAGTTCGGTCTGCACGTGGTAGCGGCGCAGCACGGCGCGGATGCGCGCCAGCAGTTCGCGCGGGCTGAAGGGCTTGGTCACGTAGTCGTCCGCGCCGAGCTCCAGGCCCATCACGCGGTCGGCCTCCTCGGCCTTGCCGGTCAACAGCACGATGGGGATGCCGGCGCGCTCGCGCAGTGCGCGGGCCAGCTGCATGCCGTCCTCGCCGGGCATCTTGAGGTCCAGCAGCACGAGGTCGATGGCCTCGCGGTCGAGCAGCTCCAGCATGGCCGCGCCGCTGGCCACGGCCGAGACGCGCAGCTCGTTGGCGGCCAGGTACTCCAGCAGCAGATCGCGCACGGCAGGGTCGTCGTCGACGACCAGGATGTGGCCGGCGGGTGCGGCCGGCGGGGGCGTGGCGGACATACTTGGGACTTCCGATGGACTCGATGCAATGGACGATTCCACTATAGCCGTGCCACCGCCCGGCCCCGACCGCGCGCACCTGCGCGGCGTCGCCGCCGTGCTGCTGGTGGAGGCGCTGATCCTGCTGGCCGTGGCCTGGGGGCTGTGGGTGCTGCGCCAGCAGTCGCTGGACGGCGAGCTGCGCCGGCTCGGCTCGCTGGCCGCCGCCATGGCCACGCAGGCCGATGCCGGCCTGGACGTGGCCGAGGCCACGCTGCGCGCCACCCGCACGGAGCTGGCCGAGGGCCTGATCCAGCCCGGCACCGATGCCGCCCAGGCCCTGCTGCACACGCGCATGGCGGTGCTGCCGCAGTTCCGCGCGCTGGCGGTCACCGATGCGGCGGGCCACATCCTCGCCAGTTCGGTGCCCGGGCCGCCGCCGGGCGGCTCGCTGGCGGGGCTGGACTTCTTCCGCGCCGCCGAAGCGGGGCGGGCCGAGCGGGCCTTCGTCGGCACGCCGTTCCCCAGCCTGCGCGACGGCCGGCCGCTGGTGGGCATGGCCATTCCCTGGCAGGCCGGCGGCGGTGGCTTCCAGGGCGCGGTGGTGCTGCTGGCCGACCCCGAGGTGCTGGACGGCGATTTCCGCCGCATCGCGCCGGCTGCCGACACCAGCCTGGCGATCTACCGCAGCGACCGCGTGCTGGTCTCCGACGGCCCCGGAGAGGACCCGTCCCAGCTGCTGCCCGCCAGCGTGACCGATGCGCTGTGGGACGCGCCCGCACCGCACCGCGTGCGGCTGCCCGACGGCCGTGAGCGCCTGGTGGCGGCGCAGGCGCTGCGCGGCCATCCGCTCATGGTGGTGGTGGCGCGCGACCTGCAGCCGGCGCTGGCCGACTGGGCCGAGCAGGCCTGGCTGGTGGCGGCCTTCGGGGCCTCGGCGCTGACGGTCACGCTGTTCCTGCTGGTGCGCAACGTGCGCGAGCAGCGGCTGCGGCTGGCGGCGCAGCAGACGCTGGCGGCCGAGCAGCAGCGCGCGCTGCGCGCCTTCCAGGCCGCGCAGGAAGGCAACTGGGAGTGGGATGCGCGCTCGGGCCGCGTGGACCTGTCGCCGCGCATGAAGGAGCTGCTGGGCCTGGCGCGCGACGCGCCCGTGCCGCCGGATCCCATGGCCCTGCTGCGCGAGTGCGTGCACCCGCGCGACCTGCGCGCGCTGCTGCATGCGCTGGCGGCGCATGCGCGCGGCCGCCGGCCGCTGTTCGACGCCACGGTGCGCATGCGCCAGTCCGGCGGCCGCTGGCGCCATGTGCGCCTGCGTGGCAATGCCTGGCGCGATGCGGGCGGCGCGCCGCTGCTGTTCTCGGGCATGGCGGCCGACGTGGGCGAGGAAGTGGAGGGCCGCGCGCGCGAACGCCAGCTGCAGGACCAGCTGCAGCGCGCGCGCCGGCTCGAGGCCATCGGCACGCTGGCCGGCGGCGTGGCGCACGATTTCAACAACATCCTGGCCTCGGTGGTCGGCTACGGCGAGCTGGCGCGCGCGGCCGCGGGCGAGGGCTCGGACCAGGCGCGCCAGCTCGACCAGGTGCTGCAGGCCGGCCAGCGCGGCAAGGCGCTGGTCGAGCGCGTGCTGTCGTTCAGCCGCGGCACGCCGCACGTGGCGCAGCGCTTCGCCTTGCAGCCCGTGGTCGAGGAGGTGCTGCAGCTCATGGCCGCCTCGCTGCCGGCCGGCGTGACGCTGGCGCCCGCGCTGCAGGCCCCCGCCGCGGTGCTGTCCGGCGACCCCACGCTGGTCTACGAGGCCGTGCTGAACCTGTGCACCAACGGCGTGCAGGCCATGCCCGAGGGCGGCGCGCTGCGCGTGCTGCTCGACCTGGAGACGGTGGACGCGCCGCGCACGCTGTTCGAGGCCGGGCTGCAGCCCGGCCGCTACGCGCGGCTGCGCGTGCAGGACAGCGGCACCGGCATCGCGCCCGAGGCGCTGGACCGCCTGTTCGAACCCTTCTACACGACCAAGGGCCCGCGCAAGGGCACGGGCCTGGGCCTGGCCGTGGTGCATGGCGTGGCGGCCGAGTTCGGCGGTGCCATCGACGTGCAGAGCCGGCCGGGCGAGGGCGCCTGCTTCACGCTGTACTTCCCCTGCCTGGACGCGCCGGCCGATGCCGCGGCCCCGGCGGCCGGCGGCGAACTGCCGCTGGGCCAGGGCCAGGCCGTGCTCGTGGTCGACGACGAGCCCGCGCTCGTGGCGCTGGCCGAGGAGATGCTGGCCGGCCTGGGCTACGAGCCCTTCGGCCTGGCCTCCAGCACCGAGGCGCTGGCACGCTTCACGGCCGCGCCCGGGCGCTTCGACCTCGTGCTGACCGACGAGCGCATGCCCGAGCTGGCCGGCACCGAGCTCGCGGCGGCGCTGCGCCGCATCCGGCCGGACCTGCCCGTGGTGCTGGCCAGCGGCTACGGCGGGCCCGCGCTGGCCCGGCGCGCCGCCGCGGCCGGCGTGCGCGTGCTGGTGGCCAAGCCGCTGGCGCGGGCCGAACTCGCGCGCGCGGTGGCGCAGGCGCTGCAGGCTCCGTTGCAAACGTAACGGGGCCGATGCCCGGCCGCATGCCGGCGTAACCGGGCGCGCGCACAGTTCCTTCCGACGGAGCCGCCGGCGCAGCGCGCACCCGGCCCGCCACGCCAGCAAGCGTGCGGCAGACGCAAGACAACAGATGCGCGTGACACCCCCGTCGCGTGCCTGCGCCGTTGCACATCCTTGTTCGCGTCAGTCCAGAAAGGAATCTGCCATGCGCAACATTTCGAACCTCCGGGCCGTGCAGGCCCTGGCCGCGGCCGCGGCACTGCTGGCCGGCAACGCCATGGCCACCGAATACGGCACCGTGGTCTCCAAGACGGCCGTGTACAGCCAGGTGGCCGTGCCGGTGCAGCAATGCGTGCAACAGGACCAGGTCGGCCGCGCCCAGCCCAGCGGCGCCGGCGCGCTGATCGGTGCGCTGGTCGGCGGCGGTGCCGGCAACCTGATCGGCCACGGCGGCGGCCGCGCGCTGGCCACGGGCGTGGGCGTGCTGGCCGGCGCCATCACGGGCAACCGGGTCGAGGCCGACGGCGCGCCCACCGTGGTGACCCCCGTGCAGACCTGCCAGCAGGCGCAGCGCGTGGAGAACCGGCTGGTCGGCTTCGACGTGGTCTACGACTACAACGGCCAGCGCTACAGCACGCGGCTGGCCAGCGACCCGGGCGACCATGTGCCGCTCGCCGTGAGCGTGGCGCCGGCCAACGCGGTCCTGCCGCCCGCGCCGGTGGCCTACGGCACCACCACCGTGCTGCCGGCCGTGGCGGTGGCACCGGCCCCGGTGGTGGTGCAGCGCCCCTGGGCCGCGCCCGTGGGCGTGGAAGTCGACGCCGGCTGGGGCTGGGGCGGCCGCCACTGGCGCTGAACCGGGCCGGCCCGCCGATGTTGCAGATGCAACCCGCACCGCCTTCGGCGTAGCCCGCCGGCAATGCCCGCGGCGCACCATCGAGCCATCGCAACACCATTCCCGCAAAGGAGTTCACCATGTACAACGACACCGCTTCCCATTCGGTCCTGCTGGGCGCCATCGTCGGCGCCGGTGGCTACGACGGCCACCTGGAATCCGGCGCGCAGCCCACCTCGCACGAGGCGGCCGAGCGCGAGGCCCGGCACGACCTGCAGATGGCCCAGGTCGAGCTGTACTGCGACCACCGGGCCCAGGCCCTGGTGGCGATCCGGCACGCCATGCAGCTGCTCGAAGCCTGCCACGACAAGGCGCTGGAGCCCCAGCTGGCCAAGCTCAGCGAGGCCGCCTGGCATGTGCGCCACAACGACAGCCTCGTGGCCGTGGACCTGCTGGACGAGGCCAAGGACCGGCTCCACGCCTGAACTGCCGGCGCATGGCCGCCAGGCCCGGCTTGCGCGCGCGGCGGGCCTCGGGAACGAACCGGCTCAGGCCCGCGTCAGGCGCAGGCCGCCGTCGACCAGCAGGATCTCGCCCGTGGTCTTGGCCGCGCCCACGCCGAGCCACCACGCGGCCTGGGCGATGTCCTCGGGCTGGACGATCTCGGCCAGCGCGGCGCGCTGCTTGTAGCGTTCCACCGACGCGGCATAGGTCGTCTCGCCCAGCCCGTTCTTGAGCCAGGGCGAATCGACCAGGCCCGGCGCGATGCCGTTGACGCGGATCCTGGGCCCCAGCGCGCGGGCCAGGCCGATGGTCATGGCGTTGAGTGCGCCCTTGGACGCCATGTAGGCGATCGACGAGCCCGTGCCCATGAAGGAGGCGATGGACGAGACGTTGACGACGGCCGTGACGGGGTGCTGCTCCAGCAGCGGCACGAAGGCGCGCGTCATCTGCCAGGCCCCGATCACGTTGACCGCATAGATGCGCTGGAAGTCCTCGGCCTGCAGCCCATCGAGGTCCTTGAGCGGCACGAAGCGCGTGGTGCCCGCGTTGTTGACCAGCACGTCGGCGCGGCCCCAGCGCGCCTGCACCTCGGCGGCCAGTTGCCTGCAGTCTGCATCGCTGGACACGTCGGCCCGGGCGACCAGCACGTCGGCGCCGAGCGCGCGGCATTGCTGCGCGACCTCTTCGGCCGGCGCCCGGTCGCGCGAATAGTTGACGGCCACGTCCCAGCCCTGGGACGCGTAGAGCCGCGCGGTGGCCGCGCCGATGCCGGAGGAGGAGCCGGTGACGACGCAGACCTTGCGCGCGGGTGCTGGGGTGCTCATGGATTCGTCCTTGTTCGGTTGCCGGCCCAGTATCGGCCGCGCCGCCGCGCCGGGCTGTCACCCGCGGTGCTCGACAATGCGCGCTGCGCCCGCCTTCCCCATGCCAAGACAACACAACGCGACCCTGATCGGCCTGGTGGCCGTGCTGCTCTGGAGTGCCATCGTCGGCCTGATCCGCGGGGTCAGCGAACACCTGGGCGCCACCGGCGGCGCGGCGTGGATGTATTCCGTCGCCACGCTGTTCCTGCTCGTGAGCGTGGGGCCCACCCGCGTGCGCCGGATGCCGCGCCGCTACCTCGCCTGGGGCAGCGTGCTGTTCGTGGCCTACGAGCTGTGCCTGTCGCTGTCCATCGGCCATGCCCACAGCGGCCGCCAGGCCATCGAGGTCGGCATGGTCAACTACCTGTGGCCGACCTTCACGATGATGGCCGCCATCCTGTTCAACCGGCAGCGCGCCAACCTGCTCATCGTGCCGGGCTTCGTGCTGTCCATGCTCGGCATCTGCCGGGTGCTGGGCGGCGACCAGGGCCTGGATGCGGCCGGCATGCTGGCCAACGTGCGGGACAACCCGCTCAGCTACGGCCTTGCCTTCTCGGGCGCCGTGATCTGGGCCGCCTACTGCACCGTGACCGCGCGCATCGCCCAGGGCACGAACGGCGTGACGCTGTTCTTCGGGCTCACGGCGCTGGCGCTGTGGACCAAGTACTTCGCGCTGGGCCAGGCCGCGCCCATGCAGTGGAGCGCGGGCGCCGTGCTGTACCTGGTGCTGGCGGCCGGCGCCATGGGCTTCGGCTACGCGGCCTGGAACGTGGGCATCCTGCACGGCAACGTGACGGTGCTGGCGGGCGCCTCCTACTTCATCCCCGTGCTGTCGGCCGCGCTGGCCGCGCTGGTGCTGCGCGCGCCGCTGTCGCTGGGCTTCTGGCAGGGAGCCTGCATGGTCTGCGGCGGCTCCATCCTGTGCTGGCTGGCCACGCGCGGGCGCGGGCGCAGGCTGCCGGCTCAGGCCGGAGCCTGAACGGCCTGGCGCCGCAGCGCGTACGGGCCGTTGCCCGCCAGTTCCTCGCGCAGGAATTGCACGCAGGCCCGCACCTTGGCCGAATGGCTGAGCCGCACCGTGCTGGCGGCCCAGATGTCGGCGGGCTGCGTGGTGCCGGGCAGCACGGGCACGAGCCGGCCGGCGGCCAGGTCGTCGTGCAGGTCCCAGTCGGCCTGCAGCACGATGCCGTGGCCGTCGATGCCCCAGCCGCGCACGATCTCGGCGTTGTTGGACGCGAGCCGGCCCGTGACCTTGACCTTCTCCTCGCCGCCTGGGCCGGCCAGGCGCCAGACGCCGAAGGCCTGGTTGCGGTCGCGCAGCACCAGGCAGTCGTGCCGGCTCAATTCGGCCACGCTGGCCGGCGCGCCGCGCCGCGCGAGGTAGCCGGGCGCGGCGCAGAGCAGGCGCGCGCCGCAGGCGAGCCGGTGCGCCACGAGGTGCGGCTCGTCGACGGCGCCCACGCGCACGTCCAGGTCCACGTTCTCGGCGATCAGGTCGACGCGACGGTCCACCGCATCGAGCGTGATGTCCAGCGCCGGATGGCGCTGCGCGAGTTGCGAGAGCAGGGGGCCGATGTGGCGCCGGCCGAGCCGAAAGCTCGTGGTCACGCGCAGCGTGCCGCGCGGGTCGATCCGGCCGCCGGCCACGGTCTCGCCCAGGTGGTCCACGTCCTGGAAGATCTGCTGGGCCGCGGCGTAGACGCGCTCGCCGTCCTCGGTCACCGTCACGCGCCGCGCGGCGCGGTGGAACAGCGCGATGCCCAGCGCCTTCTCGAGCAGCGCGATGCGCTTGCTGACATAGGCCGGCGAGGTGCCGAGCTCGGTCGCGGTGGCGGCGAAGCTGGCCTTGCGCGCCGCGAGGCAGAACACGCGCAGGTCGTCGAGCTGGAAGTTGAGATTCACGGTTCGTGAATCATAGAACCACATCTGGCGGCTTGTTCATCCAAAGTGTCGTCAGTAGAGTGCCGCCTTCCAAGGAGACGCCTGCATGACCCGCCCGCTTTCGCTCGCCGCGCTCACGGTGCTCGAGCTGACCCCGCCCGCCATGGTGCGCTGTGCCTTCGAGGCCGGCTACAGCCACGTGGGCATCCGCCTGATCCCGGCGACCGGCACCGAGCCGCAGTACGGCCTGGTGGGCGACGCGCCGCTCGTGCGCGAGGTCGAGGCCGCGCTGGCCGACACCGGCGTGCAGGTGCTGGACGCCGAAATCTTCCGCCTGCTGCCCGGCAAGCCCGTGGCCGACTACGAGGCCGCCGTGGCGACCGCGGCGCGGCTGGGCGCGCGCGAACTGCTGGTGGCCGGCAACGACCCCGACGACGCGCGCCAGATCGACGCCTTCGCCGCGTTCTGCGCACTGGCCGGCCGCTACGGCCTGGGCGCCGTGCTGGAGTTCATGCCCTGGACGGACGCGAAGGATCTGGCCGCGGCCGCGCGCATCGTCGCGCGCAGCGGCTGCGCCAACGCGGGCGTGCTGATCGACCCCTTCCACTTCAGCCGCTCGCGCAGCCGGCTGGACGACATCGCGCTGGTGGCGCCTGCCCAGCTGCGCTACCTGCAGTTCTGCGACGCGCCGGCCGCCATCCCGCCGGGCATGGACGCGATCCTGGCCCAGGCGCGCGCCGAGCGGCTGTTCCCGGGCGAGGGCGGACTGGACCTGCCGGCGCTGCTGCGGGCGCTGCCGTCCGGCACCCCGCTCAGCGTGGAGGTGCCGACCCTGGCGCTGGCGCGCACCGTGGATGCGACCGAGCGGGCGCGCCGGGCGCTGGCCGCCACGCGGCGCGTGCTGGCGCAGGTGGGCGAATGAGCACCGCCGGGCCGTCCCAAGCTGCAGGGCACCGCAGCGCGCAGCGCGGCGGTCTTGCTGGACGGCGCATCGACTGCGACCTGCTGGTGGTCGGCTCGGGGGCCTCGGGCCTGTCGGCCGCCGTCACGGCCGCCTGGCACGGCCTGCAGGTCGTGGTGGTCGAGAAGGCGCCCGTCTTCGGCGGCGCCACCGCCTGGTCGGGCGGCTGGATGTGGGCGCCCGGCAACCCATTGGCCCGGCGCGCCGGCATCCACGAGGACCCGCAGCAGCCGCGCACCTACCTCCGGCACGAACTCGGCCCGCACTACGACGCGGCGCGCATCGACGCCTTCCTCGACAACGCACCTGCCATGGTGGACTTCTTCGAACGGCACACGGCCCTGCAGTTCGTGGACGGCAACGGCATCCCCGACATCCATGGCCAGGTGCCCGGTGCGGCCACGGGCGGCCACCAACTCATCGCCGCGCCCTACGACGCGCGTGCGCTCGGCGCACTGAACGCGCTGCTGCGCCCGACCATGCGCGAGACGGCGTTTCTGGGCATGCCCATCATGGCCGGCGCCGACCTCGGTGCCTTCCTCAGCATGACGCGCTCGGCGAAGTCCTTCGTGCACGTGGCTGGGCGCGTCCTGCGCCACCTGCGCGACCTCGCGCTGCACGGCCGCGCCATGCACCTCGTCAACGGCGTGGCGCTGATCGGCCGGCTCGCCAGGTCGGCGCAGGACCTGAAGGTGCAGCTGATCGCCTCGGTCCCCGCGCAGCGGCTGTTGCTGGAACAGGGCGCGGTGCGCGGCGCCGTCGTCGCCATGGAGGACGGCGACACCGAGATCCGCGCCCGCCGCGGCGTGGTGCTGGCGGCCGGCGGCTTCCCGAACGACACCGCGCGCCGCGCGGCGCTGTTCCCGCGCACGCCCACGGGCCAGGAACACCTGGCGCTGCCGCCCGCGGGTTGCGCGGGCGACGGCATCCGGCTCGGCGAGGCGGCCGGCGGCGTGCTGGAAACCGGCCTGGCCTCGCCCGTGGCCTGGGCGCCGGTCTCGCGCGTGCGGCATGCGGACGGCACGGTGGGCCACTTCCCGCACATCATCGACCGCGGCAAGCCCGGCGTGATCGGCGTGCTGTCCAATGGCCGGCGCTTCGTCAACGAGGCCGGCGGCTACCACGACTACACGGCCGCCATGGTGGCGCAGGCGCCCGCGGGCGAGGAGGTCTATTCCTGGCTGGTCTGCGACCACCGCTTCCAGCGCCTGTACGGCCTGGGCCATGCGCGGCCGTTCCCGCTGCCCGTGGGCCCGGCCCTGCGCAGCGGCTACCTGCAGCGCGGCGCCACCATCGAAGCCCTGGCACTGGCCTGCGGCATCGCGCCGGACGGGTTGGTCCAGACGGTGCGGACCTTCAACGAACATGCGCGCCGCGGCGAAGACCCCGAATTCGGCCGCGGCAGCACGCCCTACAACCGCAAGATGGGCGACGCGCTGCACAAGGGCCCCAACCCCTGCGTCGCGCCGATCGAACAGGGCCCGTTCTACGCCGTGAAGGTCCTGCCCGGCAGCTTCGGCACCTTCGCCGGCCTGCGCACCGACGCCAGCGCGCGCGTGCTGGATGCCGGCGGCGCGGCCATCGCCGGCCTGTACGCGGTCGGCACCGACATGGCCAGCGTGCTGGGCGGCTGCTACCCCTCGGGCGGCATCAACCTGGGGCCGGCCATGACCTTCGGCTACATCGCCGGGCGGCACGCGGCGGGCGCATGAAGGCTCAGCGGCGTAGCCACCAGGCCAGGCCGGAGGCGGCCGCCGCCAGCGCCTTCACCGCGGCCCAACCGGCATCGGCCAGCAGCATGGCGCCCAGGGCCGAGCCTGCCGCCATGCCGACGAACATGTCCGTCATCAGCACCGCGTCGAGCCGGCTGCGCGCGGCCGGATCGATGCCGTAGACGATGCTCTGGTGCGCCACCAACGTGGCCTGCACGCCGAGGTCGAAGGCCACGGCACCCAGGGCCAGCAGCACCAGCTGCGCGGCCACCGGCGGGGCCGATCCCAGGCCCATGGCCACGACGGCTGGGCCGCGTTCGAGGCCGACCTGCGCGGCGCGCGGCAGGAGCCCGAGGGCCTGCTGCGCGTGGCCATGCCGCACGCCTTCGGCCAGGAGCGCTTCGTCGCGCCGCTGGCCGGCTTCCTGCGCGCGCACCCGCGCGTGGCGGTGCAATGGCTGCTGCGCGACGACGTGCGCGACTTCATCGCGGCCGGCATCGACTGCGCCGTGCAGGTCGGCGAGCCGGCCGACCCGTCGGTGGTGGCCGTGCGGTTGTCCGAGGTGCCGCGCATCGTGGTCGCCGCGCCGCGTCTGCTGGCCGGCGCGGCGCCGCCGCAGGACGCGCAGGAACTGGCCGCGCTGCCCTGGCTGGCGCTGCAGACCTTCTACCGCCACGAGATCGCGCTGCGCCACCGCGCCAGCGGCCGCCTGGCGCGCATCGCGCTGCAGCCGCGCATGAGCACCGACAGCCTCTACGCGCTGCGCAGCGCGGCATTGGAAGGCCTGGGCGTGTGCGCGGGCTCAGCCTGGCTGCTGGAGGAAGACATCGCCCAGGGCCGGCTGCTGCGCCTGGCGCCGCAGCGGGAGGCGGCGCCGCTGCCCGTGCACATCGTCTACCCGCAGGCGCGCCACTACCCCTCGCGGCTGCTGCGCTTCGTGGCGGCGATGCGGGAGGCGGTGCCGGCGCTGACGGGGGCGCAGGAGGGGGCCGCTCAGGCGTGAGCGGCCGCCAGCCGGTCGAGCGGGCTGCGCACGGCCATGCCGCCCATGCGCATCACGTGGGGGTAGACCATGGTGGTGGCGACGTCGGCATGGCCGAGCAGTTCCTGCACGGTGCGGATGTCGCTGCCCGCCTGCAGCAGGTGCGTGGCGAAGCAGTGGCGCAGCGTGTGCGGCGTGGCCGGCTTGGCGATGCCGGCCTGCTGCACGGCCCGCTTGAAGGCGCGCTGGAAGGTCTCTGCATAGAGATGGTGGCGCCGGACGGCGCCGCTGCGCGGATCGGGGAACACGTGGCCTTGTGGAAACAGCCAGAACCAGCCCCAGCTGCTGCCGGCGCGCGGGTACTTGCGCTCCAGCGCATGGGGCAGTTCGACGCCGGCCTGGCCGGCCGCCACGTCGGCGCTCCAGACCAGCCTGCTGCGGGCCAGTTGCGCGCGCAGATCGGGCACCAGGCTGTCGGGCAGCATGACCACGCGGTCCTTGCCGCCCTTGCCCTCGCGCACGAACACCGCGCGCTGCGGGAAATCGAGATCCTTCACGCGCAGCCGCAAGCCTTCGTTGATGCGCAGGCCGGTGCCGTACAACAACCTGGCCATCAGCGCATGCTGGCCCGTCAGGCGGCCCAGCACCGCGGCCACCTCATCGGTCGAGAGCACCACCGGCAGCCGCCGCTTGGGCACGGGCCGGCCGATTTCGGCCATCCAGGGCAGCTGCACCTCCAGCACCTTGCCGTACAGGAACAGCAAGGCGGAGAGCGCCTGCCGGTGCGTCGAGGGCGCCACACCCCGTTCGGCAGCCAGGTGCGTCAGGAATGCCTCGACCTCCTCCTTGCCCATGTCGGCGGGGTGCCGCAGGCCATGGAAGCGGATGAAGGCGCGGCACCAGTGCACGTAGACCTTTTCGGTCTGTAGGCTGTAGTGCATGAGGCGGATGCGCTCACGCAACCTGTCGAGCAGCCGCGGGGCCTTCAACGGTGGCAGGGCCGGGGCGTTGCTTGTATGCATACCCAGGCGTTGGGATGCAGTGGTGTAAGGAGACATGGACTGCCCCTCATGGCAAGATCACCGGGCGTCAAGCAAATTTGTAACGGCGGCGGGTTTCGGCGCCAAATTTGCCACTGGATTAAAAAAACAGTAAATTGAATGAAATCCGATGAAAAACAATAACTTATATGCGCGCGGCGTGACCGGATCAACGACAGCGGCCGTGATACCTCGCATTCGTGTGCGCGTGATAACAAGTTGGGCAATCGTTCTCTGATCCGCTGACATTCAGCTATTTGAGATTTGAAGAGCAGATCACCTGTCCGGTTAGAAATTATTAGGAGTTGGCAATGGAAGGCTACGCCTCAAGCGCTTGGGCAGAAATCATCGCGAAGGCAGCCGTTTCCCCCTTGGGGGTTGCTGCCCTAGTGAGTTTGGTGGTTGGCTTTGTTGTCCTTGCGCTTATTCCACGCACTGACAAGCCCAGGGTTCGAATTACAGTAC
Source organism: Pseudorhodoferax sp. (assembly GCA_049840715.1). GTDB lineage: Bacteria > Pseudomonadota > Gammaproteobacteria > Burkholderiales > Burkholderiaceae_C > Pseudorhodoferax. The sequence continues at coordinate 27,426 of JASGJO010000011.1, forward strand.
TCGTGCTGCTGATGATATTCTGTGGCGGACTAATGGGCGGGGCCGTTTACAGCGCACGACCAATTGCACCTTCAGCGGCGGTAGCAGCAGGTGCCACGGACGCGGGAGCAGAAGATCCGCCTGTTGCGGCCCAATTTCCCTCCTCGTCACCCCAAGCTCAATCAACCGCCGGCAGCGCCGCTCCTGCTCCAATTCAGGCACCCACAGCAGTAGCCCGTACAGATTGCGGGGCTCACTGGACAGGCTGGATAGAAATAGGTAACGCTGTGGGTAGCCCTTGTCCTGAAGGCTGCTCTCGCGGCGATGAACTTGGTCAGAGCTATCGAGTCGTTGGCTTTCCTCCAAGACCGCAAACCCAGCACAAGTTTCAATGCTGGAGGCCGTGATCCTTAACTCGCTGCGCTGCATAGGCGCACGTCAAATCCGCAGTTGTGCCCAACTTTGCGCTCCAGCGGACGGCTTCGCCGCCCGCTGAGCTTGCACGTTAGGCGTCTCTATGGTCTTCCTCGCAATCACACGGATCGGATATGAGGCATATCAAGAGCTTGGCATTGGTGCTGGGGCGCTATGGCTCGGTGCCGAGGTTCTCTCAGAAGACGAGATCGCAACGCTGAGGCAAGCAGGCGTAGACGTCACAGACTTCAACTACAAAATTGAGCCTCATGAATATGAAGTCATCGCTGGTGCCGTCGAAACAATTAAGGAGCACCACCCTGGTCAGGCAATTTGGGTCGAGGCTTAGCCCGATGTCGGTGCTTATGGGCTGCAAAGAAGAGTTTGCCGCCTGGGCCAAGCTGCCTAACTCTTCGCTCCAGCGGACGGCTTCGCCGCCCGCTGAGCTCGCACGCTAGGCGGCATCAAAAGAGAATCGAGCGTGGCCAATACTTCCTTCGTACTTCCGCTTCAGAACGAAAGTTCCCAAGTGATGCGGCTCGTCCTGGAGCCACTATGCGAAACGTTCCTTGTCCAGCCAGGCGAGGGGGTTGAAATACACGCGGTCTGCGACGACGCAACAAACAACACGCACTTCACCATCGCACCGAACGACGGATTCCTGGTCGTCTACGCCCCGGGTGAGATTGCAGGGTTCGTCGATCACTACGTCACAAGGGAAGGTGTGCGACTGGTTCCAGAGAAGGATGAACTTTGACCTTGGCACGCCCGGAGCCCAACGATGACGGCTAGCGTTAAGCCAAATCAACGCCACCTTCTCGGGGCGGCTACCCCGCGAATGCCGCCTAACCCTTCCATCGAGAGGACTCCTTCCGGCAGGCTTCGCCCGCCTCCAGTCGCCTCTCATGTCAAACGTTAGGCCTCGCAGCGATGTCGTCGTCCTTGGCTCACGCCCTCCAAGATTTCACAGATCCTCAGAGCGAAGCTCAACTTCAATTTTTGGATGCAACCGTACAGGCCATCGAAACTGCTTCGTGCGCTCAAGCCGATCTTCAAGCGCTTTTCGGAGTGTTCGAGCGGTTCCCAGAAGAGGATGGATACGGAGTTTTCTGGGGCATCCTTCACGCGCTGGAGGCTTGCGATGGCTATGAGTCCGAGTTGTTGGCGTCAGTGCAAAGACAGCCCTGCGAGTTCAACGTACTCATGGTCAATCGATTGCTCAACGCGGAGGTTTCAGAAGTCGAAGGCCATGCGTTGGAGGACGTTCTTCGGGACGTGGTTCTCCATCCGAAGGCAACTGGTCAAGCCGTACACGATGCGAAACACTACTTGGTGCGTCGTGGAGCCTAACCCATCGCTCCAGCCGACCGCCTTCGGCGGCGGCTGAGCTTAAGCGTTCGGCATCGAGAGAGGTCAGTTGACTACTGTGCGCCTAAGGCGTATAGTCCGACGATGTTGACCGTTGTCGAGAGCCCCATCTTCCAGCGTCTGTGGCCTTGATATTGGGACGAGGATGAGCGTGCAGAGTTCGCTTCGTTCATCGCGATCAACCCGGACGCCGGCTCTGTGATACGTGGGTCCGGCGGTGTTCGCAAAGTCCGGTGGTCAAGGGAAGGTACTGGCAAGTCGGGTGGGTGCGGATCGTCTATCTCACCAGGAACGAAGCCGGCGAGGTCTACCTTCTCACCATGTACGCCAAGTCGAAGTCAGAGAACATCTCCCTCGACACACTCAAGGAGATCCGTCGTGCCCTCGAGGTCTAGAAAGCTCAGTACTGCTGAAGTAGCCGCGTTCGAAGCGAAGCGCGATATTGGAGCAGAGATACTTCAGTCCATCAGGGATATGAAGGCAGGCAAAGGCAAGGTTGTCGTCTCGTCGGCGACCGAGGCTCGCGAGGCAACGGGGTTATCCCAATCTCAGTTCGCCAGCCTGCTTGGCGTTTCTGTCCGTACTCTGCAGGGCTGGGAGCAAGGTCGCAAACAACCGAGTGGCGCAGCGCGCACATTGCTGGCCATTGCTCGTGAAAATCCAAAGGCTGTTCTCGCGGTTTCGATTCGATGAAACTTCTGCGTGAAGTTCGCAGCGATGCCGAACAGGTCGCTCCAGCGGACGGCTTTGCCGCCCGCTGAACTTGATCGTTCTGCGTCACAGTGACCGGCACTTGCTAATCCATGTTTTTGTAGCTACATTAAGGCTGTGCGGATCACTTACGACACAGCCAAGCGCGAGGTCACATTGACAGAGCGAGGCCTCGACTTCGAGGACGCCAAACACGTGTTCGCCGGGCCAACCTTCGAGGCAGAAGACCTGCGCCGAGACTACGGGGAGAAGCGGATCATCTGCTTCGGCCTGCTGGATGACCGGCTTGTCGTTGTTGGCTACACGCCGCGTGGCGCGGACCGCCACGTTTTCAGCATGAGGAAAGCAAATGACCGCGAGCAAACGCGCATCGGCCCCATCCTTGGGCTCTGATCTCAGCCGCGTCGACCGGCATGTCGTTCAACCTGCCGAGTACGACGAACTCCCCGAACTCACCGACGAGATGTTCACGCGCGGTGTCGTGAACAAGGGAGGTCGCCCAAGGGCTGCGAATCCGAAGCGGCTGATTTCCATTCGGCTAACCGAAGACGTGATTCAACGCTGGCGGGCCACTGGGCCGGGATGGCAGACGCGGATGGCGGAAAAGCTCAGCAACTCCGCGCCCAAATGATGCAGAACATTTCGCTCCATCGGACCGCCTTCGGCGTCCGCTGAGCTCGCACGTTATGCAAAACATCGAGGGGCATGAGGTATGGAGTTTGAATGGGATCCGCCGAAGGCTGCGGCCAACGTCCGCAAGCATGGCGTGACGTTCGATGAGGCTGCGACGGTTTTTCTCGATGAACTTGCTGTCTCAGGTGCTGATCCAGATCATTCCGTAGGTGAGTCGCGGTACATCACTTTCGGCGCATCGAGTTTGAGCCGGTTGCTCGCGGTTTCGCATACGTACCGCTCAGGCGCCATACGAATCATCAGTGCACGGCGCGTCACGCGCGCTGAAAGGAAGATCTATGAAGAAGGCTGAAAAGGAAATGCGTGCGGAATACAAGCGCTCCGACTTTGTGAAATTGGAGCGTGGGAAATTCTTCAAGGAAGCCGCCAAGGGAACATCGGTAGCTCTGATCGAGCCCAAGCTGGCGAAGGCGTTCCCCACTTCGGAAGCCGTCAACGAGGCGCTTCGTGGCTTGCTTGCGCTGGCCGATGAAACAGCCCGTATAACAGGCCGCTCAAAACGGACCACCCGCAAGCGGGCGGCCGTTTAGCGGCGGCGTTAGACCGCAGGTAGCCTATGGTCGACTTTCCAGCGCTGGAGACATCCCGACTCACGCTATGTGAGATTGTGGAATCGGATGCGGAGAACATTTTTCGAATTCATGGCGACGCCGAGTACATGAGATGGTTCGGATCAGATCCGATTCGCGATCTTGACGGCGCCGCGAAGTTGGTCGCTATGTTTGCCAGTTGGCGGAAAGAGCCGGTTTCCGGTGCACGCTGGGCCGTGGGGTTGAGAGACCAGCCGGGACTGATCGGTACATGCGGCTTGTTTCGCTGGAATCGAAACTGGAGATCCTGCATCATCGGTTACGAAATCGCTCCTGCCCATCAGGGCCGCGGATACGTGAAAGAAGCTCTAAAGGCAATCATCACCTGGGGTTTCCGAGAGGTGCAGTTGAATCGAATCGAGGCGCAGGTGCACCCTGACAACGCGGCATCTCTGGCCTTACTTGAAGCGCTCGGGTTTCTGCAAGAGGGGCGGCAGCGAGAGGCTGGGTACTGGGCGGGCCGGCACCACGACCTCCTGCAGTACGCGCTGCTCAATGCGCAGTGGAATACAGCGAATGCGGTCTAGCTTTTGCTGCAGCGGGATGGTGTCGCCCACTGCTGAGCGTGAACGTTAGGCCAGCCGGGAGTCACCTATGCCATTGACAGTTCTCCTTCGCTGCCGTGACCTTGAAGAGACGCGCCAGTTCTATCAATCAGCACTCGGCTTCAACGTCCGAGATACGGCTGAGGGAACGCTTTCAGTCGAGCACCATGGTGGAACGCTCATTTTCACATCGAGTGACCTTTGGGAAAGTTCCCCCGGTTTCTCTGGCACCATCTACTTTACTATCCCAGATGCAACTCGCTATTTCGCATCTATCAAAGACAAAACTGAAGTCGCATGGCCTATTCAAGAAATGCCGTATGGTTCCAAAGAGTTCGGTATCAAGGACTGCAATGGCTACCATTTGGCTTTTCAGCAGCAGACTGAATAATAAATCAAGATGAATTTAGTGCTCACCAGATTCGCCCCTGCGTTTGTAGTCTGCACTGCCTTGGTCGTGTGTTGGTCCGCATCGCACGCGAAGAAATTCTGATGGGTGGTGGTTCCCGATTGATGCCCAATACATCGCTCCAGCGGATGGCTTCGCCGCCCGCTGAACTTGAGCGTCGGGCCTCACGAATGAACTGCAAACTCATTCCAACAGGAAGCGCGGCTTCGCCGAGAGCATGAACAGCCACGATGGTGGTATGGCGCGTGCCGCGCTTCGGGGACGTTGAGTATTCTGTTCAAAATGAACGCATCTATCACCTTTGAGTCTCCACGCGCCGAAGAACTTGCTGCCCTCCTGGACGCGGCCGGTTGGGGTACGCACGACGCGAAAACGCTTTCGCGCTCGATCGCCGCGTACACGGCTACTGCGTGTGCGCGCGACGCGAATGGCACGCTCGTCGGCTATGCGTCTGTGTTTTCGGACGGCGTGCTCACAACAATGCTCGGAGAACTCATCGTCCATCCAAGAAGCCAGCGTCAAGGCATTGGCAGAGCGCTTATGCTCGCTGTAGAGTCCAAGTTTCCAGGCGCGCCAATCTATGTGAAAGCTCTTGGGTCGTCCCGAGACTTCTATGCGTCCCTTGGCTTTCGGGTTGCAAGCGTCGTCGTAACGTCGATGTTCAAGCGGCCACCGTTTGAGCCCGGCCCACAAACTGCTGCCATGCAGGTCAAGGGTTGCAGTGATGCCTGATCCCTCGGTCAACCGGACGCGCTACGGCAGGCTGCCTCGAACGTAGGGCGAACAGGCCAACCGCCGTACCTCGCTCGTTGCAATGTCTGTACGTCGTACCCGAGCAGCACGCTGCGACTTCTTGTCGTGGCGCACTGCTATCGAGCCGACGGCAACGTTATCCGCATCATCTCTGCGCGAAAGGCTACGCGCGAGGAACAGTCCTGTTATCCGTAGGAGCCATCATGCGCAAACAATACGACTTCAGTGCTTCCCGGAAGAATCCGTACGCTGCTCAACTCAAGAAGTCGGTGACCATCCGACTCGACGAAGACTCGATCAGGTATTTCAAGTCGATGTCCGAGGAAACCGGTATTCCATACCAGAGCCTTGTCAATTTGTACCTCAAGGAGTGTGCGTCTTCGGGCAAGAAGATAAACCTTGCCTGGAAGTGAGCGCAATGCCGCAAGCGCGGCCTAACCCCTGGAGCCGACCCGGCTCCGCAGCGCCGAACACATGTTCGGTGGCCCGCCGTCGCGGGGCGGCTGAAGCCTGCCCGTTTCGCGGATTGCAGCGCGTCGTCGGCCCGCCGGCCGTCGCGCACGGCGCAGCCTTGCGGGCGGCGGTGGCCGTACCATGCGCCTCCCGCAACCCCCAGTGACCCACCATGTTCAACCACGTGATGCTCGGCTCCAATGACATCGACCGCTCCAAGCGCTTCTACGACGCCGTGCTCGGCGTGCTCGGTGCCGGCGAGCCCGTGCGCAATGTCGCGGCCTCGGGCCATGTGCGGCTGTTCTACCGCCACGACGGCAACACCTTCTGCCTGAGCCAGCCCATCGACGGCGAGGAGGCCACCTTCTCCAACGGCGGCACCATCGGCTTCAAGTGCGACTCGCCCGAGCAGGTCAGGCAGTTCCACGACGTCGCGGTGGCGCACGGCGGCCGCTCCATCGAAGACCCGCCGGGCCTGCGCGAGGGCGGCATGGGCGCCATGCACCTGGCCTACGTGCGCGACCCGGACGGCCACAAGCTCTGCGCGATCCACCGCGTCAAGCCGCGCTGAGGCACGATGGCCATCGACCTGCCGAAGGACGTCCGCAAGGAAGCCATCGCCTCCATCGAGCGCTACTTCCGCGAGCACATGGACGAGCCCATCGGCAACATCGCCGCGGGCGGCCTGCTGGGCTTCTTCCTCGAGGAGATCGGCCCCGTGGTCTACAACCAGGCCGTGGCCGACGTGCAGGAACGGCTGCAGGCCCGCGTGGCCGAACTCGACCTCGAGGTGCACGAGGACGCCTTCACCTACTGGCGCAAGTTCGAGCGCCAGGCCAGGCCGCGCAAGTGAGCCGGGGGCGCGCGCCCCGAAGGACGACGCCATGCCCGCCACGCCGCCCCGAGGGCGACGGGCGCGGGCTTGGCGTAGAGTGCCGCGCATGCCAGAGAACCGCCCCAACCTGATCTTCATCCTCGCCGACGACCTGGGCTATGCCGACCTGGGCTGCACCGGCGCGCGCGATGCCGCCAACCAGCCCGTCGACGTCTCGCCGCGGCTGGACCGCATGGCCGCCGAGGGCCTGCGCTTCACGCGCGGCTACGCCAATTCGGCCGTCTGCTCGCCCACACGCTTCGCGCTGGCCAGCGGCCGCTACCAGTACCGCCTGCGCGGCGCGGCCGAGGAGCCGCTGGCAGCGGCCCATGGCGACAAGGTGCTGGGCCTGCCGCCCGCGCATCCCACGCTGCCCTCGCTGCTGCGCGATGCCGGCTATGCCACGGCCCTGGTCGGCAAGTGGCACCTGGGCTACCCGCCGCACTTCGGCCCGCGCCTGTCGGGCTACGAGGAGTTCTGGGGCTTCCACGCGGGCGGCGCCGATTACTTCTCGCACCTGGACCCGCGCGGCAACCACGACCTGTGGGAGAACGAGACCGAGATCCACCGCGAAGGCTACCTCACGGACCTGCTGAGCGCGCGCGCCGTCGAGGTCATCGAGCGCCAGAGCGCCGGAAAGCCCTTTCTGCTGAGCCTGCACTACAGCGCGCCGCACTGGCCCTGGCTCACGCGCGAGGACGCGGCCGAGTCCGCGCGCATCGGCGCCGGCCTCAAGCACCTGGACGGCGGCAGCCTGGCCACCTACCAGAAGATGGTCACGCAGATGGACGAGGGCATCGGCGCTGTGCTGGACGCGCTCGCGCGGCGCGGCCTGGCGGACGACACGCTGGTGGTGTTCACGAGCGACAACGGCGGCGAGCGCTTCTCCAACAACTGGCCCTTCGTGGGCGGCAAGATGGACCTGCTCGAAGGCGGCCTGCGCGTGCCGCTGCTGGCGCGCTGGCCCGCGCGCATCGCGGCCGGCGGCGTCAGCGACCGGCCCAACATGACCATGGACTGGACGGCCACCTTCCTCGATGCGGCCGGCGTGGCGCCGCATCCGGACTACCCGCTGGACGGCCGGAGCCTGCTGCCGCACTTTGCCGACCCGGCCGCGCCGGCGCCCGAGCGCGACCTGTTCTGGCGCATGAAGCACCGCGGCCAGCGCGCGCTGCTGCGCGGCGACTGGAAGTACCTGCGCCAGGACGGCAACGAGTTCCTGTTCGACGTGGTGGCCGACCCGCGCGAACGCGCCAACCAGGCCGGGCGCCAGCCCGCGCGCCTGGCCGCGCTGCGTGCGGCCTGGGAGGCGCTGGACGCGGGCATGCCGCCGATCCCGGACGAGGCCCGCGTCTCGCTCGTGTTCGGCCCCAAGGATCTGCCGCAGGCGACGTTCTGACCGCGGGCGGCCTTCAGCGCGGCGCCAGCGCCGTGCCCTGGAAGGCCGCCAGCTGCCAGCCCTGCGCGCGCCGCAGCCACACCGCCAGGTAGCTGGCCGCGATGCTGCGCGGCGGGCCGTCGCGCAGCAGCACCTCGGCATGCATCTCGCCGGCGACGATGCCGGCGTCTGCCGTGCACTGCACGGCCAGTGGCGTGAAGGCCAGCTGCCGGTAGGCGATCTGCCCGCCGGCCAGCTTGGCCAGCAGGCTCTCGCGCGTGTCGCTGGCGCCCGTGGAGTGCGTGTAGCGCAGGTCCGGCGCCAGCAGCGCCTGCAGCGCGCCGAGGTCGCCGGCCAGCATGGCCGTGCGGCGCCGCTCCTCCAGCGCGAGGACTGCCGCCGTGTCCGCGGCCTCCATGTTCCCCGACGCGCGAGGTTCGCCGTCCCCCGAAGGGGCGCGCGCTTGCTGGGGGCGGCCCGGCGCGGAGCTCACTGGAGTACCTTCGGCTTCGCCTGCGGTGCGAGCACCTTGGGGCGGCCCGGCGGTGCTCATTCGTCCCGGATGCCGTTGCGCAGCACGCCGATGGCATCGACCTCGATCTCCACCACGTCGCCGGGTTGCATGAAGACGGGCGGGGTGCGCTTGTTGCCCACGCCGCCCGGCGTGCCGGTCACGATCACGTCGCCGGCCTCCAGCGGGATGAAGGCCGAGATGTAGGCGATCTGGCGCGGGATGCTGTGGATCATCATGTCGGTGGTGGCGCGCTGCATCTCCTGGCCGTTCAGCCGCGTGACGAGCGTCATCTGCCGGTCGGGCGCGATCTCGTCGGCCGTCACCAGCCAGGGGCCGAAGCCGCCCGTGCGCCAGAAGTTCTTGCCCGGCGCCCACTGCGAGGTGTGCAGCTGCCAGTCGCGCACGCTGCCGTCGTTGTAGCAGCTGTAGCCGGCGATGTGCCGCCAGGCATCGGCCTCGGCGATGTGGCGGCCGCCCTGGCCGATCACGATGGCGATCTCGCCCTCGTAGTCCAGCCGCTCGGACACGCGCGGGCGCACGATGTCCTCGCCGTGGGCCAGCTGCGAATCGGCCACGCGCAGGAAGATCACGGGCTTCTCGGTCACCTGCTTGCCGGTCTCGCGCACATGCTCGCCGTAGTTCAGGCCGATGCAGAAGATCTTGCCGGGGTTGGGCACCACGGGCAGCAGCTTCACCTCGTCGAGCGGCAGCGTGGCCTTGGCGCCTTGCACGGCGGCGCGGGCTTCGTCGACGAGGCCGGCGGCGATCAGCGCCTTGAGGTCGGGCGCGCGCGCGCCGAACACGGCGCGCAGGTCGACGACGCGGCCTTCGACGACGGCGCCGTAGCTGTCCTGGCCGTTGCAGTGGTAGCTGATGAGTTTCACGGGGTTTCCTTTCGGGGGAGGGGAGGGGCGGGTGGTTTCAGCCCAACCGGCCTCCGATGCGCGTGGCGGCGTCGGTGACCAGTCGGACCAGCTTGTCAAGGTCGACGATCGCCAGGCGCGAGGTATCGAACACCAGCGAGATGGCGGCCCAGGCACCGCCATCGGGTTTGGGAATGGGCGCGGCCACGGCCACGAGTTGCGGCTCCAGTTCGCCGCGCGAGACATAGTGGCCGGCCTTGCGGATGGCCGCGAAGGTGCGCCGGAAACTGCTCCAGTCCGCCGGCAGGCCCGCCTGCACGGCCTGCGCGTGCTGCGACTCGAACACCTTCTTGAGCGCCACCGGCCCGAAGCTGGCCAGCAGCACCTTGGGCGCCGCGCCCAGGAACAGCGGCCGCGGCCGGCCGCGGCCATAGGCCAGCGCGGCGGGCGCGCCGCCCATCTCGCGGTGCGTGTCCAGCACCTGGGTGCCGAACAGCCCGGTCACCACGCAGTCGAAGCCGGTGGCGGCCACGAGTTCGCGCAGCACCGGCAGGCCGGTCTTGAGCACCGGGTCGGCGCCGCGGATGTAGTGGTCCAGCAGGATGATGCGCGGCCCCAGCGCGTACTGCGAGTCCTCCACGCGCTGCAGCAGCCCGGCCTGCAGCAGCAGGCGGACGTAGCGGTAGCTGGTGGGCAGCGACACGTCGAGCAGCGTCGCGATGTCCTCCGCCGTGCGCGTGAGGTGGGTGTCGTCGAACAGGTCGAGCACGCCCAGCATGCGCTCCAGGCTGGACGAAGAAGATTCCGACAAGGCAGGTTCCCGTTGAGTGGTTCATGGCGCGACGGGAAGGTATTGCGAGATGCGATCCAGTTCAGGGCCCGTGCGCGCGACGCCGACGATATACCGGTCGGGGCGCAGGATCACCGCCTGGGCGCCGTGGGCGTCGAGCCAGGCGTCGATACCGGGCTCGGGCTGGTCGATGACGATGGCGTCGCTGCGGCGCCAGCGCTCGGCCGTGGCCGGGGCCGCGGCCCGCAGCGCATCGCGCCGGCCGATCACGGCGCTGCGCCGGCCGAGCAGCTCGTCGAGCAGGCGGCCGTCGCGCCAGCCGCGGCTGCGGGAACGGCCGGCCGGCCACGGCCTCCCTCTGGATCGAAGGCGCCCGCGCCCAGCAGCTGCGGCGGCAGTTCGAAGACCTCGGGCCGGCCGGCGGCGAAGCGCGCGTCGCGCGCGGCGGCCTCGGCGGCGTCGGTGGTCTGGATGATGCCGCCCAGGCGCACGGCCAGCTCGATCAGCGCGCGCACATGGGGCTTGCGCTCGGACTCGTAGGTGTCCAGCAGCGCATCGGGCGCGCGGCCCGGCCAGCACGGCGTCCAGCTTCCAGGCCAGGTTGGCGGCGTCGCGGATGCCGGCGCACATGCCCTGGCCGAGGAAGGGCGGCGTCTGGTGGCAGGCGTCGCCGGCCAGGAACAGGCGCCCGGCGCGCCAGCCCTCGGCGATCACGGAGTGGAAGGTGTAGATGGCCGCGCGCTCGAGCTGCGCCTGCTCGGGCGTGACCCAGGGCGCGACCAGGCGCCACAGCGTCTCGGGCTGCAGCAGCGCGGCACGGTCGTCCTCGGGCAGCACCATGATCTCCCAGCGCCGGCGCGCGCCCACCACGTTGCAGTAGGTCATGGGGCGGCGCGGGTCGCAGTGCTGCACGGTGTGGTCGGGCAGGTCCACGGGCGCTCGCAGCACCACGTCGAACACCAGCCAGGGCTGGCGCAGGCCCAGGTCACGCATCGGGCTGGCCCATGTGCTGGCGCACGCGGCGAGCGCGCGCCGTCGCAGCCGACCACGTAGCGCGCGCGCAGCGTCTGGCCGGCGCCGGCATCGGCGCACCGTGCAGCGTGGCGCCTCGGCGTCCTGCGTGGCGATGGCCGACGAGCTCGTGGCGCCAGGCGCACGTCCACGTTGCGGGTAGCGCGCCAGGCCCGCGCGCAGCACCGCCTCCAGCTCGGGCTGGTGGAAGTAGTAGTTGTTGGCGCCGCCATGCGGGCCCAGCGCGGCCGTGCCGCCGCGCACCAGCATGGTCTCGTCCGGCGCCGTTGACGAAGTGCATGCCCTGGGTGCCGGGCCGGGCGATGGCCAGCGCCTGCTCGCGCAGGCCCACCGACTGCAGGACGCGCAGCACCTCGCCGTCGAAGTGGATGGCGCGCGGCAGCGGGAAGATGCCGGCCTCCTTCTCCAGCACCAGCACGGAGAGGCCGGCGGCGCCGAGCAAATTGGCCAGCGTGGCACCCGTGGGGCCCAGGCCGACGATGGCCACGTCGTAGAGCGGCGCGGATTCAGCCATGCTGGTCTTCCTGCATGCGGCGGGCCACCTCGGCCTGCCACTGCGCGCGCGGCATGAACTTGGGTAGCGGCGTGGCGATGGCCTCGGCCTGGGCCAGGATCTCGGCGTCGGGCTGGGCCAGGTCGATGGTCTCGCGCAGCGGCTGGTCGCAGTACCAGGGCGTGTCCATGAACAGCTCGAGCCGGTTGCCCTCCGGGTCGCGGCAGTAGAGCGAGACCGCGTTGCCGTGCGTGACCGGGTGCATGTCGCTCGCGCCCTCGGCCAGCAGCCGGTCGTGGAAGCTGCGCAGCGCCGCGAGGTCGGGCACGCGGAACGAAATCTGGTTGACCACGTTGAAGGCCATGTCGGCCGGCCGGCCCGTGGCCAGCACCAGCTGGTGGTGCTCGTTCGGGTCGCGGCTCAGGAACACCAGCTGCACGGCGCCCAGGTCGCCCGCGTCGGTCTGCGTGAAGCGCAGGGCCTGCTTGTAGAAGCGCGCCATGCGCGGCGAGATCGGTGACGTACAGGCCGATGTGGCTGAACTGCAGCTGCGAAGTGGCTGTACCCATCGAATTGTCTCCTCTCGATAAAGGGCTGAGCGTTGATCGTGTTGATGTCTGAATAGTATGTCAATTATCTTATTTTGACAATGACAATGTTTTTTGTAATGATTCCACGCCGTGCAATGGGCATGGATTCGCAACAGGAGACATCGATGGCTTTTCTCGAAGGCTTTGTGAGAGGTGGGACGGGCTGGGCGCTGGCGGCGGCGCTGGCCGCCGCGCCGCTGCGGCGCGGCAGCGCAGGCCGACTACCCGGCCAAGGCGGTGCGCATCATTGCGCCCTTCCCGGCGGGCAGCGGGCCCGACGCCAACGCGCGCGAACTGGCGGCCGGAGCTCACGGCCAGATCCTGGGCCACAGCTTCTATCGTCGAGAACCGGCCGGGCGCCTCGAACATCATCGGCACGGAGGCGGCCGCCCGGGCGCCGGCCGACGGCTATACGCTGTACATCGGCACCACGAGCTCGCTGTCGGTGGTGCCGCACCTGTACAGCAAGCTGCCGTTCAACGCCGCGCGCGACTTCGCGCCGATCAGCCTGATGGGCGTGCTCAACACCGGGCTGATCGCCACGCCGGGCGTGGCGGCCGGCGACGCGCGCGAACTCGTGGCGCAGCTCAAGGCCAGACCCGAATCCGTGGCGGTGGCCACGCAGGGGCCGGGCAGCTACTCGCACCTGTCGGGCGTGTGGTTCAACAACGCCGCGGGCGTGAAGCAGCAACCTCGTGCCCTACAACAGCAACAGCCCCTACACCGACCTGCATGGCAGGCCAGGTGCAGCTGATGTTCGACGGCCTGCCGGTGGCGGCCGGGCCAGCATCCGCGCCGGCAAGCTCAAGCTGCTGGGCATCACGGGCAAGGCGCGCCATCCGAGCTTCCCGGACGTGCCGACCTTCGCCGAGCAGGGGCTGCCCGACTACGCGCCCATCGCCTGGCAGGGCGTGCTGGCGCCGGCGGGCACGCCGCCGGCCATCCTGGACAAGCTCAGCGCGGCCATGGCCAAGGTCTGCCAGTCGCCCGATCTGGCCAGAAGAAGTGGCGCGACTACGGCGGCGAGCTGCGCTGCAACACGCCGGCCGAGTTCGCGGCCTTCATCGAGGCCGACCGCGCGATGTGGGGCCAGGTGGTGCGTGCCGCCGGCGTCAAGCTCGATTGAGGCGCGCCGGCCCGGCCGCGCAGGCGGCGGCCTGCGCCTGCAGGTGCGCCAGCAGCAGCTGCGCCGAGGGTGACAGCAGCGCCTCGTCGCGCAAGCAGATCGCGAAGTGGCGCGTGGCCCAGGCGTCCGTGAGTTCCACCACGCGCAGGCCCTTGTCCGCGGCCGACAGCTGCACCACCTCGCGCGGCACCACGGCGATGCCCAGGCCCGCGCGCACGCAGCGCAGGCTCGGCGTCGAAGTTGGAGACCACCGCGCGGTAGTGATGGCCGCCCGGCGAGCGCGGCCGCGCGCGCCAGCATCGACTGCACCGCGGCGCGCGGCCGGCAGGCCGACGTGCTCGCCAGCCCAGCGTGTCGGCGAACGCGCCGCCTGCCGCCGCGCCAGCGGGTGATCGGCATGCACCGCCAGCACCAGCTCGTCGCCGCGGTAGGGCCGGCGTCTCCAGCGGGCCGAAGTCGGCGTTGTCCCAGCAGCACGCCGATCGACGCACCGCCGTCGGCGACGACGCGCACCAGGTCCTTCGGAGAGCGCTCCTCGATATCGATCTGGATGTTCTGGTTGCGCCGCGTCGCGCATGAACTCGGCGACATCGTCGAGCAGCAACTCGGCGATCGCCGACACGCTGGCGACGATGCGCACATGGCCTTGGATGCCAGGCCGAAGGCCGCGATGTCGGCCGGATGCGCTGCGCTGAGAACAGCATGTTGCGCGCGTGCTCCAGCAGGGCGACGCCGGCCGGCGTGGGCTCGACGCCGCGCCGGTGGCGCAGCAGCAGCGGCGTGCCCAGCGTCTGCCTCCAGCTGCGCGAGCGCTTGCTGATGGCCGACGGCTCGATGTGCTCGGCCTCGGCGGCGGCCTTGATGTTGCGCGTGCTCGCAGACGGCGACGAGCAGGCGCAGTGATTTCAGGTCGAGATCCTGCATGCGGTGATTTTCCGAATCTGGAACCGTCTAGCTTCCAAATTACCACTTCAGCATGCGGACGGGAACTCCTAGAGTCTGCGTCATTCCCACTCGGAGACAACCATGACCCACCTGCCCTCCGCGCCGTGATCCGCGAAGTCGGCCTGCGCGACGGCCTGCAAAGCATTGCAGACCGTGCTGCCGACCGCAGCGCAAGAAGGACTGGATGCGCGACGCGCATGGCGGCCGGCCAGCGCGAGATCGAGGTCGGCTCCTTCGTGCCGCCGAGGCTGCTGCCGCAGCTGGCCGACACCGCCGAGGTGCTGGCCTACGCGAAGACGCTGCCCGGCCTCTTCGTCTCGCGTGCTGGTGCCGAACCTGAAGGGTGCCGAGCGCGCCATCGCAGGCGGCGCCGACCTGATGCTGCTGCCGCTGTCGGCCAGCCACGCGCACAGCCTGGCGAACCTGCGCAAGACGCCCGACGAGGTCGTCGCCGAGCTGGCCAGCATCCGCGCCGCGCGCGACGCGTCGGGCTCGCAGGACGCTGATCGAAGGCGGCGTCGGCACGGCCTTCGGCTGCACGATCCAGGGCGAGGTGGAGGCGGACGAGGTGCTGCGCCTGCTGCAGGCGCTGCTCGACGCCGGCGCCGACCGCGTCAGCCTGGCCGACACCGTGGGTTATGCCGACCCGGCCTCGGTCGGCCGCCTGTTCGAGCAGGCGCTGCAGCATCGCCGGCGACCGGCTGTGGTGCGGCCACTTCCACGACACCCGCGGCCTCGCGCTGGCCAACAGTCTTCGCGGCGCTGCAGACTCGGCATCGCACGCTTCGACGCCTCGCTCGCCGGCATCGGCGGCTGCCCGCATGCGCCCGGCGCCAGCGGCAACGCCGCGACCGAAGACCTGGCCTTCATGCTGGAGGCCATGGGCGTCGCCACCGGCATCGACCTGCACCGCGCTGCTGGCGCTGCGCCACCAGGTCGCCGGCCTGGCTGGAGGGCGAGGTCGCTGCACGGCACGCTGTGGCGCGCCGGCCTGCCGAAGACCTTCGGCGCCACCCGCGGCGCCACTTGCCTGAATCAACCTGCATCACCGGAGACCGCCGACATGGAACACGACCGCACCACTGCCCCTGTCGGGCATCCGCGTCATCGAATTCACCCACATGGTGATGGGCCCGACCTGCGGCATGATCCTGGCGGACCTGGGCGCCGAGGTCATCAAGGTCGAGCCGCCCGGCGGCGACAAGACGCGCAGGCTGCCCGGCCTGGGCATCGGCTTCTTCCGCAGCTTCAACCGCAACAAGAAGAGCATCGTGCTGGACGTCACGAGCGCCGGAGGGCCTGCGCGACGGCGGCCGAACGCGCTATCGCCGAGTGCGACGTGGTGCTGGAGAACTTCCGCCCCGGCCTGATGGAGAAGCTGGGCCTGGACTACGCCACGCTGTCCGGCGCTGTTCCCGCGGCTCATCTACGTCTCGCACAAGGGCTTCCTGCCCGGCCCCTACGAGAAGCGGTCTCGCGCTCGACGAGGTGGTGCAGATGATGGCCGGCCTGTCGTACATGACGGGCCCGGCCGGCCGGCCGCTGCGTGCGGGCACCTCGGTCAACGACATCATGGGCGGCATGTTCGGCGCGATCGGCGTGCTGGCCGCGCTGCGCGAGCGCGAGCGCACCGGCCAGCGGCCAGGAGGTGCAGAGCGCGCTGTTCGAGAACTGCGTGTTCCTGCTCGCCCGCAGCACATGGCAGCAGTACCTGATGACGGGCGAGCCGCCGCCGCCCATGCCGTCCCGCGTGTCGGCCTGGAGCGTGTACGACGTGTTCACGCTGGCCGAGGGCGCGCAGCTGTTCATCGGCGCGGTCAGCGACAAGCAGTTCGCTACGCTGTGCCAGGTGCTGGGCCGCGAGGACCTGCTGCAGGACCCGGGCTTCCACGACAACGCCGCGCGCGTGGCCGTGCGCCCGCAGCTGCTGGCCGTGCTGGGCGAGATCCTGGCGCAGCACCGGGTCGAGGAACTGGCGCCGCGGCTGGAGGCCGCGGGCATCCCCTACGCGCCGATCGTGCGGCCCGAGCAGCTCTGCGACGACCCGCACCTCCAGCAGAGCGGCGGCCTGGTGCACATGGCCACCGACGACGGCGGCACGACCGAGGTGGTGCTGCTGCCGCTGACCCTGGGCGGGCGCCGCCCCGGCGTGCGCATGCCGCTGCCGCAGGGTGGGCGAGCACACCGACGAGATCCTGGGCGCGCTGCAGCAGGCCGCCACCCACTGAACGACTGAACAATTGAACAACGGAGACAGACGATGAACACCCCGACCCTGACCCAGACCTCGATCCGCCGCCGCGGCCTGTTGGCCGCCTGCGCCGCGCTGGCCCTGCCGGCCTTCTCCCAGAGCGACAAGCCCGTGCGGCTGATCCTGCCCATCAGCGCCGGCTCGGGCGTGGACGTGATCGCGCGCGCCGCCTCGGTGGCCGTGGGCAAGGCGCTGGGCGCGCCGCTGGTGGTCGAGAACCTGCCGGGCGCAGGCGGCATCACGGGCGCCGCGGTGGTGGCCAAGGCCGCGCCGGACGGCCTCACGCTGGGCCTCGTTTCCAACAACCACGTGATCAACCCGGCCGTCTACAGGAAGATGCCGTTCGACGCGATCGGCGACTTCACGCCCATCAGCGTGATCGGCGCCACGCCGCTGGTGCTGGTGGCCGGCAAGGGCGTGGCGGCCGGCAACGTCAAGGAGCTGGTGGCGCTGGCCAAGGCGCAGCCGGACGCGCTGAACTACGCCTCCTCGGGCAACGGCACCATCATCCACCTGGCCGGCGAGATGTTCGTCGAGCAGGCCGGGCTGCGCGTGCGCCACATCCCGTACAAGGGCACGGGGCCCATGGTCAACGACCTGCTGGGCGGCCAGGTGCAGTTCGGCGTGGTGGCGCTGCCGGCGATCCAGGCGCACATCAAGAGCGGCGCGGTCAAGGCCATCGGCCTGTGCGGCGCGCAGCGCTCGCCGGCCGCGCCCGAGATCCCGACCATCGCCGAGCAGGGCCTGCCGGACTACGACGTGGAAGGCTGGTTCGCCGTCGTCGGCCCGGCCAGGCTGCCGGCGGCCGAGGTCCGGCGCGTGCACGACGCCTTCGTCAAGGGTTTCGCCAGCCCCGAGGTGGTCGAGGCCATGGCCAGGCAGGGCAACGTGATCCGGCCCACCTCGCCCGAGGATGCGGCGAAGTTCTTCCGCAGCGAGGCCGCGCGCTACGCGGCCCTGGCCAGGAAGGCCAACGTGGTGCTGGATTGACGCGCGCAGGCTGCCGCAGCCTTCATGCCCGCGCGGCCTTCAGCACGTCGGCGATCTGGAAGGCCAGCTCCAGGCTCTGCGAGCCGTTGAGCCGCGGGTCGCAGGCGCTGCGGTAGCGGCTGCCCAGGCCCTCGTCGGTCAGCGCCTGGGCGCCGCCGCGGCACTCGGTCACGTCCTGGCCCGTCATCTCGAAGTGCAGGCCGCCGGCGTAGCTGCCTTCCTGCGCGTGCGCGGCGAAGTAGCCGCGCAGCTCCGCGAGGATGCGCTCGAAGTCGCGCGTCTTGTAGCCGTTGGAGGCGGTCACCGTGTTGCCGTGCATGGGGTCGCAGCACCACACCGGCGTGCGGCCGGCGCGGCGCACGGCGCGCAGCAGCGGCGGCAGGCGCTCGGCCACCTTGGCGCTGCCCATGCGGCTGATCAGCACGCTGCGGCCGGGCTGGTCGTCGGGGTCGAGCCGGTCGAGCAGGCGCAGCACGTCGTCGGGCGTGGCGGTCGGGCCCAGCTTCACGCCGACCGGGTTGGCGATGCCGCGCAGGTATTCGATGTGCGCGCCGTCCAGCTGGCGCGTGCGCTCGCCCAGCCACAGCATGTGCGCCGAGCCGCCGTACCAGCGCTGGCTGCGGCTGTCGTGGCGCGTGAGCGCCTGCTCGTAGTGCAGGTGCAGGGCCTCGTGCGAGGTGTAGAACTCCACCGCATGCAGCTGCGGTGCGCGCGCGGCGTCGAAGCCGCAGGCCTGCATGAAGGCCAGCGATTCGGTGATGCGGTCGGCCAGCTCGGCGAAGCGGGTGCCCTGCGGGCTGGTGCGCACGAAGTCGGCGGTCCAGCGGTGCACCTCGTGCAGGTCGGCGTAGCCGCCCTGGGTCAGGCCGCGCAGCTGGTTCAGCGTGGTCGTGGAATGCGCGTAGGCGGTCAGCAGGCGCGCCGGGTCGGGCGTGCGGGCCTGCGCGCTGAAGGCGCTGCCATTGACGATGTCGCCGCGGTAGGAAGGCAGCGTGACGCCGTCCACGGTCTCGCTGTCCGAGGAGCGCGGCTTGGCGAACTGCCCCGCGATGCGGCCCAGCTTGACCACCGGGCAGGCGGCCGCATAGGTCAGCACCACGGCCATCTGCAGGATCACGCGCAGGGTCGATTCCACGCTGTCCTGGCCGAATTCGTCGAAGCTCTCGGCGCAGTCGCCGCCCTGCAGCAGGAAGGCTTCGCCGCGCGCCACCGCGCCCAGGCGCTGGCGCAGCTGCGCGATCTCGCCGGGCAGCACCAGCGCGGGCAGGGTGGACAGGCGCTGCTCGGCCGCCTGCAGCGCGCCGCCGTCGGCGTAGGCGGGCAGTTGCAGGGCCGGGCGCGCGCGCCAGGAGGAGGGGGTCCAGTTGCCGGGGTCTTGCATGGCGCGAGCTTATGTCTTTTGCCGCCGGCACGGCGGGGCCGAGCGACACTGTGGCCTCGCGCGGCCCCGCGCCCTTCGACCACCTGCCCCCCGAGGAGCATCGCCATGGCCACCACATCCCGCACCATCCTCATCACCGGCGCCGCCGGCCACCTGGGCCGCGCCGTGGCCGCCCGCGCACGCGCCCAGGGCGCGCGGCTGCTGCTGCTGGACCGCGACGCCGCGGCGCTGCAGCGCGCGTACGGGGAAGCCGAAGGCCTGCTGGCCGCTGATCTGCTGGACCGCGCGCAGCTGGCGCAGGCGCTGGCGCCGCAGATCGCCCGGCTGGGCCGCATCGACGCGCTGCTGCACATCGCGGGCGGCTTTCGCATGGGCGAGGCCGTGCACGAGATTTCCGCGCCCAGCTGGGACTTCCTGATGGACCTCAACGCGCGCAGCCTCGTCAACGTGGCGGCCGTGCTGGTGCCGCACCTGCTGGCGCAGGGCGGCGGCCGCATCGTGACCGTGGGCGCGGGCGCGGCGCTCCGGGGCGGGGCGCGCATGGGCGCCTACGCGGCATCCAAGAGCGCGCTGGTGCGGCTCACGGAGTCCATGTCGGCCGAGCTCAAGCACCAGGGCGTGAACGTCAACTGCGTGCTGCCTTCCATCATCGACACGCCGGACAACCGCGCCGCCATGCCCGACGCCGACGCCACGCAGTGGGTGCAGCCGGACGCGCTGGCCGACGTGATGCTGTTCCTGGCGTCGGACGCGGCCCGCGCCGTGCACGGGGCGGCGCTCCCGGTCAGCGGCCTGGTGTGAGCGAATCCTGCAAAACCAGCGGTGTTGGCCTGAAGAACGCAGGAATCCTGCGTCAGCTTTTGCCTAGCATCAAGGTTTCTGAACCACAACCCCACCTTCAACGGAGATGAATGACATGGCCGACCTGTTCGACAACCCCATGGGCCTGATGCGGCTTCGAGTTCGTCGAGTTCGCCGGCGCCCGACGCCCGGCGTGCTCGAGCCGCATCCTCGAGAAGCTCGGCTTCACCGAGGTCGCGCGCCACCGCTCCAAGGACGTGTCGCTGTACCGCCAGGGCGACATCAACTTCATCGTCAACCACGAGCCCGAGCAGCCAGGCCGCGTACTTCGCGGCCGAGCACGGCCCCTCGGCCTGCGGCCTGGCCTTCCGCGTGCGCGACTCGCACAACGCCTACTAGCGCGCGCTGGAGCTGGGCGCGCAGCCGGTCGAGATCGCCACCGGCCCGATGGAGCTGCGCCTGCCGGCGATCAAGGGCATCGGCGGCGCGCCGCTGTACCTGATCGACCGCTTCGAGGACGGCGAGTCGATCTACGACATCGACTTCGAGTTCCTGCCCGGCGTCGACCGCCATCCCGCGGGCCACGGCCTCCAGCTCGTCGACCACCTGACGCACAACGTCTACCGCGGCCGCATGGCGCACTGGGCGGACTTCTACGAGCAGCTCTTCAACTTCCGCGAGATCCGCTACTTCGACATCAAGGGCGAGTACACGGGCCTGACCACAAGGCCATGACCGCGCCCGACGGCAAGATCCGCATCCCGCTGAACGAGGAGGCCAAGAGGCTCAGGGCAGATCGAGGAGTTCCTGATGCAGTTCAACGGCGAGGGCATCCAGCACATCGCGCTGCTGACGGACGACCTGCTCGCGCCGATCGACAGCCTGCAGCTGGCCGGCATCCCGCTGATGACGGCGCCCAACGACGTCTACTACGAGATGCTGGAGAGCGCCTGCCGGGCCACGGCGAGCACGGTGCACGCGCTGCAGACGCGCGGCATCCTGCTCGACGGCACCACCAGGGCGGCCCGCAGCGGCTGCTGCTGCAGATCTTCTCCAGACCGCTGCTGGGCCCGGTGTTCTTCGAGTTCATCCAGCGCAAGGGCGACGACGGCTTCGGCGAAGGCAACTTCAAGGCCCTGTTCGAGTCGCTCGAGCGCGACCAGATCCGCCGCGGCGTGCTGGAGACCGAACCCTCTCCCAGTGCTGGCGAACAGGGTCTCGAGTTTAGCACGCAGCTTGAAGGCCGGCATCGTATGGTCCAGCACCACGTCGTCCAGCAAAGGCTCTCGCCCATCTTCACGGGCCGCACGAGCTTCACGTCGTGGGCGAGGCCCAGCGGCAGGCCGCCGAAGCCCAGCGAGCACTGCACGGGCAGCAGGTTGCCCCAGACCGTATAGCCGCCTTCGCCGTCCAGCATCTCGCCCACGGCCAGGTCGCGCTTGGCGGTGGCCACCACGTCGGCATTCCACGCCACGGCCGCGCCGGTTGGCTCCTGGCGTAGCGCCGCGCTGGCGACCGACATGCCCACCTCCAGCCCGATCCAGTACCAGCGCTTGTACAGCGTGAAGTAGCGGCCGCTGTCGTCGGTCTTGGCGTTGTATTCCTCGAAGCAATTGCGGATGTACTCGGTCTCGCCCTCGACCGTGACCCACACGCCCATGCGGATGTCGTAGGGGATCGGCGTGCCATCGGTCTGCAGGACGACCCACCTGAACCATGCCCTTGTGCTCGAGCACGCCGCCCTCGCTGCGCGGGCGCGTTGATGTTGGGGATCTACCGTTCCACCGCCGCAGGCGGGTAGAGCAGGCCGTCGGAGGGCACGGCCAGTCCGGTGGCGTTGG
>JASGJO010000012.1:0-71823 GCA_049840715.1 Pseudorhodoferax sp.
TTGGAGGGTCGTCGGAGAGCGTGCCGCAGGACGGCACGCCGTACGGCGCGATGCGCCAGCGCTTCCTGTCGCAGCTGGGCATTCCGTGCCAGGCGCCGCCCTTCGGCACCATGTCGGCCATCGACCTCAAGAGCCGCCAGCTGCTGTGGCAGGTGCCGGTCGGCACGGTGCAGGACACCGGCCCGCTGGGCATCAAGATGGGCCTGCCCATTCCCATCGGCATGCCCACGCTGGGCTCTTCGCTGGCCACGCAGTCCGGCCTGGTGTTCTTCGCCGGCACGCAGGACTACTACCTGCGCGCCTTCGACAGCGCCAGCGGCAAGGAGGTCTGGAAGGCCCGCCTGCCGGTCGGCAGCCAGGGCGGCCCGATGACCTATGTGTCGCCCAAGAGCGGCCGCCAGTACGTGCTGATCACGGCCGGCGGTGCACGCCAGTCGCCCGACCGCGGCGACTACGTGATCGCCTACGCGCTGCCCAAGTAGGGCTCAGGGCGCGCGGTGCAGCCGCGGCGCTGCCAGCAGCGCCAGGTTGTCCGTGATGGCCGCATCCACGTTCGGATAGCGGCCCTGCATCTTGGACAGCTTCATGATGGTCTGCAGCGCTTGCAGGTCCTTGAGCGTGGGGGCGACCTTGATCTGCGCGATCGCCGCGCTGGGGTTGCCGCCGTTGATCAAGGCCATCAGCTTGCTGGACCAGTCGTTTGCGCGTGCCATGTTCGTTCACCTGCCTTCGTCAAAGGGCGCCGACTTTACGCGCCGGCGCGCCGGTTAGGATCACCCATGAGAAAAACATACCCGCTCCAGGTCGAGGGCAAGCACCCCGACCGCCTGCTCGACGCGATCAAGCACGACATCCGCAAGTACATCAAGCGCGAACGCCGCCGTGAACTGCCCGAAGGCATGGACTTCTGGGATTTCGACTGCCGCTTCGGCGCGGACGAGGCCGGCTCCAGCATCGTGCACCTGTCGGACATCACCGGCCTCATCGACGGCGTGGCGAAGGAGGGCGGCAGGCAGTTCTACGTCGAGATCCTGGCCAGGCCCGCCAAGCGCCGGGCCTCGGCCGCGAGCGCCGGACTGAACGGCTCTACATCGCGCTGTCGAGCATCGCGCGGTAGTCGTCGCGCGAGGCCAGCCGCGGGTTGGTCTTGTGGCAGTGGTCGGCCATGGCGCCGTCGATGATCTGCTCGAACAGCGCCGGCGTCACGCCGACCTCGGCCAGGCCCTTCGGCAGGCCCAGGCGCGCGTTCATGTCGCGGATCGCCTCGCCGATGTCGCCTGGCCCGTCCAGGTGCATGGCATGCGCCATGCGCTGCAGTCGCGGTCCTTCTGCACCGATTCCGCGCCCGCGTTGAAGGCCACCACGGCCGGCAGGAACAGCGCATTGAGCGTGCCGTGGTGCAGCCGCGGGTCCACGCCGCCCAGGCTGTGCGAGAGGCTGTGCACGCAGCCCAGCCCCTTCTGGAACGCCATGGCGCCCTGCATGGACGCGCTCATGAGGTTGAGCCGCGCCTCGCGGTCGCTGCCGTCCTTGGTGGCGCGCTCGATGTGGCCCCAGGCGCGCTCCAGGCCGTCGAGCGCGATGCCGTCGGCCGGCGGGTTGAAGGCGGCCGACATGAAGGTCTCCATGCAGTGCGCGATGGCGTCCATGCCGGTGGCGGCCGTGAGCCTGGGCGGCAGGCCCAGCGTGAGTTCAGGGTCGCAGATGGCGGCCTTGGGCATCAGCGACCAGCTGTGGAAGCCCAGCTTGCGGTGGTCGTCCACGATGAGGATGGCGCCGCGCGCCACCTCGCTGCCGGTGCCGCTGGTGGTCGGCACGGCGATCAGCGGCGCGGCCGCCTCGGTGATGCGCGGCGAGCCGCCTTCGATGGTGGCGTAGTGCTGTGAGCGGCCCGTCGTGCGTGGCGGCGATGGCCACGCCCTTGGCGCAGTCGATGGACGAGCCGCCGCCCACGGCGATCAGGCCGTCGCAGCCGCCCTGGCGGTACAGCGCGACGGCGGCGCGCACGGCGGCTTCGGTCGGGTTGGACGGCGTCTCGTCGAACACCGTGACGGGCAGCCCGCCCAGTGCGTCGAGCGCCTTCTGCAGGATGCCGGCGGCGCGCACGCCCGCGTCGGTCACGACCAGGGGGCGCGTGATGCCGATGCGCTTGCACTCGTCGGCCAGGAGGCGGATCGCGCCGAAATCGAACTGGATCTGGGTCAGGTACTGGATCAGGGCCATGATGGGAATCAGCGTGGAGCGTGGAAGACCGGGCAATCTAGCAAGCCCGGCCTGTTCCGCGCATAGCGCCATCCCTCGGTTTGTCGTTCCGGCGACGCCGGCACCCGATCAGACGCGCTGGAACCAGAGCAGCGACAGCAGCGCCGCACCCGCCATCAGCAGCAGCGCACCCAGCGCGAGCGGGCCCGCCAGTTCGGTCTCGCGCAGCTGCACCTGCAGCCGCGCGCCCATCTTCTCGTAGACCTGCCGCAGGCTCTCGGCGCTGCCGGCGCGGAAGTAGTCGCCCCGCGTGATGCCGGTGACCTGGCGCAGCATGTCCTCGTCCAGTTGCAGCACGATGGACCAGTCGTCCTGGTCGGCGCCGGGCTCTGTCGACGGTGCCGAGGCCGCACGGCGTGGATGCGCACGCCGCGCGCGGCCGCCATGTCGGCCGCCTGCAGCGGGTGCACGCCGAAGTTGCTGCGCCCGTCGGTCAGCAGCACGATGGTGGCGGCCGGCTCGGCGCCATGGGCGGATTGCCGCGGCACGGGCCTGGGCTGGGCGCGCGGCGCATGGGCGGTCAGCGGCATGAAGGCGGCCTCGCCCAGGTCCAGGGCCTCGCGCGGGAACAGTTCGGACAGCGCGGCCACGATGCCGCTGCCCATGGCCGTGCCGTGCTGCAGGTGCAGTGCGTCGATGGCGGCCAGCAGCTTCTCGCGGCTGTAGGTCGGCGGCTGCACCACCTGGGCCGTGCCCGCGAAGCTGACCACGCCCACGCGGGCGCCGTCCGGCAGCTGACGCACGAAGGCCTTGGCGGCTTCGCGCGCGGCATCGAGCCGGCTCGGCTTGATGTCGTCGGCCTGCATGCTCAACGAGACGTCCACGGCCAGCACCACGGTGGCCTGCGCGGTCGGCAGCGGCAGCGCCGCCTGCGGCCTGGCCGCGGCGAACAGCAGCAAGGCCAGCGCGGCCAGCAGCAGGGCCGGCGGCAGGTGCCGCCGCCAGAGCCGGCCGGGCTGCAGGGCCTGGCGCACCAGGGCCACGTTGGCGTAGCGCAGTGCCGGCCGGCGGCGGGCGCGCAGCAGCCAGAGATAGCCCAGCACCAGCAATGGAACGGCCCACATCAACCACAGCAGTTCGGGCCAGAGGAAGTGCAGGGGCTGGATCATGGCGGGCTCCAAGGGTTAACCCTAGGTGTCTAGCAATAAGCTTGCCCGCCTGGTTCGGTTGCGCCAAGCGCACAAATAGCCCCCTGGCGAACGCCGCAGCAATGGCGTATTCGATGCAGACACGCGTTGCCACGCCGACATCTCTTGTCCCAAGGAGCCTGCAGTGGACAAATTTGCGCACGTTCAGCGCTCTGCGGACCTGCCAACACGTGTGTTGCGCAGGGCGCTGATCTAACGCGGCGCATCCTTTCTTTGAACGATGCCTGGATTTGTGTACGCCAGCACACTCAATTTGCGCAATCCATTGCGTATGCGACCAGCTTCTCACTATTCGGAGGGTGCCCATGAAGAATCTGTCGACAGTACGTGCGCTGCAGAGCGCCGTCTATGCCTTGACCTTCACACTGACGGCCTGCGGCGGCGGTGGCAGTGACGATTCCGCCGCTGCGCCTCCTCCGCCGGCCCCCCCTCCGCCGCCGGCGGTGGCGACACTGACGGGGACGGTTGCGACGGGCGCGGCATTGGCCAATGCGTCTGTCGTCGTGACGGACCGCAGCGGCGCCAATGCCTGCACCGAAACCCCGTTGACCGCCGACAGCACGGGCCAGTACGGGTGCACGCTGACGGCCACCGCTGCTGCCCCGCTCGTGCTCGTTGCGACGGACCCGGCCGGGCTGGTGGCCCCCATGGTCAGCCTCACGACCACCGTGCCGGCCGTCGGCGCGGCCTCGACCGTGAACGTGAGCCCGCTGACCACGGCCATCGCCGCCCAGCTGGCACCGAACAAGGATGCCTTCGCCCTCGTGCGCGATGCTGCGACGCTGGCCGCACTGGATGCCACCGTGGTGAACGCGGTCAAGGCCAATGTGGCCCGCCAACTCGCGAACGTGCTCACGAGCGTGGGCCTGGATCCGGCAACCTTCGATCCGGTTTCCACGCCTTTCGTCGGCGGCTCCAATACGGGGGCCGACAAGATGCTGGACCAGGTCCGCGTCACGTTCGAGAACGGTTCGCCCGTGCTGTCCAACGTGTTGACTCCGGACTCGGCACCCGTGCCCATGGCCGATGCCACCACGACGACTCCAGCCGCCGTGGCCGCTTCCTCGGTGGCAGGCTTCTCGATCACGGAACTGGACATCTTCAAGACAGGCTTCGAAGCCTGTTTTGCGGTGCCGGCCGCCACGCGCGACGGTTCTCCGGCTTGCGATGGGCTTGTTGTCGAAGATGCACCCAGCGCCATCACGGGCGGTGCGACCTATCTGAACAGCGGCTACAACGCCGAGGACTCGTTCCGTTCGCTGATCACGTCCTCGGACATGGACGGAGCGAAGTTCAACCGCCCTGAACTCCTGCGCTACACAAGCATCGCCGGCGGGCAGGACCAGGCGGTCATCAACCTGCGGTTTGCCGACAAGAACGGCATCGGCGACAACCGCGTTCTGACGGTCAAGAAATACCCCGGTACCGAGACGACGGCACGTGCGAGCGCCTGGTGGCTGTACGGCAACCAGCGCGCCGTCAACGCCTATATCCGCGCATCGATCCGCAAGCAGGAGCAACTGCTGCCCGCCGCCTTCCAGGTGCAGTACGACGTCGCGCCATCGCGCTTCCAGACGGGCCTCGAGATATTCGTCGCGCGCGATGGTCTCGGGCCCAACACGGCCGGGCTGCGCTATGCCCGTGTCAAGGGCCCCGGCCTGCCCAGTGCCGGCCTTGTGCTCTCGGACGTGAACGGCTTGCCGCAATCCTGGATGGCGATCCTGAATGCCGACGGCACGATTCCTTCGACCAAGCAGACCACTTCGGCCAGCAACAACATCTTCTACCTGCAACGCAGTCTCGGCATCACCGGCGCCGATGCCTTCGCGCTGCGCAGCAACCCGTACGTCTTCCAGGCCGTGCCGCAGTACAACAACTGGGCCCACCCTGCGATGTACGGCGAGGCCGCAAGCGCCACCTGGCAGTTCGACTTGAGCAAGGTGCCGGCATGGTCGCGCTACACGTTCGAGCTGTTCTACGAGACATCGCCCGGCGGGGCGACCGAGACGACGCCCAGCCGCACCTTCAGCACGAGCATCGTGACGCCTGTCGTGCCCGCTGCGTATGCAGCCACCCAGCAATGGCACGACTTCCCTGCCGAAACGCGGGCTTTGGCCAGCGATGGCGCGCCTGCCGCGGCGAGCCTGACGCTGAACTGGCTGATCAACCCCTACGCGGAGCGCGTCGACTCTGTCAACGTCTACACGTTCGACTACAAC
Organism: Pseudorhodoferax sp.; assembly: GCA_049840715.1. Lineage (GTDB taxonomy): Bacteria > Pseudomonadota > Gammaproteobacteria > Burkholderiales > Burkholderiaceae_C > Pseudorhodoferax. The sequence goes on from JASGJO010000012.1 coordinate 5,630, forward strand.
TCGCTGCAGACCGTCAACTCGCCGTCGATCCTGGTGCCCAAGGGTGCCTCGAGCCAGGTTGCCACTGCGGCCAATGGCGCCGTGTTCCCCATGCTCACGACAGCCTACCGCGTGAGTCGCACGCTGCAATGGCGCTACAAGATGTTGGACGGGTCGTACAAGGACCAGACGCTCACGTTCAACTGATCTGCCGCGGGCTGCGTGCCGGCGGCAGGCATGCAGCCCGCGCTGCTCAATCCAGCGCGATCCCCTCCGCCTGGATCACCGCCCCCCAGGCCGGCACCTCGGCCGCGATGCGCTTGGCGAAGGCCGCCGGCGCGCGCATCACGAGCTCGCCCTGCGTGCTCAGCGAGGCCCTGGCCTTGGCATCGTTCATGAGGCCTTGCGCGGCGGCGTCGAGTCGGGCGACGATCTGCGGCGGCGTGCCGGCCGGGACCAGCAGGCCGATCCAGAAGGCGACGTTGAAGTCGGCCACGCCGGCCTGCTCCATGGTCGGCACCTCGGGCAGTTGCGGGATGCGCTGGGGCGAGGTCACCGCCAGCGCCTTGAGCTTGCCGGCCTGGATGTGCGGCACGGCCGTCAGCACGTCGAAGGAGCTGTCGAGCTCGCCCGCGATGGTCGCCAGCTGCGCCTGGGCCGTGCTCTTGTAGGGCACGTGCGTGGTGCTGATCTTGCTGCGGTTGTTCAGCATCGCGTAGCTCAGGTGGGCGATGTTGCCGGCGCCCGGCGAGCCGTAGCTGATGGCGCCCGGGTTGCGGCGCGCGTACTGCACGAGGTCGGCGAGCGTGGCGACGCCGTTCTTCTGCGCCCAGTTCGGGTTGGCCGTGAGGATGAAGGGCGCCTCCAGCACCATGGTCACGGGCGCGAGGTCGCTCGTCTTGTAGCTGATCTTGCGGTAAAGCTGCGGATTGATCGTGATGCTGCTGGAGTTGGTCAGCAGCAGCGTGTAGCCGTCGGGCGCGGCGCGCGCGGCCTCGGATACGCCGATCACGCCGTTGGCGCCGACCTTGTTCTCCACGACCACGGGCTGGCCCAGGGAACGGCCGAGGGTGTCGGCCATCACGCGGGCCACGGTGTCCGTGAAGGAGCCGGCCGGGAAGGGCACGACCATGCGGATCGGCTTGCTGGGCCAGGCGTCCTGGGCCTGTGCCGGCAGCGCGGCGGCGCAGGCCAGCGCGAGTGCCAGCTGCAGTGTCTTGCGGCGGGAAGGGGGATTGGCTTGTCTCATCTCGGTTTCCTCGGGTTGTGGTTTCTTCAGGCCGCGGTGCGGCCGCCCCTGGGCCGCGCGCTGCGGCCCGTGATGCCTCGCTGTTCCAGTGCGGCCAGCTGCGTGGGCCCCAGGCCCAGCCGCTCGCCCAGCACCTGGGCCGTGTGCTCACCCAGCGTGGGCGCGACCTGGCGGATCGGCAGCGGCCGGCCGTCCTGGCGGAACGGCGTGCTGCCGCTCAGGTAGCGGCCCACGTGCGCGCGCTCCAGCCGCTGCCAGAAGCCGCGCGCCTGCAGGTGCGGGTCGTCCATGAGGCGCGGGATGGAGCGCACGGCGCCGGCGCTGACGCCGGCCTGCTGCAACTGCTCCATGGCCGCGTCGGCGCTGCGCGCGGCGGCCCAGGCGGCGATCGCCGCGTCGAGCCGGTCCTGCTGCGCGAGCCGGCACTGCGCCTGCGCGAGACCGGCGTCGGCCGCGAGGTCCGGCCGCCCGAGCACGCCGCACAGCGCCTGCCATTGGCCGTCGTCGCGCACGCTCACGACGAGCCAGTCGTCCGGCCCCGCGCAGCGCCAGCAGCCGTGCGGCGCGTGCAGCGGGTGGCGGTTGCCCGCACGCGCGGGCACGCTGCCGTGCACCGACTGCGCCAGCACGAAGGGCGCGGCCATGGGCAGCATCGCCTCGACCTGCGAGAGGTTCAGCTGCATGCCGCGCCCGGTCTCGCGCTGCACGTGGAGCGCGAGCAGAAGCGCCGCGCCCGCGTTGAGCCCGCCGACCGGGTCGCCGTAGGCGTAGGAGGTCATGGCCGGCGGCCCGTCCGCATGGCCCGTGTGGAGCGGCAGGCCGGTCGCCTGCTCCAGCGTGCCGCCATAGGCGCGCGTGTCGCTCCAGGCGTTGCCGAGGCCGAAGGCCGGCATGGAGACCATGACCAGGCGCGGGTTGACGGCCTGCAGCGCCGCGTAGTCCAGCCCCAGCTTGGGCAGCACCTCGGCCGAGTAGTTCTCGATCACCGCATCGGCCTGGGCCACGAGTTGCAGCAGCAGCTGCCGGCCCTCGGCACGCGCGAGATCCAGCGTGATGCCGCGCTTGTTGCGGTTCATGAGGTTGAAGTTGGAATTCTTCTCGTACAGCCGCTCGCGGTAGAACTCCTCGGTGAAGTTCGCGCCGCGCCACCAGTCGGGATAGACCGCGCTCTCGACCTTGATGACCTCGGCCCCCAGGTCGGCCGCCGTGCGCGCGGCCAGCGGCCCGGCCCAGCCCATGGTCAGGTCGACGATGGTGGTGCCTTCCAGCGGCAGGCGCTGCGCCGTGCCGGCGGCGCGCGCCGGCTGGCGCGCGAGGCCCGCGCCGCGGTAGTGCGCGTCGTCGGCGCCGCGCGCGGGCGCCGCACCGCCGCGCAGCGGGCCGGCCGCGCCCAGGCGCAGCGGCACGCCTGGGCCTTCGCAGCGTGCGGCGCCTGCCGCGACCGGCACGAAGGCATGGCGCTGGCGGTGCACCTCCTGTGCGAGCAGCTCGGCCATGGTGGGCACCAGCACCGTGGGGTGTTTGCGCGCGCCCAGGTCCTCGAACCACTGCTGCGCGGTGCGGGTCGCCAGCGCGGCGCGCAGCATGGCGTCGATCTCGTCGGCGCGCGCCATGCGTTCGGCGCCGTTGGCATAGCGCGGGTCGTGCGCGAGCTCGGGCCGGCCGATGGCCTCGCACAGCGCGGCCCACTGCGCCAGCGTGTGCGTGAAGATGCCGATCCAGCCCTGGGCCGTGGCGTAGATGCCGGTCGGGTGCGTGCCGCAGAAGCGGTTCACGCCCAGGCGCGGCGCGTGGCGGCCGTCCTGCACCATGCCGGCCTCCATCTCCACGGTGTGGAACACCGCTTCGTGGATGCTGAGCACGTAGCGCCGGCTGCCGTGGGCGCGGCCGGTCCAGGCCGCCACGGCGGCCGAGAAGGCCGCGAGGCCGGCCGCGATGCCGGTCTGCAGCTCGTGCGGCATGTGCGGCGGCCCTTCCACGGGGCCGCTGTTGAACACCGCGCCCGACAGCGCGCGGCACACGGCCTCGGAGCCCGCGCAGGCGCTGTAGGGGCCGTCCTCGCCGAACCAGGTGAAGACGATCTCGACCGGCGCCTGTGCCGCGCCGGCGATGGGCCGGGCGAGCACGCCCAGGCCTGCGTCGAGCGCGCGTGCGTCCAGCACCACGTCGCAGGTCTGCGCCAGCCGTTGCAGCCAGCCTGCATCCTGGACCGGGTCCGCCGTCACGCTGCGCTTGTTGGTGTGCAGCCAGGCCCACAGGGCGCTGCGCGGCGGCGGCCCGTCCAGCAGCGGCGGCATGCGTTCCCACGCGTCGCCGGCCGGCGCCTCGACCTTGACGACTTCGGCGCCGAAGTCCGCGAACAGCTTGCCGGTGTAGGCCAGCGCCGGCCCGGTGCCGATCTCCAGCACGCGCAGGCCGCGCAGCGCCAGCCGGTCCGGGTCCGGCGCCTGGTCGATGCTGTCTCCCTGCATCGCCATCGCGCTCACCAGGCGTCCACGAAGCCGCGGCGCGGGCGCAGGCCGCGCAGCCTGGCCGAGGCGATGCCCTTGGCGATCCACTGGCGCGTCTGCGCGGGGTCGATCACGGCATCGATCTCCACGGCCGCGGCGGTCGAGATCGCGTGGCCGCGCTCGTAGGCCTTGGCCACCAGGCTGTCGTACAGCGCGCGCCGCTCGGGGCCGTCGGGCACGGCCTGGAGTTCCTTCTTGAAGCCCAGCGTGATCGCGCCCTCCAACCCCATGGGCCCGAACTCGCCCGTGGGCCAGGAGACCGTGAAGCTGGCCGAGCGGAAGCCGCCGCCGGCCATGGCCATGGCGCCCAGGCCGTAGCCCTTGCGCAGCGTCACGGCCAGCAGCGCCACGCGCAGCTTGGCGGCGACCAGGAACATGCGCGAGACATGGCGCACCTGGGCCTTGGCCTCGACCTCGGGGCCGACCATGAAGCCGGGCGTGTCGATCAGCGAGACGATGGGCAGGCCGTGCGCATCGCACAGCTGCATGAAGCGCGCTGCCTTGTCGGCCGCGTCGGCGTCGATGGCGCCGCCCAGGTGGTGCGGGTTGTTGGCCATGATGCCCACGGGCTGGCCTTCCACGCGCGCCAACGCCGTGTGGATGCCCAGGCCGAAGCCGCCGCGCAGCATCAGCACGCTGCCGCTGTCGGCGATGCCCTCGATGGCGCGGCGCGTGTCGTACACGCGCAGCCGGTTCTCGGGCACGACCTGGCGCAGCTGCAGCGCATCGGGCGCGCTCCATTGCGCCACCGGCCCCTGGAACATCGAGAGGTAGTGCCTGGCCGCCTGCACGGCCTGGGCCTCGTTGTCGACCAGCACGTCGATCACGCCATTGGCGTACTGCACGGGCGCCGGCCCCACGTCCTCGGGGCGGTAGATGCCCAGGCCGCCGCCTTCGATCATGGCCGGCCCGGCCATGCCGATGTTGGCCGAGCGGTCCGCGATGACCACGTCGCAGCAGCCCAGGAAGGCCGCGTTGCCCGCGAAGCAGCGGCCCGACACCACGCCGACCACGGGCACCTGGCCCGACAGGTCGGCGAAGGCCGCGAAGGAGGGCTGGTACAGGCCCGAGACCGAGGGGAAGTCCACGTCGCCGGGCCGCCCGCCGCCGCCTTCGGCCAGCAGCACCAGCGGCAGTTCGTCGCGCAGCGCCACCTCGACGATGCGGTCGGTCTTGATGTGGTTGCGCTTGCCCTGGGTGCCGGCCAGCACGGTGGCGTCGTAGGCCATCACGGCGCTCTGCGCGCGCTCCCTGGCGACGAGCGCGCCGTTGATGCTGCCGATGCCGGTGATGAGGCCGTCGGCCGGCGTGTTGGCGATCAGGTCGGCCTGGCTGCGGCGGCTGGCCTGCGCTGCCAGCGCGAGCGCGCCGTACTCCACGAAGCTGTCGGCGTCGACGAGGTCGGCCACGTTTTCGCGCGCCGTGCGCTGGCCGCGCGCGCGCCGGCGCGCCACGGCCTCGGGGCGGGCTGCGTCGTAGAGCGGGGCGTGGCGGTCGAGCACGCGCTGCAGGTCGGGGCGTATGGCCTGCGGGTCGATGGCCTCGCTGGCCTGCGCCGCGGCGGCGTCGTGTTCGGCCGGCTCCAGCAGCACGAGGATCTGGCCTTCGGCGGCCTGGGCGCCGGCCTCCAGCTGCACGGCCAGCACGCGGCCGCTGGCCGTGGCGGCGACGCTGTGCTCCATCTTCATGGCGTCGAGCACGGCCACGGTCTGGCCCGGCTGCACGAGCGCGCCCGGCGCGACCGCGATCTCGACGACGCGGCCGCTCAACGGCGCGCGCACGGCCAGCGTGCCGGCGGGAGCGGCCTGCTCGGCAGGCGTGGCGGCCACGGGCATGGCGGTGGCGGCCAGGCCCAGCGCCGCATCGCGGGCGCGCTCGGCCTCGGCGATGGCGGCCGCGGCGGCCAGCAGCTCGGGCGCGATGGCCTCGAAGTGGCGGGTGTGCACGTCCTGCGTGGCGAAGTCGGGGCGTGCCACGAGCGCGCGCAGCAGGTCCAGGTTGGTCGCGATGCCGGCGATGCGGAACTCCGCCAGGCTGCGCTGCAACCGCCGCACGGCGTCGCCGAACCGGGCGCTCTGGCTGGTCACGATGAGCTTGGCCAGCAGCGTGTCGAAGCTGGGCGGCGGCGCATAGCCCTGGCTGCCGTGCGTGTCCACGCGCACGTCCGGGCCGGCCGGCAGTTCGAAGCGCTCGAGCCGGCCATGCGCGGGCCGGGCCTGGCCCTGTGCGTCGCTGGCCTCGGCGTTCACGCGCACCTGGATCGCGAAGCCGCGCGGCTGCGGCGGCGCGGCCGGGTCCAGGCCCAGTTCGCGCAGGCTGCGGCCGTCCGCCAGGCCCAGCTGCAGCGCGACCAGGTCCACGCCCGTGACCTGCTCGGTGACGGTGTGCTCGACCTGCAGGCGCGGGTTGGCCTCGATGAAGACGAAGCCGGTCTGCTCGCCGGCCGCGTTCTCCTCGACCAGGAACTCGAAGGTGCCCAGGCTCCGGTACTGCACGCGCCTGGCCAGCAGCTTTGCCGCGCCGACGATGCGCTCGCGCAGCGCGGGATCGAGCACCGGGCTGGGCGCGATCTCCACGAGCTTCTGGAAGCGCCGCTGCAGCGTGCAGTCGCGCTCGCCGAGCGCCACCACCTGCTCGCCGTCGCCCGCGATCTGCACCTCGATGTGGCGCGCACGGGCCACCAGGCGTTCGGCGTACAGCGCGTCCACGCCGAAGGCGCTGGCGGCCTCGGAGCGGCAGCGCGCATAGGCCGGCTCCAGGTCTTCGCGCCGGTTCACCACGCGCATGCCGCGTCCGCCGCCGCCGCCCACGGCCTTGACCACGATGCCGGTGCCGCCCTGGGCGTCGAAGAAGGCGGCGATGTCTTGCAGGGAGGCCGCGCCGGCCGTGGCCGGCATCACGGGCACCTCGCAGCTGCGCGCCAGCGCCAGGGCGCGGCCCTTGTCGCCGAACAGCGCGAGCTGCTCCACCGTGGGGCCGACGAAGCGGATGCCGGCATCGCCGCACGCCTGGGCGAAGTCGGCGCGCTCGCTCAGGAAGCCGTAGCCCGGGTGCACGGCATCGCAGCCCGTGGCCTCGGCGGCCGCCAGCATGGCGGCGATGTCGATGTAGGCAGCCGGGCCGCTGCCGGCCAGCGCATGGGCCTCGTCGGCCAGCAGGCGGTGGCGCGCGGCGGCGTCGTCCTGGGCGTAGACGGCCACGCTGGCGATGCCGAGGTCGCGCGCGGCGCGCTGCACGCGCAGCGCGATCTCGCCGCGGTTGGCGATGAGCAGTTTGTTCAAGGGAGTCTCCTGTGTTGTCGTGTGGAAGAAGGGAGGTCAGGCGGCCTGGCGCGCGACCAGCTTGAAGACGGCGCGCGCGACGGCGACCACGGCGCCTGCGGCGTCGACGATCTCGCCCTCGCAGAAGGCCAGCGACCTGCCGCGCCGCGTGCAGCGGCCGATCACGGTGAGGTCGGTGCGCGCGGGTTCGTAGAAGTGGGTGGTCATGTCCACCGTGATCACGCCCAGGCGCTGCGGGTCGTGCGCGCGCGCGGCGCCGCTCAGCGTGAAGTCCAGCGCGCTCATGAGCGTGCCGCCGTGGATGTCGCCGCGGCTGTTGACGAGGTCGGCCCGCATGGCCAGCAGCGTGCGGCATTCGCCGTTGTCCATCAGCAGCGGGCGCAGGCCGATGTGTTCCATGAACGGGATCTCGACGCCGAAGTAGCTCACCGCGTCGCGGGTGGAGGAGGGGGTGGTCATGCCCTGTGCTTTGCACCGACCGTGCCAGGCCCGCTGGCCCCCGCTGTCGCCCGTGTTGCTGGCGAAGGTGTCGTTGCTGGCTACAGTCCACTGTCCTCGCTGTGTCTGCGTGTATGCCTGAAGAACAGATTTCCAGCGCGCCCCTGGGCGTGTTCGTGCGGCGCCATGGCGCCGTGGTCGCGGCGCTGGGCCTGGCGGCCGGCGCGGCCGTGCAGCAGGCGCTGGCGGCGGCGCTGGCCCGCGCGGGCGACCGCCAGCTGTTCGAACTGCCCCTGCCCATGGGCCCGGGCGTGGCCACCGCGCTGCGCGCGGACGGGCTGGAGATCGTGCTGCTGCGCCCGGTCGATGTGGGCGCCACGCTGCTGGATTTCGTCGCGGCCGTGCCCTTCGCCTTCGACATCTTCGAGCAGATCCTGTCCGATCCCTACCAGGGCATCACCGTGGCCGACCACACCGGCACCATGCGCTACGTGAGCCCCGTGCACGAGAAGTTCCTGGGCCTGCCGCCGGGCGGCGGCGCGGGCAAGCCCGTGGAACAGGTGATCCGCAACTCGCGCCTGCGCGCCGTGGTCGAGTCGGGCAAGGCCGAGATCGGCCAGCCGCTGTCCTTCGGCAACGCCGTCACGCGCGTGGTGAACCGGCGGCCCGTGCGGCGCAACGGCCAGGTCATCGGTGCCGTGGGCCAGGTGATGTTCCGCGACACCGAGGCCGTGGCCCAGATGGCGGCCGAGATGCAGCAGCTGCGCACGCAGCTGGAGTTCTACCGCCGCGAACTCGACGGCCTGCGCGAGACGCGCGGTGCCGTGGCCGAGCTCGTGGGCGACAGCCAGGCCATGCAGCGCCTGCGCCAGGAGGTGCAGGCCGTGGCCCGGCTCGACGTGCCCGTGCTCGTGCAGGGCGAGAGCGGCACGGGCAAGGAGCTCGTGGTGCGCGCCATCCACGCGCTGGGCCGGCCCGGCCAGGCGCTGGTCAGCCTGAACCTCGCGGCCGTGCCCGGCAGCCTCGTCGAGTCCGAACTGTTCGGCCATGCGGCCGGCGCCTTCACGGGCAGCGCGAAGCAGGGCCGCGCGGGCAAGTTCGAGATGGCCAACGAAGGCACGCTGTTCCTCGACGAGGTCGGCGACATCCCGATGGACGTGCAGATCAAGCTCCTGCGCGTGCTCGAGGAGCGCGTGGCCGAGCGGCTGGGCAGCCACGCGGCCAAGCGTTGAGCTTCCGGCTGGTGTCGGCCACGCACCGCGACATCGGCGCGCTGATCGCCGGCGGCGCCTTTCGCCACGACCTGTTCTACCGCATCAGCGGCGTGACGCTGCAGGTGCCGCCGCTGCGCCAGCGGCTGGAGGACATCCCGGCGCTGCTGGCGCATTTCGTCCAAGCGTTCTGCCTGCGCAACCGCCGCGCCGTGCCGCGGATCGACCCCGGCGTTGCGCGTTACCTGGCAGACCAGCCCTGGCCCGGCAACCTGCGCCAGCTGCGCCACCGCATCGAGGAGGCGCTGGTGTTCTCGCCGCCCGAGCGGCTCACGCCGCAGGCCTTCGTCCGCGGCGCGTCGCCGCAGGCCGAGGCGGCGCCGCTGCGCGAGGAGCCGGCGCGGCTCAAGGACCACGAGCGCACGGCGGCCCTGCAGGCGCTGGCCGCGTGCGGCGGCAACAAGAAGCGCGCGGCCGAGCGGCTCGGCATCTCGCGCTCCTACCTCTACAAGCTGCTGGGCGAATCCAGGGATCCGTCGACCCATCCGGCCCGGTGAGGCGGGCGTCATGCCGTGGCCGCGCCGGCCGGAGGCGATGGATGCGTTCACGGCGTGCGGGCCAGCCGCCGCTCCAGCCAGGCGCTGTAGCGCGACAGGCCGAAGCACAGGCACCAGTACACGAGCGCGACGAACAGGTAGCCTTCCAGGTAGAAGGGCCGCCAGGTCGGGTCGCCGCCCAGTGCCAGGCCCAGCGCGCCGGTCAGCTCGAACAGGCCGACGATGGTCACGAGCGAGGTGTCCTTGAGCGTGCCCACGGCATTGTTGGTCAGCGCCGGCACCACCATGCGCAGCGCCTGCGGCAGCACGATGTGGCGCTGCACCTGCCAGCGCGAGAAGCCCATGGCCATGGCCGCGTCGACCTGGCCGCGCGGCACGGCCTGCAGGCCGCCGCGGATGATCTCGGCCAGGTAGGCCGCCACGAACAGCGCCAGCCCGGCCAGCACGCGCAGCAGCACGTCGGGCCGCCAGCCGGCCGGCCACAGCAGCGGCAGCAGGTAGGAGGCCATGAACAGCACCGAGATCAGCGGCACGCCGCGCACCAGCTCGATGGTGCCGGCCGACAGCGCGCGCGCCGGCAGCCAGGACGCGCGCCGCGCCAGCGCCAGCACCAGCGCGAGCGGGAAGGCCAGCGCCAGGCCGACCACGGCCAGGCCGATCGTCAGCGGCAGCCCGCCCCAGCGGTTGGTGGGCACGGCGGCCAGGCCCGGCGTGCCGCCGCCCATGAGCAGCAGGCACAGCCCCAGCACGAGCAGCCACAGCGGCGCCAGCCACCAGCGCCAGCTGCGCGGCCAGGCCGACAGCAGCGTGGTGGCCGACAGCAGCACCGTGGCCACGGCCGGGCGCCACTGTTCCTCGAACGGGTAGCGGCCGAACAGCAGCGGCCGCCATTTCTCGGCCACCACGCCCCAGCAGGCGCCGTGCTCCAGCGCGCGGCAGGCCGCGGCGTCGGGCCGGAAGACGGCCTGCAGCAGCGCCCAGTCCAGCGCATGCCAGCCGGCCCAGGCCAGCAGCGCGAGCAGCGCGGCCGTGACCAGCGCACGCGCCGGCGTGCCGAACAGTTCGGCCTTCCAGTCGTTCATGGCGCCCCCCAAGCTCATCGCCAGCCCCGCAGCGCCACGCGCGCGTTGTAGACGTTCATCGCGGCCGAGATCAGCAGCGAGAGCACGAGGTAGACCGCCATCACGATGGCGATGCATTCGAAGGCCCGGCCCGTGGAGTTCAGCGAGGTGTTGGCCACGGAGACCAACTCCGGGTAGCCCACGGCCACGGCCAGCGAGGAGTTCTTGACGAGGCTCAGCAGCTGGTTGGTCAGCGCCGGCACGATGACGCGCAGCGCCTGCGGCAGCACCACCAGGCGCAGCTGCTGGCGCGGCTGCATGCCCAGGGCCTGGGCCGCGAGCTTCTGCCCGATGGCGACCGAGCCGATGCCGGCGCGCACGATCTCGGCCACGAACGCCGCCGTGTAGAGCGCCAGGCCCAGCACGATGGTGAGGTACTCCGGGCTCAGCGCGGCGCCGCCGATCACGTTGAAGGCCGTGGGCTCGGGCCAGTCCAGCCGGCTCGGCCAGAACGCGCCGTCCTCGCGCACGGGCCAGGGCAGCGACAGGCCGCCCTTGCTCAGCCACCAGCCCGGCAGCAGTTGCACGGGCTCGGTGGAGTCGGGCAAGAGGTGCGTGAGCGCGAAGTACAGCATCAGCAGCTGCACCAGCAGCGGCACGTTGCGCAGCGTCTCCACGTAGGCCGTGCACAGCGCGCGCACGAGCAGGTGCGAGGCGAGCCGGCCGACGCCCAGCAGCGTGCCCAGCAGCACGGCCAGCAGCGCCGCCGGCACGGCCGCGCGCACGGTGTTGACGAGGCCGGCCAGGAAGGCGCGCGCATAGCTGTCGCCCGAGTCGAAGGCCAGCCAGCCCTCGGCGATGCCGAAGCCGGCCGGCTGCTGCAGGAATCCGAACGTCGTGCCCAGCCAGGCCCACAGGCCCTGGACGCCGGGAACCTCGCGCAGCAGCCAGAGCCCCGCCGCCAGCACCGCGAACGCCAGCAGCGCCCACAGCGCCGCGGGCACGCGCGCCGTGGAATACAGGGCCCCCACGCTTCCCGCTGCGCGAGGTTCGCTGCCCCCCGAGGGGGAGCGAGCTGGCTTGGGGCGGCCCGGCGCGGCGCTCACCGCACCGGCATGGCGTACAGCAGGCCGCCCTTGTTCCACAGGTTGTTGAGGCCGCGCGGCAGCTGCAGGGCCGACTTGGGACCGACGTTGCGCTCGAACATCTCGCCGTGGTTGCCCACGGCCTTGATGGCGTGGTAGGACCAGTCCTTGTCCAGCCCCAGCAGCTTGCCGAGGTCGTCGCCCGTGCCCAGCAGGCGCTGCTGCGCGGGGTCCTTGCTGCTGCTGCGCAGCTGGTCGATGTTGGCCTGCGTGATGCCGAGTTCCTCGGCCTCGATCAGCGCGTTGGGCACCCACTTGACGATGGCGAACCATTCGTCGTCGCCGCGCTTGACGGCCGGGGCCAGCGGCTCCTTGGAGATCAGGTCGGGCAGGATGACGTAGTCGTCGGGGTTCGGCGCCTCCTTGTTGCGCAGGCCCGCCAGCGCCGAGGTGTCGGTCGTGAAGGCCTGGCAGCGGCCCGAGAAGAAGGCCTTGAACGAGGCCTCGAAGCTCTCGAATACGACGGTCTTGACCGGGATGCCCTGGGCCTTGGACCACTCGGCCACGTTCTTCTCGTTGGTGGTGCCGGCCTGGGTGCAGATGGTCGCGCCCTTGAGCTGTTTGGCGCCCGCGACCTTGATCTTCTTGGGCACCAGGAAGCCCTGGCCGTCGTAGTAGTTGATGGTCGTGAACGACAGGCCCAGCGAGGCGTCGCGCGTGAGGTTCCAGGTGGTGTTGCGCGTGAGGATGTCGACCTCGCCGGCCTGCAGCGCGGCGAAGCGCTGCTGCGAGTTCAGCGGCACGAACTCGGCCTTCTTCGGGTCGCCCAGCACGGCGGCGGCGATGGCGCGGCAGGTGTCCACGTCCAGGCCCGACCAGTTGCCCTGGGTGTCGGGGGCCGAGAAGCCGGCCACGCCGTTGGTCACGCCGCACTTGACGGTGCCCCGCGCCTTGACGGCGTCCAGCGTCTTGCCGGCCTGGGCGGTGGTGGAGGCCAGGGCCAGCAGCAGGGCGCCGGCGGCCAGGGCCACGGAATGGATCTTGCGCATCAGTGGATTCCTCGTTGGATGAAGGAGGTCGGCAACCGTGCCGGCCGGTGGCTGGGCAGTTTAGTGTCAGCGCCGCAGCAGGTTCACGAGCGGGCGGCCGGCGCGGTCGCGGTAGACGTCGAAGTCGGCGTCGATGGACAGGATGTGCCGCAGCTTCAGCCGCGCGGCGGCCTCGGCGATGGAGGCGTCGGCCAGGTCGAAGGGCCGGTCGGCGAAGCGCTCGGACAGGCGCAGCACCTCGGTCAGCGAACCCTCGGCCGCGCGGTCCAGCGCGATGGCGCCGCGCTGGGCCCAGCGCAGGAAGTCGAGCGCGCTGTCGTTGTGGATGCGGCGCGCCAGCAGCGCACAGACCTCGGTGGCCACGCACCAGGTGGTCGTCAGCGTGGCGGCGGGGTTGGCCTGCAGCCAGGCGCGCACCGGCGCGTGCCAGCGGTCGGCGCCGTTGAACAGCGCGATCAGCGGGCCGCTGTCGACCAGCACCGTGCCGGCATGGGCCAGCCAGGGCGCGGAGGGTTCGCGAACCTGCAGGACGGTGGTCTTGCGCGTGGCCATCTAGCGGCCGCGCGCGGCGTGCCGCGCAGACCAGGCATCGCCGGCGTGCTGCCTGCGCCCCTCGGCCAGGTCGGCGGGCCCCTGGTGGCGGCCGAACAGGTCTTCGCCCAGCGCATGGGCCGAGCGGGGCGCCTGGGCGTCCGGCTGCGCCAGATAGGCTTGCAAGGCCGCGCGCACCACGTCGCTGGTGCTGCGGCCGGTGCTGGCGGCGCGCTGGCGCAGGCGTTCCTCCAGCGTGGCTTCGAGCTTGATGGTGACGGTCATGGCGTGCCGCGTGGCATTGAGGTAATACCGATCGTATTTTTTCAACCCCGGCCTGTCAAGCAGGCGGGCTCCGTATGATCGACCGATGCCCCGCGCAGCGCCTGTCCCATCGTCACCGTCCTCGCGGCGCCGCACGCGCGAGTCGGGCGTGTTCGTGCGCGACACGCCGGGCGTGCGTTCGCTGGAGCGCGGCCTGCAGCTGCTGCGCGCGTTCCGGCCTGGCATCACCTCGCTCAGCAACGCCGAGCTGGCCGAGCGCACGGGCTTTCCGCGCGCCAGCGTGAGCCGGCTGGCGGCCACGCTGGTATCGAAGGGCTTTCTCGACCATGAGGCGTCCACCGGCCTGTACCGGCTCGGCGCGCCGTTCCTGGGGCTGGGCCTGGCGGTGCGCAGCGGCTCCACGGTGCTGCAGGCCGCGCTGCCTTTCATGCGCGAGGTGTCCGAGGGCCAGCGCATCAACGTGGGCCTGGCCATGGCCGACGACAGCGACGTGGTCTACCTGGACTCCGTGCGCAAGAGCCACCTGGGCATCTTCCGCCACATCATCGCCGGCACCCGGCTGCCCATGGCCGAGACGGCGCTGGGCCGGGCCTGGCTGGGCGGGCAGGCGCCGGCCGCGCGCCGGCAGATGCTGGACCTGCTCGCACTGCGCTACGAAGACCGCTGGGCCGGCATCCGGCGCGAGCTCGCCGCTGCGTTCGCGGCCGTGCGGCGCGAGGGCTACTGCAGCTTCGACCACCGCAGCGGCGTGATGGCGGTGGCGGCGCCGCTGGTGCTGCCGGGCCACCCGGTGCATGCGCTCAACATCAGCTACCGGGCGCCGGCCGAGGACAGGCTGCGCGCGACCGAGCAGCAGTACGCCGAGCTGCTGCTGCAGACGGCCGCACGCATCCGGCGCGCGCTGGCCTGACGGCGCCCTTTCAGGCGGCGTCCGGCGTCGCGGTGGTGAGCGCGCCCGATGCCGCCAGCCGCGCGATCTCCTGCGCATCCAGGCCCAGGTACTCGGCCAGCACCTCGGCCGTGTGCTCGCCGAGCCGCGGCTCGCGCACCAGCGGCAGCGGGTCGAGGCCCGCGAAGCGCAGCGGGCTGTTGTGCAGCACCACCTCGCCGAGGTCCGGGTGCCGCGTGCGCTGCAGCATGCCGCGCGCGTGCAGGTGCGGATCGGCCACGACCTCGGCCAGGTCGCGCACGGGCGCGCACGGGAAATGGTGGGCCTGCGCCTGCGCCTGCAGTTCGGCGCGCGTGTACTGCTGCGTCCAGCCCTCCACCAGCGCGTCGACCTCTTCCATGAGGGCCGCGCGCGCGGCGTGGTCGGCATAGCGCGGGTCGTCGGCGAGCTCGGGCCGGCCCATGGCGCGCACCAGGTTGCCCCAGTGGCCGGGCGTCACGCACATGATGGTCACGTGGCCGTCGGCCGCGCGGTAGGCGTTGTAGGGCGCCAGCCCCAGGCCGCCGTGCCGGTTGCCGGTGCGCAGCGGTGCCTGCGGGTTCTCGAAGAACACCGTGAGGTTGGAGGCCATGGGCGGGTACATCGCGTCCTGCATGGCGATCTCCACGCGGCGGCCGCGGCCGGTGCGCTCGCGCTCGTACAGCGCGGTCATGATGGCGGCGTACAGGTGCGTGCCGCCCAGGAAGTCGGCGAAGGCGGGGCCGGCCTTGACGGGCGGCCGGTCGGGCCAGCCCGTCAGGGCCATGGCGCCGCTGGTGGCCTGGATCGTGAGGTCCATGGCCAGCCGGTCGCGGTCGGTGCCCCAGCTGCCGTAGCCCGAGGCGCTGGCATAGACCAGGCGCGGGTTGGCGGCCTGCAGGGCCTCGGCACCGATGCCGAGCCGGTCCATCACGCCGGGCGCGTAGTTCTCCAGCACCACGTCGAACTGCCGCGCGAGTTCGAGGAACAGGCGGCGGCCCTCGGGGTGCTTGAAGTTCAGCGCGATGCCGCGCTTGTTGCCGTTGAGCATGGCCAGCGGCAAGGTGGCGGCGCGGCGCGCGCGGCCGGCTTCGCCGCCGGGCGGTTCGACCTTGACCACGGTGGCGCCGGCCATGGCCAGCAGGAAGCCGCAGTAGGGGCCCTGGTAGATCTGGCCGAGGTCCAGCACCTTGAGGCCGGCCAGCGGGGCGTCGGGAGGCGTCGCCATGGCGGTTCAGCCGGCCGTGATGTTGGCCTGCCGGACGACGCGCGCCGTGCGCTCGTGGTCCAGCCGCATGTAGGCCAGCGCCTCGGCCGGGCCCAGGAAGGCCGGCGGCGCGCCGCCGGTGGCGACGAAGCGCTGCACCACGGCGGGGTCGGCCACCGCGCGCTGCGCGGCCTCGCCGAGCCGGTGCACGATCTCGGCCGGCGTGCGGCTGGGCACGAACAGGCCGGTCCAGCCCTCGATGCCGTAGCCCGGCGCCTGCTCGGCGATGGCCGGCAGGTCCGGGTGGTCGGCCTGGCGTTCGGTGTTGGTCACGGCGATGGGCCGCACCTGGCCGGCGCGCAGGAACACGGCGGCGGGCGCGCGGCTGTCGAACGCGAAATCGATGCGCCCGCCGGCCAGGTCCGTCAGCGACTGCACGTTGCCGCGGTAGGGCACGTGCACGGCCTGCACGCCGGCCAGCAGGTTCAGCATCTCGCCCGCGATGTGCGTGGAGTTGCCCACGCTGCTGGAGCCGAAGCTGAGCTTGCCCGGGTTGGCCCGGCCGAACGCGATCAGCTCGGCCAGCGTCTTGAACGGCGAGTGGGCGGGCACCAGCAGCAGGAAGCCGCCCATGGTCACGCGGCAGACCGGCACCAGGTCGGTCATGGGCGCGTAGGGCAGGTTGCGCACCACGCCCGAGATCAGGATGCTGCCGGCCGAGTACAGCTGGGTGTAGCCGTCGGGCGCGGCGCGCGCCACGGCCTGCGCGGCGATGTGGCCGCCGCCTCCGGGACGGTTGTCGACCACGATGGATTGGCCGATCCCGGCCGACAGCCCGGGCTGCAGCAGCCGGGCGGCGATGTCGACCACGCCGCCGGCCGTCGAGGGCACGAGCATGGTGATCTGCCGGCTGGGCCAGGTTTCGGCGTGCAGGCGTGCCAGCGGCAAGGCCGCCGCCGCCGCGACCAGGGCGCGTCTTCTCATGGGCATGGGATGTCTCCTGCGGTGGGGAATCGCGCGCGCCCGGCTGCATCGGCCGGTGCATCGCGCGGCTGGCGGCTAGCGGAAGCGCGCGAGCGTGTTGCGCGCCACCACCATGCGGTGCACTTCGGTGGGGCCTTCGTAGATGCGCATGAGCCGCACGTCGTTGGCCATCTGCTGCAGCGGCAGCTCCTTGGTCATGCCCATGGCGCCGAAGGTCTGCATGGCGCGGTCCACCACCTCCCAGGCCATCTCGGTCGCGTAGGCCTTGACCATCGAGGTCTGGGTGCGCACGTCCAGGCCGCGGTCGATGCGCCAGGCGCATTCATAGGTCATGAGCCGCGTGGCATGGATGCGCGTGGCGGCGTCGGCGATCCACCACTGGATCGCCTGGCGCTCGGACAGCGGCAGGCCGAAGGTCTTGCGCTGCGGCGCGTAGGCGCACAGCATGTCGAGCGCGCGCTGGGCCTTGCCGATGGCCCAGGCCGCCATCTGCACGCGGCGCGCGCCGAGCCGCGCCTGCATGGGTTCGAAGCCCTGGTCCAGCTGGCCGAGCAGCTGGCCCGCGGGGATGCGGCAATCCTCGAACACCACCTCCCAGGTGCTGCTGCCGCCGATCATCGGGATCCTGCGCGCCGGGATGAAGCCCGGCGTGCCCTTGTCGACGATGAAGGCCGAGATGCCGCCGCGCGCGCCCGGCTGGCCCGAGGTGCGCGCCATCACGATGCCGAAGTCGGCGCGCTCCAGGTTGGAGATCCAGATCTTGCGGCCGTTGAGGACCCAGTGGTCGCCGTCGCGCACGGCGCGTGTGGACAGGCCCGAGGGATCGCCGCCGGCGCCGGGCTCGGAGATCACGATGGCCGATTTCACCTCGCCGCGCACGTAGGGCTCCAGGTAGCGCTTCTTCTGCTCGGGCGTGGCCGTCAGCATGAGCAGGCGCAGGTTGGGCGTGTCCGGCGGCAGGTAGTAGTGCACGATGCTGTGCCCGATCTCCTCGTTGACGCCGACCATGGCGGCCACGGGCAGGTCGGAGCCGCCGATCTCCTGCGGCGCGTCCAGGCCCCACAGGCCCAGTTCGCGCGAGCGGCTGTCCATGCGCGCGCTTTCCTCGGGCGACAGTGCGATGCTGCCGCCCTCGGTCTCGCGCCGGAGCAGCGCGGGCTCCAGCGGGATCAGTTCCTCGCGCACGAAGCGGGCCACGAGGTCCTTGAGCATGCGCCACTCTTCCTTGAGTTCAAATTCCATGCCTGTGTGTCTCCTTGGGTGTCGGGGTTCTCGGTCAGCTGCGCTGGGCGCGGTGCGCGTCCCAGTCGGCGTCGCTCCATTCGCAAAGGTCTTCCGCGCCCGATGTGCGCAGGTGGGCGCCGCCGTCGATGGCGATGGATTCGCCGTTGATGTAGGCCGCGTCCGCCGACAGCAGGAAGGCCGCCAGGCTGGTCAGCTCCTCGGGGCGGCCGGTGCGGCCCAGCGGGTTGCGCGGCGCGCCCGTGCGGCCGGCGGCGCGCGACTGCGGCAGCAGCTGCCGTGTCGCGCCGGGCGTGGGGAAGGGGCCGGGCTCGATGGCCACGAGGCGGATGCCGCGTCCGCCCCATTCCATGGCCAGGCTGCGCGTCATCGCCAGCACGCCGGACTTCGCGATCGCCGAGGGCACCGTGAACGGCCGGCCCGTGCGCACCGAGGTCGACAGGATGCTCAGCACGCTGCCGCCGCGCCCGGCGTCGATCCAGCGCCGGCCCATGCCGTGCGTGCAGTACAGCGTGCCGTGCAGCGTGGTGGCGAGGATGGCATCCATGGCGCGCGTGGACATCCTGTGCGTCTGGGCGATGAAGTTGGCCGCGGCGTTGTTGACCAGCGCGTCGACCGGCCCGTCGCGCCAGGCCGCGTCCAGCATGGCCTCGACCGATTCGCTCTGGCGGATGTCGCAGGCCAGCACGGTCACGCTGGCGCCGGATTCCGCACGCAGGCGTTGCGCCGTGGCCTCCAGCGCCTCGGGCCGCCGGCCGCACAGCAGCAGGGCCGCGCCCAGGCTGGCGAAGCGCGCCGCCATCTCGGCGCCCAGGCCCGTGCCGCCGCCGGTCACGAGGATGCGCTGGCCCTGGAGCAGATCGTTGCGGTACATGGGAGTCGTCCGGTGCATGTGGTGCCGCCATTGTTTCGTCGATACGACGCTGGCTGCGGCCACCAATTCCGGAGGACGGAATTGGGCGCGTGGATGTGCCCCGGGGCGGCGGTGCCCGGGCAGAAGAAAAAAGCCCGGCGGCCGGTCGCTGCAGACCGGCCGCCGGGCCCTGCCGGCGCGCCCGGGGTTCAGCCGCCCAGCTTGGGCTGCAGCGGCGTGGCCGTCAGGTAGCCGACGGCGGCGCTGTGCTTGTTGTCGTAGTTGGCGTCGATGGCCGCGTCGATCTGGCTCCTGAGCGTGGCGTCCAGCGCCGGGAAGCGGTTCCACTCGTCACCGGCGTGCTGGAAGTTGCTCATGATGTAGGTCCAGCCGTTGATCTCGTCCACCGCGTGCAAACCGGTCGACTCGGCGCCGGCCGGGCACGACAGCAGCCGCTCCAGCGCCCGCGTGTCGACGTTGTAGGCCCACAGGAAGTTGTTCAGGTGGTTGCCGCTGTCCTCGCCGATGAACAGGGTGCGCAGCTTCTCGGAGAACTTGAGGTTGTCCGGGCTCGCGATCTTCGCCGGGTTGGCGGTGTTGCCCAGGTTGTCGGCGCTGATGTCCTCGCCCTTGAGCAGCAGGTGCGATTGCGTGGGCACCCATTCGCTGTCGATCGCCGCGCCGGCGCTGTCCTTCTGGCCGCCGGCCATGTCGTGCGCCAGGATGCCGCCGGCCGTGATCTTCGGGAAGGCCACGTTGTGGGCTTCCACGTAGCCCGAGCCGCCCACGACCATGGAGTCCTGGATGTTGGCCAGGGCCGAGTAGGCGACCTTGTCCTTGGCGTTGGCGGTCGTGCCTTCCATCTTGGTGAAGGCCATGCTGGCGCCCATCAGGGCGGCGTAGCGGTGCGTTTCCAGGAAGGCCGCAGCCTTCTCCTGGCCGGCCTTCAGGCGCACCCAGGCGGTCTTCTTGTTCAGCACGATCCTGGTGTAGCTCGCATCGCCCGGGTCGGTCGTCGTCGAGTCCATGATGTCGGTGGGCTGGATGTTGCCCACGTTCACGAGATCCTCGATCTCCTTGCTCGTGGCATGGCCCAGCTTGATCCACTGGATCCTGGCGGTCGTGGTGTCGGTCAGCTTCTCGGTGTACCTGGCCACGTACAGCGTGCCGGCGGACAGGTCGCGGGCCGTGTCGGCCACGAACATGAAGAAGCCGCCGTTGGTGGCGTCGTCGCCCATCAGCGCAGTGCGCTCGTCGGGCAGCACGTGGATCAGCTCGTGCGAGATGCGGCCCAGGCAGAAGTGCTTCCTGATCGTGGCCGTGCCATCGGCCTTGACCGTGACTTCGGGCAGGTGGCCGTAGTTGTAGGCGCGGGCAGCGGTCTCGTCGCCGTAGACGTTCTTGCTGTAGGCCTTGAGCGTGGCCAGGGTCTGGCCGGCCAGGCCCTGGTTGAAGGCGTCGGGCTCGTACTCTTCGCTGGACAGGTGCGTGCCCCACGGCGACAGGCTGGCGCCGCAGGTGATCCACAGGCCGTGCACGGCCGAGGTGTCCACGTTGTGGTACTTGGCAAGGCTCAGGTGGCCGTTGGCCGGGTCCTGCTGGAGCGTGAGCACGGCGATGGGCGAGGGCAGCGTGCCGTAGGTGCTGGCACCGGACAGGTCGGCCGTCGTGTACTCGAACTGGACCACGGCGAACACGGTGTTGGCCGGGGCCCCGGGAACCGTCAGCAGCGAGGTGCCGTCCGGGCAGTCGGAGAAGAACTGGCGCTCGCTGCCCGGCACGCTCCTGTCGATAATGGGCTGGTTGTCGATGTCGTAGTAGCCGCCGGCCACGACCTTGGCGCCGCTGGTGCCGGTGACCTGCTGGCCGGTCAGGAAGAAGGGCGGGTAGGCCAGCTGGTACGTGGTGCTGGTGCCGTTGCCGTAGCTGACCCTGAGGCTGGAACCCACCGTGGTGGTGGCCAGCGCGGCGGGGTTGCTGGCGGCCGGCGCGGCCATGCCCGTGAACTGGGCGGAGGCGAAGCGGAGCTCGTCATCGTCGCCGCCGCCGCAGGCGGCCAGCGTGGAGGCGAGCAGGCCGCCGGTGCCGAGCGGCAGCATGGGGGCGCCGGCCAGCAGCTGGAGCATGCGGCGGCGTGACTGGACGGGGGTCGTGGGGAGGTTGGACATCGGTCTGGGCTCTGCGAGAGCCTGTTGTTTTGGATCGGAACGCGATGGCAGATGCCATGCTGCGCGCCGCGATCCTAGGATCGACCGATGACAGTGCCGTTACAGCACCGTGACCCGGCCGGTGCGTCGGCACCGGCCGGGGGGCTTCTCAATGGTTGTCGCGCGGCACGCCGAAGGTGGCGTGGATCTTCTGGTACTTCACCGCCGGCTTGAGCACCATGCCCTCGGACAGCTCGCCGACCACGCTGCGCTGGATCTCCTGCCAGGGCGTCTGGCTGGGCGGGAACTGGTAGCCGCCCGCGGCTTCGAGCGCGGCGCGCCGCCTGGCCAGTTCCTCGCCGCCCACCAGCATGTCGGCGCTGCGCTTGCGCAGGTCGATGCGCACGCGGTCGCCGGTCTGCAGCAGCGCCAGGTTGCCGCCGGTGGCGGCCTCGGGCGAGGCGTTCAGGATGGAGGGCGAGCCCGAGGTGCCCGACTGCCGGCCGTCGCCGATGCAGGGCAGGGCCGTGACGCCTTGCTTGAGCAGGTAGTCCGGCGCGCGCATGTTCACGACCTCGGCCGCGCCGGGGTAGCCCACGGGGCCCACGCCGCGCATGAACAGCACGCTTTCGCCGGTGATCTCGAGCTTCGGATCGTCGATGCGCGCGTGGTAGTCCTCGGGCCCGTCGAACACCACGGCCGGGCCTTCGAAGGCCATCGGGTCGGCCGGGTTCTCGAGGTAGCGCTGGCGGAACTCGGGCGTGATCACGCTGGTCTTCATGATGGCCGAGTCGAACAGATTGCCCTTGAAGTTCAGGAAGCCGGCGTCTTTCTTGAGCGGCCTGGCATAGGGCAGGATCACGTCGCGGTCGCTGCTAAACTGGCCCGTGCAGTTGTCGATCAGCGTGTTGCCGTTGGCCGTGACGGCGGGCTGGATCTTGTTCTTGGCGATCAGTTCGGCCACCACGGCCGGCAGGCCGCCGGCGCGGTAGTAGTCCTCGGCCAGGTACTTGCCGGCCGGCTGCAGGTTCACGAGCAGCGGCACCTTGTAGCCGTGCTTCTCCCAGTCGTCGTTGTCCAGCTTCACGCCGATGTGCTTGGCGATCGCGTTCAGGTGCACCGGCGCATTGGTCGAGCCGCCGATGGCCGAGTTGATGACGATGGCGTTCTCGAAGGCCGCGCGCGTCATGATGTCCGAGGGCTTGAGATCCTCGCGCACCATCTCGACGATGCGCTTGCCCGTGAGGTAGGCCATCTCCTGGCGGTCGCGGTAGGGCGCGGGGATGGCCGCGCTGCCCGGCAGCGTCATGCCCAGGGCCTCGGCCAGCGCGTTCATCGTGGAGGCCGTGCCCATGGTGTTGCAGTGGCCCGTCGACGGGGCCGAGGAGGCCACGAGCTTGAGGAACTCCGGATAGCCGATCTCGCCGGCCGCCATGAGTTCGCGCGCCTTCCAGACGATGGTGCCCGACCCCGTGCGCTCGCCCTTGAACCAGCCGTTCAGCATCGGGCCGCTGTTGAGCGCGATGGCCGGGATGTCCACCGTGGCGGCCGCCATGAGCTGGGCCGGCGTGGTCTTGTCGCAGCCGGTGGTCAGCACGCAGCCGTCGATCGGGTAGCCGAACAAAATCTCGACCAGCGAGAGGTATTGCAGGTTGCGGTCCAGCGAGGCCGTGGGGCGCTTGCAGGTCTCCTGGATGGGGTGGATCGGGAACTCGAAGGCCACGCCGCCCGCATCGCGGATGCCTTCCTTGACGCGCTCGGCCAGCACGATGTGGTGGCGGTTGCAGGGCGCGATGTCCGAGCCGGTCTGGGCGATGCCGATGATGGGCCGGCCCGACTGCAGTTCCTCGAACGACAGGCCGAAGTTCATCGTGCGCTCGATGTAGAGCGCGGTCATGTCGGCATTGGACGGGTTGTCGAACCAGGCTTGCGAGCGCAGGCGCTGTGCGGCCTTGGTGCCGGCCTTCCTGGTGGCCTTCCTGGAAGCCTTTGCGTTCTCGTTCTTCTTCACCGTGGTGTCTTTCTTGTTCATTGCAATCCCTTGAGCGTCTGCGCTGCGTTGGGGCCGGCCTGGCAGTCGGCGATGTACTCGCGGATGATTTCCGCAAAGCTGGCGTAGGGGTGCAGGCCCAGCTTCGCGGCGCGTGCGGCCGTGCCGCCCGAGGGCCAGTTGGCCACGATGCCGGCGATGCGCTCGTCGCGCTCGAAGCGCACCAGCGCGCGCACCTCGGGGCCGGCCACCTCCTCGAGCGCGGCCAGCATGTCGGCCACGCGCACGTTCAGGCCCGGCAGGTTCAGCGCCAGGCGGCCGTTCAGCTGCTCGCGCGTCGCCTCGTAGACCTTGATGAGCCCGTCCACGGTCTGCGCGGGCGAGGACATCGGGTGCGAGACCTGCGGATCGACCGGGCAGACCGATTCGACGCCGGCCAGCGGCTCGCGGATGATGCCGCTGAAGAAGCCCGAGGCCGCGCCGTTGGGCCGGCCCGGCCGCACCGTGACCGTCATGAGCCGGGCCGAGCGGCCGTCCAGGTAGCCCTTGCGCGTGTAGTCGGCGATCAGGTATTCGCACATGAGCTTGTGCGTGCCGTAGGAGGTCTGCGGCGCGGGCAGCGTGTCGTCGGCCACGGTGCCGGGCCAGGCGAACGAGGGGTCGGGCCCGAACACGGCCACGGAACTGGAGAACACGAAGCGCGGCACCTTGCCGCTGGCGGCCGTGCGCGCGCGCAGCGCGTCGAGCAGCGCGCGCGTGCTGTCCAGGTTGGAGCGCAGGCCCAGTTCGAAATCGAGCTCGCACTCGCCCGAGACGGCCGAGGCCAGGTGGAACACGCCGTCGAAATCCTCCTGGCCGATCGCCTCGGTCTGCGACAGCAGCGTGCCGGTGCGGGCCTGCACGCGCGCGTCGGCCAATAGGTCAGCCGGCGGCGGCGCGATGTCGGTCAGCACCATGCGTTCGATCTTGCGGCCGTCGAGCTGGCCGCGGGCCAGCAGCGTGCGCGCCAGGCGCGCGCCGACGAAGCCGCCGCCGCCGGTGATCAGGAGTTTCATGAGGGTCGTCCTTGTGAGAGGGGTTGGGAAGTCTTCTTGCGCCGGCCGGCGATCACGCCGCCTTCGACCAGGCGTTGTTCGCCGTGCAGGATGTGGTCCAGCGCGCAGCGGCGCGCGGCGGCCGGGTCGCGCGCCGCGATGGCGTCGACCACGGCGCGGTGCTCCAGCTGCACGGCCTGCATGAAATCGGTGCGGCGGGCTTCGTTGCCGCGCGTGATGCGCATGCCTTCGCGCAGGTATTGCTCGAGGAAGCCCAGCAGCAGCCGGAACTGCGGGTTGCCCGTGGCCTCGCCGATCAGCCGGTGAAAGCCCAGGTCTTCGGCCACGCCGTCGCGGCCTTCGGCCACGGCCAGGTCGATGGCCTTGAGCTGGCGCCGCATGCCGGCGATCTGGCTGCGCGTGGCGCGCTCGGCCGCCAGCGCGGCGATCTCGCCTTCGAGCACGCGGCGCACCTCCACCACGTGGACCACGGCCTCCACGGAGCCCAGCACGCGCGGGTCGAAGGCCAGCGGCTGGTGAGCCGGCGCCGCCGCCACGAACACGCCCGAGCCCTGGCGCGAGACCACCAGCGACAGCGAGCGCAGCTGGTGCACGGCCTCGCGCACCACGGTGCGCGAGACGCCATGGCTCTGGGCCAGCTGCTGCTCGGTGGGCAGGCGGGCGCCGGGCTGCAATGCGCCGGTGGTGATCTGGCGGGCCAGGCGCTGGGCCAGCCGGTCGGACAGCCGGTCGGCCTCCTGCCGCAGCGGTTCGGCCGCGAATGGGGCAGGGACGGCAAGGCGGTTGGGCACGTTCGGGCGCTCGGGAAGGCGCTGTACTGTAATCGGGTCATCATACAAATTTCCGGGTTTTCGCCTACCGGATTTCCCTGATGCGAGCCCCTGTGCAGGTGCCGATACTGCGCGGGCTCCGGAGCGCTCGACGGGCGCTCGTTCCCCCCAACCAACAACAGAGCGCAGCGCATGGCCAGCGTCACGATCCAGGGTGTGAAGAAGAACTTCGGCGATGTGCCCATCCTGCACGGAGTGGACATCGACATCCAGGACGGCTCCTTCACCGTCCTGGTCGGTCCCTCGGGCTGCGGCAAGTCCACGCTGCTGCGCATGATCGCGGGGCTGGAGCAGGTCAACGGCGGCGAGATCCGCATCGGCGAGCGGCGCGTCAACGACCTGCCGCCCAAGGAGCGGGACATCGCCATGGTGTTCCAGAACTACGCGCTGTACCCGCACATGACGGTGCGCGACAACATGGCCTTCTCGCTGGCGCTGGCCAGGACCGACAAGGCCACCATCGACACCAAGGTGCAGCGCGCGGCCGAGATCCTGGCCCTGGTGCCGCTGCTGGACCGCTACCCGCGCCAGCTCTCGGGCGGCCAGCGCCAGCGCGTGGCCATGGGCCGCGCCATCGTGCGCGATCCGCAGGTGTTCCTGTTCGACGAGCCGCTGTCCAACCTGGACGCCAAGCTGCGCGTGGCCATGCGCAGCGAGATCAAGGAGTTGCACCAGCGGCTCAAGACCACCTCGATCTACGTCACGCACGACCAGATCGAGGCCATGACCATGGGCGACAAGATCGTCGTCATGCGCGATGGCCGCATCGAGCAGACCGGCAGCCCGCTGGAGCTCTACGATCGCCCGGCCAACCAGTTCGTGGCCGGCTTCATCGGCTCGCCGGCCATGAACTTCCTGCCCGGCACGCTGCACCATGCGGGCGGCGCGGCCGAGGTCGAGTTGCGCGACGGCACGCGGCTGCCGGCGCCGCTGGGCAGCGGTGGCCAGAACGGGCAGAGCGTGGTCTACGGCACGCGGCCCGAGCACCTCACGCTGGGCAGCACCGGCATCCCGTCCAAGGTGGCGGTGCTGGAGCCCACGGGCATGGACACTTTCGTCGCCTGCCGGCACGAGGGCGCCGAGCTGTCGGCCGTGTTCCGCGAACGCCACGACTTCGCGCCCGGCACGCTGATCCATCTGCAGCCCGATCTCGCGCGGGCCCATCTGTTCGACGCGGGTACCGGCCAACGGCTGGTGGCATGAGCTTTTTCCGACCAACGCAAGGAGACAGGCATGAGTGAGTTCCAAGGACGCAGGCGCAGCATTCTCAAGGGCTCGGCCGGCGCGGCCGCCGTGGCATCGATCGGGGCGGGCGGCGTGCTGTTCTCGCCGTTCGCACGTTCGCAGACGCTGAAGTTCACGCCCGAGAAGGGCGCCAGGCTGCGCGTGCTGCGCTGGAGCCGTTTCGTGCAGGGCGACATCGACGCCTACATGGCCAACGTCAAGAAGTTCACCGAGGCCACCGGCGTCGAGGTGCGCGTGGACAACGAGGGCTGGGAGGACGTGCGGCCCAAGGCCGCCGTGGCCGCCAACACCGGCGCCGGCCCCGACATCATCCTGTCGACCAACGACGACGCCAACCTCTACCCCGAGAAGCTGCTCGACGTGACCGACCTGGCCGAGTACCTGGGCAAGAAGTACGGCGGCTGGTATCCCGCGGTGCAGCAGTACCTGCGGCCCGACGGCAAGCGCTGGCTGGGGCTGGGCCTGGGCGCCTCGGGCTCCATGATCGTCTACCGCGAAAGCATGGTGAAGGCCGCCGGTTTCGACAGCTTCCCCAAGGACACGGCCGGCTTCCTGAAGCTGCACCAGGCGCTCAAGGAGAAGGGCACGCCGGGCGGATACGCGCTGGGCAATGCCACGGGCGACAGCCTGTGGACCAACTGGCTGATCTGGTCGCACGGCGGCAAGCTCGTCGACAAGACCAACAAGGTCGTGATCGACAGCCCGGAGACGCTCAAGGCGCTGGAGTACGCCAAGGAGCTGTACGCCACCTTCATCCCGGGCACCTTGTCCTGGCTGGATCCGAACAACAACAAGGCCTTCCTGGACGGGCAGATCAGCGTCACCAACAACGGCATCTCGATCTACTACGCGGCCAAGAACTCGCCCGATCCCAAGCTCAAGGAGATGGCGGCCGACATCAACCACGCCTCGTTCCCGATCGGGCCGGCCGGCGTGCCGACCGAGTCGCACCTGTTCTTCAACCAGATGGTCATGAAGTACACCAAGTTCCCGAACGCCGCCAAGGAGTTCCTGCGCTTCATGATGGAACGCGAGCAGTTCGACGCCTGGCTGATCGGCGCGGGCGGCTACATCGGCCAGCCGCTGGCGGCCTACGAGTCCTGCCCGATCTGGACCTCGGACCCCAAGAACACGCCGTACCGCGACTGCGTGAAGAACATGCGCCCGGCCGGCTACGAGGGCAAGCTGGGCTATGCCTCGGCCGGTGCGGGGGCCGACTTCATCGTCGCCAACATGGTGGCCGAGGCCGCCAGCGGCTCCAAGACGCCCAAGGAAGCTGCCGAACGCGCGCAAAAGCGCGCCGAGCGCTACTACAAGGTCTAAGCGCCTCGCCGCCTCCGGCCGGGCAGGGGTCCGGCCGGAATCCCATGGCACCTGTCAAGGGTCTGCATGCTCGCCCGACTGCAAAACAGCCGCAACGGTCTCGGCTTCCTGTTCATGCTGCCAGCGGCCGTGCTGCTGCTGCTGTTCCTGACCTATCCGCTGGGCCTCGGCACCTGGCTCGGCTTCACCGACACCAAGGTGGGCCGGCCCGGCGTCTGGGTCGGCCTGGAAAACTACATCTACCTCTGGAACGACTCGGTCACGCGGCTGGCCCTGTTCAACACCCTGTTCTACACGGTGGTGGCCAGCATCCTGAAGTTCGGCCTGGGCCTGTGGCTGGCGCTGTTGCTGAACAAGCACATCCGCTTCAAGACCTTCTTCCGCGCCGTCATCCTCTTGCCCTACATCGTGCCGACGGTGCTGTCGGCCATCGCGTTCTGGTGGATCTACGACTCGCAGTTCTCCATCGTCAGCTGGGCGCTCGTGAAGATGGGGCTGATCGACCACTACATCGATTTCCTGGGCAACGAGTGGAACGCGCGCATCGCGGTCATCATCGCCAATGTCTGGCGCGGCGTGCCCTTCGTGGCCATCACGCTGCTGGCCGGGCTGCAGACGATCTCGCCTTCGTACTACGAGGCCTCGGCCATCGACGGCGCCTCGCGCTGGCAGCAGTTCCGCCACGTCACGCTGCCGCTGCTGACGCCCATCATCGCGGTGGTCATGACCTTCTCGGTGCTGTTCACCTTCACCGACTTCCAGCTCATCTACGTGATCACGCGCGGCGGGCCGCTCAACGCCACGCACCTGATGGCCACGCTGTCGTTCCAGCGCGCGATCTCGGGCGGCGCGCTGGGCGAGGGTGCGGCGATCGCCATCGCCATGGTGCCGTTCCTGCTGGCCTGCGTGCTGTTCAGCTTCTTCGGTTTGCAACGCCGCGCCTGGCAACAAGGGGGGAAAGACTGATGGCCAGCAGCTCCGATGTCGACACCGTCGGCATGTCCTACCTGGACTCGATCCCGCGCAAGGCGGTGACGGTCTACCTGCCGCTGCTGGTCTTCCTGATCGTGCTGCTGTTCCCGTTCTACTGGATGGTGATCACCTCGATCAAGCCCGACGCGGAGCTGCTCTCGCGCGAGGGCAACCCGTTCTGGGTGGTCAAGCCCACGCTCGTGCATTTCCACAAGCTGCTGTTCGAGACCACCTACCCGCAGTGGCTGTGGAACACGGTGCTGGTCTCGGTGGTGTCGACCTTCGTGTCGCTGGTGGCCTCGGTGCTGGCCGCCTATGCCATCGAGCGGCTGCGCTTCAAGGGCTCCAAGCATGTCGGGCTGTCGATCTTCCTGGCCTACATGGTGCCGCCGTCCATCCTGTTCATCCCGCTGGCCAGCGTGGTGTTCAACCTGGGCCTGTTCGACACGCGGCTGGCGCTGATCCTGACCTACCCGACCTTCCTGATCCCGTTCTGCACCTGGCTGCTGATGGGCTACTTCCGCTCCATCCCGATGGAGCTGGAGGAGTGCGCGCTGATCGACGGCGCCTCGCGCTGGCAGATCCTCGTCAAGGTGGTGCTGCCGCTGGCGGTGCCGGGCCTGATCTCGGCCGGCATCTTCGCGTTCACGCTGTCGTGGAACGAGTTCATCTACGCGCTGACCTTCGTCTCCTCGTCCGAGGTCAAGACCGTGCCGGTGGGCGTGGTGACGGAGCTCGTGCAGGGCGATGTCTACCAGTGGGGGCCGCTGATGGCCGGCGCGCTGCTGGGCTCGCTGCCGGTGGCCTTCATCTACTCGTTCTTCGTCGAGTACTACGTCTCGGGCATGACGGGATCGGTCAAGGAATGAGGGCGGGGCGGCGCGCCGCCCTGCCGACCGTCCATCGCCTCGTTCGGACCGCAGGGCGGCCCACGCCCGCCCCGTGCGCCACCCGGCCATAGACTCCTGCGCCCGTGATCCACGGAGAGTCTTCCCGCACTGTCCTGATGGCCGACGACTTCCACCGCTTGCCCCGGCTCGTGTACCCGCTGCGCATCATCGGCATGGGGCTGGGCGCGGTGGTGGCCATGGTCGTGCTGCACGAGCGCCACGCCGCGCCGGCGGTCTGGGCCGTGGTGGCCTGCGGCGGCTTCGTCTGGCCGCACGTGGCCTGGTGGCTCACGCGGCGCAGCAGCAACCCGCAGCGCGCCGAGGTGCGCAACCTGCTCGTCGATTCGGCCATCGCGGGCGCCTTCGTGCCGCTCATGCAGTTCAACCTGCTGCCCAGCGTGCTGCTGGTCACGCTGACCATGGTGGACAAGATCAGCACCGGCATCCGGCTGCTGTGGCTGCAGTCGCTGCCCGGCATGCTGGCGGCGGGCCTGCTGGCCGCCTGGTGGATGGACGCACCCATGGCCCCCGAGAGCAGCATGCGCGTGGTGCTGGCCTGCCTGCCCATGCTGGTGATCCACACGCTGTCGGTCAGCGTGTCGAGCTACCGCCTGATCCGCCGGGTCTCGCGCCAGAACCGCCTGCTCGATGAACTGGGCCGCATCGATCCGCTGACCGGCCTGTACGGCCGTGCCTACTGGGAGCAGCAGGTGCGCGACGCGCAGCGGCGCCATGCCGAAACCGGCGAGTCGGCCTGCCTCATGATGCTGGACATCGACGGCTTCAAGCTGATCAACGACGGCCTGGGCCACACCGTGGGCGACGACGTGATCTGCGCGCTGAGCCGCATCGTGCGCGATTGCGTGCGCACGAGCGACTGCGCCGGCCGCTACGGCGGCGACGAGTTCGCGATCCTGCTGCGCGGGGCCGACGTCGCCCAGGCGCAGGAGATCGCCCAGCGCATCCGCCTGGAGGCCGAGAACCACCGCTTCCGCGACCATGCGGAACTGCGCTTCACGAGCAGCATCGGCATCGCCGCCTTGCAGAAGCACTACGCGAGCACGCGCGACTGGGTGGCCGCGGCCGACGCCGCGCTCTACCAGGCCAAGCGGGCGGGGCGCAACCGGGTGGAGCTGCGCCCGCCGAGCCGGCGCGCGCCGCTGTCGGCCTGAGCTTCAGCGCCGGGTGGTGGTCTTGTCCGACTTGCGGCCACCGAGGTATTGGCGGGTCAGCTTGTAGACCACGATGACGATGAAGACGGCGAAGAGCAGCCAGTTGATGGGTTCCATGGACAGGGCGGTGCGAACGGGCCGCGCAGCTTAACGCGGCGGCCTGGCATGGCCGTGGATGGGCCTAGAGCTGGAAGGCCACTGCGAGCAGCAGCCCCTCGGCGATGTCGCGGCCCAGCCCCGGCGTCTCGGCCTGGTAGGGCAGGCCCAGCGCACGCTGGCCCTCGATCCACTGCGCGAGCCAGCCGATCTCGGCCGCGCCGTAGAACACCACGCCGGCCTCGTGGTTCAGGAGCAGGCTGCGCAGGTCCAGGTTGATCGAGCCGGCCAGCGCCAGCTGTTCGTCGACCACCACGGCCTTGGCGTGCGACATGGCAGGCAGCAGGTGGAAGGCTACGCCGGCCTCGGCCAGGTCGCGCATGGCGCGGCTGCGCGCGAAGTCGGCCAGGCGGTGGTTGGATTCGGCCGGCAGCACGATGTCCACGGCCACGCCGCGGCGAGCGGCGCGGCGCAGGGCGTCGCGCAGCGCGTCGTCGGGGATGAAGTAGGGCGTGGCCGCCAGGATGCGGTGTTCGGCGCGGTAGCAGGCGTCGATCAGCAGCGCATGGGCCGTGTCCTCGGCCTGGTCGGGGCCGCTGGGCAGGAACTGCGCGGGCACGCCCGGGACCACGGGCGGGGTCGGCGCCACGGTGCGCGGCGGGGACTGGCGCACGGCGCTCCAGTCGCGCTCGAACTGCCAGGCCGCGGCGCCGGCCACCGGGCCTTCGATGTCGAAGGACAGGTCGGTCCAGGCCGCGATGCCGGCATCGCCCTCGAAGTACTCGGCCGCCAGGTTGCGCCCGCCGCTCCACAGCCGGTGGTCGTCGGCGATCGCCAGCTTGCGGTGGTTGCGCAGGTTGCGCGGGCCGTTGTCGCGCAGGCTCAGCAGGGGGCGGAACACGGCCACCTCGCCGCCGGCCGCGCGCAGCCGGTCGAAGTGCCGGCGCGGCAGCTGCAGCGCGCCGAAGCCGTCGAGCAGCACGCGCA
Organism: Pseudorhodoferax sp.; assembly: GCA_049840715.1. Classification (GTDB taxonomy): domain Bacteria; phylum Pseudomonadota; class Gammaproteobacteria; order Burkholderiales; family Burkholderiaceae_C; genus Pseudorhodoferax. The sequence continues at coordinate 36,766 of JASGJO010000012.1, forward strand.
CCTGCAGGCCGGCGCGTGCGCGCTGTGCCAGGCGCTCGACCACGGCATCGCCGAACGCGTCGCGGCCGATGATGAAGGTGCTGATGTCCAGCCGGTGCTGGGCGCCGGCGATGAGCTCCCACAGCGCCGCGCGCGCCTGCGCACCGTCGGCATGGAAGCGCGCGCGGTTGGTGCTGGGCGGCGCGAGCTCGAAGCCGTCCAGCAGGTCGGCCGCCCAGTGCGTGAAGCGCGCGGGGCGGCTGCCGCGCAGGCGTGGCCGGCCCAGCGGGCGCAGCTTGCGCCGGCCGAACAGCAGGAACAGCGGCAGCACGAGGTAGGGCAGCAGCGCCAGGCCCATGACCCAGGCGATGGCCGTGGTCGGCGCGCGCGGCTGGCGCCGCGCCCGGTTGGTCAGGATGTAGACGAGGACCGCCAGCGCGCTGAACAGCAGGTGCTGCGAGACGCTGGGCAGCCAGGCGATCAGGGCATGCGCCACCGCCGAGGATCAGCCCCAGACGTCCTGGGCGGTCTCGACCACGAGCCGCAGCTTGTCGCGCTGGGCCTGCACGGCGATGTTGTTGCCGTGCACGGTGCTGGAGAAGCCGCACTGCGGGCTCAGCGCCAGCTGCTCGAGCGGGGCGTAGCGCGCGGCCTCGTCGATGCGGCGCTTCAGGTCGTCCTTGCTCTCCATCTCGCCGAACTTGGTCGTCACGAGGCCCAGCACCACCGTCTTGCCCTTGGGCAGGTAGCGCAGCGGGCGGAAGTCGCCCGAGCGGTCGTCGTCGTACTCGAGGAAGTAGGCGTCCAGGTCCATCTCCTTCAGCAGGGCCTCGGCCACGGGCTCGTAGTTGCCGGCGGCCGCGTGCGTGCTCTTGAAGTTGCCGCGGCACAGGTGCATGGCCAGCAGCATGCCGGCGGGCTTCTGGGCGACCACCTTGTTGATGAACTTCGCGTAGCGGTGCGGCAGCTCGTTGGGGTCGTCGCCGCGCTGGCGGGCGGCCTCGCGCATCTTCTCGTCGCACAGGTAGGCGAGGTTGGTGTCGTCCATCTGCACGTAGGTGCAGCCGGCCGCGGCCAGTGAACGCAGCTCGTCGCCATAGGCTTTCGCCACGTCGTCGTAGAAGTCGGGTTCCAGCTCGGGATAGGCGTCCTTGCTGATGCCGGCGCGGCCGCCGCGGAAGTGCAGCATGGTCGGCGAGGGGATGGTCACCTTGGGCGTGTTGCCGGCGGCCACCTGGCTCTGGAGATACTGGAAGTCGGCCAGCTGGATGTCCCTGGCGTGGCGCACCTTGTCGATCACGCGCATCACGGGCGGGGCCAGTTCCTCGCTGCCGTCGGGCTTCCTGACCGTGACCGGGATGTCGGTCTTCACGCCGCCCAGCTGCTCGAGGAAATCGATGTGGAAATAGGTGCGGCGGAACTCGCCGTCGGTGATGCTCTTGAGACCCACGTCCTGCTGGAAGCGCACGATCTCGGCGATGGCCTTGTCTTCCACCTCGCGCAGCTGCGCGGGCGTGATCTGGCCGCTGGCCTTGCGTTCACGGGCCTCGAGCAGGTAGGCGGGCCGCAGGAAGCTGCCGACATGGTCGTAGCGGGCGGGCAGTTGGTGCATTGTTTCCTCCGTTGTGGGCGTGCATGGCGCAGGCGCCCTGCGGCGGAAGGCGGGCCTGCGGGCGGGCGCTTGCGGGCAGGCGCAGTGTAGTGCGCATCACGCCATGGCCTGGGGCGCCGCGGGTGCCTGGGGCTGGTTCGGCCGTGGCCGGCTTGAGATGCAGCCCTGCCATTGCCGCGCGTGAAAATCCGCCGGCCGAATACCGGGAGTTTCCCCGGCGATTTGCGCGATTTCCTCGCCGCAGGCCATTCGGATCACTGCTTCGCCGCGGACGCCAGGCGGTATGCTGCGCGGACGCATCCGCGGGAGCATTGATGAACTCCAATCCAGTCTTCCCAGGCGACATGGGCAAGACGCAGTGCCGGGACAAACTGTTGGCCGCATTGGACGACGGGCACATCTGGCCTGGATTCCAGCCGATTGTGGACCTGCATACCGGCACCATTGCCGGGTATGAAATCCTCGCGCGCTGGACCGATCCCGCCGTCGGGGACATTCCACCGGTTGCGTTCATTCCCGTGCTCGAGCAGCTCGACCTGACGAACGACCTGACGCGCAGGCTCATGGGCAGTGCCTGCGCGGCGGCCGGCATTTGGGCCGGGGATTTCTTCCTGGCCTTCAATGTGACGCCCGCGCAGTTGATTGCCAGGGATCTGGCGGGATTGCTGGCATCGATGACCGAGGACTCGGGATTCACCTCCAAGCGGGTGGAGGTCGAAGTGACCGAGGGTTCGCTGATCTCCGACAACGATGCCGCCTTCGATTGCCTGGAAGCGCTCAACGCGCAGGGCGTCTCGGTGTCGATCGACGACTTCGGCACCGGCTACTCCAACCTGGAGCGCCTGAGCGCCTTTCCCTTCGACAAGCTCAAGATCGACCGGCGCTTCGTCCGCGGCGTGGACCGGGACGCGGGCAAGCGGCGCATCGTCGCCTCCCTCATCGGGCTGGGCCACAGCCTGGGCATGTCCGTCGTGGCCGAGGGCATCGAATCGCCCGAAGAGGAAGCCATCATGCGCGCACTCGGATGCAACCTGGGGCAGGGCTGGCTGTACGGAAAGGCCACCGGCGCCGCCGATGCCGGGACGCTGCTGGCGCAGCGCGGCGTGCTGGAAAGACGCCATGGCCTGCTGGACACCTCGCCGTTCCAGCAGTTCCACCAGCTCGCCACGCTCTATGCCCAGGCGCCGGTCGGCCTGTCGTTCCTGGACAAGCAGTTGCGCCATGTGCGCGCCAATGCGCAATTCTCCAGGATGCATGGCCTGACGCCGACCCAGATCGAAGGCAAGTCGATCGCCGAATTGATGGACGCCAATGCGGCGGCCGAGGTCGAGCGCAGGCTGCGCAAGATCCTGGCGGGAGGAAATCCGGGCCCGGCGGATTACAAGATCCATGGCCGCGACGTCAGGGTCATCACGCAGGCGGTGGCCGACGTGGGCGGCGAAGTGATCGGCCTTTCTGCGGTGTCCATCGACATCACCGAGCAGAAGCGGATGATGTGGGAATTGGCCGAGAGCGAGAAACACTTCCGGCGCAGCGTGGAACTGAGCCCGAATATCGCCTGGGCGGCGGATGCCGATGGGACCATCGACTACATGAGCCCCCTGTTCGATGAGACCGAGCAACTGACGCCTGCGCAAAGGGTGTCCCGCTGGTTCGCGAGAATCCATCCGGACGATGTGCGACGCGCGCAGACCCAATGGATGGACCATGTCAAGACCGACGGGCCATACACCATCGAGTTCCGGATCCGCTGGGCGGACGGCAACTTTCGCTGGGTGCGCAGCCGGGCCCGGCCCTTCCGGGAGGTCGAACACGGGCCCGTGGTGCGCTGGTACGGCGTGGTGTCGGAGATCTCCGATGAGAAACGGCTGGAGGAGCGTCTCGCGCTGCTCGGGCAGACGGTAGGCGCAGCGGCCACTGGCGCACCTGGCATGCCGCCCGCGCAACCCGGCCCGGGCGTCACCCTTTCGTCCGCTTCCCGCAGGCGCTGAGCGCGCCGCGCCCGGCTACAGGTCCAGCACCAGCACCGCGCTTTTCGCGCGCGAGCAGCAGGGCGTGAACTGGTCGTTCGCGGCCTTCTCCGCGTCGGTGAAGTACAGGTCGCGGTGCTCGCACTCGCCCTCCAGCACGCGCGTGACGCAGGTGCCGCAGACGCCTTGCTCGCACGAGGTCATGATCTCGATGCCGTGCGCGAGCAGGGCCTGCACCACGCTCTGGTCCCTGGCCACGGTGACGCTCTGGCCGCTGCTGGCGATGCGCACTTCGAAGCTGCCGTCGCCGCTGGTGTCCTGCGGCGCGGCGCCGAAGTACTCGAGGTGGATGTTGGCCTTGTCCCAGCCCTGCGCGCTGGCCGTGCCGACCACGTGGTCGATGAAGCCGGCCGGGCCGCAGACGTAGACATGGGTGCCGGCCGCGGGCGTGGCCAGCAGCTGGGCGGCGGCCAGCTTCTGCGCGGCATCGCCGTCGTCGAAGTGGAAGTGCACGCGCTGCGCGCCAGGGCGCGGCCGCGATCTCGGCACGGAAGGCCGTGCGCTCGGCCGAGCGCGCGCAGTAGTGCAACGCGAAGTCGGCCCCCAGCGTGGCCAGGCGCTGCGCCATGCAGAGCAAGGGCGTCACGCCGATGCCGCCGGCCAGCAGCAGCGTGCGCTCGGCGCGCACCAGCGGGAAGTGGTTGCGCGGCGTGCTGATGGTCAGCACATCGCCTTCCTGCACGCGCTCGTGCATGCTCTGGGAGCCGCCGCGCGTGGCCGCGTCGCGCAGCACGGCGATGCGGTAGCGGTGCGACTCCTGGTCGTCGTTGCACAGCGAGTACTGGCGGGTCCATCCGCCGGGAACCTGCACATCGATGTGCGAGCCCGCGCTGAAGGCCGGCAGCGGGCCGCCGTCCACGCGCGCGAGTTCGAAGCTGGCGATGTCCTGCGCCTCCTGCGTCTTGCGCAGGACCTTGACGGTGAGCTGCTCCATGTCAGGCCGCCTGCGCGGCCGGGGCCGCCGCCTGTTGCGCTGCTTGTTCCGCTGCCTGTTCCGCCGCGATCATCTTGTCGAGCAGCTTGCGCGACTGCACGCCGCCCGCGTCGATGTTGAGCATCAGCAGCCGGCGCGCCGGGTGCAGCGCCAGGTTGCGCTGCTGGGCTTCGAGCACGGCCGTGTCTTCGGCGAAGACCTTGGCCTGGCCATCGCGGATCTGCGCCGTGAGCGCCTTGTCCTTGACGTTGAAGTTGCGCGCCATGCCCCAGAAGTACCAGTGCGAGGTCTCGGTCTCCGGCGTGATGAAGTCCACCACGATGCTGTAGACCTTCTGGTCCGCGGACGCGTGGTAGCCGCCCTGGCCGGCCAGCGCCACGCCCACCTCGATCATGATGTGGCTGGGCGGCGTGAAGCGGCAGACCTGCCAGCGGTCCACCGGCTGGTCGTCGGGCAGGTGGTTGCCGCGCAGGTTGGCACGCCAGAAGGGCGGGGCCATCACGCCGTCCATGAAGCGGCTCGTGACGACCTGGCCGTTCTCCACCTTGGTCGTGACCGGCGTCTCGTCGATCTCCTTCTGGCCGATGCTGGTGGCGTGCACGTAGGTCTCGTGCGTGAGGTCCATCAGGTTGTCGATCATGAGCCGGTAGTCGGCCTGGATGTGGTACAGGCCGCCGCCATAGGCCCAGTCGGGATTGCCGGCCCATTCGAGGTGGTGGATGGCGGCCGGATCCGCCAGCGCGGCATCGCCGGGCCAGACCCAGATGAAGCCGTGGCGCTCGACCACCGGGAACGCGCGGATCTTCGGGAAGCCCGCCGTGCGCTGGCCCGGCATGGAGACGGTCTTGCCGTCGCAGCCCATCACGAGGCCGTGGTAGCCGCAGACCAACTGGCCTTCGCAGACACTGCCCAGCGAGAGCCTGGCGCCGCGGTGCGGGCAGAAATCCTCCAGTGCGGCGACCTGGCCGTCGGCTCCACGGTAGAACACGATGTGTTCGCCGCAGATCTGGCGGCCCAGGGGTTTGGCATCGATCTCGTCGGGCGTGCAGGCGACGTACCAGGTGTTGCGCGGGAACATGCGGTCTCCGTGGGTGGTAAATAATTAGGGTTGCAATGTATACCGATTTAAGAGAATTGGCGTAAAAATGGCTGGATCAGAGCGAATTACTCGGATGAATGTATACATAGACCCCGATGGCCGCGAGGCGGGCGACGCTGGCGGATCGCAGTCGCTGCGTGCCCAGCTGCGGCTGCGCGAGCTGATCCTGGCCGGCGCGCTGGCGCCGGGGGCGCGCATCGCCGAGGTGGCGCTGGTCGAGCGCATCGGCGTCTCGCGCACGCCGATCCGCGCCGCGCTGCTGCGGCTGGAGCAGGAAGGGCTGCTGCAGGCGCTGCCCGGCGGCGGCTACGCCGTGCGCGTGTTCTCCGAGCGCGAGGTGGCCGATGCGATCGAGCTGCGCGGCACGCTGGAAGGCCTGTCGGCGCGGCTGGCGGCCGAGCGCGGCGCGCCGGCCGAGGCGCTGGCGCAGGCCGGCGCGGCGCTGGAGCAGATCGATGCGGTGCTGCGCCACAGCGCACTCGACGACGCGCAGTGGCAGCGCTACGTGGCGGCGAACGAGTTGTTCCACCACCTGCTGCATGGCATGGCCGGCAGCGACGTGCTGGCGCGCGAGCTCGAGCGCGTGGTGCGCCTGCCGTTCGCCTCGCCCTCGGCCTTCGTCGTGCAGCAGGCCCATGCGCCGCAGGCGCGCGACATGCTGATCGTGGCGCAGGACCAGCACCGCCAGGTGCTGGACGCCATCGCGCGGCGCGAGGGCGCGCGCGCCGAGGCCATCCTGCGCGAGCACGCGCGCATCGCCCAGCGCAACCTGCGCGAGGCCATGGCCGCGCCGCTGCCGGGCCGCGCGCCGGGCGTGCGGCTGGTGGTGCCCGAGGCCGCGCCGCCGCCGTTCGCCTCCCATGCCGCGCCCGCGGCGGCCGCGCCGCGGCGCCGCGGCCGGCCACGTAAAGACGCCGCCGCGCGCTGAAGCTATCGCACAATGCGCGACCGAAAGCGGCCACGGACCCGTTCGATTCCCAGACCAATGAAGGAGATGACATGCAAGCACCCACGACCCGCCGCACGGCGCTGACCCTGGCCGCCGCCGCGCTGGCCGGCCTGGCCGCCCCGGCGATGGCCCAGGACAACGTGTTCAAGATCGGCCTGATCCTGCCCATGACCGGGCAGCAGGCCACGACGGGCCGGCAGATCGAGGCGGCCGCGCGGCTGTACATGGCGCAGAACGGCGACACCGTGGCCGGCAGGAAGGTGCAGCTCATCGTCAAGGACGACACCAGCCTGCCCGACCAGACGCGCCGGCTCGCGCAGGAGCTGATCGTCAACGACAAGGTCAACGTGCTGGCCGGCATGGGCATCACGCCCTCGGCCATGGCCGTGGCGCCGCTGGCCACGCAGTCGAAGACGCCGCTGGTGGTGATGGCCGCCGCCACCTCCAGCATCACCGAGGCCTCGCCCTATGTGGTGCGCACCAGCTTCACGCTGCCGCAGGCCTCGGTCGCGCTGGCCGACTGGGCGCCCAGGAACGGCATCAAGACCGTGGTCTCGCTGGTCTCGGACTACGGCCCCGGCATCGACGCCGAGAAGTTCTTCAACGCGCGCATGGTCAACAACGGCGGCAAGGTCATCGAGGCGCTGCGCGTGCCCATGCGCAACCCCGACTTCGCGCCCTTCCTGCAGAAAGTGCGCGACCTCAAGCCCGACGCGCTGTTCGTGTTCGTGCCCTCGGGCGCGGGCGCGGCCGTCATGAAGCAGTTCACCGAGCGCGGCATGGACAAGGCCGGCATCAAGCTGATCGGCACCGGCGACGTGACCGACGACGACCAGCTCAACGACATGGGCGACAGCGTGCTGGGCGTGGTGACCTCGCACCACTACTCGGCCGCGCACCCGTCGGATCTGAACAGGAAGTTCGTCGACGCCTTCCAGAAGGCCAACAAGAACCTGCGGCCCAACTTCATGGCCGTGGGCGGCTACGACGGCATGCGCGTGATCTACGAGGCGCTCAAGACCACCAAGGGCGCCGGCGGCGGCGATGCATTGCTGGCCGCGATGAAGGGCCAGATCTTCGAGAGCCCGCGCGGCAAGATCTACATCGACGCGCAGACGCGCGACGTGGTGCAGGACATCTACCTGCGCAAGGTCGAGAAGAAGGACGGGCAACTGTTCAACGTGGAGTTCGACGTCATCAAGGACGTCAAGGACCCTGGCAAAACCAAGTAAGCCGCGCTCGAGCGCACGGGTGGCAGGCTGCCGCCCTTTTCCTCGCATTCCATGCTGACCATCCTCTTCGACGGCATCGCCTACGGCATGCTGCTGTTCATCCTGGCCGTGGGCCTGGCGGTGACCATGGGGCTGATGAACTTCATCAACCTCGCGCACGGCGCCTTCGCCATGGTGGGCGGCTACACCACGGTGCTGCTCATGCAGCGCGCGGGCTGGCCCTTCCTGGCCTGCCTGCCGCTGGCCTTCCTCGTGCCCGCGCTGCTGGGCGCGGTGCTGGAGCGCACGCTGTACCGGCCGCTCTACCAGCGCCCGCACCTGGACCAGGTGCTGTTCTCCATCGGCCTGACCTTCATGGCGGTGGCGGCGGTGGACTACTTCATCGGCTCCACGCAGCAGATCATGCAGCTGCCCGAGTGGCTCAAGGGCCGCAGCGAGTTCGGCAGCGGCGCGTTCGCGTTGGGCATGGGCCACTACCGGCTGTTCATCGTCGTGGTCTGCGCGGTGTTGACGCTGGCCTTGCAGTACGTGCTCTCGTCCACGCGCTTCGGCAGCCGGCTGCGCGCGAGCGTGGACGACCAGCGCGTGGCGGCCGGCCTGGGCATCAACGTCAACTTCGTGTTCCTGGCCACCTTCGCGGTGGGCTCGGGCCTGGCGGGCCTGGGCGGCGCGCTGGGCGCCGAGGTGCTGGGGCTGGACCCGCAGTTCCCGCTCAAGTTCATGGTGTACTTCCTGATCGTCGTGGCCGTGGGCGGCACGGCCTCGATCACGGGGCCGCTGCTGGCCGCGCTGCTGCTGGGCGTGGCCGACGTGGCGGGCAAGTACTACATCCCCAAGATGGGGGCCTTCATCGTCTACAGCCTCATGATCGTGATCCTGATCTGGCGGCCGCAGGGGCTTTTCATCAGGAAAGGCGCCAAGTGATGGACACGCGTGCTTCCCTTCTCAACATCAGCCGCATGCGGCCCTGGGAGCCCGTGCTCTGGCTCATCGCCTTCGCCGCGCCGCTGCTGCTGCCCAGCAAGGCGCTGATCGTCAACGAGATCGCCATCGTCGCGCTGTTCGCGGTCTCGCTGGACCTGGTGCTGGGCTACACCGGCATCGTCTCGCTGGGCCATGCGGCCTTCTTCGGCATGGGTGCCTACTCGGCCGCGCTGTTCGCCAAGCACGTGATGCCCGATCCGCTGGCGGGCCTGGCCTTCGGCGTGGCCACGGCCACGCTGCTGGGCGCGGTGGGCTCGCTGACCGTGGTGCGCGGCACCGACCTCACGCGGCTCATGGTCACGCTGGGCGTGGGCCTCATCATGCTGGAACTGGCCAACAAGCTGGACTGGCTGACGGGCGGCGCCGACGGCCTGCAGGGCGTGGTCATCGGCCCGGTGCTGGGGCAGTTCGAGTTCGACCTGTACGGCAAGACGGCGGCCTGGTACTCGCTCACGGTGCTGCTGCTGTGCTTCGTGCTGGCGCGCCGGCTCGTGCATTCGCCGCTGGGCGCGAGCTTCAAGGCGATCCGCGACAACCGGCTGCGCGCGGGCGCCATCGGCATCCCGGTCACGGCGCGCATCGCCACGGCCTACACCATCGCGGCCGCGCTGGCAGGGGCCTCGGGCGCGCTGCTGGCGCAGACCACGGGCTTCGCCTCGCTCGACGTGTTCGACTTCCACCGCTCGGCCGACGTGATGCTGATCCTGATCGTGGGCGGCACGGGCTGGCTGTACGGCGGCGTGGCCGGCGCCATCGTGTTCAAGATCATGTACGACGTGCTGGCCTCGATCACGCCGCAGTACTGGACGTTCTGGCTGGGCCTGTTCCTCGTGGTGCTGGTGCAGGTCGGGCGCGACCGGCTGCTCAAGCCCTGGACCTGGTTCGGCAAGCGGAGGAGGGCGTGATGCCGGAGATCGTTCTTTCGGCCGACAAGCTGGTCAAGCGCTTCGGCGGCATCACCGCCACCAACGACGTGACGCTGCACCTGGAGAAGGGCGCGCGCCATGCCTTGATCGGTCCCAACGGCGCGGGCAAGACCACGCTGATCAACCTGCTCACGGGCGTGCTGGAGCCGTCCGAAGGCCGCATCACGCTGCTGGGCGAGGACATCACGCGGCTCGCGCCGCATGCGCGCGTGCAGCGCGGCATGGTGCGCACCTTCCAGATCAACCAGCTGTTCCACACCATGACGCCGCTGGAGACGCTGGCCATGGTGGTCTCGCAGCAGCGCGGCATCGGCGCACGGGCGTGGCAAAAGCTCGGCGCGCAGGCCGGCGTGGCCGAGCGCTGCGCCGAACTGCTGGCGCAGTTCCACCTCGCCGACGTGCAGGACCAGCGCACGGAGCACCTGGCCTACGGCAAGCGCCGGCTGCTGGAGATCGCGATCGCGCTGGCCTGCGAGCCGCGCGTGCTGCTGCTCGACGAGCCCGTGGCCGGCGTGCCGCCCGGCGAGCGCGAGGAACTGCTGCAGACCGTGGCCGCGCTGCCGGCCGATGTGTCGGTGCTGCTGATCGAGCACGACATGGACCTGGTGTTCGACTTCGCCCGGCGCATCACGGTGCTGGTCAACGGCACGCTGCTGACCGAGGGCACGCCCGACGAGATCGCGGGCGACCCGCAGGTCAAGGCGGTGTACCTGGGCCATGGCGAGGAGGCCGCCCATGGCTGAACTGCTGCAGATCGAAGGGCTCTCGGCCGGCTATGGCGAGGCCGTGGTGTTGAGCGGCGTGAGCCTGGCGCTGCCCGAGGGCCGGACGCTGGCGCTGCTGGGCCGCAACGGCACGGGCAAGACCACGCTCATGAACACGCTGGCGGGCGCCACGCGCCAGCACGCGGGCAGCATCCGGCTCGGCGAGGCGGCCCTGCACAAGCTGCCTGCCCACGAACGGGCCGCGGCCGGCATCGGCTGGGTGCCGCAGGAGCGCAACATCTTCAAGTCGCTCACGGTGCACGAGAACCTGACGGCCGTCGCGCGGCCGGGCCGCGCCGGTGCGCCGCAGTGGACGCCCGAGCGCGTCTACCAGATGTTCCCGCGCCTGGCCGAGCGCAAGGGCAACCTGGGCACGCAGCTGTCGGGCGGCGAGCAGCAGATGCTGGCCGTGGGCCGCGCGCTGGTGCTGAACCCGCGCCTGCTGCTGCTGGACGAGCCGCTCGAAGGCCTGGCGCCCATCATCGTGGAGGAACTGCTCAAGGCCATCCGCCGCATCACGCGCGAGGAGGGCCTGTCGGCCATCATCGTCGAGCAGCACCCGCAGGCCATCCTCGCGATCTCCGACCTGGCCGCCGTGCTGGACCGCGGCAGCGTGGTGCACCAGGGCGGGGCGGCCGAGCTGCGGGCGCAGCCGGCGCTGCTGGACCAGTTGCTGGGCGTGGTGCGTTGAGTGCGGTTTCAGCCGCCGGACTCGATGGGCGACAAGGTGATCTTCAAGCCCAGGGCATGCAGCACCTTGAACAGCGTGTCGGAACTGGGCGCACGCTCGCCCGACAGGCTCTTGTACAGGCTCTCGCGTGACAGGCCGGTGTCGCGCGCCAGCTGCGACATGCCCCGCGCCTTGGCGACGTCGCCCAAGGCGGCGGCCAGCAGCACAGGGTCGCCGTCGTCGATGGCTGCCTGCAGGTAGGCCGCCATGTCGGCTTCGTCCCGCAGGTAGTGGGCGGCATCAAACGGGCGTGTCTTGATCGTGGCCATCCGGAAGCTCCAGCACCATGGCTTTGGCGCGTTCGATGTCGCGTGCCTGCGTGGACTTGTCGCCGCCGGCGAGCATGACGATGAGCGTCGTGCCGCGCAACGTGTAGTACAACCTCCAGCCTGGGCCGAAGCTCTCGCGCATCTCCCAGACCTGGCCGCCGACGGACTTGTGGTCCCCCAGGTTGCCGAGCATGGCCTTGCGCAGCCGCAACTGCAGCCGCGCACGCGTGGTGCGATCCTTGAGACCCATCAGCCAGGCAGAGAACTGCTCGGTTTCGAGGACGCTGTACATGGGCAGGATTGTAGCCATGTGGCTACAGTTCTGCATTCGTCAATCCGAGACAGAAAAAAGCAGCATGTGGACCAAACGTGACTTCATGGCGGCCGGTGCCGCCACCATCCTGTGGCCGTTGCACGCACACGCCCAATCCTTCCCCAGCAAGCCGCTCAAGCTCGTCGTGCCCAACGCGGCCGGCGGCGCGGCCGACCTCACGGCGCGCACCGTGGGCCAGAAGCTGGCCGACGCGCTGGGCCAGCCCGTGGTCATCGACAACCGGCCCAGCGCGGGCGGCATCGTGGCCGGCGAAGCGGTCGCGCGCGCGCCGGCCGACGGCCACACGCTGCTGCTGGTGTCCAGCGGCACGGCCGTCAGCGCGGCGCTGTTCAAGTCGCTGCCGTTCGACACGCAGAAGGACTTCGCGCCGGTGTCCATGCTGGCCACGTTCGACCTCGGCATCGTGGTCGCGCAGGACAGCCGCTTCAAGACGCTGGCCGAGCTCGTGGCCTATGCCAAGGCCAACCCGGGCAAGCTCAACATCGGCACGCCGCAGATCGGCACCACGCAGAACCTGGCGGCCGAACTGTTCAAGAGCACGGCCGGCATCGATGCGCAGATCGTGCCCTTCAACGGCACGCCGCCCGTGATCACGGCCGTGCGCGGCGGCCAGCTCGACGCCATGCTGGACATCCTGGGGCCGCTGATGGCGCAGATCAACGGCAAGGCGCTGCGGCCGCTGGCCGTGCTGGGCGCCAGGCGCACGGCATTGCTGCCCGACACGCCGGCCGCGCGCGAGGCGGGCGGCAGCCTGGCGAACTTCGACGTCGCGTCCTGGAACGGCCTGGCCGTGCCGGCCGCCACGCCCAGGGACGTGGTGGCCCGGCTCGCCAAGGAGACCAACGCGGCGCTCGCGCTGCCCGACGTGAAGCAGAAGCTGCTGGACTTGAGCCTGATCGCCCAGGGCAGCACGCCCGAGCAGCTGGCCGGCCAGCTGGACCGCGAGATCAAGCGCTGGAGCGAAGTCATCCAACGCGCCAGCATTCCACGCCAATGAACATTGCCATCCGCGACGCCGGCCGGGACGACACCGCGCTGATCCTGCACTTCATCCGCGAACTGGCCATCTACGAGAAGGCGGAAGACCAGGTCGAGGCCACGCCCGAGACCCTGGCCGCGAGCCTGTTCGGCCCCGGCAGCCCGTCGCGCGCACTCGTCTGCGAGCAGGACGGCCAGGCCATCGGCTTCGCCGTCTACTTCTTCAACTATTCGACCTGGCAGGCCAGGAAGGGCCTGTACCTGGAAGACCTGTTCGTGCTGCCCGCCGCGCGCGGCCAGGGCGCCGGCAAGCGGCTGCTGCAGCACCTGGCGAGCATCGCCGTGGCCGAGGGCTGCGGCCGCTTCGAGTGGAGCGTGCTGGACTGGAACCGGCCGGCCATCGACTTCTACGAGTCCATCGGCGCCAGGCCGCAGAGCGAATGGGTGCGCTACCGCCTGCACGGGCAGGCGCTGCGCGATTTCGCGGCCAGCGCCTCCTCGTGACCGCAGCACGCAGCCGCGAGCAACTTCCCGACACGCTGCGCGCCATCGCCATGCTGTCCGTGCTGGTGGTCAACGCCATCGGCTATGCGGCGGCACCCTGGGGCCCGATGCTGGGCGTGCGCACGCCCTCCGACAGCGCCTGGGCCGCCGTGGCCCAGGGCCTGGTGGGCGCGCTGCTGCAGGGCAAGGGCGTGGCGATGCTGAGCTTCGTGTTCGGCATGTCGCTGTGGCTGGCGGCCCGGCGGCGCCCCCGGCGCGAGGCGCTGCAGCGCGGCCTGGCGCGCAACCGCCGCCTGCTCGGGCTGGGCATCGTGCACGGCGTCTTCGTCTACTTCGGCGACATCCTCACGCTCTACGCGCTGGTCGGCCGGCAGCTGCTGCGCCGGCTGCACATGCCCTGGCGTGGCCTGCGCCGGCACCTGTGGCGGGCGCTGGCCTGGGCGCTGCTGGCCAAGTTCGCGTGGGTGCTGGTCCTGGTGGGCTTCGGCGCCGATCCCGACACGCGCGGTGTGCCGTCGTTCGCGGCCGTCCGGGGTGCCTGGCCGTTCCTGCAGCTCAACGCCGGCAGCTATGCCTTGGGGCTGGCCACGAGCCTGGTCATGGCCGGGACCGTGACCTACCTGTGCATGGCCTGCGGCGTGGCCGCCGCGCGCCTGCGGCTGCTGACCCACCGCCGCTGGCGCGGGGCGCTGCGCCGCCTGCTGCGGCGGGGTGGCCTGCTGCTGCTCGCGCCGAGTGCCGTCTACGGCTGGTCCTGTGCCGCCCCGGGGCCGGCGCACGCCCGGCCATGGATCGACGCGCTCGGCGACGCCATCGCCATCCCCGTGGCGGCCTGCTACATCGCCGCGCTGGCGCTGGCCTCGGGCGGCGGCAGGGCGCGCTGGTGCGGCTGGTTCAGCCCGCTCGGGCAGCGCACGCTGAGCCTGTACATCGGCCACAGCCTGCTGTGCGTGGCCCTGTTCTCCGGCCTGGGATGGGCGGTCGCGGCGAGCACGCTGCAGACCGTGCTGTTCTGCCTGGGCCTGTGGCTGCTGGCGCTGGCCGCGGCCCGGCACAGCCGTGGCCCCTGGCCGCTCGAAGCCTGGATGGCGCGGCGCTGAGGCCGCGCGGCTTCAGAGCGGCGTGGACATCGGCCGTCCCGCGAAGAAGGCCTCCAGGTTGTCCAGCACCAGCGTGACGGAACCCTGGATCGCCTCCGGCGAGCGGCCTGCGATGTGCGGCGTGATGATCACGTTGGCGATGTCCAGCAGTTCGGCGGGCGGCTGGGGCTCGCTCTCGTAGACGTCGATGCCGGCCGAGGCGATGCGGCCTTCGCGCAGGGCCGCGGCCAGCGCCGCCGTGTCGACCACGCTGCCGCGCGCGATGTTGACCAGCGTGCCCTTGGGGCCGAGCGCCTGCAGCACCTCGGCGTTGACGAGGTGCCTGGTCGCGGCACCGCCCGGCGTGGCCACGACCAGGTAGTCAGCCCATTCGGCGAGCGCGCGCACGCTGTCGAAATAGCGGTGCGGCAGTTCGGGCCTGGCGCTGCGGCTGTGGTAGCCCACGGCGATGTCGAAGCCGGCCGCGCGCCTGGCGATCTGCCGGCCGATGTCGCCCATGCCCAGCAGGCCCAGGCGCTTGCCGCTCACGGTGGGGGTGTAGAAGGCCAGCTGGTCGCGCCACAGGCCGCGGCGCACGCCCACGTCCATCTGCACGATGCCGCGCACGGCCGCCAGCAGCAGGCCGAAGGCGTGGTCAGCCACGCAGGTGGCATTGCTGCCCGCGGCATTGGCCACGGCGATGCCGCGCGACTTGGCCGCGGCCACGTCGACGAGCTCGTAGCCCACGCCCAGCGTGTGCACCACTTCCAGCGCCGGCAGCGCGGCGATCTCCGCCGCCGTGAGGCCGATGGTGCCGATGGTCAGCACGGCGCGGACGCGCGCACCGTGTTCGGCGATGGCCTGGGCGCGGCGCGCGTCGTCGCCGGCCTCGATCACGTCGAAGCGGTCGTGGAACTGTTGCATGTACTCGGCTTGCAGCGGGCACAGCACGAGCAGCGTGGGGCGGGAGGTCGTCATGGCAGGGAAAGCGGACAGCGAAAGCGCCGCAGTCTAGCCCCGGCTTCAGCCCGCGTAGGGGGCGATGGCCCGCAAGACCACATCCTGCAGCAGGGCGCGCGCCACCTTCTGCGTCTCGGTCGAGGGCCGGCGCGAGGAGCGCACCAGCGTGAGCTGGCTGGTCGGCCGCGGCGCCTGCAGGCGGCGCACCACGAGCGTGCCGCCGTGGTCGATGTTGGCCAGCGTGTAGGCGGGCAGCACGGCATGGCCGAAGCCCTCGCGCACCAGGCTCAGGATGGCGTTGAGCCCGTCGACCTCCATGGCGATGCGCAACGCGCAGCCCAGGCGCATGGTCTCGGCCTCCAGCAGCAGGCGAAAGGCATTGGGGCGGCTGGGCAGGATCAGGGGCAGGGCGGCGGCGTCGCGCAAGGCCACCGCGGCGCGGGCCTTGCCCTTGCCTTCGGGCACCTCGGCCTGCGGCGAGATCAGCACGAGTTCCTCCTCGTGCAGCAGGGTCTGCTCCATGTCGGGCGAGCGCTCGGGGTTGTAGAGCAGGGCCATGTCCAGGTTGCCCATGCGCAGGCTGTCGATCATGACCAGCGAGAAGCCCTCGGTCAGCGTGAGCTGGGCCTGCGGCAGCTTGGCGCGGAAGGCCTGGGTCAGCGGCACCGTGATGAGCCGCGACAGGCTGGGCGGCAGGCCGATGGACACGCGCCCGGCCAGCGCGCCGCGCGCCACGCCGAGTTCCTCGCGCGCTACCGCCACCTGGTGCAGGATGCCGCGGCCATGCTCGAGCAGCAGCTTGCCGGCCTCGGTGGGCGTGGCGCCGCGGCCGTTGCGCGCCAGCAGGTTCTGGCGCAACTCGACCTCGAGCAGGCGGATCTGGCGCGACAGCGCGGGCTGCGCCACGTCCAGCGCGATGGCCGCGCGCGTGAAGCTGCCGAGCTCGGCCACGCGCACGAAGTACTCCAGTTGCTTCAAATCCATGCTGTAAGTGTATTGAATAGCGCTGACAGAGTTATGCCATTTCGTTCTAGCTGATAGCAGGCTTGCAAGCTAGGCGGGTATCCGGCGCGCGCGCAGAATCCGCCCACCGCAGAGCCCAACACGAGGAGCAACATGAGCCGCGAGAACCCCTTGATCATCGACGTGCACGGCCACTACACGACCGCGCCCAAGGCGCTGGAAAACTGGCGCAACCAGCAGATCGCCGGCATCAAGGACCCGGCCGTGATGCCGAAGGTGTCCGACCTGAAGATCAGCGACGACGAGCTGCGCGAGAGCATCGAGCTGAACCAGCTGGCCAAGATGCGCGAGCGCGGCAGCGACCTCACCATCTTCAGCCCGCGGGCGAGCTTCATGGCGCACCACATCGGCGACTTCAACGTCTCGTCGACCTGGGCCGCGATCTGCAACGAGCTGTGCTACCGCGTGGCACAGCTGTTCCCCGACAACTTCATCCCGGCCGCGATGCTGCCGCAAAGCCCCGGCGTCGACCCCGCGACCTGCATTCCCGAACTCGAGAAGTGCGTCAAGGAGTACGGCAACGTCGGCATCAACCTGAACCCCGACCCCTCGGGCGGCCACTGGACCAGCCCGCCGCTGTCGGACCGCCACTGGTACCCGATCTACGAGAAGATGGTCGAGTACGACATCCCGGCCATGGTGCACGTGAGCACCTCGTGCAACGCCTGCTTCCACACCACGGGTGCCCACTACCTGAACGCCGACACCACGGCCTTCATGCAGTGCCTGACCTCGGACCTGTTCAAGGACTTCCCGACGCTGAAGTTCCTGGTCCCGCACGGCGGCGGTGCCGTGCCCTACCACTGGGGCCGTTTCCGCGGCCTGGCGCAGGAGCTCAAGAAGCCGCTCCTGACCGAGCACCTGCTGAACAACATCTACTTCGACACCTGCGTCTACCACCAGCCCGGCATCGACCTGCTGACCAAGGTGATCCCCACGAAGAACGTGCTGTTCGCCAGCGAGATGATCGGCGCCGTGCGCGGCATCGACCCGGAAACCGGCCACTACTACGACGACACCAAGCGCTACATCCTCGCCACGCCCAACCTCACGGACGAGGATCGCTACCAGGTGTTCGAAGGCAATGCGCGCCGCGTGTTCACGCGCCTGGACGCCGCACTGGCCGCGAAGAACAAGTAACCGGGCAACCAAGGAGAACCGCCATGTACGAACTCGGAGTCGTCTACCGCAACATCCAGCGCACCGACGCCGCGACCGCCGACGCGCTCGCCGCGCTGGGCTCGGCCACCGTGCACGAGGCCATGGGCCGCGTGGGCCTGCTCAAGCCCTACATGCGCCCGATCTTCCCGGGCGCCCAGGTGTCCGGCACGGCCGTCACGGTGCTGCTGCACCCGGGCGACAACTGGATGATGCATGTCGTCGCGGAGCAGATCCGGCCCGGCGACATCGTGGTCGCCGCCATCACGGCCGAGTGCACCGACGGCTACTTCGGCGACCTGCTGGCCACGAGCTTCCAGGCCCGCGGCGCGCGCGCCCTGGTCATCGACGCCGGCGTGCGCGATGTGAAGACGCTCAAGGAAATGAACTTCCCGGTCTGGAGCAAGGCCATCAGCAGCAAGGGCACGATCAAGGCCACCATCGGCTCGGTCAACATCCCCGTGGTCTGCGCCGGCATGCTGGTCACGCCGGGCGACGTGATCGTGGCCGACGACGACGGCGTGGTCTGCGTGCCGCGCGAGAAGGCCGCCGCCACGCTGGCCGCCGCGCGCAAGCGCGAGGCCAACGAGGGCGAGAAGCGCGACAAGCTGGCCTCCGGCGTGCTGGGCCTGGACATGTACAAGATGCGCGAGCCGCTGGCCGCCGCGGGCCTGAAGTACATCGACTGAAACAACCGACTGAAACGAGAGAGACAGACCATGACCAACTCCATCCGCCGCGCCATGCTGCGCACCGGCATCGCAGCCTGCGCGCTGGCCGCCGCCTTCGGCGCCTCCGCCCAGCAGTTCCCGACCAAGCCCGTGCGCATCATCACGCCCTTCCCGGTCGGCGGCGGCCCGGACGGCGTGGCCCGCCTGGCGGCCGACAAGCTCGCGCGCCTGTGGGGCCAGCCCGTGGTGGTGGAGAACCGCCCCGGCGGCAACGGCTTCATCGCCATCGACGCCTGGAAGCGCGGCGCCAAGGACGGCACCGACCTGCTGGTGCTGGACAACGTGCACCTGGCGGCCTACCCCGCGCTGTTCAAGAAGCTGCCCTACGACCCGCAGAAGGACTTCGACATCGCGCTGCCGCTGTTCAAGACGCACTTCTTCTTCACGGTGCCGACCAACAGCAAGTACAAGACCGTGGGCGACATCATTGCCGACGCCAAGGCGCGGCCGGGCAAGCTCAACTACGGCTCCTGGTCGGTGGGCAACCCCGTGCACCTGGGCTCCGAGCTGTTCGAGAGCGTGACCGGCACGCAGATGGAGCACGTGATCTTCAAGGAGACCACGCAGCTCTACACCTCGGTGGCCACGGGCGACATCGACTTCGCGCTGGGCAGCGCCGGCACGGCCGGCCCGCTGTACCGTGCCGGCAAGCTGCGCCTCGTGGCCTTCGCCGCGAACAAGCGCTCGGCCGACTTCCCCGACATCCCGACCGTGGCCGAATCGGGCGGCCCCAAGGACTTCGAGGTCACGGGCTGGAACGTGATCGCCCTGCCGCCGGGCCTGCCCGCGGCCACGGTGGACAAGATCCGCAAGGACTTCACCGAGATACTCAAGGACAAGGACTTCGTCGAGCGCTTCAAGACCTTCGGCTACGAGCCGTTCCCGACCACGCCCGAGCAGTTCCAGGCCACCGTCAAGGCCGAGACGCAGCGCTTCGGCGACGTGATCCGCAAGGCCAACATCACTCTGGATTGATCATGAGCGAATTCACCAAGACCCCTGGCTGGCTGGATTGGTACGCCGGCCCCAGCCGCCCCAGGTTCCAGGTGCCCGCGGGCGCCGTCGACGCGCATTGCCACGTGTTCGGTCCCGGTGCCGAGTTCCCGTTCGCGCCCGAACGCAAGTACACGCCCTGCGACGCGAGCAAGGCGCAGCTGTTCGCGCTGCGCGACCACCTGGGCTTCGCCCGCAACGTGGTCGTGCAGGCCACCTGCCACGGCGCCGACAACCGCGCCATGGTCGATGCCTGCAAGGCTTCGGGCGGCAAGGCGCGCGGCGTGGCCACGGTCAGGCGCAGCATCAGCGATGCCGAGCTGCAGGAACTGCACGACGCCGGCGTGCGCGGCGTGCGCTTCAACTTCGTCAAGCGGCTGGTGGACTTCACGCCCAAGGACGAGCTGCTGGAGATCGCGGGCCGCATCGCCAAGCTGAACTGGCACGTGGTGATCTACTTCGAGGCCGTGGACCTGCCCGAGCTGTGGGACTTCTTCACGGCGCTGCCGACCACCGTGGTGGTGGACCACATGGGCCGCCCGGACGTGACCAAGCCCGTGGACGGCCCCGAGTTCGCGCTGTTCGAGAAGTTCATGCGCGAGCACGCCAACGTCTGGAGCAAGGTCAGCTGCCCCGAGCGCCTGTCGGTCGCCGGCCCCAAGGCCCTGAACGGCGAGCAGCACGCCTACCAGGACGTGGTGCCGTTCGCGCGCCGCATCGTCGAGCAGTTCCCCGACCGCGTGCTGTGGGGCACCGACTGGCCGCACCCCAACCTCAAGGACCACATGCCCGACGACGGCCTGCTGGTGGACTTCATCCCGCAGATCGCCCCCACCGCCGAACTGCAGAAGAAGCTGCTGGTGGACAACCCCATGCGCCTGTACTGGCCCGAGGAGGTTTGAAATGGCTCTGAACAAACCCTACCTGGACGTGCCTGGCACGACCATCTTCGATGCCGACCAGTCGCGCAAGGGCTACTGGCTGAACCAGTTCTGCATGAGCCTCATGAAGGCCGAGAACCGCGCGCGCTTCAAGGCCGACGAGGACGCCTACCTGGCCGAATGGCCCATGACGGACGAGCAGCGCGCGGCCGTGCGCGCGCGCGATCTGAACTGGGCCATGCGCACGGGAGGCAACATCTACTTCCTGGCCAAGCTCGGCGCCACCGACGGGCTGTCGTTCCAGCAGATGGCCGGCAGCATGACGGGCATGACCGAGCATGCCTACCGCGACATGATGGTCGGCGGCGGCCGCAGTGCCGAGGGCAACCGCGTGCTGGGCGAGGGCGGCGACGCCCAGGGCCCGGCCGCGCAATCGGAGGCCTGGAAGAACTGGGACCTGACGCACCAGGAAGCCCTGGCCGCGCAGATCATGGGCGAGCACGCTGCGCGCCAGACCGGCACGGGTGCGGAGGCGGGCCACGCGCGGATCACGGCCTCGGTCTACACCTCGCACGTGCCGGCCATCGGCGCGGCGATCGACCTGGGCAAGACCGAAGAGGCCTACTGGAAGCCGCTGTTCGCGGGCTACGAGCCGTCCAAGCAGTGGATGCGCGAGAACCGGCCCGACGTGGTGTTCCTGGTCTACAACGACCATGCGACCAGCTTCGACCTGGGCGTGATCCCGACCTTCGCCATCGGCACGGCGGCCGAGTTCGAGCCGGCCGACGAAGGCTACGGCCCGCGGCCCGTGCCCAAGGTCATCGGCCATCCGGACCTGGCCTCGCACATCGCGCAGTCGGTGATCCAGCAGGATTTCGACCTGACCATCGTCAACGACCTCAAGGTGGACCACGGCCTCACGGTGCCGATGAACCTGCTGTTCGGCTCGCCCGAGGCCTGGCCGGTCAAGGTGATCCCGTTCCATGTGAACGTGGTGCAGTACCCGGTGCCCTCCGGCGCCCGCTGCTTCGCGCTGGGGCAGGCCATCCGCCGTGCCATCGAATCCTACGACGAGCCCCTGAAGGTGCAGATCTGGGGCACGGGCGGCATGAGCCACCAGCTGCAGGGCCCGCGTGCCGGCCTGATCAACAAGGAATGGGACAACAAGTTCCTGGACCGCCTGATCGCCGAGCCGGCCGAGCTGGCCAAGGTGCCGCACATCGAGTACGTGCGCGAGGCCGGCAGCGAAGGCATCGAGCTCGTGATGTGGCTGATCGCCCGCGGCGCCATGGCCGACGTGGACGGTGGGCCGGCCCCCCGGCTCAAGCACCGCTTCTTCCATGTCCCGGCGTCCAACACCGCCGTGGGCCACCTCATCCTGGAGAACTGAACATGACGATCAAAGTAGCCCTCGCCGGCGCCGGCGCCTTCGGCATCAAGCACCTGGACGGCATCAAGAACATCGATGGCGTCGAGGTCGTCTCGCTGATCAGCCGCGACCTGGACAAGACCCGGGAAGTCGCCGCCAAGTACGGCATCGGCCACGTCACGACGAACCTGGAAGACAGCCTGGCGCTCAAGGAAGTGGATGCCGTGATCCTGTGCACGCCCACGCAGATGCACGCCTCGCAGACGCTGGCCTGCCTGAAGGCCGGCAAGCACGTGCAGGTGGAGATCCCGCTGTGCGACGTGCTCGCGGACGGCGAGGAGGTCGTCGACCTGGCCAAGACCAGCGGCCTGGTGGCGATGTGCGGCCACACGCGGCGCTTCAATCCCAGCCACCAGTACGTGCACAAGAAGATCCAGGCCGGCGAGTTCAACGTCCAGCAGATGGACGTGCAGACCTACTTCTTCCGCCGCACCAACATGAACGCGCTGGGCCAGCCGCGCAGCTGGACCGACCACCTGCTGTGGCACCACGCGGCACACACCGTGGACCTGTTCGCCTACCAGGCCGGCAGCCCCATCGTGAAGGCCAATGCCGTGCAGGGCCCGATCCACAAGGACCTGGGCATCGCCATGGACATGAGCATCCAGCTCAAGGCCGCCAACGGTGCGATCTGCACGCTGTCGCTGTCGTTCAACAACGATGGCCCGCTGGGCACCTTCTTCCGCTACATCGGCGACACGGCGACTTACATCGCGCGCTACGACGACCTGGTCAACGGCAAGGAAAGAAGATCGACGTGTCGAAGGTGGACGTGTCGATGAACGGCATCGAGCTGCAGGACCGCGAGTTCTTCGCCGCGATCCGCGAAGGCCGCGAGCCCAACAGCAGCGTGGCCCAGGTGCTGCCCTGCTACCAGGTGCTGGACCAGCTGGAGCGGCAGCTGAACGGCTGAACGCCGAGCGGCGGCTTCAGCCGGCCGCCGCCGCGCCGGTGGCGGTTCTCTTGAGGATGCGCCGCACCGTCTCGCGGCTCACCGAGCCCAGGCCGAACTGCTGGCGCGCGGCGCGCTCGAGTTCGAGCAGGGTCCAGCGCTGCCGGCCTTCCGGCGGCTCCGAATTGGCCAGCGCCATCACGCGCGCCTCGGCCTCCGCGCCGTAGCGGCGCGGGCGGCCCGAGCGGGCCAGGTCGAACACGGCCCGCTCCACCCCTCCCTGCAGGTACGCGGCCCGCGTGCGCCACAGCGCCGTGCGGCCGACGCCCAGCACCTCGAGGATCTGCGTTTCGGGGATGCCGCGGTCCAGGCACCACAGCAGATGGGCGCGGTTGACCTCGCGGGCGTGGTGCACGCCCTTGCTTCGGATCTCATCGACCGCGACCCGATCTTCTGCCGTCAGTTGCAGCTCGATCTGTCTCATGAGTACATCCTGTGTGCGTCTTGTTGGATTGTTTTAATGTATTCAAAGGTGCGCGGATTCCATCCTTGCATGGATGAAACAAATTGTTCTCGCATGCCGGCGTCGGGCCGGGGCCATCGCCGCCGTCCGGGCGCGGGCGGCCGGGGCTGGCGGTAAGCTCGGCCCATGCACACACGCACCATCGGACCTTTCACCGTCTCGGCCATCGGCCTGGGCTGCATGAACCTGAGCCACGCCTATGGCGTGCCGCCATCGCCCGAGCACGCCGAGCGGCTGCTGCTGGCCGCGCTGGACGCCGGCGTCACGCTGTTCGACACGGCGGCGCTGTACGGCTTCGGTGCCAACGAGGAACTGGTCGGGCGGGTGCTGAAAAGCCACCGCAGCCGGTTCACGCTGGCCAGCAAGGGCGGCATGGCCGGCGTGCGCGGGGAGGACGGCGTCGTGCGCCGCGTGATCGATGGCCGGCCCGAAGCCCTGCGTCGCAACTGCGAGGACAGCCTGCGCCGCCTGGGCACGGACGCCATCGACCTGTACTACCTGCACCGCTGGCACAAGGAGGTGCCGATCGAGGACAGCGTGGGCGCGCTGGCCGAACTCGTGCGCGCGGGCAAGGTCCGCACCATCGGCCTGTCGGAAGTCTCGGCCGCCACCATCCGCAAGGCGCATGCGGTGCACCCCATCACGGCCGTGCAGACCGAGTACTCGCTGTGGACGCGCAACCCCGAGATCGCGGTGCTGGACAC
Source organism: Pseudorhodoferax sp. (assembly GCA_049840715.1). Lineage (GTDB taxonomy): Bacteria > Pseudomonadota > Gammaproteobacteria > Burkholderiales > Burkholderiaceae_C > Pseudorhodoferax. The sequence goes on from JASGJO010000012.1 coordinate 60,463, forward strand.
CTGCCATGAGATCGGCGCCGCCTTCGTCGCCTTCAGCCCGCTGGCCCGCGCCTACCTGACCGACACGCTGCACGACGTGGCGGCGCTGGACGCCAAGGACATCCGCCGGCCCATGCCGCGCTTCGCGCCGCAGAACTACGCGGCCAACCTGCAGCTGCTGCAGCCCTACGTGGCGTTCGCGCGCGAGGTGGGCTGCACGCCCGCCCAACTGGCGCTGGCCTGGCTGCTGCACAAGGCGCCGCACATCGTGCCGATCCCGGGCACGACGAACCTGGCGCACCTGCAGGAAGACCTGGACGCCGCCAAGGTGCAGCTGACACCCGCGCAGATGGCGCGCGCCGAGGCGCTGATCGGCCAGCACAACGTGGTCGGCCCGCGCTACGCGCCGCAGGCCACGGGCGAGGTGGACACCGAGAACTTCGCTTGAGATAAACCGAAACAAAGCGAAACCGCCCCGAGACCCCCGCGGCGCGGTGCGCCGGCACCATCGCTGCCATGTTCACTTCTCTTTCAAGAGGCATGGCAATGAGATCCTGGATCAAGCGCAGTCTGGCGGGCCTGTTCGGTGCCGCCGTGGTGGTCGGCAGCCTGTCGGCCTGCGGCCACCGGCCGCACGATGGCGGCTGGAACGCCAGCGCCGAGCAGATGGCCGAGCGCCGCGCCAAGATGGTGGCGCGCGTGGCCGGCAAGCTGGACCTGGACGCGGCGCAGAAGGCCAAGCTCGAGGTGCTGGCCGGCAAGCTGTCCGAGCAGCGCAGCGCGCTGATGGCCGGCGCCCATCCGCGCGAGCAGGCCCAGGCCCTGGTGGCGGGCGAGAAGTTCGACCGCGCCGGCGCGCAGGCCCTGGTGGACCAGAAGACCGATGCGCTGAAGGCCAAGGCGCCCGAGGTCGTGACCGCGCTGGGCGACTTCTACGACAGCCTGACGCCGGCCCAGCAGCAGAAGGTGCGCGACTTCATGCAGCGCCGCGGCTGGCACCGCGGATGACAATGCAGGCATGCCCCGCATCCTGCTGATCGACGACGACGCCGACCTGGGCGCTCCGCTGGCCGCGTACTTCGCGCGCTTCGAGCTGGAGCTGCTCCAGGCCCTGCACCCGGACGAGGGCCTGGCGCGCCTGCGCGCTGGCGGCTTCGACGCCGCGATCCTGGACGTGATGCTGCCCGGCATGGACGGCTTCGCGCTGTGCCGCGCGATCCGCAAGGACAGCGACCTGCCCGTGCTCATGCTGACCGCGCGCGGCGAGGTCATGGACCGCGTGGTCGGCCTGGAGCTGGGCGCGGACGACTACATCCCCAAGCCCTTCGAGCCGCGCGAACTCGTGGCGCGCGTGCAGACCGTGCTGCGCCGGCGTGTGGCGCCGGCCGCCGCGGCGGAAGACGCGCGCCTGCGCTTCGAGGGGCTCGAGATCGACCCGGTCACGCGCAGCGTCTGGCGCGGCGGCCAGGCGCTGGAGCTGACCGGCACCGAGTTCGAGCTGCTGCAGCTGCTGGCGCGCGAGCCCGGCCGCGTCTGGAGCCGCGACGACATCCTGAACCAGCTGCGCGGCCACGAAGCCGAGCTCTACACGCGCGCGGTCGACATCGTGATCAGCCGGCTGCGCAAGAAGCTCGAACCGCTGGACGCGATCAAGACGCTGCGCAACGCCGGCTACGCGCTGGCCCTCGCACCGCGCAACGGCCGTGGCTGAAGCGCGCACGAGCGAGGCCTGCGTGCAGGGCTGGCACCGGCGCGCGCACCGCGCCATGCGGCATTCGCTGCGGCTGCGGCTCGTCGCGCTGTTCCTGCTGCTGGCGCTGGCCATGTCGGCCAGCTTCCTGTTCGGCATGCAGCGGGCGATCTCCATGGGCTGGCGCGATGCCGTGCGGCCGCTCGCGGCCGACTACGTGGACCGGCTGGTCGCCGAGATCGGTAGCCCGCCCAGCGTGGCGCGCGCGCAGGCGCTGACGGCGCGCCTGCCGATCAGCGTGAGCATCTCCGGCCCGTCCGTGCACTGGAAGAGCGAGCCGGAGGCGGGCCGCGAGCGCTACCGGGACCGGGACGGCGACGGCAACGAGCACGAGTTTCTGCGCCGCACCACGGCCGACGGCCATGTGGTGGAGCTGGGCCTGTCGGTCGCGGCCTGGCAGGACAAGCCGCGCCGCGTCGGCTGGATGACGCTGTCGGTGCTGCTGGTGCTGACCATGCTGGCCTGGATCTACGTGCACCGGCTGCTGCGCCCGCTGCGCGACATCGGCGCGGGCGCGCGGCGCTTCGGCGCCGGCGATTTCGCCGAGCCGATCCCGGTGCGCCGGCACGACGAGCTCGGCCAGCTGGCCGAAGGCGTCAACACCATGGCCCAGGACATCCACGGCATGCTGGAGGCCAAGCGCGGCCTGCTGCTGGCCATCAGCCACGAGCTGCGCAGCCCGCTCACGCGCGCGCGCCTGCACACCGAGCTGCTGCCCGAGACGCCCGCGCTCGCGCCCACGCGCGAGGCGCTGCTGCGCGACCTGGCCGTGATGCGCGACCTCGTCACCGACCTGCTGGAGAGCGAGCGCCTGGCCGTGCGCCACGCGGCGCTGCAGCTGGAGCCGACCGACCTGGCCGCATTGGCGCGCGAGGTGCTGCACGGCCTGGGCGGGGAGGGCGGCCAGTTGCCGCGCCTGCAGGCGGCCGAGGGCCTGCCGCAGCTGCCGCTGGACCGTGCGCGCATGCGCCTCTTGCTGCGCAACCTGCTGGGCAACGCGCAGCGCCACAGCGGCGGTGCACCGCAGCCGCCCGAACTGCATCTGCAGCCCGAGAACGGCGGCATCCGCCTGCGCGTGCGCGACCACGGCCCGGGCGTGGACGCTTCCGTGCTGCCGCACCTGGCCGAGCCCTTCTACCGGCCCGACGCCGCGCGCGAGCGCAGCAGCGGTGGCGTGGGACTGGGGCTGTACCTGTGCCGGCTGGTGGCCGAGGCCCACGGCGCGACCTGGCAGGTGGCCAACGCACACCCCGGGCTGGTGGTGCAGGTGGATCTGCCCGCGCCAGGCCGGACGTAAAAAAAGCCCGCTTGCGCGGGCTTGGTTGGGGTCTACAGCGTGTCGATGAAGCTGCGCAGCTTGTCGCTGCGGCTCGGGTGCTTCAGCTTGCGCAGCGCCTTGGCTTCGATCTGGCGGATGCGCTCGCGCGTCACGTCGAACTGCTTGCCGACTTCTTCCAGCGTGTGGTCGGTCGACATCTCGATGCCGAAGCGCATGCGCAGCACCTTGGCTTCGCGCGGCGTCAGCGAGTCCAGGATGTCCTTGACCACGTCGCGCAGGCCGGCCTGCATGGCGGCCTCGATCGGCGCGGTGTTGGCGCTGTCCTCGATGAAGTCGCCCAGGTGGCTGTCGTCGTCGTCGCCGATCGGCGTCTCCATGGAGATCGGCTCCTTGGCGATCTTCATGATCTTGCGGATCTTGTCTTCCGGGATCTCCATGCGCTCGGCCAGGATGGACGCATCGGGCTCGAAGCCGAACTCCTGCAAGTGCTGGCGGCTGATGCGGTTCATCTTGTTGATGGTCTCGATCATGTGCACCGGGATCCGGATGGTGCGGGCCTGGTCGGCGATGGACCGGGTGATGGCCTGGCGGATCCACCACGTGGCGTAGGTCGAGAACTTGTAGCCGCGGCGGTACTCGAACTTGTCCACGGCCTTCATGAGGCCGATGTTGCCTTCCTGGATCAGGTCCAGGAACTGCAGGCCGCGGTTGGTGTACTTCTTGGCGATGGAAATCACGAGGCGCAGGTTGGCCTCGATCATTTCCTTCTTGGCATCGCGCGACGAGGCCTCGCCTTCGTTCATGCGCTTGTTGATGTCCTTGAGCTCGTCCAGCGGCACGACCACCTGGGCCTGGATGTCCATGAGCTTTTGCTGCAGGTCCTGCACCGGCGGGATGTTGCGGCCCATGATCGCGGCCCAGGGCTTGTTCGAGGCGGCCTGCTTCTCGATCCACTTGAGGTCCAGCAGGTGCGAGGCGATCTTGTTGCCCATCTTGTCGCGGCCGCTGAACTCGGCGATGAACTGCTCCTGCGGGTAGCCGCACTTGTCCACGATGATGCGGCGCAGCTCGCGCTCCTTCTTGCGCACGTCGTCGACCTGGCCGCGCAGCAGGTCGCACAGCTTCTCGATGGTCTTGGCCGTGAAGCGGATGGTCATCAGCTCCTCGCTGACGGCCTCCTGGGCCTTCAGGTAGTGGGCCGAGCCGTAGCCTTCCTTGTCGTAGATCTTGTGGACCTTCTCGAACAGCTCGCGCAGGCGGTCGAAGCGCGACAGCGCCTCGTTCTTGAGCTCCTCGAGCTTCTTGGTCAGCGCCTTGGAGCCGCCCTTGCCGTCGTCGTCGTCGGCCGCGTCGAACTCGTCGAAGTCTTCCTCGGCCACGTAGTCGTCGGCCTCGTTGGGGTCGGTGAAGCCGTCCACGATGGTGGAGATCACGACCTTGCCTTCGCGGATCTCCTCGCCCAGGCGGAACACCTCGGCCAGCGTGGCGGGGCTGGCGCTGATGGCTTCCATCATGCGCATGAGGCCGCCCTCGATGCGCTTGGCGATCTCGATCTCGCCCTCACGCGTGAGCAGCTCCACCGTGCCCATCTCGCGCATGTACATGCGCACCGGGTCGGTGGTGCGGCCGAATTCGCTGTCCACGGTGGACAGGGCGGCCTCGGCGGCTTCCTCGGCTTCCTCCTCGGTCGAGCCGGTGGGCGCGTTGTCGGTGATGATCATCGACTCGGCGTCCGGCGTCTGCTCGTAGACGGCCACGCCCAGGTCGTTCAGCGTGGCGATCACGACTTCCAGCGTCTCGGCGTCGACCAGCTTGTCGGGCAGGTGGTCGGAGATTTCGCCGTGCGTGAGGTAGCCGCGCGTCTTGCCCAGCTTGATCAGGGCCTTCAGGCGCTGGCGGCGCTTGGCCATGTCCTCCTCGGACAGCACGGTCTCGTCCAGGCCGAATTCCTTCATCAAGGCCCGTTCCTTGGCCTTGCTGATCTTCATGCGCAGCGGCTTGGCCTTCTCGACCGGGGCGTCGGCGGCCGCCGGCGCTGCGGGCTCTTCCGCGAACTCCTCCTCGATGTCGGACATGTCGTCGCCGACGTCGTCCTCGTCCAGCGCCTTGGGCGCGGCCTTCTTGGCGGCGGCCTTCTTGGTCGCGCCTTCGGCGGCCGCCTTGGGCGGGCGGCCGGGCTTCTTCTTGGTCACGGTCTCATCGCCCGCGGCAGCGGCGGCGGCGGTCTTCTTGGCGGGCTTTTCCGAGGCGGGGGTCTTCGATGCGGGCAAGGTCAGGGCTTTCGTAGGGGACTTGGCTGCGGCCTGCGCCTTGGGCGCCGGCTTGGCTGCGGCCTTTGCAGCAGGCTTGGCGGACTTCTGGACAGGCTTCTCGGACTTCTGGCTTGGCATGGACACACCTCGACACGACGAAAAACGCGAACAACAAGCGCCGCTTACAACCCGGCGCGGGGGCGACGGGGCCAGGCCTTCCGCGCGGGGAAAGCAGGGCCCATGGGCAAGATGTGGGGGCGATCATTTGGAATGCAGCCCTTGCGATGAGATTGGCCGGTCGTGCGCGCGTTGGCATCGGTTGGCCGGGCTCGGAGGTACTGCTGTCGCTCTTGCCGCGAGACAAACCCAAGAGTATAGCCGATGCGGGGAATTTCAAGCCGCGAGCGATTTCTTGAGCGCCAGTTGCTGCAGGATGAGATCGCGTTCGCGGCCGATGCGCTCCGGGTCGGAGGCCGGCAAGGTTTCAAGGTACTTGAGTTCTTCAGCGATCACGTCGCGGTGTAGTCGGGTCAGCGTGGTGCGTACCACGGCAAGTGGCACGTCCTCGATCTCGAACACGCGCTCGAATGGTTGGAGGTTGTCCTGGGCGACCAGCCGGCGCGCTTCGGGCTCAAACGGCTGGCCCTGCAGCGCGATGTCCAACGCGGCCCAGGGCTGAGGGCCGTGTTCATGAATCTGCTGGTCGGTCCAGCGGAACAGATCGCCGTAGGAGCCGTCCAGTGTGCACAGCAGGTCATGGTCGGCTTGGCCGAGCTGATCCCACAAGCCGGTATTGCGCAGCAGCAGCGTGGCCAAGTGGCTGGCATAGGCTTGCAGGGCGGGCAGGGCTACGCTGCGGCCGCGGACCGAACGCCGCAGGGCTTCGCTGTCGTCCCGCTTGCCCGGGCGCTTGCGCGGCTTGGGGGCGTCCGGCGCGGCCCTGGGCTCCCACAGATCGCTGAGTTCGCGCGCGTCCAGCTGCACCAGGTCGGCCAGGTCGCCGAGCAGCTGGCGCTTGAGGGCGCCATCGGGCAGCTGCGCCCACAGCGGCCGGGCGTTGCTGGCCAGGTGGGCGCGGCCCTCGGCGCTGCCCAGGTCGCAGCCTTCGCGCGCCACGTCGACGAGAAAGCGCGACAGCGGCACGGCCTCGCCCACGCTCAACGAGAAGGCTTCGGTGCCGTGCGCGCGGATGTAGCTGTCCGGGTCGTGCTCGGCCGGCAGGAACAGGAACTTCACGCTGCGCACGTCGGTGGCATAGGGCAGGGCGCCTTCGAGCGCCTTGCGCGCGGCACGCCGGCCGGCGGCGTCGCCGTCGAAGCTGAAGACCACGGCGTCGGTGAAGCGGAACAGCTTTTGCACGTGGTCGGGCGTGCAGGCCGTGCCCAGCGTGGCCACGGCGTTCGGAAAGCCGTGCTGGGCCAGCGCCACCACGTCCATGTAGCCCTCGGTCACGAGCACGTAGCCCATGTCGCGCAGGGCTTCGCGCGCCTCGTACAGGCCGTAGAGCTCGCGGCCCTTGCTGAACACCGGGGTCTCGGGCGAGTTCAGGTACTTGGGCTTCTCGTCGCCGAGCACGCGGCCGCCGAAGGCGATGCACTCGCCCTTGACGTTGCGGATCGGGAACATGAGCCGGTCGCGGAAGCGGTCGTAGCGCTTGCCGTCGTCGCTGTCCTCGTGGTGGATCACGAGCCCGCTGTCGACCAGCAGCGCGTCGTCGTAGTGCGGGAACACGCTGGCCAGGTTGCGCCAGCCCTCGGGCGCATAGCCCAGGCCGAAGCGCTTGGCGATCTGGCCCGACAGGCCGCGGCGCTTGCAGTAGTCGATCGCGCGCTGCGACTGGCGCAGCTGCTTGCGCCAAGCCTCGCCGGCCTTCTCGAGCACGTCGGTCAGCGTGGCCTGGCGTTCGCGCTGTTCGGCGGCGCGCTGGCGTTCCTGCGGCGTGCTGTCGTCGTCGGGCACGGCCATGCCGACCTGCTGGGCCAGGTCCTGCACGGCCTCGCGGAAGCCCGCGCCCGTGTGCTCCATGAGGAAGCCGATCGCGTTGCCGTTCTTGCCGCAGCCGAAGCAGTGGAAAAACTGCTTGCTGGGGCTGACCGTGAACGAGGGCGACTTCTCGCCGTGGAACGGGCACAGGCCCAGGAAGTTGGCGCCGCCCTTCTTGAGCTGGACGTACCGCCCCACCACCTCGACCACGTCGACGCGGGCGAGGAGTTCCTGGACGAACGACTGGGGAATGGCCACGGGGCGAGCTTACACAGGCCGCGGCCTGTCCATCGGGGGAAGGGTCAGCGCGGCGCCAGGCGGATCGCGCCGTCCAGGCGGATCACCTCGCCGTTGAGCATGTCGTTCTCGAAGATATGGATGGCCAGCCGCGCGTAGTCGGAAGGCGTGCCCAGGCGGGAAGGGAAGGGCACGCTGGCGGCCAGCGCGTCCTGTACCTCCTGCGGCATGCCGAACAGCATGGGCGTGCCGAAGATGCCGGGGGCGATGGTCATGTTGCGGATGCCGGCCTTGGCCAGGTCGCGCGCGATGGGCAGCGTCATGCCGACCACGCCGCCCTTGGACGCACTATAGGCCGCCTGGCCGATCTGGCCGTCGTAGGCCGCCACCGAGGCCGTGGAGATCAGCACGCCGCGCTCGCCCGTGGCCTCGGGCGCGTTCCGGCCCATGGCCTCGGCCGCCAGCCGGATCATGTTGAAGCTGCCCAGCAGGTTGACCATCAGCGTCTTCTGGAAGGTCGCCAGCCCATGGGCGCCGTTCTTGCCCACCGTCTTCTCCGCCGGCGCGATGCCGGCGCAGTTCACGAGGCCCATGAGCTTGCCCAGTTCCACGGCCTTGGCCACGGCCGCCTGGCCATCGGCCTCCTGGCTCACATCGCAGCGCACGAAGGCGCCGCCGATCTCGCGCGCGAGGGCCTCGCCCTTGTCCTGCTGCAGGTCGGCCACGACCACGCGGCCGCCCTTGGCCGCCAGCGCCTTGGCCGTGCCTTCGCCCAGGCCCGATGCGCCGCCCGTGACGATGAAGACCTTGCCTGCGATGTCCATGTGTGCTCCTTTGGTTTTGACGTTGACGTAAACGTCAATTATGGCGGGCGGCGTGCGGGGCAAACGAAAGGGCCGCCCGTCGAGGCGGCCCTTGTGCCGGTCGCTGCGCGGGGTCCTGGCCCTGCTTGTCGCGCCTTACTTGAAGCCGACGCGGTCCAGCATCTGCTGCACCTTGAGCTGGTGCGCGCCGACCTGGCCGATCGGGATCGTCTCGGCCTTGAAGCCGTTGGCACCATGGCCGCCAGCGCCGGGTTGTCGATCTTCACGCCCTTGGCGGTCGGCCACTCGTTGTTGCCGTTGGCGAAGTAGTTCTGCGCATCGGGGCTGGCCAGGTACTCCAGAACTTGATCGCGTTGTCGCGGTTCTTGGCGTACTTCGCCACCGCGCCGCCGGCGATGTTCATGTGCGTGCCCCAGGTGCCCTGGTTCGGGAACACCACGCCGACCTTCTCGGCCACGGGCGGTCGGCCGGGTTGGTCGAGCGCATCATGCGGGCCAGGTAGTAGCTGTTGGTGACGCGCCACGCCGCATTCGCCGGAGGCCACGGCCTTGATCTGGTCGGTGTCGCCGCCCTTGGGGTCGCGCGCCAGGTTGGCCACGATGCCCTTGAGCCATTCCTCGGCGTGGGTCTCGCCCATGTGCTCCGTCACCGCGCCGAACAGGCTCAGGTTGTAGGGGTGCGAGCCCGAGCGGATGCAGATCTTGCCCTTGAGCTCGGGAGGCCAGCTTCTCGTAGGTGTCCACGTCGCTGGCCTTGAGCGTGGCCTTGTCGTAGACGATCACGCGGGCCCGCGTGGAAAAGCCGCACCAGGCGATGCCGCCGTCGGCCTCCGGCTGTGCGCGCAGGTTGGTCGGGATCGCGTCTTCGAGCAGCTTGGAGCGGATCGGCTGGAACAGGCCGTCGACCTCGCCGCGGTACAGCCGGGCGGCGTCGACCAGCAGGATCACGTCGGCCGGCGAGGCCGCGCCCTCGGCCTTCAGGCGCGCGATGATGTCGGCGTCGTCCGCGTCCACGCGGTTGATCTTGATGCCGGTGGCCTTGGTGAAATTGCTGTACAGCGCTTCGTCGGTGGCGTAGTGGCGCGCCGAGTACAGGTTGACGACCTGGTCCTGCGCCAGGGCGCGGTCGCGGCTGCAGCAGCAGCGCGGCCAGGGAAATGGCTTTCTTCAACATGGAAGCTTCCTGGAACGATGGGAGGCGGCGATGTTAAAGCCAACGCGAATCGTTCTCGCAAATCCCGGGCGCAAAACGAAAGGCCCCGCGGGCGGGGCCCTTGAAGGGGTTCCTGAACTCCGATGAATTCGAAGAAACCCGAGGAGACAACTCGTAGGAGCCGGCCCGGGGCGCGGTCTCCGGAAAGAGGGTTCAACGCTTCTTGGCGGCGGTGGTGGCCGTCTTGGAGGTGTTCACGGCCGGAGGTGGCGACCGCGTTGAAGTTGGCTTCGGCCACGTCGCTGGCTTGCTTGACGGCCTTTTGCACCGATTCCAGGGCGTTGGTGCCGGCGGCCACAGCGCTCTTGAACACGGCCACGGCGGTTTCGGAACCGGCGGGGGCGTTCTTGGCGGCGGTGTCCACGGCCGACAGGAACTTCTTCTGGGCTTCGCTGGCCTGGGCTTCGAAAGCCTTGCCGAATTCGGCGCCGGTGCCTTGGGCGATTTCGTAGACGTGGCGGCTGTAGGCGGCGGTCTTCTCGGCCAGGGGCTGCAGCAGGCTGGCTTGCAGGGCCAGCAGTTCTTGCGCGTCCTTCACCGACAGGGCGGCCTGGGCGGTGGTCAGCGGCTTCGGCCAGGGCGGCCTTGGAAGCGGTGACGTTCAGTTCGACCAGCTTTTCGACGCCTTCGAAGGCCTTGGAAGTCAGGCCGAACAGCAGTTCGAAGTTGGCTTTGTGGGTGGCAACGATTTGGTCAGCGGTCAGCATGTGGAATCTCCAGTGTTGAAAATGCTTGAGGATCTCTGCTGCTCTCCCGCTGCCGATCCGTTGATGTTGCAGTGCAGCATGGAACGAATTATTAGGGACTGGACCAGGGCGGTTGCAAGTCTTTTATGTTGCATTGCAGCAAAACTAGAGTGCGTCGCTTCTAAAAACGGCCCGCGGCTGGACAGGACCGCTGGCAGAATGCGCCCGATGTCCAGCTGACTCTGCCTCCCCACGGCGCCGGCCGCGCGCCCAGCCGCGCGCCCGCGCACCGATTTCCGGGTGTTCCGGCCGATCACGCACGCGGTGGATCGACAACGACGTCTACGGGCATGTCAACAACGTCGTGTACTACTGCTGGTTCGATACGGCGGTGAACGCCTACCTGATCGAGCAGGGCGTACTCGACATCGAGCGCAGCGGCACCGTGATCGGCCTGGTCGTGCGAGACGCAGTGCGAGTATTTCGCGTCGCTGGCGTTCCCGCAGACGATGGAGGCGGGCTTGCGCGTGGCGCACCTGGGCGGCAGCAGCGTGCGCTACGAGGTCGGGCTGTTCGCGCCAGGGCGCGGCGGAGACGCGCCGCCCATGGCCACTTCGTGCATGTCTACGTGGAGCGCGCGACGCAGCCGTCCGGTGCCCGTGCCAAAAGCGCTGCGCGCCGCGCTTTCCCCACTGCTCTGATCTGCGCAAGGAGTTCGGGCCGGCCGGGAACATCTCCCGGCCGGCCCGAACGGCCCTGCCGCGTGCCATCGCACGCCAACCAGGGCACAAGCGGTGCGTGGCCTCAGCTGCGCTTGGCGTCCGCCATCGCGGCGACATGGGCGGCCTTGGCGTCCTTCATGCAGACTTCCTTGGTGTTGCCGGCCAGCTCATCGCACTTCTGCTTGGCCGTGTCGTAGGCGGCATCGGCCTTGGCCTCGGCGACCTTGGCGCGGGCCTTGGCGCTGGGCTTGTACTGCGATTCGAGTTCGGCCTTGGCCACCTTTTCCTTGCCCTGGCCTCGCTCTGGCAAACGTCCTTGGCATTGCCGGCCAGGCCGTCGCAGCGCTGCTTGTCGGCCTTGTACTCAGGTGCTGTTCGGATTCTATCGTGTTTCCCTATTAACCTTAGCAATACGTAGGAAGTTGAGCAACGCAGAA